>DAOMOK010000016.1:0-170687 GCA_035444285.1 Chloroflexota bacterium
AATTACACCATTCGTCCCCGAAAAATGGGAGATAGTTTTTAGATGCTTACTAAGTAACGTATAATCTCCCCTATGAAACCACTAACAGACCGCAAAAGAGAATGGGAAGAGCGGGTGCTCAACCCGACCCGTACACGTTTCCCCGAACGCAAATCCCCCTTTAGCACCTCATCTGGCATTAAAATTGATCCTATCTATTTGCCACCTTACCCGGAGCCGGATTACGAAGAAAAGTCAGGCTTTCCCGGCGAATACCCGTTTACACGGGGGGTGCAGCCAACCATGTACCGGGGGCGGTTTTGGACCATGCGCCAGTATGCCGGTTTTGGCACGGCCGTAGAGTCTAACCAACGCTACAAATTCCTGCTGGCGCAGGGGCAAACCGGTCTGTCGGTGGCCTTTGACCTGCCCACGCAGATTGGGTATGACGCTGATGACCCTATGGCTTTGGGCGAGGTAGGGAAAGTGGGCGTCAGCATCCCCAGTTTGCGCGACATGCAAATTTTGCTAGACGGGATTCCGCTGGATAAGGTCAGCATCAGCATGACAATCAACGCGCCTGCTGCTGTTTTGCTGGCGATGGTCATTGCCGTGGGCAAACAACAAGGCGTGCCCGCCCACAAGCTGCGCGGCACCATCCAAAATGACATTCTCAAAGAGTATATTGCGCGGGGTACCTATATTTTCCCGCCACGGCCGTCTATGCGGCTGATTACCGATGTGTTTGACTACTGCGCCCGTGAAGTGCCCCATTGGAATACTATTTCCGTATCGGGCTATCATATTCGGGAAGCGGGCAGCACGGCCGTGCAGGAGATCGCCTTCACGCTGGCTGACGGCATCACCTATGTGCAGGCCGCCGTAGACGCTGGATTGGATGTAGACCAGTTTGCCGACCAGATTTCCTTCTTCTTTAATGCCCACAACAATTTCCTGGAAGAGATCGCCAAATTCCGCGCCGCCCGCCGTTTGTGGGCCAAAATCATGCGGGAGCGATTTGGTGCGAAGAATCCCAAAAGCTGGCAGTTACGCTTCCACACGCAGACGGCGGGCAGCACCTTGACAGCGCAGCAGCCGGAGAATAATGTGGTGCGCGTGGCCTTGCAGGCGTTGGCGGCAGTGTTGGGCGGCACGCAGAGTTTGCATACCAACGGCCGTGATGAAGCCCTGGCTCTGCCCACCGCCGAAGCCGCCCAAATCGCCCTGCGCACCCAACAAATCATTGCCTACGAAAGCGGCGTCGGCGACACCATTGATCCATTGGCCGGTTCATACTATATCGAGCATCTCACTGATGAACTGGAAAGCCGCGCCGCCGTCTACATCCAGACCATTGATGATATGGGCGGCATGTTGACGGCCATTGAAACCGGCTATGTACAGCGCGAAATTCAAGAAGCTGCCTACCAGTTCCAACGTGCGCTAGAAGCAAAACAAGAAATTGTGGTGGGTGTGAATAAGTTTGAGCAGACAGATGAAAAACTGAGCATTGAAATGATGAAGCTCGATCCGGCCATGGAAGCGGCGCAGCGGGCGCATCTGGCCGAACTGCGCGCCGCCAGAGACAACGGTAAAGTGGCCGAACTGCGCGGACAACTGGCGCAAACGGCCGTGTCCCAGGAAAACCTGATGCCGCTCCTCATCACCTGCGTGGAAAATGACGTGACGCTGGGTGAAATTTGCCACACCTTGCGTGATGTGTGGGGCGAATATCAGCCAAATATAGATTTGTAGCGTAGGGCGATTTTGCAAAATCGCCCTACAGCAGGAACAGGCCCATGATCAAAAAAATAAGCCATATTGCCATTGTGGTACCGAAATTGGAAGAAGGCACGGCGTTTTGGGCAGAAGCGCTGGGGCTGGATGTCAGCCATCAGGAGCGTGTGCCTGACCAGGGGGTTGACGTGGCATTTATTCCGGTGGGTGAGAGTGATATTGAACTATTGGAACCGATTGACCCCACCAGCGGCGTAGCCCGTTATCTGGAAAAAAGAGGGCCGGGGATGCACCACATCTGCTTTGAAGTGGATGATATGGCAGCTACATTGGCCCGCTTGAAAGCAGCAAATGTACCCCTGATCAACGAAGAACCGACGGTAAGCGCCGATGGCAAAAAGATAGCCTTTGTGCATCCCAAAGGGACGGGTGGGGTGTTGGTGGAGCTTTACGAGCTACCGGTATTGACTGAGGCTACCGAAGCCACCGAAAGTGTACGCCACCGGCTGCGTGACGGCCGTGAGGTGTATACTGCCGGCGCTAAAGCGTTTCTGTCAGGCATCCGGCACGGCCATGATGCCGACGCCCCCACCGAAAACACCTGATTGATGAATGTCACATTTTCACTATGACATCTGACACTATTATTTATAGGCTTATCGCATATTATTAGATGTAGAAGCCGCCGTAACAAAGCAGGCGTGACGAGTCAAACACATAAAGAAGCGGTTTGACCTGGTGATAGCTCTGAGGAGCAGTCCCGGCAGCCAAAGTTAATTGGTAGAGTTGAACTCTCCGACGGCGCTTTTAGACGGCTTCACTTAACAAATTTTCTATCGGGGTGGCGCTAATATCCTGCCAGGGATATTGGGCCTAAGCCATGTCCACGGTGGCGGCCCTGGCGAGTTGTTGAATCGGGTTGTTGTAAAGCGGGCGCCCTGCCTGGTTTACTTCACAGGTTATACGTTTACTTCCATAGCAAGAGGTCGAGTGTAAAAGCTCGACCTCTTACCTTTTTAGGGGTTGAGCGCTGCCAGTTCTGCCGCCACAATCTGCACAATCAGGTCATCCAGGTCAGCCACATTGTAGTTAGTCACGGCAAAGGTCGGTTCGGCCAGGTCGCCAGCATCAGCGGGGGTATCCGTCAGAAAGATGAAACGGCCGTTTGTCACCTGCGCCAACTGCCGAAAAATGTACTCCCCCTGCGCGTTCAGGCTGCTGCTGGCGATGGGGTAAATTTTAATCCCCTGTGCGGTCGCCTGTCGTAAGTGGAAGGCATAATTTTCCTGGTCGGGGTAATCCAGGTGCGGCGGTGCATCCGCAATTAAAAAGATGAGGCTGATGCCCTGCTGCCGCCAGGTTACATCGTTGAGGGCGCTGGACAACCCGGCGTGTAAATCTTCGGGATAGTCGCCGCCGCCGCGAGCTTCAATGGCGGCTAAAGCGCCTACAAATGGTTCTAATTCGGCTGTAAAGGGGAAGGTGTTGACCAGAAAGTCGTCACCGCGGTCACGGTAGGTGACAAAACCAAATCGGACATCGGGACGGGCGGGCAAAGCGTCAATTTGCAAAGCGATGGCGATCATGTTGTCTTTAAGCTGGCGAATTTCATCGGCCATACTGCCGGTGGCATCAATGAGCAAGAGAATATCCAGAGGCACGGCCGTACCCTCTTCCCTCTCCCCGGCAAATGCCAACCGCCGGTTTTGCCCCGCCCCACCCACGGCCAGAGACATTGCCATGGTTTGTTCCCCATATACGGCCGTCACTTCATAAATCCCGGTCTGGCTGCCATAGATACGTGGAAAAAACATCGTTGTGCCAGTGCTATAGGTGCGTAGTTCTGTCACCAACTCACCATTCGCCGTTATCTGTACCGGCACACCGGGCATAGGCCGCCCCAATGCATCCACCACTTGAATAATATGCCGTTCGCTCACGTCCAGGGGAATGATATTTTCGGCCGTGTATGACCGCAGATAAGCCAGATACTCGTCCCAATTCTGATTATCATCCACCTCGCCAGCCATCAGGCGGCTGCTTTCAGCCAGCGTAATGTTCACGGCCGTACCCGCTCGCACCCCTTCCCCGGTGCTGCCAGCCGCCGCCAATGGGGAAACGCCCCCACTAACTTTTGAACCACTAATAGGCGTGGGTATGGGCACAGCATCCCCCTCGCTGTCTCTGGAAAATGGGTAATCGCCCGGCTGTATCTCCTGCTCGTCAACCGGCGATTCCAGTCCTGGTGCGATTGTCACCGTTTCTACCACCACCCGCGTTACCTCAATAGCCTGCACTTCTATTGTGACCGTTTCCACTACCGTTTCCGTCACCACGCGAGTGACTTCCACCACCTGAGGCTGGCGCTGTGAACAGGCTGCCAATACAAGCAAGCCTATCATTATCAGCCAGAAACCCCACCATCTCACTTTTCTTCGATACATAAGCGTCTCCTCCTGGGATAATCGCCGCGTGTGGCGTAGGGCTTTTATGGGGATAGTGTGATTAACACTTCGGCGATGAGAGTTGTGAAAGCGCCACCTACATCATCTGGCGTTGGATCATCAGGCAACAGCAAGACACGGCCGTTACCCACCGCCGCCACCTCTGCCCAATCAGCCGACTCTGCTGTTTGCAAAATGTAGAGGCGCGCGTTTTGGGACACGGCCGTTGCCGCCAGCGTTAATACCTCTTCATCCGGCAATTGTGTTTCATCCACCAGCAGCAAAATCAGGCGTGGCGCGCTATCAGTCCGCCAGCCGGGTAATTGCAGCCCAGCCGCTAACGCTTCAGGTAAGGTAAGTGGTGGGTTCAAGGTGTCTGGGGTATCGGAAACGGCCGTCATATCCGGCGTAAAATCAAAACTACCGGCATGGTCGGCCGCACCATATAAAACTAGAGCAAAATGCGCATTGGGCAGCGCCAATTGTGTAGAGACGGTGATCAGGTCTACGGCCGTTAAAGCATCCGGGGGCGCTACCAGCAAAATATCTGGCATCAAGGCGGCAGCATTCGCCCGCGTCGGCAGCGCTTTCGCGCCGCTGATGGGCGTCGGCAACACATCGCCAATGGACTCACTGCCTGTCGCTTCTACATCCGTCGCCGTTTCCGGCTGCGCTTCCTGTTCCGTCATCGCCCCGCCACAAGCCGCCAATACCAGCAGCAAGAACAGGATTACGGCCGTGAACCAGCCATGTTGTCTTCTCATCACGCCCTCCATCATACAGGATGTTTTCTAAACGCTCCTACCGGGCTGCCAGTTCCCCACATTGCCACAAACAACCAGGCAAAAGGGCAAAAAGAGCCGTTTCTGGTATACTTCTGCCTATGACGCAGCGGCAGGAGGCGCAGTCTGACCACAATGCAGGCACCGTCGTTGCCATACGCGGCAGTGTGGTGGATGCGCAATTTCCCCAACATCTCCCTCAATTGTACCAGCGGTTAGTCGCCGACGGCCCAAACGGGCCAATCATCATTGAAGTGGTGGCTCATCTGGATGGACGGCGGGTACGTGGCGTGGCCCTGACGCCCACCCAAGGATTGGCGCGGGGCACGCCGATTGTGGATGAGGCACGGCCGTTGCAAGTCCCCGTCGGGCAGCGCATTCTCGGCCGTATCTTCAACGTCTTCGGTGAAACCCTGGATAACCAGGAACCCATCACCGGTGGCGAATGGCGCGCCATCCACCAACCCGCCATCCCTCTGCACCAACGCTCTGTACAATCTGAAATTTTTGCCACCGGCATCAAAGCCATTGACGTGCTAACCCCTCTGGAACGCGGCGGGCGCGCCGGTTTGTTTGGCGGCGCTGGTGTGGGCAAAACCGTACTCATCACCGAACTCATCCACAACGTCGTCGGCCAATACGAAGGCGTCAGCCTCTTTTGTGGTATTGGTGAGCGCAGCCGCGAAGCCGAAGAACTGTATCGGGAGATGAAAGAGGCAGGTGTGTTGGAAAACACCGTTATGATTTTCGGCCAGATGAATGAGCCGCCCGGTGCGCGCTTCCGCGTGGGCCACGCCGCCCTGACCATGGCCGAATACTTCCGCGATGATGCCCAACAGGATGTACTGCTGCTGATTGACAACATTTTTCGTTTCATCCAGGCCGGGTCAGAAGTATCGGGGCTGATGGGGCAAATCCCCTCACGAGTTGGCTACCAACCCACCCTGGCTACCGAACTGGCCGAATTGCAGGAACGCATCTGCAACACCGCGACCGGCGCCATAACTTCCGTACAGGCCGTTTACGTACCCGCCGATGACTTCACCGACCCGGCAGCCATCCACACCTTTGGCTATCTTACGGCTTCCATCGTTCTCTCCCGCAAACGGGCCAGTGAAGGACTGTATCCGGCTATAGACCCGCTGCAATCCGGCTCCAAAATGCTGACGCCACGCATTGTGGGGCAGCGCCATTACCACATCGCCCAGGAAATTCGCCGCACGCTGGCCGGCTACGAGGAGCTAAAGGACATCATCGCCATGTTAGGGTTGGAAGAACTGTCGCCGGAGGATCGGCGGGTGGTGGAGCGGGCGCGGCGGTTGGAACGTTTTCTGACACAGCCTTTTTTTACCACCGAGCAGTTTACCGGCATGAGTGGCAAGCTGGTGTCGCTGGAAGAATCGTTGGATGGCTGCGAGCGCATCTTGAATGACGAGTTTGCCGAATTTCCGGAACGGGCCTTGTATATGATTGGCGCCATCAGTGAAGCGGAGGCCCCGCGATGATCCTGAAGGTGCTGCTGCCGAAGCAGGTATTGGTAGAGGAGATGGTGCGCAAGGTAACGGCCGAAGGGCAGAATGGCTCTTTTTGCCTGCTACCGCGCCATATTGATTTTGTCTCAGCGTTGGTGCCCGGTCTGTTGGTTTATGAAACGGCCGTTGGCGCGGAAAACTACCTGGCCATTGATGAAGGTATTTTGGTGAAGTGTGGCCCAGAAGTGCTGGTCTCCACGCGCAACGCCGTGCAAGGGGCAGACCTGGGGCAGCTTCAGGCGCTCATCCGCGAGCAGTTTGCCGAACTGGATGAGCGGGAACAACAGACACGCTCGGCGCTGGCTAAAATTGAGGCAGATTTTGTGCGTCGCTTTTTGGAGTTGTGATGAAGAGTTTAGAATGTGGGCCGCATGATGGATGAGGGTAACGGCCGTGCCCCCCATCAGAACCTCGAACGGCGCATCGCCCGCAAAGAGCAGCGCAAACTATGGGCGCGTCGCCATCAAAAAGAGCGTGTTTGGTTTGGTCTGGGCATGTTCGGCATTGTGGGCTGGTCTGTCGCCATCCCAACCTTACTTGGCCTGGCGCTAGGCCTGTACATAGACGCCAACTGGCCCAGCCGCTTCTCCTGGACATTGATGCTGCTGGTCGGCGGCGTCTTGCTCGGCTGTTGGAATGCCTGGCACTGGGTCAGCCAGGAGCAGGCGCGCATCGAAAAGGAAATGGAAGAACTGCCACCAGAAGAAACGGACGAACAGGTATGATCAACGCACAGCTTCTACTCAGCTTTTTCGTTGGCGGCGTGGCCGGCAGCCTCTACTTCGGCGGCCTCTGGTATACCGTGCGCCAACTGCCCACCACCAATCGCCCGGCGCTGCTGCTTATCGGCAGCTTCCTGCTGCGGCTGGTTTTGCTCCTAGCTACTCTTTATCTGCTAACCAGCGCCCATTGGAGCTACCTGCTCAGCGCCCTGGTTGGTCTTCTGCTGGCCCGCACCTTGCTCATCCGCCGCTGGGGGCCGGAGTCGGTAATCCGTAATCCGTAATCGGTGAGCGGTGAGCGGTGAGCGGTGAGCGGTTGGGAGGTAAAAGCAAGCGAACTATGGAAATTAGTCCTGATAACATCATTTGGGTCTATGGCCCTTTCAAACTCAATGCCACCATTCTTTTTACCTGGCTGATCATGGTGTTGCTGGTGGTTGGCTCCTGGTTGGTCACGCGCCGGCTTTCTAGCGATGAACAGATCTCACGTGGGCAGAATTTACTGGAAGTGCTGGTGCAGGCACTACACCAGCAGATTAGCGAAATCGGCCAGCAGCCGCCTGAACGGTATTTGCCCTTCATTGGCACGCTTTTCATCTTCATTGCTACCGCCAACCTGCTGGCTGTCGTGCCCGGTTACCGGCCCCCTACCGGCTCGCTCTCTACCACCACCGCCCTGGCTATTTGCGTTTTTGTAGCCGTGCCTATGTACGGCATTTCCCGGCTAGGCCTGCGGACGTACCTGAAACAGTACACCAAACCCTCGCTCATTATGCTGCCCTTCAACATCATTGGTGAGCTGTCGCGCACGCTGGCTTTGGCAGTACGTCTGTTTGGCAATGTGATGAGCGGGACGATGATTGTGGCGGTGTTGATCTCTATTGCTCCCCTCTTTTTGCCCATAACAATGCAGTTATTGGGGCTTGTTACCGGCCTGATCCAGGCTTATATTTTTGCCGTACTGGCCATGGTCTACATCGCCTCTGCCACACAGGTACAGGAAGCGAAACGGCCGTCGCCCGACAACACATGAAAACTGGTGGGCAAGTTGGCTAACTTGCCCACCAGTTGCAAAGGAGTTCACTATGGATAACATGGAATGGATTGCTATCGTTTCAATTGCCACAGCCGGACTAACCATTGCCATTGGCTCCTTAGGGCCGGCATTGGGGGAAGGGCGCGCCGTCGCCCAGGCCCTTAGCTCCATCGCCCAACAGCCGGATGAAGCCAGCACCATCACCCGCACCCTCTTCGTCGGTCTGGCGATGATTGAGTCTACCGCCATTTACTGCTTTGTGGTGGCTATCATCCTGCTCTTCATCAACCCCTTTTGGAACTACGCCACCGCCTTATTAATTGGAGGTTAACGGTGCTAATTGATTGGTATACCGTTATTGCCCAAATCATCAACTTCTTGATACTGGTGCTGCTGCTGCGCCGCTTTCTCTACCGGCCTATTATGAATGCCATGGCTGAACGGGAACGCAAAATTGCCAACCGGCTGGCCGAAGCAGAAGCGCAACGGCTGGCTGCGGCCGAGGAAATTGAAACCTACCAGCAGAAAAACGCCGCTTTTAGTCAGGAGCGGGAGAATCTGATGCGCGAAGCTCAGGCAGAAGTGGCGGCTCAGCAACAGGCATGGCTGGCACAGGCGCGCACCGAGGTTAATATGACCCGCACACACTGGCAAAAAGCCCTGGCCGAAGAAAAAGAATCGTTTTTGCAGGCGGTGCGGCAGCAGACCGGGCAGCAAACATACCAGGCTATCCGCCGCGCCCTGACCGACCTGGCAGACGTGGAACTGGAAGCGCGCATGGTTCAGATGTTTCTGGCAAGATTGGCGTCCCTGCCTGAAACGGATGTCCAGTCTATCCGGGAAGCACTGCAAGCAGAGCAGACCATTCTGACGCTTAGCAGCAGCTTTGAGATTGACAACGAGCAGCGCCAGCTGCTGCGCCAGGCCATCTTCCGCTTGTTTGGCATAGGCCAGCCTATGCAGATACAGACAAACCCAGATGTAATCTGTGGTCTGGAACTGGCAGCGCCAGGATATAAGGTGGCCTGGAGCGTGGCCAGCTATTTAGACAAATTGGAAGAGACGTTGATGGCGGCGCTGGCAAACATACCGGCAGACACGGCCGTTGAGGAACAACCTCATGGCTGATGGCCTGCTGCGTCCACTGCTAGACCAGACTTTTACCGCCTTTGCCCAGGCACAGGAGCAGGCGCGTCCCCGGTTGCATGTGCGGGGCGTGGGACACATCAGCTATGTGGGGTACGGTATTGCCCGTGTACATGGTCTGTACGAGGTACAGTCCGAAGAATTGATCCGCTTTCCCGGCGGGTTGATGGGCATGGCTTTTAATCTGGATGAGGCAGAGGTGGGCGTCATTTTATTGGGCGATAGCCAGCACTTGTCCGCCGGGGATGAGGTGCGGCAAATGCATCGTGTGCTGGATGTGCCGGTAGGTGAAGGGATGTTGGGGCGTGTAGTGGATCCAACGGGACGGCCGTTAGACGGCCGTGGCCCCCTACCCGCCTTTGAACGCTGGCCTGTAGAGCGACCGGTAACACCCATTATGGACCGCGCCCCGGTGACGGTACCGCTGCAAACGGGTCTGAAAGCCATTGATGCGCTCATCCCGGTGGGGCGTGGCCAGCGGGAACTCATTTTGGGGGACAGGCAGACAGGGAAAACGGCCGTTGCCCTGGACACCATCCTGAATCAGATAGACAAAAACGTCATCTGCGTCTACTGCGCTATTGGTCAGCGCAGTTCAGCGGTAGCCAACGTGATTGCCGACTTGCGCGAACGCGGCGCGCTGGCATACACCACCGTCGTCGTTGCCGCCGGCGAAGACCCGCCCGGTCTGGAATTCATCGCTCCCTACGCCGCCACCACCATCGCCGAATACTTCATGGAGCAAGGGCGAGATGTGCTCATTGTGTATGATGACCTGACACGCCATGCCTGGGCATACCGTGAACTCTCCCTGCTGCTGCGCCGACCGCCCGGCCGTGAAGCGTTTCCCGGTGACATCTTTTATCTACACGCCCGCCTGCTGGAACGTTCCACCCGACTGCGCCCAGAGCGGGGTGGCGGCTCGTTAACGGCGCTGCCCATTGTGGAAACAGAGGCACAAAATGTGTCCGCCTACATCCCCACCAACATCATCTCCATCACCGACGGTCAGATTTATCTCTCGCCTGACCTTTACCAGAAGGGCATCTTACCCGCCGTGGACGTGGGACGTTCTGTTTCTCGCGTGGGTGGCAAGACCCAGCTTCCGGCATATCGCGCGGTCGCCGGGGATTTGCGCCTGGCTTACAGCCAGTTTGAGGAGTTAGAGAATTTTGCCCGCTTTGGCACGCGCCTGGATGAGGCAACACAGCAGGTCATTGAGCGTGGCCGCCGCGTGCGCCAGGTATTGAAACAGCCGCAGTACGAGCCACTGCCGGTGGCAGAACAAATCGCCGTCCTGCTGGCTGTGACTACCGGTTTGTTTGATGACTTACCGGTAGATGAGATTGACCCAATCAGCCAGGTAATTCGGGAGGAGGTAATAGGCGAGGAAACGGCCGTGTGCCGTCGCATTGAACAAGGCGAAAAACTCAGTGACGCCGACCGTGAAGCGCTGATACAACGGATCAAGACTATAATCCATGCGTATGCCGCTGAAAATCACGGTTAGGATTATCTGGTGGCAGGTGACAGGTGGGAGATCGCTGGCAACCTGCCACCTGCTACACCCAGTTCCCAAAGGAGTTACCCATGCCCCCTTCCCCCTACGCCCTGATGAACCCGCTCACCCAACTGCTGGACAAACCACGCTATGACTTCACCCGTGAAGACCTGATCCGCGTAATTGAGCAAAAACAGTTGGAACGCATCACTTTCCACTACACGGCCCTGGATGGCAAACTGAAAGAGCTAAAAATCCCCATTACCCACCGCACCCAGGCGGAACGCATCCTGGCTGACGGAGAACGGGTAGATGGCTCTTCGCTTTTTCGGGGTCTGGTGGATGTCTCCGTTTCTGACCTGTACGTGGTACCCGTTTACCAGACTGGTTTTCTGAACCCGTTTGACCCTGGCAGCCTGGATTTCATTTGCCGTTACTTGACTCACGAAGGCAAACTGGCCCCTTATACGTTGGACAATATTTTGCTGAAAGCCTACGGCCGTTTCCAGCAACAAACAGGGCTAGACCTGCACGCCATGGGCGAATTGGAATTTTTCCTACTCAGCAATCCAACGCACAACATTTATGCCACGGCCAAACAGCGTGGCTACCACACCGCTTCCCCCTTCAACAAAACGGGCGACATTATCAACGAGATGGTCAGGCATATCACCCAAATCACCGGCGCCGTGAAGTATGCCCACAGCGAAGTGGGCAATCTGCACGAGGTGCGCAGCAACCTGGAAGAGATCGCCGGAAAACGGGCCGATCAGTTAGAAATTGAGTTTTTACCCACTCCTTTGGACGAGGCAGGCGACAACCTGGTGCTGGCGCGCTGGCTCATCCGCAATGTGGCTTACCAGCATGGCTGCGTGGCTACCTTCACGCCGAAGCTCGAGGAGGGCATTGCCGGTAATGGGCTGCATATACACATGGAACTGCGGCAGGACGGCCGTAACATCATGCGCAGCAAAAGCGGCGAACTCTCTGCCGAAGCACGGCAGATGATTGGCGGTCTCAGCCGGTATGCCGGTACCCTTACCGCCTTCGGCAATACTATCTCCTCTGCCTACCTGCGCCTGGTGCCCAACCAGGAAGCGCCCACCCGCGTTTGTTGGAGCGAATCCAACCGCAGCGCCATGATCCGTGTGCCGTTGGGCTGGGCCAATACCGGCAATCTGGCGCGGCAGTTGAACCCACAACAGCATACTGACTTTGTAGAGGAAGTAGGGCGGCAAACAGTGGAACTGCGCAGCCCGGATGGCAGCGCCATCATCCACCTGCTACTGGCAGGTATTGCCATGTCCGCCACCTGGGGGCTGACGCATCCGGCGGAAGCGCAGCAGTTAGCCGATGATTTGCACGTCATCGGTAACATTTTCCGCGACACGGCCGTGTTGAACCGCCTGGAATCGCTGCCCTCAAGCTGCGTGGCATCGGCAGCCGTCTTGCGGCAGCAGCGCGACCTGTATGAGGTGGATGGCGTTTTTCCACCCAGCATGATTGATTACGTGGCGCACCTGTTGGAAGAGGAGGATGACGCGGAGATGAACCACCTCCTGGCCGATCTGCCCGCCGACGACCGCCTGCACCGGACGCGGGCGATTATGCATAAGGATTTACACCGGCACTGAGGCGTGATGCCTGATCCGTAATCGGAGTATCGAACACGTAGTGGAAAGCATTGAGGACATTCGGCGGCGCATAAAAAATGCCAGCGACTTATATGCTATTGTGCGCACCATGCGCGCGTTGGCGCTCACCAGCATCCGCCAATATGAGCGGGCGGTGGAATCTCTCGGCGATTATTACCGGACGACGGAATTGGGGCTGCATGTGGTGCTGACAACGGCCGTGCGCGAGGGCTACGCGCTGCCCCCTGCCCCACGCAAACCACTGGCCGAACGGGGTACCGGCATCATCGTTTTTGGTTCTGACCAGAGCATGTGCGGTCAATTCAACGAACAAATTGCCAGCTATACGGCCGAAAGGTTAGCTCACCTGGGCATTCCGCCCCACAATTTGCACGTCATTGCCATTGGTTCGCGTGTGGCGCCGTTGCTGGCTGAACATGGCCTGCCTGCCGACGAGCTGCTCAGCTTGCCCGGCAGCGTAGCCGCCATTACCCCCATCGTGCAAGAACTGCTGCTAGAAAGCGACCAATGGCAGAATCCAACCACCCAACCTATCATCGAGCAAATCTATCTGTTTTATAACCGGCTGCAATCCACCGTCGCCTACCGACCACGTATGCAGCGGCTGCTGCCTATCAACCTGAGACAGCTACGCCACCTGGAACAGCAGCGTTGGCCTTCGCCAGTGCTGCCCACCTTTAGCATGGATTGGCAGCCGCTCTTTTCGGCGCTGCTGCGTGAACACCTCTTCGTCTCCCTTTTCCGTGCTTTTGCCGAGTCATTGGCCAGTGAAAACGCAGCCCGCCTGGTCTCGATGCAGGCCGCTGAGCGCAACATTGAGGAGCGGCTAGACGAACTGCACCGGCTGTACCATCACCAGCGCCAAGACGCCATCACCAGCGAATTGATGGACATTATTTCTGGCTTTGAACTGCTTAGCCAGCCGCCATCATAAAACAATGCCTGGTTCATTGGAGGTTTGGAGATTAGGAGATTGGGAGATTCAATCTCCTAATCCTCTAATCTCTCAATACCCCATCATCTGACGCAGTTCCTCTTCACTGATCACCGGTACGCCCAGTTGTTCGGACTTGGATAGCTTGCTGCCGGCATTTTCGCCGGCAAGCAGGTAGCTGGTGTTTTTACTGACGGAGCCGGTCACTTTGCCGCCGTGCGCTTCAATGAACGCTTTGGCTTCATCACGGCTCATGGTGGGCAGTGTGCCGGTGATGACGAAGGTGAGACCGGTGAGAGGTTGGGGGGTAGTGGGGGACACGGCCGTTCGCTTACTGGCAAATGGCAGTCCTGCCGCCCGAAACTTTTCCAGCAGTAACCGGTTACGCTCATCGGCAAACCAATCCACCACGCTGGCGGCAATTTGCGGCCCTATCCCTTCAATCGTCTCTAGCTGCTCCCGCGTTGCCGCTGCCAGCCCGTCCAGGCTGCCAAACGCATCCAGCAGCAGCCCGGCGACCACGCTGCCCACAAACCGGATGCCCAATGCCGTCAGGAATCGTTCGGCCGATTGGTTCTGGCTGGCCTCAATGCCGCTGAGCAAATTGTCCACCTTCTTTTCCTGAAACCCTTCCAGCGCCAGCAATTTATCCCGATCCAGGTAGTACAGGTCGGCAATGTCGTGAATGAAACCCTGCTCAATGAGCAGCGCCCCCGTTTTGCCGCCAAATGTGCCAATGTCCATCGCTCCCCGGCTGACAAAGTATTCCACACGGCGCACCAACTGTTCCGGGCAGGCCGGATTGTCGCAGTAAATCGCCACCTCGCCCTCGATGCGTTTCACCGGCTCGGCGCAAAACGGGCAGACGGTGGGCGGCATAATCACCCGCTCTATGCCATCGCGGCGCTCAATGACCGGGCCTATGACGTAGGGGATGACATCGCCGGCCCGTTTCACCAGCACGGTGTCGCCGATGCGGATGTCTTTGCGGGCGATTTCGTCGTAGTTGTGCAGGGTGGCGTTGCGCACCACCACGCCGCCAATTTCCACTGGTTCCAGGACGGCGTTGGGGGCCAGGACGCCAGTGCGCCCCACATTGACCTGCACGTCCAGCAGTCGGGTGGTTTTCTCCTGGGCGGGGAATTTCATGGCAATAGCGCCACGCGGGTCTTTGCCCACAAAGCCGAGGCTGTCGGCCAACGGGCGGTTATTGATTTTGACGACGATGCCGTCTACTTCGTAGTTGATCTGGTTGCGGCGGCCGATCCAGGCTTCATAGGCGGCGGCTACGGCCGTTAAATCCGGGCACTGCTGGTTATCATGGGAAACGGGAAAACCCAGGCGGCGCAGATAGTCCAGCCGTTCCCATTGGGTGTCAGGCACGGCCGTACCCTCCCAGGCGACCAGGTCATAACAGTAAATGGTGAGGGGGCGCACGGCCGTGATCTTGGGGTCTAGCTGCCGCAGCGAACCGGAAGCGGCGTTGCGCGGATTCATGTACAGTGGCTCACCCGCCGCCAGCCGCGCCGCGTTAAACGCCTCAAACTTGTCCAGTGGGAAAAACACCTCGCCGCGCACCACCAGATACGGTGGGACAACCAACTGGCTATCTGGCGCCACGGGAATCTTTTGCGGAATGGCCTTGAGGGTGCGTAAATTTTGGGTGACATCCTCGCCAATTTCGCCATTGCCACGGGTTGCGCCCTGGGTGAAACGGCCGTCAACATACGTCAGCACCACCGTCAATCCATCCAGCTTCGGCTCGGCCACAAAATCCAGCGCCATCGCCGGGTCGGGCAGGTGACGCTCAATGCGCTGCCGCCAGGCAAACAAATCTTCCACGCTAAAGGCATTTGCCAGGCTGAGAATGGGCGCGGGATGGGCCACTTTGGCAAAGGCATCCAGCGGTTCAGCCCCGGCGCGCTGCGTAGGGGAATCCGGCGTCAGCCATTCCGGGTGGGCCGCTTCCAACGCCAGCAGTTCGTGATACAGGGCGTCGTACTCGGCGTCGCTGATCACCGGCGCATCCAGCACATGGTAACGGTAAAGGTGGTAATTGATTTCATCCCGCAAAAAAGCGATTCGTTCAGCATCATTCATCATCGTTCACCTTTCTAATTGAGAGACCGGGTTTCTGAGAAAGACCCGGTTTCTGGCAGTGTGAATATCATACCCTGCTTCCGGTAAATGGGTAGAGAAGATTGGTCTTTAACGTTGACCAGGTAAACAAAACGTCGTTACAATCGCCGGGCATAGACCCCAAGGGTTTTTGAAACTCTTGGGGTCTGAAGTGAAGCAACAAGGCAGGATAGATGATGGACATTGTTGATTTGAGTCAAGAGATATTTTCCGGGATGCCGGTCTTTCCCGGCCTGCCGGAGGTGACGATTACCATGCACGTCTCGCACGAAGAATGGGAGGGCATTACCGGTAGTGAGGTAGTCTCCCCGGCTGTGAACCGGCTGGAACTGGGCGAACACACCGGCACGCATGTGGACGCGCTGAATCACATGGCACGGCCGTACCGTGACCATTCCATCGAAACCATGCCGCTCACCATGTTCTACACCGAAGGCATCTGCCTCGACCTGTCGCACAAGGGGCCGCGGGAATTGATTGAGGTGGCTGATTTGGAACTGGCGTTGGTCACGGCCGTGCAGGAAATCAAACGAGGTGACACCGTTCTGTTGTACACTGACCATTATCGCCGCGCCTTTGGCACGGCCGTTTGGCCGCATGGCCCCGGCATCAGCAGCAATAGCGCCCGCTGGCTGGGACAGCAGGGGATCGCTGCCTTTGGCGTGGAGACAATGGCCCCTGGCGTGCGCGGCGTGTCTAACCGGGAAGTGCATCACATTTGTGGCCAGATGGGTTTTACCCATTACGAGAACCTGATCAATTTGCACCAGCTTATTGGCCGCGGGCGTTTTCGATTTATCGGCCTGCCGCTGAAGATACGCGGCGGCACCGGCTCCCCGGTGCGGGCGGTGGCGGTGTTTGATGAGGGGTAAAAAGAAATGAGGGTCTTCAGGAATGAATAAGTGTACTGAAAAATCAGCGAAGAACGCAAAGGAGATAGACATATGCTACGACCCAAGTCCCTGGATCATATCGCACTGAAGGTAACAGATATGGACAAAACCTTGCACTTTTACCATCAGTTGCTTGGGCTGGAATTGATGCGCACATACGGCCCCAATACGGAAGGTGTCCGCACGGCCGTTGGTCTTGTTAGTCTTTTGCTGGTTATCTACATGATTCGCCATGATTGGCATATAAAAAACAAGAGAATAGGGTGGGTGATCAAATTGCTCTTTTTGGGAATACTTCTTGGGCTACTTTTAGGCTGGGCGGCGATTGGGTTTGTCATTGGTTTGGCAGCAGGGGCCGTGATAGGCCTGATGGCCGGCGTCCATATCGGCCTGGTAACTGGTCAGGCGCTTACAGCCTATAGACGAAGGGTGGGAAAGTCTGCCTCGCCGGTCGGCATAGTGACTCGTTTGGCGATAGGCGGTGTGGTTGGGGCGACCACAGGTGCGGTGATTGGCCTCGTGGTTGGCTCCGTGATGGGGGGAGCAACTAACTTTGGGGGTAGTATAGCCGGTGGGATAGTCGGGGCGATAATTGGCGCGGTAATTGGTAGGGGAGTTAGTGATACACACGATAGGGTGATAAGCACAGAGAGTAATTCGTTAGAGGGCGGCGGGATTGGTATGCCAACCGGCGCGGCGATTGGCGCGATGGTGGGTACGGCGATTGGTATCAGAATGGTGGGAAGCAGTGGACTTATTGGTATGATGCTCACATGGTTGCAACAATCTCTGCAAGCGTAAATCGGCCCTGCGCCGGTCAATTCACCTGATTCCACACAAAGCATACCCTCGGGCACAACACGTACTTCCCCCCTCTCTCCACCACCAGTCAAAGGAGCTGTTTTTGTTTGACGGCCGTACCCCCTTCCACTACACTGGCGGCAACAAACAGAATCAGGAGGTATTGGGCATGACTATCAGGACACAATGGAGCAATCTGGTGGGTGAGTGGGCCGGGATAAATCGGGTGTGGCTGATGCCGGGGGAACCGGTGCGCGAGTCGGCAACGGCCGTGTCCGTTGCCTTAGCCGCCCGTGATGGGTTTGTCACCTTCAAATACACCTGGGCGGACGATGGGCAGCCGCAGGATGGGCTGTTGATTGTACGCAATGCTACGGAACCGGGCGACAGGGACATGGTGTGGCTGGATTCCTGGCATACGGGCGGGCAGTTTATGGTTTTTCGGGGCGAGGTGGATGGAGACGGCCGTGTCTCTGCCCTGACTTCCTACCCCGCCCCACCCGGCCCCGATTGGGGTTGGCGCATCGAATTGGCCGCCGAAACAGCAGACGAGTTCACCATCCGCATGTTCAACATCCCCGCCGGTATGGACGAACTCCTGGCCGTGGAAGCGCAGTACGGCCGTGTTCGCACTGCCTGAACCATCAGTAAAGGTATTATGACGACGGCAAGTCTTATGGCATAATATCTCAAGTTGAACAGGAAGATTAGCTGGATTGATTAACGCCATCTGGTGATTACTTGCTTGAGGTTTAATTATGATGTTACGTGAAACAGTCAAAAAACAAATTGACTCATTAAATGAAAATCAGCTTTCAAGAATTGCTGACTACATCTTATCACTCAAAGTTCAAGCCAGGAGCGTGATGAAGACAACCTCTTTTTGGCAAAATGCAACGCCAAAAGAGCGCGCCGAAGATTTTCTGGAGTGGGTTTCGGGATTGAATAAAACCGGTCTAACCCTACCTGATGAAGCATTTGATCGCGGTAGCATTTACGAATCGTGACCACATACTTGCTCGACACCAATATCATTCTTCGGTTCAGCAACCCATCAGACGCACAACACGAGCTGGTTACAAATGCTGTAGCTGCTATTTTGGCAAATGGCGATGACTGTTTTTTAACGCCACAAGTTTTGATTGAACTGTGGGTTGTGGCCACACGCCCCACAGATGTCAACGGTTTAGGTTGGTCAACAACATACACACGGAACATCATTGAGCAATTAATGCAACGTTTTCCAATTGCCGAGGAAACGCCTCAACTCTTTCAAACATGGTTAGAGATAGTTTCAAAACAAAAAATATCGGGAAAACGCACACATGATGCTCGCATCATGGCTATGATGAAAATTGCTTCACTTGATCACATTCTCACGCTAAATCCAGGTGACTTCTCCAACATTCCTGATATTTCGGTTGTCCATCCCCGGCAAATCATTGACGCGGAATGATTTTGTTTCCCTACTTAAACAAGACTTACAGCCTGACCTACCAGCAGGTGAAGCGGGCGTCAGGTTCGTTGTGTAATGAATCGTTATAATGCATGGTTAGACGCCAAGGAGACATCATGACAGTCAAACGTATGGACAACGTTGGCATCGTGGTAGAAGACCTTGATGCCGCCATTGAGTTCTTCACCGAACTTGGCCTCGAGCTTGAGGGGCGCGCCCCAATCGAAGGGGAGTGGGCCGGGCGCGTCACGGGACTGCGCGACCAGCGCGTCGAGATTGCCATGATGCGTACACCGGACGGCCGTAGCCGGATCGAGATGTCCCGATTCCTGGCGCCGCCTGTGGCTGCCGACCACCGCCGCGCCCCGGTGAACGCTCTCGGTTATCTGCGCGTCATGTTCACCGTGGAGGACCTCGACGATACGCTGGCCCGGCTGGGCAAACACGGCGCAGAGCTTGTCGGCGAAGTCGTTCAGTACGAAGACATTTATCGGCTTTGCTACATCCGAGGCCCCGAGGGAATTCTCATCGGGCTTGCCCAAGAGCTACGGCAGTAGACTTCCTGATGAGTACATGTGGATTTGTTGTTAATGTCGGTCACGGCCGTACCCCCTCCCTCCTCTCCATCACCCAACAGAAACATGTAAAAATCGTCCCGCGCTTGTAAAAACTGTGGAGGAGCGCGTAAAAGTCGTTACGCGCCTGTAAAAACCACGCCGGAGCGCGTAAAAACGGCGCCGCGCTCGTAAAAACCATCCAGGAGCGTGTAAAAGTGGCGCCGCGCTTGTAAAAATGACGGAGGAGCGCGTAAAAACCGTTCCGCAGCACTGTTTTCCCATTTCAACCCCTTCCAACCCACTTTGTTAACAAAATCATCTTAGCCTGTCATTCCGACGAGTCTTCGAAGAGGAATCTCTCCCATTTGTATAGGAGAAGGATTCCTCGCTCCGCAGACTCCGCTCGGAATGACAAATGAATTGCAAAAGTCGAATAACGACAGATTTCTATTACCCCCTCACAGATTGACCACCTGCTCCGCCTCAAACCAGCCATCCCCCCATTCATCCTCCCGCCACACCCCGCTCAAGCGCAACGGCCGCCACCGTTCTACCTTCTGATTCAACCCCCGCAACGGCCGTACCACCACAAAATCATCCCCATCCCCCACATAAAAGCCGCGCCCGCCCGTCCAACCCGGCAAGCGCACCCCGGCAATCGTCGTCCGCTGCCCACGCAGCCGGTGAACAAAACGCAGCGGCACATCATCGGCCGTTTGCTCTTTAACCAACGCTATCGGATTGGCGCTGACCGGCCAGCCTAACAGCCGCGTTTCCCATTCCAACCGCTGCGCTAGTGATTCAGGGGTCACGGCCGTACTCACCCCAAAACCAAACGCTAACTGCCCGGCGCTGCCCGCCCGCTCAATCTCCGCCGCCTCTGCCAGCAGCGCCGCCCGGCTTTCCGCCAACCCATCCAACGCCCCACACTGAATCAAATGGGTGATCTCCTTGTTTTGCAGGGGTACTTTACGCAGCAAGTCACGCAAGTTGTGATACGGCCGTGCCGCCACAATCGCCTCAATCGCGCTCTGGCGCAAATCGCGGATTTGGCCCAGGCCCATCCACAGGTGCAGTTCGCCAGACCTGACAGGTTTCTGAAAACCTGCCAGGTCTCCGCCCGCCAGAGTAAACCCCCGCCCACTCACATTCACATGCGGCGGATGCACCGGGATGCCCAACCGCTGCGCCTCGGCGATGTAGATGGCCGGATGGTGAAAGCCACCATGATCCGCCAGCCGCGCACATAAAAAGGCCGCCGGGTAATGCGTTTTCAGGTAGGCCGAACGGTAACTCACATCCGCATACGCCGTGGCGTGCCCCTGGTTAAAGCCATAGCCCGCAAACGGCTCCACCTGCCCCCACAACGTCTCCGCTTGCACGGCCGTCAACCCCGACCGCTCCTGGCAGCCCTGCACAAAACGCGCCCGCGTCGCCTCCATCTCCTTCGCCTGAAACTTGCTCATCCCCTTGCGCAGCCGGTCCGCCTCCGCCCAGGTCAGCCCCGCCACCTCCGTGGCAATCCGCAAAATCTGCTCCTGAAACAACAACACCCCCTGCGAAACGCGCAATATCGGCTCCAGCGCCGGATGCAAGTACGACACCGCCTCCTGCCCACGATAGCGGCGCACAAACGCCTGCGCCATGCCACCCAACGCCGGGCCGGGTTTGAAAAAGGCATTGGCTACGGCCAGATCACGCACACGTTTGGCCTGCAACTGGCGCAAGGTGCGCTGCGCCCCGGTAGATTCACACTGGAAGACGCCGATGGTTTGGGCAGTGCTCAGGGTCACGGCCGTGTCCGCATCCTCCAGGTCAATGGCCGCCAGATCAAATGCCGGGTCGTGGTATTGGCGAATCAGGTCGGCCGCATCCGCCAGCACCGTCAGCGCCCGAATGCCCAACAAATCCATCTTGGGCAGCCCCATCGTTTCCGCGTCGCGGAAATCAAACTGCGTCGTCAAAAACCCTTTGGGGGCCATCTGCACCGGCACAAAATCGGTCAGCGGGCCGGGCGTAATCACCACCCCACCCGGATGCACACTCAGGTGATGCGGCTGCCCCACCAGGGCATACGCCGCCCGCAAAATATCCCGGTCACGGCCGTCCGGCAGTTGCGCGGCAATTTCTTCCACATTGGACACATCGCGGCGGCGCGGGTCAGGATGCCAATGGTCGGGCAGCACGGCCGTCAGCCGCTTAATGTCCGCCTCCGCATATCCATACGCCTTCGCCGTCTCCCGCGCCGCCGATTTAGGCTGCATGGTGGAGATGGTCGCCACCAGCGCCACCCGCTCCGCGCCATACGTCTCGCGGATATAATGCAGCACCTCGTCGCGGCGGCGGCTGCAAAAATCCAGGTCAATGTCCGGCAAATTGGCCCGCGCCGGATTCAAAAAGCGTTCAAATAACAGGTCATGCAGCACCGGGTCTACCTGGGTAATGCCCAGGCAGTAGGCCACCAGCGAATTGGCCACGCTGCCGCGTGTATTCACCGGCACCCCCGTCTCCCGCGCAAAGCGGGTAATGTCCGCCACCAGCAAAAACAGCGGTGCAAACCCTTTGGCGATGATGGCGGTGAGTTCGTGTTTTAGTCGTGACTCGTAATCCGTAATCCGTAATCCGTTATCCGACGGTTCACGGGTTACGGATAACGGATTACGTCTTTCCAGACCGCTCTTGGCCTGTTCAACTAACGCTTCCTCGGCCGTTTGCCCTTCCGGTAATTCCAGTTTGGGCCAGATGGGACGGCCGTCCGGCAGGCAGGGCGTGGCGCATTGGCGGGCGATGTCGGCCGTGCGCGCCACTGTTTCGGGGAAGGCGGCGTAAGCGGCGGCGATTTGATCGGGGGATTGCCAGTGCAGGGTCACGGCGAACCCGAAGCGGCTTCGGGCCGTGTCCCCAAACGCAGGCAGCGCCTCATCGGGCACATCCGCCAGGGGGCAATTGTGGTCAATGGCCGCCAGCAGGCGCAGGCGGGGGGCATCGGCCGGTTGCAGGCAGTAGATGGGGTGGACGGCAACGGCCGTCAGCCCAAACCGTTCCCCAATGGTGATCAACTCACGACCAACCTGCTCATCGGCCGCCGAATGCAATTCCAGACTGAGATACCCCATCTCGCCAAACAGCCCACCCAACCGGGAGGCAAAGCGCACCGCCGCCTGCCGGTTGCCCGCCCGCACATACCGCTCCGTCCAGCCCATACGCCCCCCGTCCAAAGCAATTAAGCCGTCGCTATTTTCCTTCAGCCAGCCCCAGGGAATACCTTGCCGCAGCAATTGTGCCCGCGCCTGGCTCGATTGTATGGCCGAGGAGAGACGGCAAAGGGATTGGTAGCCGTTTGGCCCGGTGGCCAGCAGCACCAGCCGCCCGGCCACATCCGGCGTCAGGTTCATCTCGCCTTCGGGAGCGGCCACCGGCAGGGTCATGCCGATGATGGGTTGGATACCGGCTTGGGCACATGCTTGCTGAAATTGGACGGCGCCAATGAGCACGGCCGTGTCCGTTAATGCCAATGCCCCCATCCCCTCCTCCGCCGCCCGATTAACCAGATCAAAAACGGACGCCGTGCCACCAAGCAGGGTATAATGGGAATGAACGTGCAAGTGGGTGAATGAATTCATGGTGCGCGGATCATACAGGCAAGTTTGGATGAGGGAAAGGATGAGCAGGTGAGCAGGTGAAGGGGTGACAGGGTGATTGTTTAATCTCCAATCTCCAATCTCTAATCTCCATTCACCCAATCACCCAACTTTGGAGGCTTCATGGAAAACAAGTCAGCGATTGTAACCGGGGGTGGCACAGGCATTGGGGCGGCGGTAGCGGTAGCATTGGCAGCGGCGGGGGCGCGGGTGGTGGTGTGTGGCCGCCGGGCAGAGCCGCTGGCGGAGGTGGTGGCCCAAATTCGCACCAATGGGGGCACGGCCGTACCGGTGACGGCCGATGTATCGGAAGTGGCGGATGTGGAGCGGGTGGTGGCCACGGCCGTCAACCGCTTTGGCACAGTAGACATCCTCATCAACAATGCTGCCATTGACGGCGGCGCGCCTATTCACCGGCACAGCATCGAGGAGTGGGATCAGGTAATGGCGATTAACCTGCGCGGGCCATTTTTGTTTGCGCGGGCGGTGCTGCCCCTGATGCGGCGGCAGCAGAGCGGGCACATCATCAATATCAGTTCCGAATCCGGGGTGGAGTATTACGCCGGCAATGGCGCATATGGCGTCTCTAAACACGCCCTGAACGCATTGGGTGAATTTATTCAGGTAGAAAACCAGGATCTCAACATCCGCGTGAACACCATTTGCCCCGGCATGGTGCTGACGCCCATGGCCGAGGACAATCCCGGCCTGATTCACGACAAATGCCTGTCGCCAGAAGATATTGCCGATCTGGCGATGTGGCTGCTCAGCCGCCAACCCAACTTGAAAATTGGCCTGCCGGTGCTGATTCAGACAATGGCGAATCCGTGGGGGTGAAGAGCGTAACCCGTAATCCGTGACCCGTAATCGGTTCACGGATTACGGGCTACGGGTTACGAAGATGATTTCACTTACATTAGCCAAACAGTTGAAAGAGGCCGGGCTGGTATGGCAAACGGCCGTGAACGACTTCTTCGCCATTCCTGACCGGGGCATGGACGACAAGGTGTTTGTCATTTCGGATGTGATGGTGACCATGGAACTGGTACAGGGCTGGCCTGCTCTCACCTTTCACGGCACGGCCGAATGGGCCGCCGACCACCTGCTCACCCACGAAGCCATCTGGCTGCCCACCGAGGAACAACTGCGGGGGGAGTTGGAGAGGTTATTACCGGAAAAAGAGCCAGATATTAGTTTGACACGGCGGATGAATGGGTATCATTGTGAAATCGTGTGGGGGGAACGGCCGTTGACCTTTTCGGCCAATACGGCAGGTGAGACATATGCTCTGGCTCTGCTCCACCTTCTCTCACAGCAAACCTGACAGGTCAGGCTGACCTGTCAGGTTTCAGGCAGCAAGGTATAATTTCCCCATGAGAATTTTGCGGCGTCTGGGTGTGCTTCCTTATCTGTTACTGGGCATTGGCCTGTTCATTATTGGGTTTATGGCATTGGAGTATGTGGTCAACAACTTCTGGCCGATTGACATTAACCGGCTCGACCTGGTACGGGCTACAGCGTTAGACCGGGTTGATGCACCAACCCTGCTGGAAGCAGCTAACAATGAACTGATCCTTGCTTTTCTGGCCACAATTATGGTGATGGTAACAGGACTGGCGCTGCCATTGGCCTATTTCTTAAACAAACGGTTTGGGCATTATGCGGATGAACGGTTTGGGGAATCTACCACAGCGCCATTTTTAGTGGTGCTACGGCAATCTATGGGGCTGGGCGTGTGGGCCGCTTTCTGTGTATGGCTGCAAATGAACCGGGCTTTTGGCATTGCCGCCGCCCTGCTGGTAGCGGGTGTCCTCATCCTGTTTGAACTGCTGCTGCAAATCCGCACCCGCGCCGCGGCTGTCGGTAATCCGTAATCTGTTATCGGTAATCGGATTACGGGTCACGAGTTACGAGTTACGGATTACGGATTACGGATTACGCCTCCGGCGGTCGCAACGCATACCCCACGCCGCGTTCACTGACAATCCAGTTGTCATAGGGCACAATGGCGCGGCGCAGCCGTTTGATGAGCGTTTTCAGGCGGTCAGGGTCATCCACCAACACTTCACCCCACACGGCCGTTTCCAATTCATCCCCATGCACCACCTGCCCCGCGTTTTGGCACAGGCAGACCAGAATGGCAAACTGCGAAGTGGTCAGCGCCATCTCCTGATTCTCGGCCCACACCTGGTGCCGCTGTTGATCAATAACAAACGGCCCGGCCTGGATCAGGCCACTAACATCCTGGCGACGTACAAAACGGTGCAAAATCTCGCTGGTGTAGGTGTAATTGCCATTGTTGTTATGCAGCAAACATTGCTGCTCTAACAGGCGCACCGTATCCACCGGCCCATTGGTGATCGCCAGTGTATATTGCTCTTCAGCCGCCAGGTTTTGCCAGAGATAGCTCAAGTGTGAGGCTGCCTCCACTTCAATGGCATTATCCAATGCCGCAAAATCAGTTAGCGGCAATTGGACTGCTGTCACAGCCTGGTACGCATGGTATCCGGCAATGTGTAGAAAAAAGGGATGTGGCCCCACCAAAAAAAGCAGGTGGTTGATGAGTTCTGGGGAAAAGCCATAAGCCCTATCCAGCATCCGCTGGTTGAGCAGGCCACGCGCTTCTTCGGCAGTAAACAGACCCAATGGCAGGGTCACGAAAATGTTGAAAAAAGGGGAACTGAGGATTTCTTCTTCGGCGGTGATGTTGAACAACGGCCGTTGACTTGCCGTCAGATAAGCCAACCCATATTTGGTGGTTAGCCCCCGCAGCCGGGCAAAAAAGTAGGGCGTCAGGTGGGCATTGGCCGCCAGCAGCTCAAATTCATCCAGCAGCACCACCACGGCCGTACCATCCCGGCTGATCTGATGCAACAGGCGATCAATCGCCCGGTAGCCGCCGGGTGTGTCGGTGGAGCGCACGGCCGTGCCCGCTGCTTCCGCCGCATCCATCAGCGCATCATACAACGCTTCATACACCTCATCCGCCGGCGATTCGCCAAACTCCTGGCAGTCCAGATGGACAAACAAAACCTGGGAAGCCCCCCACTGGTGTGCGTCCTGCACTTCCGGGCGCATCAAATGAATCAGCAGGGAACTCTTGCCAATTCGGCGCGGCCCAATCAGAGATACGCTCTGCCCATTTCGCAGCAGGCCCATAATCTGGTTGATTTCAGCCTCACGCCCATAGAAAAATTCTGCCTGCCGGATAGCACCACGATGGAAGAAGGGGTTGTCACTGCTCATAAGCCTGCAATTTTAGTGGCAGGACGGTGTAATGACAAGGCGAAAAAGTGACAGAGTGAAGGGGTGAAGGAGTGAGCAGGTGAGCAGGTGAGCAGGTGAGGGGGTGAATGCCGAAGACCGACTACTGGTTTTTCCAGGCGGTGGCATATTTTTTGCGGTATTTGGGATCTGTTTCTGTCTCGATGAGCGCCCATGCTCTTTCTTTGATCGTTTCATCTTTGACAGCATCATACAGATTTGCCAGACCGGTTATGATGTCGGAGCGGATGAGGGTACCGTTTTTCTCAGTGATACATTCCCGGTAACGGCCGTCCAGCCCATCCACCACCATTTGCTGCTGTTCCACGCCGACTACACCTACTTTCCACAACGACTGTAAACAGTGCCGGGCAGTGACAAACCGTTCATCCTTTGTCACTGCCAGCAGCTTATCAAAATCGGCGAGTATTCGTTTCTCTGGGTCGCTTTTTGCCAGTTGGCAGAGGAGCTGAGAGTTAATGGCCCGCACGTGGTTATCTTTATGCGTCAAACCGGCTACCAGTTCATCCCAGGCGTAGTAGGCCCAATCAACGGGCACGGCCGTGGCCTCCATCAAATAATAGTAAGCTGCATTCTGCAACGCTTTATCTTTGGTCTGTATGTATGCCAGGTGTGTCTGTGTTGTTTGGTCCATTTATCCCCTCACCAACAGTTTGTAGTAGGCGATTTATCGCTGTTGAAAGGCAATAAATTGCCTACTACAAACAGTTTTACCCGCCAGCCATGGCGCCTACCACCCGAAACGGTTCAGCGCCCGTCAGGATAGCCTCAGGCAGCAGCCTATCAGCCGGCTCGTGTGAC
The DNA here is from genome assembly GCA_035444285.1 of Chloroflexota bacterium. GTDB lineage: Bacteria > Chloroflexota > Anaerolineae > Promineifilales > Promineifilaceae > CAADGU01. The sequence goes on from DAOMOK010000016.1 coordinate 27,042, forward strand.
CAATCCTGACCACAGACAAAGAAGCGAATGAACGGCCGTCGCTCCTTTGTCGCCTGGTCGCGGATGGTGCCGCGCAGCATAGGATATTGCGCTTCCACCGCATCCAACACCGCCGCCAGCGTCACCGACCCCGCCACCGAGAGTTCAACTTCGCGGTCAACCTTTGCCAGCATGCGCAAATGGTGGGGCAATGCTACCCGGATCATGGCAGCGTCTGCACTTCCACCGACAAAACCGGCGGCAAATCACGAGCAATCGCCATCCAGTTATCGCCGGAATCGGCCGAGACATACACCTGCCCACCCGTCGTGCCCAAATAGACACCGCACGAATCCAGCGAATCCACCGCCAACGCACTGCGCAATACGTTCACGTAACAGTCACTTTGTGGCAGCCCATTGGTCAGCGCCTCCCACTCAATGCCACCCGTGCGGCTGCGGTATACGCGCAGCTTGCCATCCGGCGGATAATGCTCCGAGTCGCTCTTGATCGGCACCACGTAAATTGTCTCCGGCTCATGGGCATGAACGGCAATCGGAAAACCAAAGTCTGTTGGCAAATTGCCGCTAATTTCGTGCCATAGATCGCCGGCATTATCGCTACGCATCACGTCCCAATGCTTTTGCATAAACAACACGTCAGGCCGCGAGGAATGCAGCGCCAAACCATGTACACAATGGCCAACGTCCGCGTCCGGATCCGGCAGTTCATACTCAGACAGCAGCCCCTTGTTGATGGGCAGCCAGGTTTCGCCGCCATTATCCGAACGGAAAGCGCCCGCAGCGGAGATGGCGATGAAGATACGGTTAGGGTTAGTGGGGTCTATAAGAATGGTGTGCAGGCACATGCCCCCCGCGCCCGGCTGCCAGAGGTGGCCTTTGGACTCACGCAAACCGGGTAACTCCTGCCACGTCTGCCCACCATCGCTGGTGCGGAAAAGGGCGGCGTCTTCCACCCCGGCATAGACCACATCCGGGTCGGTGTGGGAGGGCTGCAACAGCCAGACGCGCTTAAATTCCCAGGGATGCTGCGTGCCATCGTACCATTGATGGGTGCCGGGTGTCCCTTCATAAGCAAACGCATTGCCCACCGGTTCCCATGTTTTGCCGCCATCGTCTGAACGCTGGATCAACTGCCCAAACCAGCCCGATGACTGTGAGGCATACAGCCTGTTTGGGTTGGCAGGTGAACCATTGACGTGGTAAATCTCCCAACCGGCAAAATGGGGGCCGTTGATGTCCCACTTTTGACGTTTTTCATCTGAAGTCAAAATAAATGCGCCTTTGCGCGTGCCAACCAAAACTCTTACACCGCTCATATCTTTCTCCTTTAGTAGACCTGACAGGTTTTGGGAACCTGGTAGGTTTAGTTACCAGAGGTGGCACGGTTGGAAACCGGCCACAGCACGTATAAATTACTGTTTAAGTGTACACAAGGCTTGCCGAATTTCGCCCAGATGATAGGCGGTATGCACAATCATGCCGATAGCGCCGCCGATGTGTTGTTCGCTGGGCCATTCGGCCGTGTCAGCAATCAACGCTTTGATGCGATTATAACTCTCACGTAAGTCAGCCTTGAGGTCTTCCCATTCTGCCGGCGTGACGGCGCTGGTCTCACGCCAGATTTTGTCCCAATCCTGCTGTTCATACTGCTGTGTGCGCACCGTATGTTCCAACACATCCAGGTAAAAGGCGATATGCTTTACCTGTGCCGCCAACGTAGCACATTTGCCGCCAACGGGGATTGAGGCTTCGGCGGCTGAAATGGTGGCTAATGTTTCAAACATGGATGTACCCTTGTCCAGATACATGCCATGCACATTGTCAAAAGTTTCGTCAAGCAGCACATAAAGCGCCTGCGTAAAGTGTTCAGTTTGAATGGAGGAGGACATCTTACTCCTTGTTGAATTTGGGTTGGTTTAATTCTACGTGGCGTAAATTTTAGAACATATGTTCCCGTCTGTCAATGGTTGGTTTGTGTGTCGGAATATATCTCTGTGACTATAGACCCCCACACCGGTGGAAAGCAAGCCTGGGCAGGACAGGAGAAGCCGTTTCGAGATTCTGTTACCCCTGACAATGTGATCAGATACCAGAGCAAAATCGTCAGGTCTGCCTGTCTTTCAAGTAATGGTACAACACGGCCGTGACCGTGGCCGGTTCGGCGTCGCGTTCTTTGTTGTAGCTGCGGGTGGCGCGGCTGCGGCTGAGGTGCAGGATGCGCCGGGCGCGGGTGATGCCCACGTAGAGCAGGCGCAGCCGTTCGCTGATGATGTCTATGTGCGCCGATTCGGTGGCGCTACGGCCGTCATAAATCCCGGCATCGCCCGCCATCAAATAATGCAACTGGGCCACCGCTTCGGCCGTCGGGTCGCCGCCAAGCAGGTCGCTGACGCCCATAAAATAAGCGTCCAGGCTGCCCGGAATCCAGTTGCCATCTACCCCCACCATGAAGACCACGTCCCATTCCAGCCCTTTGGCGCTGTGCTGCGTACTCAGGGCGATGCGCCCCGGCTGTGGTTCGTAGCCCATGTCCGCCTGGGAAGCGATGGGGAAACTGCGCCGTCCGGCGGCTACTTCGCCCAATTCGGCGGCTAATTCGGGCAGGCGCAGTTCTGGCTGCGCATCGCGCCGGTTACGCAGGAAGGTGGCAATCTGGTAAGCGATGGACAGGTCGCCTTCGTGAATCTCGCCCCAGGCAAACAGTTCGTCGCCCAGAGCTAAGGTGAGGTCGTCTATGGGCAACGGCCGTAAATCAAACAACCGCCCCACAAATTCCGCAAACCGCTCCATCGCCGCCACCTCTTCCGGCGATGCCACCCCGGCAGGCAGCGCCGCTTCCACATCGCCGGCCTCCCAGGGGAAAAGCAGCCGCTCTGGCTGGTGTACGCTCTTGAGCAACGTGTGAAACTGCGTCAGCCGTTCCTCCGGCAGCAGCGCCGCCGGGTGGCCCAATTTGTAGAGGCTGGCATGGGCGCTGACCATGGCCCGCATATCCAGCGGATCGGCCAATATCGCCAGGACGGCGTGCATGGCGGCAGCAATTTCCCGTTCACGGGTGCCGCCGCGCAGCAGGTTGTCATAGTCCGCGTCCAGTTCATCCAGGTGTTCGGCCATCAGGTAGCCCAGGTTGTTGGTCGGGACGAGAATGGCGACAGTGTGCTGGGGATGCTGGCGAACATGGGTCAGCGCCTTTTGGGCCACGCCGGGCAGCTCTTCATCCTCACGGTGGCGGTAAACGGTGATGCGGATATCGGCCTGGCTATCTGGTGGATTGGGCTGGGCGTCGCCGGGCGGTGTCGGTTCAATGTACTGGCGGCGAAAGGTGTGGGCGCGCACTTCGGGCACAGGATGTTTGTCCATGACCCAATCGAGCATGGTATTGGCCGCGCCGATGATAAAAGGGGCGCTGCGACCGCTGTTGGGTAATGGCAGCGCCAGCACATCCTCACGGTCAATGAAGGCATTGAAAAAGCGGGGATGCGCGGCCGTAAAGGTGCTGGTGATCGCCTGGTTGGGGTCGCCCACCCGCACCCAATTACCCTCCGGCCCGGTCAGCGTTTCCAGCAAAATTTCTTGCAGCGGGATGCTGTCCTGGGCTTCGTCTTCCAGCACGTAGGGCCAGCGGGCGCGCAGTGTTTCCGCCAGCCCGGTGCGGTGGTGCAGCAGGTCGGTCGCCTGCCAGATCAGGTCGTCAAAGTCCAATGCACCCTGGCGCGAGAGGATGGTCTGGTAACGGCCGTAAATACCGGCGAGCATCCAGAGAAGGGGTGATGAGGTGATAGGGTGATGAGGTGATGAGGCTGCTTCTTCGGGTTGCAAACGCTCCAAAATGGCGTCTGGCCGATACCGTTCATTTTTGGCCGTGCTGATGAAACTTTGCGCCATTTTGCTGGTTTCGTCGCGCCAGCGGGCGCGGGTTTGTGGACTGTCGTCGGGCAGGAAGGCGCGCCAGAGGTCGGGGTATTGCTCAACCCACTGGTCAATGGCCTGGTTGAGAAAGTGGCGCGCCTGCGAATCGCCGGCAACCGTCAGGGAGGCGTCGCTGCCGAAGTCGCTGTTGGCCGTTTTGACGATCTCGTTGGCCAGACTGTGCAGGGTGCGCACATCAAAACCGACGGACGGCCGTGCCATTTCGTCCAATCGCTGCCGGATGCGAGCGCGGAAGGTGTCTACGCTGGAATTGAGGTAGGTGACAATGAGAACTTGCTGCCCGGCGCTGGGGTTGACACGGCCGTCGGCAATGATCTGCGCCGCCAGCAAGGAGAGCGTAAACGTCTTACCGCTGCCAGGCACGGCACTGATGGCCATACGGCCGTGTTGATATTCAAGGATGCGGGCCTGGGCAGGTCTTAAGTTCATAGGTTAACTCCTCGCCGACTACACCTACTCATCACCGGATGGTACCCCCTCTTTACTCAATCGTTCCCAAATCCACATGCGCGCCAGGGTAGAGGGAGAGACCTCTTTAGGCGCGGCCGCTTCTTGCAACCAGGCCAGACTTTCTTCTGACATACGAATCGTGAACACCTTCGGTTTGAACCGACGCGGAGATGGTTCATTTTCATAGATTTCAACCTCATCTAAAAGTTCTTGTGTCATTTTACCATTACTTATGCTGATAGCGTCTCTTTTCGACGATGGTAGCGAAATTGCTCAAATCTTTCGTCGTCCCGCTTCAGGAACCCAGACACGCATACTCCGCATTCCTCGATTGCCCCAGGCAAAGTAAGGAATGGCGGTAAGTTGAACCGGGCGTGACGACGTTGGCAAAAGTTCTGCCAGGGGCTTGTATAGAGCTTCCTTCCAGCCAGATGCCAGGACACGCCCAGGAACATGGATTGCATGGATGCCACCCCAGGTGGACACGGCCGTTAATATCCCGTCAGTCACCACCTGTATATCCAAGAGATCTACATCGTCAGGCTGATCGTGCGACTCAAAACAGTAAACCAGTGGCCCCCGTTGGAGGGCCACACACCCGCGCAGGGCATCAATTCGGTGGTGAGCCGCAATAAACACCGGTTCCATGTACAGGTGCAGCGTCACAACATCACCCACCTGCCAACTCCGCGACACTGTCAGATAGCCTTTTTCATCCAGCGGTGGCGTCACTTCAATTCCATTGAGTAGGAGCGTGTACTGTTGGCACCAGCCAGGCATCCGCAGTGACAAGGCCCAGGGGGTGGGCAGACACTGACCGACTTGGAGCAACACCTGACCGTGCCAGGGATACGTTGTCTCCATCTCAAGTTCGACAGCGTTTCCCTGTACACTGAAGCTCAGATTAGCGGCTGCAAGTTGATGAATCTGCACGCCTGTATTGTCGGCTGTCGCCAGATAATGACTCATGCTGGCCAGGGTACGCATGACATTGGGGGGGCAGCAGGCACAGCTATGCCAGGCCGGCCGCCGCTGCTCTTCAACTTTATCCGTATCGGCCGCAGCGCGCGCGTAATGGCCGTCACGCACCTGCAAAGGATTCACATACAAATAGCTGGCTCCTTCCAGACCGGGACTGCTTAATACCCCATTGTAAAGCGTTTGCTCAAACAGGTCGGCATAACGGCGTTCGCCGGTGGCAAGCAGCAGCCGCCAGTTCCACATCAGGCTGGCAATGGCCGCGCACGTTTCGCAGTAGCAGGTGTCAGGTGGCAGTTCATAAGGATCGCCAAATGCTTCGCCGTCCGACCGCGAACCAACGCCGCCGGTTACATACAGTTTGCGTTCGACCATATCTGCCCACAGTCTGTGCATGGCAGCCAAAAGCGCCTGTTCACCACGCTCCATGTACAAATCGGTCACACCTGTCGTCAGATAAAGCTGGCGGACAGCATGGCCGGCAACCTCCACTGCCTCTCGAACCGGCACATGATCTTGCTGGTAAACGGCGCCATATCCCGCATGGCCGCGCATCCGGTTACGGCCGCGCCGATCAATAAAAAGCTGCGCCAGATCAAGATGGCGTTCATCCCCGGTCAGCCGATACAACTCCACCAGCGCCATTTCGATTTCGGGATGGCCGCAGGTTTCGTCACGGCCGTCAACCCCAAACATCCCATCAATATGCGCCACAAACCGCAGCGCCACCACCAACAGCCGATCATCAGCCAACGCCCGCTGAACGGCAATCGCCGCCTGGATCAAATGTCCGGCGCAGTACAATTCGTGCCCATGATCCAGGTCCGTCCAGCGTTTTTCCGGGGCGGCAAACTGGTAGTAGCTGTTCAGGTAGCCGTCTGCTTGTTGTGCCTGTTCAATGAGAGTAATGGCTTCGTCTACCATCCCCTGCAAAGCTGTGTCCGGGACGCGCCCCAACTCCCAGGCAACGGCCTCTAGCCATTTATAAACGTCAGAATCAGCAAATCTGTAACCGGCAAATGCGCCTTCTGCAAGACCCGCCGCAATTCGCAAATTACGCAAATTACCGGCCTCTTCCAACATGGCAAAACCATGCGGCAGGCTGACCGTGCGATTAACGTCTTGATGGTTACCCCAAAAGCCGCCGGTCATTTGCACGGCCGTATAAGGCAGTGTGCGTAACACCGACCGCTTCGATTTCCTGTTATCAACCGGCCCTGCCTTCTCTCTGTCTGGCATCTTCGGCCCTCCTTTTACAATAATCCACAGAATCCAACTGGGGTTCTGCCAATCAATCACTTTCTCCTACGCGCCCATTATACGTGCTTTTAAGCCCCTGACAGCATTGGTCAAACGAGACGAACAGATACAATTGATCATCAAGGAGACAGATGGATATGTCTTATCAAATCAGCCTTTTCCACGGCACTACCAGGCGCGGGAAGTAAATGGTATCATTAAAGTCAGACAGAATTCTTGGTGGGGCATGATTTATCTGGTTTCCAGTCAGACCATGCTCAAACGCCTTACTGCTGCCTGATTTTCAACGACTCCAAGATAATTCTTAGCGCCATGGACGATAAATTGCCATTGGCAACCACGGTTGGAATTCACATCTCCTTGCTCGGACCACCTATCATGAGATGGCAAGGCGTCACCTTTACCTTGCCTCGCCGCCAGGCGCGGGCCTTACTTTACCGGCTCGCCGCTGACCTCCAGCCTGTTACCAGGGATGAACTCATCTTTTTGCTCTGGCCGGATACGGATGACATTACGGGGCACCAGCATCTCAGCCGTTTACTCAGCGCCGTGCGCCAGGCGCTGCCGCATTCAGATATTGTCTATACACGGGCCGAAACGGTTGGTCTCCATCCTGAATGGGTCTGGTCAGACAGCCAAACCTTCTTGCGCTTGAGCCAGGCGGAAGCACCGACGGCCAACCTCGAAGAAGCAGTCAGCCTCTATCATGGGCCGTTTCTCAGCGGTGTTTCCCTTCTCAACAGCCCTGAGTTTGAGGGCTGGCTGCGCGGCGAACAACAGCGATTCGAGCGGCTTTACCTGGCGGCTCTGGAGCGGCTCATCCAGGCAAAACAGGCGGTGGGTGACTATGAAACGGCCGTCACCTATGCCCAACAATATCTAGCCACCGACGAACTGGCCGAAACCGTACATCGCCAGCTCATCTCCCTCTATGCCGCGTTGGGTGAGCGAGCGGCGGCTCTGCGCCAGTTTGAGCGCTGCACGGTCATTCTGGAGCGGGAGTTGGGGGTACGGCCGTTGCCCGAAACGCGCGCCACTTATGAAGCCGTCCGTGATGGCACCCAGGCAGCCGAACCTGAACCCATCACCGTCACATGGACAACATTGCCCAGCCTTCACCTGCCCCTCATGGGCCGCGACGAGGCGTTGCAGGCGTTAGAAAAGGCCCGTCACCGCATCCCATCCGGCAGCGTCACCTTTATTTATGGCGAAGCTGGTATCGGCAAGTCCAGGTTGATGCAGGCTTTTGCCGACAGTCATCCACAAATGACCCTTGTTGGCAATGCTTATGCCACTGCCCAGCCATTACCCTACCAGCCCATCATTCAGGCGTTGCGCCAGGCCGTGCCCCATCATCGCCTGTGGTTGAATATCCCGGCCATCTGGCGCTCCGAACTGCAACTGCTCCTGCCAGAGTTGCGCGAACAGTTTGACGACCTGGTTGAGCCACTCGCCGTAGAACCGGAGCAGGCCCAGGCGCGGCTCTTTGAAACGTTGACACAGGTATTTACCGGATTGGCCGCCAACGCCCCGCTTCTCCTTTGTCTGGACGATCTGCATTGGGCCGACGAGGCCACATTGAACTGGCTAGAGTATCTGGCCGGGCGGCTCAAACAAAGCAACTTGCAGGTGATGGCAACCTGCCGCGAGGTGACCGCGCCCGCACTCAGCCGCCTGCGCCACTCCTTGCAGCGTCACGGTTTGCTGACGGAAGTGAGGCTCCAGGGATTTACCCCGGAGGTGATCACCACCTTGCTGCGCCAATTGCCGCAGCCGCTGGAGGAACCGGCGCAACTGGCGGCGCAACTGTACCAGGAAACGGATGGCAACCCGTTCTTCGTTTTGGAAATCATCCGGGCGTTAATGGAGGAGGGACAGTTAATCTCGACACCACAAACGCTGCCACTACCGCACACAGTGGAGGCTGCCATAGGCGAACGCCTGGCACGATTGACTCCCCTGGCACGACAGGTATTGGAAAGCAGCGCCGTCCTCTCACCTTTGATTGAATGGGCCATTGTGCAGCACACCGCTGGCCGCCTGGAAATGGAGGTGCTAGATGGCCTGGATGAACTGGTAGAGCGTCACTTGCTGCTGGCTGGCCCTACTGGCTACCGCTTTCGGCACGATCTGATTCGCACTGTCATCTATCAAAGCCTGAGTTTCTGGCGACGGCGGGCGCTGCACCGGCGGGCGGCCGAGGCTCTGGGCAGCGTTTACCAGGCTGAGCAGGGCGTGGCCGCCCAGATAGCGCACCATTACGATAACGCTGGGGAAGCAGATCAGGCGCTGGAGCAGTACCAGAAGGCCGCGAGCGCGGCGCGGCAACTCTATGCCCACGAAGCGGCCGTTGTTTATCTGCGGCGGGCTATCGCCCTGGCTCCGCAAGTGGCTGTCGCGACGGCCGTCGTAATAGAATTACACGAATCATTGGGTGATACCCTGCGGCTGACAGGGCAGTACGAAGAGGCACGCCTGGCCTATGAGAAGGCGCTGGCGCAATTGACGGAAGACGACAGCCTTAGCCGGGCAGAGATGCATCGGAAAACAGGCACAACGTATGACAGGCAATCTCACCATCCACAAGCCGCAGAGGCTTACGCGGCCGCCCTGGCCGCCCTGGGAGCAGCACCGACCACAGCCGACGGTAAGTGGTGGCAGATATGGCTGGAAATTGAGTTTAACCGGCTCAATAGCTTCTATTTCAGCAGCGATGTAGCGGGGATGCACGAACTCGCCAGCCGTTTGCAGCCGGTGGTAGATGAGATGGGCACGGCCGTGCAGCAGTACAAATTGATGGTGGCGCTATCCCAGCTACAGAACCGGCAACAACGTTTCCGGCTGACCGAAGCGGACGTTCGTGGCGCTCATGACCGTCTGGTAGTGGCCGCCGCTACGGGTGACCCGCTGAACGTCGAACAATCTCGTTTTAGTTTAGGCTTTCATTTGCTGTGGAGCGGTGCGCCAGAACAGGCCATCCCACTCCTCACCGAGGCGTTGGCAAGGAGCGAAGCCATGGGCGATCTCAAACTGCAAAATCAATGCTCCACCTATTTGGCCATTGCCTGTCGTTTACAGGGGCAGGTGACGCTCGTCCGTGAGTACAGCGAACGTAGCTCCCAGTTAGCGCAGCGCCTCAGCTATCCGCCTTACATCGCCGTGGCTCAAGCCAATTTCGCCTGGATTTATTTCCGGGCGGAACAGTGGCCGCAAGCAGAGGAACAGGCGCGGGCGGCTCTGGCGCTGTGGAAACCGAACTACCCTTTTCACTGGCTGGCCTGGTGGATTTTGCTGGCGGGCCATCTGCGGCGAAATGAACTGAACGATGCAATCGTCGCGGCGGCTGCCATGTTAGCGCCTGAACAACAGCGTTTGCCAGATGAGGTTACGGCCGTTCTGGAACAGGCTATCATTGCCTACCAAAACGGTGAAATAGACAGTTCCCGCCACCATTTCTCCACTGCGCTTGATGTCGCTTATACCTGCGGCCATCTGTAACGGCCGTTATCCTCACCCATTCCCCACCTTGTTTGTCTCTCCTCACAACTTCATATCTTTTTGTGGAGATTTTGTGGAGGGGCGTTTGCTAAACTGCCCGCTATTACTCAGCCACGATGACCAATGAAGTTTATATAGCTGACCCCGGCTCTAGTTATGGACGACGACATTACTTACGCCTCATTCCTACTGCGATTCTGGCGTATGAGCGAAGCCAGTCCATCAGCCCCAGACACGCACTGGTTATTTGAAATTGAATCGGTGCAATCCGGTCATACATGGCAGGGAGAAAGTCTCGAAGCGCTGATCGCCTGGTTGAAGGGACAGGCCGACGGTGATAGTTCGTTCACCCTTCCCCATTCAAAAGTTTCAGGAGATAACGATGTCAGTTGAAAGCACAAACAAAGTAATGACCCAGTATTGGAATTCCGGCCACGCGGATGTGAGTGTGATGGCCGAAGACGTGGTGTTTACAGTGATGGCCGACGGGCAGGAGCACCGCACGCCAACCGGGGTGTTGGGCATGCTCAACTATTTCTACCACATCGCCTTTGAGGCCGACGCCACCCCCAGCAACCTCGTCGTCGCCGACGGCCGTGCAGTATGGGAGGGAGATTTTCACGGCCGTCACATCGGCGAGTTCGTTGGTATTCCGGCCACCGGCAAAGAGGTGCACGTGCCGCTTTGTGTGGTCTATAACCTGGAAAACGATCGGATTACGCACGGCCGTATCTATTTTGAGATTCCCGCCCTACTGCATCAGCTTGGGATGTAGACGAACAAAAAAAGGAGTATGACAAAATGACAAACAAAATCAAAACCGGCGCCATCCATCACATGACGCTCACCGTAACCAATCTGCCACGAGCGATCAGCTTTTATACCGATCTGCTGGGTTTCCAGATGATCATGGAGCTGTCGCCCACGCGGGTCCTGCTCAGCAACGGCGGCGCCATCGTGGCGCTGAGCCTGCCGCCCGACCCGGCCCTGGCCCTGCCGAACGACCGCTTCAATGAAAATCGGGCGGGCCTGGACCACGCCAGTTTTAGCGTTGGCACCCTAGCGGAATTGGAAACGGCCGTGCGCCTTTTCGACGAGCGTGGCGTCTCCCATGGGGAAATCAAAGACCTGGGGTCAGGCCTGAAACTCTATGTCCTGGCCTTTCGCGACCCGGACAACATCCAGCTTGAATTAACCGCGCCTTACAGCCAGGTATAAGTCTGATTCCAATGTATGCCAGGCGCCAACAAGCAAATTGAATCGCCATTCGGCACACCCGCCACTTCGTCTGCCTGGAAGTGACAAACCTAAAGAAGCCTGGATGCCTATCTTCTCCTTCTAGCTCACGGCCGTCCCTACGGGGACGGCTTTTTTGTTTTGGGGTGTGGCGGTCAGGATGATGGTCATTTCACCAGCCTTTCACTCATTTGTTAATCGCTTTATAAAGACAACGTATTCCCTGGTATCCGGCGTGTAGAGTCTGCCGGATACCATACCCACCAATCGTGGAAATGAGCTACACCACCATTGGCGCCACCTCCCTGCACTCCCTTTAGCCTCACACCGCTGCCCAATCACCCAACCGGGCTAATCCCCCCTTCCCGGAGCATCGTCCTCAAAGCAACCAGGAATGTGGCCACGGCCGTTACCGACCGCCACCGGCCTGGAGAGCAAAACGACACTTGTTCTCTTTCCATTACGGCCGTCGCCTCAACGTTACTTCAACGATACGGCCGTAAAGTACTCGACAACAACCACTAAAACGGCGATTGCCAAAGGAAATGCAGGCCATGAAAAAGTTATCTTCCCCTCTCACACAGATGAAAGACCACTACCAGGTTGTGGTCATTGGTTCCGGTTATGGCGGCGGCATTGCTGCCTCCCGCCTGGCCCGCGCCGGGCAGCAGGTTTGTGTCCTGGAACGCGGTAAAGAAATTCACCCTGGCGACTATCCTGATACCGAAGCGGAATGTCTGGCCGAAACCCAGGTGAACACACGCGACACCCACGTGGGGTCACGCACCGGCCTCTATCATTACCATGTCAATAACGACATGTCCGTCTTAACAGGTTGTGGCCTGGGTGGTACCTCGCTCATAAACGCCAACGTAGCCATCCGGCCAGACGGCCGTGTGTTTGCCGATCCCCGCTGGCCGCAAGCCTTGCGCGAGGACGTGGACACCTTGCTGGAAGCGGGCTTTCAGCGCGCCGAAGAGATGCTGCGGCCAACGCCCTACCCCAAACATTTCCCTGAACTGCCCAAATTGCAGGCGTTGCAAAAATCGGCGGCAGCGTTAGGCGGCGATTTCTACCGGCTGAACCTCAACGTGAATTTTGAGACAGGTACCAATCATGTCGGCGTCCGGCAAGAAGCGTGTACGCTGTGCGGCGACTGCATGGCCGGCTGTAACACAGGCGCCAAAAATACCATCCTGATGAATTATCTGCCCGATGCTCACCAGCATGGCGCGGAGATTTTCACCCAGGTGGAAGTGCGCACGATTGAACGGAAACACGGCCGTTGGCTGGTTTCATACGTCGCTCTGGGCAGTGGCAATGAGACTTTTGCGGCGCCGCCAGCTTTTGTCAGCGCGGACATCGTGATAGTGGCTGCAGGCACGATGGGCACCAATGAGATTTTGCTGCGTTCTAAAGCAGCCGGACTTTTGTTATCCGACCAGCTCGGTTGTCATTTTTCCGGTAATGGTGATGTCGGTGGCGCGTCATACAACGCTGACACAGTGGTAAACGCCGTCGGCCTGGGGTCACACGTCGGCAAACGGTCGCCGGTGGGGCCAACCATCACCGGAGCCATTGATTTACGCCATTTGCCCAACCTGGAAGAGGGCATGATTATTGAAGAAGGAGCCATCTTCAGCCCGGTGGCCAAAGGGCTGCCCACGCTGTTGGCCGGCGCGGCCAAAGTAAACGGGCAGGACACAGACGGCGGCTGGCGTGATGAGGCCGCCGAAAAGCTGCATGAAGGGCAGAGTCTGGTACGCGGGCCGTATGTGGGCGCCGTTAACCGAACCCAAGTTTTCCTGGTGATGGCGCATGACGAGGGAAACGGCCGTCTTGCATTGCAAGAGGATCGCCTCCGCATTGAATGGCCGGATAACGGCCGTCAGCCTTTTGTGGAAAGAGTGAATGAGAACCTCAAACAAGCCACCCAGGCCATTGGCGGCACCTTTCTGGCCAACCCCCTCTGGTCAAAACTGGAAACGGGCGGGATGATTACCGCCCATCCTCTGGGCGGCTGTGTAATGGCCGAAGATGCCGAACGGGGCGTCGTGAATCATAAAGGGCAGGCGTTTGCCGGGAAGAGCGGCACGGCCGTTCACGAAGGATTGTATGTGTGTGACGCCGCCGTCGTGCCGCGCTCGTTGGGGGCCAACCCGCTGCTCACCATTTCGGCGCTGGCCGAACGCACCATGATGCTGCTGGCGCAGGATCATGGCTGGCAGATTGATTACAACTTCAAACCGGTGGACTTCACGACCCCACAGCCTACAGTGCTGGGGGTGCAATTTACGGAAACGATGAAAGGATACTTTTCCGTCACCGCTGCGAGTGATTTTCAGGCTGGTTGGGATCGTGGTCGGGCCGATGATTCGCCATTCCAGTTTATCGTCACCATCCTGATTGAAGATATGGAACGGTTTATCCGGTCGCCGGAATACAGCAGCGGCGTGACGGGCACCGTCACCGCACCGGCCTTGTCGCTACAACCATTAACGATTACCGAAGGCTGTTTCAATCTGGCGGTGGCTGATCCTCGTGACCCGGCCCGCTTGCGGCGGATGATATACCAGATGAAACTTACCTCGGTTGAGGGGCGCACGTTTTATTTTGATGGGTTCAAACTGATTCGGGATGACGCCGGGCTGGATTTGTGGCCGGACACGACGACGTTGTACATCACGGTTTATGAAGGCGAAGATGAGAACCGCGCTGTCGTAGGCAAGGGTATTCTGCGGATTACGGCCGATGATTTTGCCCGGCAAATCAGTACGTTTAAGATATTAAATGCCCGCAGCAAGCGGGAACGGCTGGAAGCGACCGCTCGCTTTGGCCGTCATTTCGGCGGGGTGTTGTATGATATTTACAGCGGCATTTTTGCCCGTTCCACCTATTTTGACCCGGATGCACCACCGCGCCAGAAACGGCCGTTACGCACCACCGCCCCAGACGTTCACTTTTTCCACACAAACGATGGCTTGCGTTTACGTCTCACCCGTTACAATGGCGGGTCAAAAGGGCCGGTGATGCTGGTGCATGGCCTGGGCGTCTCCAGCTTGGCCTTTGCTATTGACACGATTGATACCAACCTGACTGAGTATCTCTACGAACAGGGATATGATGTCTGGCTGCTCGATTACCGGTCGAGCATTGAACTCCCCTATGCCGATACCCCATACACCGCCGATGACATCGCGCATAACGACTGGCCGGCTGCGGTCAACACGGTGCGCGCGCTGACCGGTGTTGAATCCATTGACGTGGTCGTTCATTGTTACGGGGCCATCACGTTTATGATGGCGATGCTGTCCGGGATGACGGGGGTGCGGTCGGCCATTTGTTCCCAGATAGGCGCCCACATCAATGTCATCCCGGCCAATAAATTGCGCTCCGGCCTCCACCTGGACAAATTCCTGGAAGCGATACAGGTCAAAGCGCTCTCTATGTACACAGATACAAAGACTAATGGACTGAACAAACTGGCAGACCGTGCCCTGCGTTTCTATCCCGTCACCGATCAGGAGGAGCAGTGCAATAATCCCGTTTGTTATCGCATCACCTTCCTATACGCACCCTTGTATGAGCATGACCAGTTGAACAACGCCACACATGCGGTGATGCACGAGCTTTTTGGCATGGCTTCCATCAGCAACTTCCGGCATCTGGCGACGCTGACACGCACCGGCCAACTCGTTTCGGCCGCCGGTAAAGATAGCTATATGCCTCATGTGGAGCGGTTGGCCGTGCCCATCACCTTTATTCACGGCGCCGAAAACAAAACCTGGCTGCCGGAAAGTACCAACCGCACGGTTGAGTGGCTGGCGGCCCATAACGGCCGTGACTTATACACGCGCCACCTCATCCCGAATTACGGCCATATTGACTGTATCTTCGGCCGTAATGCCTGGCAGGATGTGTACCCACACATCCTGGGGCATCTGGAAAAACAAGGGCATCAGGCAGGCAAATGATGATGATGACACACACTAACGAAGAGATGTTGGCAGCATCGGCGGATATGACGGCCGTTTCCGGCGTCGTTGAGGTAAATACACCGGTAGCCGTCTTGTGGGAATGTTTTACGCAGGCCCACCACTGGCCGCATTGGAATGCGTGTATGTTCTGGGTGAGAAATCACGATCTCGTTCTTGGGCAGCAATTGGTATGGGCATTTCAGCCTATACGGCGACGGTACTTGTACAAGCTGCCGGGTATTGCCAAAATCGTCGAAGTGGAAAAGAACCACAAAGTCACCTGGGAAGTAACGGCCGTGCCCGGTTTCTATGCTCGCCACACCTATTTTATGCAAGAGATAACGGCCGAAAGCTGTCGCTTCGGCTCTTATGAGAAGGCCATGGGACCAACCTTCCGCCAGTTACAGCGGTTTTGGCTGGCGCACTTCATGTTCGTGAAAGATCGTTCGCTTGAGGGCGCGTGTTATCTTGAAGAAATGTACCAGGCGACGGGGCAGCTTCAGTTCCCTGGCTCTCTTCCCCTGCCCATCAGGCAAGGAGCAAAATAATGATTCAACTGATTCACTATGGCCGCCCCACAGCCGGGCCGCCCTTGTTGGCCCTTCCGGGATTGGATGGCACGGTGGGTAGCATCGAGCCAGTTGTGCAGCGTCTCGCCCAAGAACGCGAAGTGATCGTGGTGGATTTTAGTGCGGAGAATAATGCCACACTTGAACAGTTGGTTGCGGAAATGGCAACGCTTCTCTTGAGGGAAGTGCCGACCCCGATTGACATCATGGGCCAATCCATTGGCACGATCCTGGCGGCACAGCTAGCCGCCTGGCCGGGACTTACGGTGCGAAAGGTGGTGCTGACCTGCACCTTTACCCGGCTGCGGTGGACGACCTTGCGTTGGGTGGCGGCGCTAACGCGCCTGACGCCAAATTGGCTCTACCGGCTCACGTCTCCCCACACGATTGCGCTCTCCTGCGGACCGGTGGGTGACGGCCGTGACCACCCTGCCTTTGCCGCCTCACGTAATAGCAATAAACAGGCAGTGGCCCGCCGCACCACCTGGCAAATTGACCGCGACTTTAGCGCCGACCTGCGTAAGATTCATGTGCCGGTCATGATCCTCATGGGTGAGAAAGATCGCTTTGTGCCTGATGCCGCCGCCGAATGTCAGAAACTGCGGTCACTCTTTGCCCATCATCCGGCGCAGATCGAGACCATTGCGAACGCCGGACACATCTTTTTACCCTCGACGGCCGTGGCCACCGCCACAACCAAAATCGAGGCGTTTTTACAATGACACGCGCCCTGGTCTTAAATAGTGGTCTCGCCTGGGCCGCCTATCATGTGGGGGCGCTGCGCCAATTTGTTCAAGAAAAAGAGATGCACTTCGACCTGTGTGCCGGAAGTGGCCTGGGCGCAGTCCATGCGGCGTTTGTGGCCTGTGATGCGGTGGAAGTGCTGCCATCTTTTTGGCAGCATCTATCCTGGCGCAGACTGACAACGATGAACTGGCGCACACCGTGGCGCGATGGCCCCCTGAAGCTGGCGCCATTAAAGGAGTTTGTCGCCCGCTATGTGAGTGAAAGTAAGTTACAGGATCGAGGGGTAAAACTCATGTTCAACTGCCTGGACACAGCCACCGGTTCTGAAACCATTTTCACCTACCCCGGCGCGGAAACCCCGTTGTTGGAGGCGTTAACGGCAGCAGCGACACTGCCCGGCCTGATGCCGCCCCTGTCAGGGGATGGCGTTCATTCTGAGCAGTGGGTAGATGGCACGTTGGTCAATAGCTTCATGATACAGACGGTACTTCGCCAGCAGCCCATGGCCGAACTGTGGGCGGTTGCCGCGGCCGTCCCGCAGCCGGATCTGGCTCAACCACCAAAACAATATGCCCACTGGCGGGCCATTGCCAGCCGGGCATTGCAGCTCAATCAATCTCAAGATGTGCGCCTGGGCTTACTTTTTGCGCAGCAGTTCACCACTGCCGTTGCCGCTCACCAACAGGTGAGCCGCCGTCTAACTGAGCAGTTGGCCGAACTGATTACCGACCCGGAGATAAAGAGCCACCTCAAGCACGAACTGGGTAAACTGTACCAACCATCTGCTTTTCCGTTTAAGGATGCCTGTCCCACGGCCGTTCATTGCCTCACCCCCTCTCAAGATTTGGACTATCCCCTGTGGCGTTTTCGCCACAAAGATTTGGCGTTTACCCAGACTTTGGGCTACCGGGATGCCCAGGCGTATACGGCAGAAGGTAATCTCAACCCATGAAGACCGGCTTATTTCTACCAACCCTGGTTTCGTTAGGTCCCTATGCGGCGGGCGCGGTGCAGGCACTTATTCAAGAAGGAGGCCTGCAATTTGATGTGATTGGCGCCAGTTCTGGCGGGGTCATCACTGGGTCATTTGCGGCTACAGGACAGATTGATAAGCTGGTGGAACTGTGGGGTTCCTGGCAAAACAAAGACATGATGGCCGTTGATTGGCCCACGCTGCTCCGCGGCGGCTTTTTATGGGCGCCTGGGTTGATGAGCAATGAACCAGAACATCGCCATGGGATTGACCCCTACATATCTGAAGATAAGCTCTTGCGGGGCGTACGCTTCCGGTTCCACATTTCTAACCTGTCATCCGGCGCGGAAGAGGTCTTGGAGTATCCCGGCGCCTCACTGCCGTTTCGGACGGCCGTCCACGCAGCTGTAGCCGTGCCCGGTTTATTCCCCACCGTCTATTACCAGGGCAGCCAGTTGGCAGACGGCGCGATTCTCAATGGCTGTCCGCTCGATCAGTTAATGTTACACACGGGCGTAGAGCGCGTGTTTGTTGTGGGCGTTGCACCGCAAATGCCGGTCTATCAACCTGGTAGAAACGCCTTCGAAATCTTGCGCACTGCTCTGGAATGGAATCAGTACAGTGAAACCATGACGGCGATTGCTCAGGCTCATGAGCAGAACGCCTGGATTGCAGCCTGGGGCACAGAACAGGAAGCCGTGAAACGGACCATCCGAGAGCTGATTGAAGACCCTCAGTTGCAGGCAGACTTGCTGTTTAAGGCTGATGAGATATACAGTCAGTGTGGGTTTCCCCAGCCACGGGCGCCTGTGGCGATCATTCCCATCCTACCCCCTAAAAACCTGGAAGGGCTGTTTGGCGACTTCAAGCCGGAGCGCTCACGCATTTTATTAGAACAGGGGCGGCTCGACGCTCTTCGGGTACTCCACAGCGCCATAGCTGGCTGAGTGCAAGCAACGACATATTGCCCATCACAAGCAGGGCACGGCCGTATCCGGCCCAAACTGGCGCAAATTGGGTGAGAGCAGCGCCAGTTGGTCGTTTGGGGCGGTCGGGATCGGGGTGTCTCTTTATGAACCAGCATGTGGAGAATTGCCACTCTCATATTTCTGGGGAGAAGGCAGAAAGAAGAGGGGTTGACATATAGACAATCTTCTATATAATAACGCATAGATAATTATCTATATGTTGTGGGCTGAAACATTTTTCAATTGGAGGTAAATCTGATGACCATTCAACAGCACAATGCAGACTGTTGTGGCGGTTCAGGTTGCGGCTGCGGCTGCTAATTTGATCGTTCACACGCACAGTACCATAAGGGCCACCTCCTGCCAGAGGTGGCCTTTTTTTCTTCAGAAACAATCACGCGCAAGGCCATCTGGGCGGCATGCCCCTGGCGATTCGGGTCATATCGTCTACGGCTTGCGGATAGCGGGCGGGTAGATGCCTGACAGTGGGCATTTTAAGCAACCTTTTCCAGCCGGTCATCTTCTTCTGGTTCGGCTGCAGGTACGGCCGTTAAAAACGCCTCAAAATCCACCCGGCTCCCTTTACTGGCTTCTTCCCGCAAATAATCAATTGTCCGCAGGGCGCTGATCTTCTCCGCCGCAGCTAGCGTCAGGAACTGGTTAATCGAAACCCCCTCCGCCCTGGCCAACTCCTTGATCTCTTTATGTAAACTTTCCGGTAAACGAATGGTTAGTGCTGTCATTTAACTTCTCCTATTTCCATGAGAAAGCCTCCTGGTTTTGTAGCCTTGATTCCGAATTGCTCAATACCACCAAAATCCTTCAAATTGAAGGTCACAATTCTTGACGCCCTGGCTGTTACTGCCAGTTCCAGAATCATGTCATCTTTACTATCTGGCAAAAACGGCCGCCAATGAAAATAAATCTCTTGCAAATGCGCTTGTGAGGCAAGGTAACGAACCGCGCCAATTATCTGCACCTCAGACAACCTCCCTACCTGATGTTCTGGTCTGGTTAACACATCCAGATATTCCAGATAAAGCGGTAATGAAAGACAAATTTGGAAGCGCAAATCAGGGATGAGGCGCAGCAGATGATAAGAAGCCCCCTTGTTTGAACGTGAAGCCGCTACCAAAATGTTTGTGTCTAACACGATTGGCATGGTGGCAAATATGCCACCGCACCACCGCACCTGCCCATTGTTTGACCATATAGAGCATTTGTTCTATAATCAGGCGCATTAATCCAACTGACCTTGTATTGCTTAAGTGTGGATGGTTGGAGAGGTGGTTCGACTCCCTGTAAATCATCAAGGAGAGGCATGATGAAACTTCTGCTCACATCTGGGGGTGTCACGAACCCCAGCATTCACGACGCGCTGGTAGACATGCTGGGCAAGCCAATCGCTGAATCCACCGCGCTCTGCATCCCGACGGCGCAATGGGGCCACCCGATGTGCGGGCCGGTCTCGGTACGGGGCTTTGTTGTCGGCAATCCCCCGTGGGACCTGAGCAGCCTGGGCTGGAAGTCAGTGGGCCTGCTCGAGCTTACCGCACTGCCTACCATCAGCGAGGAGCGGTGGCTCCCCTGGGTGCAGGAGGCCGACGTCCTGCTCGTGGACGGCGGCGATGCCACATACCTGTGCCACTGGATGCGGCAGTCCGGCCTGGTAGACCTCCTGCCGGCGCTGTCTGAGACTGTTTGGGTGGGCGTCAGCGCCGGCAGCATGGTGATGACTCCCCGGATTGGCGACTACTTCGTGGCGTGGCGGTCTGCGCCGGACGACCAAACCCTGGGCATCGTCAACTTCTCGATCTTTCCGCACCTGGACCACGAGATGATGCCGGGAAATACCCTGGCCCACGCCGAGCGGTGGGCGGCCGACATCGAGGGCCTGGCGTACGCGATTGATGACCAGACCGCAATTAAAGTGCTCAATGGCGTTGTCGAAGTTGTCTCTGAGGGTCATTGGAAACAGTTTGCACCCTAAGGCGCTCCAGCCATTTCACCGATTATCTTTTTCAACGAGGTATCCAGATATTTGAGGAACTGTGTCATGAGAAAACTTATTGTGCTTGAACATATCTCGCTTGATGGGGTCATCCAGGCGCCAGGCGGGCCAGATGAAGATACCAGCGGCGGCTTCGTCTATGGCGGGTGGATAGCGCCTTATGCGGACGAGCTTCTGGGAACAGCCTTGAGAAGGCAGATGAACCTGCCGTTCGATCTGTTGTTAGGGCGCACAACCTTTGAAATTTGGGAGCCGTACTGGCCGCAACATGCGGACGCCTGGCCTGGCGTCAACACGGCCACCAAGTACATTGCCTCGAATACCAGAAGTTCCAGCGAATGGCAGCCGTCCGTGTTTTTAAGCGGCGATATTGCCGAAGAAGTCGCCAAAATCAAGCAACAGCCAGGGCCAGATTTGCATGTTTGGGGAAGTGGTAATCTCATTCAGACGCTTATCAAGCATGATCTCGTTGATACGTTCTGGCTGATGATGTATCCGATAACGTTGGGTGTTGGCAAGCGGTTGTTTGCCGGTGGCACGATTCCGGCGGCGTTCAAGGTGACGGAAAGCATAGTCACCTCGAAGGGCGTCATTGTTGTGAATTACGAGCGTGCAGGCGAACTCCCAACCGGAAGTTAATGAAGATAGCCAGCCAACTTTCTGGTTGGACGGTTTCGCCATCACCGACACAGCGCAAATAATACCAGCCGTCAGGACAGTTATTGAGATAGAAGGGGGAGGCCACGACCGTACCCCATCCCCTCCTCTATCGCAACACAATAGACCCAAAGGGTTTTGGAAACCCTTTGGGTCTTGTTGCTTTACGGCCGTACCCAATCCATCATTCCAGTTTTGTGGTGGTGACACGGCCGTCCACCCGCTATACTTCAGCAGAAAAGAGGTGGTTGTGTTTGGCCGCGTGATGTGTTGCTTTTTACTAACGTTTCTTCATAAAATTGCCATGATTCTACTTACACACATCAGGGACAATGAACAAACAAAAACTGCTCGAAAAGGTTCTTTCTGGTTCAAAAAATATTCGTTTCACGGAATTTGTGACGCTGGTTGAAGCATTTGGTTTTGAATTATCGCGCACACGTGGCAGTCACCACATTTTTGAACATCCGGATGTGCCTGAAATTTTGAATTTGCAAAACCATAAAGGGCAGGTCAAGCCTTATCAGATTCGTCAGTTTTTACAGCTTGTTGAGCAATACAGCCTGGAACTGGAGGAATAATATGCAAGATTACTTCATCAGCATTTTCTATTCAGAGGAAGACGGGGGTTATATTGCCGATATTCCCGATTTGCGCTTTTGCTCCGCTTTTGGCGAGACGCCCGAAGAGGCGCTGCGCGAAGTGCAAATTGCCAGAGAAGCGTGGCTGGAAACGGCGCGAACCAGCGGCAAACCCATTCCCAAACCACTGTACCGACCCGCTATCTATCGTCTGGCGACGCCTGCGTCATTTTCCGCCACCTGAGAGGATGGTCACGGCCGTACCCCATCCATCATGCCCGGTTTTGTGGTGGCGACACGGCCGTCCATCCACTATGCTATGCAGTTTCCGCACAATTAACGGAGGTGAATGTAAATGAACAATCTGCTCATCATTTCGGACCCAAAAATTATGATGGGTAAGCCGGTCATAGCCGGTACCAGAATCACGGTCGAACTGATTCTCGAAAAAATGGCAGCAGGTGAGAGCATCGAACAATTACTAGATGCGCATCCACGCTTGACGAAGCAAGCAATCCAGGCAGCGCTGGCATTTGCGGCGCAGGCGCTCAAGGCAGATGTAATCTACCCGGTGTTGGAGCCAATGGCATGAATCTGTTGGCAGACGAAGGCGTGGAGCGACAAATTGTCGAGAGATTACGCCAGGATGGTCATGTCGTTGACTATATCGCTGAATTGGAGCCGGGCATTGACGATGAGGTGATTTTGGAACGTGCAAACGCGGCACGGGCGTTACTCATCACAGCTGATAAAGACTTTGGCGAACTGGTTTTTCGCCAGCGGTTGGTTCATTGGATTGCGAAGGTGTTGGTTTTGTGGTTTGGCCGTACCCCATCCATCAGGCCGGTTTTGTGGTGGTTACACGGCCGTTCACCCGCTATACTATGCTCCGTCAAAGCAAATGCTCACCAACAAGAAAAGCAGTTTATCCCGCAAATCGCGCTGGGAAAGACAAATCTCAGGAGATCGCTTCACATTCGGGCAGAATATTATGCGTTAAGCCCATTCATGGAGGATTATATGAAATTCCTAAATAGACTGTTTGGTAAGAAGAGTAAAAAGACAGATAAATTACAGAATGCACCTAAACCAGACGTTAAACCACTCTACGGAGCTACCGCTCAACCCTTATCAGAAGTTTATTCAGAAAGAGATTTGAATCCAGATTTCAAGACGCGACTAAGGGAAAAGCTGGCCCAAAATTCTGAGTTAGCT
This sequence comes from Chloroflexota bacterium, assembly GCA_035444285.1. Classification (GTDB taxonomy): domain Bacteria; phylum Chloroflexota; class Anaerolineae; order Promineifilales; family Promineifilaceae; genus CAADGU01. The sequence goes on from DAOMOK010000016.1 coordinate 50,094, forward strand.
GCAATATTCAGAGATATTGATTATTCCGCTGAGCACGAAAGCATTGAAAGAGTCTACTTAAAGATTGTAGACAACTCGGAATTTATTCTAGCAATGACTTTGGCTTTAATGTCTTGGGGAGCGTATCGTGCATATCCAGAGCTACGTGGATCCGACATCTATGTGCCTTTCGAAATGGCTGTTTTAAGAAAAGTTGGTCCTAAAGCAACTCCTCAAATAATCAGTGAATTAGGTGTCTTCCTGCGCTTTGACAAACAAGGGGGTTATAAATGGGGGGCTTCAAAATTGTGTAAGCTTCTAGGAGAGTTTAAATCCAAAGAAGCACTTGATATTTTGGTACGGATAAGTGCTATATCATCGAACTATGTATCATTCAACGAGTGTCGCGTGGCTGCAATATATGCACTTGCAGAAATTGGTGATTTGAGTGCAATTTCTAGCCTAGTCAAAATTCAAAACCAATCTGATGCCGCAACGAAACAGCAGATTATTCAGTATGCGTTGACTGAATCTTTAAGCAGGCTAGGCCTCTCAAAAAATCAAGAGGAATACGGGGTTGTTTTCATAAAAGAATACGTTGATCAAGAAAGTACTAGCACTTACAGGGTTTATCGAGCAGATACTGCTACCTCAGCAAAATCATTTCTAAGTGAAATACCTCTAACCCAAGCGTCAACATATTGGGTAGTTGAGACTCCCCAAGGGAATTTTATTCGGAATAAAGATGACATTTATCAAAAGTAAGGCATAGGCAAACGAAAAATGGAAAAGCCAAGTCTAAAATACTACATTTACGTATCCAACTCCAAAATAGATATGCTTTATTCTCAAATTCCTCGAACTGTTCGTTCGCAACTTGAGGCTGAAGTCAAATTGAATCTAAGGCTCTTGGAAGTTTCATTTGCAAAAAAACAATTTGACGATTCTGTTTATGAACGTCTTGCTACAGTATTAGAGTTTCTCAAAAAAAATAACGAGATAGGCCATCTCTCAGCACCAAAAGATTTTTTCACCGGAACTATGTATCTTGACTGGGCACAAATTCACCCCGGAGTTGTTTACTTTGGTGGAATATATAACGATATTGCTCTTGGTCTGGGAGGATCGATGAAATATGTTTTGGGATATGACCTAAGAGAAGTTGAAAAAGGTATTTCTCATACCCCGTGGCTAGTCTCGTATCTGTTAGAGGAACTCGATCAAAGACTTCTAAAACCAAATTTAGGCCATAAAATGACTGCCGATGAAGAAGAGAATCGAATCATAAACTCAACTAACTCCTGGTCAGCCGATTTATCTAAGAGAGCTATTGCAAAATTTGAATTCGTGGCAAAAAAAATGCTATTTGTGGGTCAAAACGGTAAAAAAGTATTACTTGGCACACCGATTTATGTAGCAGAGGCTTTCTAAGTTGATACATGCCCAACAACACGGCCGTACTCCCCCTCCCCTCCTATCACATTACAAAAGACCCGAAGGGTTTGGTTGAGAAACCCTTCGGGTCTTCTTTTTGTTTTACGGCTTGAGGATGATCGGCAGATAGACCACCAGGTTATCCGGCGGGGGTGGGCCGCCGGGGATGATGAGGGTGGCGGTGTCGCTGGCGGTGGTGTTGTTGGCGGACACGGCCGTGCCCGTCACCACATACGTCCCGCCACCCGTCGCCGTCACCGTCAGCAGCAGGTGGGCGGTGCTATGCGCGGGCAAGGGCAGGTCGGGCAGTTCCACCTGGCTGGTGGCCCCCGGTACGCTGCTCTGGAAGCTGTAGGTCGTCACCACATTACCTGTGTTGGTGACAATGAGCGTGAACGAAGCGGTCAGCGTGCCAGAGGGCACGGTCTGGCTGGCTGGCGTCAGCGCCACCGCCACCGCTTCATAGGGCAGGATCGTCACGGGGCGGGTATCCTGGCTGATGATGTGGCTGGCGGCCTGCGATTGGGCGGCCACCACCAGATCAACCGTGCCCGACAGCAGCGTCTCCATACCGTCGGCCGTCAGGGCAATGGTTTGCGCCTGGCCGGGGCTGAGCGTCACGGTATTGGCGGCGAAGGTGGCGACCGTGGCCAGCACCCCGGCCACCTGCAAGTCGAAGGTATCGGCCACCAGGCCGGTATTGCGCACCTCCACCTGCCACACGGCCGTATTGCGCGGATCCACACTCGTCGGCCCGGAGAGGATGCTGATCTGCACCCCCCGGTTGCCCACCTGCACCACGCCGGTCACGTCGGCGGTGGCGGCCGGGTAGTTCTGACCAACGGCCGTGGCCGTCACGTCATAATCACCCAATAATGTGCCCATCGGGGGTGTTACCAGCAGCGTCAAGTCGCGGCTGTTCATGAAGTACGGCGGCAAGGTCACGGCCGTGACCGGCTGCCCATTGTCCAATAGTTCCACACCCCACCCGGCGGGCACGGCCACATCCAGATCAAACGTCTCTTGCAAACTGCCTCTGTTGGTGACGGTGAGGGTGAGTACGGCCGTGCTGCCCGGCCCGGTCACGGCGGGATCAGGGGCCAGGGAGAGGTCTACGGCGGGTACGGCCGTGATTTCCAGAATGGCATCGGCGTTGTCGGCTGCGCCGCTGGCAATGGCGACGACGGCTAAGGTGAACGGCCGTGGCCCGGCTTCGTTTGCGCTGGCGGTGAAGGAGAAATCGGCTGATTGCCCTGCGGGGACGAAAAAGCTGCCGGGCAGGGTCACATCGGCCAGCCCGGACGGGGTGACGGTGTAGCTCTGGTCGGCCGTTTCCAGATTGCTGATGGTCAGGGTGTAAACGGCCGTTTCGCCCACCGCCGCCGTTTGCCATGCCGGATTGATGACTGCATCCACGCCATCGGTGATGGTCAGTTCGGCAGCCACATCCTCATCGCCACTGCCATTGTCCACATTGACCAGCAGGGGCAGGGTGTCGGGCACGGCCGTTGCCGGAATCGTCACCGTCAGCGGCACAACAATCGTACTGTTGGCCGGGACGGGGACGCTGGCGGACGCGATTGTCCAATCGGCCAGCGGCCCACTGACGGTGACGGTGTAATTGTCCGGCGTGGCCGCCAGGTTGGTGAGACTGAGTTCGTACACGGCCGTGCTGCCCGCCGGTCTGGTGTGTAAAGGAGGCTCCAGCGCGGCCAGCCGGGCGGCGGTGACGAAGAGCGGCGGCAGGGTCAGATAATTGGAGCCACCGGCGAGAGTGTAGGCCACCTGTGTCCCTTCGGCCACTTTGCGCACTTCGCCAGCCTCCAGGCCAGTTACCAGACTTTGGAAGGTGCGGGTGACGGCAGGCGCAGTCCAATTCTGGCTGTAGTCCCAGCCATAAGTCGGGTCGGCGGCTGTGGTGGGAGGTACGTTAAAGCTGCCAGGCAGGACGGCGACGCCGGTGATGGCCGCCGTGTGGGTCAGGTTGACGCTGTAATTGGGCAGCGGGTGGAGCAGTTCGGTCTGGGCGCGATAGGTGTTATGCACGTCCCAACTGTTCACTTCACTGAAGGGTATGGCCAGGTCATCCTCGATGTTGGTAATGTGGTAATTGAGTTGATTCCACAACGGCCGTGCCGGCCCCCAGACGCCATCAAAACCAAAGACGCGGATGCCGCCGTGGGCGGGCACGATAATTTCGGCGTAACCGTCGCCGTCCACGTCGGCGGCTACGGGCACGTCGGTGCCGGTGGCGGAGTAGGCCAGCGGTTCGTTGAAGAGGATGTTTCCGGTACGGCCGTCGAAAATCGTAAAGCCCATGCCATCCCCATTCCATAAGATTTCGGCCGCGCCGTCGCCATCCAGGTCGGCGGCGGAGGTGTTGAGGGGCGAGGAATCGAGGGCCAGCGCCGTCCAGATGAGCGTGCCGTCGCCTTCAAAGGCGTAGAGTGTGCCGCCGTTGAACAGAGAGGAGGCGATTATTTCTACCGCGCCATCGCCATCAATGTCGGCGATGGTGACACCGCCGGTACGGCCGGGGTCGAGCGGGGCTGTCCATTTCACTGAGCCATCGGCGCCGTTGAAGGCAAAGAGCAGGGTTTCGGAGGCCATCACCGCTTCCGGCAGGCCGTCACCGTCCAGGTCGGCGACGGCGGGCGCACCATAAGCATGAATGGGATTGGTGAACACGGCCGTCCACACGATTTGCGGCGTGCCCAGGTTGTAATCATACAGAGTGAGCGTGTCGTTGTAATCGTGTACCAGGATGTCCAGCAGGCCGTCGCCGGTCAGGTCGGCCAGGACGGGAATGCCCCAGGAGTTGGCGTCGGCCGTTTGCCAGGCAACCGTGCCGTCATGTTCAAACACCACCAGATTGGTATTCAGGTTGATGACAATTTCCGGTTCCGGGTCTAAGTCCAGATTGCCGACGCTGGGTGTGCCGTAGAAGCGGTTGGAGGCGACGGCATTGGTTGACCAGTAAGGGGCGCCGTCGTGATGGTAGGCATAGACGCCGATGTGGTTGGCGGTGATGATTTCCGCGCCAGGCTGCCCGTCCAGGTCGGCAATGGCTACGCCGCCAACATGCTCAAAACCGTTGAAGATGTTGTAGGCCACGCTCCAGATGATGGGGTCGCCGTTGCCCGCGTCCTGCCCGTCCCCGCGCAGCACAAACAGTTCGCCGTTTGGCCCCAGATGGCTGGCGGTGAGGGCAATTTCCACCGTGCCGTCGCCGTCCAGGTCGCCGGTAGCCAGGGCGGAATGCACGCCGCCCCACCAGGATGCGCCGCCGGTGCGGGCGCTTTCCCACCATTCGGCCAGCGGGCGGTAGGGGATGGGCGGCTGGTTGCTGGCAAAGGCGTCCACGCGGATGCCGATGTTATTGCTGATGTGGGCCACATGCGCGCCCTCGCCAAAGCCGCTGAAGTGATGGGCGATGGGCTGCTGCGAGAAGGGGTATATCTGGTCAATGGTTTGCACAAACTGGCCGTCTATGTACAGGTCTACCAGATTGGTACCCACGCTGGCGCTGAAGCTGTAGAAGGTGAAGCTGTCGCCGGTGAAGGCATACCAGACGTTGCCGGGGTAGTTGCCCGCGCCGTTGACCACATAGTCGCCGTTGATGCCGTTGGCATGGCTGACGGTGTTGAGCAGGTCGCTGATGTGGACACGGCCGTTCATCTCCACCTGGCTGGCATTGACAATCTCGTCGGGCATGGGCTGGCCGTCCCAGACATCAATATAATCCAGGTAGATGCGGTGCTGCGGGCTGGGCGGGTCGGGAATGCCCAGGACGGTGACGCTGATGGTGTGGGTGCCGGTGAGCAGGCCGGTGACGGGGAAGCTCTTCACGCCGGAATTGGCGCTGTAGGTGCCCACGGTGCCGTAGCTGACCCCATCCACGAAGATTTCCGCCTGGCCGCCGTATTGATTGGTGAAGAAGCCGACGTTGGCCCAACGGCCGTCAAACGTCAAACTCACCGTGTCATTGGCAGTGGTCGAAAGGACGGAATAGCCGTTGCTGACATCCCATTGATACTCCTCGCTCCAGCTTGACGGCCGTTGTTGGTAAGCCGCCACACCGTTGTAGACCAGCGCCGGGTCATCCTGTTCATAGCGGACGACGCCGGTATAGACGGGAGTCTGGTAGAAAGGTGGGCTGCCAGGCGTGGTGAAAGCGTCTACGGTTAATTCGCCATAATACCGTTCCAGTTGCAAAACGTGCAGGCCGGGGCCGAGATTGTTGAAGGAGTAGGTGCGGCTGACAACGGTACCGTTGTACAGGTTGATTTCGGCGAGCGGCTGGCCGTCCAGCAGCACCTTTGCCCACTGGCTACCCTGGTTATTGGCGATGGCGCGGAAGGTGACAGAATCGCCGGTGAAGGGGAACCAGGCGTTGGCCTGGCCGGTGATGGCGTCTTGCAGGTATTGGCCGCCGCTGGCCTGCGGGCTGCTGTTGAGCGCCCAGCGGTAACTGCGCTGGATGCGCTCATCTAATTCCTCGAACGTGCCATCGGGCAAAGCGACGCCGTCCCACACGTCAATGTAGTCCAGTTGCACCAGGTCGTTATTGGCAAACGGGTTCTTTTGCCCCAGGACGTTGATGGTGAGGGTGTGGCTGCCGGAGGCCAGGTTGTGGTAATAGACGGAGACGATGGTGGGATCGCGGCGATAAGCGTCTATGATGCCCTGGCTGACGCCATCTATGAAAATTTCGGCGTAACCACTTTGGAGTGCGCCGTAGAGACCAACGCCGACGCTGAAACCGTTGAAGGTGAAGCTGATGGTATCACCCGGATTGCCCGAAGCGTGCAGGTAATGGTCGCTGACGACATCGTTGAATTCGCTGCTCCAGGTGTTGGCGGTTTGCGGGAAGGGGACGCCGTTGTAGAGGATGGGGGCGTCGTTCTCTTCGTAACGGTGGAAGCTGCCGATGGAGGGCGGCGGTGTGGCCGGTTCGCTGGCGGGCACGGTGAACAAGTCCATCGTGGCCGCGCCACGGAAGGCGCGCAAGGTGAGGACGTGCGGCCCCGCACCCAACCCGTCGAAGGTGATGGTATGGGTGTGAACGGTGAAATCACTTAGCTCATAATAGCCGCGGAAGTCGTCGTCGGTGTAGAGGGCGATTTTTTCGGAGCTGCCGTAGATCATGGCCTGGAAAGTGATCGAGTCGCCGGTGAAGGGGAACCAGGCGCTCTGGCCGTTGCGATAATAGCTGCCGCCGCTGGCGTTGGCGTCATTTTGGTTTGTCCAACTGCTGCTGCGCCAGACGCGCACGTGGTCTTGTTCGTAAGCGCCGTCGGGCATGTCGGTGCCGTCCCAGGTGTCGAAGTAGTCCAGGCCGACGCGGGTGCCGTTGCTGAATGGGTTTTGCGTGCCGGTGACGCTGACGGTAATGGTGTGGGCGGTGTCGGCCAGGCCGTCAATGGTGACGCGCTTCACGTCGGCGTAGCGGCTGTACAGGTCTACTGTGCCCTGGCTGATACCGTCTATGAGGATTTCGGCGTAGCCGCTCTGCCCGGAGGTGAAGAAGCCGACGGCGACCCAGGTACCGCTGAAGGTGAGGCTGGCGGTATGCCCGGCGGTGGCGGAGCGATGGTAGCTGCCACCGCTGGGGATGATATCATTAAAACTGGCCCAGGTACCGGTGTAGGTGATGGCGGCATCGCTGTTTTCGGTACGGGTGATGGCCCATGTTGTTGAGGGGGTGAGCAGGTGAGGGGGTGAGGGGGTGAGCCGTGAATCGTTATCCGTTATCTGTGGCCCGTAATCGGTAATCGGTAATCGGTAATCGGTCATCGGTTCGGGTTCGGCCACAGTCACAGATGCGAACCGTCCCCCAAGCAACGACTGTTCACTGCTCACTGTTGACTGTTCACTGCTCACTGCTAACTGCCCACTCAGCAACGGCCGTTCCGCCCAATCAACCAGCGTCTGTGTGTTGGCAGGCGGCAGGATGGTTTCGCCGAGCAGTTCGGTGGTGATGGTGGTGGTGACGGTCACGTCGCCGGTGGGCACGATGAGGGGGTTGACGCTGTGGGCGACGCCCAAACCCTGCCCCACACCGAGATAGCCAATGCCGGAGCCGTCGGGAATGGTATCCGTAGGGGCGAGGCAGTTGGGGATGGAGTTTTGGGTACAAGACAACGTGGTTTCCCAACTGCCTCGCCCGTACACCGGGGTTTGTAGATCAACGGTGATCGTATACACACCCGCGGCCCAGCCAGAGGTGTTGACGGTGGCGAGATCGTAGGCGCGGGGGTTGCCGATGAGCAGGGTGACGGGGATGTCATCGTTCCACTGCACGCTGCCGCCGGGGGCCAGGATTTCGGTGTGGGCGATGAGGTCTTGCCGGATGCCGGCCACGTTGGCGACGGTGACGGAGAGGTCGGTGCTGCTGGCGCCGGTTTCGACGAAGGGGGGATTGGCGCTCACGGCCGTGACCTGCACAAACTTGTCTACCACGTTGAGGCGGGCGACGGCCGTGTCGGTGGCGAGGATAGAATCCTCGGCTACGACGGTGGCGGTGAGGTCATAGCTGCCCAGGCTGGCGGGGGTGGTGTGGATGGGCAGCACCGCCGTGTCGCCGGGATCAAGCGTGGGGTTGAAGGTCTGGTCGCCGCTGGGGGTGGTGACGGTGACGGCGTAGGTGGCGGCCAGATTGCCCATGTTTTGCACGGTGAGGGTGAGCGTGGCCGTGTCGCCGAGGAGGATGGCATCCAGGTAGGGGGTGAAGCGGGCGTCGGGTAAGTATGCTTCGATGGCGCATAGTTCGGCGCTGAGGTTGGACACGGCCGTGCTGATGTCGCCCAGGTCGGCCAGGATGTCGGTGGCGGTGGTGTGGGTGGATAGGGTGGTCACGGCCGTTTCGATGTCGTCTACGGCCGTGAGCAGGGTGCTGGCGGCGTGGGCATAGTTGACCACAGTTTGCCCGGCGGCAACCGTGGCGTCACGCTGCGCCAGGTCACAGCTACCATCGGCGCAACTGGCTTCCAACGTACTCATCGCCAGCGCCAGTGATTGCAACGCGCCGGCAAGCGCCTGGCTGCCCAGAGTGCAGCTATCGGCCGCCTCATACACCGGCCCGGTGAGCGGGCTGACGATTTGCACTTCGGCTTGCGCGTATTGGGTATAACTGCCCGGCGCGGAGGAAGCGAACCAGAGCGGGTAACGGCGGCCGACTTCGGCGGTGGTGACGTTGAGGGTAAGGGTCTGCTCGTTCGTCTCATCCACGCTCAGAGAGATAGGAGATTGGAGATTGGCGATTGACCAGCCGGGGACGGGCACGGTGGGGGTGATGGGGAAGCTGCCGGAAGCGTTGCCGACGTTGCCCATGCTCAATTCAATGGGCTGGCTGCTGCTGTTGGCCGTCATGTAGAGGACGGGCGGGCTGATGAGCAGATGGTTGTGCGCCTGGCCGGGCATTGTCCAGGGGATGGTTACGCTGTCGTTCAGGCTGCCGCCGTCGCTGGCGGTGACGTTGAGGGTGAAGCTGGTTCCAGGCGACGGCCGTGTGGGGGGCGCAACGTACAGGCCGACATGGGTGCGGTGGAAGGGGGGCAGGGTGACGGCCGTTGTCGTTTGCTCCTGGCCGTTCAAGACCACCCAACCGGCGGGTGCGCCGGTGGCGTTCAGGCTGATGGTTTTGGTGACGCTGCTCTGGTTGTGCAAAGTGAGGCGGAAGGCGGAATTGGGCATTTCGCCTTCGCCGTCGTTGGTTTCGTTGGACACGGCCGTGCTGCCAGCTACAACCGGGATGGTGATGTTTTCTTCCACCGTGTAGCTCAGGTCAAGGGCCTGCTGCGTGGGCACGGTGATGGTGTGTTCAATCGTTTCGATGAGGGCGCGGTTTTGGCGGGATTGACCGACGATGGTGATGGTGTAGTCGCCAACGGCCGTGCCCGCCGGGGCCACAATTTGCACGATGTCCGTGTCCGTGAAGCCCACGCTCCAGCCGGCGGGCACGTATGTCCACACATCCAACTGCCCGTTGAAGTTGGCCTGGGCGTTGATGTCCAGCGCGTAAACCGAGAGGGGTACGGCCGTGCCTGCGCCAGACGCGGTCAGCGTGAAAGCTGGCGTACCCCCACTACCCGTGACAGGAATCATCTGCCCGGCATACTCTGTGGGCGTTAATCGGTCTGCCAGATAGCCAAAGGGCATCTGCGGCAGTGGTATAGCCGCGTGGTCGTAACCAGCGATCAGGTATTGCTCAAGGCCGCAGTTGTCAACGGGGCAAAGCGGGGCGGACAGGTAATACCAGGGTGCAGTGTTATTGACCACACGGTTGGGCGCAAGTGGGCCACCGGGCGGTTCCCAATCATCCAGGCAGGCTGCGCCAGAACCGGCGCCGGGGTCGCCTTGCAGGGCGGGCACTACGTTATCCACGATACAGTCAAACCACAACTGATGTACGGATTCGCCGAAGTCGTCCCAGGTGCTCCACACTTCCCAGGCGATCTCGGCGATCATCTGGGCATACTCAATCAAAGCGCCGTGTGTACCGTCGTCCAGGACGCTCACGGCCGTGCCCGTCACCGGATCAATCTCCCACCAGCCCAAACGGGGTTCGCCATCAATCAGGACAGGCGCTTGCGGGATGAGGACTTCTTTGCCAGCAATAAGGGCGGCGGCGGCGTAGCCGTAGCTGTTGGGGTCGGGCAGGTAGAGATCGAGCAAGTCTAACTGGTTCGGTTTGACGTGGACGAAACCGATGCCCTGGGCCTGGGCTTCGTCGAAGATGCGGGCGGTGGTGACGGGGGTCTCGCCGAGCGGGTGGCGCAGCGCGTCCCCTTCAAAGTAGGATTCGGCCACGGCTTTGACCCATTGGGCAGTACGGGCGGCAGCCAACGGCCGTCCCGGAGCCACAATCACGGCGGCATTGGTGTTGCGCAAATCTACGGAACGGGTGGCGGCGTCTTGCACACTCACACCCTGCATGATGATGATGCGTGGCTGGTTATAGAACAACTTCACGCCCAGGTTTGTTTGCAGATCATCGGCGGCGGGGTCAGCCTGGCGGGCGAAGGCCAGCCCGGAGAGGCTGTAGAGGAGGGCGCGGGTTTGTTCGATGAGGACGGCCGTGTCCCCCACCTGGTCTTGCACTGCCGGGGCGGTGAGGTCTTCGCGGGGCAGGGCGTCTACGGCCGTTGCCAGCGTGAACATCTTTTGCTGTAAGGTGGTTTGCTGGCGTTGGGCAAAGGCGTTGTTGCGCAGATGGTTGGGCAGAAAGACGGCCGAAAAGGAATCGGCAAAGCTGATGAACGGGGCATTGTCGTCAGATGGGGAGATGTTGGGATTGCCGCCGAGCAGACGCACACCGGGGCCGATCAAATCTTTGACGGGGCGGGTGAAGGTTTGTGTATTCCCGTCCGGGTCGGTGAGGGTGAAGGTGAGCCATTCGGCGGTGGTGAAGGTGGTCGCCAGAGGGAAATTGGTGAGCAGATCGGTGAACGGCTCGCCGGTTGTCACCAGGTCAGCGCCATTGACGCCCAGGTAGGGGGTGTAGGTGTGCTGCACCGTGCCAAAGACCATGCCGCCCGGCACATTCGAGTCCACCAGATGGCCGAGGATGAGGGCTTTGCTGGCCAGTTGGGCGGTGCGGTAGGTGGCGGTGAGCGGCACGAAGGTGGTCAGATTGGTACCGCCCACGGGGAAGGTCTGGTACTGCTCCACTTCCAGGCTGAAGGCGACTTTGTGGCGCAGGCTGTCCGGGATGGCCGCGATGTGGTCGTTGCTGCCGGGGGTGGCGAAAATGTCGCCGGGTTGGGCGGCGGGGAAGGAGGGGTCGAGGTTGGTCCAGCCCTGGCCGGGCAGGTAGGCATCTACCCACCAGTGGTCTTGCACGATGGCTAACAGCGCCGGGTCGTTGAGCGGGTCGGCGGTGGGTTCGGTGGCGGGTAGGGAACCGGCCAATCCTTGCGTGGGCGGGAACATGCTGGCGATGAGCAGTTGGGCGTTGGCGGTGTTCAGGCTGCCGTGGCGGTAGCGGGCCGGGATGCCCGCACTACGGAGCATGGCGATGAGCAGGCTGGATTGGTCCAGGCTGTTGCCCGCTTCGCCCCAGAGCGTACCGCGTGTGCCGCGCAGGGAGCCTTTGTAGGGATCATAAGAGAAGCCGCGCACCTGATAAAAAGAGGTGAGGGGGTCTTGGGTGTACACGGCCGTGGCCCAGAGCATGTCGCTGTCGTGGCTGTCGGCGTCGAGGGTGGGCTGGGTGAAGGTGGCGCTGACGGCGGTGGGGATGATGGTAGACGGCCGTGCGGCAGCGGAAACCTCTTCGCCCCACAATATGCCGGTGGCTGTGGCGCCATTGTCCAGTTCCACAAAATTGGACGCAGTGGGCGGGGCGGCAATGGTGACGGTGACAATATGGCTGGCCTGGGGCAGCAGGTTGGGCAGTTGCCAGGTGATGGTGCTGCCGTTGACCACACCGCCGTTAGCGTCTACCAGTGTGCCATTGGTCAGCGTCAGTTGCAGTTCCGGGTCGGCCAGGGTATTCATGTCGTCGCCGAGGTCGTAGGCGGCCAACAATTCCACCGTATCGGTGAGGGGCGTCGTCTCCGGGATGTCCGGTTGCAAGGTGGCGGGCAGGTTGTTGCTCATGGTGTAGCTGATGACGATGGTGCTGCCGGCAGTGGTGGCGGATTGCACACGGCTGAGGGAGAGGGGGTGAGCAGGTGAAGGCAGTGAGGACGCCGGGGTGAGCAGGTGAGCAGGTGATGGGGTGACGGCCGTGTTTGCCTCGTTGGCGGTGGCGTGGAGGGGGGTAACGGCCGGGGCGATGAATTGTAGTAATAAGGACAATGTGATGATAATGGATGTGAATGGGTGTAACCAGGTTTTAGTTTTCATGTCGTAATGTCTCCAGTACACCGGTGACTATACCGTTTTCAGAAGTTCAACTTTTGGGAAAAGTTGACCTTCTTTTTGTTCATCGGTGTGTAACGAAAAATCGTCTGTGTAAATGACGGCGGGGGGCGGGAAGCCGTTGAAGTGCCCGGCGATGGCGGTAGTGTACGCGCCCGCGTTGCGCACATAGAGCCGCTCGCCGACTTGCAGGTCGGGGATGGGGTGATTGGTAAACAGTTTGTCCATGCTGTCACAGCTGGGGCCGGCGATGGTGAAGTGGGTTTGGGGACGGCCCGGTTCCACATCGAAATCAAGCTGGTAGGCAAATTGTTCAATGGTGTCGAACAGGCCGTTGTAAATGCCCACATCCAGATAGAGCCAGTCGGCGGTGCTGCGCCTGGCTTTGCCGATAACGCTGGCCGCGAGCACGGCCGTGTCCCCCACCAGGAATCGCCCCGGTTCAATCTGGTAGCGAATCTGGTTGTGAAACAGCCGGTAGCGGGCCTCGTTGATGATGTCGGTAATTTCGTGGAGAGTGGGGATAGGACGGCCGTAGGGCACCGGCAAACCGCCGCCGAGGTTGATCACTTCGATAGGGATTTCACTAGCGACTTGCTCGATGACCTGGGCGCAGGTTTGCAAGGCGGTGGCCCAATTTTGCGGATTCACACATTGGCTGCCGACGTGAAAGGTGAGGCCAAAGGGATGCAGCCCTTTGTCGGCGGCATAATGCAGCAGGTCGGGGGCTTCGGCGGCGTCTACGCCAAATTTGTCGGAGAGGGACCATTCGGAACCGGTGTTGTCCGTTTTCAGGCGCAGGTAAACGTGGCTGCCGGGGGCGTAGTGGGCGATTTTGTCCACTTCGACGGGGGCGTCGAAAGCCATGCAGTTGACGCCGTGCGTGTGCAGGGCGTGTAAAAATGACGGCGCTTTGACGGGGTTGGAGGTAATGATTTGCGACGGCCGTGCGCCCAATGACAACACCTGGCATAGTTCCGCCTGGGAAGCCACTTCCACGCCGCAGCCTTCGTCCAGCAGGGCGGCGATGATGCGGGATTCGGGATTGGGCTTCATGGCGTAGAAGATGTCGGCGTCGGGCAGGGCGGCGCGCAGCATCCGATATTTCTGCCGGGCTTTGTCCAGGTCTACCAACAGAAAGGGGGTGGGATAGTTGATGTGGTTGAGGTTCATATGACTCCTCAAAGACCTGACAGGATTGGGAAACCTGTCAGGTCTTGTTTATTTGACGTTGATCAGGATGACACCAGCGAGCGCCAACAAAACGCCGGTCAGTTGCAATTTGCTCAGGGATTCTTGAAACAAGAAGATACCTGCGCCCAGGATGATCAGGGCATAGAGAATGGTTTGCATGTTGCCAATGACGCTTAGCTCTTTGCCGCTTCTAAACAGGTGGGTGAAGAAGATGATTTGAAAGAAGTAGAGCAGGACTGCGCCGACCATCCAGGGGCTTTTGAGGGTCAGCAGCCAACTGCCATCGGCCGCTGCTTTTTTGAGGCAGACATCGGCAATGGCGACGGCCGTGACCGCTGCCACAATCAACAGCAGGTGCAAAACTTTGGGCGCCACGTTTTGTAATTCGGGTAAGGTGGTCATGGTTTCCTCCAGAGGTGCGACACACTTGGGAAGTGCGTCACACCTGTTTGAACGTTACGGCCGTTCCACTGCATGGGCATCCAGATAACAGCTAAATTCGGAGGGGCGGCGCACGGGGCCGGTAATTTTGACTCTGGTGGAAGCGTCACCCGGCGCGCCATCGGCCAGGACAAAGCTGATATCGGCGGCGCTGTATTGGTTGGGCGGTAGTTTGAGGTTATTGCTGCCAGGGTTTTCCGTTGTGACTAATTCAACCAGGATACTGCCGGTATCGTCATAAAAGTTGATCTTGCACTGACCGCCTTCGCAGATGAGGGCGCTGGGCAATGCCAGTTGGCCCTCGGCGACTATTCTCGTGCCGGATTCTTGCTGGCAAATTTCACCCACGGTGACGGCAACGGGTGGGGTATTGTCGCCACAAGCGGCGAGCACGGCCGTGAATGCCAATAAGATCAGTAAAAATAGATGGGTCTTCATGATTGGTGTCTCCTGTTAAGTAATTGAGTAATTGCTTGCTTTAATCAGTCGCCATAAAAGGCGTATTGTGTTGGTGTGACGGCCACGTCCAACGAAAAGCGCAGATGTAAACCGGCGGATTGCAGAGCGTTTACGGCCGTGACATCCGCCGGGTGAACGCGAAAGAGATGCTCGTCCAGTTCCCAATCGTGCTTCAGCCATTGGTGCAGCGCCTGGATGATCTGGTAGACAAAGGGCTGCTCACGGGGCGCCCGGCCCAGCCAGAACAGGATCATGGCGCTGTTTTCGCCGAGGGTGGTGAGCAAGTTGTCGGGTACATGGTAGCGGGTGAGGAAGGGCCGTAGTGGCGTGAGATGGATGCAGCCCAGGCATTTATTTTGGGTAGCGGTGAGGACGGCAAAGGAAAATTTTTTATGGTTGTGGTGTTCTTGTTCGGCTTTTTCCACTCGATTCATGTGGTCGCGCCAGGTGTACGGTTCGCCGGTGGCGTTACGGCCGTTGGTATGTATCGGCGCATCCGGGTTGGTGAGATAGGCTTCATAAGTCAAGGCCGCATTTCCTTTCTGTAATGGTTGCAGCAGCCAGTCCGCGCTTTTGAGGAGTGATGGTACCGCTCGCTGAAAGGTAAACCGGGTGCTGCCCACGGCCGTGCCCGGCGAGGATGCTGGCGGGTAAACGCCAGAACCTTGCCCGGCATACCGTTGTTGTAGTTGCGTTAACATCGGATTATGTGCGCCTAAATATGGTAACTTCATCTTTAGCCTCTTTTCTCATTCCTCAAAGACCCTAAGGGTTTCGGAAAACCCTTAGGGTCTAATATAAGAAAATCAGGCGTTTGATTTGTCCCGGTAATAGGGGGATTTGTCCTGTTTTCAGAAACAAAAAGTAAGCGTTCAGTCCCTCTGGAGACCTGACAGGTTTTTGGCCTGCAAAGCTTCAAGTTGAACGAGTAAAAAACCTGTCAGGTCTGAACGGTTACAACAAAAAAGCCGGATGCGTTTGCATCCGGCCTCTTTCATAGATAGCCACAAAACGGGCCACGCATCACGTTGGCTCCTTTCAACGCACAATGATGGGCAGGTAGATGAAAAAGTCGCCGGGCACAGGAGTGGGGTCAATGACGGGTGTGCCAGTGGGCGTAGGTGATGGCCCCGGCGTAGGTGAAGGCCCTGGTGTGGGTGAAGGCCCTGGTGTGGGGGATGGGCCGGGTGTAGCGGTTTGGGTGGGCGTTGGCGTCGGCGTGGGTGGCAAGGTGACGGTGACGCAGGCGGAAAACTCGGAACTGTTGCCGTTGGGGTCGGTGGCTACGGCCGTGATGCTATCACCCGGCGATACTAACCCGGTCAGGTTGGCGAATGCCTCGCCGTAACCAGAAGCATCGGTGGTCAGAAGGCCGCCGCCCAAATATTCCTGCCCTTCGCCATACCCGGAGGGATCACAACTATCGCTGCGGTAGACATCCACTGTGTATTGTGTATTGGGCTGGCTTTCCAGCGCCCCGGTCAGGATCAGGCTGCCCGGCGGTAATGACAAGACCGGGTAATTCTGGCGTTCATTCTCGCCAGTGTCACCATCACCGGGATCGTTCACATCTACGCCATCACCACCCAGGTCAATGCCCAGCTCGAGATTATTGTAGATGGCATTGCCCCGGATGCTGTTTTGGCTGGGCATACCACCAACGTTGTTATCTAGCAGCACCCCATAACCGCCGTTATGGGCGATGATATTGGCTTCACCAACGGCCGTGCCGCCCACCACATTACCAATCGCTCCCCCCAGCAGTTCCACCCCATCCGAAAAGAGATTGGGCAGGGGCGTTACCCCGTCGCGGGCTACGCCAATATAGTTTCCCTGAATCAGATTGTTATCGCCGTTATTGACGCGAATACCAAACCCGGTATTACCGCCAATCACATTCCGCGCTGAGGCTATGTTGCCACCGATGATATTGTTATTGCCCGATACATAAATGCCATCGTCATTGGGTAATGCGCTCAATCCATCAGCCGTAGCGCCAATGAAGTTATTGCGAATGACAATGTTTTCCGCTTCTGCGCGAATTCCTATCATGCCATTGCCGGAAATCACATTACGCTGCCCGGCAAGCAACCCGCCAACCGTGTTGTCATCACCATAAACTGAAACTCCATTCCAATCATTGGCCATCGCCGTCACACCATCAAAGCCAAGCCCCAGATGGTTACAGCGAATACGATTGTTGCCACTGAGGATGCGAAGGCCATCACGGGCGAAGTTCCCAATCACCAGTCCACGCACCATGCTGCCTTCACTACCTGCTTCCAAGATCAGACCATGAACATCGGTTCCGGCGCTGCTGCCATCCAGCACGACCAGAAGATTGGCCGGGGAGCCGGTTGTCGGGCAACCTGCTCCTGACTGAGTCTCGCCATCAATTTCCAGGGGCACGGTAATGGCTGGTAGCGCTGAACCGGGTGTAATGGTAAATGGGCCGGTTCCGGCTATGTTAAACTCAATGCGGTGCGGCGTCACGTCCGGGCCGAGGGCGTTCAGTTCTTCGATGGCTGCCCGTAAACTACATTGATCGCCAGCATTCACAGACACATCACAAATGCCATCTCCCGGATTCATATCGCTGGCATCGGTCGTCCGGTCTACCGTCACGGTGATGCCGGTGGGGATCATCGCCCGTGTCACTGTCCAGCCGCCAATCAGCAGCAAGAACGCCATCGAAATTATCACTAATTGTTTCATACTCGTATTGATGCCTCCATCGTCAAAAATTGGTTTACGGCCGTAGCATAATGACCCACTCGCACTGATCTGTCCTGTTATTTGGTGAATCTGTCCTGATTGGGGGGAGGCACAAAAAAAGCCGGATGCGTTTCTGGCATCCGGCTTTTACTTGTTGGCGAGACATCTGGTTTCTTGGAGAAATCGGATGTCTTTAAGATGCAATCATTACCCGGTGCCCACACAAACGGGGTCAACCAGCAAAGAGGAGAGCGTGCCTTCAAAGTATTTGCCGCTGACCGGGGAATAACCGATGTAGATGGTGGTATCCAGGTTGGTGAGCCAAAACGGCCCGTTGACGGTGGATGGGGTAGAAACCAGGCTCAGACTGTCTACCGTGAAGGTGGGAGCAAAGACGCCAGGATTGGTTCTAACGTACACGGCCGTAACCGCCTGATTCCCCGCGCTAATGGCAAACCCATCACTGACTGCGCCCACACCGTCAAAGGCCGTCACCACCTTCGCCTCCTGGGTAGATACTTTCAGTGGCAGGCTGAATTGAATATCCTCCCGGTAAAAGAGGGGATTATCACCCGCCAGGTTGTTGGGCGTACCATCAATGGTTAAGATGCCTGTCAAAGCCGGCCGTTTGGCCGCGCAACTATCCCCAATCCATAAGGTGCCATTCGACATGCCATACACCAGGTCACGGATATTGGGCAGCGCGCAGGAAAAATAGCTGCTGCCGTCAAAGGTCGCTTTGCCGCTCAGGATAACCGGATTGCCAACGGCCGTGCAGCTCACATTAAAACTCTGTTGCTGTGTAATCACATTCTGGCCGTTTTGCGTGGTGTACCCCAACTGGATCACCAGATCCGTATCCATCGCATCATTGGGGAAAGAGGTGTTCGTCCACCATCTGGCCCATCGTATTGGTGTTGCCCCCGCTGCCTGAACCCCTAAGAACAAAGTGAAACCTATTAAAACTGCCAATAAAACTACAAAGTGTATGCCAAACCGTTTTCCGTTCATACAAAATCTCTCCTTGTCAGAATAAATACATGGTATCATGCAGCGAACAGCGCACATTATAAGGAATACGCTGACCAAACTGTCCCGATTTTTGCAGTTTTTGTCCGCGTTTGCAGTCAATGAGTACACAATCCGATTCTACAGGGTTATTTTTTGAGCAGTTGCGGCTGGCGCTCAACAATTTTCACGACGCGCAATGGCTGGGTGAAAACTCACCCCTGGCCGCGCCTTACTTTTTGGGGTCGGCGTTGCAGGGCGTATTGGAGGCAGACACGGCCGTGGGCCGGGGACAGGTATTGCAGCAGGTCATTCACGCCGCCACTGATAGTTTGTGGGACGGCCCGCTGCCGCAAACACGCGATGAACTGGAAACGGCCGTGCAAAACGCCCGCCAGGAACAGGGCAACAAAGGCAACCAGTACTACTTCTTCCTGCTGGAACTGCGCTACCTGCGCCGTTTTTTCCGTTCACGGGCATACCCCTCCGCCGACAGTGAACAGGCCATTCGTGATTACCTGGGCGTGGGGCGCGGTCCCTATTTCAACCACCTCAAGGCCGCCCGCGAAGCGCTAGGCGAGGCGATCATTCGTCGGCTGCAACCCACGCTGCGCTTGGAACAACCACCCCAATTCAGCGGCCATCTGATCGGCCGCGACCATCTCATTGCCCGCTGCCTGCCCCGCCTACAGGCAAACCAGACCATTGCCATCACCGGCATGGGCGGTGTGGGCAAAACAGCGTTGGCGGCGGCGCTCACAAATCAGTGGCATACTCAGCCCGTCTTCTGGTTTACTTTGCGCCCTACCCTGAATGATCAACTGAGCAGTTTTCTCTTTTCGTTAGGCTACTTTTTGCACCAGCAGGGCGCTTCCGGGTTATGGCTGCAACTGGTAGCCGACGGCGGCAAACTAAGCAGCCTGCCGGTGGCCTTAGAGCAGGCGCGGGGCGATTTGCTGGCGATGAATCCGCAGCCGCTGCTCTGCCTGGATGAATGTGATCATCTGACGGCCGACCCGGAGAAAATGACGGTGGCACAGCGACAATTACTCTCCTTTATGGATGGGTTGCGCGGGTTGACGCCGCTGCTGCTGGTGGGGCAGAGGGTCAGCCTGCTGGCCGACGAACACCTGGCGCTGGCCGGGCTGACGCTGGCGCAAACCCAAAAGCTGCTGCATCAGAACGGCGTCCCCTACCGACCAGAAGAAACAGAACGGCTGCACACCTACACCGATGGCAATGCGCGGATGATCTGGCTGTGTGCGGCCATCTGCCAGCAGGAGGAAACCAGCCTGACGGCCGTGTTAGACACTTTACCGGGCACGGCCGTCTTCCAGACCCTTTTTGCCCGCTTATGGCAGGCACTCGCACCGGAGGAGCGCGCTGTTTTGCAGTGGCTGGCCGTTTTCCGCAGCCCGGCCCCGGAAGATGCCTTTGCGGAGGCAACGGCCGTGCTGGACAGCCTCACCACCCGCCACCTGCTGCAACGGGACGGTCAGGGGGCGGTGGCGCTGCTGCCCATCATTCGTGATCTGCTGCTGGCCGACCATACCCATTTGCCCGCCGCCAGCCGCGAACAGGCGCACCTGGCCGCGGCTGCCATTCGCGCCGAACGCGGCGAGTATACGGCTGCCGCTTACCATTTTGCCCAGGGAGGTGAACCGGCAACGGCCGTGCAGATGTGGTATCCCGTTCGCCAGCAAGAGATCAAACGCGGGCAGGCCGGGGCCGCTCTCGCCATTTTTGAACAGCTTTCACCGCGCCGCCTGCCGGAAGCGGAAGCGCAGGCATTGGCTTTGCTTCAGGCGGAACTACACCAATTGGCCGGTGATGCGGCGCAAGGTCTGGCCGTGTTGGATATGGTGAAATGGGCACGCGATAGTGAAACGGCCGGGCAAGCTCAACTTTTGCGCGGTAATTTCCTGAATGCCCTGGGGCAGCCAGAAACCGCTTTGGAAAAGTTAGAAGACGGGCTGGCTATGTTGGCGCGTCTGATGGAACAGATGGTGCGCTTCCGCCAGCAGCGGGCGCTCATCTACATTCAACAGTGGCAAATGCCGGCAGCCATTCAAGAGGTGCGGCAGGCGCAGTACATAGCCGAACATTTGCAAGGGCTGATTCAGGAACAGCAAGGCAACTTTGATGAGGCCTATCTGGCTTATCATAAAGCACTGGCCCTGGCGCGAAGCATCAATTATGAGGCTGGTATGGCCCAGACAAACCGTGACCTGGCCAATGTGTTGATGCGCCAGACGAAGTTGGAAGAAGCCCGACTCCATTTGCAGGCCGCGCTCGATTATTACGAACGGATAGGCGACCGGCTTAGTTGGGAGAAAGCCAGCAGTTCATTAGCGGGCATTCATTTCCAGGCCGGTGAATACGAACAGATGATTGCCATTGGGGAAAAGTCACTGCCATTTTTTGAGCGGGCTAAAATCCCCTATTATGCCAGTGTGACCACGGCGAATCTGGCTGAATCTTATTTTGCTACCGGCAACCTGGAGCGGGCGGAACTGTATGCGCACAAGACATTGGCAATGGAGGAGCCAAACAGCTACCCGTATGCGTTGTACACATTGGGGCTGGTGCGCCGGGCACAGCACAATCTGGCTGACGCTGAAGTATATTTGCAGCAGGCGCAACAGGTGGCGGCGAACAATTTAGACAGTTTTATGGAGGCATATGCCTTACGCTTGTTGGGTGAGGTGTTGGCGGAAAAGGGGGAACGGGAAACGGCCGTGCAAACCATCAGCCAGGCCTTACGCCAGTTTGAACGCCTGAATATCCCCCCCGAAATCGAAACCACGCGGCAGTTGCTTGAAAAATTGGAACGCGGTTTGTCGGTTTGAAAAAAGAAATCTCAGACTACGATAGTAGATCGGCAAAAGGCGGTGGTTGGTTCTTCTCATCTCTCACGACTTGGATAGCTGACGAACCAGGAGATGGCTGTGCTGGTTGAGAGTGTAGAGGCTGTGAGGATTACAACGGCCGTTGATTTGTTTTTGTCCAGTGAGCGGGTAAGTCGTATCCTGGTTAGCGCATGAAGCTCACAAACCTACAAAAAAGCTCCACCGGTTTTTCGGTGGAGCTTTGTGTGCCCCGTAGGGGAATCGAACCCCTGTTTTAGCCTTGAGAGGGCTACGTCCTGGGCCGCTAGACGAACGGGGCAATCTCACGATTGCTGGTGGATTCTAACAAACGGCCGTACCCCTGTCAAACCTGCCTTTAACCAAGCAGCAATTCGAAATTTGGTTTGCGGCGGCAGATAAATCTGCACCAACAAAGGGCAAAGTCGGCCTTCGCCGACTGTCGTACAGCCCACGCAGGTGGGCTTTGCCCTCTGTAGCCGCGATTTTATATTTCGAATTGCTGTTAACCAAGAATCTGGCCCACTTTCAGCGTAAATTGCGGAAAAGCAACGGGCGCCACGCTCTGTTTGCCGTTAAAAATTGACCTCTGTTGGTAGCCCATGGGCGACGGCCGTAGATACACCTCAACCTGCTGTTCAATCAAATTAACAATCCATACCTCAACAATACCGGCTTGCGCATAACGCGGCAGTTTTTCCTCCCGGTCATAGGCTAACGACGTGTCGGCTACTTCGACCAGTAACAGAATATCTTCTGGTTCTGGATGGCCGCCGGCATAAAAATCATCTCGTAGGTGCAGTACCACAATATCGGGTTGTGGCTCAGAGTATTGGTCAATATGAATTGGGTCTTGTACGCCGATGATCGCCTGATTCCCCAATTTTCTGTTGAAGAATCTATTCAATCGTTTGACACAAGCCGCATGAGGAATACCAATTGGACTCATTTCGATGATTTCCCCCCCTAACAATTCCAGACGTTCATCTTCTTGAATGATGCCGGCAGCAATCATTTGATCGTACCGTTCAACACTGATCAAATGGCGCTTTATTTGCACAGTCATAACCCATCTCCTGAAAAAAACTATTAGCAGCTAGCCATATTTTACACCAAGAGTTACCCCTAAACTATCTCCCCCGAACTGCGCTGGGCCACAGACTGGAAAATCGCCAGGCTCTTTTTGGCAATGCCCGTCCAACCAAAGTTGCGCCGGGCAAAACGCGCCCCTTCCACCGAAAGCTGATGCGCCAGATCGGGATACAACATGGGAAAAGCCAACATCGTACCATATTCCAACGGCCGTGTGGGGTCAGCATAGAGCGCCTGTTTGCCAAAGTTCACCAGTTCATACAGCCCGCCATGCACCGTGATCACCGCCGGTGTGCCACAGGCCATGGCCTCAATAGCCACCATGCCAAAGGGTTCATAGCGCGACGACATCGAGAACACGGCCGTTGCCCGGTAATAATCCGCCAAATCTTCATCCGCCACATACTGCACCCATTTAATCTTGTCGGCCACATCCAGTTTGGCGGCCAACTCCTGCAATGTGGCAACTCCGGCATTATCCTGCGCCGAATCTTCCCCACCCACGGCGGCGATTAAACGTGCAGTAGGCACCAATTCAAACAACGTGGGCAAAGCGCGAATGAGCAAATCATACCCCTTGTTATGCGCCATACGGCCCAGCGTCAACACATCATGCTCACGCAGCCCATGTTTCTGGCGAATCGCCTGGATGTCTGCCTGGCGCACTGGCGAAAAACGCTCCTCGTCCATCCCCGGCGGCACCACCGTCACCCGATTCGCCAGCAAATCGTACTGTTCCTTGAGCAATTCCGCCTGCGGTTCAGTGGTGGCAATGACATGATCGCACATCTGATAAACAAGAAACTCTTTACGGATGCGCTCTTCAAAGCGGTAGACCGTCTCCATTTCGGCCATGCTCATATCAGCGCCCATTGATTCCTGTTTCCACGCGCCTAAAGAATGCGGTGTATGAACGTGGGGGATTTCTAATTCTTCGGCGATTTTTTGCCCGGCCCAGCCGGCATCCCAATAGTGGGTATACACAATGTCATACCGTGTGCTGCTGGCGCGAATGGCCGACAACAGATTGGTGACAAAATCGCCCATATGATCGTGCATATCTTCTTTGCGGATAAACTGCTTGCCGCCAAAGGGAATGCGCCAGACGCGCAAATTGTTGTTGATCTCATCAATTTCCGGCTGATCTTCAAAACGGCGCGTAACCAGATCAACCCGCCGCCCCAGGCGGCTGAATCGCTTGGCTAACTCCAACACATAAACGACCTGCCCGCCGGTATCAGGTTTGCCCAATTCCGGTTCGGCGGCCACATAACCGTGCAGTGAAATCATCAGGATGTTGTTCACACCTGTATCTAACAAGTCCATCATCGTAAATTTTCCTTAATTTTGGAGACCTGACAGGTTTGAAAAACCTGTCAGGTCTGAACGTTCAGGCCACAACGTGCAAATCGTGACAGGCGCGAATGAATTCGGAAGCCGACCACGCCTGATACCCCTTCCCCATCGGCCGACCGGTTGTGCCATGCACCCATTCGTTAAACTCCCATTCGTGGAAGATACCCAATTTGTTCAACTCGGCCAGGCGATACAACTCTTGCAGCGCCAGGTCACGCAGGCCTAATTTGTTGAGGAAACGCACCCAATGGCCACCGACAAAAGGCCAGATACCGCCGTTGTGGTAATGATGGGGTAAATTGAGCAGGTTGACGGTGTAGTAAGTGCGCCAATCTTTATCACCGGCCGTGACTACCGGGTAGAGATTGGCAATGGGGAATGGTTCGTTGACGCCTACACCCCACAAAAAGCGAAAGGTCTGGCTGGCATAAGAAGCGTCAACCACATCATAAAGGAAAGCTAATATGTTACCGAGGGTGTCGCAGCGCCAGCTAAAGTCAAAGGGTGTGATCTGGGCAATGAGGTAGCGGGCGTCACCCAGAGAGAATTGATTTTCGGCAAATGAGATGGGCTGATCGGTTTTTGGTCGGGTGGTGGGCCAGAAGTTGTCCATGATTTCTCGTTTGATCACTCTGGCCCAGCGCAAATAATCACCGGCGCGCTGTTCGTCGCCAGACATTTGCAGCAGCCGACCGAAGCTGATGTTGCAGCGATACCAGAGTACTTCATCGTACAGGACGTTGTAGCTACGGCCGAACAGGTCCGTCCAGTCACCGGCTTCGGGGATTTCTAACAGGGCGTCGTTGTTGCTGTCATGGGCGCTGAGCCAGTCCATTGTCCGTTGCAAGTGGCCCAGGTAACGGCGCAAAAAGTCGTGGTCGCGGGTCTGCTGCACATAGGCGTTGAAGGCAATGATAAGCCACATGCCGCTGTCTACTGAGGCGATGCCGCCCACACCGGAGTAATCGGGACGCAGACTGTCTATGCTGACGTTGGCCGGTATCTGCCCGTTGGGGGAGATGTTTTCCAGCAAGGTGACAAAGGTCTGGCGCTGGCATTGGTGAATGGCGTCATCCTGGCTTTGTAAGGGTAAAGAACCGAGAATGGTAATCGCGCCATCACGCGCCCAGACGCTGCGGTAATTTTCATCGGTGCCGGTGACTTCGTTGTCGGTCAGGGAACAGGCAGAGAAGCCCTGGGGGGTGATGTTGCGTTTGAGGGCTTCAATGGCTTTGTGGTAGCCCTGGCGGATGAAGGCAAGTTGTTCTGAGGTCAGGTGCTCGATCTCGTCGCCGCCGGAGGTGCGAATGGTGTCATAGAGTTCGTTTGGGGCAGATGATTGCTCGTCCTGGTCAATGGTCTGGATAATACGGTAATGTTGTAATCCGGCCAAAACGGCATGGGCGCAAACCTGATGGGGCGGGGCGATGTAGAGATCACGGCCGTGAACCAGTTCCAACAGTTCGGGTTGGGCATTGCCGGGGATGATGCCCCGTACCCCTTTCAGGCTGAACATGGCGCTGTCGTTGCCGCTGTCACCGGCGACGAGTAGTTGGCCGGTGGGGATGGACAACTGTTGCAGCAGCCAGCGCAGGGCGTTGCCCTTGTTGGCCCATTTGGGTAGGATGTCCAGGTGACGGCCGTTGGAATAGACAATATGCGCTTCCAATCCGGCGCTTTCCAGCGTGTTCTGGATGGTTTCTATCTGCTCTGGGGCGGCATCATCAAAGTACCAGCTAGATTTATAGGCATTTTGATAATGGGCCGGTTGGGGGATGATGCTGAAGGGAAGTTGGGCGATGCACTGTGCAACCAGTTCCCGCTGCCAGCCCTCTTCCAAAATTTCGGCAAACTCCTTGAGGACAGCCTGGGCGTGGCAATCATAAACCGAAGTGCCAACGCCGCTGATGATGTAATCTGGTTGGGGCAGGATGTTTTGTTGGATGATCTGCTGAACGTCGAGGAGGAGGCGCCCCGTATTGTAGCAGAGGGTCGGCCGTGTCGTTTCTTCTAATTGTTCCCAAATTTTCTTGAATTGACGGGTGGCGGTCGCGTCGCCTAAGAGGGTGCCATCTAAATCCGACGAAAAAAACCGGATCGGTATTGATTCCAAAATATCTCCTTTTGTGTGTTATTTACCTTCTTGCAGGGGATAGATTGTAGCAGGAAAACGGCCGTCGTTCACCCGCGCTCATTTTTCCAGAACGGTATAGAGGCTCAGGTCGCCTTCACGGCCGTCGCTCTTAAACTGTTGGTCAACTCTTAAACCGGCGTCGACAGCCAGGTGTGTTACTGCGGCGGCGTCAATGTGGCAGGCATAACGGTAGGCAAAATCACCGCGCTGCCAGGTAAGCAAGTAATCGCCCGGCTCCACGTCCGCTGGCGACAGGCTAATTTCCGACCAGGGGCGAATTTTGCGCTGCTGCCGGGGATTGGTGGCAAACTGCCAGGTGGAGAGGAAGAGACGGCCGTCCGCCCCCAACCGCTCACCCATCGCCGCCAACAACTGCCGCCGGTTGTCCCGGCCCGGAATATGGTGCAGCACAGCCAGGCAGACGATGGCATCAAACTGGCCCAGATCATTCAGGCAGCCGGGTTGAGTCAGGTCACGGCCGTGAAACTCCCCCACTACTTGCGCCCGCGCTACCTCCAGCAAGCTGCCGCTAAAATCCACACCGACATATGCGCCAATGGCCTGCTGCTGTGCGTATTGACCAAAACGGCCGTTGCCGCAGCCCACATCCAGCAGGCGTGGGCACGGTTGCGGCAGCAGTTCCCGCACCCTGGCAAAACCAGGATTAATCCCCTGCCGCGACTGCGAAAAATCAACCGCATTCGCCTCGTAGAAATGGCGGTTCAGAGCCAACAATTTTTCGACAACTTCTGGCCGCATACGTTTTACTTGCCACCTGTCTGCCGACCACTTTCCGCCCTTATGCGCTGGCGGTTGGTGACAAACCAGGCACGGCCGTCGGCTGTTTGCACCCACACCGCCGGGCTGTCATGGCGGATGACCACGCCAGCCACCCACACGCCATCCAGCAAAATTTCTACGGCCGTGCCCACTGCATATATCTCCGTTAACCGTTCCGCCACTCTCTCAATCTCCCCATTACTCAATTACCCAATCTCGCCAGCCGTTCCAACCGCGCCGGTTCACTGTTCACCAGCCACGTCTGTTGTGAGAGGAGGGCATATGCCTGGGTGAAGTACGGCCGTGCCGCCTCCCCTTGACCCAATGCCAGCAAACATTCGCCTATTTCCTCAAACACAAAGCCATCCGATTCCGCGCCAGATGCTTTTATTTCGGCCAGGAGCGCCTGCTGCATCACCAGCGCCTCATCCAACCGCCCTAAAGCGCGTAACACACGCGCCACACTCCAATTCGCTATGCGAATACTCATGGCGTCGTCCGGTTTGTTTGTTTGCCGCCAGGTCACCGCTTCCGCGAAAATGGGCAAGGCTTTTTCATATGCACCGGCGTCAAAGTATGTCCAGCCGATGTTGTTCAGCAGTGAGCCTTGCCAGCCCTGGGCACGTTTGTCCGGGGAGCGGCGTGCCTGTTCCAGGGCAATCAGGTTCCACTGCAACTGCTCTTCCGGGCTGGCAACCGCGATGCCGAGCATATGCGCCGCGTCTACGGTGAAAAAATCAGCTACGACGCCGGTTTGTTGCCCTAAATCGTAGGCTTGCTGGAAAAGGGGCACGGCCGTCGCCGCCTCCCCCGCCGAATTAAACACCCGTCCCCGCTCTAACAAATATCGCATGGTGACAATAGGGAATTGAGGCGTCAGCTTTGTTTCCACTTCATCCAGTGTAGCGTGTGCCTCGGCAAAGTGACTTTGCAAACCTTCGGCACGGGCAATTTGGGTGAGCAGTTCCAGATAATAGCCAGTATCACCAGACTGCACAGCCAGGGGCAGTAGTTCGCGGAAACGCACGGCCGTACCCGCCGGATCGTTGTAGTCCCACAAATCAAACAGGTCAGGGAGGCTGGTCTGGTTCATTTCAAAACCCAAACCGGCGCAGCGTTTCGTCTACAGAACGCACATACCCGCCGCCAAAGAGGTTGACGTGAACGAGCAGAGGGTAGAGGTTGTAGATGTCGCGGCGAGTCTCAAAAAAGCCGGGCGGCAACGGCCGTATCTCCTGATACCGCTGAAAAAATGGCTCGTCAAACGTACCAAACAGGGTGGTAAAAGCCAGTTCAATTTCGGGATGGCCGTAATAGATGGCCGGGTCTACAAAGCCGGTGATGTGGTCGCCCACCGCCAGCACATTGGTTGTCCACACATCGCCATGCAACAGCGACGGCCGTACCGGTTCCAGCAGCCATTCATCCAGCCGGGCACAGAAATTCTCCAGCCGCCCCAGATAGTTCACGGGCAAACGGCCGTGCGCCGCCGCTTCCGTAGCCATAACCATCACCCGCCGCTCCCGGAAAAAGTCCAGCCAGTTGTTCATCCAGTCATTGGGCTGCGGCAAACCGCCGATGAGCGTTTCCTGCTCGAAGCCGTAAAGGGGCACAGTGACCTCATGCAACGCCGCCAGCAGTTCGGCGGCATGCGCCTGGGCTTGGGCGGAAAAGCGACTGCCGCCGGGCAGGAATTCCATCACCAGCAAATGGTCATTGCTAAAGAGAACGGCGGGCACGGGCAGCGGGCTGTGCTGGCGCAAATAACGCAGCATCATCGCTTCAGTTGCCAGTCTGGGGCGGGGGCCATCGTCAAATTTGGCTACCACCGTTTCCCCGTCTGCCAGCCGGAGGCGGTAGACCTGCCCAATGCAGCCGCCGCTTAATGGGGCAATATCTACGGGGCGTTGGCCGACGGCCGTTTCGATTTCTGTGCGTAAATTGAGCATGGGAGATTGGAGATTAGGAGATAGCTAGTCTCCCAATCTCCTCAAGGTTCTCTTATCACCACATTATCAAACGCCACCTGCATGGTTGGGTCGCCAAAAGTGCCGGCGTCCAGGGCGATTTGCCCGGCAGTGTAGGTGGCGTCTGTGACCTGCTGCACCAGGGTGTCATTGACGTAGGCGGTGAGGAGGGGGCCAACGGCTTCAATGCGGATGCGGTTGATGACGTTTGGCCCTGGTTTGATGGCCGGATGCGCCGTCCAATCATCTACAAAGCGTGTCCAGGTCCCGTCCCCATTGCGCCGCTCAAAGATGTAGGCGCCACCGCCGGTGAGTTCAAAGCGGTAAAAGCGAGCGGTATCTTGCATCCGAAAGAGGACGCCGTAGCTGTTGGCGGGGTCGCCCTGTAACGGCCGTGCCTCTACTTCCAATACAAAATCAGTAAAGGTCGGCTCCGGCAAGGTGACAAATTGCATGATATTGGCGGTGTTCAAATCGAGCAGTAGCTGCTCATTGACCACCGAACTGCGCCCCAAGGCGTCTCCTTCCAGCACCCAGGGGCCTATCTGCCCCCCTACAAACTGGTCTTGGAACAGCACATTGGCGTCTACCGCCCCGCCACCCAACCGGGAACAGCCCATTAAGAGGAAAAGGAATACGGCCGTAGAAACATTCCTTAAACGCACATGCCACCTATGGTTGCAACACCCGAAAATCATCAAACTGGATCACGGCCGTGCCCGGCGCAAAGACACTCGCCCCCACGCCCACATCACCCCGCACAAACGTCGGGTCTACCACTGTGGCCACCGGTACACCGTTAATTTGCAGCCCCAACTCATTACCCACGCAGCTCACCCGCAACTGGTTCATGGCCGCGCCTTGCAGGATGGCGTCTGACTGAATGTAGTTTTCCGTCAGATAAATGATTTGCGGTGAGCCGGTCTGGTATTTACCAATGGCGTAATATCCATCGCCGCTGATCAGGAAGACGTAGAAGTTGTTTTCATCTTGATAGCGGCAAATAACGCCATAGGCATTGTCATCGGGGCCGCTGACCTGGGTGGCATTGGTGGTAATGATCACATTATCAAAAGCGCGACCCGGATTTGTCCAGCCAATCTGCCCTGGTTGGTTGACGCTAATTTGCAGCGCCTGGGTATCGGGATTGATCTGCACCACCACGCCGCTCTCGTTATAGGTGCGCCAGCCACAGTTTTGATCGCCGCTAAAATTATCAAAAAAGAGCGCCCCACCGCTGCTACAGTCATCCACTTGTGACCCACCCAATGAACAGCCAACCAACAGGCCAGACAACAGCACCCACAGCCAAAACCGTTTCATCATCACCTCATTCGTTGTTTTCAGCATCATCACCCAACTGCTGATTCAGCTTTTCAATATCGGCGGCAATCCCTTGCTGCTGGCGCGAGGTAACCATATAAAACAGAAACAGAGCAATCCAAAAGATAGCAATGACCACACCCACAAGCATTAAATTCTCAAGCACCGGTTATCCTCCTTCACAACTGTAGGGCGATTTTCCAAATCGCCTTACTCTATCTGCCTTCGCGCTTCTTCGCGTCCTTCACGGATCAGCAAAAGTTTACCTGATACGGCCGTTTCCGGCACACCCCTCGCTCAAGCACGGGAATCCCACAGCGGTTCGGCACGGCCGTGCTGCTGATTTTCGTAGCGCGACATGACAAATAGGGCGTCGGACAGCCGGTTCAGGTAAGGGATAACATACGCGCCCACCGCTTCCTGGCGGGACAGCGCCACCACCACCCGCTCGGCACGGCGGCAGACGGTGCGGGCCACGTGCAAATTAGCCGCCCCCACCGTACCGCCGGGCAAGATGAAATTTTCCAGCGGCCCCAATTCTTCTGACAATTCATCCATCAGCCGCTCTAGTTTCTCCACGTGGCGCGGTTCAATCTGCGGGATCTGGTATTGGGCCTTGTCCTCTTCGGGAAAGCAAAGATCAGAGCCGAGGTGGAAGAGTTCGTTTTGCACGGCCGTTAACGCTTCAGTCAATCGTGGTGTCAGACCATGCGCCAGGGCCACGCCAATCACCGCGTTCAGTTCATCTACTGTGCCATACGCTTCCACACGCAAGGATTCTTTGGGCACCCGCTGCCGACTGCCCAGGCTGGTGTTACCTTCGTCGCCGGTGCGGGTGTAAATTTTAGTCAATCGTGGCATTGTTTTTCCTCCAACGGCAGAAGGATAATGCGAACGTGAAGCTGGCGCAAACTCGTAATCCGTGAATCGTAAACCGTAATCCGATCACGGTTCACGGATTACGGTTTACGAATCCGGTGGCACGGCCGGGCAAAGCCGGGTAAGCTAATGGGCTGGCGACTATTCATCATTTCACTTGAAGAGGTTTCAATTTTTATGACTGATTTACAAACACAACGCCTGCTGGTAGTAGGCGATTTACACTATGAAACAGTCCAGCACGAACGGCTGGAGCGGGCGCGGCAGCAGCTAACGGCATTGGAAGCGGATGCAGTGGTTAGCCTGGGCGACCAGGGCGGTTATTCACATTGCGGCACGCGCCTTTCGTTTACAGAGGGTTACGACTATTTCAACGGTTTTGGCGTCCCCTTTTACCCGCTGATTGGCAACCATGACATGGAAGGGGCGGAGTTCAGGAAGGACAAGGAAGCGGTGGCCGCGTGGTGTGAGGTATTTGAGCGGGCACGGCCGTATGCCGCCGTTGATTGGGGTACGGCCGTAGGCATCACCCTTTCCCAGACCAGTTTCCGCAACAATGAAGGCTCACATCACGAAGTCCACATTGATGATGAACAGTTTGACTGGTTTGTCCAGATGGTCGCCGCCCACCGTGACCGCCCTATCTTTGTCTTTAGCCATGCGCCTATCCTGGGGTCAGGGCTGCGGGTGTTACAAGACCTGCACCTGAAAGGGCCAAACGCCTACCTGAACCATTACACGTACCCAGAACGGTTTATTGAACTGGTGCAGGTCAATCCCCAAATTAAACTGTGGTTTTCCGGGCACAATCACCTGGGGCACGATTATGACGATGCCATCACACAGGCCGGGCACTGCACCTTTGTCCATACCGGCGTCATTGGCGACCATACCCGTGACGGCCGTCGTCATACCCGTCTGCTCACTTTTGACGCTGCCGGTTTTACGCTGAGTACCTTTGACCATGAGGCCGCACAATTACGCCAGGATGCCACTCTGCGTTACACCACACATGAACTGGTGCGGTATCAGACATTTGGCGAACGGCCGTTAGACCGCTTCTTTCCACCACCGCCCACTGCCAACGGTGACGGTATGGTGGTGGGCAACAGCATTTTGCTGCGCCACCGTGACATGCTCGTGGAATATGACCGCACCTTGGGCGCACCGGTGGGCATTGTGGCTGACAATCTAAACGGAGCGCAAATTGAGGTTGACGGCGAGGTAGTCGTTATTCGCCGCAGCAACGGCGCGGTAGACCGGCGCGAACGGAATGGGTACGGCCGTTACCTGCAAACCTACTTCCCCAACCCCTGGCGCAGAGCGTAATCCGTAATCGGACTTCGGATTACGGGTCACGGATTACGGGTCACGGATTACGGGTCACGGATTACGGATTACGGATTACGGATTACTGGTCACTACATTCCAACCGAAACGCCGGTTCATCCTCAGGCATCAGTTGGGCAAAACACAACGGCCGTGCCACCTCATTCTGTGCGTAAAATGCGGGCAGATCGTCGGCAGTGGGCACAAATAACAGTGGATACTGCGCCGCCAAATGACGCCGATGCCAATCGAAGGCAAAGAGGTTGCTGTCCACCACGACCACATCGGGCCGCTGCCCCTCCACGTGATGAAAATACCAGAGGGCAAAGGTAGTACCGCTATCGCTGGAAATGAGCAGGGTATTGGGTGGGGTCGCCTGAAAGAGAGCGGAGGCCGACGGCCGTATCATCACCCCTTGCCGCAAATCCTGCCCGCGAAAATTAAGCAGCAGCAGCGCCAGAGGTAATAACAATGCCCATTGACGCAACGGCCGTAAGCCCAATCCTAAAAACATCGCCGCCAGCAGCAGCGCCGGCAGCAAAAACAGCACCGCATCCCGCGTGTTGTAACCGAGGGCGTAGAGAAGGTAGAGGAGGATGGTGAGAAGAACGGTAATCGGTAATCGGTAATCGGTAATCGGTGATGCGTGATGCGTGATGCGTGATGCGCCGTCTGGAGTCGGATTACGGATGACGGCATACGGATTACGGAACTTTGCCAGACCGAGGGCGGCGAAGAGGAAACCGAGCCATAGGAATTGGCCGGGGAGTAAGGTTGCCCAGGCGGTTAGCCGGGAAATCACGAGGTCAGGGGAGGCAGCAAAAAGGTTGGGGCGGTAAATTTGGGCGCTGACCAGCCACCACCAGCCGCGCAGGGTATCCGGTTCGCCCCAGCGCACCGGGCTGCTGCTTTGGGCAAACAGCGGCAGCAGCAAAAAGGGTAACAGGCCAGCCACCAATCCGACAGCCAACGGCCGTCCCTGCCGCCAACCACAACCCACCACCGCCAGCGGCAGCATCAGGAGTGATGTCAAATGGGTCGTGATGCTCAATCCCAGGAACAAGCCCACTAACCAGCACGGCCGTGCCGTCAACAATGCCCACAAAAATAACGCCAGGCAGAGCAGGTTGAGGGCATATACTTCGCTTACCAACGCCTGCTCCCACACCAGCGGCGCAAAAGCAAAGGTCAACCCGGCGGCCACCGCCGGTATGTTTGTAATAGGCGATTTATCGCCGTCAGATGGCGATAAATCGCCTACTACGAACCGATAGTTCACGGCCGTCACCAACCCCACCGCCCCGGCCACACAGACCGCCGACAAGAGGTTGAGCCGGTACACGGCCGTGCCCACCGGCAGCCAGCTAAAAAAATGGGCCACCACCACATACGCCGGATAACCCGGCGGATGGGGCACGCCCCAGGTCAGCGCCGCCGTAATCAATTCGCCGCCGTCGCTGCTGAAATTGGCCCAGGTAAGATCGGGGGAGAGGGTGAGAAGGTAGACGGTCAGCGCCAGGGCAGCAGATAAAAAACAAATAAACGGAGTGGAGAGTGACCGCATCTGTTTATTCGCTGCCATCCGCTGCTGGCGGCCGTACAATCAGCGCCGAGGGGTCGCCAAAGAGGGCGAAGGTGTCGCTGATTTCGCGCAGGCCGTTATCGCTGATGTCCAGGGATAATTTAGCCTGTTGGAAAGCATCGCCCATGCGTTGTATGGTGGGATCATTCAGATTTTGTAGCAGGACAGCGGCAAATGGTTCCTGGTGGTTAGAAAGGGTGAGGCTGGTGGCCGCCACCGTCAACACGGGGCCATGTTTGTGCTGCAACATCACTTCGGCCAATGACTCTATGCCGGGTTGGGCAAAGAGGCCGGTGAGGCAGGTAAGCTGCACGACGATGGCCGGTTGATCGGTTTGCAATTTGCTCACCGCCTCCAGATTGAACAGATTTTCTTTTCCCCACAGCGCCAGGCTGCCATGCCCGATGTAGGTGGTGAGCCAGGCGCCCTGATTCCACACGGCCGTTACCTCGTCAGCCGATGCTCCGTTCAGATGGGTCACGGCCGTGTCCGGGATGCCGGCTTTTTGCCACAACTGTCTAGCCATAGCCGCAAACTGCCCTTCGCTGGCGTCGGTGGCAAAAAAGGCGGTGGGCACGGCCGTACCCGCCTCATAAGCCAGGGTACGGACCACCAACGATTCCACTTCGGCCACACTGTCCACCGGCCAACGGCCGACCGCCAGATCAGGCTGCCCGTCACCGTCCACATCGGCCAGACGGCCGTCGCTAACCGTTTCCCCACTATACGCCACCGGCACGAGCAGGGAGGGAACGTGATTAACAGGGGGAGCAACGGCCGTGTCGTACCCCCGATAATCGGTGGTGGCGTCGCCCACCAGCAGCAGGTAGCGCGGTTTGGGGTCTTGCCAGGCAGTGGCGGCATACGCCACAAACTGGCGGATGCTGTCTGGCGAGATTTCGCCGCCGCCAAACGCATCATAAATCTCGGCCACCGGAATGACGGCAGCGGTTAACCCTTGCGCCTGCCGCGCCTCCACCAGCGGCGCGAGTGCGGCGGTCAGGGTGTCGGTGGTTATGATGAGCAGGTCGGCCTGGTTATCCGGGCTGCGCCAATTGCTTTGCCGGGCCAGCGCCAGACTGTCTGGTGAGCGGTAGCCCTGGGGGCCAACGGCCGTCACTTTCATTCCCGCCGTTGTTGTAACCACTGCCTGGTCATTTACCCAATCTACGGGCAGGCGGGTGGGGCGCGCCGGGTCTTGCACAACCAGCGCCAGCGGCAAGGCAGAGAAATCAGCCAGAGTCACGGCTGCATCTGTATCGGCTTGAAAGGTGAGAGCGTCGTTCACGGCCGTAGGCGGGATGGACAGTTCAAGCTCCAGCCAGTTCAGCAAGACAATGTCCAACAAAACGGCGCCCAGCGCTTCATTGTTCAGGGTAATCTGGTTTTCGCCCGGTCGCAGCAAACCCGGCGGCAGGGCGATCACAGCTTGATGATGGGTCGGGCCATCCCAGCGAACAGTTTCGATGTGCTGCCCATTAACCAACACATCCAGGTCATGGTCGTTAAGCACGTCCGGGCTGTGGGTTTGCCCCCATAGTTGCAGACGCAGCAAAGCGGAGGCGTCAGTAAGAACCGGCAGCGTGACGGGAATCTCCACCGTCTGCCCCTGGCTGATTTTGTGCCAGAACCAGGGATCAGGGTGTCCGGCGTCCAGTGCGCGCGCTTCGTAGAGGTGGTTTTCTTCCAGACGCAGGGTGTGGCTGACGGCAGCAGCAGTGAGGGGGGTAGGGGGCACGGCCGTCTCCGCCATAAATTCCCCCGGTTGGCCGATTTGCAGCAGATAGGGGCGGGCATTGGTGTAGCGGCTGTCGGCGGCACGGCCGTAAAAAATCAGGGTGTCATCTTGCAGCAGGTAGGGTACGGCCGTGTCCCCTTGCGTGAGCTGCATCTGGTCTTTGTCCAGCGCGGGCAGGTCTAACCCGGCGGCCTGCAATTCCGCCAACGTCAGCCGGTACACGCCATCGGCCGTAACGCCGATGATCAGGCGGTCGGCGGCTACGTGTGCCGTCGGGGCGGGTGGTTCACGGCGACAGGCGCTGCCCACCACCAGCAGCAGGACAAACAAAAAAATCAGTTGGCGAGGGGTCACACTGGCTCCTACTGGCGGCGGCGCACAAACAGGGCAATGGAACCGGCGATGGCGGCAATAAAAATGAGCAGTCCTCCCAGAAAACCAAGCCAGAGAACGGCCGTGCTGCTGGATGATGTGGCCACGCCCTGCTCTGTACCGGCGGCGGAAACGACGCTATTGCTGCCATTGGACTGGCTGCCCACAACGCCAATGATGGTGGGCGTGGGCTGCTGTTCTGGTAGGAAGGCGTTAGCCGGGTAGGGTGTTTCCGTGATTTCAATGGTTAGTGGCGTAACAACCGTTCCCGGGTAGCCATCTTCGGCTTCGGGCTGCGTGGGCGGGCCTGGATAGCCCGATTCAGGTGTGGGTGGTATTTGGGCAATTTCCACAATGCCGCTTTCTGTTGGCGCTGGCGCGGCCGGCTGGCTGTTCCCGGCGCTGCTGCCCGCACCACCGCCAGCAGCGCTGCCAGTGCCGTTGCCTTCTGGGGCAATCTGGTTCTCCACCACAGCTGGAGTAGGGGTAATGATGACACGGGTGAGAGCTGAAGTCGTTTGGGTGGGCAGGGCATTGGGGAGGGTGGTGGCAACGGCCGTGTTTGCCGGCGTAGCCGTGCTTTGCGGTGCGGATGTGGGGGTGCTGTTGTCGCCAATGGTTATCTGGGTGGGGATGGGTGCGCCCCCGGCCAACACGCTGGTGGTAGCAATGACGGTGGATTGGTTGCTGGATTCTACTTCCACAAGCTGGTAGATGTAGGTCTGGCCGGGTACGGCCGTCAGGTCCCTGGCAATATAGATTGCGCCAACTATCGGCGACCCTTCCGCTTCAATTAGGCCACCAGGGTACGGCTGCCCATTGGCGTCCACTAACTGGCTTAGCGTGACAAAACCGCCGCCCTGACCGCGTTCCAAATAGAAGGCAGAGGCATTAAGTTCGGTAGCGGTTTCCCAGCGGAGTTCCACGCCATTGCTGATACCTACCGCAGTAAAAGAGATGAGTTCCACGGCCAGCGGTGAGCGCGCTGGCGCAGAATTTGCTGCTATCAGGAGGGTGGTTATGAGGGGGATAAGAAATATCTGTCTAATCAATGGCATCATAGTGCGTTTCATAAATTCCAGATGGATGGGCGGGTTGCCTGAATTGGCATCAGGGTCTGTTAATCAACGGCAAATAGCCCTTATAAATTGGCCGGGGCGTAGGCGTCAATGAAGCGCCTGGCGGCGGCGTATTGGTCAGCGTGGGTGTAGGCGTCAGTGAAGCGCCCGGCGGTGGGGTATTGGTCAGCGTAGGTGTGCGTGTCACCGTGGGCGTGCGTGTCTGTGTGGGTGTGTATGTCGGTGTAGGAGTAGGTGGTGGTAGAGGCGCCCAATACAGTTTCATCGCCGGGTCTCCTTGCAGTGTGAATGTATAAAGTTCAGAGTCATCCTGCCCTAAGTTGTGATAATTGAGTTTAGCATAATCAATGGCGCTGCCGATAGTTTGAGCATATTGGACAAAAACAGCGTCATAAAATCCGGCGTGTAATATGGTGTGTTCAGAAGTGAAACCCAGCCCGGTGGATGCCCAGTGGGCGGCGCTGCCGTGCCGGCTGCCGGAAAAGTCATAACGCAAGAAGGTCTCGCCCATGCCGGGAAAACCAGGCCAGGCAAAATAGGCATCCAGGCAATCGGCGCTGAGAACGATGGTGGGTTTATTGGTATTGTTCCACCAGACGGTGTCGCTGGTGGTCATAATCGGTTCAGAAGCCCATCGGCCCACGCTGCCATGTCCCCGATAGTTTACCACATGCGCTCCGGCGTTAATGGCCGGAAACATAGCCGCTCGCAATAGATCAACATTGGGATAAGTGGCGCTGCCCAGGCACAGATGTGTTTTGGTGAACGAACCGGGTATACGGTTGGCAGTTGTCATGTTTTCGGCACAGAAGTAACCGGCATCGGGATCATCGTTATCGGCAATGAAGAGGAAGGGGGGATTGGCTGGCGGGGGGAAGGGGTTTGATTCGTAGGCAATGATTTTGTTGATGACGTTGGTGGCCTCGGCCGCATCATTAACGGCAATGCGGCCAATTTTCATATCGGCCAGGGGATCATCACCGGCAAGAAGGACGAAGGGATGGTCGGAGGGCACCATGCCTTGAAAGCGATCAACAAAGGGGAGCGCGGTCATAACCAGATAGGGGGCATTCAGGTCCCAGCCAAGCGCGCCACAGCTTTGGCTGCAAGGTAAACCGCGAGGGTTGATGGTGGTATCGCCAAACATGACCACATAGCTGGGGGCTACCTGCCAGCTTCCCAGAGCATAGGTGAGGTAATCGGTGACGGCGGCGGGCAGCGGCAACCCATAACCATATTCGTTGATGATGTCGGCGATGTTGACCACATGGGTGTCCAGGCCGCCAAAAGGGGCGCTGGCGCGGTGGGCGGCCAGTTGGTTGGCCTGGGTGAGCAAACTGGCATGGGTAATGAGCAGCCACTGGGCACGGCCGTCGCTGGGATTGATGTTTGGCGGCGTATATTGGGTAATGGATTGCACAGACTGTACGTTTTCTGTGGTGGTGGCAATGAAACGGCTGCCGGCGTCATGGTTTTGACCAAAGGTGTAAATATAAGGGCCGCTGCCGCCAACGCCGGTACTCATGTTCAGCGCCACCGGGTTGAGAGGATCGGTGACATTCCAAACCAGCGCGTTGGCTGTGCTAAAACCGGTGGTCTGTAACAATCCACCGCCGGTCTCGTCGGTGAGAACAAACTGGTCATTTTCGGCGATCAGTTGGCGCATATAGGAGACACTGACGCGGTTCAGGTAGATGCGATCATCCAGATCATAGGTGGCGGCCAGGGTGTTGTTCCCGTTGATGAGCAGATTAGCGGGGATAGTGGCGCCGACGTTGACGTTGCGACGGCCGTACCAGGTGCGGCTGCCAGAGTTAGGGCCACTGTTTAGGTTAGTCGTTACGATAAATTCTTTGGCATTATAGTTGCCGGTAGCCGCCGACGAATATTCGGCCAGGAATTGGGCGGCTACGGGGGAAGCCGTGTCCGGGTTGCTGAGGGCAATGGTGTATGAACCGGACGTGGTGGATAAATTGATGCGCTGCCAGTAAAAAGCATCTGGCTCATTATCAAAGGTGGGCCATTGATTGGTCCAGGAGCTAAAGAGGTCCAGTTCCGGTTCGACGGTTTGGGTGAACCAGACGCTTGTTTTGAGCGTGCCGGTTGTCTGATTTGGCGCCGTGCTGATGGTGCTGGCGACGCCATTGGCCCACAGCCAGTAAATGTTGTCATTGACAAACTGTTTTTCAGTGCGGGGGCCGGAAAATTTCCAGCCGAAGAAACGCACACATTCATTTGGTTCAAAACTGTTATCGGCGTCGCCAATAAATTGGTAAGAAACAGGTTGGCCGCGATACAACATCTGAATGGTGTGCGGGTTCACGTTGCCCACATTCATGCCGGCGGCGGCCAGTTCGGGCTGGCACACGTCGTAGATGCCATCGGCGTTGACGGCAATTTTGTAGGTGGGGACGCCAATAGGCAGGGCCGTGGGGGGAGCATTCAGCACCTCTGCCGGCAAACTGCGCCAGGCACGGGCGGTGTCGTAGTTCAGGATGAGATCACGCAGCCCTTTTTCGTCCAGGGAGGGTGACGGCCGTAGGCCCACAAAACGGCCGCCGCTAAAAGTTACGTCCACCTGAAACTGCTGCGCCTGCCAGACCTGCCCGGTCACCGGATTGTAACGAATGGGGTACAGGTGCAGGGCAACCAGACGGATGTCCCGGTAATACATCGGTTCAGAGAGGGTGTAGAGGGCATCAGGAAAAAGGGCGTCACGGCCGTATAGCGCCTCATCCTCACGCAAGATTTCCTGCGGTACGGCCGTGGGGCCAATGCCATCAGCCTCGTCAAACCATATATCCGGCGCCGGCAGCACCCGCGCCAGGTTCGTTTCCACCACTTCCTGGGGCAGCACCTGCACAGAGACTTCGGCGTCGGGTGGCAGGGCGATGTAGGTGGTGTAATAAGGCAGAGCAGGTACACCGGGTTCCGATTGCCGCGCCGTCAGGCCAGCAACTTGCACCTGTCCGGCGGCATCGATCTGGTAGGCGGGAATACGCACCTGGAATTGCAAGGCGGTCGCGTCAGAAGCAGTCGTTTGGGTGGTCACGGCTGAGGTTGATTGGTAGGAAAAACCGGCATTAGCATAAGCAACGTAAAGAGCGCCGATGAGCAGGGTGACGGCCGTTAACACCAAAAAATTAATGCGCTTTACATTCACCATATCGCTTGACCAGCCTAATGCAATAATCCCAAAGCCTTCAATTCCTGAATAAAATTGGCGACATCCTGATGCGCCTGTTCCGCAGAAACAATATATTTTTGCACCAGATAGCTTTCAATCGTACTCACATCTTTACTGCCCGCCAACAGTTGCCAGATGTCTGAACCAGTCCGGCTGAGAACGTGGACATCACCCGCTTCTGGTGAGACAACGACTATGTTGTCATCTACCACGCGCCAGATAAGCCCTGGCGCCATTTGAGGGAGTGCCACTTGTGCATCTGCTGTCATGTCATGCCTCCTTCGCGCAGTCCAGCCACCACCAGTCCAATGCCCACCAGCAAAGCCAGGGCCACCATCACAATGGCCCACCATTCCATCAACGGCACCTGACGCGAAATCATATCCTCCACATACCGGTGAGTGGTCGAGTCATACTCTATTTCTTCTAATAAATAATAATAGGTCTCGCCGGCTACAACGTGGCTGTCTATGAAAGAATAACTGCCACCAGAAACAGCGCCGCCTGCGCTGGCAATCATTTCCGGCGTAATTAGTTCAAAATCACCTTCTGGCGTCAAACTGCGATAAAGTTGGAATCCGGCAGTATTTTGTTCAGTAGCAGTTTCCCACTCTATTTTTACCTGCTTTTGGCTGAAAAGCTGAAAAACCAGGATACCCCCGGCTAACAGTAACCAGATGATTCCCAAACCCACCAGCAAAGTGGAATACCTGGCATTGGCTGTCGGTTGATCATCGTGCATCACCGTTTGATGAAACCGGGCAGCCAACTGCGGCGTTTGCGGCGGGGGCTACGGCCGTACTCTTTTACACCGGAGTAGTAATAGTGATATTTGTAGTAATAACCATAACGACCCAACCGGCGGGGATTCAGCTTATTGATCACAACACCAAACAAGTGGGCATTGGCATTGTTGAGCCGTTCAAATGCCTGCATCAAAGCCGCCCGGCGCGTTTTACCACTTTCCACCACCAACAAAGTGCCGTGCATACGGGGAGCCAGGATACTGGCATCCGCCACCGTCAACACCGGCGGCGTGTCAAACACCACCACGTCCACTTCTTTAAGCAACTCCTCCACCACCTGTGTCATGCGATGGGAATTTAATAGTTCGGCCGGGTTTGGGGGAATGGGGCCGCTCGTCATCACCTGCAAATCTGGCATTTTCGTTTTTTGCAGATGGAAGGTGATCGGCGTGTTATTGTCCAAAATAGCGGTTGTGAGACCCTGGTTATTAATCGTGTTGAAGATTTTGTGTTGAATCGGACGGCGCAAATCCGCGTCTACTAAAGCCACTCGCTTGCCTGTCTGCGCCAGGGCTACCGCCAGATTGGCCGCCGTCGTAGATTTGCCTTCACTGGGTGAAGAACTGGTCACAAGCACAGTTCTTAACTCTTCATCCACCGCGGCAAAGCTCAGGTTTGTGCGCAAAACACGGTAAGCCTCAGACACCGGGTCTCGCGGGGCGCTGGACGTAATCAGCCGGTCGGCGACATCCTCCCCTTTGATCATGGCGATGGTGCCCAGAGTGGAAAGTCCGGTATCGGCCATAACTTCCTGCGGCGATTTAATGGTGTCATCCAGGTAATCAATCAGGAAAATGAAGGCAGCAGCCAATATACCACCTACCAGCGCGGCCAGCAGCACATTTGTCTCTGTGCGCGGCCGAATCGGATTGCGATTGACCTGGGCAGATTCAATTTGCACAAGGTTGCTGCTTTCTTGTGCCTGCGAAACTTGCAGACCATTTAGCTTGTTAAAGGCATCGGTGTACCGGACACGGGCTTCATTGCGTTGGGTTTCCAGACGAGATAATGTCGCCAGTTCTTCGGGCGACTCTGTGTCACTCAAGGTGTTGATTTGCGTTTCTAACTCTTGAATGATGGCAGCCTCTTCATTCAGGCGTTGTTCCCAGTTGGCGATGGGCGCCGCATACCGCTGATTTTCCCGGATTTCATTTTGTTCGATAAAAACAAAACCCATGGTATTGGCAATGGCGGCTGCCCTGGTGGGGTCAATATCTTCTACGCGAATGGTGATGAGATTGGTCTCCGGCACGGCCGAAATAGAGACCATACCCGCCAGACGGCCTTCATGTAGTTCATCGGCATTGTCCAACCGGGCAATGGTTTCTTCACGCACGGGGCGGGTGTTGACCATACGCACGTAACTCTGGGCCAGTTTTTGCTCATAGAGGCTTTGGGCATATTCGTTGCCGGTGCCGCTGGGCGCTCTGTCTAGCAGGTATACGGCCGTTGCCTGATAGACCGGCGTCGTTCTGGCGCTGACCACATAGGCCAGCCCTCCGGCCACCACAATCCCCAGCACAATTAACCACGCCCACCGCCACAAAAGAGAAACGTATTGTCTGATTTCCATAATTCCTGCAAGTGAGACT
Source organism: Chloroflexota bacterium (assembly GCA_035444285.1). Classification (GTDB taxonomy): domain Bacteria; phylum Chloroflexota; class Anaerolineae; order Promineifilales; family Promineifilaceae; genus CAADGU01. The sequence goes on from DAOMOK010000016.1 coordinate 92,273, forward strand.
GGAGACTGGAGATTAAATTAATCTCCAGTCTTCAGTCTCAAAGAACGATACTCCACAATAGCCCTGACCATAAAAATAAAACCCACTATGGCAAAACCGGCCCAAATGGCTATTTCCCAAAGTTGCCGAGTTGTTCCTGCCAGACCCATACAAACAAGCACAAAACTTAACCAAAAATAGATGAGAAATGAAGGCTGAGCGAATTGAACTCTTAAACTTGTCTGTGTCTGGCGGGCTGCCCAATGCTGGTAGCTGCAAGCAGCTAATAAAACAGCCAGACCAATGATCCAAAAAGAATTAAAAATCAGGGCTTGCCAGTTAATCACAATAAGATGGAGTATAGCATATGCAAAAATGGGTTCAAAGCATAGCAACTAACCCTTATGTCCTTGTCATCTCTTTGCACCTTTGCCCCTTTGCGCTAAATTTACCCCTAAAAAGGAGACGGTTATGGCAAAGAAACGCTCGCAATATGTGTGTCAGTCCTGTGGCCGGATAACGGCCGCCTACATGGGGCGCTGTCCGCAATGTGGCGAATTTGATACGATGGTGGAAGAGGTGATTGTGGCGGAAACGGCCGTAGCCACCAAAAATCCCCGCGCCCACACCTCCCTCAGCAGCAAACCACAACGTCTGGCCGATGTCACCGCCGATGGTTTTGAGCGGCTGTCCCTGCCCCTTTCTGAATTTGCCCGTGTACTGGGCGGCGGCATTGTGCCCGGCTCCCTGGTGCTGGTAGGCGGCGATCCTGGCATTGGTAAATCCACCTTGCTGCTGGAAGTGGCGGGTATGGTAGCCAACCAGCACGGCGCTACCCTTTACGTCTCCGGCGAAGAGAGCAGCCGCCAGATCAAAATGCGCGCCGAACGGCTGCAACTGACCGCCCATGACCTGTATCTGGTCACGGAAACCCGCATGGGGGCCATCATGCAGCACATTGGCGATTTGCAGCCGCAAATGCTGATCATTGACAGCATTCAGACCACCTATCTGGAGGAGATGACCTCGGCGGCGGGCAGCGTCAGCCAGGTGCGGGAGTGCGCCAGCCGCCTGCAAGAGATGGCGAAAAGCCAGGGCATTACCGTCTTTTTAGTGGGGCATGTAACCAAAGAGGGCAGCATCGCCGGGCCACGTGTGCTGGAGCATATTGTGGACACCGTGCTGTATCTGGAAGGCGACCCCTTCCACCGCTACCGGCTGCTGCGCAGCGTGAAGAACCGCTTTGGCGCTACCAGCGAAGTGGGCGTTTTTGAAATGTCGGAACGGGGCATGGTGGAAGTAACGAATCCATCGGAAGCATTTTTAGCCGAGCGGCAGGTGAATGCACCTGGTTCGGCGATTGCGGTGACAATGGAGGGCACACGGCCGTTGCTCGTAGAAATTCAAGCCTTAGCCAGCACCACCACCTTTGCCAACCCGCGCCGCACGGCGAATGGCATTGATTACAACCGGCTGCTGCTGTTGACGGCCGTGCTCACCCGGCGTGTGCGGCTGCACCTGCATGACAAAGACCTTTTTGTCAACGTCATCGGCGGCCTGCAAATTGACGAACCGGCAGCCGACCTGGCAGTAGCGGTGGCTATTGCCAGCAGCGTCAAAGACCGCCCCATTCATGCTGACATGGCCTTTGTGGGTGAGGTGGGTCTCAGCGGTGAACTGCGCGCCGTCAGCCAGCTTGAGTCTCGACTGAAAGAAGCGTCCAAACTGGGCTTCAAACGCTGCCTCATCCCCCAATCGGCCGGGCGGCGGCTGGGCGATACGCCCCAAGGGCTGGCCATCATCGGCTGCCGCACCCTGGCCGAAGCCATTGAATCTGCACTGCTGCCGGCATAATGACCTAAAACAGACAAGTTAATCAGATGTGATAAATCTCAGGGAAAATACCGATAGATGTCTTTACGGTGCAAGAAGCGCACAATGACGGCCGTGTCAGCCTCTAGAAATAAACCCAGACGATAATCTCCAACACGCACACGAAAATACTGTTCATGCCCCCGTATCGCCTTAACATTCGCCAGTTCGAGCAGAGAATCTGCCAGTTCAAGTTGTTCGATCACTTCCTGGACACGATCGGCCAGTTGCCGGTCTCGAATCCGCCTCAGGTCACGAACAAAGCTTTGCCGAAATTCAACATTCACTTCACCTTCTCCAAAACGGCAAAGACCTCATCCCGTGATGCTTTTTGCGAATCTAAGCCTTCATCAATAGCCTTGACCAGGGCATAATCTTCCAGCACCTCGGCCAGCGCCTCCTGGAAAATGTCTCTGCGCTCTTGCAACAATTCCAGCATGGCTTCCTTCAAAACATCTTTCAATTGCTTGTCGTCTATAAGCATTTGTGTCATTTTTCAACTCCCGAATAACCTGATAATGCCCATATCATATACCAGAACCAGTTAGTCGTGTTATATATACTTGCAAAGGTCATAATCCGGCATTTTTCCCAGTGGTGGCATGGGTAAGAACCGGCTGCAGCAAGTATATCGAATGGAGTTCATATCAGATCTGAATCACTTACACCTTTTTTGCGCCATTTTGGTGGTCGTTTGGCTGCCATATGCTGCCTATACTTAAACTCGGCTTATTTGTATCAGGGGGCTTTGTACAAAGCGCCTCTGTTTATCCACATTATTAGGAGGAAAATCGGATGTCTTTTGAGTTGTTGTGCGCGACCTTGATCGCTTTATTGTTTGGCACGGTGGTCTGTTTTGGCGGCTATCGACTGTTCCTGGTGCTGCTCCCGATTTGGGGCTTTTTCTTTGGCTTTGCCCTGGGAGCTCAAAGCATTCAGCTATTGTTTGGTGAAGCATTTCTGGCAAGCGTAACCAGTTGGGTAGTTGGCTTTATCGTGGCGCTGCTGTTTGCTGCGTTGTCCTATCTGTTTTACGCTTTTGCGGTGGCGCTGATTGCCGGTTCATTAGGGTATGGTCTGGGTGTAGCCATCATGGGCATTTTTAGCGCCGATCTAAATGTACTCACATGGATTGTGGGTATTGTGCTGGCAATTGTGGTCATCGGTATTACCTTTTATTTTAACCTGGCAAAGTACGTCATCATCATTGCCACGGCCGTGGGCGGCGCGGCCGCCACCATTGGCACATTGGTGGTTGGCGTGGAGCATGTGCAGTTACTCACCCTGGCGGAAAACCCGGTTCAGGTAATGCTCAATGGCTCCTTTATCTGGACGCTGCTGTTCCTGGTGATGGCTGTGGCCGGTATTGCCGGGCAAATTACGGCCAATCGCAACTTTGAGATTGAGACATATAACCGCTACGCGGAGATGTAAATAGGTGGAAGGTGGGGGGCAGCCACCTACCACCTTCCACAATTTTTTCCCAACGGAGGTAAAAGATCATGTTAAGAAGACGAGCAGGTGATGGCCCCGGTGTGGGGCCTGGCCCAGGGCCGGGGGCGGTGCGGGGCGGGGGCGGCAACCGTTACCAGATGCGGCAGCGGATGTTTGCCATTGGCGATGACTTTTTTATTGAGGATGACAACGGCCGTCGCGCTTTCAAAGTAGATGGTAAAGCCTTGCGTGTCCGTTCCACCCTTATTTTTGAAGATGCCAACGGCCGTGAACTGTACAAAATTCAAGAGAAAATGGTGCGGGTGCGAGATTCTATGGATATTGAAAATGCCAACGGGCAGGTAGTGGCTAAGGTGCATAATGCCCTGGTCACACCACTGCGAGATCGCTGGCAGATTGATATTCCGGGCGGCAATGACCTGAACACCACCGGCAACATCGTCAACCATGAATACAAAATTGAGAGCGGTCGCCAAACGGTAGCTACTGTCTCTAAAGCCTGGTTCCGCGTCCGCGACACCTACGGCGTGGAGATTGCGCCAGGCCAGGATGACGCCCTGCTGCTGGCGATTACCGTTTGTATTGATATGATGGCGCATAGTGGACGGTAATCGGTAATCCGTGACCCGTAATCCGTGACCCGTAATCGGTGATCGGAAGTCAAGGGTGCGAGGATGAATTTCATAATTCATCCTTCATAAATTCAATATTTTCCAGGGAGAAATGGCAATGAGTGGCCCTATTCAAATGTTGATGATTAAGTTTGATACGACGGAGAAATTCACCGGTGAAATCCTCAAGGAGCTAAACCTGCTGCGCGGCAAGGGGTTGATCCGGCTGATTGATTTGTTGATGGTCGTGAAAAAGCCAGATGGTCAGATTCAACGCATGGAAATGACCGATCTGACGGATGAGCAAATGCACAAATTTGGTTCGGTGGTGAGCAAGCTGATGGGGTTGGATGGCGATACGGCCGTGTCTGAATCCCCCATCGTCGCCGCCGGGATGCAGTTTGGTTTGAGCGCCGAAGACTTTGCCAAACTGCCCGACTTGCTAGAACCAAACACAGCCGCCGGGCTGCTGCTGTTTGAGCATACCTGGGCCGCCGGTTTCCAGGCCGCCGTCGCCCGCGCCGGTGGACACATGACCGCCCAGGGATTCCTGACGCCGCAACTGTTGATGAAAGTGGGCAAAGAAATCCAGGCGATTGAAGAAGCGGAAATGGCGATTGAACTGGCCGAAGCCATCAAAGGCGCGGCCATGTTGGACGCACTGATCACGCTGGCCGAGGTAGAAGCGGTGGAAGAAGCAGCACTGGAAGAAGCCGCCGCTGTGGTGGCTATCTCCCAGGCGGTGCAGGAAGCGGCCGTCGCCGACGCGATGGAAACGGCCATCCAGGCTGAAATGTTCAAGGCTGCCATCGCTGCCGATGTGGTACGCACGCTGGTCATCGCCGGCATGATTGAAGATGCAGCCGTCACCGAGGCGCTGGAGGTGCTAGCTGCCGCCGACCTGATTGAAGCGACCGCGATTGCCGAAGCCAACCAGGCCGTAGCCCAAATGGAAGCCGAAGTAGCAGAAGCCAAAGCAGCCCTGGCTGCTGCCAATCCGTAACCCTTGTATTGGTAAAGAGTTAGCCGAAGCCGAAATTCGATGATATATTGAGTTTCGGCTTTTTTATTGGGGCACGGCCGTTAGCCGATACGACCAATAACCAACAATTGAAGGAGAAAAATGATGGCCCGTTCTGTTCAAACCGCCACCGTCAGTGACACTCGTGTCGCCCGCTTTATGGCCCAGGTTTACCTGCTGATGGCCGCTGGACTAGTAATTACCGCTCTCGTTTCCACCTGGGTCAGCACCAATCTGGAACTGCTGTGGCGCATCAGTACCAACCCCTGGATTGGCTGGGGGTTGTTTCTACTGCAAATTTTTATTGTGGTGGCGCTCAGCGCCTCCGTGATGCGCCTGAATCCAGGGGTAGCCGCCCTGCTATTTTTTGTCTATGCCGCCCTCACCGGCTTCACGATTTCCACTATTTTCCTGATCTACAACCAGCAACAAATCGCATCGGTCTTTTGGATTACGGCCGGTACGTTTTTAGTAACCAGTATTGTGGGGTTGGTAATTAAGATTGACCTGGCAAAATCGGGTGGCATCCTGTTTATGCTGCTGTGCGGCTGGTCATTGGCCTGGATATTTAGCCTGATTTTCTGGCCCAATTCCAATTTCAACTGGACGCTCAATTTTCTGGGGATTGCCTTGTTTGTGGGGTTAACGGCCTGGGACACAGCCGCGCTCAAGGCCATGGCACAACAATTAGACGACCACCCGGCGCGGGGAGGTCTGATGGTGTTAGGCGCCTTAAAACTATATCTGGACTTCATCAACCTCTTCCTGCTCTTGCTGCGCGCTTCGAATCGTTAAGATTCAAGCGCAACTCTGCTAAAAGCCACCCTGGTCTATAAGGGTGGCTTTTTTGTTTTCTTTTGGCCTGGCGATTATGAGAAAAATAATGGGAACTAATGGGACACGGCCGTCGTTCTACCGGTAGCACACTGGTTAACCAAAGGCACATTCAGTAGAACAAATCACAATCAATCAGGAGAGAATCCCATGAAGAACAGAACCCAAACCCTCATCATTTTTGCCTTACTCAGCCTCATTTTTGCCGCTTGTAGCAGCGTAAGAACGCCCCAAACCCAGACAGTGGAAGTAACCCGCGTTGTCACCAATACCGTTTTTGAAACGGTGGAAGTTGAAGGCTCGCCGGTAGAAGTCACCCGTGTGGTGGAAAACACCGTCGTGGAAACGGTCGTTATTGATCAATATACCAACAGCACTACCGAACAAGAAGCGCCGGCCCTTGAAGCTGCCGCGCCACTGCCACCGGCCAACGGCGTGACACAGCCACGCCCAGAAGTAGCCGTTGCTCCTATACCAACCGCCGCTGCCACTGCGCCTGCGGCTGCGCCCAACGCCATGTTCTTTGAGCAATATGGCGTCAATCCCTACATCCTCACCAGCGTAGATAACCTGTCTACCTTTTCCCTGGACGTAGACACCGGTTCCTATAACGTGGCCAAGCGGTATTTGCAGGATGGTCTGATGCCGCCGCCAGACGCCGTGCGTGTGGAAGAGTTTGTCAACTCCTTTGACCAGGGCTACCAAAACCCGCCCGACGTGGCCTTTGCCATCTACGCCGATGGCGCGCCGTCCCCGTTTCACAATGACGGCACGTATTTCCTGCGCATTGGTGTGCAGGGTTATGATGTGCCGGAAGCGGAACGGCCGTCGGCCAATATCGTCTTTGTCATTGATGTCTCCGGCTCCATGGCTCAGGAAAACCGGCTCGGCCTGGTCAAAGAGTCGCTGGCGCTGCTGGTAGACCGGCTGCGGCCTGATGACAAGGTTTCCATCGTAGTCTATGGCAGCAGCGCCCGCACCGTCCTCTACCCCACCGCCGGTTCCGAGCGGCAGGCTATCCTAAACGCCATCAACACCCTGCAAACCGAAGGCTCCACCAACCTGGAAGCCGGCCTGCTGATGGGGTATGACGTAGCCAACCAGAGTTACATTCCCGGCGGTATCAACCGCGTGATCCTGGCCTCTGACGGTGTGGCCAATGTGGGCGATACCGGCCCCAATAGCCTGGCGGCCAAAATTCGCGGCTACGCCGACGCCGGCATCAACCTGACCACCATTGGCGTGGGCATGGGCAACTACAACGACGTGATGATGGAGCAACTGGCCGACCAGGGCGATGGCGTCTATTTCTACGTGGATAACCTGAACGAAGCCCGTCAGGTCTTCACCGAAAATGTGATGAGTACGCTGCAAACGATTGGTCTGGACACCAAAATTCAGGTGGAGTTTGACCCCCAGGTGGTGCAGCAGTACCGGCTGGTAGGCTACGAAAACCGGGCTATTGCCGACCAGGATTTCCGCAATAATGAGGTGGACGCCGCCGAGTTTGGCGCGGGGCACACGGCCGTGGCCATCTACGCCGTGCAACTAACTCCTGGCGCACAAGGGCGGGTGGCTACTGTTTACCTGCGCTGGCAAGACCCCCAAACCCGCGCCGTGCAGGAAATCAACGGCGTCTTTAGCACCGACAATCTGGCGACCTCGTTTGACGCCGCGCCGCTGCATTACCAACTGGCGGTAACAGTCAGCCAATGGGCAGAACTGCTGCGCCACAGCTATTGGACAGACGGCGTGAACATGGACGATGTGCGCATTCGGGCACAACGATTAGCCAGCCAGATGGATGACACGGTCGTGACCGAACTGGCGCAACTGGTCACATTAAGTCGGTAAAATTTCCGGCAATGAATCGGATTTGCTTTAATTGAGGGGGCAGCCATCAACAAAAATGGCGCAGGGTTCAGAAACCCTGTGCCATTTTTGTTGCCCCTTCGTTTCACTTTACAGGGGCATTGCCCTGTTATAAAATGTGAAAGTCAGTTAAGAGTGCAGCTGTAAGCGTGTCGCTGTAAGTGTGTGACAATGGGGCGCGTTTCAAGCCTGAGACGAGCCAAAGAAGTACATCACATGGCTAAGCGACCACGGCCGTTCTGAACTCCGCAGCGCCCTCACCCACGTCCTCACCGGCAAAACTGGCTATTTCCACGACTGGACGACGCTCGTGCGGCTCATTGAGCCATTTGTCGCGCCGGGGTTCCCGGCGCAAACACCCACTGAAATGGAGGAAATTCCCCATGACGACTTATGTCCCTAACGACTACCAACAAAAAGCGTGGCGTACCGACGATCTGTTCCCAGACATTGATTCACCAGAAATTGAAGCGACCCTGGCGCAATTGCGCAGCGATTTGGACAGCTTTGCCGCCTGGCAGCCCAAGCTCGGCCCCGAATTGAGCGTCGCTGAGTTTCGGGCCATCCTCGACGCGCTGGAGAAAATCACGCGGCAGATTTACCGCCTGTTCGGCTACAGCGCCATGCGCTTTTGCGCCGATACACAAGACCAAAAAGCGCAGAACTTTTTCGGCCAGTTCAGGCAAATGGAGGCGGAAAGCCAGAACCGCTGGCTGTTTTTTGAACTGTGGTGGAAGAATCTGGCGGAGGAAACGGCCGTTCCCCTCCTCAAAGCCGCCCCCGACTACCGCTACTGGCTGGAAAGTTTACGGCGGCAAAAACCCCACACCCTCACTGAGCCAGAAGAGCAAATCATCAACTTGAAGAATGTCAACGGCCGTCTGGCTTTCGGCCAGCTATACGAATCCATCATCAACCGGTACACCTTCCAGTTACAGGTGGAAGGCGAAGAAAAAAGCCTGACCAGAGAAGATCTGACCACCTACTTCCGCTCACCGGACCCAGACCTGCGCGAGACGGCCTATCGGGAATTTTGTCGCGTATTCGGCCACGATGCGCCCATTCTCGGCCAGATATACCAGGCTATTACCAGAGATTGGCACAGCGAATTCGTCGGCGCCCGCCGCTTTGCCAGCCCCATCGCCGCCAGGAATCTGATTAACGACATCCCTGACAGTGTGGTCGAAACCTTGCTTGCCGTCGTCCAGGCCAATGCGCCGTTGTTCCAGCGCTATTTCCGCCTGAAAGCGCGCCGGCTCGGCCTGGACAAACTGCGCCGCTGCGATCTGTATGCGCCAACGGGACAGAGCCGACAAACGTACTCCTTCACTGCTGCGGTCTCCCTGGCGCTGAGCAGCTTCCACGCCTTCCATCCCCGGCTGGCGCAATTAGCCCACCGCGTTTTTGACGAAGACCATTACGACAGCGAACTGCGCCCCGGCAAGCAAGGGACTGGCAGGTGCATATTTGTCACACCAGAGCTGACACCCTGGATATTACATTCCTACCATGGCCAACCGTATGAAATCGCCACCATGGCTCATGAATTAGGCCACGCCATCCACTGCATGTTGGCCGCGCATCACAACATTCTGCACTGGTTGAGTTCTCTGCCCCTGGCGGAGACCGCCTCCACCTTCGCTGAACTGCTCCTGATTGACCATCTCCTGGCACAAAATCCCGACCCTGATATACGGCAAATGCTGCTCTTCAAGCAGTTGGATGGCGCTTACGCCACCATCATGCGTCAGGGCTGGTTCGCGCTATTTGAACAGGCAGCCCACGACGCCATTCGGGACGGGGCAACGGTGGCGACGTTGGACGACCTGTATCTGGAGAATTTGCACGAACAGTTTGGCACGGCGGTGGAGACGCCAGACGATTTCCGTTACGAATGGGTGGCCATCTCTCACTTTTTTAGTATGCCGTTTTATGTGTATGCCTATGCTTTTGGGCAGCTTTTGGCCTTCGCTTTATATGAACAATATCAGCGAGAAGGAGAGCGATTCAAGGAGCGTTATCTGGCGTTGTTAGCGGCGGGTGGTTCAGCAGCGCCCATGGCGCTGCTGGCGCAGGTGGGCGTTGACGTAACCGACGCCAACTTCTGGCAGGGTGGTTTTGACGTTTTGGCGCGGTTGGTTGTGCAGTTAGAGGGTGTGGCGGCAACGGCCGTCCAGCCATAAAAATCTGCCCATCTTGGAACCGGCTATGGCTTACGGATTACGGATTACGGATTCCCAGCCGTACTCTGCACACTCAGACGGCGCACGTAATTGACCAGATGCCACGCCTCGTCCTTGTTCACTCTGTCGCTGAAGCCGGGCATTTGCGTGTCGGGGACGCCGTTGAGAATCCAGTAATACAGGTCACCATCGGGATGGGTGGCGGTATGGCCGGAGGAGAAGTCGGCCGGTGGTGGGTAGAGGGTCACGGCCGTTGGCCCATCCCCCCGCCCATACTGCCCATGACACGGCGCACAATTTTGGGCAAACAGCTCCTGCCCGATAGCAATAGATTCCACATCCGGCAGGTAAGGGTTGGTGGCAAATTTGGCCGGGGTGTATTCAATCGTGAAGAAGTTAATCAACTGCGAGGCGCCAAACCAGAACGCCACCAGGCTGATAGCCAGCAGCGGGATCAACTGCCACTCCGTTTTAGCTGCTTTAACGGCCACAAAACCCCAACCAATGGCAAATAAAACAAGCAGCAAGCCGGTACCACCCGTACTGGCCAGGGTCATAAACTGGGCGGCGCGTTCCAACGGCCGTGCCCCACTGTCTATCGGCCGGATATTGCCGCCAATGCCTGCTTGCAGCCGGTAAGCGGCAAAGGTGTCAAAGGTATCCGGCCGCCGCACCGAGATTTCCATTTGCCAATCACCCATCAGGCTGATGTAGCTGCCTTCCAGATGAAACAGCCCAGGGGCCATCGGTTCGGCGTCCGCTTCGGCCGCGCCTAACGATTGCTCCAGGTATGTAAAGCGGGCAGACACTTCATCTACGGCCGCTGCGCGGCCCAGGTCATCGGTAATTTTAACTTCAAAGGTGTTGTTACCTACCAGCGCCGGGGTGATCATCACCTCCACCGTCAAATCATCGGCCTGCTGCGTGATGACCGTCTGACCAGGCGCATCGGCCAGCAGTGGCGCGTCTACGCCGCGCTGCATATCGGTGAGGAAGCCCGTTACCAGCAGGATGAACAGGACAACGGTCAATTCCACTGTAACGATGATGCGAGCGCGACGCACGGCCGTGTCTGACTCCGGCGCTTCCGGGTGTTCATACGCCCGGTTCAAACGCGGTTTGATGTAGAGCAAATTGACGCCGGCCGTGAGAATCGTAACAGCGGCAATGGCTAATTTGAGCAGCAGCGTCAGGCCGTAGGCGGTGCCGACCAGGCGCGTCCAACTGCCCACGTGCTGCCAGGCCAGATAAACGCCGCTAACGGCCAGCAGCCCCACCGCCAGCGCCGCCAGCCCGGAAAAATTCAAAATCAGACTCAGATAAAGCCAGGTGCGGTCTTCTGCTGCCAGAGAACGCCCCAGCCAGAGGGCCAGCGCCAGAAAGAGCAGGCCACCCACCCACATCGTTGCTGCCAGCACATGGACAAAGTCTACCAGGATGGCCTGGGTGCTGTTTTGCGGCAAGGCGGCACTGTGGCTGACCAGGGCTACCGAAAGCGCCAGGCCACCGGTGAGGATAAACCCGGCTATCCATTGCCCGCCAGACAGTCCCGATTGGCCGTCAGCGGCCACATCCATAAAGAGCAGCAGCAAAAAGAGCAGCGCCGCCGCCAACAATGAACGATACAGCCACATCAGGCCAAAGCGGGTGCTGAGCCAGACGCCAAAGTTATCGCCGCTGATCAAGTCAAACTTCTGGTTCTGGTTAATAAAGATCAAGACGAGCGCCACCGCCAGCAGGCCCAACGCCACCATGCCAACACGAATCCCCAGGCGCGCCAGCCGCACATCCAGCGCCACTTCTGCCGCTTCTCTATCCACCTTGCGCCAGAGCGGGTTCCAGACCAGCAGGCGAAAAGCAAACAGACCCATTAGCAGGGCAACGGCCGTCAGCGTCAGCCAGCGCGCCAGAGCATCCAGCACCGAAATTTGCGCCGACAAACTGGCTTCGTTGGAGACGGCCATAGCCGCCACCCCCACCCCGAACGAATACGTGCCGCTGGTGGTATGCCCATCTACGGCCGAAAGCACCTGCCAGCTAACCAGATAAGCGCCCTGTGCCAGTGGCGGCGCGGTCACAGCCAGCGTGAGATTGTCCTGGTCTACGGCCGTCAACGGCCCCACCACCACCTCTTCCCCACTTTGCGTCAGCAGGCGTATCTGACTGAAGGTAGGCACAACCGGTTCGTTAAACTGGATGGAGATTTGCGCCGGGGGTTCTTCCAGGACGGCATTTGGCGCGGGGTCAGAAGTCACCGGGACGGCGTGGGCGTAGGCGGCGGGCACGGCCGTGCCCATCACCACAAACATAACAATCAACCAGAAAGCGCGTGTGAGATTCATGGGAACATGTGGTGTGTGGCAGGTGGCAGGTGGCAAGTAACCACCTGCCACTTGCTACTTGCTACTTGCTACTCTTCCACCGTAATCATGACACTATCACCATCTTCATACTCTTCATGGGTGGGAATGGACAGGTATGCTGAGATTTCGTGTTCACCAGGTTCCACGCCGTTTAAGACGTAGCTGGCGCTGCCACCCATAATCATGCCCCAGGATTTGTCATCCACAAACACATGCCAGTGATAGCCCTCTTGCGAAAGGTCAAAATTCTCGGTCTCGACTTCAACCACTATCTGATCGCCATGTTTGAAAAACTCCCCATCCGCAGGGCTAACAATGCGAATCGCCGCACCATTTTCGTTGGGGATACGGGCATGGGGTTCAGAATCGTCGTGGTCATCTGTTTCATGGGCATGGTCACTATCGCCATGATCATCATGGCCGGTTTCTTCGGTGGTGGCCTGGTCAGCGGCCCCTTCCTGACCACCGCTGGCGCTACAACCGGCGGCAAAAATAAACACGACACCCAACATGATAAACGCCATCAGGCGGTATTTTTTTTGAAACAACATCAGATTATCTCCTTTTTAACAGCAGCACACCGGCCAATAGCAGGGCAAAAACACCAACCGCTAAGGCGGCATAGGTGACGGTGCGCATGGTTTGTAAGTCAGCTTCTAACGCGGTAATTTCCCTTTGCAATTCACGCGCGTCAGGCATGGGTTCGGGGAACTGTATATTGGCGGCGGGGAAAACTTCTTCAGGACGCACGGTCTCATCTACGGCCGTGTCCCCCAACGTCCCAAACAGCCGCACCGCATACTGCCCCCGCACGGTAGGGAAGATGTCTACGGTATACAGGCCGGGCACGGCCGTAGGGGTCAGATTGGCCCGAAAACTCTCTGCGCCATATTTCAGTTCGGCATTCAACGTGGCGGCGGCATTTTCCACCGGCTGCCCGTCTTCGCTAATTTCCACCGTCAACGAGTTCCGTTCACCCACCACCGGTGGTTCGGCCAGCCAGCCAACGACCACCACATATGGCCCCACTTCCACGCGGACATGGGCATGGGCTGCGGGCACGGCCGTTAACACCACCAGGAATGCCAGCAGTACGGCCGTGCTGCCGGTTAAGAACCAACGTCTCTCTTGATTATTCATTTGCATAAAACCTCTTATGGTAGCAAGTGGCATGTTGCAAGCGACCTGTATTGAGTGTCCACCTCACTTGCCACCTGCTGCCTGTCGAAATGCCAGTTTATCACCTTCACCGGTTAGAAACAGGCATTTGGAGGGGGGGTGGGCGGTTTTCGCTTCAAGGGAAGGGGGCAAAACCAGCAGCCTGTAGCAACGGCCGTCACCACCACAACAGGCGAGAGGAGAGCCAGATTATTGGCAAGAAAAGGGGCGGTCAGGTAACTGCTGACGGCCGTGTCCGCCATTGTCAACAGAGAGGGGTTATCACAAGGCGTTGTGAAAGCCGGGTCATCTCCTGGCAGTTGCGCCAGCGAACCACACACAAAAACCCCAACCGGGGTCAAAAAAATGGTGGCTGCCACCAGAAAAAAGAGGAGCAAACGGCGCATAAAATTGTAATCGGGTAATTTCTCAATTACCCGATCACCCAACTACGGCATCGTCTGACCGGCCGATTGCACATTCCGGTCTACCGGATTGCCCACACCCTGGCTACAAGCAGCGCCTGGTTCGGGCGTAAAGGGGCCTTGCCGGTAGCGACTGATGAAACGGGCGATACGGCCGTCATTCGCATTATCCAGTTGTAACTGCACCCCCCAGGCGGTTAATACAACCGGGCTGGGCTGGTCGGGATAAGGGGAAAGCAGCATGTGGGAATCGCCCTCCACAAAGGTGCGTAATTTAGCCACATCGCTGGCAGCCAAATCTGGGTGGTAGGTTATCCAAACCGCACCATGTTCCAGAGAATGAACGGCATGGCCCGTTTGCACAGGCTCTTCATACACGCCACAGTTTTGCCAGCTATCCCAATGCACGCCGCCAGCCGGCGGCACCGGAAAACTGGCATAAGCAAACTGTGTATTGTTATCATGTCCGCGTGACGGCCGTGGGAATTGCACCACGCCAGGGATTGGTGGTTCGGGGCGCACGTTCAGGTACAGAATAACTGCCAACCCCAAAATGCCCACCACCAACACGCCAATCACTACCCATTTTTTCTGCTTTGCATCCATAATTTCTCCAATTTCTCCTTGACAATGGCTGGTTACCGGGCATTTGCATCAGCAACCAACGGAAATCCTTTCATTACCCCAATGGTGTCCCAATACCACCCGCGCAGCTTGCATTTGCTTCCGGCCCGGTGCGGCCCCGGTAACGGTCAATAAACGCCGTAATCCGCTCATCATCAGCCCCATCCACTGCCAATTGACGGTCCCAAACCGACAGCACGATTGGGCTGCTTTGGTCTGGATAAGGGCTGAGCAGCAGCTTTGATTCCCCCCGTACCTTATCTTGCAGCGCCGCAATTTGCGCTGCTGGTAAATCGGGATGATAGGAAATCCAGACAGCGCCATGTTCCATTGAATGAATGGCATTTTGTGGCAGTACCGGCTCAGTATAGATGCCACAATTTTGCCATCGGGAAGCGTGTTTTCCGCCCAACGGCGGCAGACCACCAAAGGCAATTTGCAGGAGATCATCGTGTTGGGAGCCAGCCGCTGCTGCCACTTTCGTCACACCCACGATCTCAGGCTGAAATGCACGATAGGCCATAACAGCCACTAACCCTAACAGCAGCACCACCACCGGAATGATAATGATCAGCTTGCGGTTGCGCTCCTGACGGGCCACTTGCTGCCGCCGTTGTTCTTTCTTGCTGAGTTTACGGCCGTTTTCCGCTTCCTTACTCACAACTTACTCCTTTCATTGAGTTCGCAGCGATGGGAGATTGACCAATCTCTCATCTGCCAAAACACAGAGTTGTTCGTTTATGGGTCATTCCTTGTTGTTGAACGGCAGTTATTATCCGCAGCCTCCTCGATTGGGCAACCCGTTCTTAACCATTTCAAAGGTAATGGGCGGCAAGTAACAGGTACCTGTTACTTGCCGCCCATTGCCATTTGCCGTACATTTTTGGGCAATCAGACAATTAGCAGGAGAATTTATGAATCAGGGAATCACATACCGTCAGGGCACCGTGGCAGACTCTTACGCCGTCTTTTGCGTCTTTGAAGAGGCGCTGGCGGACCTGCTGCGGCGGCACGGCCATGACGAACCAACCAGTTGGGCCGATCCAGAGAAGTTGGCGCACCTATGGCAAAAACGACGGCCGTTATACGAACATCTGGCCCACACTGCTTCCCATTTTTGGGTGGCCGAACAAGGCGGCAAATCTGAAGCAGACCCACGCCGTATCGTGGCTTTTGCCCGCTCCATTGAGCGGGACGGTACGCTGGAACTGACGGAGTTTTTCGCCGTGCCTGGTGTGCAGTCTGGCGGTGTGGGGCGGGAACTGCTGGCGCGGGCCTTCCCCACCGGCGACTACCGCCAGCGCATCATCATCGCTACTACGGATATGCGGGCACAATCCCGGTATTTGAAGGCAGGCGTCTATCCCCGCTTCCCCATTTATTACTTCTGGCGGCAGCCAGAGATGCGACCAGCAGATGATGAACTCCACAGCGAGCCAATGGTGGCCTCGCCTGAATTGTGGGCGACGCTGGCTGAAATTGACACGGCCGTCCTGGGCCACAGCCGCACCGCCGACCATCAATGGCTGCTCAGCGACCGGCAGGGTATGTTATACCGGCGGCAGGGGCAGATTATCGGCTACGGCTACATGGGGCCACCCAACGGCCCGTTTGCCCTGCTGGATGCGGCCGATTTCCCGGCGGTGCTGGCCCATGCAGAGAACACGGCGGCGGTTAACGGCCGTGAAACCGTCGGTTTTGAGGTGCCTATGTGCAACCAGACGGCCGTGAACTATCTGCTGTCACGCGGTTACCAGATAGAGCAATTTATTGCCCTGTTTATGAGCAGCCAACCCCCGGAAAAACTGCAACATTACCTGCTCACCAGCCCGCCCTTCTTTTTGTAATCCGTGAACCAATCCCCGAACCAATCCCTGAACCGTAAATCGTAAGCCGTAATCGGTTCACGGCTTACGGCCCACGGATTACGATCTACGATTCCGACACTGTCAGCCAACGCTGTCGCTCCTCCATTTTCACGGCCCGTTCGGCTTCCCGCGTCAACTGCCGTAAATTTCTGGAGCAGCGCAGCCGGGCATTTGGCGCGGCATAGTGTGTGGGCAAAGGCGTCGGCCGGTAGTTCAGCGCTTCGTTAAAACAAGGCGACCACTGTTGAATCAGAGCGGCTTCGGACGCATTCAGGTTGTAGTGGAGATCCGCAAAACGGTGGGCACGTGAACTCATCAGTTCAATCTGATAGTTCAGCGACCGGGGCCAGTTGCACCAAATAAACCGCCCCACGAGTGAGCGCCCGCGGAAGCCATTCCGCAGGTGTTCCCAAACCCGCGTGAAAGCCAGCCCAGACTGGCCGACATAGAAGACGATGTCGTCGTCTCGAAACAGATATAAGTCCAGCATCCGCCAGTCGGCCGGACACTGCTCGATGAGCAGAAACCGTTTGATGGGCAGTCGAATTTCCAGATCATCATTAACCGACAAAGGAGTCATTACGTGTTCCATTCTTTTGTTCGTCCGTGCTATGAAGGGGGACACGGCCGTCACCCCCTCACCTGATCACCCCCTCACCCCACCTCCACCTGGTAGCCAAACAACTCCATATCTTGCCGATACCGTGCCGCGGCCAATTCTGCCAGCGCCGGGGTATACATCTCGGCAAAGGGCTTGTGCGGCGAGGGATTGTAATGGGGCAGCCGCCCTAGCCCCGTCTGCTGCTGCACCTGCGCCCAATCCAGCGCCAACTGCTCAAAACGGCCCACAAAATCTACCAATCGCACCCCATCCCGATAGATAAACGTGTGCTGCGAACGAAAATGGCGGTCGGCGCGAGAATCGGGGATGGCGACCACGGCCGTAACAAACTCCGCAAAACTCATCTCCGGCCAAAAGCGACGGCCGTACCGCCAAAACAGCAGCGGCATCTGCAACTGACGGGCATACAACACAATCTTCTGGGCATAACAAGAAACCAGCCTGTCCAGTGGATGGCGCACAAAGGTGAAGCGAAAATAATCGGTCAGGGCGGGTACGGCCGTGAGCGGCGCGGTTTCAAAATCTGGCGCCTGCCCATCGGCAAAAGGCAGTCCCGCAGCAGCCGCCAGCACCGCCTTAATGGAGCGGTTTGCCACTTTGGGCACGGGTACATAGAGCAACTTTTGGGCAGGCAGCAGGATGGCCGACGGCCGTTCCCAGGCATAGCTGTAATCCAAATACGGCATATAGCGCGGCAGCGGTGAGCGCATAAACCACACCCTGGCAGCCCGCGCCGCCTCTTTGGGTTTGCCCGATAACGAAGCCATAACGCCGCATTGTAAAGCGGCTTGCACCATCAGCCAAATCATGGCTACACTTCCCCATCATTCATCATTCATAATTCATCATTCATAATTCATAATTCCTAACCATGACCCCTCCCCAAGAACCCACCACCATTGAAAAAATGCGTGGCCTACGTTGGAGCATTGCCGGAGATTCGGCCAATACCGTCTTCGTCGAATTCACCTTCTTTGGCTCCGTGTTCATCCTGTTTCTGGACGCGCTGTCGCTGAGCAAAGGACAAATTGGCATCGTCCTATCCTTGTTCCCCTTCGCCGGTCTCATCGCCCCCTTCATTGCCCCCCGCGTAGCCCGGTATGGCTACAAACGCACCTTTATCACCTTTTGGGGCATCCGCAAATTTTTTGCCGCCTTGCTGCTGCTGACGCCCTGGGTCTACGGCCGTTTCGGAGAAGACCCCGCCATCCTCTTTGTAGCCTTTTGCACCGCCGCCTTTGCCCTGTGCCGCGCCACCGCCGAAACGGGCAAATATCCCTGGACGCAGGAGTACGTGCCCAACCAGGTGCGCGGTAAATACTCGGCGCTGGATAACCTATTCACCACTATCGTCGGCCTCATCGCCGTTGCCGCCGCCGGGTATGTCATCGCCCACAACAGTGACCTTTCCGGCTTTATGCTGCTCATTGCCCTGGGCGTCACTTCTGGCCTGGTAGGCGTGTGGGCCTATTCGCACATCCCCGGTGGCGCACCCGTTACCGACCCGGCGCAAAAAAACCGGCGCGAATTATGGACGGCCGTAAACGACCGAAACTTTCGCAATTACATCCTGGGCATCGCCCTGATGACGCTGGCTACCGTGCCCATGATCTCTTTTTTACCCCTGTTTATGGTCGAAGAAGTTCGCCTGCCACAGAGCCAGGTAGTTTTATTACAAAATGGCGTCCTCATTGGCAGCCTGCTATCCGTATTTGCCTGGGGATGGGCCGCTGACCGCTATGGCAGCACCCCCGTCATGCTCTCCGGCGTCTTACTGCGCGTTATGCTGCCTGTCTGCTGGTTGTTTATGCCCAAAGGCAGCCCCTACAGCCTGTATGTGGCTCTAGGCATCGCCTTTTTGCAGGGGGTGGCGAACATGGGCTGGGGCATCGGCTCTGCGCGTCTCCTGTTTGTCAGCGTGGTGCCGCCAGCAAAAAAGAGCGACTACATGGCGCTCTATTATGCCTGGATTGGCGTCATGGGCGGCCTGAGTCAGCTCATGGGCGGCTGGATTTTAGACCTGTCTGGCGACCTGGCGGTGGATTTGGGTATGGTGCAAATTAACCCCTACACACCTTTGTTTCTATTGGGTATTACCCTACCGCTGACAAGCCTCTTTTTCTTACGGCGGGTGCAAACCGATAGCAGTATTGGCATTGGTCGGTTTGCCGGTTTTCTATTTCGGGGCAATCCCTTCCTGGCTGTCGAATCTATGATCCGTTATCACATGGCCAGGGATGAGCAAACGGCCGTGCGCCTCACCGAACGGCTGGGGCAATCGCGCAGTTTACTCACCATTGAAGAACTGCTGGAAGCGTTGGCCGACCCCCGGTTTAACGTGCGTTTTGAAGCCATTGTGGCCATGGGGCGCACGCGCACCGACGAACAGATCATCCAGGCTCTGACCGGTGTGCTGCACGGCAATGACCCGGCATTGGGCGTGATGGCGGCCTGGGCACTGGGGCGCAGCCACGATAACCGCGCCCGTGAACCGCTGCACATGGCTCTGGACTCCAGCTACCGCTCCATTCGCGCCCACAGCGCCCGCTCGCTGGGCACGCTGGGCGACCCAAACGCCATCCCCACCCTGCAAACACGGCTGGCAGTGGAAACAGATCATGGCTTGCGTATTGCCTATGCGTCTGCGTTAGGCCAGTTGCAGGCCACAGACGCTACGGAAACCATCCTGGGGCTGCTGGCAGCCGAACCGGAAGAACCGGCGCGGTTAGAATTGGCGCTGGCCCTGGCCCGGCTGACGGGTGAGGAGCATGTCTTCATTCAACTGCTGCGCCAATCGCGCGGCGACCGGGGCACGGCGCTGGCGCAGGCCATCACCGGGTTGGAAAAGAAATGGCGAAAGATGGGGGACAAACCTGCAATGGAAGTGGTCGTGCCCCCCACCCTCACCCTGCTCACCCAAAGCGCCGCCGCGTGCAGCACCGGTAATCTGGACGAGGGATTGGCCCACCTCTGCCGCTTCTTGCAAACCGGCATACCCGCCACCCTACCCGCCTACCAGCAAATGATCTTGCAGGGATGCGCCGCCCACCTGGAAGCCGACGGGGTTACGCGGCTGGAGTATGCGCTGCTGGCGCTGCATCTGTTGATCGTGATGCGTGATGCGTAAAGCGTCGGTTCACGCATCACGCATCACGATCCCACTTGCTTCTGTAAAAACTGAACCAGGCCATCCAGGCTTTGAAAGGCGTGCCGGGTATGCGTCTCTGGGTCTTCCAGCGTAAAACGCCAGTTGTTGGCTTTTTGCGGGTCTGGACTGCGCTCTTCCCAAAGACGCAGAATAAACGTGCGGTACGTGGGGGGATTGTTAAAAGTCATCGCTTCACCTCCGGTGTAAGTTGGTATAATGGGGAAACTTCGCCGTAATTCGTAATCCGAAGTCCGTAAACCGATTACCGTAAACCGATTACCGTTCACCGTTCACCGATTACCGATTACCGGCCACATTTCCACCTTTCCACACTTTAACCCGCTAACGCTGATGGATCGTTGAATTTTTCACCACGAGAGCAATATGACCCGCCTCGAAATTTCCCTGTTGGGATCTCCCAAAATCAAGCTGGATGGCAAACTGATAACCGGGCTGCCGGCCAAAGCGCAGGCGCTGCTGGCATACCTGGTGGTGACAAAACAGCAACAGACAAGGGAACGGCTGGCAGAAATGCTTTTTTCCGTTGAAATTATGTCGCGGGAGAAAAAGCTAGACAATTTGCGGGGGCCAGGAGCACTGTTGGCGCTTAATAAGGTGCTGAGTGAATTTGTGGAAAGCCCCAAATTTTCCGTCGCCTTCAAAACCGAAAGCGATTACTGGTTGGATGTGGATGAGTTCCAGGATTGTCTGCGCACCCCGAACCCAACGCCGGAACAATTACAGCGCGCGGTAGACCTCTATCAGGGCGACTTTCTCACCGGGCTGCGGTTAAAGGAGGCCGAAGGCTTTGAAGAGTGGGCAGAGCAGGTTCGCCGTACTCTGGAACCCCAAATTTTTAATGCGCTTTACCTGCTCGCCGTTCACTATAAAAAGCAGCGGCAATACGCGGCCGCTCTCGCCTGCATTACCCGGCTGCTGGCGCTAAACCCTTACACTGACGAGGCACACCGGGAGTTGATGCTGCTGTTGGCGTTAACGAATCATATCAACGAGGCGTGCAGCCATTACGAACGATACGAGGCATTATTAGCGAACGACGGGATGGAGCCGGAATCAGAAACAACGGCGCTATACCGAAAGATCGGGCGCGGCGAGATTCCGGCAGACGAAGAGAGCCTATTGCCGCTATCGTCGCCGCCGCCCAAAACCTGGACGCCGCCGTTTCAGGCGCCGCCGCTGCTGCCGCACTTTGTGGGCCGGGAAGAACTGCGGGAAGCTATTTGTGCCAGTCTGCAAACCGGGGATGCGGTCGGGATTGAGGCGTTGGTGGGCATGGGCGGCGTGGGTAAATCGTCGTTAGCCGGGGAGATCGCCCATGCGTTGCAAGAGCATTTTGACGATGGCGTGTTGTGGGCCAGTGTGGCCGTGAGTGAGCCAACGGCCGTGCTGGAAAGTTGGGCGCAGGCGTATGGCTATGACTTCTCCCGGCTGACGGATTTGGAGAGCATGGCCAATGCCTTTCGCGGTGCGCTGGCAGACAAACGGGTGCTGCTGGTGCTAGATGATGTGGTCAGTGTTTCGCGCATACGGCCGTTACTGCCCAACAGTCCCCACTGCCGCGTGTTGCTCACCACCCGTGACCAGGATTTAGCTCATGCCCTGGATGCGCAGGTGTGGCGGTTGGGCGAGTTATCGGCGGCGGACGGCCATCGTCTGCTGGCGCACATCCTCGGCGAAGAGCGGATAGTGGCCGAACCAGAAGCCGCCATTGCCATTTGTGACCTGCTGCAAAACCTGCCCCTGGCAGTGGAAATAATCGGTCAACGCTTAAGGTCACGGCCGCGCCGCCAACTGGCCGATGTCGTCCAGAGATTACGCGACGAAAAACAGCGCCTGTCCGAACTGAAAATTAGCGACCGGGCGGTGCGGGCTTCTTTTGCCATCAGCTATGACACATTAGATACCCAGGAACGGCAGATGTTTGCGCTGATGGGGCTGTTTCACGGCCGTTCCTTTGCCGCCGACCTCATGGCCGGTATTGTGGCACAAGACCGGTATGAGACGGAAGACCAGATTTTTGCCCTGGTCGCCCTCTCCCTGGCGCAGGAAGACGGGGCCACCCGCTACCGGCAGCATCCCCTATTGGCCGACTTTGCGCGGGAGAAGCTGGCGGAATCAGGGGAGGAGGGGGTGTGGTACGGCCGTCTGGCTCACACCTACCTCACCTTTGCCCAACAACACCAACACGATTATGACGCCCTGCGCCCCGAATGGGAGAACCTCATGGCGGCCATGCAAACCGCTCATGATTATGAATTGTGGCAAACCGTCATAGATTTTGCCGATGCTTTGCACGATGCCTGGTTTGCACGCGGCCGTTACACACAGGCCAGACTGGGCTACCAATGCGTTGATAACGCCTGTCTCAAGTTGGGGGAAATGAAGCAGCGCGGCCACTGTCTTTTGAATTGGGCGCGTGGCTGTGTTGAACAAAGCGATTTTGAGGAGGCCAGAAGCTTGTTGAACGATTGTCTGACAATTTTTCAAGGCAATAATGATTTAGCCGGCGCTGCCCATGCCCAAACATTGCTGGCCCGTATTGCCATGAATCAATCAAATTACGAGGCTGCTTCTACGCTGGTACATGCCGCACTGACCATCAATGAAAAATTAAATGATCACACCGGTAATGCAGAGTTAATCAAAATTCAAGCCAGGATATTATATGAGCAAGGTTTATACCCGGAAGCGCATAAGCTCGGCCATCAGGCCTTAAACATGTATGAAGCAAGTCACAATCGGCTAGGCATTTTGCAGGCGTTGAGTTTTCTGGTCAATTGTCAAATTGAACTCTATCGGCGAGGGATCGCTGATTTAGATGAAGCATTGCCGTATAGCCAACGCGCCCTGGATTTTGCAGACCAATTACAAGACACGGGCGAAAAAGCGGTGGCGTTATACAGCCTGTCGCGGGTTCAATTATTACTAGGCGCTATGAACCTTGCCGAGGAACAAGCCAAACAAAGCCTGAGCCTATTAAAGGTTATTGGGGATCGCCGCACGGAAGCAATGGTGCAAATGCATCTAAGTGAAGTGTATTTTTATCAACAGGATTACGTGAATGCTCTGAAAGTAGCTTACGCCGTCAATCCGCTACTACAGTCATTGGGCGCTAAAGGGAACGAGGCTGTCAACTGGTGGAACATTGGACATTTTCACCAACAACAGCAAGAACTAGCCCAGGCCAAAATAGCCTGGGCAAATTCATATCAACTGGCTAAAGAAGTACAACACAATGCCTTATTAGAACGTTTACAGCCATATATCCAACAGGAACCATAGCTTATGGGCTGCTTAACAAACACCGCCCGTTCCGGGACAATCTGGCCCTTTGGTAGCCCAGCCGGCCGCGGAAAATACGCGCAGCCATTCCGGGCAGGATATTTTGGCGCGTCCCGGGGCCATAGACTTTCTGGTGGTGTCAATTCTGTTCAGGAAGCGTGTTTCGCCAGCCTTAAGACCGGTTGGCTCTCCGCCAACCTCGACGTATTCGTTATTCCCATCTAGTTTCATTTCAGGTACAGAGATGACAGAGATGTTGGCAACGAAGTCATTAAATCTGGCATAGAGGCCTGGCGCTGTTTCATTGGCAGCAGGCTTAGGCAGATTGGGAGGCCAGGATGTAGGCTCCATCTTGCGTAGTAGCTCTTGGGTTATGGTGGCAACGGCCGTGTCCAACGGTTTATCCGAAGCTAACCTGTTACCAGTCAACTCCGTTGTAATTGCCTCAACTACAGCGAATAGATGACCATTTTTCCGCTTAAAACTTCCAGTACTCTCTGCCCGTTGCGCGCTGGCACGGGCGGCCAACTTCGTATTCCAGCTATCATGCAATCTGTCCGCCCATTCCGGATATTTCTCCCGGACAACATTGGTGTAGATATGGGGACGCAGAACGGGTACCGGATGGTCCCCATCATCCGTATAAAACCCTTCTGTATTATGCGTCATCTGCAAATCCTGAAAGCTCATGCCCAGCACCGGGCCGGCCACCAATGCGCCAAAAACATCGGCAAAAATTTCTTCAAACCACGTTTTCACCCAACTGTTGGCGCTGCCCGGTAAAACAGCCACCGGTAATTGGCCTTCAATCGGCGTGTCATTTTTCCGGGTAAAACGGCCGTACCGATAAATATAGTGCCCTATCTCGTGTGGAATTGCCAGGAAATCACGGCTCACCCCCCTGCAAGAATGAGGGATACCCACCAAAGCCAATGGTGCATACGGGATAACACGCACAAATGCCGATTTTTGATAATAGGTTAAAACGGTGACGGGCTGACGCAGCAGGTCGGCCTCATTTGCCAGTTTCAAAGCGGCATAAGCCAGATGATCCCCCATCGCCAATGCTCGAACAAATGGATCGTCCGGATGAGTCTGAGCTAACTGATAAGCGCGCATACGCTGTTCAGCCACCTGCTCAATGACAGAAATGTCAAATCCAATTTGAGCCAGAGTCGCAGACAACACCGTTTCCGGGGGGAATTGGCTACAAGGTTCCAGCACACCGTGCCGGAAACCGTCCACGAAAAACCCTATTTGCTGCCGGGCAAATTCCTTTAGACAACGCACCAAAGAATAAAGAGTATCGGCAACTTGAGGCGCAGGGCTAACCTGATACTGGCTTTCTAGTTGTGCAAGGTAAGCCATTTGCTGACGCCCGCGCTCTTCCCAAACACTATCTATCGTTAACATGTTTTCCTCCTTTCATTACTTCACACAGTTCTACTAACATTTGTTATACAGTATCGGGGCAACGTTGATTGATCGTTGAATCTGAGATGCTATGTGACACGAAGAACCCCATTGTATCTCACTTTTGGGGGACTGCCCCTGCCAGTATAGCCTACGGCAGAGGGTGTGTTACAATTCCATGCATATTTAGTTTCCGCAACATCCACAACAAATAGGAGGAGAAATGGATCGTCCAGTAGGTGTATATCTCATTTCGTTTTTGCAGGTCTTTTTGGGGGCTTATCTGCTGTCGGTGGCCTTTTTCGACTTTGTATATGGCAGTTTTTTTGATGGCAACACGTTGCTGGCCAGCCTGGCACTGGTGGCAGGCGTCATTAACTTTGTGTTGGCCTTTGGCATCTGGGGGGTGAAGGGCTGGGCCTGGACGCTGACACTGGTTTTCCAATTTATTCACATCGCCCGCGAATTTTTGTCTTATTTTCTGGCCGGACAATACCTGGGTTTGATAAGCCTTATCCTCAGCGCGATCATTATCTATTACCTGACCCGCCCGGAAATTCGCAAACTGTTTGGACGCTAAACAACCAGGGGGCACGAATGTGCCCCCTGGTTGCTCTGCTATGTACGAAGTACGAATTTTTCAGAATGGATTTCGGCTGCGGCCTGTAGAGAAGGGGGCATCGGTTGGTCACGGCCGTACCCTCATTACCCTGCTCACGGCCGTGTACCTGCTCTGGCTCTTTGTGCGTATTGTCAGCCAGCCGCCATGGCTGGCGCAGTTACCAACTCCCTTGCTGGAACTGCTGCGGCTGGCGGAAATCGCCGGCTTCATCACCCTGGCGCTGATGTGGGCGTTGCTGTGGCGGCAGAATGAAAAAAAGCCGGTTACGGCCGTTACCCCCCTGGACATGGAGCAGCTATACGCCCTGCAACCCTACGAATTTGAAGCATATGTGGCCGATTTGTTCCGCCAAAAAGGATACCGGGTAAAGTTGCACGGCCGTCGCGGGGATAACGGCGTTGATTTACGTTTAAGCCAGGCCAACGGCAAAGAAGCCATTGTGCAGTGCAAACGTTACCGAAAGAGCGTGGGGCCAGACATTGTGCGTGAACTGTATGGCACGTTGATGCACGAGCGGGTGGCCCACGCCTTCCTGGTGACAACAGCCGATATTTCCGACGCCGCCCGCGCCTGGGCGCAGGGCAAACCCATGACGTTGATTGACGGCCGTACCCTAGCCCACCTGGCCGCCGCTATGCATAAGACAGAGGGTAATTGAGTAATTGGGTAATTGGGGTAATTGCTCAATTACCTGATTACCGACTCATCACTTTTTGGAAGCGGCGATACAGCATCACAACCACCAGGGACTGGTAGAGCAAACCAACCGCCAAAAATCCCCAATAATTCTCTCCGGCTAACAACAACCAGAACACCTTGACCGGCCAATAGGTGGGCAGCAGGCCCAAGACAAGCTGCCAGGGCATGGGCAGGAACCAGGCCACCAGAGGCACAATCAAGAAGATGCCCAATCCCTTCATCAGGGCAAATCCTTGTACCTTATTGGCCGCAAAAGCGGCCAGCAGCAGCATGTAAATGGGGGCCAGAGGAGCAGCGGCTACGGCCGTGACCCACATACCCCACAGCGACAGACCCGGCATGCCCACCACCCAAAACGTCAGCGGCGTCAGCAGCAAACTGAGGGCAATGGGCACGCCAATGCGATAAGCGGCATAACCGGCAAGCGGCAGCGGCGTCACTTGCAGCGCCAGTAACGTGCGGTCATCCCGCTCATCCAGCAGCAAGAAGCCGACCACCGCCCCATACAACACCGGGATGATCAGGGCCAGATAGGCATAGAGCATGGGCAGATACGGCCGTAAATCTACCCCAAAATCCGCCGCCGCCATTTGCACCGCCCAGGGCAGCACAAAGCGGAAAATAAGCGCCAGAAACAGCGGCGCAAAGAGCATCCAGCGCAGCATGGGATCACGCCGGGTATTACGGCCGTCAATCGGCCCCAATGTTTTAATGATTGTCAGAGCGTTCATCACTATTCCTTCAGCAATTCTCAATTTGACCCAATCGGGCGATTGAAATCGCGGCAACAGAGGGCGAAGTCGGCCTTCGCCGACTGGCTTCTAGCCGACGAAGGTCGGCTTTGCCTTTTGTAGAGTCTGCACTGAGGCCGCCGAAGTGTGCAGATTTATCTGCCGCTACTAGCCAAATTGAGAATTGCTGCTATTCCTTCGCGTTTCTTCGCGTTCTTCGCGGATCATGACACACGCGCCAACCCACGCGGCAAAATGACAAATCGGGTAAAAGCGCGTCTGGCTAACCGGTGCAGGATGGCCACCCACAGCAAGCCATAAAACACACCATACGCTATTGTCCAGGCCGGCATGGGCTGAAACGCGGCTGTTAATAACACCAACGGCGCCTGCACCGGGTGCAAATACATGAGCGGCGTTTCTACCAGCCCAAAGTATTGCAGCAGTGGAATGGACAACAACATCGCCCAAAACACCGAGGGGAAAATGAAACTGTTCACCGATTCATAGCGGATGACCAACATAAAACTGTAGAGCGCATTGATGAAGCTGAGCAACACAATACCTGCCGCCAGCAGTAAGAGGTTGTACTGTAGGCCGACTACGGCCGTGACAATCACCCCATTCTCCACCAGCGTCAGCAGCGCCAGCGACAGCAGTTTGGCCCACAGATATTCACCCTGGCGCAGCGGCGTCAACACCAACCCTTCCAGCACGCCATCATCCTTTTCCAGCAGCACCAGCGCCGCCATAAAGTAAAAGGTATTCATGGTCATATTGCCCATCACCAGCACCGGCATCGCCAGCGGCCAATAAGCCTCTGGCAGATATTGCAGTCCGATAATGAACAACACCGCCACAAACCCCGCTGCATAATAAAACCCATGCCGGAATTGCAACCGCATATCCCACCGCATAGCCGTCAACAATCGCTTCATCTGCCACCTCACTGCTAACCGATTACCGATAACCGATTACCACTCACTGTAACCCCCGCCCGGTCACGGCAATAAAAATATCATCCAACGTCGCTTCCTGGGTGTGCATGGTCTGGATGGAGTCAGATTGCAGTAATTTCTGGAAACGGCCGTTCTCCCCCAACCCGGTCAGAGCAAACTGTTCCCACTCCAGATGACCGTTTAATTGAAACTCCACCTGCACCTGGGCACGGCCGTATTGCAGTTTCAGCGCGCGCGGTGAATCAATCAGCCGAATTTGCCCGTCCATAATAAAGGCCACCCGGTCGCATAATTCATCGGCCACAAACATATCATGCGTCGTCAAAAAGACCGTCGCCCCACGCCCCTTTTGCGCCCGGATTAGCTCCTTGATGTGCCGGGCGTTTACCGGGTCCAGGCCAGAGGTAGGTTCGTCCAGAAAGAGCAGGTCAGGCCGGTGCAGCAGCGCCCGCGCCACCCCCAACCGGTTCTTCATCCCTTTGGAATACTGCGAAACCAGCATATCACCATCTGCACCCAGCCCCACCATCTCTAGCAGGGCTTGCGGCTCATAGGTATCACCGCTGTACAGGTTGCGGAAATAGTTCAGATTTTCCCTGGCAGTTAATTTTTGATAATGGTTGGGCAATTCAAAGGAGACGCCAATGTGTTCATAATAATCAGAACCCCACTGACGTACTTCTTTGCCACGCACACGCACGCTGCCGGCATACCCCTTGTACAGGCCGTTTAACACCTTCTGCGTGGTAGATTTGCCGGCGCCGCTCGGCCCTAAAAAGCCCAAAATTTCGCCCGGCTCTACTTCAAACGACAAATGTTGCACCGCGGGCACGGCCGTGCCCACATAGGTATAGGTTAGATTTTCTACAGTAATCATCTTTGTACTCATGTTTTTAAGCGTTCAGGTGTTCACGTATACACCTGAACACTTGAACACCTTCTTATGGCGTTAACAAACGGCGCAGCAAGTCGCTGATCTGGGCGGCGGCTGATTGCAGTTCTGCCGCCGTCAGCGCCGTCGTCCGGCTAAACAACCAGCGATCATGGGCGTCGTCAATGGCCGAAATCAATGCCGCCAGCAGTTCCTCCGGCAAATCGGCGCGCACCACGCCTAGTTCCTGCCCCCGCTGCAACAGCGCGGCCATCATCTGCCCCACTTCCTGCATCAGCGCCGCCAGTTGTTCATCAGCAGCCAGGGCATCGGTGTTACCGCCGCTCTTGAGCAGCCCCAATATCCAGGGACGGTCGGCAAAAGCGGTGAATTGTTGGTGGTAAAGATCGGCCACAGCCGTCCAGAAATTGGTCGCCGTCAGCGCAGACACATCCAGATCAATAGCGGCTAAGACCGCGTGACCGTAATGGCGCACGGCCGTCAGATACACATCCGCCTTGTCATCAAAATAGTAATACGCCGCCCCTTTGCTAATGCCCGCCGCCTCCAAAATGCGGTTCAGTGACGCCTGGGCATAACCATAGGTAGCAAATTCCTGGGCCGCCGTTTCTAAAATACGTTCGCGTTTGTCTGCTGATAATTTTTCAAATCGTGGTCGGGGCATCACAGCCTCTTAAATCTCACATTATTAAACCGAATGGTTAGACTAATTAGTTAGACCATATAGTCTAAAATAATAACGATTTTTACTTCTGTTGTCAAGAGGGGGAAAAGGCGAAGATAAGGCGAGACTGCCGTACTGTCAATAGAGAGCAGCAGCACGGTCGTCTCGCCAGATAAATTAAGGTTTTACCGTCACCGGCAAAAAAAGTGAATGCAAGGCTGGTGAGTTGACCATATGGAACCACCAGGCGCCCTGCCCATCCGTGCCTACAAACACCTTGTCCGGCACGGCAAAATTAGCGTCTACGGAACGCACCCGCGTGGGCGTAAAACCCTGTGTCATAGGGAACCATTTGCCAGAATAATCCGGCGAAACCCACATACCCTGCCCCACACTGCCGGCAAAGATGTCACCGGTGTCTGGCAGCGCATGGTCTACTGCCCGAAAAGAAAGCCCGACCAACGCCGGGTCGTTGACTGCCTGCCAACTGACGCCGCCATCCACACTGCGCGAAAGTCCGGCAACGGCCGTGCCTCCCGTAAAGGCAGACACGCCGGCATTGGCCGCATACAGGTACGTCGCCTCAGCGGTATCTGGCGCATTGCTCAGCCCAAACACCAGCGTCGAGGGTTCACCTGTGGCCATACTCCAACTAAAACCGTTGGCATCACTGGTGTAATACACACCATCACCATACGTCGCCGCCACCAGCCGGTTTGTTACCCCCGGCACCCGCTCAATATCCAGGATGATGTTCTCCGTCGGGTTGCTGTTAACCACGCTGAGCGCCCAGTTCATCCCCCCATTATTGCTCACGTAAATGCCATCGGCCGTAGCAATCGCCAGGCGATCATAACTACCCGTGCGTGACTCCACATCAAACACGGCCTGAGCAAGAGGTGGTAAATCTGTCACCGGCAGGCTTTCCCAGGAAATGCCCTGATCATAACTGACAAACAACCCCCAACCGCTGTAAAACGTGCCGGCATACAACACGGTGCCGCCAGGGCTGGTGGTCGCTTTCAGCCCATACACAAAGGGCAAGGGTAATCCCTTATTTGCCTGCGCCCACGTCTTACCACCATCGGTGCTGCGGAACATGCCAGAACCCCAGGTACCGGCATAGACCATCATGGGATTGTAAGGGTCGGCTTCCATATCAAGGACATAGGTATTTTGCATACCAGTGGTATGCCGGGTAAAGGTGCTGCCGCCGTCAAGCGTTTTATAAACGCCACCACCATAATAAAAAGGCCCCCAATACGTCTGCTGCGAACCGGCATAGGCCACGGCCGTGTCCGTAGGATGCAGCGCCAATCCACTCACATTCAAATCCGGGAAGGCCGTATCTGCTATCGTCCAATTGTCCCCGCCGTCTACACTTTTCCAGATATAGTAGATGCCGGTCGCAAAGACGATATTGGGGTTCGCGCGTGAATATTCAATGTTGAGCAAATTGGTTTCTGTCAACCCGTTGTTACTGGGGTTCCAAATCTGGCCTCCATCCGTTGTCTTCATCACGCCCTGTCCCACCGTAGCCGCCAATACCGTGTTGGGCGATGTGGGATGCACCGCAAACTGGCTGACCACATTAGTAACCATGGCATTGCCGTCCACCATCGTCCAACTTTGGCCGCCATTAGTAGAGCGGAAGATGCCACCATTGGCGCCCCAATCGCCCCGGGAAGCATAAGCTATATTCGGCGAGGAAAGCGAAAAGGCAATGGCCCGCCCACTGGGCAAGGTTGCGCCCGGCATGTCTAACTCCGACCATGAGTCCCCGCCATCGTCGCTGAAATAAAAACCCCGTCCTGAAACTGCCACAATCAGGCGGTTGGCGTTGGTGGGGTGAATGGTCAGATAACGCGCCGGCACCCACTGGATGGCTTGTGGCGTGCGAAATGTGTCATCATCTGTTTCAAAAAGGGGTGCAGACAGATCAAGTTGTTGTTTGAGGTCAACGGCCGTCGCCTCATCCACCATTTCTATAGATTCCACCAGGGGCAGCCCCTGCGCCAGACGTGTGTAAGGGGCTGAACCAATCTGGTGAACCCATTCACCGTCCACCAGATGGGCCATCACACCATAGATAGTCTCCGGCAGGGAACGAAGCAGCGACCAATTATTGCCGCCATCAGTGCTTTTATAAACGCCGTCACCCCAGGTGGAAATATAGACTGTTTGGGCGTTGCTGGGAGAAACAACCAGGTTTGTCACTTCCAGGCCGCCAAACGTGCCCAGGCCGTTTAACCGGGGCAGCCAGCTATTGCCGCCATTGGTGCTTTTATAGACGCCTTCGGTGGTGGCAGCATAAATAGTATCTGGGGTGGTGTGGTCAACGGTGAGTTCGTTGATGGTGGGCGACGGCCGTTCTGGCCCCCGCGCCAGCCATTGATCCCCCTCTATAACCGACAGAGCCAGGTCGCCACCACCGCCCAAACCATAGGCTGCCACCTGCAAATAGTAGGTAGTACCGGCTCTGGCTGTAAACGTCAGATAACTCTGTAAATTGCCACCGGAATCATCATTACAGGCCACATTGGTGAAATTACCGGGCGTGCCCGTCCATACAGCCAGCATGGTATCAAAATTGCTATTTTTAGTATGGGCCACAATGGCCGTAGTAGCCGCAGGGGTGTAACGATACCAGACCGATTTATTACCCTGATTGGGCACACCCGGGCAGGGGTAAATGGGGTCGTCCGGGCTGGTGGTGGCCGAGGTGGTTGTCACCTGATTTAGATACGGCAACGTGGATACGTGGCGGGGATTAGCAAACAGGTCGTGCGGTGGCACGCCGTTGATGATGAAGGGGAAACCCTGTTGTGTGCCTGGACCGCTATCCAGCGCGCTCCCCCAGGTAAGGGATCCAGGATCATATTGCAGGCCATTTCCGGTAGCTGTTTCGCCCCAGATGGTGATAGGCACAGCCCAGGGGCCAGAAGCCAGTGAACCATCTGTCTGCCAATCCAGCCAGTAGGTACCTGGCCCCAGATGAAAACCGGCGTTGGCGACAACGGTCATAATGGGGCGATCCGTTGCGCTTCCAGATGTAGTTTCAGTCACGCGGTAAGCATTGGTCCAGGTTGTGCCGATCAGCCGGTTGGTGACGGTATCACCAAAAACAACCGTGCTGCCGGGGTCTGCCGGGGAGCCATTCCACACACGGTAGTTCACGGCCGTTATCGTCGAAGCCGTCGTCGAACCAGTCTGGTAGGCAAAAAAGGTGATAGATTCCACATCCCAACCATTGGCATCCGTCACCGTAAAATCATCCGCCACCCGAAAACCCGCCGTCACCTGATGACCATACCCAAATGTGTTCATGCCGAATAATGCTGTCTGCAAAATGCTCTCGTCAGCGCCGCCAACACCGCTAAGCGGACTGTTCACAAATGGGCCACTGACATAAAGCGACTGGATAGCATCCGTTTCGGCAATCACCGGTTGGGTGGTCTGGTTCCCCACCAGCAGCAGGCACAACAGTAATAAAATTAGCAACCAAAGTGGCCGCCACAGTTAAAAAACTTTCTGGCTTTTCATGACATCCTCCATTTATCAAGGAAATAAACTTATAGTCTGTGAAAGGAGATTAGCGATTAGAGATTAGAGATTGGAGATTGGTCAATCTCCAATCTCTAATCGCTAAGGAAATGTCAGTTTATGGCCGCTGGCAGTAAGGCGACGACTCTGTAAATAGCCCCACAATTAGGGCGGTGGCGGCGT
Source organism: Chloroflexota bacterium (assembly GCA_035444285.1). GTDB lineage: Bacteria > Chloroflexota > Anaerolineae > Promineifilales > Promineifilaceae > CAADGU01. The sequence goes on from DAOMOK010000016.1 coordinate 125,317, forward strand.
GTTGGTGGGCGTGGGCGGCGGCGCAGTCGGTGGCGGCGCAGTCGGTGGCGGTGCGGTGGGCGGTGGCGCGGTGGGCGGCGGCGCAGTCGGTGGCGGCGCGGTGGGTGGCGGCGCGGTGGGTGGCGGTGCGGTGGGTGGCGGTGCGGTGGGCGGTGGCGCGGTGGGCGGTGGTGCGGTGGGCGGTGGCGCGGTGGGCGGCGGTGCGGTAGGTGGTGGCACGGTGGGCGGCGGTGCAGTGGGCGGCGGCGCGGTGGGTGGGCGCGATGTGGCGGTTGTAGCCGGGCGTGTGGCCGTGTTAGTCGGCGCGGGTGTAGCAGAGGCTCTTGTTGTCGCAGTGGCTGTCGCCGTCGCAGTTGCCGGTATCACTTCTTCTACAACCAACTCCCGGTTATCACTTTCCAACAAGGGTTCGGCTGCACCATCCGCTTCCAGGCGGATAAACCATTGATAGACACCCGGCGTTTCCAAAATATCACCCAACACAAACTGCAAACGGAACAAGGAACCCGAAAATGGTTTTTCCACGGACATGGCCCGCATTTCTTTGCCGTCTGCTTCAAAATAAAGCGTAAAGAGTTGGTCAGCTGTCAGCACCGCTGGCCAGCGCCAGGTAAACTGCACTTCATCTGCCAGCGTAAATGTTTCATCGTCCGGCCGTACCAGTTCAATTTCGCCCGTTACGGCCGTAGCCGTCGGCTCAGAAGTTTGGGTGGGTGTAGGCGGCACGGCTGTGACTGTAGCCGCAGTATCCACCACCAGCAAGGGTACGGCGGGGGTATCTTGGGCCACGGCCGTGTCCGGCGTAGGCGTCACTGTTTCTGAGGGTATCGCCTGGGTGCGCAGCCACACCTGCCAGACGCCAAAAACAAAAACAGGTATCAAAAGTAGCAACAGCAACGCATAAGACCATCGCCGTCGCGGCTGCGCCAGTGTTTCCGCCGCCGGTTCACTCACCACCGTAGATGGCGGCGGGGGCACAATTTTGCTGCCACCTGTCACCAGTTTACCTGTCTCCGGTGGCTGCCAGAGCCACGCGCCGGAGACCGCCTGTTGGCCTGGCGCGCCCACTGTGTGTAACGCCTGGTCTAAAGCCAGCACCAACTCTTCCGCTGACTGGTAGCGATCTTCCGGCGCTTTGCACATACATCTTTCTACAATGGCAATCACTTCGGGTGATAAATCAGGCCGGATCAGGTGCAACGGCCGTGCCTCTTCATAAATCTGTTTGTGCAGCACTCCCCACTGTACGTCAGCCGTAAATGGCCGCATCCCGGCAAACAGTTCATACAAGATGATGCCTAGTGCATAAAGGTCGGTACGGCCGTCAACCGGTTCCCCTTTCACCTGTTCCGGGGCCATGTAATGCGGCGTGCCCAGCAGCACATTCGTTTGCGTCAACCGGGGATTACTCTCCACCACCGCAATACCCAAATCCGTCAACAATGGCTTGCCATTGGCATCTAGCAGGATATTACTCGGCTTCAAATCCCGATGCACAATGCCCTTACGGTGCGCGGCTGCCAGGGCATCGGCCACCTGCCGCGCCAGCGCTAGCGCATAGGGCGTGGTCAAAATCTCTTTGCGGCGTCCCAGATCGGCCAGCTTTTCGGCCAGCGTCCCCTCCGGCACATATTGCATGGCAATGTACGGCTGCCGCGCGCCGGTTGTGCCGATCGCATACACCTGCACCACATTGGGATGGTGCAGTTGGGCCATGGCCTGCGCCTCACGCCGGAAGCGCTCCACAAAACCGCTGTCCTGGGCAAAGTTGGACAGCAGCACCTTGAGGACGACCTGGCGCTGCAAATCGGTATCCAGCGCCAGATAAACATCAGCCATCCCCCCCCGCGCCAGATGCTGCCTCACCTGATACTGCCCAATTTGTTGTCCTATCAGATCGTTTGGGTCTGCCACACCATTCCAGTCCTTGTTTTTTTATTCAGGTACATCAGGCGTCATGGGGAATCATTAGCGAGGGAATCAGCCAGGAATGTACCTGAAGTAAAAACGGCCGTTTCTGCTTAACAGGATAGCATGTTCAGGACAAAAGTACCAGACCCTCAAACCTGCCAACCGCAATTTCAATTAAGACCAGAACCGGCGATTTAGATGGCGTCAACATGTGGCGATAGTGGCCCAACCTGAACGGCCAGGCCACTATCACCCTATGGAGGAATTGACTAACCGGAGACGTTGAAACTGTAGCGGAAAAGGTTTTTAGGATCCGTCTGGGATTTCAGGCGAGAAAGCTGGTTATAACCACCAGGAACCAGGCCATCACGAATGCGCTGCTGGGATTCCACACCTTCCAGGAAGTTCATGTAGACGCCGCCAGTGAGTGACGGCCGTAACGCTTCTTTCAACTGCCCGGTGTAAGCCACCAGATGGTGGTGTGCTTCGGGCGTGGGCGCCACGCCTACCAGCGAAAGCACCAGTTCCGCGTCACGGTTGCCGAACACGGCCGTGGCCGGGTCCACCCGTCGGATCGCCCCACCGGCATGGCGCACTTCGGCGAAGATGAGCGGGCTGGGGCCATCTGTGCCCAGGCCATAGGCGATGATGGACTCAATGGCCGCGTCGCTCAGTTCGCGCAGCCAGGCGCCACTGTTAAAGGCAGGCATGGGGTTTACCGGATCATTGCTGATGATGGCCGCCTGGCTGAACGGGATAGTTTTGAAATCGTCCAGAACCGGCGGCTGCCAGTCGCGCCAGTGGCGCAGCAGCGCCTCCCCTGCGGCAATGTCACCGGCAAAACAGCCGCGCACAATGGCGAACGATTGTCCACGTAAGAAGTCTGGCAGTTCAGGAAAGGGTGGGTAATTCATCACCAACACCGACGAAGTGAGTTCATCGGGAGCGTTGGCAATCCAGGCACGGTAATGATGAAACACCTCGCGCGCCATCTTGGCCGGGTAATAGAGATTCCCGGCATACACCTGCGTCACTGGGAAAAGCCGAATGGTCAGCGCGGTGACGATGCCCAGGCTGCCGCCGCCGCCACGCAGTCCCCAGAACAGGTTGCTGTTTTCGGTGGCCGAGGCTACCCGCAGTTGCCCATCGGCCGTGACCAGTTCAAAGGCCAGCACATTATCGGCGGAAAGGCCATATTTGCGCCCCAGCCAGCCCAGGCCACCACCCAGGGTGTAACCGACCACACCCACCGTCGGCGAGGAACCGAGCAGGGGAGCCAAGCCGTGTTCCTGAGCAGCCGATAACACCGCGCCCCACTTGACGCCGGCGGCAACGGTGGCGGTTTGGGCGATGGGATCAATGGTCACGCTGTTCATTTTCTGGGTAAGGATGAGCAGGCAGTCGTCGGCGGGGCGCACGTTGCCGTGACCGGTTCCCTGGACGGCGACACCCAGATCGTGTTGGCGGGCGAAGGTCACGGCCGTGGCCACATCTTGCGCCGATTCAGCCACCACAATCACCGCCGGATATTGCACTACCTTGCGGTTCCAGGCCAGGCGAGCTTCATCATAACCGGCGTCTTCGGGGGTGAAGACCTGTCCATCAACCTGCGCCTGCAATGCAGACCAGGGGGATTCGATTTGCGTTAATTCCGTAAACATGAGCGTTCTCCTTAAAACAAATTTGTTGTTTGATGTTTATAGTTTAGAGCAACGGCCGTTTGACAGCCGTTTGACTCCGCGTTTGACAAAAAAAGCGCCGCCAAACCCAGTTCAAAACGGGATTGTGCGGGCGCTTGAAGAGGGGGTGGCAGCAACGATAATTCTGTGGCTGCTTCATTGGGAATGGGTAGGTTGGCCGCAATCTCCAGGAAAAAGGGAGCGAATTGGGTAATGAGCGTATCCGAAATAAAAGTAGATACGTTAGCCGGATCATAATTGATGCCAAGCCAATAGATGAAGCGCCGGTCAAACGCGGCCACGTTAAGATACCGTTCCACCACCTCCTCTGCCTCGTTGGTGTGGACAAAGCCAAAGGTTAAAGCAGAGAGAGCGCCCATTTTGGCCGGTTCTATGGGCAGTGGCGTGAAGGTATCGTCGGGATAGGTAATGGCCCGATCGGCGGCGATAACGTCTAAATGTTCTTCAGCCAGGATGGCTAGCGCCTGTTGGATAGCCGCTGCCTGGTCCGCTGTATAGGTGGCAGGGTCGGCAGGCAGATCGTCGGCCACCAGACGAATAGGATGATCTTCAGCATAGCTGGTCAAGGGAAAAATGAGCAGTTCGACGTAACCCGCGTTTTGTTGACCATCATTGACACAGAGAATGGGCGCTTCCCCTTCACAAGGTTCTACCCGCCTTCCTTCCGGGGGCGTCAGGTCAACCTGCTCAATGATCTGCCGGGCCAACGTGAAAGGATTGATTTCCACTTCTGGTTCCACAGTCGGTTCAAGCGTTGGCTCGATGGTTGGCGCATGGGTGGCAGTTGGTGCGAGTGTAGGTTCGGTCGTGGGTTTAGGAACGGCCGTTTCCACAAGTACAGCGGTTGCACCAACAGCAGTTGGTGATGGTTGCGAGTCACCCTGAGACGTTGGCTCGCAGGCGATCAGCAAAAGTCCCAATAAAAGTGGCAGAAAAAATCGAGTTCTCATCTGTAAATTCCTCACACAATCCTATCGGCAAAAAAAACGCAGATTTTGCCGACGGCTAACTATCACTCAGTACAAATACGGTCGGTTCGTTAACGGCCGTTTCGGAAGTTACCCAGCAGGCCAGACCAATGTTGCGCGGGCATTCAATGGCCAGCCATAGATTCGTTATATCTGGCCCCAACACAACGGCGCTTTCACCGCTCATCAGTTCGCCGACGGGCCGGTACGTTTCGCCCGGTCCGTCGTAGATGGGGTTTGTGGAAACGGCCGTTATACCCACCACATCTCCTTCACCGGGCGTACCCCCGGCATAAAAAACAGGGTCGGCTTCAGACGTTGTGACCACGACGGCCTCGGCCGCCACCCAACAATTGCCGGTCGAACCATCCGGGCAAAGAATGCGGCGGTAACGGCCGTCCTCGCTGTTGGCATTCATAATCACAGTCTCACCGGCCTGCAAACTGCCTATCACCTCACTGCCGTCCGGCGCGTTGAAGACATCGGCATCGGCCAACACCTGACCATACTGCGGCTCATGGGCGGTCATGGGGAAATCCGTCTCTGTGGGCAACACGGTAATGGATTGCACCAGGGCGTCCAGTTGTGCCAAATGCGGGTTAAAGTCGCTGTCTGCGGCCGTGTTTATCTGTTCGATGGCGGCCGTCATTTCGGCGTCAAAGTTTTCAATGAAAGCCGCATAGGCGGCTTCGTCCATCGCATAGCTATCAGGCAGAAAGGCGGTGTCGAGGGGGAAAACGGCCGTTACCCCATGCAGCCCGTCATCGGTCATGCCCTGGAAGATGTAAGCCAACCCTTCATTGTTAATGGGGCTTGGCGCTTGATCGTATTGGGTGAGAAAGCGCACACCAGCGCCGTTGCCAAAGTCCAGCCATTTGACCTGCGCCCGGATTATCTGCCCGGCATTGACATTCAGAATGACGGGGATGGTCTCGGTGATGGGTGACGGCCGTTGGTCCAGCAGCTCCTGAACCTGGGCTATCTGTGCGCGGGTATATCGGTCGCCGCTGGCATAGCTGCCAAAATCGTTCAGATTGTAAATGGCGATATTTGGCTCCACGGTCGTCAGCCGCCAAGGGTAAGCAGGGTCATGCACAATGCCGGACGAGGCAAAACCAATCCGGGTGTGGGCCGGACTGGGCTGGTCGAACAGCCCCAGATTGGCGGAAGCGGGAATGTCTTGTATGACTGTATCGCCCAACAGCGATGGATCATACGTGAGCGTGATGCCGTTGTGTTCGATGTGAACGTGGGGCAACGGCGTTGGCGTGGGTTCAGTTGTGGGTTCTTCACTTGTCGTTGTCACGGCCGTAGCCGTGGGGACGGCGGCGGCAGTCCCCGAACCCGACGGCACACAGGCCGCCAGGCTCATCAGCAAAAGCAGGACAACGGTCATTAGTTTGTTACTCATCACATGTCTCCTTTTCGTGATCATGGGCTAACGATAGCAAAACGGCCGTTTGGCAGACGTTTGCCAGCCGTCTCAAGGCGCATACAGCGTACCCAGATATTCCACCGCCGGGGCGACGCCAAATTCCATCTCCGGGCCATCCACTACCCCGGCAAACTGCCCCACGCCCACATCCACACTGGAACCCACCTTCATACCCACATCCGTCACCCCTTCCGCGCCGGTTTTCACGTAAAAGCCTTCGCTAATAGCTAATTCGCCCAAACCCCCTGGCGCGTTGATCTTGCCGCCCGCAAAAAAGGTGGTCGTTTTATTCTGAAAATTAACCGTCACTTGCCCAAAGATGGTCAACAACGTGGGGCCGGAAACTTCCACTTCAAATACCTCACAGTTGGCCTTGATCTGGATCATATTCAGGAATTTGATGGCCATTTTGCCTCGTGTCAGCGAAGCCGGGCAGCGCGGGGCGCGGGTATACGTCGGCTCGCTGGGCGGCGTGACGATATTCTCTTCGGCTCCTTCGCATATGGCCCAGTTGGCGGCCGTACGATTGGCTTGTGACCAAATGACGTTCAAGCGCCAGGCCACATCGGTTTCCATCGAATCCTCAATCAACAATGACACATACTCATGGTTGAGAACGTCAGATAGATTGGCCGCTGTGCCGGTCATGGCCGCAAATTTAGCGGTGGTGTATTCAGCGAGCAAATCCTCATACTCGAAGTATTCGGGCAGCATCTCCGCCAACTGCTGCGTGACGGTGCTGCGGCAGGCGCCAATAAAGGCGTCGGGATCAGGATACAGCTCGTACAGTTCCAAAAATTCTTCATCTTGCTGATCGATTAGTTCAGCAATGGTTTCTTCTTGGGCTGCCACCTCCAGGTAAAGCGCCTGGATGTCCGGCTCGTATTCGGCGCGGTTGGCGGTGATGTAGATGTTGTTGAAACGCTGCCAGGTCAATGGCCCCGGCAACGGCCGTGCGCTGCGCGCTTCGATATTGGCGTCAATCAACTGTTGGCGGATGCCGCTGCGCTGAATGCTGTCCATCACCAGCGCATGGTAATGGTTGGCCGCGCTCTGCGCTTGACCCGGCGTGTTCATCACCCCCAGCGGCGGCAGGATGAACAGTTGCCCTGCCGCGCGGTTCAGCGTTTGCTCAGGTGGCAGCCGAATCCCTTCAATCTCCTCACCATCCCGCACTTCGTCCCGCAGTTGACGGCGCGAACCGGCGCGGTAGAAGTAAGTGGCTTGTTCATCCTTATGCTGGCACAGCAGCGCCAGCGACAAATTTAGCCGCGCTTCGGCCAGTTCGGTCTCTGCTTCCACTAATGGGCGTAGCACGGCTTCGGCCGCCGCCCATTGTCCTTGCCGCAGCAGGGCATAACCGCGCGTGTTGGCGGCCAGTTCTGCCGCCGGAATGCCCATCGGCGTAGCCTGATCATCAGGCAGATTTTGCGCCGCGTTCAGCAGCGCCAGCGCCTCGTTGGGCATATCCAGGGAAACAAACATCCCGGCGGCATTGATGAGGATGATGCGCGACTGCGGCGCGCGTTCATGGGCCAGCAGCAGCCCGGCCAATGCGCCATCAGGCCGGTTGTCTATCATGGCGGCCATGGCAAACGCCTGGGCGGCGTCGGCGGTAGCAACTTCAGGCGCGTTGCGGAAGGTGGCCAGGTTGGCTGCACCGACCTGCTGTGCCAGATAATTCCAGCCGTTTTGCACGGCCTGGGCCAGGCTGAGGGTGTGTGGCGGCACGGCCGTGCCACACAACATCTCTTTTTGCGCAGCAATTTGGGGTTGCAAGAACTCGTTGGGCATTAAAACGGCGGCATCGCTGTAGGCATATATGCGAAACGCCCCACTGCCGGGCGTATTGTCGGTGGGGCGCATCACAATGGGCAAAAAGGTGTGATGCTCACCCTGATTGGCCGCAGCATGGGCCGCCGCGTCTGCACCGGGCTGCCCCATGAGCGCCAGCATTGACAGCAACAACGTGCCTAAGATGAGGATGATGATTTGACCAGGTTTTTTGGATTGCATCAGGTTTTCCTTTGTCAGCGGAGCGCCAGCCGCCTGCTTGCCGGTTGCAGGCTGGCAGCCTGCGCCCCCTTTTGGTTGTGTGATGCTGGTAGTGTAGGGCAACGGCCGTTTGCCAGCCGTTTGGTAATCATGGGATAAAAAAAACGCCGCTCGTGGCGGCGTTTTTCAAGATTTGATCAATCGCACCGGCGATCAATCACCTCGGCGGTTTGTTTCCAGCCAGCGCACGGCAAAATCTACCAACGGCCGTTGCTGCATCAACCGCACCGTGCCACCGCCCACCTGGCCGATGATCACCTCATTGGTTTCAGCTTCAAAGGCGGCGCCAATGGCGGCAAAGTCATCCATGCCGATGGCGTCATCCCGGTACGTCACCCACTGGCGACGGCCGTTTACCAGCATAGCCGAGCCATTCTCTTCCGACTGCTTGTGCGGGTAATCGGCGCGAAAATCGGCCAGGTGCAGCGAGGTGTTACGGTCATAGCCCACACCCAAGAGCAGCACCCAGCCATCCAAATCATAGACACGGCCAACCGGGGATTGGTCGGCCACGCTGTTATCCAGTGATTGGTTCGCCGTCACAAATTCGGCATGTTTCCCCCAGGCGGCAAAGGAGAAGGCCGGATGGCTGCTGCGCCGCACACCGGGATAGGTGCGGAAACATTCGTTAATTGCGCCCATTCTGTTGCTGGGAGTAAGTTCGGGCCGGTATGGCGGCGTTTCGGTGCGGATAATGTCCCACTGCTCCGGCGGGACAGGGCTGCCACCCCAGGTGAGCGGATCGGTGTTATTGGTGCTGTTGGTGGGCATCACCAGCGTGCCTTCCGGCGTGATCACCTGCATGAAGGCATCCACCACAGCTGGTGCGTCGCCGACGATGAAGCCGCCCAACGCCTTCATCGAGGTGTGGACCAGTACGGTTTGCCCGGCGGCAAGTCCCAACCGGGTTAAATCATGGACAAGGGTTTTGGTTGTAATTATCATCATTCACCTGTAACGCCAGGGGCGACGCACTTTGGAGGTGCGTCGCCCCTCGCCCAATTAGTTCTGCCAGAGGAAGCTAAAGGAATCCAGTACCGTATCATACAGAATTTGCATATCGGCATAGGCGGCCGCGTCCGGGTCGTCGGGGATGAAGGTGAGGGTGACCAAACGGCCGTCATGCACCATCACCACCTGCCGGCTTAAATCCTGCCCCGGAACCTGGTCAAACTGGTTAGTGGGCACGCCATCCAGCATCAGGCCAAACGTCCACATGGGGCTGGTTCCCATCATGGTTTCGATTTCCGCCGCTTTGTCGGCCGTGATGTCGTTCAGGCTACGGCCGTTGGCATCTTCTACGGTGATAAACAGCCGGGCATGGGCTGAATCCGTCAGCGAATCTACGTACACGGCCGTTTCCGCGCCGCCGTTATCCGTTGTCAGGCTGTCATCTACCGCGTACCCATCGGGCAGCAGCAGGCAGAAGCCATCTTCGGCATTGGTAAAGAGGGTCGTGCCGACCACTGCTTCCGGACATTCCGGCCCTGCCAGCAGCGGCGCTTCCGGCTCAATGCCAATGAACTGGAAGGTCTCCGTCATCATCTGGTAAAGGGCTTCCGCCTGCTCCCCGACCGGGCCGTACTCTTCGCCGATGCGGACCACCATGATGTCTACGACACGGCCGTCGTGCATGGCAATGACGCGCCGGTTAATGTCCTGACCGGGCAGGTTGTCCAGCACTATGGCCTGTTCCCCGCCCAGGTCAATGGTTAAAAACGACATGGCGGCTAATTCCGCATCGGACGGGTAGTCGGGGACGATTTCTTGGATGGTACGGCCGTCTAACGCTTCCATATGAATGCTGGCAAACGGCGCTTCCGTGTTGAGCGGTGAGCGCACGTAGAGCGTCAGCGAACCATCCTCAGCCTGGAAAACGTCGTAGTTGTCCGGGTAGAGGAAGCAGATGCCCTGCGCGGCATAGATCAGTTGGTGTGCGCCGGGAACCGCTTCGGCACAGTTGGCGACCGATACTTTATCAGCGCCAGTTTCAGTGTCAGCTTCAGCAACGGTTTCGGTGACGGTTTCAGCGTCGGCGGCTACATCGGCTGCCGGTTCATTTCCACCCGCAGGGTTACACGACACCAGAGCCAACAGCATGGCCACAAACAATGGATAGAAAAGTGATTTTTGTTTCATGATTGATAATCTCCGTCAGCGGTGTGACGCACTTTTGCAATGCGTCGCACCTGATGCTTTTTACCGCAGTTGGTAATCCCAACCAGAGTTCACAGAATACGCCTGCCCACCCGCCAGCAAACTGATTTCGTGATACCAGATACCTCTGTTCGGGAAGGTCCAGTCGCCGGGCAGCAGTTTGGCGGCATTGCCAGGGGTGGCCGCATTCATCAAGACGCAGTAGGTACCTGGTTGCAAACTGTTAAAGGTGTACTTGCCGGTGGCGTCGGTGACGGCCGAGACCGCTACCGGATTACCGGTGGCGCAGGCCCCGGTTTGCAACAGGACGGCGACGCCGCCAATATACCCTTCGGTGGGTTGAATCATGCCATCAGCGTGGTAATCGCCATTGGCGTCGGCCACACAGTTGCCGTCCAGGGCGTCGCCCACTTCATTGGTCAGGCAGTAGTCATCCCAGACATAGCCGCTGATGGAGCCGCCAGGCACGGGTGATTTCAGATTGATGCCGTTGAGCGTTTGCCCGGTGTTGACGGCCACACTGGCTACGTCATCCAGGCCGCCGCTGCCGACCAGTCCGATGCAGTAGCTGCCGTTATACATGCCGCTGAAGGTGTAACGGCCGTCGGCGCCCGAATAAACAATCGCCAGTGCATCTTGCCGCACGTGGCAGGCCGTTCCCGGCGTCAGCCACACTTCGCGGCTGCCCATCAGCGTTTCACCATTGTCATAGACGCCGTTCTGGTTCCAATCCTGGTAGATCAGGCCGGAAATGGTGGTGGGCTGCGAAGCCGGTACCACAATTTTTACCCAGAAGGGGCCACTGTTACGGCCGACGCCAAAGAACTTGCCTTCACTGTCCTGCAATTTCCAGTCGCTCTGGTAGGTATTCGGCGCGTCCGGGCTGACCATGTTGATGGTCAGGTCAACGGTATGACCGGGGAAGACGGTTTCACGCAGCGGGAAGAAGGTAGAAACCGCGCCCAGCATATGACCGCCAGCGTGGACGATTTTGTAGCTGCTATCCCAGGTGCAAGTGCCGGTATTTTTGATGCGCCAGATTTTGTTAAAGCCGGTGTTGGGCGCAAACTGTGTGCCGTCCGGTACGCTGACGTCGCTCACCAGCGCGGCGCTGTTGGTGCAGGCAGTAACGGGAGCCGTGGTCGTCTGCGTGTATTGGGCATGAGCCGTAACCCAGCAGCTTCCCACGGAACCATCGGCGCATTTGACGCGCCACCAGCCAAAGTCACTGCTGACGCCGGTGACGCTGGCGATCTGGCCTTCCGCCACCCAACCGACCACGCTGTAGCCGGTGCCGGGGCCGCTGCGCATGTTCACGTCCGTCAGCGCCATCACATATTGAATGGAAGTATTGACGACGGTCACGGCCGTAGGCGGTACACTCGTTACGCCTGGCGCTACCACCACCGTTGTGGGGGCGGCTGTGGGCGACGAATCTACCGGATCGGCAGCCGGTGTGACGCTGGGCGCTTCATCAGCCGGCGTCGTGGCCGCAGCGGGCACGGTAGCGGTGGCTGTAGCCGGGAACGGCAGGGGGGTGATCAGCGTCACTTCCGGTTCTCTCACTGTAAAATAACCACGACCAAGCAACAGGGCCGATAAGCTCAAGACACCCATCAGCATGGCCGCCGCAAAACCGATTAATATAAAGGCTGTTGTGCGAGACATTTGTTTACTCTCCTTATCGCGCGATGACAACGATCACGCTTTTGATTGATGATTTGATGATGGCGATGGACGCGATTTAGAAAATCGCGTCACTGGTTTGGGACAGCCATCACACAGAGATGTCGTGAGTGGGCGAACAGATATAACAGTCGTTTTCTCTACGCCCACCCTACGCGGGTTTTACGCCGCATCATCCAGGGCAACGGCCGTTACAGGTGAACGGCTCTCGCTTTAATTCACCTTCCTGGCAACTGCTGCCGGGCATAATCGTTCAAAATTTTCAGCTCTTGCCGATAAACGATGCGCATAAAAAATGGCGACGTGTAGCGGTCAATGATGCCTTTCAAACCGGGCTGGGGCTGCCAGACTGTTTCAAAAGTCACATGAGATGCGGCTGGGCCGTTGGGTCTGACTGTAAAAGTCGTAACTAAACCCGTGTTGACATCTCGCTCCACCAAGACGGCGCCCGGTTCCGGCTCGGTGACGGCCATGTGCATTTGTGTCTTGCCACCAAAGGCCATGGCATGGAGGGTGAACCGGGTGCCGTCGCCAACGCCTCCTTCGGTAATATCGAGGCCGGGGAAAAATTTCGGCGGCAAAATGTTGCGATGGTGGTTGTAATCGGCCAGGATGTTGTAGACGATGGCTGCCGGCGCTTCTACATTGCTGGAAGCAGTAACTGTTACTTTTGACATGTTTTTTTCTCCAAATAGTTGTTAATTTTCATCACCGGTTGCCTGGTGACTGTTCACAAAATTATAGTCATTGTGGCGGCGCAGCATATCCAGCATGAGGGGAATCAACGCTGCCCATCCGCGAAAATGGCGAATCTCACCACTGGGTACATGGCGCAGTTTGCCACGCCATTGAATCTGGTCGTCTACTTTTTCCTGCCATACCCTGATGGTGAAAAGTTGTGAATCTGGTTGTTGTTTTTCGTTCATCTTTTTTTCCTGATTCAGGTGATTGACCACTCTATATTTAAGCGGCATGGGAACATGATAATCATACGGCCGTTTGCCAGCCGTTTGATTTGCCGTTTGAAAAATCGAATGAAATTAGGGATGGTATGAGAGAGGCTATTGCCCAAGAACGCTGGCTAAAATGGCATCAAAAGAGCGCCCACTTGCTTCCTGTTGGGCATGGGCAATTTGATCGGGAGTGAGCTGCGCTTGCAGTTCAACGTGCAGGCTTTCAGCACGCTGCTGCGTCTCCCAATGCAGCGCCGGATGCCGCAACACGGAGAGAGTCCAAACCAACGCGGTCACGGGGTTTCCGGCACGGGCCTGCAAAACAGCCATTCCTATCACAGCCGACAGCATGAATACAACCAGTTTTGTCTGGTCTTGCGTCTGCAAAATCCTCAGAAATTGAGCGCGCGCCGCCAACAAATCCCCGGTAGCTATCTCCAAAAAACCCAGAGCGATAGCGGCGTCACTAAGCCCAAACAAGTCATTCGTTTGGGAACATACGGTCATGCACTGCTGGATAAACTGTCGCGCGGCCGCGAAATCCCCCTGCGCTTGTTTGACCAGACCTAACTGAAGGCTGCTGTTGGAGATGTTGAAGAAATCGTTGGTTTCTCGCGCCATTTCCAGGCAGGATAACAATTGTTGATTGGCCTCGGCCAGATGTCCTGTATTCAGGTTGGCGCGGCCCGTGGCCAATAAGGTGTAGGCAATCAGCCGTGGATCACCGATTAATTTGGCGAGGGAGAGCACGGCCGTTAACCGTTCCACAGCTTCAGCCAGATGCCCTTGGCTGCGGATGATAACGCCCAAATAAGCCTGCGAAATAGCCACGCCCCATTGGTCTTGATGGCACGCGGCCAGTTCATATGCTCTTTGCACCAACTGAAACGCAACATCAAAACGGCCGTTCACCCACTCCGTCAGGCCCAGATAACGCAAACTGTAGCTGAGGATGAATTCTTCACCCAAGACCTCTAACTGAGTCACGGCTTGCTGTAACAGGTCATGGGCCTTGATTGTCTGCCCCAACCGGTGCAAGAAATAGGCCTGATTAGTACGCATGGCCCAAACGGTAATCTGGCGTTCGCTGTCATCGGCTGCGGCTGATTCCGCAGCATCAGCTTGCAGCGCCTCAGCCGTCAGGCGGAAAAGCGCTTCGCCATCATAGATGAGGCCGCGCAGTTCGCAGAAATAAAATAGAGCAAAAGCGGCGGAACGTAACTGGTTAAACCATTGATGCGCCGTTCCCCATTCCCAGGCAGTGCGGATATTGGCCTGTTCATCGGCAACGGCCGTTAATCCATCCTTCTGCCCCGGTCCCCGTAAAACGGTATCCTGCTCCGCCAACCATTGCAGGGTGTAACGGCCGTGCCGTTCGGCCGTTTCCCGGTATGCATCAGGATCAGCCTGCAAGCGGTCACCGGCAAATTGGCGGATGATATTGTGCAAACTGTAACGGCCAGCGGCCGTGCGCTGCACCAACGACCGGTCTGCCAACGCCGACAACTGTGGCAGGTCAGCCAGGGCAACCTGCGCCGCCGCTGCCCGCGTGAACCCGCCCTGAAAAATAGACAGGCGCAGCAAAATTTGCTGCTCGGCCGGCGTCAACAAATCCCACGAATAGTCAAACACAGCCCGCAGGCTGCGATGGCGCAGCGGCACGTGACGCAGCGAAACGGTGAGAAAATCCAGGCTCTTTTCAATTTCCTGGGCAATTTCGGCGCAAGAAAGCAGGCGCGCCCAGGAAGCAGCCAGCTCAATGCCCAAAGGCATACCGCCAACCAGCCGGCAAATGTGGGCAATGGCCGGGTAATCGGCTTCAGTCAGAGGCCGGGCGCTGGCCACCCGGCGGGCGCTTTGCACAAAAAGCTGCACGGCGCTGTTATCGGCCCATGAATCGGCCACCTGCACATCAGGAACAGGCAGTTCCCCCAAATCAAAGCGCCACTCTTCCTGTAATTCCAACGCTTGCCGGGAGGTGATGAGCAGTTTAACGGCCGTTGCCTCCCCTACAATCCGCATCACAAAATCGGCGGCGGATAGCAAATGTTCAAAATTATCCAGCACCAACAGCAGGTGTCTGGTCGCCAGCACATGCAGCAGTTCGCTCTCCACATCGCCTGCGCCGCTGAGACGGTAATGCAGCGCCTCAGCAATGGCCGCCGCCACCTGGTCGGGCGTTTGCAGCGCGCCGAGGCTAACCCAGACCACGCCATCGGTAAAAACGGGTTGATGCCCAACGGCCGTTTGCAAAGCCAGCCGCGTCTTGCCAATACCTCCTGGCCCCACAATGGTGAGTAAACGGCAGGTAGGGTCAGCCAGCCGTTCGGCCAGGTGTGCCAATTCCGCTTCCCGACCAATGAAGGGCGTGGCAGGCACAGGCAGGGGAGACGGCCGTAGCTGCGCCGGTCTGGTTTCCGGTGTGGGCACAGGAGGGGCCGACGCTTCCAGGCGCATCAACTCTTCATAAGCGGCCTGAGTGGCCGGGCCGGGTTCCACGTCCAGTTCGCGGCGCAGGGCAGTGACGCACTGTTCATACACGCGGCGCACCCCCGCCCGGTCGCCGCTAAGCGCCTGGAGGCGCATCAACTGCACGTAGGTGGTCTCATCCAGCGGATCGTGCTGGATGAGGGTTTGGCCATAGCGGGCGGCGGCGCGGAAATGGCCGCTTTGCTCCAGCAGGTACACCAGTTGGTGCAGCGCCTCTTGATAAGCCTGTCGCAGCGCCTCGCGCCGGGGGATGATCCAGTCTTCGTA
Source organism: Chloroflexota bacterium (assembly GCA_035444285.1). Lineage (GTDB taxonomy): Bacteria > Chloroflexota > Anaerolineae > Promineifilales > Promineifilaceae > CAADGU01. Next base: position 140,939 of record DAOMOK010000016.1, read on the forward strand.
GTTGCCGGGCAGCAAGTCGCCGGTGTAGGTGGAAACGGCCGTTTCCAGCCAGTGTAGTTTGTCGGTGTCGGACACGGCCGTTTTGGCCGCTGCCAATGCCGCTTCAAACTCGGCCACGTCCAGCGTGTAGCTGGCGTCTGCCCGCCATTGCAGCGTCATCGAATCGGCCACCAGATAGGCATCAGCATTGGGTAGAGTCTGGCGCAGGGTGTAGAACAGGTTCCGCAAATTGGCCCGCGCCTGGCTGTCGCTGGAATCGGGCCAGAGGGTAAAGGCCAGGTATTGGCGGGAAACGGCCGTGTGCCGGTGCAACAGCAGATAAGCGAGCAAAGAAATCGGCCGGTCGCCGCTGAAACTGGGCGCTGTTTTTCCCCTGAAAACCAGTCCAAATTCGCCAAAAAGGGTGATGTGGAGTTGTGGTTCGGTCACGTCGTGTAGCCTCAACAACATAGTGTACTTATTGCGTCGTGCGCAGTGTGTATTATCACCGTTTTTTTACCGTTTGAAAATTCACCTTCTGGCATGACGCTGCGGAAACGGCCGTGCTGTCATCCTGCCCTCATCAAAAACCGTAATGCGATTTGGCAAAGGAGACGACGATGCAGTTAGAAATCAAATCTGTTTCCAAACAATACCGCCAGGGTGCGTGGGGTGTCCAGGACGTGAGCCTGCGCCTGACACCGGGCGTGGTGGGGCTGTTGGGGCCAAACGGCGCCGGCAAAACCACCCTGATGAACATGCTGGCAACCATCACCCGCCCCAGCCGCGGGCAAATCTTGTGGAACGGCATAGACATCAGCCAAAAGCCGGACGATCTGCGCCGCATCCTGGGTTATCTACCCCAAGATTTTGGCGTCTATCCCCATCTCAGTGCTGTGGAGTTTTTGCGCTATCTGGCAGCCATTAAAGGGCTGGACAGGCACACGACCGAAACGCGCATAGAAGCGCTGCTGGCAGTGGTCGGGTTAACGGCCGTGGCTCAACGGCCGTTAGGCAGCTACTCCGGCGGCATGAAACAGCGCGTTGGCATCGCCCAGGCGCTGCTTAACGATCCACAGTTACTCATTGTGGACGAACCCACAGTGGGGCTGGACCCGGAAGAACGCAACCGCTTCCGCCAGCTTATCGCCGACCTGGCCGGCGACCGCATCATCATTCTCTCCACCCACATCGTCGGCGACATCGAAGCCTCGGCCACGGAAATCGCCATCCTCAGCCAGGGACGGCTGCGCCAGCACACCACCCCAGAAGCGCTGCTGCGGGCTGTGGAAGGGCGCGTCTGGGAATGGGTTGTGCCCGCCGCCGATTTGCCGCAGGTGCGGCAGCGCCATCTGGTCAGCAGCGCCATCCGCCGCAGCGATGGCGTCCATGTGCGCCTGGTATCGGCCAGACCTCCCGCCGCTGCCGCCCGCTCCGTTTCGCCCACGCTGGAAGATGCTTATTTGGGTTCTCTGCACATCGAACAGCGGGATGGGAACGACCAGGCCGTCTCCTCCCCACTCCAGGCGGTGACCCTATGAACGGCCGTGTCCTCTTCCACCTGATGCTCGCCGACTTTTTGGAGCGGGTGCGCCGTCCCGGTATCTGGGCGGTGGCGGCGCTGGGGATAGGGTTTGGCGTCCTGTTTCTGCCACCCACCAACGCACAAACGCTCATGCTGGCGCTAGGCCCCTGGCGCGGCCTCTACAACTCCGCCTGGGTGGGCATTGTGTACGGGCTGCTGGCAGTGATGCTGCTGCCGCTGTTCGCTTTTTATGTGGTCAAAAATAGCATCGGCCGTGACCGGCAAACACGGGTAGGCCAGATCTTTGCCACCACACCCGTGAACCGCCCGCTGTACCTGATGGGCAAATGGCTGAGCAACCTGGCCGTACTGACCATATTACTGTTAACGCTGTCAGTGATGGCGCTGGTGATGCAACTCTGGCGCGGCGAAGCGTCTGCCATTCAACCTGTGCCGCTGTTGGCCACACTGTGGCTGCTTGGCCTGCCGGTGATGGCGCTGGTAGCGGCGCTGGCGCTGCTCTTTGAATCCGTGCCGCTGCTGGCAGGCGGCTTTGGCAACGTCATTTACTTCTTCGGCTGGCTCTTCTTTTTGAACAATATCAGCCTGCCCGGCCTGTTCCGGACGCAGGTGGGCCTGATTTCCCCCGGCGCAGACGTGCTGGGCGTCACCCGGCCATTGGCGGCGCTGCAAACGGTGGCGGCGCAAATTGACCCGGCTTACAGCGGTCACTTCAACATTGCCGGGGCCAGTTACGGCCATATGCCCATCATCATCACCTGGAATGGCATGGCGTGGACGGCCGTTATCGCCGCCGAACGGTTGGCCTGGCTGTTGGCCGCCGTTGGCCTGGTACTGCTGACTGCACTGCTTTTTGACCGCTTCGACCCGGCGCGGCAGTGGGCACGGCCGTTCAAATTTACCCGCAAGCAAACCACCACCCCGCCAGAGGCTGAACCGGACGATGCCTCCCGGCTGTCTGTGACACTGCTGCCGCCTCTAGCCGAACGGCCAGGGCGGGCATCCTGGCTGGTCTTGCTGCGGGCGGAACTGACGCTATTGGTTCACGGCCGTTCCCGCTGGCTGGTGTTGGCGGCGGTTGTCGCCACGTTGCTCAGTCTGGTGGCCCCACCAGGCGATGGGCCGCCGGTGGCCGTACTGGCCTGGTTGTGGCCGGTGCTGCTCTGGTCAGAGTTGGGCACACGCACCCATACCCACCACACACAAACGCTGGTGTATGCCGCACCGCAGCCGCGCCGGGCACAGTTTTGGGCAGCCTGGCTGGCGGGAGTGGTGTTGGCGCTGGCGGCTACGGCCGTGCTCGGCCTAAAAGCAGTGGCCGGCGGCGACATCGGACAATGGTTGGGCATCCTGACCGGAGCGCTGTTTGTGCCGTCGCTGGCGCTGGCGTGTGGGGTCTGGAGCGGCAACGGCCGTTTCTTCCAGGTCATTTACCTGCTGGCCTGGTTTGCAGCGGCGGGTGGCAATCGCTGGCTTGACTTCATGGCTTTCCACCCGGAAACGGCCGCTGCCGGGATGCCGTTGGGATTCCTGGCAGCAGCCGCAGGGCTGGTGGCGGTGGCCTGGTTGGGGGAGATTGGCGGTGGCCCGGTCAAAGATCGGCCACAGTTCTAAGCTACCGTTGCGCCAGGGTATCTATGGCTATCTGGGCAAGTTGGGTAGACACGGCCGTGTCACTGGTGGTGTTGTAAACCTGCACCACCGCCTGCCCATCCAACAGCACATAAAGGGCGTGATCGCTGGGCAGTTCCCGCAGCAATGCTTCGTCACCCAGGTCAGGCACGGATACGGCATCGGTGAGAACGGCGGTCATAATCTCCCACCGATCCAGCGGCGCAATGTTGATGGTATAGATGAATCCTTGCTCGGTCAGATAGGTGCAACCGCGTTCGTCGCCAATAAATTCAGCAGCGGACGGCGATTCACGCAAAGGGCCGACCACGGCCGTGACCTGCGCTTCTGGTAGCAGGGTGCACACATCCAGCGTGGTGGTGTCAATCGGTTCAGCCGGATTGGCGACAACGGCCGTGTCGTTTTGGCTGGTAACGGCCGTGTCATCTTCAGCGATGACAGCCGTGGGCGCGGTAGCAGTGGTTGTGTCCGCCGCACCGCCGCCACAAGCCGTTAACAATAAAAGCAAAAAGGTGATTAAGATGAATGTTTTCATTGGTCAATACTCCTATGCGGGGCATTGTAGGGTACGGCCGTCCGCTAATCATCCACAATTCGTCCAAAAACATAGGTGACAATCGCCAACTTATTCTCAAACGATTATCAGGCTAAAGGAGCATCATTCGTATCATGTTTACTTATCACAAATCTCATATGACGCTGCCCGTTGGGGCGTCCATCTTATTGTTGGGGCTGCTGGCTTCATTCATGCTGCTTTTGATCAGCCAACAACCACCGGCCATGCCCGCGCCTGACCTGGCAAACCTGGCCGGGCTGCCGCTCTCTTTCATTCCCAATGCAGGGCAACTAGCCGGGAAAGTGGTCTTTGAGGCCATTGGGCAAAATGGCGCGCTGGTTTTTGCGCCGGATGGTGTGCAGGTGGCGCTGCCAGATGGGGCACTGACGATGACGTGGATCGGGGCAAATGGGGACACGGCCGTGTCCGGAACCGATCCCCTGCCCGGCAAAGCCAACCTTTACCGGGGCAGCGATGCCAGCCCGTGGCAGCCCGGTCTGTCCACCTATGCTACCCTCACCTACCAACACATCTACCCTGGTATTGATCTGGTGTATGACGGCAGCGAAGGGTTATTAAAAGGCACATATCACGTCGCGCCCGGCGCGGACCCGGCCGTCATTGGCTGGCGCTACGAGGGCGGCACGGCCGTAACGCTCGACTCCACCTCCGGCGACCTGTACATCACCCTCAGCGAAGAGGCCACCGTCATTGAAAAAGCGCCGGTCGCTTACCAGGTAGTCAACGGCCGTCAGCAGCCTGTGGTGGTGGCCTACCGGCTGGATGGAGATGTCATTCGTTTTGAACTGGGAGCATATGACCGGGCACGGCCGTTGGTCATTGACCCCACCCTGGTTTACAGCAGCTACCTGGGTGGCAACAGCGACGACGTGGCAAAAGATGTGGCCGTAGACGCCAGTGGCAACGTGTACGTAACGGGGCATACCTATTCCACCAGTTTCCCCGGCGGTGGCAGCGGCAATGCCGGCTACAACGACCTGTTTGTAACCAAGATCAATGCGGCGGGCACGGCCGTGGTCTACACCACCATCATCGGCGGCAGCGGCAGCGATGAGCCGGGCGGCCTTGCCGTCAACGGCAGCGGCAGCAAAGTGTGGGTGGCCGGTTACACCACTTCAAACAACTGGCCCACCCTGCACGCCTTCCAAAGCTCTCCCGGCGGCGGCGTTGACGCCCTGGTTTTACAGCTCAACAGCAGCGGCAGCCTGGCCTTTAGTAGCTATTACGGCGGCTACTATTACGACTCAGCCGAAGACATCGCTCTGGACAGCGCCGGAAATGCCCATCTGACCGGTTCTATCTGGGGTGGATTCTTTGCCAAAATCAACGGTCAGACGTACCAAAACGAGTACGAACGCATGATTGGCGGGCAGGAGGCCACCGGCTATGCCATTGCCCTGGACGGCCAGAATAACATCTATATCACCGGCAAAATTCGCTCAGACTCATGGCCGATGGTAAACGCGGTACAGGAAAGCTGCGGCGCTTTTGACGATTGGACGTGCAGCGACGACGCATTCGTGGTGAAACTGTCGCCGGCTGGCAACGACCTGTTGTTCAGCACCTATCTGGGCGGCAGCGCCGTTAATGGCGGCAGCGGCACAGACATTGGCCGGGCCATTGCTGTGGATGTTAATGGCAACATCGCCGTTGCCGGGGAAACCTTTGCCAGCGATTTCCCGGTAGCAAATGCGGCGCAGCCGCAGAAATTGGGTGCAAACAACATGAGTTCAGCCTTTGTCACCCGGCTGGTAAAACAAGGCAGCAGTTACCAGATTGGCTTCAGCACCTATCTGGGGGGCAATGAGTCCGACTGGGCCACGGGGGTGGCGATAAACAGCGCCGGACAGGTGTTTGTGGTCGGCGGTACCGGCTCAACCAATTTCCCTGTTGCCTCGGCTTTGCAGCCGCAGCTTGGGCCTGGCGTCTGTTTTGGCTCGACCAGCCGCAACTGTTACGACGCCTTCATCACCCAATTGGCAGCCAATGGCACGATGCCTTTCAGCAGCTATTGGGGCGGCGCGGATGATGATGTGGCGAAAGGGATGGCGCTGGACGGCAGCGGCAATCTGTTGGTGGTAGGGCAGACGGAATCGCTGGCTTTCCCGGTGGCAGGGGGTGGTTTCCAACCTGACCGGGCGCAGGGTGAAGAGGCGTTTGTGGTGAAGGTGACAACTGGACAAAACAACCCACCCCCTCCTCCACCAAATTTGCCGAATAAGATATATTTGCCATTGGTAATTCGCTAGGATAGTGAGGTGTCTCAGCCTGAGGATAGTGCCCTCAGGCGGAGACAAACCCTCCTCAATTGTTCTCTGCTAACACCACAAAGGCCAGTTGCATAACGGCCGTTGACGGCCGTATCCGCCCCTCTGCCCACGCGGCCTGAAAAGTGGCCTCACCAACGGCCGTGACCATCTCCGCCTGAATTTGTTGTTGGGCAGCACGTTCGGAATGGGGCACGGCCGTGCCCGTGCGTTCCCGCAACGCCGCCGCCGCGCCAAAGAGTTGGGCGCAGCGCAACGGCCGTGCCTGCTTACCGGCTAACATCGCCATGCCTTCCAGCACATCCGCCAGCGCCACCGGGTCGGGCGTCTCCTGGTAAATGTGCAAACATTCCCCAAAACGGGCCGCCGCCGCCGCCAGATCACCCCTATCCAAAGCCAATCGCCCCTGCGAATAGAGCGTTATCGCCAGCGCCGCTTTATTGTTATGCGCCCGCAGCAGCCGCTCGCTTTCCGTCAACACCGTTTGCGCCTGGGCATACTGCTGCAAATAACGGTACACGTCGCCCAGATTGCCCAATGCCATGGCGATGTGCAAGTCATTCCCTCGTTCACGCGACAGCGCCAGATTTTCCTCATGCCAGGCCAGCGCCTGAGCAAAATCCCCGCGGTACATGGCTACAATCGCCAGGTTGTTCAGCGCACTTTCTCGCCCCCGCTCACTGCCCGCTTGCTGGTAAAGGGCCATGCTCTGGCTAAAGCAGCCTGCCGCCTCATCATAATCCGCTTCAAACAAGGCCAGATTGCCCAGACTGTTCAGGGCAGCAGCCTCGCCGCTCACATTCCCGGCGCGCCGCTGCAAAGCCAGGCTTTGTCGGTGATAGTGCCGCGCCTGGGCATAATCGCCCAAACTACGCGCCAACACACCTGCCCCCTGGTTTGCCACCGCCAGCACCGTTGGCGGCACGGCCGCAGCAGCTTCGTCCACTAACGCCAACAGCTTTTCCAGCCACTCCACCCCCTCACGCCAATGGCCGCGCCACCACCAGAAACGCCACAACGCCCCACCCAGCCGCAAGCCCAATTCAACCGCCTGACTTTCCAACGCCCAGGCCAGCGCCGCCCGCAGATTGTCAATGTCTGCGTCTAACTGCGCCTGCCATTGCATCCCTTCTGGCCCCTGGAGTTGGGCATGGGCTTCTGCCGCCAGATTTTTGTAATGGATAGCGTGGGCCTGCCGCGCCTCCTGGTCATCAGTGGGGGTGAGCAGCAGCTTGTGCAGCAGGTATTGGCGCACCAGTTCATGCAGATGGTAACGGCCGTCGCCCCCCCGATTCACCATCCCTTTATCCACCAACGCCGAAAGCACGGGCAGCGACGCCCCGGCTACGGCTTCGGCCGCTTCCCGCGTAAAACCGCCACGAAAAACGGCCAGACGGCTGGCTGCCGCCTGCTCCCCCGGACTGAGCAACTGCCAGGTGTAATCAAACACCGCCCGCATACTGCGCTGCCGCTGCGGCAGGTGGCGCTGGCTGCTGGCCAGAAAATCCAGGTCGCGCTCAATTTCGGCGGCAATTTCGGCGCAGCTCAAAACGCGCACCCAGGTGGCTGCCAGTTGCAGCGCCAGGGGAATACCGCCTACCAACTGGCAGATACGGCCAACGGCCGTTTCCTCCGCCGCCGTCAGGCTGAAATTGCGATTGCCGCGCTGAGCCGTCTGCACAAAAAGGGCGACGGCGCTGTTCTCGGCCAGCGGCGTCTGCGCATCTGGCAGCGGCAGGCCGCCCAGATCAAAGAGCCATTCTTCGGCCAGTTCCAGCCGCTGCCTTGACGTAACCAACAGTTTGACGCCAGGCGCACCCGCCAAAATCTCGGTAAATAGATCGGCAGCCACCAGTAAATGTTCCATGTTGTCAATCACCAGCAGCACTGTTTTGTCGGCCAGATAATGGATCATCTGAGACTGGCGCGGCGATGGATCAGACGTGGGCAGGGACAGCGTTTGGGCAATGGTGGCGGCAATCAGGTCGGCGTCGCGGATGGGGGCCAGGTCTACAAAGGCGACGCCATCGGCGAAGATGCGCTGGTGGGCCACGGCCGTTTCCAGCGCCAGCCGCGTTTTGCCCATGCCGCCCGGCCCCACGATGGTGATCAGGCGGCAGTCGGGGTCGGCCAGCCATTCGGCCAGGTGGGCCAGTTCTGCTTCCCGGCCCACAAAGGGTGTGCCCGGTTGTGGCAATGGTCGGGGACGCGCTGCCGGGGATGGGACAGCCGCGGGTGTGATTTCCGCAGGCGGGGCCGCGGCTGGCGCTTCCTGGCGGAGGAATTGTTTATAAGCGGCCTGTGTACTGGGGGCCGGTTCCACATCCAGTTCCCGGCGCAGGGTGGTGACACATTGGTCATAGATGCGGCGCACCCCAGCGCGGTCGCCGCTGCGGGCATACAGGCGCATAAGGTGGATATAGGCGGTTTCATCCAGGGGGTCAAGCTGCAACAGGCGCTGGCCGATGCGGGCGGCGACGCGGAAATCCTGCTGCTGCTCTAACAAGCCCACCAACTGGTGCAGGGCGTCCAGGTAGACCTGGCGCAGTTCTTCGCGCAGGGGGATGATCCAATCGTCATAGTTGCCGGGCAGCAGGTCGCCTTTGTAGAGGGCGACGGCCGTTTCCAGATGGGCGATCTTGTCGGCAGCGGCGACGGCCGTTTTGGCCGCCGCCAGCGCCGCTTCAAACTCGGCCACATCCAACGTGAAACTGGCGTCGGAACGCCATTGCAGCGTCATGGAATCGGCCGCCAGAAAACTATCGGCATCCGGCAACGTCTGGCGCAATGTGAAGAAGAGGTTGCGCAAATTAGCCCGCGCCTGGTTGTCGCTGGAGTCAGGCCAGAGGATGAAGGCGAGATGTTGGCGGGACACGGCCGTGTGCCGATGCAGCAGCAAATAAGCCAGCAGCGAAATAGGCCGGTCGCCGGCAATACTCACCGCCGGTCTGTTAACCGGCGTCAGAGAAAATTCACCAAACAGGGTGATGGTTAGATGAGTTGAACTCACTTAAGGGTGTGGTGGCGCGGTCAGAGACCGGCCACAACAAATTCACTCCACAACAAATTCACTCCATTTCCACAGCCAACGCCACCGCTTCGCCCCCACCCAGGCAAAGAGAGGCGATGCCGCGCTGCAAGCCACGCTGCTGCAAGGCGTACAGCAGCGTCACCAGCACGCGCGTGCCGCTGGAACCAATGGCGTGACCCAGGGCCACCGCGCCGCCGTTAACGTTTACCTTGTCCCAATTCCAGGGTAAACCCTGCCGGGTCATGTCTACGCCGTTGGCCAAAACCTGGGCGGCAAAGGCTTCGTTGAGTTCGATCAGGTCTACGTCGTCCAACGACCAGCCAATCTTGTTTAACAGGCGGGGAATGGCCTGGGCCGGGGCGGAGAAAATCCACTGTGGATGGACGGCGGCATGGGTATACCCCACAATGCGGGCCAACGGCCGTAAACCCTGCCGGTCTACTTCGGCGCGACGGGCCACCACCACGGCCGATGCGCCATCATTCAAACCGGGCGCGTTGCCCGCCGACACCTGCCCCTCCTGGCTAAAGGCAGGGGGTAGGGCGGCTAACTGAGCCAGGCTGGTGTCCAGTTCAAAGCTGCCGTTGTGAAAGCGGGCGCGAATGGGTTCATCTTTGTCAATGACGCTGCTGCCTTTACGGCTTTTGATTTCTATGGGGATGATTTCGTCACGGAAACGGCCGTTTATCGTTGCTTCGGCTGCTTTTTCATGGCTGCGCAGGGCAAATTCGTCCATCTCTTCCCGGCTGACTTCAAACTGGCGGGCGATGAAGTCGGCGGCGTTGCCCATGGCCCAATCCTGAAAGGGGCACCAGAGGCCATCGTGCAGCAGGGCGTCTTTCAGTTCGGCGTGGCCGTAGCGTAGCCCCTGGCGCGCTTTGGGCAGCAGGTAGGGGGCGTTGGACATGCTCTCCATGCCGCCGGCCACAAACAGGTCGGCTTCACCGGCGATGATGGAGTTGGCCGCCAGCATGACCGCTTTCAGGCTAGAGCCACACGCCTTGTTGACGGCCGTCGCCCCCACCGAATCGGGCAAGCCGCCATCCAGCGCCGCTTTACGGGCCGCTGCCTGCCCGGTTCCCGCCGGCACCACCTGCCCCATGATCACTTCATAGACGCTGGCGGGATCAATACCGGCGCGGGATACGGCCGCTTTGACTGCCAGCGCCCCCAATTGCGGCGCGGTGAAGCCGGACAGGCCACCGTTAAATTTACCGGTCGGCGTGCGCGCCCCCGCCAGAATGACCACATCTTGACTGTTTTTTTGTTGACTCATGCTGATACGCTCCTTCTCAAAGTAATTGGAGATTAGAGATTGGAGATTGACCAGTCTGCAATCGCCCAATGCCAATCTTTCGTGGGAAATTTTTCACAATGCTATGGGGCTATTGTACACAATCTGGTTACAGAGGAGAAACAGGTTGAGGCAGGTGCAGCACACTTGACGGGTGCGGTGTATCTGTTTTCCCGGGGAACTATTCGTTGTACGTAATGAAGGGAACGGCCACCCAGCCAACCAATCCTTCGGCCGTTTGCACCTGCTGCCAGGCCAGATTTTCGCCGGTGGCTGTTTCCGACAAGACCGTTAACAACGTGCCATCCAGCAGCCATTCGAGCTGCTCGGATGTGGTATTGGGTTCGGCGCGCAGCCAGACGCCAACGCCGCTGCTGACGGTAGCGGTGCGGGGGGCGGGCGTGGGGGTGTCGGTAGGCAAGGGGGTGGGTGGTACGGCCGTGGCTGTGTTGGTGGGGGCGCTGGTGGGCGTCCTGGTGGCCTCAGATGGTACAGTCGGCAAGGTTGACGCCGGTTGCGTGGCTTCAGGGGAAACGGTAGGCGGTACGGCCGTCGTCGGTTCCAGCGTAGGCGTAGCGGTAGGTGCTGGTATGAGCGGTCGGGGACTGAAACCATAAACACCCAATAAAATCAAGGCCACAATAAACGAGAAAATCGAGCGGATCAGGTCCACTTGCCTGTCACGATGGGCATGTTGCCGGGCTACATTGTATGAAGCGCGCGTTTCGGCCGACCGTCTGGAAAACGACCGGATCAAGAAGTAAATACCGGCCAATGCCGCCACAGCAGACAAAATGGGGATAAGCAGGTTCAGTACGGCCGTCACATCATCTCCTCCAAATCAGTTACGCCTATACTTTAAGCAAGACCCCGTACTTTGGCAAGTCGAAACTGAATGGAGATAGGCGAAGCGTCATGTGTGACGCCGCTCTTCTCACGCATCACGTATCACGCATTGCGCTCTTCGCCTCTTCCCACAACACATCCAGTTCTGGCAGGCTCATCTCCGGCATGTGCAGGCCGCGCTGCCGGGCCAGTTGCTCTGTTAGTTGAAATCGTTGGCTAAATTTGCTGTTGGCTTCACGTAAACAACTTTCCGCATCCACCGCCAACCAACGGGCCAGATTGACGATGACAAACAATAAGTCACCTAATTCTTCCGCTTGCTGCTCCCGGTCGCCGGCAGCTTTTAATTCGGCCAGTTCTTCATCCAGCTTGGCATAGACTCCGCCCATATCCGGCCAATCAAAACCGACCTGCCCGGCTTTGTGCTGGATTTTTTGGGAGCGGGCCAGGGCGGGCAGCGAAACCGGCACGCCGTCTAGCGCCGAGGCCGGTTTTTCAGCCCTGGCCTTCTCTTGTTTTTTCAGCATCTCCCAGTTGCGCACCACATGGTCGCTGTCGGTCACTTCCCAGTCCCCCCACACATGGGGATGCCGCCGTTTGAGCTTGGTCTCGATGCCGGCAATGACATCGGTGAGGGCAAAATCTTCCGCCTCGGCAGCCATTTGCACCTGCATGAGGATGTGGTAGAGCAAATCGCCCAACTCTTCGCGCAGGCCGTCCACGTCGTCGGCGTCGAGCGCGTCCAGCACTTCACATGCTTCCTCCAGGAAATCAGCTCTCATGCTTTGCGGCGTCTGCTCCTGATCCCAGGGGCACCCTTCCGGGCTGCGCAGGTGGGCCACCGTTTCCGCCAACGACATGAGGCTAGAGGGAACGGATAAGGCGGGCACATAAAGCGAGGAGAGATGGTCAATTTGGGGGCTGTGGTCAATGGCATGGAGCGGAACAGATTCAATCTGTTCCCCGGCCGTGCCCGCCGCGTGAATCAGATAAACAGGGTGCTGCGGGGGGTAGACGGCCGTCAACACCATCTTCAACTCGCTGGCTAACAGACGGCTGTACACCTGTCCCAGCAAAACGGGCACATCGGGGTTAAGCGGTGGGTAGTGAAAACGAGCCATGTCAATGGCGTCAAAAATTTGCAGACCATCGAGCGCGTCTACCCGCACGGCCGTCAGCGATGGCTCCACAAAACTCAGGCCGGGCACAATGTGTACCGGTATCTCTTGTTCGGCTGCCGCCGCTACCAGCCGGGTGACGGTGGATTCACCCACAAAGGGATGGCCGGGCACGGCATAAATGATGTCCTGGTCACGGCCATGAGCCAACAGCGTCTCCACAATTTGGGTATAAACGGCTTCAAAGGAGACGGCCGTGTCATACACATCATCAAAACTGACCAGTTTCACCCCGGCGGGCAAGTCAGCCACCGTTGGGTGACGCGACGTGCGCACATACACCATCTCCGCCGCCGAAAGGTGCTGCCAGGCTTCCAGAGTCAGGGTACGGCCGTTGCCCGGCCCCAAACCCACAATCGTTATGCTCATAACTCACCTGAAAGAATAGACCTGGCAGGTTTTCTGAAACCTGTCAGGTCTGCCTCGCTAAATGCGGATCACACCCCCAAAACAAAAAGGCGAGTTTTTCACTCGCCTGTTAAACCATAGGTCAATCGAAGCACACGGTGTTAAAATCAGCGGTTTTAACGCTTGGTATAAGTCGGCGCTTTGCGGGCGCGTTTCAAACCTGGCTTCTTGCGTTCCTTCACACGGGCATCCCGCGTCAGGTGGCCCTCATTGCGTAACGGGCTGCGCAGATTCTCGTCATATTTAACCAACGCCCGCGCCAAACCCAGGCGCACCGCGCTGGTTTGCCCGGTGATACCACCACCGGCAATATGCACGCTCACATCTGCCTTACCCGTCAATTTGGCATCGTTCAACGGCCCGGCCAAAATCAGGTAATCACCAAAACGGGGGAAATACTCTGTGGCATCTTTGCCGTTGACGGTAAAAGCGCCGGTGGCGTCACCATCCACATAAATCCGCACCCGCGCCGATGCACTTTTGCGCCGACCAATGCCTTCGTAATAACGTCTTGTATCAGTGTCTGCCATCTTACTCACTCACTCTCCTGCCTATAACTCCAACGGTACAGGCTGCTGCGCCATATGTGGGTGTTCCGCGCCCTGATAAACCTTCAATTTCTTGATCATTTGCCGTCCCAATTTATTTTTGGGCAGCATCCCTTTCACCGCCAACTCCACCGGGCGCGTCGGATAACGCTTCAGTTGATCCCGCAGCGTCAGTTCCGTCAGCCCCCCCGGATAACCGGAATGGCGATAATACATTTTGTCGGTCAATTTATTGCCGGTAACATGAATCTTGTCAGCATTCACAATGATGACGTAATCACCACAATCAACCGACGGCGAAAAGCCGGGCTTGTGTTTGCCACGCAAAACGGCGGCCACTTTGGCCGCCAATCGGCCCAGGGTTTGCCCATCTGCGTCTACAACATACCATGTCCGCTCGACATCAGCCGGTTTGGTAATCGTTGTTTTCATTCTCATTCTCCCAAAAATAGTTCAGAGACTAGAGATTGGAGATGAGAGATTGAACATCTCCCATCTCAAATTTCAAATTGTCATAAGTCACAGACACCAGGAACAACCCCTGCGCCGGGGCGGTCGGGCCAGCCATAGCCCGATCCTGGCTCTGCAAAGCAGTTACAAAATCATCTACTGTCCAGGAGCCATCCCCCACCAACTTCAAGGAGCCGACCATGCTGCGCACCATGCGGTACAAAAAAGCATTGGCTTCTATAAAAAAGAGCAGGCAATCTCCTTGTCGCTGCCACCGGGCGGCAAATACATGCCGCACACAGTTTTCCCCTTTTGGTGGCTGCCCGAAGGTGGCAAAATTATGCTCACCTGTCAGGGCGGCGGCGGCCTCATTCATGCGGTCTATGTGCAACGGCCGTGTCACCTGCCAGCTACTCAACCGGGCCATGGGGCGGCGCGTGGGTGTGTTTAGCACCACGTACCGGTAAGCCCGGCGTCTGGCATCAAACCGGGGGTGGAAAGGAGATTCTCCCTCTTTCGGGGATGGGACCTCTTTGAGTTGTAAAACAGCTATATCGTCTGGCAGATGCACATTGAGCGCATTTTGCAGGGCCAAAACCCCATGCCGCCATTCGATTGTAAACCCGACCACCTGACCCAGTGCATGAACGCCTGCATCGGTACGGCCGGCGCCGGTTATAACAACCGGCTGCTGCGTGATTTGGTAAAGCGCCTCTTCCAGTTTGCTTTGAATGGTCGGTTGCTCAGCCCTTTGTTTTTGAAAGCCATAATAAGCTGTGCCGTCATACTCAATCAGAGCAGCGTATTGGGGCAAAGGCTAATCCTCAACCAACAGCAGCATAGCCATGTCCGCATTGTCACCGGCGCGTTTGCCTATTTTGACCAGGCGGGTATAGCCACCAGGGCGATCCATGTAACGGGGGGCAACATCGTCAAATAATTTTTTGACCACGTCTACTTCTTCCACGTTACCGTCGTCATCTTTCACCAGGCGATAGCGAGCAATACGCGCTGCCGCCAGACGGCGAGCGTGAACTTCTTGCGTGGGGTTTTCTTTGCCACTGGTAATGCCCCGTTTGGCCAGGGTGATCATTTTTTCGGCTGTTGGCCGCAACATGCGTGCTTTTGCTTCTGTCGTTAACACCTGTTCGTAGCAAATGAGATCGGACACCATATTTTTGCGTAAGGCGTTGCGATGGGCTGTGCTGCGATTCAGTCTACGACCATGTACTCTATGTCGCATTATCGTTACCTCGTTCTATCGAATGACGGCCGTACTCAGGCCTTGTCTCCATCTTCCTCTGGCAAGAATCCTTTCACCCGCAGTTGGGCTTTCAGCTCATCCAGGGATTTTTCACCAAAGTTACGGATAGCCAGCATCGTTTCTTCGCCGCGATCCAGCATATCCAACATCTCACCCACTTTGGTGATGCCGGTACGCTTCAAAGAGTTAAAGACACGCACACTCAGATCAAGCTGTTCAATTGGTGTCTCGTAAAGCTCATTAGGAATAGAGCCTTCTTCCTCTTCTTCCACTTCTTCCGGCATGAATGTTTCTTCGCTCACACCGGCAATAGGCCGCAGCACCTGCATCATAATCTGGGCAGACTGCGCCAGCGCATCTTCTGGCTTGATGGTACCATCCGTCCAGATTTGCATCACGATGCGGTCATAGTCTGCCACCTGGCCCACGCGCGTCTTTTCCACTTCATACCCCACCCGGCGGATGGGACTGTAAATGGCATCCACGGGCAGTTCACCAATGGGCAGACGGCCTCGTTCTTCAGCCGGTGAATAACCACGACCGGTTTCGGCCGTCATCTCAATTTCCAGAAATGCTTCATCCGAATCAACCGTGAACAGGTACAAATCGGGGTTGATGACTTCCACTTCTGGTGGCGTTTGCAGGTCAGCAGCCGTCACCGTGCCGGCGCCATGCACTTCCAGGCGCAGCCGGGCCGTATCCGTGCCATGCAATTTCAGACGCAGTTGTTTCACATTGAGGATCAACTGCATCATATCTTCACGCACGTACTCAATGGCCGAAAACTCGTGGGGCACATCGGTGACTCGAATGGAAGTAATAGCTGCGCCTGGCAAAGATGCTAACAGAACACGTCGCAGCGAGTTACCCAGCGTGGTGCCGTACCCTCTTTCCAAGGGACCAATGACAAACCGGCCATATTCGTGAGACATGGCAGTGCTTTCAATTTTGGGCAAAATAAGGTTGTTAATAGTCAACGTAAAAACCTCCCTAAAAACGAGTAAGGACAGTGAACCTGATTAGCGGCGGGAGTAATATTCCACGACCAGCTGTTCGTTGATGGAAACATCCATATCTTCCCGGGCGGGGAAGTTTTTCACTGTAGCTGACAGGTTTTTAACGTCTAATGCCAGCCAGGCAGGCACACGACGGTCGTCAATGTCCTGCCGCAATTGTTTGAAGTATGTGCGCCCAATGCTTTCGGGGCGAATGGTGATCACGTCACCGGGTTTCACCAGAGCGGAGGGCACATCAATTTTACGGCCGTTCAACATAAAATGGCCATGGCTCACCAGTTGGCGTGCTTGTGCCCGCGAATCAGCTAACCCTAAACGGTAGATGACGTTATCCATGCGAGTTTCCAACAGTACCAACAAATTGGTACCGGTGAGACCAACCTGGCGGGTTGCTTTGCGGAAATAGCGGCTGAATTGCCGTTCAAAGACGCCATAAATGCGGCGCGCTTTTTGTTTTTCGCGCAACTGCATCAGGTAGTCCGAGGCACGCCCACGGCGGAATTGGGTGTCACGGCCGTGCTGCCCCGGTGGGTAGGAACGGCGCTCAAACGAACACTTCGGGGTCAAACACCGCGACCCCTTCAAAAACAACTTTTCACCTTCACGGCGACAAAGTTTACAAACTGGATCAGTATGTCTTGCCAACTTTATACCTCCATATGGTGTAGAGAGGTTTACAGGCTTGGCGACCCGTCTTCCCTCTCGATATAGGGTAGGACAATTTAGAAAATTGTCCTACAAATCAAACGCGGCGCTTTTTCTTGGGCCGGCAGCCATTATGTGGCACCGGCGTAATATCCCGAATGCTGCGCACTCTAATACCAGAAGATTGCAAAGAGCGGATAGCCTGTTCCCGACCAGGACCAGGGCCATTGATGATCACGTCCATTTCCTGCATCCCATTATCATGGGCTTCTTTAGCCGCATTTTGGGCTGCTAAACGGGCCGCATACGGGGTGCTTTTGCGCGACCCCTTAAAGCCCGCATGACCGGCGCTCGACCAGGAAACGGTATTGCCATTCATGTCCGTAATGGTAACGATGGTGTTATTGAAAGTGGCATACACATGCGCCTGCCCTTCGGGCACCATCTTCTTCGCTTTCTTGCGTGTTTGTGCTTGTCTTCTACGTCCCATACTTTCTCCATGCGAGATGCGTGATGTGTGAAAAAAGCCACCCATCACGCATCGTTCTACTACTTGCCTTTACGACGGCCACGCCCGGCCACCGTCTTCTTTGGTCCCTTACGTGTGCGCGCATTGGTACGTGTACGCTGACCACGCACCGGCAAATGCCGACGATGGCGCAGTCCCCGGTAACAGCCAATTTCAGACAGGCGTTTAATGTTCAAATTAACTTCACGCCGTAAATCGCCCTCCACCACACAGTCGCTGTCAATGATCTGGCGCAGTTGAGATACTTCAGCCTCAGACAAATCTTTGACACGGGTGTTTGGGTTAACACCGGCTTGTTGCAAAATATGCTGGCTAGTTGTTTTCCCAATGCCATAAATGTATGTCAAACTAATTTCTACCCGTTTATCACGCGGAATATCAATACCAGCTATACGAGCCATAATTTTTTACCCCTGGCGTTGTTTGTGATTTGGATCCACACAAATAACCCGCACAACACCCTTGCGTTTAATGATTTTACATTTTGGACAACGACGTTTTACCGACGATGTAACTTTCATGATACTTGCTCCTAGCAACAAGTGATTGCTTAAGAGGGAAACGGCCGTGACCGCCCACACCAATCACAAGTTTTCATTTTTTCAGGCAACAATGATGGGTTGCATACAGCAATCGCTAATTTTGCCATCATTTGTTGTTTTCGTCCAGAAAATGGGTCAGGAAACCCTCTTCCCATTAGTCGCTTATGAACCTGCCTGGGCTATCTTCTGCAAAAGCTCAGCCTGCACCACTTCAATCGGCCGGTCGCCATTTATTTCTACCAACAATCCGCGCGCGGCATAATGCGCCAGCAGCGGTGCTGTGGCCTCCTGGTATACCGCCATCCGGCGACGAATGGTTTCCTCATTGTCATCCGCGCGCCCCTCGATCTCTGCCCGTTTTTGCAGCCGTTCCACCAGCACCTCCACATCCACATAAATGTGGGGGACAATGCTGATGCTGGCCCCAAATTCCTGAGCCAGCAGCGCATCCAGAACATCGGCCTGGGCAACGGTACGGGGGAAACCATCCAGAATAACGCCCTGCTCACAATCCGGCTGCGCCAGACGATCTTTCACCATGGCTACAGTCACCTCATCCGGCACCAACGCGCCTTTTTCCATATAGGAGTTAGCCAGTTTGCCTAACTCCGTCTGGTTTTTGAGGTTAGCCCGGAACAAATCGCCGGTAGCCACCTGGGGTAGACCCAGCTTCTCTTGCAGCAATTTCGCCTGCGTGCCTTTGCCCGCACCGGGTGCGCCCATCAGGACAATAAACGTAAACGTAGCCATCTACAGGAAACCCTCGTACTGGCGCATAAGCAACTGCGATTCGAGCTGGCGCATGGTATCAATAACCACACCCACCACGATAATCAACCCAGAGCCACTCACCACCAGTACGGCGCTCTGCAATCCGGGAATGCCTAGAACATAGCCCACAAATTGCATCAAGCCAGGCAAAATGGCAATCGTTCCTAGAAAAACAGCGCCAGCAAAGGTGATACGCCGCACAACGGCCATCACGTAAACTTCCGTGCGTTTACCCGGCCGAATACCAGGGATGAATCCGCCTTGACGCTGCAATGTCTGGGGTATGTTTTGCTGCCGCACCATCACGTCAGTATAGAAGAAGGTGAAACCAACAACTAACAAGAAGAATGTTAGCCAGTAAAGATAGAAACCAATACTACCTGGGTCCTGGTTGGCAAACCCGGCAATGCTTTGGGCGACTCCAGCCACAAACTCATTACTGCTGTCCACAAAGATGCCGGCAATCAGGGGAGGGAAGATAACGATGGAGTTGGCAAAGATGATCGGGATCATCCCAGCAGTGTTTACTTTGAGGGGCACATAGCTGCTTTGCCCCTGGTACACTTTACGGCCGCGCACACGACGGCCGTACTGCACCGGTATGCGCCTTTGCCCCTCTTGCACCACCACAATCACAAACAGCGTCGCCAATGTGATCAGCGCAAATGCAACCAGCGTAAAGACCGTTTGTATCGTTGTATTGTCCGGGGCAAAAAGCTGCGCCAACCCCGGCAAAATCCCGGCCACAATCCCACTGAAAATAATCAGCGAAATACCCTGACCAATGCCATCTTCAGTGATAAGTTCACCCAGCCAGATGGCAAACATAGTTCCGCCCAACATAGCAAACAAGGTAGTTAAGGTGGGTAATATCTGTCCGGCCTCAAAACCGAAGTTGGGCATAATAAATTCCATGCCGCCAGCGCCTAAACTGAAACCCACTAAACGAATCTGGCCGATAGCCTGCAAAAACGCCAGCGGTACCGTGAGATAGTAGGTATACCGGTTCATCTTGTTCCGGCCCGTTTCCCCTTCACTGGCCAGTTCTTGAAGCTGGGGAATGATGGGCGTCAACAACTGAATGATGATGGACGCAGTAATGTAGGGATATACCCCCATCGCCATCACCGAGAAGTTCCGCACCGCACCACCAGATAAAAGGTCCAAAAAGCCGACCACCGCATTGGGACTGGCCTGCTGCGTAAATATCGTCCAGGCTTCCAGATTAACGCCGGGCACGGGGATATTTGCCGCCAGCCGGTAAACGATTAACAGACTGATGGTGAATAAAATCCGCCGACGCAGATCGGGCAAGGCGAAAGCGGCGCGCATTGATTCAATCATAGTTGCTCCTCACTTCTTCATCTCAGACCCTAAGGGTTTTTGAAACCCATAGGGTCTACGGTCTCACGCTGTATAAGGCAGCACCTCGATGGCGCCACCAGCCGCTTCGATTTTGCTCTTGGCTGATTCGGAAAACCGATGCGCTTTCACGGTCAATTTGGCGTCCAGTTCACCATCACCTAAGATGACAACCGGGTCTGTTGGTTTTTTGATCAAACCAATAGCCGCCATGACCTCTGGCGTTACTTCCACATCACCAAAATCTATTTCGTTCAAGGTGCTTAAATTCACCGGCTTGTAATAGATTTTGCGGATGTTGGTAAAACCACGCTTGAAGGGCAAACGACGGGCCAATGGCAACTGACCACCTTCAAAGTATTTACCTTTGCCGCCGCCACTGCGGGCGTTCTGGCCTTTGGTACCCCGACCGGCAGTTTTGCCCTGCCCGGCAGAAATACCACGACCCACTCGCTTGCGCTTTTTCTTCGATCCTGAATCGGGGCGCAGATCGTGTAATTGCATCTTATTTTACCTCTTCCACTGTCACCAGGTGGCTGACTTTGTTGATCATGCCGCGAATCACGGCCGTGTCATCATGCTCCACCGTTTGGTTCAATTTGGTCAGTCCCAGAGCGCGAATCGTGCGCTTCTGGTCTTCTTTATAGCCAATACCACTTTTGGCATATGTTACCAGTAATTTCTTAGCCATTATTTCCGACTCCAAAACGGCGCCACTTCATTGACGGTTTTGCCCCGGTTTGCGGCCACCTGGTCTACATGCTGCAAGTGACGCAGCCCATCCATCGTCGCCAGCATGACGTTCAAAGAGTTGTCGCTGCCCAACGACTTTGACAAAATGTCTTTGTAGCCAGCCGCTTCAATCACCGCGCGCACGCCACCACCGGCAATAACACCCGTACCAGGCGAAGCCGGCTTCAGGAATACCCGCGCTGCGCCATGCCGCCCCACAACTTCATGGGGAATGGTGCTGCCCACAATCGAGACCGATTCCAGGGATTTGCGCGCTGCTTCCAGCCCCTTGCGAATGGCATCCGGCACCGAACGCGCCTTGCCTATGCCCACGGCCACACGCCCTTTGTTATCGCCCACCACCACGGTGACACGAAAAGCAAACCGGCGACCACCTTTTACCACTTTTGCCACACGCGCAATATCAATAATGCGCTCGTCATATTCTTGTTCAAATGATTGTCGTCTCTGGCCCATCATTGTCTCCTTTAGAATTCCAGGCCACCTTCACGGGCGCCATCAGCCAGGGCACGGATACGGCCGTGGTACAAATACCCACCGCGATCAAACACCACCTGTTTCACCCCGGCGGCCTGAGCGCGTTCAGCTACTGCCTTACCAACCAGCGTAGCCTGCTCCTTCTTCGTTTTCCCTTCCAGGTCTGCCCGCAAATTTTTGTCCACCGTCGAAGCTGACACAATTGTTTGCCCGGCGAGATCATCAATCACTTGCACATAAATATGCTCCAAACTGCGGAACACATTCAAACGGGGACGTTCGGCCGTACCGGACATCTTCGCCCGAATCCGACGATGACGACGCTTGCGTGCTTCACGAGATTTAATAGCCATCGTTAACCACCCTCTTATACCTTGCCCGCCTTACCAGCTTTACGGCGGATTGTTTCATCGCTATATCGAACACCTTTGCCCTTATATGGCTCCGGCGGACGTTGTTTGCGGATCACAGCCGCAATTTGTCCTAATGCCTGTTTATCAATTCCCTTGATAATCACGCGCTTACCACGATCTTCCACCTCAAAAGAGATGTCTTGTGGTGGTTCATAGGTGATGGGATGAGAGTAACCCAGGTTCAGAACCAGGTTCTTGCCGTTCATTTCAGCCCGGTAGCCCACACCCTCAATCATCAGCGTTTTAGTGAAACCTTCACTCACGCCAACCACCATATTGTTCAACAAAGCACGAGTCAGACCATGCAGCGCGCGATGCTCACGATTATCAGTCGGCCGTTTCACGGACAAAACACCATCTTCTTGCTCAATCAGCATATCGGGATGAAGCGCCTGGGTGAGTTGGCCTTTTGGCCCTTTCACCAGCACCGTGGCCCCTTTTGTTTCAATGCTTACCCCTTTAGGGAGTGAAATTGGTTGTTTGCCTATACGAGACATCACATACCTCCCCTTACCAGACCTTGCAAAGGACTTCGCCACCCAAACCCAGTTGGCGCGCCTTTTGCCCGGTCATAATACCCTTCGAGGTGGTCAGAACGGCAACACCCATCCCACTCAAAACCCAGGGGATTTCCTTTTTGCCCACATAAATGCGCCGGCCAGGGCGGCTCACCCGTTCCAGACCGGTAATCACAGGCCGCCGTTCACGACGACCACCCACGTACTTCAATTTGACAAGAATAACAGCCTGCGGTTTTTCCGGTAACACCTGAAAGTCTTCAATGTAACCTTCTTCTTTCAAAACCTGCGCTACTGCTTCTTTTACCTGGGAATGAGGCACCGAAACCGTCTGGTGTTGGCGCATCATCGCATTCCGCATCCGGGTTAACATGTCCGCAATCGGATCACTCATTGACATAATGCACCTCCTACCAGCTTGATTTCACCACGCCAGGGATATTTCCCTTCAGCGCCTGCTCACGGAAACAAATGCGGCACAGCCCAAAGCGGCGAATATACCCGCGTGGACGGCCACACAAATAACAACGATTCCGTACCCGTATCCGATATTTGCGGCGTGTTTCCCGCGCTATCATGGATTTCTTAGCCATCTTTCACTCCTGCCCGCAGTATAAGGTTTCCATGTCCCCTTACTTACGGGCATACACCTTTCTTACATGTCCCGTTGGAAGGGCATGCCTAATAACGCTAACAGTTGGCGACCTTCTTCATCGGTCTTAGCGGTGGTCACAATGCTGACTTCCATGCCCCGCAATTTATCAATTTTGTCATAGTTGATTTCCGGGAAAATCAACTGTTCACGCAGCCCCAGGGTGTAATTACCACGGCCGTCAAACGCATCCGGCGATATACCCTGAAAATCACGTACACGGGGCAGCGCCAGGTGAATCAGCCGGGTCAAAAACATCCACATACGGTCCCCACGCAGCGTCACCTTCACGCCAATCGCCCGACCTTCACGCAGCTTAAACCCGGCAATCGAATTCTTCGCCTTTGTCACCACCGGCTTTTGACCGGTAATCAGCGTAATATCATTGGTGGCAAATTCAATGGCTTTGGCATTATCCAACGCCTCGCCCAAACCCACATTCACCACCACCTTCGTAATGCGCGGCGCTTGCATCACGCTTTTGTACCCAAATTCATTCATCAACGCCGGTACCACATCATTCTGGTACTGCTCTTTTAATGGTGTTAACACATCAACCTCCGAGTTGAGTAGCAGGACAGCATACAGCCAGACCAATCATTAGCCGCACTCAGGCTTCCTGGGCCGTACTCAGGCTTCCTGGCTCGCCTCTAACTAACATCCACTTATTCAATATCTTTTTAGTCAATATCTTTGCCGCTTTTCTTAGAAAAGCGAACACGATGCCCTTCTTCGTCACGCCGAATACCCACGCGGGTCGGCTCACCGGTATGCGGGCAAACCAACATCACATTGGAAACATCCACAGGCGCTTCAAATTCAATAATGCCCCCTTGCGCTTGTGTGCGGCCACCGGTTGGCCGGGGTTTTTGATGTTTCTTTACCAGATTAACGCCAGCAACCACCACCCGGTTTTTACCAGGAATCACACGCTGCACTGAGCCACGGACACCTTTGTCATTACCTGTAACGACTTCTACTTCATCACCAACTTTAATACGCATGGCTAAAGCACCTCCGGCGCTAAAGACAGGATACGGCTAAATCCGGCCTGCCGTAATTCACGGGCCACGGGGCCAAAGATACGAGTTCCCACCGGATTTTTGCTGGTGGGATCAATAATCACGGCCGCATTGTCATCAAAGCGAATATAGGTGCCATCGTCCCGCTTATACTCTTTCGCAGTACGCACAATAACCGCTTTGACAACGGTACCTTTTTTCACATTTGAATTCGGCGTCGCTTTTTTCACAGTGGCAGTGACAATGTCGCCCACACTACCATAACGGCGTATGGAACCACCCATCACCTGAATCACCAGCAGTTCGCGGGCGCCAGAATTATCGGCCACATTGAGTCGGCTTTCTTTTTGAATCATGATCCACCTGCCTTATTCTGCGCGGTCCAAAATAGAAACCACAGCCCAGCGCTTTTCGCGGCTAATCGGCTGAGATTCAATAATTTCCACACGATCACCAACGCGGCATTCATTTTTTTCGTCATGCGCCTTGAATTTTTTGTCCAGACGCAGCACTTTCCCATACATCGGATGCCGTTTAACGGTTGTCACCTTCACAATGACGGTTTTATCCATTTTGTCGCTGGTGACGACACCCTGTAGACGTTTGCGTTGTTCTCTCATCTTTACACCTACCCCGCCACTTTGTAGCTGGTAACCAGCCGGGGCTGACCTTTAGCCTCAGCTTCTTTTTTGTTACGCGGCCGTTTCTTGTTCAGGTCTACCACGGCGGAGGCCACATTTTTGTTGGCGGCGGTAAATTCCACCTGCCAGGCGCTGGCCTCATAGTCAAAATGGGCCGCTGCCTGCCACTCCTGCCCGCTGAGGGCACTGGCAATCTCCGGTTGGGCTGCGGCGGCCTGGACGGCCAGATTACGCATGTGCAGCACAGTCTCCAGTTGGGCAATGTCCCGGCGCGCCACTTTCAAGCGGGAATAATCTTCAAGCTGCCCGGAAGCACGGCGAAAGCGCAAGTTAAACAGCTCTTCACGGGCATCGTCCAACATCTTTTCTAATTTTTCTTCGCTCATGCTGCGAAGTTCAACGATATTTGCCATTACAACCGATCCTCCCGTGATACGATTTGGGTCTTAATAGGTAGTTTGTAACTGGCAAGCAGCAGCGCTTCGCGGGCCTGGGCGTCCGGTACACCGGAAATCTCAAACAGAATGCGTCCCGGCTTGACAACGGCCACATAGTGGTCTACGGAACCTTTACCCTTACCCATGCGCGTTTCGGCGGGTTTAGCGGTAACGGGTTTGTCCGGAAAGATGCGAATCCAGTATTTACCGCGCCGCTTATTATGGCGCACAACCACCCGGCGGATAGCTTCAATCTGGCGGCTGGTAATCCAACCTGGTTCCAGCGCCTGCAAGCCGACCTCGCCGTTTTGTAATTCCGTGCCGCCTTTTGCCATACCTGTGGTTCGACCGCGAAATTGCTTGCGATACTTGGTACGTTTTGGCATTAACATAGCTTCTTCTCCATGGTGGGTGACTGTTTGGCAGTTATCCACCAGTTTGATCTTTATTCGGAGATGTAAACATCCATTGCTTCGGTGATCTGGCTTTTCCGGGGCAAAATTTCACCCTTATAGACCCAGACCTTGACGCCAATGATGCCGTAGGTGGTCAGGGCTTCGGAAAAGCCATAGTCGAGATCGGCGCGCAAGGTGTTACGGGGGACACGGCCGTCCCACAATTTTTCTTTACGCGCCATTTCCGAGCCACCTAAACGGCCGCTCACTTCGATGCGCACACCTTCAGCGCCCTGGCGCATCGCCTGTTGGGCTGCTTTTTTCATGGCGCGGCTGTGGGCAATACGCCGTTCCAGTTGCCCGGCAATGTTTTCAGCGATCAACTGTGCGTTGGTATCGGGTTGAGTAATCTCTTCCACCTCCACGCGAACCGCCTTGCCGGTTAAATCTTTCAGCGCGCCACGTAAATCTTTAACGGCCGTACCCTTACGCCCAATCACAATCCCAGGCCGGGCCGTATGAATTGTCACCTGCACCTGTTTTGGCGCCCGTTCAATCTCAATTAAAGAGATACCTGCCTTCGGCATTTCCTTTTTAATGAATTCCCGAATTTTGAAATCTTCATGCAGCCGGTTGGTATACTGCTGACCCTCGGCAAACCAGCGTGTATTCCATTCCCGAATCGCCTTCAATCTAAACCCAATTGGATGTACTTTGCGTCCCAATTTATGCCTCCATGCTGGTTGCCAATGGCAGAGGTTCTCCCTGCCACTGGCAACTAACGATTAGCTTCCGTAATCCACCACCTCACGTTCCGTCAGAACGACGGTAACATGAGAGGAGCGATGCACCTGCGGCCGAAAACGGCCACGGCCGGCAAAACGACCACCATAACGCCCTTTGCGGCGGCGCGGCCCTTCGTCAGCAAAAATACGGCTGACGACCAACTCGTCCGCATCCAGGCCATAATTTTGTTCCGCATTCGCCACCGCCGACTGAATCAGCTTATACACCGGTTTGGCGGCGCGTTGGGGCATGAACTGCAAAGCACTCATTGCTTCCTGGGCATCCTTGCCGCGAACCGCATTCACCACCAGCCGCACTTTGCGCGGCGAGATTTGTAAATGACTCAACTTTGCCGTAATTTCAAATGCTTCTGCCATGATTACCGCCGCCCCTTCTTTTCAGCCTTGCTCACATGTCCACGATACGTCCGTGTGGGGGCAAACTCGCCCAACTTGTGGCCGACCATGTTTTCCGTGACGTAAATGGGGATATGGCGACGGCCGTCATACACCGCAATCGTATGCCCCACCATCTGTGGAAAAATCGTGCTGGCTCGTGACCAGGTCCGAATCACCTGCCGCTGCTTCGCTTCATTCAACTTTTCCACTCTACGCAGCAATTTCGGGCTAATAAATGGCCCTTTCTTTAATGAACGTCCCATGCTACTTTACCTCCTACCGACGCTTCTTAGAGCGACGGCGGAAAATATATTTGTCCGTCGCCTTATTATGGCGTGTGCGCCGACCTTGAGCCGGTTGCCCCCATGGCGTCTTAGGGCCGGCCATCCCGATGGGTGAACGCCCCTCACCACCACCATGTGGATGGTCACGCGGCGACATCGCCGAGCCACGCACCGTCGGCCGGATACCCAGATGGCGGTTACGGCCGGCCTTGCCTAACTTCACATTACCATGTTCCACATTCCCCACCTGCCCAATCGTCGCCAGGCAATCCTTGGGCACATACCGCTCCTCACCAGAAGGTAAACGCAGCAAGGCATATTGGGGATGATCTTTTGAAAGCAACTGCGCCGATGTGCCGGCCGAACGCACCAACTGCGCCCCCCGACCCACTTGCAGTTCAATATTGTGAATCATCGTACCCAAAGGAATGTCACGCAAAGGCAGCGCATTCCCCGGCCGAATTTCAGCCGTTGGGCCACTCATCACCTTATCACCCACCCGCACCCCTAACGGCGCCAGCATATACCGTTTTTCACCATCGGCATACACCAGCAAAGCAATACGGGCAGAACGATTTGGGTCATATTCAATCGTCGTCACCTGGGCAGGGACGCCAAATTTATCGCGCCGCTTAAAATCAATTTCGCGGAAACGACGCTTATGCCCACCACCACGATGACGGATGGTTACTTTTCCTCGGAAATTACGCCCACCTCGCTTACGCAGACCTCGTGTCAACGAAGCCTCCGGCGCTGTATGCGTAATCTCCTCAAAAGTCTGACCGCTCATATCACGGCGGCCAGGAGAAGTTGGTTTAAACAGTTTAATTGGCATACTTTCCTCCAAGGATGGAAACCAGACTTTTATAGTCGTAATGGGAACATCACCCCATTCGCCAAAGTCCTCATCCCTGCTCTATTTACACGCCTTCAAACAAGTCAATTGTGTCACCCGGAATCAGTGTCACAATAGCCTTCTTCCAGCCCGGTCTCCGCACGGCCACACGCCGCAAACGGCGGGAACGCTTGGCCGGCATATTCATCACACGCACCTTATCCACCGTCACTTTAGGCCAGGCCAGTTCTATCGCCTGCTTGATCATGTGTTTGTTCGCACGTGCATCTACCACAAAGGTATATTGATTATAAAAATCGGCGCTGCGGTTGCTCTTTTCGGTCACCACCGGCCGACGAATAATGTCACGCCAATGTAATTGCATGATTTATTCCTCCTCGCCTGCGGCTTCCTGGTCCAGGACGTCTTCATCTTCAAAATCCAGATCATCATCCAGGCTCAAGAAGCTAGTCACAACATCCAGCGCCGCCAATGGCATCACAATTTTGTTATAACCCAGTAAATCCCGAATGTTCA
This sequence comes from Chloroflexota bacterium, assembly GCA_035444285.1. Classification (GTDB taxonomy): domain Bacteria; phylum Chloroflexota; class Anaerolineae; order Promineifilales; family Promineifilaceae; genus CAADGU01. The sequence goes on from DAOMOK010000016.1 coordinate 168,972, forward strand.
GGTAACCAGCCGGTAATGCTTTTACATCCGCCAAATTGCGCGCCGACTTCTCTACATTTTCATCCTTGCCCGCTAACAGCAGCAAGGCGCTGTTTTCAGCCACCAACCGCTGCATCAAGGCCACCATTTCTTTGGTCTTGGGCGCATCCATTGTGACTTCGTTTAAGACTACGATTTCACCATTGCTGGCTTTGGCGCTGAGCGCCGACCGCAAGGCCGCCCGGCGCATCTTGCGCGGCATATTCTTCACGTATTTACGCGGCTTGGGGCCATGAGCCACCCCACCACCCACAAAGATAGGGGCGCGGCGGCTGCCATGGCGGGCATTACCCGTTCCCTTTTGCCGATAAATCTTGGCGGTCGAGCGGTTAACTTCTGAACGCCCTTTAGCCTTGTGCGTACCCAAACGAGCATTCGCCAGTTGGCGCACCAATGCCTGGTGCATCAAACCACGATTGATCTCTGCTTCAAAGATGCTGGCCGGAAGCTCCACACTGCTCACTTCCTCCCCAGCCATGTTATATACTGGAACTTTCATCACAACGCCTCCACTAACCCTTCGCCGCCTGGCGAATAATGACCAGGCCACCCTTCACACCGGGGATGGCGCCTTTGACAGCAATCAAATTTCGCTCTGGGTCAACTCGTACCACTTCCAGGTTTTGGGCGGTAAACCGCTCGTTGCCGCTGCGGCCGGCCATCTTTTTACCCTTAAAAACATGCCCGGTGCCAGAAGTGCCGCCAATAGAACCAGGGGCACGCCAACGATCAGATTGACCGTGTGTGGTGGAACCGCCACCAAAACCCCAACGCTTGACAACACCCGTATAACCACGTCCTTTGGTCTTGCCGGTTACATCCACATGCTCACCAACCGTAAACTGCTCAACGGTTAGCTGCTGTCCCACTTCGTACCCTTCAGCTTCTTTGGTACGAAATTCTCTCAAATGTTTCAGCGCCGGAATGTCACTGCTTCGTTTGCGGCGAGGATGTGTCTTGTCCGATTTCAGCAGACCTAAATGGCCCCGCTCCCCCTGGGACAGACGTTTTTCTTTCGTATCACCAAATCCAAGTTGAACGGCCGTATATCCGTCCGTCTCTTGCTTCTTAACTTGTGTCACATAACATGGCCCCGCCTGAATGATCGTGACCGGCGTCACCAGTCCACTTTCATCAAACACCTGAGACATGCCAATTTTAATTCCCAGTAAACCTTTCATTTATACCTCCAGGACTGTCAGCTACCGGGTATTCGCTGCATCATCCTGACAACTCACGTCAAAAATATGAGTTATTCAGACATCAAATAGAAATCTCAATATCCACACCGGCCGGCAAGTTCAGCCGCATGAGCGTATCAATTGTCTTGGAATCAGGATTGATCACATCAATCAACCGCTTGTGAGTGCGAATCTCAAAATGCTCATGAGAATCTTTATCAATAAACGTGCTGCGCCGCACCGTAAACCGTTCAATCTTTGTTGGCAAGGGCACTGGGCCTACAACCCGCGCGCCAGTGCGTTCGGCCGTACCCACAATACGCTTGGCCGATTGATCCAGAACACGATGATCGTAAGCCTTCAAACGAATACGAATTCTTTGTTTTGACATACGCTGCCTCAAAATGAGGGACGCTGGTTTCTCCAGCGTCCCTACCTATCGTTAATCCAGAATCTTAGTAATAACACCAGCGCCAACCGTCAGGCCACCTTCACG
>DAOMOK010000017.1:0-161773 GCA_035444285.1 Chloroflexota bacterium
GCCACGCCAAACGCCACGCCACCCGCCACGCCAACCGCCACGCCAAACGCCACGCCAACCGCCACGCCACCCGCTACGCCAACCGCCACGCCAACCGCCACGCCAAACGCCACGCCACCCGCCACATAGGCCCAGTTGAATACCGCATCCGGTGTGACGGCTACGCGAATCATCTCGGCCAGCACACTCAACGGGAACAGCGGCAGCAGCCCCAAGAGAAGCGCCACACCCATTTGCGCCACGTAGCGGCGCAGGGCTGGGTTGGTGCGTAGTTGGCGGCGCACGCTTAGCAGCGAAAAATCGCCATTGCTGTCCAACTTCACGCCAAACTGCCGCTGGTAGGCGCGCAGCGTCAGCGGCTTAAAAAAGCTCCAATAGAGCAGGCGGGCGGGGGTGGTCAGCCAGGTATCTATCACTTTTTCCCCAGCAAATCCTGCAGCCAGGCCAGGAAATCTTGCCCGGCCAGCCTGCCCACAATCACCAATATAAACGGCAGCAAAATCGCCAGCAGCAGCACCAGACTGCCCACGCTTTGCACTTCCAGAATGTAGCGCAGCACCAGCGCCACCCCTGCCAAAACTGCCAGGGTCACGGCCCCTGTCAGCACCAACAGCCCTTTATCCATTATGGGTGGCGTCTGGTTCTCTTTGTCCTTTTCGTCCGGCTCCGGCGTCGGTGTGGCATCCGGGGGTGTATGGGGTGGGGGTGTTGGCGGCCGGTTTTCCCGCACCCAGTCGGCAAAACCCCGGCTAAATGGTTTATACCCTTTTCCTTCTTTCACCAGCAATCCCTTGCGGGCCATCTGGGCACGGTAGTGCGCGACGGTGGGGGAAGTGGCTTCTTCCCAGACCAAAGGAAAAGCGGCCTGTTCGGCCGGGGTCAGGGCGCGCCACATACCCTGCCAGTGGCGCTCGGCCGCCCAGACAAAATCGTCATGTAATTGTGCCCGGTCAACGCCGTCCACCGTCATCATGTCAAACAGTTGGAAAGCGGCCATCTGCAAATAAAACGGGTGTGGCCCACACAAATCCAGCAGGTAGGCCACATCCTCCTCCCGGAAGGGTACGCCCTGGCGCTGCGCCGGTTCTTTTACCAGCGCCCGCGCTTCGTCCGGGGCCAACAAGGCCAGTGTTGTCTGGTCAAAGATGTTATGAAAGTTGGAGGTGAGGTCACTCTGCTGGATGAGGTCAGCCAGTGGTTGTTGGGAAACGGTGACAAAGACTAACTGACCGGCATTGCCCAGCGCCCGCCAGCTTTCAAAGACGGTGTCGGTAAATTCCTGGGCGTGTTTGAGGAGGTTCTCAAATTCGTCCAGGCACAAAACCGGGCGATACCCGGCGGCGTGTAGCTGGCTGACGGATTGAGAAAATCCGGGCAAGTCGGCTGTACTCAAACGGACATTGTTTGCCGGCGGCCCCCAGGCTTCATAGGCCCCATGAATGAGACCGGGCAGGGTGTGGTAACGGCCGTCTTGCAAATCCAGATGGGCTACCAGATAACCGGGCTGGTTGTTCAGGTCCGTGTGGTGGCCCAGGTGGTACAGTAAGGATGATTTGCCCATGCGCCGCATCCCTACAATGGAGCAGCTACCCCTGTTGCGCAGGCGGGTTTGCAAGCGGCGCAGTTCGGCGCGACGGCCGTAAAACATCTCTGGCTGTGTAACCATTGGCCCGGCAATGAAGGGATTGATTTTAGGTGCATCCGGGGCGGGTATTACCGGCGGGGTCGTGATGGCGGGCGGCGGTGGCTCAGATGGGGGGGCTGGAGAGGCTGTTGCACTCAGACCATGTTCGGCAAGATAGGCGGCATAAGCTGGCCGAAGGGCGGGACGCAGCGTCACAACAACCTGTACCAGTTCGGGTAAACGGGTACGTCTTTCCAGATAGAGAATCAATTCACGTGCTCTATCCGGCAGGTTGGCGCCACTGATATGACCGTAATTGATCTGCAAACGAAAACAGATCTCTTTTAGTTCAGCTTCATCAAATGAGTTGGAAATGTCGTTGAGCAGTTGCACCTTGTCCATGCCGCCTCCTTGAGTTCTTAGAGAAACACAGGACAAAGTATAACAAATTATTCTTCCAAACGGGGGTGTTCATCGCTGTCCCAGCGCATAGTGGGCGGTTCTTCGATGGCCGGGCCTTCACCCGCCGCCAGACCGTCCAGCCATTCCAGGCGGCTGTCTTTGGGCGCGGACTCGCGTTGCAGTTGTGCCTGGTAGGTCACTTTGAGCGCCGGTTTGGCCTGCACCATCCAGTAAACGAGTTCACGCAGACGGCCGTTGCGCTCCACCTTGCTGATCAACGACCCGGCTTTATCGGGCACCGTCTTGCCGCCGAGCAAATTAAAATTCACCCCCACCCGCCCGGCCAATAAGACCAGTTCGTCTGGGGAAAAATGGGTGGTCAGGTCTTGGTGGATTTGTTGTTGGTTCAACATGAAGTAATTGGGTAACTGAGTAATTGGGTAATTACTCAGTTAGACTGACAGGGTGATTATCGAATCACGGAAACGACGCCAGCTTTGTTGATTTTGTCGTCGAACAAAAACGCGATGTATACCGGCATCTGTTTTGGTCATTAGTTGCCTGATCGTTGGCGATAATCGAGGATCACTGGTGAGGTGCCAGTGTAAAACATGCGTATCTGTGACGTACTCACTCATCAATCACGTTCCCCAAATTTTGACCACATCTCGCGGCGAACTTCTTCAATATCTTCATCGGAAATGACTGTACCTTGCCAAAGACCACCAAGTACTATCGGTGTATAGGGCGTCGTTTGCGCAGGATTACCAGGTGATTCTCGATATTCTAGATACTCAAGAAAGGTAGCCACTTCTACCAGGGTTGATTCGGGCAAACTTTCAATTGTTTGACTTATCCGCTTTTTTAATCCATTCGCTGTACTCATAGCACCTGTCCTTCACAAAAAGAGAACCATGCCTTTTTTAGTTGCTGTTGAGCGTCTTTGCCACATGATACACCAGCCGTTCGGCCACGGCCGTTTTGCTTTGCAACGGTATCTCTTCCACCACCCCGGCCGAACTGAGCAGCAGCACCCGGTTGGTGTCGTGTTCAAAGCCAACGCCCTCGGCCAGTACGTCATTGACGGCGATAAAGTTCAACCCCTTACGCAGCAGTTTTTGACGGCCGTACTCAAAGGCATCGTGTGTCTCCGCGGCAAAACCGAGGGCGACGCGGGGGAAGCCCGTTTTTTCTCGCTGCTCCTTGACCGCGCTCAGGATGTCCAGCGTTACTTCCAGCCCTATCGCCAGCCCCCAGGCTTCGTCCGTCTTTTTGATTTTGCGGTCGGACTGGGTGCCGGGGCGGAAGTCGGCGACGGCGGCGACCATGAAGAGGGCGTCGGCGTTTTGCACGGCCGTCAATGTCGCTTCGCCCATCTCCTGGGTGGTGTGGACGGGCACGGCCGTAACGCCAAACGGTACCGGCTCGGCCAGGGGGCCATAAATCAGGGTCACATCCGCGCCCGCGTCCAGCGCCGCCTGGGCCACCGCCAACCCCTGCTTGCCGGTAGAGCGGTTGCTGATGAAACGCACCGGGTCTATGGCTTCGCGGGTGGGGCCGGTGGTGACGACTACTTTACGGCCGTGCAGCGGTCCCTGTTTCGCCAACGCTATTCGGATTTGCGCCAGCAGTTCCGGCGGTTCCATCATGCGCCCCAAACCGGACAGGCCGGAGGCCATGCGCCCCGTTACCGGCCCGGCAAACGAAACGCCGCGCTGCTGCAAGGTGGCTACGTTGGCCTGCGTGGCCGGGTGTTCATACATGCCACCGTCCATGGCTGGAGCCACCAGAATGGGGCAGCGGGCGGCCAATGCTGTCACTGTGAGCAGATTGTCGGCCAGGCCATACGCCAGCTTACCCAGGGTGTGCGCCGTAGCCGGGGCAATGACAAACAGGTCGGCGTTTTCGGCCAGCCCCACATGGCGCACATGGTCGGCCAGGTCCCACATGCTGGTGTACACTGGCTGCCCCGTCACCGAGCGAAAAGCCAGCGGCGTCACAAATTGCTGCGCCGCCTCTGTCAGGATTACTTCTACCTGCGCCCCGGCCTGGGTCAGTTTGGAGGCCAGGTCTACCACCTTGTAACAGGCGATGGAGCCGGTGACGCCCAATAAAATGCGTTTGTTTTGCAGTAAAGTAACGGTAGTCATTGCCGGAAGTATACCTGAACTGCTTACCATGTGCCTGAACTGATTGAGCGTCCTGGCCCGGCTCCATTTTGGCGGCTTGTTTTTTTTTGATAAAGTACCGGGTTTGTTGTGAAACGGCCGTCAGCGCCGTTTTTATATCTACTGAAATGAAGGAGACATAGTGTGAAATTTAACCACCCACGTCAGACCTATCTTGTTGGTGTTTTGTTATTCCTGTCACTGTTGGGCCTGATCATCTTTGTTTTACCGGCGCGGGGAAACGACCAACCGCAGACTATTGCCGGATTGGAGGGTACACCTTTTTATTTTCCAATCATCAGAAAAGACCCTACCCCCACGCCTACCTTTACGCCCACGCCGGTTCCCATTCCTCAATTTGTCAGCAATATCCCCACCGACAACGCGAAGTGTCCCGGCGCAGCCGGTTTCAATCCCATTGGCGGACATGTCTATATTTTGAACGAGTACAGCAGCAATGTGAATGTTTTCCACAATCGCATTTGGGGCGGAACTGTTACCATTCCACCAACCTGGCCGGATGATCCGGCCGGATCATGGCCGATAGCTATTGCCGCCGATAATGATTCGGCCGATGTCTATGTGGCGGCTATCCATGCGGGCACGGCCAGGATTAACGGCGCTAATCTGGTGGGCATGGGTGAGCGGTATTATGAACCACGTGGCGTGGCGATTAATCCGGTTAACGGTTATACGTATGTGCCTGATCTCGATCGGGCTATGCAAGTCTTCAACGGGACGACGTTGGTGCAAAACATTGTTTTTGCCATGGATCCAACCTGGGATGCCTGGTTCATAGATGCGGTGGTTGATCCCAATACCGGCTATGTGTATACGGCCGGGGTAGAAGGCGTCATGTATGTGGTTGATGGCACCACAGTTATCGGCAGTTACCGGCTGGGGTGGCGGGTGATTGACCTGGCCATAGACCCGGTGCGTGGTTACATTTACGCGGCGCACAGTGGCAAAAATGCGCAGTATCAAAACAACATTTCCGTTTTTAATATCAATACACAAACCGTTACGCCTCTGAACACGGCCGATCACTCTCGCAGTATCGCTGTTGATCCCAATACGGGTTTAACTTACGTGACAAACCCTGGCCCTGGCGATGATCCCGCTAATGACTCAATTACCCTGTTGACAGGTACTGTGGTTCATGGGAATGTGACTGTTGGCAATATGCCCTGGGGGGTGGCGGTGAACCCCAACACGCGCCATGCCTTTGTGACAAACCGGGGTGATAACACGGTGATGGTTTTCCGTGATGGCGCTCACCTGACAACCATTCCCGTGCAAGGTCGTGATCCCTATGCGGTAGCGGTAGACACCAACAACAATGACATCTACATTGCCAATCGGGGTAGAGAGTACATTACCCCCTGGGGGCAGTGTGACCTTGCCTCGGTGACGATTTTGCATTAGCCGCAGAAGAGGCAGATAGGTCATTGGGTAATTGGGCCAAAATCGCCCAATTACTCAATGACAAATGTGAATAAAGTCAGGTGATCCTGGTTTGCCCCGTCGGCCAGGAGGGAAAGGCGGGCGAGTGTGGCGGCGTCATACACACCGGCTTGTACGCTGTAAGGGCCGGGAGGCAGATCGCCGGGCAGGGGCAGGGAATGGAGTTGGGCAAATTCATCTCCCGGTAGCAAACGGGCTGTTTGCACATCCAGGCCATCGTGTTGGGCGACCAGGTTGCCGTCCTGGTCTAAAACATGCACGAACAGTTTGAGATCACGGCCGTCCCGCGCCACCACACGCCAATAAGTCAACAAGTCCAACGGCCGTCCCTCCTGGTAACCTGCCGTCTCATAACCCAAATACTGGAGCGTCTCGCCCCATACGGCCGTGTCCGCTGCCGGCGTTCCTGGTTGGAGCGGGGATGTGGCCCACTGATACAGGTGGTAGCGCCAGTTCTGCCCGTCAATCATCCGTTCGCCGGTGTGGGTGGCGCCGGCAGACGAGTATAACTTTTGCAGCAGGGAGTGGGTGGGTTGGTGGCCGTCGCCCACGGCCGTCCACGCGGTTGCTGCCCCCCCGCCACCCGGCCAGACGAAGCTGGTACGGCCGTCAAAATGGCGCAGGCTGATGTTGTTGCCATCGGTCAATGTGGTCATTGTCTCTGGCGTCAACATGGCAATGCCAATGCCAGAGAGCGCCAGACCCACCGCTTCGCCTTCTGGTTCTACCTCATAAATGAAATAGGAATAACCCACTTTGGCGTCTGGTTGGCGCTGGCGGAACCATTCCATTTGCCCGACCTGCTCGCCCAGATACGGCCCGGCTAACTGAGTGGCGCTGATAGCGTATGTGCCCGGCAACGGCCGTTCCAGAACCAAATCATCATAAACCAGGTCACGCGCCGAAGGAGGAAAGGTGAGAAAGGAGGCGCCAGGGATGCCATACCGCCTGGGCATGACCGTACTAAACCAGGATATATGGGCGTCGGTAATGTCTCGTTCGGCCAGGTAACGCCCCACCGCTTCCAGGTCTTGCCCCCAATCCATGTTAGAATCCACCGCCAGCCGCCAGCCATTGTCCGGCCCACCCGCCAGGGTGTTGAAATAGGCGAGATAGTGGGGATGAATACGAACGCTGGCAAAGAGGAAGGCGACCAGGGCTACGGCCGTGATCCATCGCCAGATGACGGCCGTTTGTGGCAAAACCAGTTGGCCTAAGAAGATGAACAACGGAGGCAGCGCCGGTAGTAAATAACGATAGCCAATGTTTACACTGCTCACCAGCGCACCTGCAAAAATCATCCCCGCCAGCAGCAGCAGCCAGCCCCGCTCCCACCCCCCGGTTTGTAGTGGGCGATTCATCGCCCCAGCCCAAACAAACAGGGCCACACCCAGGCCCAACAAAACCAGCAAGCCTATGGGCGTTTTAGCCAGGAACACCACCGGATAATAATACCACCAGCCCGTCCGGCTCATTTCGCCGAGCAAATACGCCTCATGCCCTTCGCTAAAGTGGGCCTGTTGAAACTGGTAATCGGCCACCAGCAGCGAGAGTTGAAAACGATAAGAAGCCAGCAGCACCAAAGCGGCAATGGTCAGGATAACGGCCGTCGCCGCCGCCGACCGCAGCGCCCCCTCTTTTGTTCGCTCCATCATCCACCACCGGTAAGCCATCATCAACAGCAGCGCCGGGATCAGGGCCGCGCCGGAAAATTTGGCCGCCAGCGCCAGCCCCACACTCACCCCTGCCCCCACCAGCCGTGGCGTGGTTGGCTGCCGCCAGTATCGCCACAAACAATAACCGGCCCACGTGTAAAAGAGCGCAGCGCCCAGGTCGGTTGTGGCCAGGGCGCTCATTGCCAGCAGGTTGGGGTCAAACGTGAGCAGCAGCAGGGCAAACAGCGCCGGGAGCGGGTGTGCATACAACTGCCCGGCCCAGCGGTAAACCAGCGTCGCCAGAAACAGGCATAAAAAGATAATCGCCAGTCGCCCTACCCAAAAGAACTGGGGCCAGTTGGCGTTGACCTGCCAGAAGAAGATTTGGGCAATGTCAAAACCATTGCCCCACTGCCACACATCCTGTTCGTAGCCCATGTCATAGCGCAGACCGGTCAGGTGCATCAGGCTGCCCATGAGGGCGTGAATGAGCGGCGGGTTGTTGATGGTGGAAACCATCGGGCGCGGCTGGAAGTATTGCACGGCGTTGAGTACGTGCGGTGGCTCATCGTAGGTGATGGATTGCTGCGTCTCGGTGTGCAGCAGCCGCCCAAATAAAAATAACAAGAGCAAGAGCGCCAGCCATCGGCCCAGCCGCTGGTTTATCTGTTTCTGCTTCATGGAGTTTCATCCGGGCGCAGCGGCAAAATGAAACGATTATCGGGCAAGACACCCTGGTCGGCGTGGGCGGGCAGCCGTTCGCCCGTTTCCAGCAGGTAGACGCCGACGGCCAAACGGAAATCCTCACCGGGGACGGGCAGGCTGATTTTTTTGTCATCAGCTACCATCTCGCCCACATCCCATAGGCTGGTGGGGTATGCGCCCATTTGGGGTTGCCCATCGGCCTGGGTGATGATCTGGCCCTGTTCATCGAGGATGTGAACGAATGTGGTGTAATCGGCCGTCAGGGGAGCCAACACCTGCCAGTAGAGGGTGATAGTTTGTGCTGCCGGATCATAATCGTAGCCGAGTAATTTGAGTTGGTCGCCGAATTGCACGGCCGTGACCACCTCCGGTTCCGCGTTAAACGGCCGTGCCGGGGCAATTTTCACCACCTCCACCGCCAGCGGAATTTGCAGTACCCGGCCGGTGGCGCTGGTAGCCACCTGCCATTGGCCGGTCTCGTCCACCATGCCCACCTCTAACACGCCACGCGCCGGTAACGCCTGGACAACCGGCAATGACAAAGTGGCCGATACAACCTCTCCTTTGTCCCAGGTCAGCGGCGCTTCGGCCTGCCCCACGATCTGCCCATCTCGTCCGACCAGGCGCACTGTGGCCGTTTGCGGCACGGCCGTAGCCCGCAGCCCATAGCCATACACCGTCACCGGCAGCCATTCGCCCGGTTTCACGGCGGTGGCCGTCTGCACCGCTTCTACCTGTAAACCACCGGCAAAGCGCATACAGGTGCGCGTCAGGTCGGGCGCGGGCTGGTAAATCTGGGGTCGGGGGAAAGCGGGCAAAATGATGAGCGGCACGGCCAGCACGGCCAGGGTGAACAAGGCGGCGGCGACAGCCGTGCCCAACCAGCGCCGGTTCAGGCTGTACAGCCCCAACGCCAGCAGCGCGGCGATGGGCGCCGCCGCGGCAAAAGCCAGCCGCCCCTGGTAGCCCGTCCAGTTGACAGTCTGGGCATATTGCAGCAGCGAAGCATAAATGGCGGCCACACCGAGGGCGCAAAAAGCCAGCGCCACCCAATTGACCGGCAGGTGACGCCGCCAGAGCAGGTAGAGCAGGCCGGTGACGGCCGTGATCACCATCACCAGAATCAAACCATATACCCAGACCGGCCCTTTCACCGTCAACCAGCCAAACCAGAGCCAGTATGACTGGAAATGCGTCACCAGGAATTCGCCTATGTCCGCCAGCCCAAAGGGGGCCGCGCGCGCAATGACGCTGCCTTTGGCCGCCAGCGTCACCTCCCACAACAGCGGGTCGCCATACAACTGGAAATTGCGCCCATACCACCAGCCGGCTACCAGCAGCGGCAGCACCGCTACCAAAAGGAGTAAGATAAAAAAAGAGTTATCAAGAGGGCCAGGAAAATCCGTTGCATTGTCATTCCGAACGAAGTCTGCGGAGTGAGGAATCTTTCTGGCCGTCGGCGTCAGGATTCCTCGTCGAAGACTCCTCGGAATGACATGAGCGCCATACCGATGGCCGATGATGGCCAAAAAGGCCAGCGGCCAAAAGGCGAACAGGGCAAATTTGGTCAGAAAGCCGAGTCCAAGCAGCAGGCCGAGTACGGCCGTGTCCCCCATTCGCCCCGCCTGCACCACCCGAATACAGAGGTAAACGATGGCCGCGCCCAGAAAAGTAGTGGGCACATCGTTGTTGAAACTGGCGGTGATGTGAATCCACTGCGGATTAAAGGCCAGCAGCGCCGCCGCCCACAGCCCCAGCCGCCCATCGCCGGGCATCACCTGGCGACCCAACCGGTAGGCCAGCCAGACCGTGCCCAGGCCAAAGAGTACATCCAGCCAGCGCAGGAACTGAAAGACCTGGTAGACGCCACGTTGCGGCGGCCATTCTTCGGGGCGGTGCAGGTAGGCGTGCTGACGGCCGTCATCGTCCGGGTCAAAGGAAAAGCAACTGTTGGCGGGTAAATTGTCGGCCGGGTCTTGTTCGATCCAGCCGGTCAGCGCCGCGCCCAGCAGGTATAAACCGGGCGGTTGGTGCGCTTCCAGCGTCTCATTTTCTTCATACACCGGTCGTATCACCGGTAGTTTGCCGGTTAAAACAATGTGCTGTAGATAACGAAAATGTTCGCTTTCGTCCGGCGTCTCCGCCAGGGGCGTGACCACGCTGTAAACCATCGCCAGCCCAAAATAGAGACCCATGATCAGCCAGAGCCAGCGACGCAACTCTCGCTCACTCATCTCTTTTATCCGCGTCATCTGCGTGAATCTGTGTCCCATTTTCCCGCCCGGCGCGCCGCTGCCAAAAAGCGTAGCCCAACCCGCACAGGCACAGGCTCAGCGTCAGCAGGCTGACGGCCGTGCCTACCATGAAATCCATTGGCCGGTAGAAGAAAGTAACGGTATGCGTTCCGGCAGGTACATAGATGGCGCGGAGGAGGGAGTTGGCGCGGTACACGGCCGTATGGTCTCCATCCACCGTCGCCCGCCAGCCCGGATACCAGGTGTCTGATAGCACCAAAAAGGCGGGTGATTGTGTGGTGACTTCAATCTCCACCCGGTTCAGTTCATACGAACGAATGGTGGCTTGCGCCGGGACGGCCACGGCCGTGCCCAAATCCGGCGGCGCTGGCTGCCCCTCTAGCTCAATGAACACTACCTCTTGTAGCCGCATCATGTTTTGGGCCAGCGCCGCCAGCGCCTCTGTTTCATCGGCCACAATCTGCGCTTCGGGGGCCACAAAAACGCGCGGCTGGTAGCCCTCGTTGAGGTAAACCCGGGTCATCCCTTCCTCATAGGTCAATTCCGGGCGTGGTAAGAAGTAGGCGGCAAAAGCCGCCGCGCCGACTTCGTTCATGCCCGCCAAAACCTCACCGTTCTGCCCTGCATACTCCAGGCGAAAGCGAAAGTCACGTCCCCACACGGAAGGGAATGGCTCAAAGTAAAACGACTGCCAGCCGCCATCTGGTATGTCGGCGGTATTGACCGCGGCGTGGGCAAACTCGTACAGCCCATTTTCAGACAAAATGCGGGCTATGACCTGGCCTTCAGCTTGCGCCGATAGTTGCAATGGGATGTCCAGCCGCTGCAACCCGGCATGGTTCATGGTAAAGCTCTGTTCCAGCGGCAGCGCCGACCAGCCCGCTACCGTTGCTTGGGCCGCGTCTACGGTTGGCGTGGCTGCCCAATAATCATTCTTGGTGGTGATATATTTGACGTTGAGCAAATCCAGAATGGGCGAATCCAGCGCATCCAGGGGCATAATTACCCGGCCGAAACGCACGGTACTGGTGCCTTCGGCCAGTTCCAGCAGGTTAGAAATCCGCTGTAAGACGCCCGGCTCATAGCCGCTGAGGTTCGGAATCTTCATCAGCAGCGAGGTGTTGGGGGTGAAGGATAATCCTTCGGCAGGGGTGACAATGCGGTATGGTTCGGGGTCTTGTTTCAGGAATGAGGCCACGGCCGTGTCCGGGTACAGGTCATGCACGTCGCCAATGGTGTTGTAATCATGGCTAAAGAGAAACAGGTCGGCCACAATCCAGGCAAAGGCCAGCAGGCCAAACCAATGGGGGCTTAACCAACCACGCAGCCGCGCCGCTACCAGCGCCAGCGACCCCACCAGGAAAAAGAGAAACCAGGCCAGTTGCGGCTGAAGATAGACCCAGGTACGGCCGACATCAGCCCGGTAATAAAACAGATACACGGCCGTGACCGCCGCCATCAACCCGGCTATCAGTAACGAAGCCCGCCACAGCGCGCGCGGCCGTTTCAGCGTGGGCTGCATCAGCCCGTCAAGGGCCAGCGCCGCCAGCGCCGCCAGGCAAAACCCCACCAGAAAGGCCGCCCGGCTGGGCTGGATGCCGTTAAATACCGGCAGCAAATAAAGCGGGAAATAAGCCGGCGACCCCAACGCCCACAGCAGTGTGAGGCCGCCCCAGGCTGAAAAAAAGAGGCTGTAAAAGTCACGGCGCAGCAGCAAGACCAGGCCGCTGAGCAGTAAAACCAGGATGCTGCTGTAAAAGATGGTTTCGGCAAAGTTGCTGTTGGCCGGCCCCCACCAGTTTTGGTGAGCGGTGTTCCCAAAAAAGTTGGGCACGAAAAAAACAGCGCCCCTGTTGAAAAGCCCCTGGCTGATTGATTCGCTCAGACTCAGGGCTTTGCGGTGAGATTGGCTGAGGTAATGCAGGGCAGGCAAGACCTGTATCAGGCTCAGGCCAATGCCCACAGCCAGGGTAAGGAGGACGGCCGTGACCGATCTCCCCAACCTCTGGCCCGCCGCCCCGCCTTGCCGCCGCAGCCAGCGCCAGCCGTCTGGCAGGATGGACAGGCGAAAAACCATATATACCACCACCGTCAGGCTGCCATATAACGTCCAACTCCAATGCCCGCCCAACCAGGGAATGGCAAAGGCGATGCCGAGGAGGAGAATGTTGGTAATCGGTAATCGGTAATCGGTAATCCGTGATGCGTGATGCGTGATGCGTGATGCGTGGTTGGACTTCGGACTCCGGGCTTCCAAATTTTGCGCCAGGCGTTCTACCAGGTAGAGCTGCAAGGGCAGCCAGATGATGGCGGCGTGAACGACCTGCCATTCCAGCCAGCCCACCATCAAGCCGTTAAACATGAAAGCCGCCGCGCCGGCCAGGGCCGCCAGCCGCCGCAGTTGAATACGGCGCAGGTAAAGGAACATGAACCACAGACCGAGGATGAGTTGGGCGGCGATGGTCAGGTCAACGGCCGTGACCGGCGCAAATAGATAATAAAAAACAGAAAGCGGGTAAAACAGACCGGCCTGGGTATTGTAGGTGAAGGGATAGCCGGTAAACACATAAGGATTCCACAGCGGCAGCGTACCGGCGCGCACCGTCTCGGCCATAAAGGCTTTCACCGGGTAAATATAGTTAACCACATCGGTCAACATGATGTTATGCACCACAACCGGTTGGTTGGGCTGCTGCCAGGGCGCCCAAGACTGCACCACAATATCCAGCGGCAGCAGCACCCTGCCCGGTAAGAAGGCTTCTCCCACCCACAGCGCCGCCAAAAGCAGCAGCGTGACGGCTACCAATCCACTTAAGAATCTTTCTCTTTTCACAAGCCGGGGAAAATAACCTAAACGCTTCCAGTTGCCAAACGGCCGTACCACCAAGCCGCACGGCTTCAATAATCCTGCTGCTCTTTCAAACACTTGCCACCTGCTACTTGCCACTTGCCACCTGCCACTTTACAATCTCGCTATGAGTGATGAAGCAATTGTGTTAAACGGCCGTTACCAACTCCTGGAGCGTGTGGGCAGCGGCGGCATGGCGGTGGTGTATAAGGCGCAAGATTTGGCCTTGGGGCGTATTGTGGCCATTAAAATGCTGCAAGAGAGCCTGACCAGCGACGAAGGCTTTTTGCGCCGCTTCCAGCGCGAGGCGCACGCCGCCGCCAACCTGACCCATCCCAACATCGTCACCGTGCATGACATTGGTCAGGACGGCCATCGCTATTACATTGTGATGGAGTATGTAGACGGCCGTACCCTGAAACAACTCATTCGCCAGTATGCGGCGGACGGCCGTTTGATGCCTGTCAACCGTGTGCTAGACCTGACCGTGCAAATTTGCAACGGCGTGGGCTATGCCCACCGCGCCAATCTGGTTCACTGCGATGTCAAACCGCAAAATATCTTGGTGACGCGAGACGAGCAGGTGAAAGTGGCCGATTTTGGCATCGCCCGCGCCATGAGCCAGGCCACGCAGCAGCTCACCACCGACCAGGTGTGGGGCACGCCGCAATACTTTTCGCCGGAACAGGCCGCCGGGGAAATACCGACGCCTGCTTCCGACGTGTATGCCATTGGCATCCTCATGTTTGAGATGCTCACCGGGCGGCTGCCTTTCCAGGCAGAGTCCCACACGGCGCTGGCGCTGAAACACATTCAAGAGCCGCCGCCAGCCGTCACCGTGTATAACCCAACTGTGCCCCGGCAGCTTGAGCAGATTATCAACAAACTGCTGGCCAAAGAACCGGCGGGTCGTTACCGCACCGCCGGTCAGTTGGGGCGTATCCTCAGCACGTACAAGGATCGCAGCCAGGCCGAGACGGGCACGGTTTATCCTGCGCCGCTGGTAGCAGCGGCCCACCAGACGCCGCCGGGCACACTGCCGCCCACGGCCGTTTCACCAGGCCCAACGCCCGCCGCCTCCCCAGCCAACGTGCCCATTGCTGAACAAAAAACGCAAATCTACTATCACGCCGCCGATGGCGATGAATCGCCTACCCAGTCTACCCCGGCGCAGCGTGTCATTCGCATTCCAGTTGCCGATGCCGCGCCGGGCAATGACTGGACGGCCATCGCCCTGGGCGTCATCGCTCTTATTGCCCTGCTCGGTCTGATTCCGCTCTGGTTGATGGTGTACCTGGCCTGGACGGGGTGAGGGGGTGAGCAGGTAAGGGGGTGAGGGGGTGAATTTTTGCTTTTCGCGTTTTTGCCGGGTAAACAGGGAGTTTTGCCATGAAGTGTTGGGTTTGGCTGTTGGTTTTTCTGGTTGTGCTGCTGCCGGGGCGGCAGGAGATGGCCGACGGCCGTATCCTGCTGACTGAGGTCTATTACTTCACGCCGGGGGAGGATGTGCAGCAGGAGTGGGTGGAGATTGCCAATGTGGGCACGGCCGTTTACCCCTTGACCGGCGTGACGCTCACCGACGAGGAGCAGGCCGGGGGGCGGGAAGGGGCGGTGCAATTCCCCGATGACGCCGTTTTATTGCCGGGTGAGGTGGTGGTAGCGCAAACGGCCGTTGCTTTTCGCGCCCTCTTTGGTTTTGACCCCGATTATGAACTGGTGGACAGCGATACGGCCGTGCCAGACATGCTGCCCAACCCCAACCGGGCCGCCGGCCCTTTTGTGTTGAATAATGACGGCGACGAGGTGATATTGCTGGCGGCGGACGGCCGTTTGCTGGATGCAGTGAGTTATGGCGACAGCCCGGTTATACTCAATCCGGCTGTTCCCGGCGTTTATCCCGGCCAAAGTCTGGCCCGCGTTCCTGCCTTTTGTGACAGCGACACCGCCGCCGACTGGCAGCCCCAAACCAGCCCCACGCCCGCCCAGATTCACACAAACGGCGACTGTGCGGCGGCCAATATCGCCGCCAATGCAGCAGCCAGTTCCCTGCCCACCCCCCCCGCAAATGATCTGCCGCCCATTGGAACCATTCAGGGCAGCGGTTCCGTTTCGCCGTTTTTTAACGAAGTGGTTGCATTTCGCGGCGTGGTCACGGGGCTGTATGAAGATCGCAATACGGCGGGGATCACTTATTACACCCTGTTTGTACAAGACCGCCCCGGCGACGAAGACGGCGACCCGACTGCATCGGATGGCATCGCTGTGTTTTTGGGGCAGCAACGGCCGTCTGCCCAAATGGGCGATCAGGTGCTTATCAACGGTCGGGTGACGGAGTTTTTTGGATTGACCGAGATTGATGATAACGGTCTACGACTGACGGTGGAGGCTACCGGGCTGCCACTGCCCGAACCGGTCATCATCTATCCCCCGGCCGATAATGCGGTGCAGGTGGTCTATTTTGAGCCGCTAGAAGGGATGCGGGTGGCCTTTGCCGGGCAAACGCAGGTGGTGGGGGCTACTTTTAGCGGGTGCAGTTTTGCGGTGATGGACACGGCCGTTGCCAATCTGCCCATCATCCGCCAGCAATTCACTGACCCAATCGGGCAAATTGTGCCCATCTTGCACACCAGCGATGTGGACTGTGGCGATTTTCCTCATGTCAAAAGGGGCGACCGCGTAGCCGGATTGGTCGGGCCGCTCATCTACCATTTTGACCAGTTTAAGCTGGTGCAGCAGGAAACGGGGGCGTTGCGGGTCACGGCCGTACCCTATTCGCCTTTACCCGTGCCGCCCACCCTGGCCGATAGCCAGATCAGCATCGCCCTCTTCAACCTGGAAAACCACTTCGACACTTTTGACGACACCGGCCTGGACGAAGAGCCAAAACCAACCCCGGCCGAGATTGCCCACAAAGAAGCCAAAATTGCCCGGCAGATCAGCGAGTTTCTGGGCTGTCCCACCCTGTTGGGGGTGCAAGAAGTGGAAAATGAGGCGCTGCTGCTGTCGCTGGCGCAGGCATTGGCTGAACCGTGCGGGTTTGTGTATGAGGTGACACACCGCGAAAGCGCCGATGCGCGGGGCATTGATGTGGCCTTGTTGAGCGATCCCCGGCTGGTGGTGGTGCAATACGCCGCGTTGCGGCAGACCTGCACGCCGTTGGATACGGGCATTGCAGATGCCACCGCCGGTTGCCCGGCGGGACAGCAGCCGCTCTTTTCCCGCCCTCCAATCGAGGTAGGGTTGACGGTCGGGGGACGGCCGTACACCATTTTTGTGAACCATTTCAAGAGCAAACGAGGCGGCGAATTAGAGACCAAACCACAACGACTGGCCCAGGCAGAACACCTCAATAATCTGGTAGCGCCTCTGCTGGCGGCTGACCCGGCAGCGCGGGTAGTAGTTATGGGGGACTTTAACGATTATGAATTGTCGCCGACGCTGCTGGCGCTGACGGCGGACGGCCGTCTCACCAATGCCCTGTCTGCCATCCCCTTAGCCGAACGGTACAGCTTCGTCTTCAGCGGCGCGGCGCAGTTGATAGATGGCATCTTGCTTTCGCCCGCGCTTCTGGCGCAGATGGCTCATGCTTCTATCCAACATCTAAATGCCGATTACCCGGATGTGCTGGCGGCGGACACGGCTGTGCCCTACCAGGCCACCGACCACGATCTGGCCTATGTGGTCCTCAATCTGGAGGAGTTACCACCCGCGCCCACGCCCCCGGCAGAAGCTCCTGTTCCTGACCCGACCAGCGCCGCTACCAGCGCCGCCATCGGCGCCGCCACCGGCAGCCGTTGGCTCTGGGTGGCGGGTGTAGGATTGGTGGTGATAGTGGGTGTGACGGCCGTGTGGTTTGTGCGCCGCTCGTGAACCTTTTCACGACCTGCCTATTGCTTCTCCACCCACTGCCCCGTAGAATGTGCCCATGTCCAAAATGGCGCAGGATATTCTGATTTTGGAGCCGGATAAGGAGTTTGCCGACCGGTTGGTTCAGGCACTGCACGAGGTAGGGTCGTTCTCTATCACCGTGGTGCCCACGCTCAAAGAAGCCTGCCTGCATCTGGTGCAGTCGCCCAAAGAGATGGCTTTTGTGCCCATCCATGAAGGCGCAAAGATCACCCGCTCATTGCGCGCCATCCAGCCAGACCTGCGCCTGATTCTGATTACCCCTACCGCCGATGTGGATATTCCCGTCACCTATTCCGGGCGCGTGCAGGGCGTGCTCATCAAACCGCTGTTGGCCGTAGACTTGCCGGCGATGATGCAAGAGGCGCTGGCGCAACCATTTTATGTGCGGGAAGTGGCGGAAGACGAAGCGCCGGCGCCAGGGCAGACTTTGGACACGGCCGTGCTGGTCAGTACCCTGCATCAGGCCGAGTGGGGGCATTTTGTCAAGGGGGCCATCTTTGCCCGCGAGCAAAAATTGCTGGCGTATTGGGGCGATTTGAACGAACGGGAATGCGCTACGGTGGCCCTACATGTGGGCAAAGGGTGGTCTGACACCGCCTCTTGGGAGCGGCTGCAATTTCTGCATTTACCGGCGCGGGCCGGTGATTTGCTGCTGTACACCTGCCAGATGCCGCCTCATTTTTTGCTGACGTTGGTGGCGCTGCCGGAAACACCGGTGGGCGAACTGCGGCGTTACGCCGCTTCACTGGCGGCGCGTTTGGGTGATGTGGCCGAGGGGCGGGCGCAACTGACCGGACAATCCTTTCAATTTGCGGTTAAGGGAGAGAATGTTCACGGCCGTGTTACCTATGCCATTGTCTGGCGGCCACTGGAACCAATGGCCGACGCCCTGGAAGAACCACTGCGCCAGGCGTTGCTGCGGCTGGCCGGAGCCAATGGCTGTGTTCTTAATCACATCGCCATCCAGCCAGACCTGGTACACATTTTGGTCACTTGCCCGCCAGGGCGGGATGCAAACTGGGTGGCGGCACTGTTTAAGAGTGGCTCCGAACAGACCATCCAGCAAGAATATGGCGTGGTGGTCAGCCTGTGGGAAGCCGGTTTTTATGCCACCGAAGCCAGCCGCCCCCTGACACAGGCCGAACTGAACTTGTTCCTGGAACACAGCCCGGTATTGTCGTAGGGGGAACTTGGCGATGAGAGATTGCGCCTCACCAATCTCCCAATCTTAAATCTCCTTCGTGTCATTAGTTTTTTGCCATGACTACAGCGGATAAAGAAATGAACGGATTCCTCTCTGGAAATTTATCCGCTTATTTCTCCATCCGTTGTAGTCTTAAGGGGGTGGCGAAAACTTCGTGACACTAACCAATCTCCAATCTCAAATCTCCATGAGGAATGGGCAAAAATCCCTTGATTGAGGGAAAATAGATGAATGGAAAATCCCAACATCACCTGGGCGCAGATTTTTGTGGATGGGTTGTCGCAGGCGGGGTTGACGGCCGTTGTCATTGCCCCCGGTTCCCGTTCCACCCCGTTGACGTTGGCCTTTGACGCTCATCCGACGGTTGAGGCATTTGTGCATCTGGATGAGCGCAGCGCCGGATTTTATGCGTTGGGTATGGCGGTGGCGCTGGATCGGCCGGTGGCGCTGCTGTGTACGTCGGGCACGGCCGTAGCCAACTTCCTGCCCGCCCTCGTCGAGGCGCGCATGAGCCACGTTCCGCTGCTGGCGCTCACCGCCGACCGCCCCCACGAACTGCGCCACAGCGGCGCAAACCAGACCATTGACCAGGTGAAAATCTACGGCGACCAGGTGTTGTGGAGCGTGGACGCCCCCGTGCCCCAGGTGGATGCGCCAGACGTGGTGCTGCGCCATTTGCACACATTAGCCGTGCGCGCCTATGCCACCGCCAACGGCCTGCCCAAAGGCCCGGTACAGGTGAACTTCCCCTTCCGCGCCCCATTAGAACCGAAGAGAAATGAGCAGTTGGCAGTGAGCAGTGAGCAGACGGCATTAAGAAATCCAGGTCACGCATCACGGCCCGCCCTGAGGCTGCCGAAGGCCATCACGCATCACGCGATCACACGTGGCCTCATCACCCTGCCAGACGCCCACCTCGATTTTCTGGCCGAGACGATTCAGGAAAATCCACGCGGGCTGATTGTGTGTGGGCCGCGCTGTTCGGGTGGGGAGTTCCCGGCGGCGGCGGCGGCGCTGGCGCGGCAGGCGGGGTATCCTATCCTGGCCGACCCCATTTCCGGGCTGCGTTTTGGCGAGTGGGTGGCGGACACGGCCGTGTTCAGCGGCTACGAAACATTCATGCAAACCACCCCTGCCTGGCCGGAACCGCAACTGATTTTGCGCTTTGGCGCGGTGCCTACTTCCAAATGGCTCAATGCCTATCTGGACAAAATCACACCCAACTACCGGTTGCACATCCGCGAAAACGGGGTCTGGGCGGATGACAGCCATCGCACCACGCATTTTGTTCAGGCCAACGAGACGGCCGTGTGCCAACTACTGCTGGCCCGCCTGCCCAAACGGGACAACGAGGAATGGCTCACGGCCGTGACTACCACCGAAAACCGCACCTGGCAGGCGCTAGAATCACATCTGTACGACCCCTATTTTGACGGGTCGGTGGTGGCCGATGTGGTTGACCTGCTGCCGCCGCAGGCTACCCTGTTTATGGGCAATAGTTCACCGATACGACACCTGGACCAGTACGGCCGTGCCCAAGCCAAGCCCCTCTTTGCTTATGCCAACCGGGGCGCCAGCGGCATAGACGGCAACCTCTCCACCGCCCTGGGCATTCAGGCCATGCGCCCGCAGCCACTCGTGGCCGTCCTGGGCGACATCACTTTTTACCATGATCTGAATGGATTGTTGCCGGTGGCAAGTGGCCGGTGGCCGATGGCAGAGCCTGCCCTGAGGCCGCCGAAGGGTGACAAGTCGCAAGTGGAGGGTATTAACCTGCAACCTGCAACCTGTAACCTGCCACTCACTATTATCCTCTTGCACAACGATGGCGGCGGTATCTTCAACCGGCTGCCCATTGCCAACGTGGAGCCGCCGTTTACCAAACTGTTCCTGACGCCACATGGCCTGGACTTTGAACCGGTGGTGCGCATGTTTGGGCTGGATTTTGTGCGGGCAAACGGCCGTGACCATTTCCGCCACTTACTGACCGATAGTCTGGCAGACGGCCGTGCGCGTGTTATTGAAGTGCGCAGCCACAGCCAGACTGATGACCAACGGCGGCGGCAGCTAAACAGCGCCGTCATTCAATCATTATAAAATCCGCGAAGGACGCGAAATGGCGCTAAAAATCTTCTACGCCTCCGCGCCTCTGCGTTAAATTCAAATTCAGGAGAATCACAGATGACAAACTGGCAAACCGTAAAAGAGTACACCGACATTACCTATGAAAAGGCGGACGGCATGGCCCGCATCGCCTTCAACCGGCCGGAACGGCGCAATGCCTTCCGGCCACAAACCATTGACCAGATGATAGATGCCTTCCGCCATGTGTGGATGGATCAGGAAGTGGGCGTCATTTTGCTCACCGGTAATGGCCCCTCGCCCAAAGATGGCGTGCATGCTTTTTGTTCCGGCGGCGACCAGAGTGTGCGCGGTCACGCTGGCTACGTCGGCGACGACGGTGTGCCCCGGCTGAACGTGTTGGAATTGCAGCGTATCATTCGCACCATGCCCAAGGTGGTGATTGCCCTGGTGAATGGCTACGCCATTGGCGGCGGCCATGTGTTGCATGTGGTCTGCGACCTTAGCCTGGCCAGTGAAAACGCCGTGTTTGGGCAGACCGGCCCCATTGTGGGCAGCTTTGACGCCGGTTATGGCTCGGCCACGCTGGCGCGCATTGTCGGCCAGAAAAAGGCGCGCGAAATCTGGTATTTGTGCCGCCAATATTCGGCACAAGAAGCGTTGGAGATGGGCCTGGTGAACAAGGTGCTGCCGACAGTGGCGGATTTAGAGCGTGAAGGTGTGGAATGGGCGCAGGAAATTTTGCGCAAAAGCCCTATCGCCATTCGTTTCCTCAAGGCGGCCATGAATGCGGATATGGATGGGCAAACAGGGCTGCAAGTGTTGGCAGGCGATTCCACCATGCTGTTTTACATGACGGAAGAAGGAACAGAAGGGAAAAATTCGTTCCTGGAAAAACGTTCGCCAGATTTTGCCCGCTATCCGTGGCGGCCTTGATTCGTAACCCGTAATCCGTAATCCGTCATCCGTAATCGGACTTCGGGTCACGGGTCACGAATCACGGATTACCTGTTTCTTATGTCTCAGTGACTTAGGGGTGTGTGGTTGTTACAATATATTGTATGAACCGGCTGACATTGAGTGATCAGCCGGTTTTGCCAAATATCAAAAGAGGAGCATAGTTACGTTGGAGTGAAACTCTGACGGCCGTGTAAAACAATGGTAGCAGTAGAGGACAGTGAATTTCGGTTGCGGCGAAAAGTGGCTGCCTGGGGGATTCATCTCCTGACGGCCAGCGGGGTGGTGATGGGTTTTCTGGCCATCCTGGCAATTTTTGAAGGGCAGTGGCAAATTGCCATGGCGCTCATGCTTATCACCACCATCATTGATGGTTTTGATGGCGCATTGTCACGTCTGGTGCGGGTGAAAGAAGTGCTGCCCGGATTTGATGGGGCGCTGCTGGACAACATCGTAGACTTTATGACCTATGTGCTGGTGCCGGCCATCTTCATTTTTCAGGCCAACCTGGTGCCAGAAGCCTGGCTGGTGGCCACGCCAGCCATCATCTTGCTGGCATCCAGTTATCAATTTGCCCAGGAGGACGCCAAAACAGAAGATCACTTTTTCAAAGGCTTTCCCTCGTACTGGAATATCGTCGTTATCTACTTTGTGCTGTTGGGTACATCGCCTACCTTCAATCTGGCGGTGTTGTTGGCTTGCAGCATCATGGTGTTTGTGCCCATCAAATATCTCTACCCCTCGCGCATGACGGTGGGGCGGGGCGTCACGGTAACGCTCACCGTGTTGTGGGTGGTGGTGACAGGGCTGCTAATCTGGCAATACCCAACCCTGAACCCCTGGCTTATCGGCGCTTCTCTGTTTTACGTAGCCTATTATGTGCTCTACAGTTTGTATGCCAATGTACGGCCGTTGACCAAACAGCCGTTGAGCAAACCCAAAAGACCGCTACGTCGCAGATAAAAAAAAGCGCGTACCATCTGGTACGCGCTTTTTTTTACCGCACGTCCCGGCCTACGGCCGTAGCAATTGCTTTCATATCCCGTACCAGATTGGCAAAACGTTCCGGCTTGAGGGATTGACGGCCGTCAGAGGAAGCCTCTTCCGGGCGTGGATGCACTTCAATAATCACCCCATCCGCACCGGCGGCAATGCTCGCCTTGGTCACGCTTTCCACATACTCCCACTTGCCCGTGCCGTGGCTGGGATCGGCA
Organism: Chloroflexota bacterium; assembly: GCA_035444285.1. Classification (GTDB taxonomy): domain Bacteria; phylum Chloroflexota; class Anaerolineae; order Promineifilales; family Promineifilaceae; genus CAADGU01. Next base: position 22,488 of record DAOMOK010000017.1, read on the forward strand.
ATCACCGGTAAATGAGACAACTCCTTAAGCACGGGGATGGCGTTAATGTCAAACGTATTGCGTGTATACCGTTCAAAGGTGCGAATACCCCGTTCACACAGCATCACCCGCGTATTGCCGTGGCTCAAAATATATTCGGCGCACATCAGCCATTCCTCAATCAGGCTGCTCATGCCCCGTTTTAGCAGCACCGGGTGCTGTGATTCCCCCACCGCGTGCAGCAAGGCATAATTCTGCATATTGCGCGCCCCAATCTGCAACACATCCGCATATTGACACACCAGCGGCACCAATGCCGGTTCCATCACCTCAGTGATGATGGGCATGCCCGTGATTTCGCGGGCCTCGGCCAGATATTGCAGCCCTTCCTCGCCTAACCCCTGGAAGGAGTATGGCGAACTGCGCGGTTTGAACGCGCCGCCGCGTAAAATATGTGCCCCGGCTTCTTTACAGGCCAGCGCCGTTTCAATGATCTGACTGCGGCTTTCCACCGAACACGGCCCGGCCATAATAATAATTTCATCACTGCCCACCACATGATCGCCGATGGCAAACCGGGTGTTTTCCGGCTTAAATTCGCGGCTGGCAATCTTAAACGGCTTCAGGACGGGCATGACCCGTTCCACACCGGCCATACGCTCCAACTGCTCCCGGTTAATGTACCGGTCATCGCCAATAATACCAATCAGGCTGCGCTCGCTGCCAGATGAGAGATGCACTTTGTATCCATGATCCTCCGCCCAGGCGACAATGCCTGATTTTTCTTGCATGGAGGCGGTTGGTTTCATAATCACAATCATCATTTGTTTCCTTTCCCTTCAATGAAATTGTGGCTGGGAGGCTTTAGCCGAAACGTTTCGGCTAAAGCCTCCCAGCCTGATCAAACTAAACAGCGGCTTGCAGAACACGCATCATGGCTTCTATGGCATCAATCTGGCGTGGGCGAATGGGGGTAATAGGAGGTAACTCTTTGCGGTCTGGCCGCAGGGAAACGGCGTCGCGCAAATAAACATGAACAATGTCACGGGCGGATTTGGTGGTATTCCAATGGATCAGGACGCGAATGCAGTGGTCGAGACTGCCCGGCACATCCATCTCATGGCCGCACAACAGCGCCACGTCATACCAGCCCAACTGGCGGGCCGCCAGCGCCGGGTAGGTGGCGTTCAGATCGCTGGTGGTGGTGAAATAAACGCTGGCGATGTCATCTGGCTGCATCTGGTTGGCCTGTACAATGGCTTGCAGTAGTTCGCGGGTGGCGCTAAGAATTTCGCTGGCGTCATTGCGGGCCACAGTGATGGCGCCGCGTATCCCCCGACAAGCAGTCGCTGCCGGCCATCGTTCTGACTGTGCGTATCCATTTTTGCTGTTCATGTTCTTACCCCTTCTTGTCATCAGACCTGACAGGTTTCCAAAAACCTGTCAGGTCTTGTAAATAAAAAGACGCGGCTTTTTGGGCCGCGTCTTGTTTTACAGGTTTTGTCGTTTTGCTTTTACTATTTTAGCGCCAAACGACCCCCGGCATCACAAGCGCGGCGGCTGCTAAAAAAGTAAAAATAAAAGTTTACAGCAGGTGATTTCATAACGGCCGTGACTATAACAGTTCGCCAAATCATCGTCAAGTGGCAATTTTGGTGTAAAATAACGATATGTCGTATTTGCGATATGTCGCAATAAGGAGATCGGATGTCTCACGTGCAGCGTGATTTCGCCGGGCAGATTCGGCAAATGGGCTACCGCATGACACCACAGCGGCAAATGGTGTTGGATGTGCTTTGCACGCAGGGGGGGCACATGGCGGCGCCAGAAGTAGTCACGGCCGTGCAACTGCACTCACCTTTCCTCAACCGGGCCACCGTTTACCGCGCCCTGGATTTTTTGTGCGAATTGCAGTTGGTGACCCGTACTGAAATTGGCGGACAGATCGTCTATGAACTGGCAGAAGAGAGACCCCACCACCACCTGGTTTGCCGGGTGTGTGGTCATGCACAGGAGTGGGACGGCCGTGCCCTGGATACAGTAGCTGCCCAAATCCTGACCGAACACGGTTTTCAAGCCGAACTTAATCACCTGGCGCTGTCTGGTGTGTGTGGGCAGTGCCGGGCGCCGTGATGCGTAATCCGTGATGCGTAATCCATAATCCGATTACGGGTCACGGGTCACGGATGGATTACGAAAAATAAGGAGGTACATCATGTTAGCGATTTTCTCACTGGCGGCGGGTATTCTGCTGCATATTCCTGATGGTTTTTTGAGTCTGGTCATTTCCCTGTTTTGTTGGCTGGCATCCATCACTATGCTGGTGGTGGCGGTACGCAAGGCGCAAGCCGATTACGACGAACGGTTGATTCCGGTGGCGGGGGTGATGGCGGCCTTTATTTTTGCGGCGCAGATGCTCAATTTTCCGGTAGCCGGCGGCACGTCCGGACACCTGATTGGGGCAGCGCTGGCCTTTATTGTGTTGGGGCCATGGTTGGGGCTGTTGGTGATGACGGCCGTGATTGCCCTACAGGCCCTCCTCTTTCAAGATGGCGGCCTGGTTGTCATGGGCGCGAACATCCTGGTGATGGGTATTGTGCCCGGTTTTGTGGGATATGGCGTGTACCGGCTGGCGGCCAATCGCAGCAAATCGCTCAAACTGGCGACCGCCGGGGTGGGCGCCTGGCTTTCCATTGTGGCCGCAGCGTTGGTCACATCACTGCTGCTGGCCTTTAGCGGTACGGCCAAACTATCCATTGTGGTGCCCGTGATGGTGGGGGTGCATATGCTCATTGGCGTCGGTGAGGCGCTGGTGACGGTGGCGGCGCTGGCCTTTATCATGCGTTCCCGCCCGGAACTGCTGGATGAAAGCGCCGCTACGGCCGGGGGGCGGTGGGTGTTGGCCGGATTGGGCATTGCGCTGCTGGTGGTATTGTTAGCGCCTTATGCCTCGCCCAGCCCCGATGGGTTGGAATGGGTCGCCGGGCAACAAGGTTTCCTGGAGACCGCGCTGGATGCGCCCTATGAGTTTTTGCCAGACTACACCATTCCTGGCCTGGGCGAAACGGGACTTTCAACGATAGTGGCTGGGGTGGTGGGGGTGTTGGTGGTCACGGCCGTGATCTTGTTTGTTGGCCGTTTATTGAGCCGTTCCCAACGTTCTCGGAGTAGTGTGTAGCTGGATATGAACACCAACACCTTTGACCGCTACATTGGGCGGGAAAGCCTGATCCACCAGTTTGATCCGCGCCTGAAAGTGGTGGTGGCGCTTGTTTTCATTCTGGCGACGGTGCTGCTGCCGGATGGGGCCTGGTTGGGTTTTGCCCTTTCCTGGATGGTGATCCTGGTGATGACCTGGCTGGCGCGGCTGCCATACCTGGTCGTGTTTAAGCGGTCGTTGGTGATTATTCCCTTTTTGTTGGCGGCGGTGACGGTGCTGCTCAATGAGCCCGGCACGGCCGTTTTCACGGCACAGATTGGCCCCTTCACGCTCACCATCACAGACGCCGGGTTGGTGCGCTTTGTCAGCATCCTCATTCGTGGCTGGCTGGCGGTGCAGATGGCGATTTTACTCACGGCCGTGACCTCTTTCCCTGACCTGATGCACGCCCTGACCCATTTGCACGTCCCGGCAATCCTGGTCAGTATCATCAGCTTTATGTACCGCTACCTGTTTGTGCTGGTGGACGAAGCGCAGCGGTTGCTGCGGGCGCGGCAGGCGCGCAGCACCCGGCTGCCAGGCATGGGCCAGCATGGCGGTTCGCTGCTCTGGCGGGCCAAAGTGACCGGGCATATGGTGGGCCAGCTTTTCAGCCGCAGCCTGGAACGCAGCGACCGGGTGTATAACGCCATGCTGGCGCGGGGGTATCACGGCCGTATCCTGACCATCAACCCTCACCAGATGACCCGGTTTGATTGGCTGGCAGGCGGCACGGCCGTGTGTGTTATCGCTCTCATTCAGTTGCTTGCCCGAATATGAATGGGAATTGTTAATTTTTTGCGGCGTTGGCAAACTGGTTATAATCCGGCGCATGGGTTTCCCAACGTGGACTTTGATTGGCATGGGCGTCACTTTTAGTGGCGCGTTTGTCATGGTTATTCTGGCTTATATTGCCCAATCGCCGGGTTTTGCCGCCCGCATTGGATTGGGTGGCACACGCATTGCCTTCCAGGTGAAGACGTTTACCGGGTATGCCCTGGCGTTGATGTTGTTGTTTTTGGGCTTTTTTCTGGCAGGTGTACCACTAGACCCGGCATTGGTGGCTACGGCCACTTCCCCTGCACTCGACGCTGGCGTGCTCACCGAAACACCGTCTGCTTTGGCCGATTTCACCGATGACCCCACAGATATTGCTGCCGATAATAATCTTGTACCCGCAGACGGTACCGTTCAGCCATCGGCTACGTCTGATCCCAACGCGACGCTAACGCCCGCCAGCGGTGCGTTTGGCGGCCCACCGCCCGGTCAGGTAGAGGAGGCGGAAACGGCCGTGACCAACAATGAGACCACCTCTGCCGCCCCGGAAACGACGCCTGTGCCCACAACCATTGCCTCAGCCACTGCGCCCGCTACTGCGGCCGCTACCGCGACGCCGGTGACCTTTACGCCCACACCCACCAATTCGCCCACATCTACAGCCACCCCCACTTCCACGGTTACACCCACACCCACTGTGACGCCCACGCCAATTGTGGGGCAGACGGCCGTGATGAATCTGGCTGGCGGCGTCAGGTGGTTGCAACGCTCACCAGGCGGCCAAAATTTGCTGGTCTTGCAAGACCAGGAAATGGTCATCCTGTACCCAGGCCGTGCCAACCGGGCCGGCGTGGCCTGGCGGGAAATTGCTACCGGGAATGGGACAATTGGCTGGGTAGAAGAACGCTATTTGCGGCTTAATGAAAATTGACACGAGTCCGCTTCGTTGTTAGAATGTGGCTCACATTTAGAAACTATCCAGGCCATATGGCCTGAAATGAGGGAAATCACATGGAACTGATGGAACAAACTGCAATTGATACCATTTATCTCACAGATGCAGCAGCAGACATGGTTAAGACGCTGCTGGTGCAAAAGAATGTACCCGATCATGGGCTGCGTGTTTTTGTGGCCGGTGGTGGCTGTTCGGGGATGCAATATGGCATGGCGTTGGAAGCAGAGCCACGGCCGTATGACCATCTGATTGAGTATCATGGTGTGAAAGTGTTTATTGACCCCACCAGCATGATGTATCTGGGCAATGCCACCATTGATTACGAAGACAGCATCATGGGCGGCGGCTTCAAAATTGAAAATCCGAATGCGGTGTCATCTTGCGGCTGTGGCTCATCATTTAAAACAAAAGATAGCGCCGGCGCGGCCTATGATAGCGGCAGTTGTGGCTGTGGCTAGAACTGATAAACGATAAATGTTTGAAGCGGGGCACTTTGCCCCGCTTTTTTTATGCCTGGGGGAAGGGGATAACGTATAATCACGGCCGTGCCCACCCGGTGCAGCACGACGCAAATTCTATAGGGGGGCATCTCCACGATCAATAAAAGCCATCATCATAAATGCGCCACGAAGGAGAAAATGCCTTGACAGAACCAACGACGCCGCCTGAACTGGAAACAATTGAACAACTCATTGAGACAAACCAACTGGCGACATTGCAAGAACAGTTGGCCCATATTCATCCCTCAGACATTGCCGTCCTCATGGATGAATTGGATACGGACGATGCCGTCACCCTGTTTGAACTTCTCTCTTTAGAAGTTGCCAGTGAGGTGTTGGATGAAACCGGCAGTCCGGTGCGCCAGGAGTTGGTGGAAAAAGTGGCCGACGAGCGGCTGGCTGACCTGCTGGATGAGATGCCGGTAGATGATGCCGTCGAATTTTTGGAGGATCTGCCCGATGAGGTGTCGGATCGTCTGATCGGTTTGATGGAGCCGGACGAAGCAGCCGAAGTACAAAAGCTGCTGGGGTATGAAGAAGAAACAGCCGGGCGCCTGATGGCGCGTGATGTGGCTGTACTGCGTCGGCATTGGACGGTGAGTGAAACGCTCGATTATCTACGTTCACTGGAAGATGCAGAAACGTTACACTATTTGTATGTGGTAGATAGAGACAACCATTTGATTGGCCTGGTGCCCTTGCGCAAACTGATCATGGCGCAACCTGGGGCAACGATTGAATCTATCATGATCAGCCATGTGGTTTCGGCCACTGTTACCGCCGACCAGGAAGAGCTGGCGGAGTTGGTTTCTCGTTACGATTTTTTTGTGATTCCGGTGGTGGATGAGGAGAATCGGCTGTTGGGTGTGGTCACGGCGGATGATGTATTGGATGTGTTGGAGGAAGAAGCGACCGAGGACATTCAACGTCTGGGTGGTTCTGAGCCGCTGGATCAACCCTATTTTGCGGTATCTATTTTTCAGATGTACCGGAAGCGGGTGGGCTGGCTGTTAATTCTATTTTTGGCGGCGACCCTGACCGGCACCGTCACCAGCCTGTTTCAAGATTTGTTGGAAACGGCCGTCATCCTCACCGTCTTTATCCCCCTCATCATTGGTACCGGCGGCAATTCCGGCTCGCAAACAGTGGCTACCATTATCCGTTCCATTACCCTGGACGAGGTGCGGTTGGGAAATGTGACTTCTGCCTGGTGGCGGGAAGTATCGGTAGGGCTGCTGCTCGGCGTCTCCATGAGCCTGGTAGGCATTGTCTATATCCGACTATTCTTCCCCCAGGCAGGCCCTGAGGTTTCCCTGGTGGTCGGGCTGACCTTACCCGCCGTTGTTGTCTGGTCAACCAGCGTCGCCACCCTGGTGCCTACCCTGGCCGACCGGTTTCGCATTGATCCCGCTGTCATCAGCGGCCCCATGATTGCCACCATTGTAGACGCCACGGGGCTGCTCATTTACTTTTTATTGGCCAAGCGCCTGATGGGATTGTAGGGATGAGGGGGCGCGGGAGTTGTTCATTTCCCAATCTCTCAACCTCCCAACCTCTCACCACCATGATGAACATACCTGAAGAATTGGTTCAACTATTGCAGAAGGCGCGCCGGGTGGTGGTGCTGACGGGAGCCGGTATTTCGGCGGAGAGTGGTATTCCTACTTTCCGGCAGGCGCAGACGGGTTTGTGGGCGCAATATGACCCGGAGGAACTGGCGACGCGCGCGGCGTTCCGGCGCAATCCCCGGTTGGTGTGGCGGTGGTATGCCTGGCGGCGGCAGTTGGTGCAGCAGGCGGCGCCCAATCCCGGCCATCTGGCGCTGGTGGAATGGGAGCGGCGCACACCAGCTTTTACGCTGATCACGCAAAATGTGGATGGGCTGCACCAGCGGGCGGGCAGCCAGAATGTGATTGAACTGCACGGAAATCTGCTGCGGGTGAAATGTTTTGACCATGACCATGCTGCCCCGACCTGGGAGGAGGAGGAGATACCACCTCGTTGTGGGCAATGTGGCAGCTATTTGCGGCCGGATGTGGTGTGGTTTGGTGAGAATCTACCGGCGGTGGCGCTGCACACGGCCGTAACTACCGCCCGCGGCGCCGACATTTTTCTCTCGATTGGCACATCATCCCTGGTACAGCCCGCTGCTTCATTGCCGCTGGAAGCCAAAAGCCGCCGCATTCCCATTGTGGAGATCAATCCTCAGGCCACACCCCTGACATCAGCTTTCGACTTCGTTCTGGCTGGCCCGGCGGGGGAAGTGCTGCCGTCGCTGTTAAAAAGATGTTTTGGCAGCTAATTGCTGACATGTTCGGGCGGGAGGGGGATGGTGGTGACCAGTGAAAAGCCTTCGCCAGGGATGGTTGTCACGGCCGTATCTCCCCCCAACAACTGCACCCGTTCCCTAATACCCATCAGGCCAAAACCGCTGTCAGCAGGTACGGCCGTGCCTGCCCCATCATCCACCACCGACAACGTCACCTGTTCCGGCTGTGAATAATCCAGCGTCACGATAACCTGTGTGGCCTGGGCATGTTTGCGCGTGTTGGTTAGCCCTTCCTGGGCTACCCGGTACAGCGTCAGGCTGGCTTTGGCTTCCAGTTCGACAGGCGTACCCATGATTTCAAGTCTGGCATCTAGCCCTGTTTGTTGGGTTTCGGTAATCAACTGCCCAATAGCCTGTGGCAATGTCTGATTTTCCAGCGGCGATTCACGCAGGGCGCTGATGGAATGACGAATGGCGCTCAACCCTTCCTGGGTTAGTTTTTGCGCTTTTTGTATGGCATCTGCTGCCTTGTCCGGGTTTTCCGGCATGATGGTACGGGCGGCTTCAAGCTGCACATTGATCACGGTGAGATAGTGTCCCAGGTTATCATGGATTTCGCGGGCCAGGCGGTTGCGCTCTTTGATAGTAGCCATTTCTTCGGCTTGCGCGGCGTATTCTGCCAGACGCAGATTGGCGCTGTGCAGTTCCGTAGCCAGGTGGGTAATGCGGCTGCGGGCGGCAGCTTCACGCAAGGCAATGTAGGTAAAGATGAGGGTAAAGATCAAAGCGGCGCTAATTTGCATCATGGCCTGTAGGGCGTTTTCCCAGGCGGTGTAGCGCAAGAAGATGAAATAGATGAGGGCTAATAAGGTGATGGAAACAACGGCCGTGCCTGCTCTGGGTAACGCCAGACTTTGCGCCGCCACCGGCAAGATGAGCAGCCAGGCATTGTTGTCCACACCGGCAGTCAGCCAGAAGGTCAGGGCTACAATGCCCATCATCACCACAAAATAAACGCCGATGAACCAGGGGTACGTTTTGCTTTTTGCCTCAAACCAGGTCATGCCCTTTGTGCCGACAAACCCATAAAGGATACCCGACCCTAAGATCAGCAGCATATGCAGCGTGGGCAGTTGATAGAATCTGGAATCGAGCAACAGGGGCAGATAGCCGATCATTGTCAACGTGATGACGACAATATTGAGGGTGCGGTTGGTGAACTTTTCTTGCTGTTCTGCTTCCTGGAAAGCGCGCCAGGGTTGGTAGGGGCCTAATTCTCGTTGGGGTTCCATACCGGCTTATTCCTCTGCGATGATGAAAATGAGGGTGGCGCGGGAGATGGTTTCATCGCTCGTTCTGCCCATGACGGCTTGTTTGATGGGCAGTGCGCCAGGTTCGAGGCCAAACAAGCCGGTCAGTTGGCTGACATTGGCGAAGAGGAATGGCCTGGCTCCGTTGGGTAGATGCGTCCAGATGCCCTGGTAAACAGGGGCAGCCGCTAAAGAGGCGCTGGTTGTGGTCACGGCCGTTACCCCTGCCGCATCTGTGCCCACCACCACTTGATCACCGCTTACTGTATAAGCTGCCAACTGGCTGCCATCGGGATTAGCCACCTGATAGACATCATCGCTGCTGCTGGCAGCAAAACCAAGCCGGGATAATCCGGCAGCCAGCGAAGCCGACCAACCGTCTAATTTGTCCGGCTGGTTGTGGGTGGCTAACAGAACACCGCTGAGTCCGGGCACGGCCGTATCCCCCGCCGCCGGTACCAGCGCCAGTGCAAACTCGCCATCCAACGCCGCCAGCAATTCGGTATCCGGGTTGAAACCAAACAGTCCGGCAAATAACCGGGTAGCTTCATCCACATCGGCGGTGCTGTAACCCAGGCCATCTAACGAGCCTTTGAGCAACTGCCAGAGCAGATCAAGTCGCTGCCCGGTGAGGTAAACGGCCGTATCCGCAGGCAAAAGGGCATCACTGGTGGGCACGGCCGTTTGCGCTGCCAGCCAGTCTTGCTGCGCCTGGTTGAGGGGGTCATGCAGCCCCACCATTTCCACCTGAATGCCATCGTCCGTGGCAAAAGCGGCCAGGCCGATGCTGGTGTAGGCCGGCAGTATGCCCCGTATGGCCTGGACTATGCCTTCTTGAGCAGGCGGCACGGCCGTTGCCAGCAGTTTGTCCATTTCGGCCACGTTCATATAAATCGTGGCGGCGCGTTTGTCTGGAAGTTGGGCCATTGCTTCCTGGTAACGCCGGGAATCGGCCAGGCTCAGGCTGTCAGGCGCGGCCTGGGCGGCAGCCAGCGTGGCCGGGTCAGAAGCCAGCAGCACCAGATTGTCATGGCGTACGGCCGTGCCCTGCCCATTGGCGTTCACTTTTTCAATAAAGGCAGTTGCTCCCGCTGCATCCCGCACAGTGGCGGCCAACAGCCAGCGTGGCTGCCCATCATCCCCTGGCGGCATAAAACCGGCGCCGGCATTGGCCCCCATCCAGGGCCGCACATCCTCACTTACCGTCACCCCGGCCAACGAGTTTAAAGCCCCATCCAGCCCATTAAAAATAGTAGAGGGATCGGCCGGATTAAAGGGGATGTCGGCGCTGTTGTAGGTGTCCTCAAAGGCGGCAGCCGCCTGGCGGCTGGTGTTGTCTTGCAGGTTGAGCAGGTTGATTTCGGCGAAGACGGCCGTGTTATCTGGCATATGTTGAATAATGGCGTCCTCGTCTGCGCCCAGCAGGCGCGGCAGCAGCCAAAAAGCTCCGGCAATTAAAAGCGCCAGAATGGCAACGGCCGTGCCCAGGATGAGGAGTGTACGACGTGAATGATTCATAAGTGCCTTTTTGCCGAGAACCGTTGACCGATCACCGGCTACCGGTTTATTTTCGCCGATGGGCGCAGATAGGGCAAATCAACGGATTCTTCTGTTTATGGCTTGCTAACACACAGAACGGGATCATTGTGCTATGATCTAGACAGTAATGTAAAGATTGGGGAGCAGTCTTATCTCCAATCTCCAACCTCCTATCTGGAAAAGGTTGTCATGCGATGAATAGTTCCTGGAAATTACTGGCAGTGCGTGGCATTGATATTCGGATACATCTTACGTTTCCGTTGATACTGGTTTTTGCGGCCGTGTCGTATGGTCAGGTTGGCGGTGCCAGCGGCGCTTTGTTTGGCATCGTTTCCGTGCTGCTGCTGTTTGTGCTGGTGACGCTGCACGAACTGGGGCACAGCTTTGCCGCGCTGCATTATGGCGTTCCGGTGCGCCGGATTGTGCTGCTGCCTATTGGTGGTTTGGCCCAGTTGGAGCGGATGCCGGAGAAGCCGCAGCAAGAGTTTGTGGTGGCTGTGGCCGGCCCGGCTGTAAATGTGGTGCTGGCAGTGGTGATGGGCCTGATCGCCTGGCTGCTGAAGATGCCATTACAGGCTGCTTTTCAGACTTATTCGCTGACATTTACGACGCTTTTTTCATTTTTGTTGGTGTATAACGTGATTTTGGCGTTGTTTAATTTGCTGCCAGCGTTCCCCATGGATGGGGGGCGTATGTTGCGGGCGTTGTTGGCGATGTGGCTGCGTTATGACCAGGCGACAGCTATTGCCGTGAACATTGGTCGTGTTGTGGCCATGGGAATGGGCTTGTGGGCCGTGTTGAATGGCGCATTTTTTATGGGACTGATTGCCTTGTTTATTTTTGTGGCCGGTTCTCAGGAGTTGGCGGCGGTTCGGTGGCAAAGCCGTATGCGCCGTTCTGGTTACGGCCATGTGGTGCGTGAGGTGTTCTCGCCGGCGGTGGGGGCGTTAGGGCCGTATGACAGCCTACGGCAGGCATTGGCGGAGCGCATGCGCGGCTGGCAGAGTGATTTTCCGGTGGCGGATGACGGCCGTTACATTGGTTTTGTCACGGAAGATGGCCTGCTGCGCGCGGCCAACTTGTATGGCCCGGATGCCCTGATTTACGCGGCCATGTCTCCCGATGTGCGCCCGGTTTCGCCTCATACCGATTTGCTGGATGTGGTGGGGCAGATGGCGCGGCTGCGGGTGTGGGCGCTGCCGGTGGTGGAATACGGCCGTCTGCTGGGCATGATCACTTATCGTCAGATTCAGGAATTCATTCGCGTGACGCCTGGGTTTCCCCAAGATGACATCCCCCGCATTGCCCGTGCTTAACCGGGAGAGGGGATGAGAGAGTAGAGATTGGTTGAATCTTGCAAGATGGTTGCAACAATTCGTGCTTTTATTGCTATTGAACTGCCCTCGGATGTTAAAAAAGAATTAGGGGGAATCGGCCAATCTTTGGCCTTACAAATGCCGCCGCGTCTGGTGCGTTGGGTTCAGCCGGATAATATGCATCTGACGCTGCGCTTTTTGGGGGACACGGCCGTGACCAAACTCGCACTCCTGGCGCAACAACTGGATGAACTGGCGACCCATCACCCCCCTTTTCACATGCAATTGGGGCGGTTGGGCTGTTTTCCCAACCCCAAACGGCCGCGCGTTATTTGGGTGGGTACGGCGGGCGACCATCAGGTCTTGGTGGCTGTGAAGCAGGGGTTGGATGAACGATTGGCCCCATTGGGTTGGGCGGTGGAAGACAAACCGTTTAGCGCCCATTTGACAATTGGGCGGGTGAATGACGGCCATTTGCCACCCACCATGAACTGGGACGTCCCCGTCAACCCGCTCCCCTTTACCGTCCATGAGATTCACCTGATCGAAAGCCGATTGACCCCCAAAGGCCCGATCTATACACGGCGGCACACGGCCGTGTTACGGTCGCCCGCCCAGACCTGACAGCTTTACAAAAGCTGTCAGGTCTGGCCCTTTGTGCGATAATGCCCCCTGGTTTACAGTAATCACTTCAGCGGACAGCCTACTAAACTCGGCGCTGCGACAGGACAACTTACTATCTTGACCGAATTTGCTGTTCATTCCCCTCAACCTTCTGACCGGCGTACCCCAGGGCGATGGGTGCTTTCCCATCTATTGCGGCATAAATTACTCATTCTGGGTGTGTTTGTGGGCGCGTTTGGCAATGCGGCGCTGGCGGCGGCCATCCCGGTGCTGACGGGCACGGCCTTTAACGCGGCCCTGGCTTATCCCCCGGATGTAGGTTTGATTGGCTGGACGGCCGTGATGGTCATCCTCAGTCAGTTGGTGCGGGCGGTGCTGCAATTGGGGCGCAATTTTTCCAGCACCGTCTTGGGGGAACGGCTGGAACGGGATATGCGCCGGGAATTTTATGTGAGCCTGCTGGGCAAAAGCATGACCTTTCACGACATGCAGCCGGTGGGTGACACGATGGCCCGCGCCACCAATGATGTGCATGAAATTAACCTGATGCTTAATCCGGGCATCAACCTGGTCATCGGCTCGGCCAATTTCATCATTATGCCGCTGATTCTGGCCCCCCGTTACGATCCTGCCTTGATTCTGGCCCCGCTCTTTTTCATCGTCACCTACATCCTGGCGCTGGTACGTTATTTGCATGTGCTGAACCCGGTGGCAGACCGGGTACGCCGGGGTTTTGGCTTGATGAACAGCCGCTTAGCCGAGTCTATTGATGGCATTGAACTGGTTAAAGGCAGCGCCCAGGAAGAGGAAGAGATCAGCCGCTTTGCCGAAAACGCGGGTGTTTACCGCGATGCGGTGGTGGCGCAGGGGCGAATTGAAGCCCGTTTTTTACCTCTGCTTATGCTGGGGCTGACATTAGGCATTGGTTTTGCCCAGGCGCTGTGGTTATTCCAGCAGGGGCGCATTGATGTGGGGGATGTTATTGCCTACATGGGGCTGTTATCTTTGTTTGGTTTTCCCACCTTCATTTCGCTGATGGCCTATTCGCGGGTGTCATTGGGGTTAGCCGGGGCAAGGCGCATTTTGGAAATGATGAATGCGCAGACGACATTGGATGAGAATGTATCTGGTTTTCAGGGGGAGATGCAGGGGGCCATCCGCTTTGAGGACGTGTGGTTTGGTTATGTGGAGGGGGCCTGTGCGCTGGAAGGGATTGATTTTGCCGTGCAGCCAGGGCAGACGGTGGCGTTGGTAGGGCAGACGGGGGCGGGTAAGAGCAGCGTGGCTAAGTTGATCAACCGGACGTATGATGCCGGTCACGGCCGTGTCCTCATTGATGGCATAGATGTGCGTGATTGGAGTCTGGCGGCGCTGCGGCGGCAAATTTCTATCATCGAGCAAGACATCTTTCTCTTTTCGCGCACCGTCGCCGAAAACATCGCCTTTGGCTGCCCAGACGCCACCCAGCAAATGATCGAAGAGGCAGCCAAAGCGGCCCAGGCGCATCAATTCATCATGAATTTCAAGGATGGCTACCAGGCAGTGGTGGGTGAACGGGGTGTTACGCTGTCGGGGGGGCAGCGGCAGCGCATTGCGCTGGCGCGGGCCTTCCTGACCAAACCGCGCATCCTTATTTTGGATGATTCCACCAGCGCCGTAGACAGCGCCACCGAAGACCAGATTCAGCGAGCCATCATACAGGCGTCAGCCCATCAGACCACCATTTTGATTACACATCGTCTCTCCCAAATTCGTTGGGCTGATCTGGTGTTGGTGATACGTAAGGGCAAATTGGTGGCAAAAGGCACACACGAGGAACTGATGCAAAACACCCCCGCCTACCGGCGTATTTTTGAGCAATATGAGGGGTGAGGGGGTGAGCAGGTGAGGGGGTGAAGGGGTGAAGGGGTGAATCTCCAATCACTCAATGTTCAATCTCCTGCCGATCAACCACTACACCCATGTCATCCAATTGCAGGAGTTGGCCGCCGCCGGGGTGGGTGAGGGTCAGTTGGCGGGTTTGCAGATTAAAGTGAAAGGGTTTGGTGGTTTCATCGCCATTTTCGGAAACGAAGACAAGTGCGCCCCACACGGCCGTGTCGTCCCGCCCTCGTAATCGCAGCGCCGCCCCTTGCCAGCGGCAATAATACACTAACGGTTTCATGGGAATCTGGTAAGCGTTCAGCCCCTCTGGAGACCTGACAGGTTTTTGAGTAGCAATGTTCCAGATTGAACTGGGAAGAAACCTGTCAGGTCTGAACGCTTACTCTCCGGCTAATTCCATAAAGAAGTAGGTGGAAACGTCTAGGATTTTCTCCGGGTCCAGTTCTACCAACACGCCATTTTCTTCACGATAGAACTCGTATTCATCCCCTACTTCTTTGACGTGAATGGTTTCGCCTTCATATTCAAATGTCCAGCTTTTTTCGTTGCTCATTAGTAATTCTTTTTCCCCTTTAAGTCCAACGCTGCCGGTAAACTTCAATGACGTTGGGCAGCGTTTCAAATTTTTGCATGAGCCAGTTTAACTGCTGCAGGCTGTTGACTTCAACTTCCAGATACACAGTGGAAATGCTGCTGGCAGTGGTTGTTTTGGCACGTGGGCTGTTTATCTTTTGTCCACGCAAGATGTTGATGACGTCTTCAATGAGACCTGGGCGGCGGTAGGCTTTAATGACGATGGGAATGGGAAAAGTTTCTGATTCCGTACCCCAGGCGACTTCTTCTATGATCCGATCTCGTTCGGTCGCATTTTCTATTTCTTTGCAATCGTGCCGATGGATGGTAATACCCTGACCGCGCGTAATAAAACCGACAATGCGTTCAGGTGGGATGGGCTGGCAGCAGCCGGCCATTTTGGTAGCCAGACCACCGACGCCTTGTACGGTCAGCCCTTTGGTTTTGGCGGGTTTTGGTTGCAGCAACGGCCGTAACTCGTCGTCCGGCTTCAAAACAGTCTGCATCAGGGCAATGGCGCCACTAATTTGTGTGCTTTGAATGTCGCCAAACCCCACCTTCGCCAGAAACACCTCCTCATCTTTGTACTTAAGCGCCTGGGCAATATCGGAGATGGAGTAAGTATTGCTCAGATTCAGCCGCCGCAGCTCCCGCTCCACCACCGCGCGTCCTTGTTGGATATTTTGTTCCCGCTCCTGGTTACGGAACCATTGGCGGATTTTGCTGCGTGTGCGCGCTCGCCCGGTGTAGCCCAGCACGGGATTCATCCAGTCACGGCTGGGGCCGCCCCTTTTAGCCGTTACAATCTCCACCCGGTCGCCCGATTTCAAGCGGTAATCCAATCCTACCATTTTACCATTCACCTTGGAACCCCGGCAGCGGTGACCCACTTCGGTATGAATCTGGTAGGCAAAATCAATGGGCGTGGAACCGGCGGGCAAATCTATCAGGTCGCCTTTGGGTGTGTAGACATAGATGCGGTCGGCTAAAACTTCGGTAGCCAGGATTTCAGCGTCGGTCAATGAGCCATCGGTATCCCGCAGGGCTGCCAGCGTATCGCGCAGGCTGAGAATACGCCGCTGCACGGAGGTGGAAACATGGGTGTCGTCGTCTTCTTTATAGGCCCAATGTGCGGCTACCCCTTTTTCTGCTTCCTCATGCATCCGCTGGCTGCGAATTTGCACTTCCAGTTTGTAGCCTGTTTCTGGGTCGAGCACGGCCGTGTGCAGCGATTGATAGCCATTACCTTTCGGCGCCGCAATGTAGTCGTCAAATTCGCGGGGAATGGGTTTCCACAAGCTGTGTACCAGCCCCAACACCAGGTAACACATGGTGCGGTCTATGTCTTCCTTTTCTTTCAGGGGAAGCTGCGCATAGGCAGAGGGGTGTGACGGCCGTAGAATCACCCGCAGCGCTTGCACATCATAGATCTCATCAAAATCCACATTCTTCCGCACCATTTTGCGGTGAATAGAGTAAATGTGTTTGGGCCGGCCCGTCACTTCGGCGTCAATGCCCAATTCCTTGATCCTGGCCTGCAATTTGGCAATGCAGTCCTCGATGTAATCTGACCGTTCGGCGCGGCGGTTGGCCAGTTTGTTAGCTATCTCCTTATATGTTTCCGGCTCCAGATAACGGAAAGCCAGGTCCTCCATTTCCCACTTGATTTGCCAGATGCCCAGGCGGTTTGCCAATGGCGCAAACACATTCATGGCCTCCAGCGCCACCTTGTGCCGTTCCTCCGCCGGTAAATGGCTGGCCTTGCGTAAATCCTGTAAACAATCGGCCATCCGGATCAGGATGACGCGAATGTCAACTTCAATGATAGTTAAAATGGCGCGGCGGATTTCTTCCAGTGTAGCGCTTTCAGTTTCCTGATACTTTTGATATTGTGCTTCGGCTGCATAGTTATACAGGTTTTGCAAACCTTTGATCAGGTTTGTCACCTCTGCGCCAAACTGATTTTTTACGGTGGGCAGGTCAATCTGGGTATGAGGCAGCAAGCAATCATGCAGCAGCCCGGCAATAACCGTGGGAACATCGCTTTCCAACTGCACCAGAATTTGGGCAACGGCAATGTCATGGTCAATATAGAGTTCACCAGATGCGCGGCGACGGCCGTGATGGATTTTTTCGGCAAATGCATAAGCCTGGCGTACCTGCCGCGCTGCTTCCCCGTTTGGCAGTAATTCCAGCAGTTCCTCCAGGCTAATAAGTGTTACCTTCGTCATGGTATGTCCAAAAAAAAAGGCGTTCCCCTCGTGTGGAGACGCCTATACACTTTCATCTGGCTAACATGCCATTGCCCATGATGGCTTCACCGACAAATTCAATCAATATCCTGACGTATTTTCTCTGTAGCGGCGCCATGCCACATGAACGGTGGGAGGGAACCTTGATGGTTGTCTCCCAAAGCAGATACAAAGCCTATTCCTTTACCCTACGATGTCACATCCCTTGATTGTCAATGACCCTTGATTGTCAATGATCATTCCACATTGCCATTGTCATTGGCTGATTCGTCTGGTGTCTGGATGTCGGCTTCGTTACCAGGCGACTTGCCACGATCCAGGACAATACGCGCCTGTTCTTGCACACGACCGGTGGCGGTTTCTACTTGCTGGCGTGTATGGGCTACTACTTCATTCGCCTGGTCTACATATTGATGGGTATATGTGGATGCAGCATCTCGATAATGAATTAATTGTTCCTCGCCGCTGTGTACGAGTTGCTCACCTTTGGCGGCAATTTGGGCGCGTGTTTCTCGCCCAGATTGGGGCGCTAAAATAATGGCGGTGGCGGCGCCAACCAGGCCACCGATCACAAATCCGGCCAGAAAAGCACCTAAGTCATTGGATGTATTATCACTCATGGTTTTTACCTCGTTTTTAGACCTGACAGGTCTGTAATCTACTTGATATTGTTGCGTGGATTGCCAAATAGGGTTTTGAGCGCCTGCCGCAACCCAGCGACCTGGGCGCGGGTGCGGATGGTGGGCTGCACCACATTCTGGCTGACAAAGTTGGTGGTGCCCCGCAGGGTGCTAACCGTTTCATTTGTTTTTTCCAATATGGGCTTAATCTCAAACTCCAGCATGTTGACCAGCCGAATGACCATCACTAACAAAAGCAGAATGACGACGCCAAAGATGCACGATTCCAGGGCCAGGGCGATGATGAGAATGTCGCGCACGGCGGCAATGGTGGTGGCCTGGGTTTGCGCCAGCCAGATGGTGAAGGCGACAAAGCCAATGAGCAACAAAATGGCAATGCTGGCGATGAGGATGAGCACGGCCGTAGATGGCCCACGCCGCGACCGATTCTCAATTTCCACAGGCACACCAGGTAGGTAATACGGAATGCCGGGTGTGGTTTTTTCTGTTTGCATCTGCTCAGATGATTGTGTATTCATGCTGGTATCCTGGCATTTAGTATATCATCCTTGATGGCAAGTGGCACATGGTTATGTTTTGGTTACGGCCGTGCCCATGATAAAATGCTCACGTATATCCCACTATTGCCGTAATTCGTAATCCCTAATCGGTAATCCGATTTTGGTTGACCGTACAGACAGCCGTTTACGAGTTGCGGACTACAGATCAGGAGATTTCCATGAACCAGGATCGCTGCGTTTTAGTCATGGGTGGCGCTGGGCTGGTCGGCGCCCAAATTGTGCGCACCATTGCCCGCCAGATTGTGCCGCAACGCATGGTGGTTGCCAGTCTGTTTCGCGGTGAAGTGCGCGAATTTTTGCACGATGTGCGCAAAGAATTTCCGCACATTGAATTTATGGGCGCCTGGGGTGATGTATTTGTGCGCAATGACTTCATGTTAGAGCGTCGTCTGCGCCTGATGCAAAGCCGTGCCCGCCGGGATGATTTATACCAGGATTTGTTTGGCCCTTTAGAGGCAGCCTACCAGCGTTCGGCGCTGGTGCAGTTGATCCACCAGTATCGCCCGGATGTCATTGTGGACAGTATCAACACAGCCACAGCTATCAGCTACCAAGATGTGGAGTCGCTGAGCAAGAAGACGTATGACATTTTGCAGCAGTTGCGCCAGATTGTGGATCACCAGGATTTGGCGGCACTGGATGACCTGGGCCGGGTCATTGAACAAAACATTAGCATGTTGTTGATTTCGCAATCGCTGCCACAACTCATTCGCCACGTGCAGATGATTCACAAAGCGATGTGTGAGGTAGGAACCCGCCTATACCTGAAAATTGGCACCACCGGCACAGGCGGGATGGGGCTAAATATCCCCTATACCCACAGTGAAGATCGCCCCAGCGCCAAATTGATGAGCAAAACGGCCGTAGCCTTCGCCCACACCGGCCTGCTCTTCCTGATGGCGCGCACACCGGGCGGCCCGTTGGTGAAGGAACTAAAACCGGCAGCCATGATCGGCTACCGCCGGGTGGCGTACAAAACGGTGAAAGTGCGCGGACGCCCCCAGTTCCGTTACCAAAGCCAGACGCAGCCGTTGAACGGCGTGTTAAATCTGCGCGGTGATGAGGGCCACTATGATCGGCTGGGCAAACTGCACATGGCTGGCGTGGACACCGGCGAAAATGGCTTTTTTGCGCGCGGCGAATTTGAAGCCATTACCCACATTAACCAGATGGAATTTGTGACGCCGGAGGAAATTGCCCAACAGGCTGTGTTAGAAATCAAAGGCAGCAATACGGGTTATGATGTGATAGCCGGTATAGATAGCAGCATTATCAACTCCAGTTACCGGGCCGGGGTGCTGCGCCAGACGGCGCTGGATAAGCTGGCGCGCATTGAGGAAGAAACAAACAGCCACAGTGTGGCCCTGGGGCAGTTGGGGCCGCCGGAACTGTCTAAGTTGTTGTATGAGGCGCACTTGTTGAAGCTGAATTATCAAACCTTGCGGCAGGTCATTGCCACCTCTGCCACCGAAATGGCGGAAACGTTGTACCAGTTCATTCTGGATAACGAACTACTGCGCACTCAAATCACTTCCATCGGTGTGCCGATTCTGACACCAGATGGGCAGCATCTCATTCGTGGCCCTCGGCTAAACATCCCCGAAAGCATTTACCACGAGGCGGCCTTGTCGGCGGAAAATATCAATATGTGGGCAGAGAAGGGGTGGGTGGATTTACGGCCGTCTAACCTTCATGCCTGGCAGCAGCGGTTTGACCGCATGACCCGTACCCAACACATGTTACACACACGGGGTACTTCATCCGTAACTATGCTCACTTATTTACCGGAAACAATTGAAATCGGGGCGGTCGTAGCCTGGCTATTTAATAATGATTACGAAGGGTATCGCATCAAGTAAGGGGCGAATGGCGGGTGGCAAGTGGCAGTTTACAGGTTACTGATCCCTGCCACCTGTCACCTGCAACTTGCAAACTTATCCACTCCTGATATAACTAGACAGGAAATTGTTTGTAGGAAAACCCTCAACCACTTACCCCAAAATTAACAACTGGTGTTAGGCAGGGGCGGCGTGCTTTATCTAAGTATACTGCTTCTGAGGGGATGAGCAGTTTCAATAATTCCAGAAATGAAGTGTAAGGATTGGTTCGTATGACAACAGCACAACCATTTACCGGGCTGGGGATGCCTGTTTTTGCTGCCTTTGGTTGGGCCGGGCAGGATGCCGCCGTCAATTTTGCCCTTGACCAGTTAGAGCTATTTATACGCACATTACATGCTCGTTTGCCACGGTCAGTGCAGGCGGAGTTTCCCTATGCCGGGTTAAGCCGCGCTAACCAGACGGTTTATCTGGCGGCCAAAGATGACGTAGAGTCTGATATGCATATCCTCTTTTTTGCCCGGCCCATGAGCCTGGAGCTACAACTGGCGCTCACGGATAAACGAGGTCTCTACAAAGCATTGGGCCTGGCAGAAAAACAGCCGGCGATGGCCCACCGCCTGATTACCGAGTTGGGGTCTGAGTGGTCTTTTCGTCTGCAACAGCAGCAAATAGATGAAGATTCGAGTGAGCGAATCCATTATCAGGATTTATACAAAGATGGTGTGGTGAATCTGGATGAAGAAACGGCCGTAGCCCTCCTCAGTAAAGCGGCCTACCTCACCGGTGAAGAAAAATGGATCACACCCTTATTTGTTAGCCGCCGCTTCAGTTCAGACCAGATCTCTGTGATGGGAACGGTAGTCATAGATGTGGTCACAAAGGAGCTGGAACGCTTGCTGCCCCTCATCCACTTCTTGAACGGGCAAAAAGCAATCAAAAGCGCCAAACCTAAACCAAAAGTTCGCCCCAAAATCAAAACACCTGCCGAATCCACCGCTATCGCCACCACCACCATCATTGACCCCGATCAAGGTTTCATGTTTGTTACCGACATCAAACCACTCTATTTGCGCAAAGGCTTCATCAATATGGCCCCAGACCATTGGCCCTTCTTTGCTGTGAGCGCCCGCAGTGAGACCCGTAATGTCACCGTCTATTATGAAGGTGTCTATGACAAAGAATGTGCCGTCTGGCGCATCCAGTCAACTGACATGGTGCGCCTGGTTCTCAGCCCCAGCGTTCATCGCTGGTTTGAAGAGAACTTTGAGCAAGGTGACCATGTGCAGTTGAGTGTCAAACGACTGGACAATGACGAAATTCAAATAAGCGTCAAACACTCCGAATAAGGAGTCGTGTGAAGTAGATATGAAGAAGGGCGTTGTTTGCCAAAACAGCGCCCTTTTTCTTGTTATTTTACAACTCATCAGATTAAGGAGTACAATCCCCAAAACCCGACGCAAGGACATACTATGGCTCGCACTAAAATAGTAGCTACCATTGGCCCCAGTTCCAATAATCCCGAAACGATACGCCGCATGTTGGCGGCAGGCATGACCGTTGCCCGTATCAACTTCTCGCATGGCGACCACGAGGCGCACATCAAAACAGTACACATGCTGCGCGAAGTAGCCCAAAGCGAAGGCAAAGTGCTGGCGTTGTTGGGCGATCTGCAAGGCCCCAAAATCCGTTTGGGACACGTAAAAGCCGGCGGCATTCAGCTTCAACTTGGCGAAGAAATTGTGCTCACGCCTCACCGGGGCCAACCAGCGATGATTCATTTGCCACACCCCGATCTGATTGAGGCGGTGCAGCCGGGGGCGCGCCTGGTTATTGGTGATGGCGAGGTGGAGTTTACCGTCGCCGAAAAGAAAGACGACACCCTGCGCTGTATGACAACCGTGGCCGGGTTGTTGGAGTCTCGTAAAGGGGTGAATGCGCCCGGCACTGATTTACCGGTTTCCAGTTTGACCGATAAGGACCGTGAGGATTTTGAGCTTATTTGCCGGCTGGAATTGGATTATGTGGCGCTCTCCTTTGTGCGCACGGCGGTGGATATTCATGAACTGCGCGCCATTATGGACGAGAAGGGGGTGCAGATTCCGATTATTGCCAAGATTGAAAAGAGCGAAGCCATTGAACATCTGGAGGAGATCAGGGATGCGGCTGATGGCATGATGGTGGCGCGTGGCGATCTGGGTATAGAGGTGCATCCGCAGGAGGTACCGCTGCTGCAAAAACGGATTATTCGAACCTGTAATGAGGTGGGTAAACCGGTCATTACGGCCACCCAAATGCTGCAATCTATGGTGGAACACCCCCGCCCCACACGGGCTGAAGCCAGTGATGTGGCCAATGCGATTCTGGATGGTACGGATGCGGTGATGCTGTCTAATGAAACGGCCAGCGGCCGTTTTCCGGTGGAAGCGGTGCTGATGATGAAACAAATTAGCGAAATTACCGAAACCGCTTTTCCCTATGACATCTGGCGCAGCCGCCGCCAGGCCGCCGTGACTCGTGTGGTTTCAGTGACGGAGGCCATTAGCGCCGCCAGTTGTTCGGTGGCGGAACATGTCCAGGCCAAAGCGATTGTCAGCACCACCATGTCTGGGCACACGGCCCGGCAGGTAGCACGCCATCGCCCACCAACGGCCGTAATGGCTGTTTCTCCCTTGCCCAGTACCCAACGCCGGTTGGCGCTGGTTTGGGGTGTGGATTGTGTGTTGGTACCCAACTTCACCGAAACCGACGAAATGTTGGAACAAACAGCCGCCGCCATGCGCCAGTTTGGTCTGAAACCGGGTGATCGGCTGGTCATTACAGCAGGCGTCCCCTTTGCCCAAATGGGACAGACCAACCTTATTCAAGTTCATGAAATTACATAACCAGTATTTGTTTTCCGGCCGTTTCCAGGCTATCATGGGAACATGCCGTTTCAGTCATAAAAACGCATTTGCATGGGAGAAGATGCAATGGCAACTTCAAAAATAAAACCACAATCAGCTCTATTAAACGATATGGATTGGGAACCCCCTGCCGTTAAAAGTATTGAAGATACCGGCCTGACCCATGGTTTTCTGGAAGACCTGGCCTTGAAGATCATGTATTTCCGCGGCCAGCTAACCGGGCATGACATCGCGGAACTGATGCACGTGCCTTTTGCTACTGTTGTTAGTCCCCTAATGGATTATTTGAAACGGGAGCAAATGTGCGAAGTAAAAGGCTCTGGCGGTTTGGGCGCAGCTACCTACAACTACTCGATTACCTCCAAAGGCGCCAACCGCGCCCGTGAACAATTGGAACGCACTACCTATGTTGGCCCAGCCCCTGTGCCCTGGGACAATTACATCGCGTCTGTAAAAGCGCAGAGTGGTAAGCGGCTGAAGGTTAATCCAGCCATGATGCGTAAGTCTTTGGCCCATCTGACCTTAGAAGAAGATGTGTTTCAGAAAATTGGCCCTGCGGCCAACTCTGGTAAATCTATCTTTCTATATGGCCCACCGGGAAATGGGAAAACAACGATTGCCGAGGCTATTGGCCGCATGATTTTGACCAGCGATATTTATATCCCTTATGCCGTTGAGGTGGATGGGCAGATTATCAATATGTATGACCAGATTAACCACGAAGCGGTACCAGAGGATAGAGGCGTTACCGGCGCCTTAGGTGGTTCACGCAAGGGGGATGCGCGCTGGCTGCGGATCAAACGTCCGGTCATTATGGTGGGTGGCGAGTTGACGCTGGAGGGGTTGGACCTCATTTATGATCCCATTAATAAATTTTATGAAGCGCCGTTCCAAATGAAGGCCAACGGGGGCATGTTCTTGATTGATGACTTTGGCCGCCAGCAGGTGCGCCCGCGTGATTTGTTGAATCGTTGGATTGTGCCCATGGAAAAGCAGATTGACTATCTGGCGTTGCACACCGGGCGCAAATTGGAAGTGCCTTTTGAAGTGCTGATTGTGTTTTCCACCAACCTGCCACCCCGTGATCTGGTGGACGAAGCATTTTTGCGCCGTATCCGGCACAAAATTGAAGTGCGTCCGCCCACGTTTGAAGGTTTTCGGGCCATTTTTGTGGCGGTTTGTGAGCGGCGGGGTATTCCGTATGATGAGCAGGCTGTGCGTTATTTGCTGCAAGAGTATTACATCAAACGCAATCAAAAGCTCCGCGCCAACCACCCCCGCGACTTGCTAGACCAGATTTTGGATATTGCCAATTATCAGGAGATAAAACCGCAGTTGACGAAAGAGTTGATTGATAGGGCGGCTGATTCGTATTTTGTCGAGTTGTAGCAAGTACCAAACCGGAGACAGGAGAGGGGTTGGTCACTGTCTCTAGTTTCTATCGTTTGGTCTTTCTGAAGAGGTCCTATGCGTGTCAAGGTCATTCTAAACCCATATGCAAATCGGTGGCACGCAGGCGAAAAATTGGAGCTGGTGACGGGAGCTTTCACGGCCGTCAATATTACCCCAGACATTCACGTCACGCAGGCGCCAGGTGAGGGCACGGCCGTAGCCCGGCAGGCAGCCAGCGAATTTGAGGCTGTAGTCGCCGCCGGGGGAGATGGCACCATCAATGAAGTGGTCAATGGGCTGATTCAGGCTTCTGGGGCAGACCCGACTCTACCTTTTGGCGTGCTGCCCATCGGCACGGCTAATGATCTGGGCGATACCATCCCCTTACCCCGTGATTTGTCTCAGGCGGTTCAGATTATCGCCAATGGCCACATACGGCCAATTGACGCCGTGCGGGTAAGCGTCCATCCTGGCGCTGATGGACATGATATTGAGCATTATTTTGTGAATAATTGTGCCATTGGCATGGAACCGTTGGTCACGCTGGAAAACACCAAGATCAAACGGTTGTCCGGCAATGCTCGTTATTTTGTGGCCCTGGTGCGGGCGCTGATTAAGCTGCGAGCCTGGGAGATGGATATTCGTTTTGATGAGGCCACAACTTTCAGCGGGCCAGCTATTCTGCTATCGGTGTGTAACGGGCCACGCACGGGTGGGATTTTCCAGATGGCTCCTGGCGCTCAGTTTGATGATGGTTATTTTGACTATATTTTTGCGCCCGATATGCCCAAACATACGGTATTGGCGCTGCTGCCCCGGTTGTTTAAGGGCACACATATCCAGCATCCACGAGTGCAGCACGGCCGTGCCCGGCACATCACCATCACCTGCCAGCCTGGCACCCCTATTCATGCCGATGGTGAACTGATTGCCGACGCAGCTATCCGGATTGAGTATGAATTGCTACCGGGAAAAGTAAGGTTGTTGGCGCCGTAGAGCTACGGCCGTTGCCCCCTCGCCGCCAAACAAAACGGCCGTACCCATCAGGGATACGGCCGTTTATCGTTTATGATGTACGTTGCTGGGAATCCCCAGCTTACCGATTTTCATTCATCTCGGCATACAGTTTATGCAGATTAGCGAAGTGCAGGTCAGAAACCAGTCCATTGAGGGGGACGCGCGATTTGCCACAGCTTTCGATGTCAATATTTTGCAGTGATTCGGCGGAATTGCCATTAGAGACGACGCGGGTCACGGCTGTGTGGATATTCTGCAAATAGCTCAGATCACTGTGAATCACGTCGGCAATTTCCCCGCGCAGCACCACCTCACCATGCCCTTGCACAATCGCCTCCAGTTCCAGGGCCAACATCACTTCCAGCGACTGAACCAGGTCATTGTGGCTGCCATCAAATATGGTGGGCACCGGCATCATATTATCGGAGGCAAATAACACCTGATTATTCGTCACATAAACCGACAGCAAATCAGGGCTGTGCCCAGGCATGTGGCGCATCTCAATGGTTTTACCACCCAGGTGAAGCTGCAAAACCCCTTCGTCCAAAACCAGATCAGGCAAAACAATTTCCACTTCCGCCAGTTCGGGGGCATCTTGTTTTGCCTGCGCCAGGCCGGCTCGGCCCACAGTATGCAGCAATTCCCGGCACAATACATGGCCGACCACCTGGGCTTGTGGGAATAAATAGGTGCCCTGGCTGTGGTCTGCATGGTAATGCGTGTTGATCACGTACCGCACCGGCATTTTTAGCCGGTCTTCTAAGAACTGTTTAATTGCCTTTGTTTCTTCGGGGAAATAAAGTGTGTCAACCAGAACAGCGCCGTCTTTGGTCAGGATGGCGCCCGCCGTCACCTGGGCATATAAACGACTCGTAAAGACGTAAATGTCGTCAGCAATGCGCTCACGAACCATACACTCAACACGTCCTCTTCATTAAAAAGCGCCCCACCATGCCGTGTGAACCTCAGAGTTTGAACCTGCGGATGCAGGTGGGAATTTTGTCGCGAGACTCTGCCTCACCGGTCAACGGACAGTATTCACTGCCCGTTGTTACAAGCTACTACATCCCCTCGGCGTATTGGCAATTCCCTAAAGTCAAGTGTTGGCTCAACCGTTTTGGTTCATCACCTACACAGCAGGGCAGGCAAATACTAGCACAAGCCCCCTAAGCGGGCAAACTTGTGCGGTTCTTCACAAAATGGCAAAGCGCAGTTTACAACTGCCAAAGGGAAGCGGTGACGGCCCCCACACAAATAGCTGCCAACAGCACCAACAGGTAGATATTGGAGGCCATGAACATGGCGCGGGCGTTTAGGGGGGAGGGGTCCTGGATAAGCTGCACATTACGCCAGAACAAAACGGCCGTAACCCACAGCGTTGGTAGCAAATAGACGATGCCCAACGTGGGCAGCAGCGCCAGCAGCAGCCCACCCAAACAGGTGGGAAACGTGTGCAGCATCACCCACCAGGCCGCGCCACGCGGTGTGGTATGCACCGGCAGCATGGGCACGTCAGAGCGGGCATATTCGTCACGGTAAAGCAAAGCCAGGCTCCAGAAATGGAATGGCGTCCAGAGAAATAGGATCAGTGCCAGCACCAAAGCGCCAGGGTCATTCCAATTACCGGCGGCGGCGCTGCCCGTAAGCACGGCGGCGCTGCCGGCTGCCCCACCAATAACGATATTGAGCAATGTACGCGGCTTCAGCCAGATGGTATAGATGCCCACATAGATAAAAGCGCCCAGCAGCAGGAAAAAAGTCATGGCGGGGTTACTGGTAAACACAAGCAAGGAGGGGATGAGGATGAGGGCCACCCCTATTACGGGCACCCACTGTGGATTCTCGATGTCGCCATTTACCAACGGCCGTTGCCGTGTCCGACCCATATGCCCATCTGTATGCCGTTCCCAATACTGGTTGATGGCCGATGATCCTGCCGCAGCCATGCCGCCACACAACCAGACCAGCAGCAAGGCGCCTAAACCAGGCCAACCACCGGCGGCAATAAACGCACCGGCTGTCGCCGCCATGAGCAGCAGAAAGACGATGCGCAGTTTGAACAGAACCGTTACCAGACGCAGCCATTCACGCCAGCTTCGGCGGGCAACTAAAATGTCATTATTCATCGGGGATGATAAGGGGAAGTTGTGTTTCTTTTGTTCAGGCTTGGATAGAGCCATGAGCGCCTCAATACAATATCTGTTGAATCTGGGTTGCTTTTCTGCACTTAAATTGTAACAAGATTCACAAACACAGCCAACCAGATTTCAGGCACAGTCCAATACCAGGTTGAGTTCATCCTGGCATAGCAAAAAAGTAACAAACGACAACTCCCTCATGGTTCGTTTGCGGTATACTCAGGCTTACCTTTGGCTCAATCTCTGACACGGAGCCATGCTATGTTCAAAATAAGGAGAAAAATCAAATGTCTGCCCCCACTTTACCTGGAATTACTTCCAAAATGTTGCCCACAGCCCGTTTAAACACCCACGTCTTGTTGCGTGGATCACAGGACGGCGTTCCAGTCGTTTTCATTCATGGTAACTTCTCATCCGCCACCTATTGGGAAGAGACGATGCTGGCTATGCCCGATGACTATTTCTGTATCGCCCCAGACCTGCGTGGTTACGGCGACAGCGAAGATTTGCTGGTGGATGCCAGCCGGGGCGCGCGCGACTGGGCCGATGACCTGAAAGCTCTGTCTGATGTCTTTGGAAACCGACCAGCGCATCTGGTGGGTTGGTCACTGGGTGGTGGCGTCATCATGCAATTCCTGCTGGATTATCCCCAACTGGTCGCCTCGCTGACGCTGGTCAACCCTATTAGCCCGTATGGTTTTGGCGGCACGAAAGGGCTGGATGGCGTTCCCTGTTATGAGGACTGCGCCGGTTCTGGCGGCGGGGTGGTGAACCCAGAGTTTATCCGCCGCATCAAAGAAGGGGATCGCAGCGCCGACGACCCCAACTCGCCACGGAATGTGATTAAAGCGTTTTACTATAAAGCGCCGTTTCAGGCGGCCCGTGAGGAAGAGTTCTTGACGGCCGCTTTACTGCAAAGGACGGGTGATGATCGTTACCCCGGTGATATGATCCCTTCCGCCAATTGGCCTAACGTGGCCCCCGGCCAATACGGCCCCATTAACGCCACCAGCCCCAGGTATTTCAACGTCAGCGCCATAGCTCAATCGCCGCACAAACCGCCCATTCTTTGGGTGCGCGGCGACAGCGATATGATCGTGGCCGACAATTCGTTTTTTGACATGGGCACGTTGGGGCAACTGGGTTATGTGCCCGGCTGGCCCGGCGCCGATGTCTACCCACCGCAACCCATGGTGTCCCAAACGCGGACGGTGCTGGAGCAATATCAGGCCAACGGCGGTGCATACCGTGAAGTGGTCATCGCCGATGCCGCTCACAGTCCCCACATTGAAAAACCATCGGCATTTATGCAGGCTTTATTGGCCCATTTATAATGGAATGGCGCATCCCCAAGATGCGCCATTCCGGGCCAAGTGGTCAATCTGTCTACCATTTGCAATGAAGAGAAAAAACCATGAACCCAAAATCATTGATGCCACATTTGCCTTTCAAGACGGCAAAATCATGCGGCATCAGGATCACTTTGATTTGTGGCCTTGGGCGCGCCTGGCGTTGGGGTCGGTGGGCATTGTGTTGCGTTGGAGTCCACCCATTCAGAATAAAGTACGCGCCACTAGCATGGGTGGACTGAAGAAATTTATAACCGACCATCAGGAATACCAATAAAGGTTAAATGTTAAGTAGCATCATTCATGCTCAATAAACTCAATCAGTGGTTGATCACTGAGCAAGTATCAGAAACGATCATTTGCCAGCAAAAGCCATTTGTTCACAATATGCTGGTGGGGATGCTGGTTGCCAATCTTCTAGGTATTCCCATTTCGCTGGCGATTGGTGAGTCGTGCCCAAACTGCTATTTGCTGATCGTAGCCCACTTATCCCTGGAGATTATTCTTCTGGGGGCGTTGTGGTTGCTGCAACACGGCCGTTTCCAACTATCCATCTTTGTTATGGTAAACGGTTTTTTGGTGGCGTTTGCCCTTTACATGCTGCCATTGGGAGCGCAGAATGCTTGGGTATTCATCATCTTCGTCATTCCCATTACACTGGCTGGTCTGCTTCTCAGACGGCGCGCCCTCTTGTCTGTTCTTGGCATATGTATCCTGATGGTAGCCGGCCTTATTCTGCTGCCCGCCTTTTTCCCAGCACGCTATGTTACTTCCCCATTGCCAGATATTTCTCCGATTGTATTGTTGAGCTTGTTCACATTGGTATTTTCGTTAGCCACCTTTTTCCTGGATCGGTTCAGTGAGGCGCTGCGAACAGCGTTGGCAAAGACTACCCGCCGTGAAGAGGAACTGGCCCATAACTATGCCATACTGGAACAAGAGATTGTGGAACGGCAGAAGGTCGAGTTGAGACTGCGCCAGAGTGAACACTTTCTGGCTCAACTCAACGACATTACCCATGCGGCGCTTTCAGCGCAGAGCCTGCCCGATATTCTGCAAACATTGGCAGATCGTCTGAGCGAGTTGTTTGCTGCCGAAGATTGTTTTCTCACGCTCTGGGATGAGAAAAACCGGCTGGCGCGGGCGGGTGCTGCTTCCGGGTTGATGCGTGACACAATTCGTGAAGTGAAGGCGGATCCGGGAGAAATGACCATAACAGAATCAGTGCTGATGACGGGCCATGCGCTGCTCATTGACGATGTTCACAACACGCCATACATCAGCGCGCAGGTTGCCAGTTTCTTCCCTAATCATTCACTGCTCGGTTTACCGCTGATTGCTGGTGGACACAAAATGGGCGCAGCCATCATTGTTATCGGTCATCCACGTGAATTCAGCCGAGAGGATGTGGCTCGTGGTGAACAGGTAGCCGCCCAAATTGCCCTGGCTATCGTCAGAATGCAATTGCTCACAGATGCCCAACTGCGCGTGGATGAAACCGAAACCTTGCGCCAGGCTGGGGCCGCCGTTGCTTCAACTTTGGAACGAGATGAGATTGTTGATCTGATTTTGCAGCAATTGGCGCGGGTGGTGCCGTATACCAGTGCGTCGGTGCAATTGTTAGATGACGATCACCTGGAAATTATGGGTGGCCGTGGCTGGTCTGATCCCTTGTCGGTACTTGGTATGCGTTTTCCTATTCCGGGTGATAACCCCAATACGATTGTTATTCAGGAGAAACGGCCGTATGTTCTGACACAAGCGCCCACAGCCCACAAACCATTCCAGAGTCAGCCGCACGACCACATCCGTTCCTGGTTGGGTGTTCCGCTCATCGTGCGTGACCGGGTAATGGGCATGATTGCTGTGGACAGTGACAATGACAGCTTTTTCACAAGCGACCACATTCGTCTGGTGAGCGCCTTTGCCGACCAGGTGGCTATCACCCTGGAAAATGCACGGTTATTTGTAGAAACTCGGCGCCAGGTAGAGGAGCAAACATTCCTGGTGCAGACGGCTGCCATGCTGCGCACGGCCGTGACCACCACCGAAATTGCCACTCTTCTGGCACAAAAAGCGGCCGAAGTCGCCGTTCAGGCCTTTGGCTCTATATTTTTGCTCGACTCTGCAAGCGGCGATTATATCTCTCAGGGATGGTTTATGGCGGGCAATGAGTATCGAGAAAGTGCAGAAGAGCAACTGCGTCACCATCCCGGACAAGGTATTACCGGGCACGTGGCTCTTACCGGCCAGGTCTACATGGTTGAAGATTTACACCATGACCCAATTGCTATTATTTTGCCTGACGAAGTTGAGCGGTTGCAAACCATTCACAGTGGTATTAGCCTGCCATTGCAGGCAGAAAAACAGGTCATTGGCGTCTTGCATGTATGGATTCGGGAGAAGCGCAAATTTACTGAGTCGGAAGTTCGCCTGCTGTCCGCCCTGGCGGAAATGGCCGGCAGCGCCCTGCATCGCGCGGTGGTGTTAGAGACGCTGGAAGAGCGGGTGCGCGAGCGCACGGCCGAATTATCGGCTGCTAATGCACGCTTAAGAGAGCTGGACTGGCTCAAATCAAAATTTGTGAGTGATGTATCGCATGAATTACGCACGCCGGTGACAAATCTACAACTTTATCTTGATCTCCTGGGGCACGCCGATTCCGACAAACATGATAAATATCTGTCCATTCTGCAAAGTCAGACAAACCGACTACGACACCTGATTGAACGCATCCTTGACCTGTCGCGTCTGGACAAAAATGACAGAGCGTTGGATTTTGCCCTGGTTGACCTGAACGAGGTGCTGCAAGAAGTGGTGATTGCCCATGAGCCACAGGCCATTGCGGCCGGATTGGAATTACGCTTTGAACCAGCCCCCTCCTTGCCATTGGTGCCAGGGAATCAAAGCCAGTTAATTCAGGTCGCATCCAATCTGGTGGCGAATGCCATTCATTACACACCATCCGGTTTTATTCATGCGCGTACCATGAGCAAGGGCCAGCAGGTGTGTTTCGAGGTGGAAGATACGGGTGTGGGGATTTCGCCAGAGGAACGGCCGTACATCTTTGATCGCTTCTACCGTGGCGAGCGTGTTGCCAGTACCAATATCCCCGGTACAGGTTTAGGCCTGGCAATCGTGCAGGAAATTGTGGAAATGCATGGTGGTCAGATAGAAGTAGAAAACCGGATGGGGTGCGGTACAATATTTCGGGTATGCCTAAAATGTGACCTTGCAAGTAACTGAACCGGTGTTGTCATGCGTGGCAATTCAATAGCCGCCAACTGTTTTCTTTGAGATGGCATGTACCAGCACAGCTTAATTGTCCGTACCAAATTAGCGCCACCGCGACCGCAGAAATATACGCTGCCCCGGCCACGCCTGACACAGCGTTTGCTGGAAGCGCGTGACTACCGCCTGACCATCGTGCAGGCAGGCACCGGTTATGGCAAGAGTACCGCTCTGGCCGCCCTGGCTGGTGAACCACTTTTCCTGATCTGGTATCGTCTGGATGCTGAAGATAGGGACCCCCAGCGGTTTCTGACCCATTTGCTGCATGGTTTTGCGGCGGCCCTGCCGGGTTTGTCTGATGCACCGCTGGCGGTTTTGGAGGAGTGGAGTGGTAATCGCGCGGTGATGCCCTGGACGGCCGTTGTTGACAGCCTCATCAATGAATGTGCCCGCGCCATTCCCCCAGGCCATCCACTCTTCCTGGCGCTGGACGATGTCCACCAATTGCAGCACACTGGTGACTCCATTCTGATCCTCGACCGCCTCACCGGCCTGGCGCCTGATAATCTGCATATCATCCTGGCGACACGCCACCCCATTACCATGCCCACCTTGCTGAACTGGCGCGTGAAGGGCGAGGTGTTGGAGATTGAGCAGGCCGAACTGGCCTTCACCCCGGTGGAAATTGACGCCCTCTTTCGCACCCGCTACGGCCACGACCTGACGCTGGAACAGGCGGCGCTGCTGGTGGAAAAACTGGAGGGCTGGCCCATTGCCTTGCAGCTTGTGTGGAAAAATTTGCAAAAAGATAACGGCGCTACCTTTGCCGAAGCAGTGGCTCAGCTATCCGGCTCTACCGGCGACCTGTTTACCTATCTCACCCAGGAAGTGCTGGCCCAACAACCGCCTGACATTCAGGTTTTTTTGCGCCTCACTTCTGTTTTGCGCCAGATGACGGCCGTACGGTGCGATTACCTGCGCCACGCCCATGATAGCCAGCAAATCTTGAGTTACCTGTTGGAAAATGGCTTGTTTGTGGTAGATGCCGGTGAAGGGCAGGTGCGTTATCATCGCCTGTTCCGCGAACTATTGACGCAGCAATTGGCCCCCGGCGAAGCGCAGGTAGCGCACCGGCGGGCTGCCGGATACGCCCAAAAACACGGTGAAGAGGAAACGGCCGTTTACCACTGGTTTCAGGCGTCCGCTTTTGAAGAAGCAGCCTTGCTCCTCAGCGCCCTGGGGCAGGAGATGTTGCGTGTGGGCCGGTTAGATACATTGGCCGGTTGGATAGGCGCTTTGCCGGCTGATACGCTGGCCAATCACCCCGCACTGCTTACCTATCTGGGTGATATTGCCCGGCTGCATAGCCGTTTTGAGGCAGCGTTGGGCTGGTACCAGCAGGCCGAACAGCGCAGCCGTCTGCTAAATAACATTCCGGCGTTGGGCCAGGCATTACGCGGCCAGGCCCGCGTCTATCTGGACACGGTGAATCCCAACCAGGCGGCGCAGCTCTTGCAGGAGGCGCTGCGCCTGGCTGATGGGCAGGATGACCGGGAAAGCCGTGCCCGGCTCAATGAGTTACTCTCTGAAAACTTGTTGAATCTGGGCCGGGCCGAAGAAGCCCAACAGTATCAGGTACAGGTGCGGGAACTGCGCCAGGAGGGGCCAAGCCAGGTGGAACTGCCGGTACGGATTTTGCTGCGCACCGGGCGGCTGGCAGAGGCGCGGCGATTGTTGGAAGAACAGGCGGAAAAGGAGCGGCGAGAGCCGGTTTTGCGGCCACGCGCCCACCGCGAAACGCTGCTGTTGTTGTCGCTCATTCTGGCTTACCAGGGTGAACAAGAGCTGGCAATGCAAACGGCCGTAGAAGGCACCGAACGAGGCCGGGCGTTACATTCAGATTTTGTCACGGCCGTAGGCTACATGCGCCAGGGGCACGCCTGGACGTTGCTCAAAAATGAGACCGGCTATCACCAGGCGGTGCGCTGCCATGAAGAAGCTATCCGTTTCAGCGATAAGTTAGACGTGCCCCGACTCAAAGTAGAGGCCAGTTGGGGGTTGTGCCAGGCGCATGGTTTTCGTGGCGACCTGGACACGGCCAATCAGGTCGCCACCCAGGGCATTGAAATTGCCCGCAGCGCCGGTGATGAATGGATAGAAGCCGGTATCCGC
The DNA here is from genome assembly GCA_035444285.1 of Chloroflexota bacterium. Lineage (GTDB taxonomy): Bacteria > Chloroflexota > Anaerolineae > Promineifilales > Promineifilaceae > CAADGU01. Next base: position 56,909 of record DAOMOK010000017.1, read on the forward strand.
GTGGTAATGGGCGCCGCTTACGTCCTGGCAAACCGTTACAACGAGGCCGCTGCCTGGTTGGCCCAGGCCAATACCGGCTTTCGCGCCTGTGGCGACCCGTATGGCGAGGCTGTCACCCGCCTGTGGCAATGTCTGCTCTGGCATCAGACCGGCGACCACGCCCGTCTGGAGCGAGATATAGGCATCTTGCTCAAGCTGTGCCAGATGCATGGTTATGAAATGCTCTTCTTGCGCCCCACCTTTCTCGGCCCACCAGATATCCACATGTTGGCGCCGCTGCTTCTGTTTGCGCGTGAATCCGGGCTGGAAAGCGCCACCGCCGAAAACTTGTTGGCACAATTGGGATTGCCTGATCTGGAACTGCATCCAGGCTACCAACTGCGCGTGCAAACCTTAGGCGCCTTCCAACTGTGGCGTGGTGTTGAAGAAGTGCCGCACCGCGAGTGGCAGCGCAAAAAAGCGTTGCAGCTTTTTCTGCTGTTCCTCACGCATCGCGGGCAGGTGTTGCACCGCGAGCAAATTTGTGACTTGTTGTGGCCGGAAATGAACCCAGATGATGCCGCCCGTGACTTCAAAATTGCCTACAGCGCCATGTGCGCTGTGTTGGAACCGGCGCGGAAACGGCACGCGCCTTCTGCCTACATCCTGCGCAAAGGGGTGCGCTATGGACTGCGACCGGAGGCTGATTTGTGGCTGGATGCGGCCGAATTTGAGCGGCTGTTGGCGCAGGCAGATCGCCTGTTCAAACGAGACCCGGCCACGGCCGTTTCCCTCTATCGGCAGGCGTTAGCTCTTTATGACGGCGATTATCTGCAAGCCTATCCCTATTACGATTGGGCCAGCGCGGAGCAGGAGCGTTTGCTCACGCTCTATCTGCGGTCATCAGAGCGGCTGGCGCAGGCGTTGGCAGCCCAGGCTGCGTGGGCCGAAGTGGCGACGGTGTGCCAGGCCATTCTGTCCCATGATGATTGCTGGGAGGAGGCGTACCGGCTGCTGATGCTGGCTTATGATGGCCTGGGGAACCGCGCCCAGGCTTTGCAAACCTACGAGCGTTGTCGGGAGACGCTGCAACGCAAGTGGGGAGTAGAGCCAATGCCGGATACGGTGCAAATTTACGAAGGGATCCGACAGTCGTCTCCATAAGGTTGTCCTCTCAGGGTAGTTTTAGCAAGCGTATGAACCCGGCCTGTTCAAAGTGTTTATCGGCCGTCAACGCTTCCCGCGCCCCAAATTGTTGCATAATGACGAAGGATGAACAATCGGTTAAGCCCCAGGCTTGATCTGGGCGGGTCTGGAACAATACGATGGCTTCGGCCAATAGATCTGGATTGACATGAACGATCTCAATCCGGCTGTCAGCCTGTATTTGTCGCAAAGCCTGGATGCCTAATTGTCGCTGCGGTGGCCTGGACAGGGCATTGCCCAGCTCAAATAACACGGCGTCACTCGTAATAAAGGGAGGTTTTGCTATTGTAGCCAGTGCTTGGGCAGCCTGATGGTACTTGTCACGGTTGTTTACCAGCGCCAAAAAGTAGCTGGTGTCAATAAAAATCGCTGGTCTCATAACTTATCAACGCTGTACAGGTAATGGTCATGTTGCTCAGCCAGGTCATCAACGCCTAAATCCTGTGCCATTTCAGCCAAAGCCAGAAAACTGTTTTGTTCAGTAGCAGCCATTACCTCAGCTTGTGATTGTTGCTGTTTTAATTCTTTCAATTCGTCAAGGAGTGATTCGTATTTATCGTAATCTACCAACACGGCCGTGGGACGGCCGTGTTGGGTAATGTAGATAACATCACTGCCCTCATGGAGGGTCTTGACGACCTGGCCGACCTGACGGCGCAAATCGCTTATTGGGATGATATTTGTACTCATATTTTGTCTCTTTTTCTCTTTTGACTCTTGTTTTGTACCGATTTTAGCGCCAAAAGTATAACACAAATCCATACGAGCCAATACTGTTACTGGTTCGTAACTTGCCTGTGTTAGTATGCACCCACGAAGAGGAGATGGGGCATATGCATGCTGGCGACTTGCTGAGCAAACGCGCAGAACTGACACCGGAGCGAGAGGCGCTGCTGGAACTGGCAACCGGTCGTCGGTTTACCTATGCAGAACTCAATGCCCGCGCCAACCGGACGGCGAACTGGCTGCGTGATTATGGCGTGGGGCTGGGCGACCGGGTGGCGCTGCTGGCGCACAACAGCGTCCTCTATGTGGATTTGCTCTATGGCTGCGGCAAGATTGGCGCAGTGTTTACGCCGCTTAACTGGCGGCTGGCGGCGGCCGAACTCAGCTACATCCTCAACGATTGTACTCCCCGCTTCTTGATTTTTGGGACGGAATTTGAGCCAGCCGTCGAAGCAATGCGTGGCCAGATTCAGGTGGCGCACGTGGCGCCGGAGCATCTTTGTGAGGCGGCGGTGGCGAAACGGCCGTCTACCGAACCGCCGCGCCCCGCTGACCTGGATGGCGAATCGCCGCACTGTATTCTGTACACCTCCGGCACCACCGGGCGGCCCAAAGGCGCGCTCATCCCCCACCGCCAGCTTTTGTGGAACGCCATTAACACCGTTATCAGTTGGGAATTGACGGCCGTTGACGTGGCCCCCATTTTCACCCCCATGTTTCATTCCGGCGGCCTGTTTGTCTTTCTCACGCCACTGTTTTATGTGGGCGGGCGGGTGGTCATCACCCGTGAATTTGACGCCGCCGAGTCACTGCGGGTGATTGAGCAGGAACGCTGCACCGTGGCTTTGGGTGTGCCTACCCTGTTTCAGGTCTGGCTGAAGGCCCCCATTTTGCCGGAAATTGATTTTAGCGCCATGCGTTGGTTTATCAGCGGCGGCGCGCCTTGCCCGCTTTCGCTGCTGGCAGCCTGGCGCGAGGCTACCGGCTGTGTCTTTCGCCAGGGTTATGGGCTGACCGAAGTGGGACCGAACTGTTTCTCTATGAGTGATGAAGAGTCGGTCAGTAAGGCCGGCTCGGTGGGCAGACCCATCTTTCACAGCCAGATGCGCCTGGTAGACGGCGACGGCCGTGACGTACCCGTTGGCGAAACAGGCGAACTGCTCATTCGTGGCCCGCACGTTTGCGCCGGGTACTGGCACAATGCCACGGCGACGGCCGAATCATTGCGCGAGGGCTGGTTCTACACCGGCGACATGGCCCGCCAGGACGAGGACGGCTACTTTTATATTGCCGGGCGCTTCAAAGACATGATCATCAGCGGCGGCGAGAATGTGTACGCGGCCGAAGTGGAGGCGGTTTTTCTGGCGCATACGGCCGTGGCCGAGTGCGCCCTCATCGGTCAGCCGGACGAAAAGTGGGGCGAGGTAGGCGTGATGGTCACGATTTTAGCGCCAGGGCAAACGGCTACAGAAGAAGAGTTGCAGGAGTTTTGCCGCCAACGCCTGGCCCGCTATAAAGTCCCTCGCCACGTCGTTTTTACCGATGCCCTGCCTTATTCACCCTATGGCAAAGTAATAAAAGCGGAATTGAGACAGAGATATTTAGTAACTGAGTAATTGAGATGCCGACGATTAGCGCAAACAACATCAACATTGAATACGACGTTCATGGTTCTGGCGAGCGGTTGTTGCTGATTGCCGGGCTGGGTTATGACCGCTGGATGTGGCACAAGATGATCCCCGGTCTGGCGGCGCATTTCCAGGTGATTGCCTTTGACAACCGGGGCATGGGCGGTACAGACAAAACAAAGGGGCCGTATACGGCGCAACTGTTGGCCGATGATACGGCCGCTTTGTTGACGGCGCTGGGTATTGGGCAAACGGCCGTGATGGGGCATTCCATGGGCGGTTTTGTGGCCCAGGCATTGGCGCTCAGTTACCCGCATCTGGTCAGCAAGCTCATCCTCTCGGCTACCAATTTTGGCGGCCCCAACCACGTGCGCATCACTCAGGAGGCGCTGCTGGTGCTCATGGACACCAGGGGCGACCCCATTGAACGGCTGCGGCGCGGCATTCTGGTCAGCACCGCGCCCGGTTTTGCTGAGAGCCAGCCTGAGTTTATCGAGGAATGGGTGGCCTACCGTGTGGCCCACCCCCTGGACCCGGCGGCGTATGAAGCGCAGTTAGCCATCGGCCTGGGGCTGATGTCGGCCGAAGCCAGCTTTGAACACAAACTGCCACAATTGTCTGCGCCCACGCTCATTTTGTTTGGCGACAGCGACAAGGTGGTGCCCCCCGGCAATGCCGCGCTACTGGCACAGCAGATACCGGATAGCCGTGTGGTTTTGCTGCCGGGTGCGGGCCATTTTTATCCATTTGAAGCGCCGCAGATGGCAGTGACGGCCGTGACGCAGTTTTTAGGTACTATGGAAAGACCCTAAGGGTTTCAGAAAACCCTTAGGGTCTGTGCGCATTTGTGGAGGGTTGTTATGGAATGATTTTGAGAAGAATGAACGACAAAATTAGTTTGTAAACGGCCGTGCCCATTCCCAACCGGGCCGCCGCAATCAAAAACTCTATGGAGGAGTAGAACCGATGAATGGTAAACGATTTTTCACCTTATTGATATTGTCGCTGACCTTTATTTTGCTGGCAGCGGCTTGTAGTGGCGCACAGGAAACGGCAACGGCCGTGCCCACCACCGCGCCCGCAGTGGAAACAGTAGCCGAACCAACCGATGAACCAGTGGCCGAGCCAACGGCAGAGCCAGTGGCTGAACCGACCGAAGAACCAATGGCGGAGCCGATGGAAGAGCCAACGGAGGAACCTGCTGCTGAAGAAAGTGCAGAGGGACTCTCTTGTGACGAGCCTGTGAAGGTTGGTTTCATTACCGACCAGACCGGTTCTCTGGCTATCTACGGCGCGCATATGCTGCGTTCGTTCCCGCTGGGCATGGAATATGCCACCGGCGATCCCGGCACGGCAGGTAATGGATATACCAGCTACATGTTGGACGATTGTGAAATCCAGGTATACATCAAGGATGACCAGAGCAACCCGGAAAACACGGCTACCGTCGGCCGTGAACTGGTGGAAGTGATCGGTGTGGACTTCCTGGTCGGTACGGTTAGCTCCGGCGCCACCGCCACCCTGCAAGAACTGGCTCGTGACAATGAAGTTATCCACATAGCCGCCCCTGCGGCCGCCAATGATCTCACCGGAGCCACCTTTAATGAATACTCCTTCCGCACCAGTCGCAACAACTACCAGGACGCGGTCAACATCTGCCAATATATGACCTCCCAGTATGACAAATTTGTGCAGATTGCTCCTGATTACTCCTTTGGTCAGGGCAGCGCCGCCGCTTTCCGTGACGCCTGTACCCTCTACGGCGGCGAGTTCGTCGCTGATGACATCTTCGCCCCGGCCGATACCACCGACTTCACCGCTTATATGGATTCGGTATTTGCGGCCATTGACAATGGCGCGGAAGCGTTGATAGTTACCTGGGCCGGCGGTGGTTTTGTGCCCTTGCTGCAAGCTGCCACCGACCTGGGCGTGACGGATGAAATTCCCATCGCCTCCGCTTTTGTGGATAATGTGGTCATGCCCGCCTTCTTCGCCAATGCCATTGGCTCTACCAGCGGCATTCTCTATCATTACACCCTGGCGGATAATGAGATCAATGATTGGTTGACAGAACAGTCAATGGCTCGTTTTAGCGTCCCCCCCGACCTCTTCGATGCTGACGCTATGAATGCCGCTCTCCTGATTGTGGAGGCGCTGAAGGCCACCGGCGGTGATACCAGCGCCGATGCCCTGATTGCCGCTATGGAAGGCATGGAATTTGAAGGGCCGAAAGGAACCATCTACATCCGCCCGGAAGACCATGTCGCCATTCAGGATATGTACGTGGCGACACTGACCAACGTGGACGATCCGGAATTCCGCTACTTTGAACCGGTAACCACCAACCGTCCTGACGTGCCCTGCCTCTTGCCGGAGGCGCTGCAAGACCGCTGCGGCGACCTGCCGATTGGCAGTCTGAGCGGGCAGTAGATGGTAATTGGGTAATTGGGTAATGACCCAATTACCCAATTACCATAGATGACTTATGGCCGAACCCATCATTCTGGAAACACACAATTTGCGCCGCGAGTTTGGGGCGTTGGCGGCGGTGGATGGCGTCAGCCTGCAAGTGCAGGCACAGACGCTGCACTCGATCATTGGGCCAAACGGCGCGGGCAAAACCACCTTTTTTAACCTGTTGAGTGGCAATTTGAAGCCAACCAGTGGCCGCATTGTGTACAAAGGACAGGATATTACCCGCTTGCCGGTGCATAAGACGGCGCATCTGGGTATCGGCCGTTCCTTTCAGATTACCAACATCTTCCCCAATCTGACCGTGCTGGAAAACATCCGGCTGTCTTGCCAGGCGTTGGGGAGGGATAACTTCCGCTTCTGGCAATCTCATCGCCGTTTGAGACAGTATGAGGAGCGCGCCTGGACGGTAGCCAACCAGGTTGGTCTGGCCGAGCAGGCGTTGTTACCGGCGCGTATGTTGCCGCACGGGGCGCAGCGCAAGCTGGAACTGGGCATGATTTTAGCGCCAGACCCGGAATTGCTGCTGTTGGATGAACCGACGGCGGGCATGGCTTCGGAACAGGTGCCGGAATTGATGGAGCTTATCCAGAGTATTCAGGCAAGCGGGCAAAAGACGGTGATGTTGGTTGAACACAATATGAATGTGGTGATGAATTATTCCGACCGGATCACGGTGATGCACCACGGCGCGGTGCTGGCCGAAGGCGCTCCGGCCGAGATTGCGGCCAATGAAATGGTGCAGACGGCTTATTTGGGTGAGTTGTATCGTGAGGTGACGGCCGTAAATCGAGATTAGAGATTGGAGATTAGAGGTGGGAAAATCTCTAATCTCCAATCTTCGCCAGAAAATGATGAGTAATTTATTGGAAGTCTACGATATTCACACCTTTATCGGCCAGTTCCACATTTTGGAAGGGGTCAATTTGGAAGTGCCGGTGGGGAGTATCACGGCCGTGCTCGGCCGTAATGGCGCCGGCAAAACCACCACTCTCAAATCTATCCTGGGGCTGACGCCGCCGCGTCAGGGCCAGGTCATTTTCGATGGACAAGAGATTCAGGGGCGGCACAGCTTTGACATTGCGGCTCTGGGCATTGGTTTTGTGCCCGAACACCGCGCCATTTTCCGTGACCTCAGCGTGTTGGAAAACCTGAAAATCGCCGAACGCAAAAAAGGTGACCTGGCCCGCAAAGAGGAGTTCATTTTTAAGTTGTTTCCCGATTTGAAGCGGCTGATCAAACTGCCGGGCACAAACCTGTCCGGCGGGCAGCAGCAAATGTTGGCCGTAGCCCGCGCCCTGGTACCGGATAACCGGCTGCTGCTGATTGATGAACCCAGCGAAGGGCTGGCCCCGGTCATCATTGAGCAAATGATGGAGGCGATCCGGCAGCTTTCGGCCAATACGACGGTGCTGCTGGTGGAGCAGAACTTTTTGATGGCCAGCCGCCTGGCGGAGCGGTACGTGATTGTGGAAGAAGGGCAGACGGTGAAACATGGCCTGATGGCCGATCTGGTTGCGGATCAGGCAACCATTCATCGCTACTTAGGCGCAGCCTAGAGCCGGTCATCGGTAATCGGTCATCGAATGAAGGACGCCCCCCTTCATAATTCCTAATTCCTAATTCATAATTCCTAATTCATAATTCCCACAGGAGGGTAATACGTTGGTGACACTGCAAAAGAACCGGCTACAACTGATTACATTGGCAGTGATAGGGGTGTTGTTTTTAACGGCCGTGCAAAGCATGGAACCCCGCGATTGGGTGATTACCGTCATGCGCGGCCTGTCGGTGGGGGCCATCACCTTCCTGGTAGCTTCCGGTCTATCGCTCATTTTTGGTCTGATGGATGTACTGAACCTGGCGCATGGCGAAATGTTTATGCTGGGAGCGTATGTGGGCTGGACGGTGTTTGTGCGCCCAGATACGTTTATAGACGTGCTACCGCTGCTGCTGTTGTTGGCTGCCGGGCTGTTGTTGACGCCGCTGTGGGAGGCGCTGCTGGCTCGCTGGCGACAGTCGCCCCGGCTGGCGCGTTTCTGGCCCTGGCTGGTGTTGGCGCTGGCGCTGGTAATACTGGCCCTGGCCGTGCCTCGTTATTCCATTTCCATTTGGAACCCGGCAGTCTACACGGAAAGCCCCATCACCTATTCGCTGGCGCTGGAACAAGGGAGATTGGTGCTGCCGGACGCGCCAGTCGCCAATCCGTTGTATTTGCTGTTGGCCGTTTTTCTGGGGATGGCGCTGTTTGCGGTAGCTATGGCCGGTTTTCGGCAGCGTCGGGAAATGGGGATGCGGCCGACGGCCGTGCCCCGCCGCTCTCTCACGTTCGCCCTTGTCTTGCTCGTGTTGGCGCTGCTCATTCACTTTGGTAATGATGCCTTGACGGTGGGGCTGCTCAACATCGGTACCACCTGGCGCTTTTTCCTGGCGATGGCCGTGGCCGGGGTGATTGGCCTGGTGTTGGGTGGGGTGGTGGAAGTGACGATGATACGGCCGTTATACAGCCGCCCCATCTACCAGCTCATGCTCACGTTGGGGTTGGGTTTCATCATCATTGAAATTGTGCGCACCATTTGGGGCCGGCCTGAATTCACCATGCCCCGCGCCGCCCTCTTTACCGGCAGCGGCGATGGCTGCCCGGCGACCAGCCTGGCCGATTTGCTGGCGCATCAATGTGCCACGGTGATATTGTTTGACGGCCGTTTGCGCGCCTACAACGAAATCTTCATCGTCCTGGTCGGTCTCATTGTCCTGGTGACGGTCTGGCTCATCTTGCAGCGCACCCGCATCGGCATGATCATCCGCGCCGGGGTGCAAGACAGCGAAATGGTAGAGGCATTGGGCATCAACGTGCGCCAGGTGTTTACGCTGGTCTTTGCCCTGGGCGTGGGATTGGCCGCCATGGGTGGTGTGTTGGCCGCCCCCTCCGTCGGCCTGTCGCCGGACATGGGTACACGCTTTTTACTGCTGGCGCTCATCGCCCTGGCGATTGGCGGCCTGACCAGTTTTCCGGGGGCGGCGGCCGGCGCTGTGTTGGTCGGCTTGCTGCAGCAGTTCATCATCAAATATGGGCAAATTGGCATCCATCTGCCCTTTCTGGCCGAACCCTTCAAACCCTCACCGCCGCTGGTGCCCGCTTCGGTGGTGCTGTTGATGGTGATCATCTTATTGATTTTGCCCAACGGCCTTTTCGGTCGCAACGAGTAGGTGTGGTAATCGGTTATCGGTTATCGGGTCACGAAAAACGGATTACGAAAAACGGATAACGGATAACGGATAACGGGAGGCAAGCGTGCAAACAACGGTTTCTAAATCTGGTGTGGCTCAAAACAGAATGACCGGTTGGGTAAAGAAAAACGCCGGGTTACTGGCCCTGCTGCTGGGGCTGATCCTTTTTCCCTTTGTGGTAGCCCTGATTGACGGTCAATCGGTTGGCGACGTGTTGTCGAACCAATCGGGCAACGCCAAGTTTTTGCAGGGTTTGTTAATTGAGGTGTATATCCTGGCGATTTATGCCATTAGTTATGACCTGATATTGGGAGTCACCGGGCTGCTTTCGTTTGGACACGCCATGTTTTTTGCGGCCGGCGCTTATTTTACGGGTATCGCCTTTAAGAATCTGGGCTGGGGTCTGGGGGCGACGCTGGCCGGGTTGATCGTCTTGGGTGTGGCCCAGGCTTTACTTTTTGGTATCGTCCTGCCCCGTGTCAAGGGCATTACCTTTGCTCTGGTCACGTTGGGCATTGCCTCCATGTTTTTTATTGTGGTGCAGGCCAGTGAACTGGCCGCCTGGACGGGGGCGGACGTGGGGCTGCAAGGCGTGATTGCCCCTGCGTTTTTGAATACGTCCAATGAACGATTTCAGCTTTACCTGATCACCCTGCTCTTTACCTTTCTGGTTTATCTCATTTACCGCCGCTTTGTAGATTCGCCAACGGGCCGCGTTTGCATTGCCATCCGCGAAAATGAAAACCGGGCGTTGATGCTTGGTTTTAACACCTTTTACTTCAAGCTGGCGGCGCTGGTATTGGCTTCTATCACGGCCGCTTTTGCCGGATTTTTCCACACTGTCCACCAGCCCATTGTCAGCCCCAATATCGCCGGTCTGGGCTGGACGGTAGCGGCCTTGTTGATGATCTTGATTGGCGGTGTGGGCACGCTGAGTGGGGCTATGATTGGCGCGGCCGTGTTCCGGTTGCTGCAATTTTACCTGGACCGTTGGTTCGGCCACGCTTCCAGCTTTTTGCTGGGTCTCATCTACGTGGGTATTGTCCTGTTTATCCCCTTTGGCATTGTGGGTACCTGGCGCGCCAAAGCCATTGAGCGGCAGCGGGGCTGGGAATGGCTGCTGAAGTTGTTTGGCTTGAATAAGGAATGATGGATCCGCGAAGGACGCGAAGGGGCGCGAAGATTTGATAGAGAAAAATTCGCGCCATTTGTGTAATTGGTGACTAAAGCAAATGTCAACTGAACTGCTGTTTTAGTTCGCGTTTCAGGATTTTGCCGGCGTTGGAGATGGGCAGCGCTTTCATAATTTTAATCGTTTTGGGGACTTTGTAGCGGGCCAGATTTTGGCCGAGATAGTCGAGCAGTTCGCTTTCGGTGGCCGAAGCGCCCGGCTGCAACACCACGCAGGCCAGCCCCACTTCCCCCCATTTAGCATCTGGTATGCCGACGACGGCGCATTGGTGTACGGCCGTGTGCCCATACAACACTGCCTCAATTTCCGCCGGATAGACGTTCTCGCCGCCGGTAATAAACATGTCCTTTTTGCGGTCTTTGATGGTGAAGTACCAGCCTTCGTCGTAGACTGCCAGGTCACCGGTGTGGAACCAGCCTTCGTCGTCTATGGATTCGGCCGTGGCTGCCGGGTCATTAAAGTAGCCGGATGACTGGCTGGGGCCTTTCAAAACCAGTTCACCAATGTCGCCTGCACCCAACGGCCGGTTCTCATCATCCACCACCCGCGCCGCCACGAAAAAGTTGGGTCGGCCGATGCTGCCGGCGTGGCTGATGGCGTCTTCCGCTGCCAGGGCAAAAATGCCGGGGCCAAACTCGGTCATACCAAAACCTTGTTTGAAGTGGATGCCTTTTTCGGCCGTGTACTTTTGCACCAGGGGCACGGGCAGGGGCGCGCCGCCGCTGGTGCAAAAACGAAGGGAGGTGAGCACGGCCGTGTCCCAATTAGACGCCTGTGTCAACAACTGGTACATGGTGGGCACCCCGGCAAAAATTGTCACCCGCTCCTGCTCAATCAGTTGCAGCACCCGTTCTGGCTCAAACTGGCGCAGCAGAATCGTCGTACCACCCATGATGACATTGGGCAGCGTATACACAAACAGCCCGCCGGTATGGAACAGCGGAAAAACGTTCAGGTAGATGTCGTCGTGGTGTAGATCATGGATGACGGTGTTGAGCGTATTCCAGGCAATCATGCGGTGCGAGACCTGGGCCGCTTTGGGCAGCCCGGTGGTGCCGCCGGTAAAAATGAGCGCAGCGATGTCTTCCGCTTCAATGGTGGGATCAAAAATGGGGTCGGGACTGGCCTCTTGCTGCACCGCGCTATACGGCCGGCTGCCGGGCGCACCTTCGCCTTCCAGATGCACAAAATGGCGCAGGCTGTGGGTATTGGCGTCGGCCTGCATCTGGCTCACCGTTTCCCGGAAATCGTCCGAGTAGATGAGAACCTGGGGCGTGGTCTGGGCCATGATCGCCGCCAGCTCCCGCCAGTGCAGCCGCCAGTTGAGCGCCGTATGGATGGCCCCCACTTTGCTGCACGCAAAAAAGCAGTCCAGATGGGCCACCCCATCCCTGGCTAAAATCGCCACCCGGTCGCCCTTGCCAATACCTGCGGTGTGCAGCCAGTTTGCCAGCCGGTTGGCGCGTTCATTTAGCTGTGCATAGCTCAGCCGTAGTACCGGGTCGTGCCCGGCGTCTATCACGGCCGTTTTCTGCGGTGAATATATCGCCCGTCTACTCAGATAATCGCCGATATACATGGTGGGACTCCGTTGGTTTCAGAGAGATCAGAGATTGGAGATTGGGGCACCTCTTTTCTCCAATCTCTGATCTCCTGCTAGTAACGCAAATCGGCCGTCCACTGCCAGACCGTGCAGGCCATGGCAATGCCGCCGCCGCTGGCGATAAACAGCACATTATCCCCCTGTTTGGGGCCGATGCCCTGTTCCAGGGCGTCATCCAGGGCCATGGGGATGCAGGCGGAGCCGGTGTAGCCCCATTTGTCCATGATCCAGTGCGTCTTTTCGAGTGGCTGCCGGATGATCTCCATGATCATCTTGATGGTGTTCAGGTTGAGCTGGGTGAAGAGGTAAAAGTCTATGTCGTCCAGGGTGAGGCCGGCTTTGACGGCCGTGCTCTCAATCAGCGGCGGCCAGTTTTCGGCGTTAAAGGTGGCCGGGAACTTACGCACAAATTGCACACGGGGACGGCCGTTGTTCTCATTCGCTGGCGTCACCGGGCAGGCTGCCGCGCCCGTGTAGATGCCCAGGGCGTCGTAAAAGTCGCCCCGCGCCAGCCGCCGCCCCGCCAAAAACCCCGGCTTGTCGCCCGCGCCCACCAGCACAGCCCCTGCACCATCGGCGAAGAGGGTGCAGGTGTAGCGGTCGCTGTAATCCACAAAGCGGGTCATGCCGTAGGCGCCAATGACCAGGACATAGTTTATCTCTTCATCGGTCATAATGTGGCGGGCGGCGGTGTCTACGGCCGTGACCCAGCCGGCGCAGGCGCAGTTCATATCAAACGTGCCGGCATTTACCGCGCCAATCTTGTGCTGCACCACGTTAGCCGTGGCCGGGCTGAAATAGTCGGGCGTGTCGGTAGCTACGATGAGCAAATTAACATCGGCAGCGGTAAGGCCTGCCCGCGCCAATGCCTGGTTGGCGGCGTGGGCGCAGAGGTCGCTGGTCGTTTCGTCGGCGGCCATCACATGCCGCTCTTTGATGCCTACGTTTTGCACCAGCCATTCATCAACGTCACGGCCTAAAATCTCGTCGAAATAAGAATTGGGCAGCATTTTTTCAGGCACATACCGGCCCGTGCTGAGGATTTGCGCATAGCGAGTCATGGTTCTTTTCCTTGTTGGTAGATTGGTGCAATCTGCCAGATTGCGCCAACTGCAACGATACCACAACTCAGTTGCAAAGCAGCAACAACCCCTCCCCCGTTTGTAGTCGGCGATTCATCGCCCCTGCACGGCGATGAATCGCCGACTACGAACAGTTTCAGGGGAGTGCTTGCCAGTCCAATACGCGCGCCCCTGGCGGCAGGTACAGGTTGATTTTGGACGTGAAGTCAGGTGGGGCGGTGAGAAAGTAGCCTTCATCGGTCTGGTAGAGCAGGTAACGGCCGTCGGGACTCCAAACAGGCCTCCTTATAACACCAATGTTCGTTTGGAAACTACCGTCAATAGCAATCACCCATGAGCCTTGCTCGGATACAACTTCATCAACCGCATCAAAAATAACCCATTCGCTGTTGGGGTGCCAGACAGGTGGATGCGTTCCGCCACTGTACCCGGCGGGGCGAATAGGATGAAGTATTTGTATCTCAGGTTCGCCAACATGGTAAATGGCCAGAGCAACCCATTGTTCGGTTTCATTCCCATAATGAATATCCCAGGCAATTTTCTGCCCATCTGGTGACCAAGAAGGGAACGCAAATGATATCCAAGCGGCTTCGTCCAATACATCTGATTCCAGAGTTAACAACTCGATATCACCACTTGTATGGTACAGCAGGGGGTGAAAGTCAAGATCTTCAAAAGCAATTGTCTGTCCATCAGGTGAAATAGAATGCGCCCCAACTGTTTCTTCGGCCAGGATTGTGTAGTCGCCATCCAACGTAACGGCCGTCATCTTACCCACGACAGATTCAAAGGCATCATCTTCATTGTAGGAGATGGCAAAAAATGTATCAGGTTTGCCCGGCCACCAGTGGTGACAACATTCGATAGTGTCATGTGTATTTGTTACATTTTGCTGGCTACCGGTGTCCAAATCAGCCAGCCAGATGTCGCCGTCTTGAGTATACAAGAGGCGACGGCCGTTCGGCTCCAACACTCCCCGCCTGTCAAACAACAATTCCGGCTGCCAGTCGGCATTGATGCGCCACAGCCCTTCGGCGGTGGTGTAGATCATGCCAGGGAACGGCGGTACAGGCGTCGGCGTGGGGATGGGATCTGGCGGCCAGGGCGTGGTGGTGAGAACCGTTGGATTGACCGTTGGCGTGTGAGTAGCGGTGGCCGGTATGGTTGGCGTAACAATGGGTGGCGGTGTGCGGGTTTCGCGGAGCGGGATGGGGGTGGCCGACGGCCGTGCCACCACTGTCGCTACCTCAAACAAATCTCCGCTGGCCGGTTCCACTTCGCCCGTCGCGGCGCAGGCGGCCAGCAGCACCATCAATCCACTGGTGAACAAAAGGATAAGTGATTTCATCATGTGCCTCCTTGGGTTACGGCCGTGATCATACCAACTGGAGGTCTCATCTTCTCGCCGCTTCTATGGCGGCCTACCTGCGAAATACCTCTTGGCTTCTCCCCTTGTGCTTCTTTCATCCCTTTGCGCCTTTGCGTCAAAAATCAACCCATCAGTACCTCCACCTCCGCCAACCGGCGTTGCAGGAAGGTGCGTTCCACGTTGTTTTGGGTGAGCGCCAGGGCCACCGCATACGCTTCGGCGGCGGCGGCGTACCAGCCGGCGCGGCGCAGCAGGTCGGCGCGGGCGGCGTGGTAAAGGTGGTAATTTTGCAGGACCTCATTCTCCCCCAATCTGTCCAGCAGCGTCAGCCCTTTCATTGGCCCTTCAGCCATCGCCACCGCCACTGCCTGGTTCAGGGCGACAACGGCCGTGGGTTGGAAACGGTAAAGCTGTCCGTATAAAGCCGCAATTTGCGCCCAATCGGTCGCCGCGGGCGTGGTCGCTTCCCCATGCAGTGCGGCGATGGCCGCCTGAATCTGGTATGGCCCGGCCTGCCCCCTGGCCAGGGCGTGTTCCAAGATGGCGATTCCCTCGTTGATTTGCGCCCGATCCCACAAGGTGCGGTCTTGCTCTTCCAACAGGATCAATTCACCGGAGGGGCTAAGGCGGGCGGCGCGACGGCCGTCGTGCAGCAGCATCAACGCCAACAACCCCCATGCTTCCGCGTTTTCGTCCAGCGCCGGATCATCGGCCAGCAGTTCGTTCAAAATCCGCGCCAGCCGGATCGCTTCCTGGCACAACTCCTGCCGCACCAGGCTGTCCCCTGACGAGGCGATGTACCCCTCGTTGAAGATAAGGTAGATGACGGTCAGCACTGCCTCCAACCGCTCCGCCAGCAGTTCCACCGGCGGCACGCGGTAGGGGATGCCCGCCTGTTTGATTTTGCGTTGGGCGCGCACCAGCCGTTGCGCCATCGTGGGCACGGGCACGAGGAAGGCGCTGGCGATTGCGGCCGTGTCCAGCCCGCACAACGTCCGTAAGGTCAGCGCCACCTGTGCCTCCGGCGACAGCGCCGGGTGGCAGCAAGTGAAGATTAGCTTGAGGCGTTCGTCTGGAATCTCATCCATCTCGGTTTCATCGGGGGAAGTGAGTTCGATCAGGAGTTGCTGTTTGGCAGCAAAATTTTGGGCGCGGCGCAGCCGGTCAATCGCTTTGCGGCGGGCGGTGGTGGTGATCCAGGCGCCGGGATTATGCGGAATTCCATCTGTCGGCCATCGCTCCAGCGCCACCACCAGAGCATCGTGGAGTACATCCTCCGCCAGTTCAAAATCCCGCAACGAACTGATGAGCGCAGCCAAGACGCGCCCAGACTCCTGGCGAAAGGTTTGTTCGATGACAGTATGAGTTTCGGCCATTGAGAAGCGGTCATTCCGAGGAGTCTTCGACGAGGAATCCTTTTCTGCGGGTCCCTGGGCAGAGATTCCTCATTCCGAAGACTCCATTCGGAATGACAGTTGTCTGGCTAACTTTCCGGCGGTGGGCCGGCCATTTGCAGGCGGTTGCCAAACGGGTCGTAGAAGCTGCAATAGGTGACGACGCCGGGAATGCCCACCGGGTCATCGCAGCGCACGCCGCGCGCCCGCAGTTCGGCGCAGGCTTTGTGGGCGTCGTCAGTATTGAGGACGACGGTGGTGCCGTGATGGGGCTGCCAGCCCTCTTCAGCGGTGGTTACAGAAATATCACCCACGCCGCCCGTGCCAAATTCGATCCAGCCCATTTCCGGCATGTCATACAGCGGTTCGCCCAATCCCAACTTATTTGCATAAAAGTCCCGCGCCACAGCCAGATCGGGCACGGCAATGGACACAACATTGATTCCCTTAAAGAGTTGCATAATTTATCTCCTCTGCTGTTTGTAGTAGGTGATTTATCGCCTTTTAGTGGCACTGAAGTGCTTACTACGAACCAATAAGTTCTACTCAAATTCCCAGATCGGCCGTATCTCAATGGAGCCATACCGGGCGCCAGGTATTTTGGCGGCGTATTCGATGGCCTGATCCAGGTTTTCGCAGTTGAGCAGGTAATAGCCGCCTAACTGCTCCTTTGTCTCGGCGAAGGGGCCGTCGGTGGTCAGGATTTTGCCTTCGCGCAGACGCACGGTGGTGGCTGTGTTGGTGGGTTGCAACGCTTCACCACCTAGAGACAGTCCCTTTTCCCGGATTTCATTGGTGAAGGCCCAATACTCGCCCATGACGGCTTCTTGTTCGGCCGGGCTGGCCTTCATGCTTTCGGCTTCGCTGGTGTAAATGAGCATCAAATATCGCATATCACTTTCTCCTTTTGGGGTGATTGGTTCTGGAGTCTCAATTGCTCCATCTATCAATACGACGAATGAGAATGCGCCAGATCGACAGGTAGGGGCGAGGCAGGTGGCGAATTTGTTGGTTTAGCGAGACGAGGTAATACCCACCTGCCTCGCCCTCACGATTGAGTGCGGCGGGATTCCAATTCGGCGCGGATTTGGGCGTGGCGTTCTTTGGTCAGCGGATATTTGTAGACGATGGGGAAACTGCATAGCAGAATGATGACGGGTACGAGGCTGACGAAGAGGCGCAGCGCCAGCAGGACGGCGTCCGGTTGGGTGGGGAATGGGGGGCCGGGTTCGGGGTCGTTGATGTAGCCGGTGGCGGCGAAGATAAGGTTGGAGATGGCCAATCCCAGCGAGATGCCTAATTTTTGCAGGAAGACGAAGAAGCCGTAATAAACCCCTTCGCGGCGCAGGCCGGTGTTCAGTTCGTCCAGGTCTACCACGTCTGGCAGCATACTCCAGGGAATGAGATAACCCACGCTGGCGCCCACTCCGGCCAACCCGGCCAACAACAGCAAAAAGGTCATCTGCCCTGGCTGGATGAAAAAGAGGAGGATTTCGACGATGATCCAGAAGCTAATACCGAGAAAATAGACGTGCCGTTTGCCGATGCGTTCGCTGACTTTTGACCAGATGAGGAGGGAGACAAAAATGGACAATTGCAAGGTAACGGCCAGGTAGATGAATTGATCGTCGGCGCCCATCCAGTAGCGGACGTAAAGCTGCATATTGGCCTGGACGAATTGGATGCAGAGCCAGGTGAGCAGGTACACGGCCGTGACCATCACAAAGGGCCGATTCTTAAACGCAATCACAAACCCTTCAATAAATCCTGGTTCTTCCTTTTTCGTTTCTTCGTGGAAAAACCGCTCTTCGGTGAAGGCAAAGGTGATCAGATTGGTGATGATGATGACCAGCCCCATGACGGCGGCGCTGATGGCAAAACCGGTAACGATGGAATCGGCGGAACGTAAAATGGTCTCATGCACAATCAATGAAGCCATGCCGCCCAAAATGGAGAAGCTGAAACGGTAGGTGGTCAGGTTGGTGCGTTCGTTGTAATCGGGGGCAATTTCGGGGGTGAGGGCGGTGTAGGGCACGTTCACGGCCGTGATGCCCGTATCCAGCAGCAGCGCCACCACCAGGTAATACCAGAACAGGCCCGCCGTAGTCAGGTCGGGCACCTGCCACTGCAAAAACCAGGCAATACCAAAGGGGACCGCGCCAAAGAGCAGCCACGGCCGTCGGCGTCCCCAACGGGTGTGTGTATGATCCGACAGCCAGCCAATGAGCGGGTCATTCACGCTGTCCCAGATTTTGACGATGAGGAAGATAGCCGCCGCCCACTGCGGCGGCAGCCCGGCCACGTCTAGCAAAAACGCATTCAGGAAAAAGCCTTGCAGCGTAGCCACCAGCGCCGGGCCAACGTCACCCACGCCATACGCCAGCTTACGGCCGATGCTCAGGGAAGGAGTATTGTCAGACAAGAGGGTAGTAATTCTATACGACCGCTTCAAGAAGCGGCCGGACGGCGGGCATCTGATCAGGGCGTAGGGGTGCGATTGCTGAAAGGGGAACGGCCGTTACCGCAATAGATTCACCTACAGCATTAAATAGTTCAAGAACAGCACCGTCTTCACCACCCGATGGATGAGGTATGATGTCTATCAAAGTTGCCACATCACCTTTGCACAAATTTTCTGCGGGAATATCCTTTGTTAGAGCGACTTCTTTATATAATTCGAGTTTCATTCGGATTACCTCGCTGGCTTGAGTGTTACAAAGCGATAATGATTATCGTTTGTAAGCAGAATCCACACCGTTATAGTTGATAGAATTCCTGCGGGACCGCGAATTTCACCTTGTACACGATAAAATGTACCGTACTCATTATGCCGATCAAAGATAGCTTCGTTTTCAGAGATGAGATGCCGAATGGCCTGTTCAAGTTGATCAGGGTTCTCTTGTGTAAATCCAGCTTGAGCTAGAAACCGCGATTTATCGTTCTTGCGCTGCGGCGTCAATAAGTAAAGCGTCAGCTTTTCTCTGGGAATAATGGCATCGTCAGGTATTGTCACAAATGTATTAACCTCAAGTGGAAGAATCTCCGATTATGTCCTTTCATTTTCCTGGATGGCGCGGTCTATTTCTTCGTGGTGGGCATCTGCATAAGCCCAGGCATTCACCAGGTCAATGGCGCGTAAAGTTGGATAATTTTCCAATATCTGCGCTTCACTCCACCCCAGGCGACGATAATTTTCTAAGGCCCATACCGGGATGCGGGTGCGCACAATACAGGCATCACCGCCAACTACTCCTGGCGTTTTCTCAATCCCTGGCCATGTATTTCCCAGATCGCGCACCAGGATTTGCACCGCCTGTGCCTTTTCAGCCCGGCTCAGTTCAATCAACTTTGGTTCAAGTTCACGAAGAGTCATTGTAGAATCCACCACTTGTCGCCAAACATGCCCATAACGTATGATAAGTGATCCATATAGCAACAACAATACGTGTTGGACAGTAATCAGAAATTTATCGGATCAGGTACACACCGACATGGCCATCACGCAAACCAGCAGCCAATACGTTGTTGTTAGGGTGATAAGCAACAGCCGTGATCGCTCTTTCACTTTCTATCACTAGCGGCTGCTCATCCCAATTATCCATGTTCCATTGGAAAATCAAACGATTGTCTGTCCCGGCAGCTAAGGTTTTTCCATCCCGGCTAAATGCTAGCGAACGTGCGGTCGTGCCAATGTTGGCTAGTTCGACCGGCACTATTGAGGTCAGCTCCTGTTGGTGTGTCTGGCTTTTCAAAGCGGAAATACTCCATAAGCGAATCAGACCGTCGGAGCTAGACGTAGCCAGCCATTCTCCATCTGGGCTAAATGCTACTGCAAAAGCCCAATCGTTATGTGGCAGCACGGCAAGGGACACAGGTTCACTGGCCGATACATCCCAAACCCTTACCCTGCGATCCCAACCTGCGCTCGCTAACAATTGACTATCTGGACTAAACGCTACGCCAAATACCGTTGCCTGATGATCGGTTAAGATCGCGATTGGTTCCTGGGTACGGCGTGATGATAGCCTCCAAAGGCGCACCGTACTATCCTGACTAGCTGTGGCTAGAAGATTGCCATCTGGGCTAATAGCCAGGTCATAAACCCAATCTGTATGGCCGGTAGAGAGAGGGTCTGCTGTTACGTTTGGGTTGATCACAGGCCAGAATTGCATTGTTGCATCCCTTCCAGTTGAGGTTACCCATTGATCATCAGGCGTGAAGCTAATAGCAAAGACTGCATTCGCATGACCACGCCACTCATATAGCAGGGTATTTTGTGTGTCCCAAAGTCGGACGATGCCATCTTCTCCTGCCGTTGCCATCCATTGCCCATTTAGACTGAAAGCGACGTCATGGACGGCGCCTTGATGTGCTGTCAATGTAGCTAATTGCTGGCCCACGGTGACGAGTTCAACAGCGAATTGTTCCAGCACGGCCGTCATCCCTGCCCCCAACGCCACATCTGCACTATTCGCGGCAACAATGCCGATCACATATCCCTGGCCGTCCAGCACCAATGCCCCTTCGTCGCCGGAACCCATCGGTTTGTCCAGGGCAAAATCGGCATTCACCGTCACGCTGTCACCGATGGCGCCCCGGCAGGGGGCCAGGCAGCTAATTTGCCGCTGCACCAGGCCAGAGGTACGGCCGTATACCCACACCGTTTCGCCCAACACCGGCAGGCGCGTGCCCACCAGGGGGCCAATGCCCGGCACGGTGGTCTGGAAGGCGATGCCCGGCTCCAGGCGGGCCAGGTTGATCAGCGCAGCGGCGTCAATGGTGGTCAGGTCGGCCGCCAGGGGGCGGCGGGCGGTGATGGCGATGGCATTTTCCGGTTGGCCGCCGTCAATGGGGCTGGGCTGCAAAACAGGGGCGTCGGCCGCGCCCAGGGCAAAGCTGGGGCCAAGCAGGTAAAACACACCCTGGTCATCCACCACAAAGGCGCTCAGCGTCCCGGCCGTGTTGGAATTCTGGTTGCCAATGCTGATGCCGGGCTGCAACGGCCGTACCGGCACCCGCAGCCTTTCCAATTCAGCAAAAGTGCGCGTGGCTTCGGCGGCGGCTACCATCAAGTTTGCCTCCAGCGTTTGTTGAGCCACGGCCGTTTCTGCCACCACGGTGCTAAAGAGTACCACCTCCATCGTGGCTGTGGCATTGAGCGCGTCCTGGTAGACGGCCGTTTGCGCTACGGCCGTATCGCGGATGATAATGTCGGCGGTGGCAGTGGCGTTGAGGGCATCCTGGTAGACGGCCGTTTGGGCCACGGCCGTGTCGCGTATCATCGTATCCGCTGTCGCCGTTGCCCAGGCGGCCGTAGCCGTTTCATTCATCTCTGCCTGCATCGCTGCCTGGCCGGTGCCTGTAGCTTGAATCGCGGCTGTTAGCTCCTCTTCTGAGCTATTTGGTGGCAATAGCGAGAGGAAAGGCATCCCCAACCCAATGATAAGGACGACAGTCACAATGCCAATGGCAATCTGGCGGATGCGTTTGATGCGCGCC
Source organism: Chloroflexota bacterium (assembly GCA_035444285.1). Lineage (GTDB taxonomy): Bacteria > Chloroflexota > Anaerolineae > Promineifilales > Promineifilaceae > CAADGU01. The sequence continues at coordinate 78,290 of DAOMOK010000017.1, forward strand.
GCTTGCCGGGCGTCATGCCACTGCCGGTTGGCTTGCTGAATGGGTTCAATCAGCCGGTCATGGGTCAGCTCATACCAGCGGGAACCGGCGCGGATTTCGCCACGAATGATGTGCATGTCCTCCAGGATTTGTACGGCCGTGTTGTCTACTCCAGCCGTCTCCTGTGTGCCCCGGTAAACGGTGCCGCGTGTGCCCGCCGGGGTAATGAGCGATGTTTCAAACCATTGCCGCAGTTCTTCCTCATTCACCCCCGCCAGCGGCAGCGCCCGGTTGATGGCCCGCGTGTAAAAACTGGAAAGCGCCTGGTCTACATCCCCAAACTGGCGCAGATGTTCGGCCGTGATCGTTGACACCTCTGGCGGTAAATCTTCCCATAAATTCTGGCACACCACCTGAAGCTGCACCGGCTCCACAAATTCGCCGGTGACCGTTTTTACGCCACCGCCCGGCACTTCCGCGCGCACGGCGCGTAAATCTTCCACCAACTGCTCGGCCACGCCGGGGGCAAAGTTGCGCTCCGTCTCCCGCAATGGGCTGCGAATGGCGGACAGCGCCGCTTCCGGGCGCATTCGTTCCAGGCGGAAACGCACACCTAGATTGCGCGGCAGTAAATGGGCGTAGGGGTCTAGCTGGGCCACATAATCTTCCCGCAGGGAAAAAACCACACGTAGCAGCGGGTCATTGTCCAGGGCGCGGGCGATCTGGTTCAGGAAACCTTCGCGCTCTTGCCAACGCGCGGGATACGCGGTAAATAACTCTTCCAACTGGTCAAAAATGAGGACGCGCGGCTGCTCATAACCAGCTTCATCCTGGGTGAGGGGATGGGCTTGCAGGTAGGCGGGGATGGTCTGGTTGGCCCAATTGGCCGTGTCGCCTTCATTTCCTGCCCAACTGAATAGGGCGTAAAGGGCGTAGATATTGTTAATCTCGGCCGGGTCAGGGCTGTTGATTTCTGGCCCTTGCACACGGGCAAACGGCCATACTTCAAAGCCTTCGGCTTCCAGCAGAGGGGCAACCTGGGCGTTGAGCAGCGAGGTTTTACCGGCGCCGGACTGGGCATAAAACACCACCATGCGATTGGCGACAATGAGCGATAGCAGTTCCCGCGCCTCCTGGTCACGGCCGAAGAACCGGGCGCTATCTTTTCGCTCAAACGGCCGTGGGCCGACGTAGGGGTTGGGTGTGGTATCTACCATTTTTTTATCGTGACCCGTGACCCGTGACCCGTAACCCGTCGGATTACGGGTCACGGATTACGGATTACGGTTTACAGCCACTGCAAATGCGGCCGTTCCCGCTGGCATACTTCTGCCAGTTCATACAGGCGGCCGCGCCGCTGCATATAAGTGACCAGATGTAAGATAAAAGCCGGTTTGGTGTCGGAAAAAGTTTCATAATCAATCCGCAAATCGTATTGGGCCATTTGCCGCAGTTCTTGCAGATTGAAGGCATCGCTAAGATTGCTTTGCAGCCGCATCAGGTCAATGGTGGGTTGAACAGTAGCTACCTGAGGAGCAGATGCCGTTCCCTGGCGCCGCCGACTCAATTCAGCAAGAAACTGTTCGGCCGTACCCCAATACACCCGCATTTGCCGGTCGGTCAGGTCAATATATTTGCTCAGGTATTCCTGCACCTTTTCCTTGGCAGGTTCGGCTGCATCTTCGGGCAGTGGCTGCAACTGTACGGTCACGCTGATGCGGCGCAAGTCACCCTGAGCCGCGGCTACCAATCCGCGAAACAAAACGCGGAAGTCCCAATCCCCTGGCTGGTAGCCGATGAACAGGAGGGAGGAATCCGTAAGCGATTGTTGGATGCGCGGTGGCAGGTTGTATTCATTGGAAGAGATATTGACCAGGAAGTCCAGGTAATTGTCTTCGGTGAGTACTATAGATTCAGGCGAATCAGCGTGCCCGTGCAAATGGTAAACCAGTGGATTGGACGGGGTAGGCTGGTAGCCGCTTTCCAGCATAGATGGGTGGGAGCGCAGCAGGTAAGGGTTCCAGCGGCACAATTCGCGGCGTGGTTCTTTCCGGCGATGGGTCAGGGCGTCCGTTATCAGATTGTCGTAGTTGGTGGTGATGTAGATGGGTAAAGGTAAATCGGCCAGTACAGCATGGGGCTGGTTGGCGGCAGTGAAGTCAGGTTTTTGGGCCACTTCTATCTGTTTGAGCAGTTCGTCATGCGGGAAATAGGGATCATTCTCAATGGCCAGATATTGGGCTACGCGGGCCAGGTCGCCATTTTCAAGGGGATAGCCATATTCGGCGGCCCACTGTGTGGCGATGGCCCGGCGGGTAGGCATATAGGCGTTGTTAACGGCCGGCCCGATAAAAGGGGTGCATTTGCCGTCAGTGATGCGCTTCAGGAGCAGGTTCCAATCTCGTTCGTTCAGGCCGGTATCCACGCAATTACTCCTTGTGAGGTAAGTCGGGTTGCCTGGGGATTATAGCGGGAGTGGGGGGAGAGGTAAAACGGTAATCCGTGACCCGTGACCCGTGATCCGTGACCCGAAATCGGATTACGGACCACGGACTACGGATTATGGGCATACTGCGCTGGCGCTTTACCGTGAATGTCAATCTGGCGGGGGTAGTTGCCGGCCTGGACGAGGGGGCGAATGGCGATGACTTCAATATCAAAGAGGTGGTCGGCAGCGTAGTCGTAGTGGTAGAGGAAATGGTGTCCTCCCACCAGCCCTAGCTCGCCGATGATGGCTTCAAAGGCCCAGGGGGGGCGGTCTTGTTCGTGGGCGCAGGAGAAACGGTAACGGCCGTCATACTTCCGTCCATTCATGTAAAACGAAAAGAGGTGGTCGTTGTCCCACTCGAAAGCGTGTTGGATGAAACGTTGCAAGTCGCGCAGCGTTTGTTCCGAACGAATGGCAATGGTGCGATAAATACGCCGGTTGCGTAAAGGTATCACTTTCAGGTCATACACGCCGTGGGGGTTATCCAGCGGTACCGGTTCCCCGACCACTTGCAGGATGCGCCGCGCCTGGAAACGGGGGGCAAAGGCATCGTCTTGCCGGGCGATGAGGGTCATGTCGTTGAGGATGGCGTCGGGAAACGGGCGTCCTGCCTCCGTAAAGGCCCGCCCCAGGTAATGGACGGCCAGTTCACGCACTTCTGACAGGGTGTGGTAAGTCAACTGGCGCAGGCTATCAACGGCGGCGGTGTCGTCATGGCGAATGGCGATGAGCGCCAGCGCCGCAATGGCAATGGTGCGCCGTTCGTAGCGGAAAGGATTGGTAGGCTGTGTGGTCACGGCCGTGTCCTGCCAGAACGTTACCAGCCGGGGATCGGCCGTGCCGCCAAAAGCCGCCAACTGCTGCACATCGTCCAGTACGGCCGTTTGTGAATAGGCCAGCAGTTCTTTGCTTAAGGGCAGTGGTGTTTGCCACAACCACCCTTCCAATGGATCTGTGAACATGATTGATAGTTTAACAGGTTTTGGCAGGCTACGGAAGATGTCGGCAGCAAGGTGGTAAGTGGCAAATTGCAAGTTGCCGGTTGCCGGTAGTCGCCAGCCAATTGCCGTCCTATTAACCAGCTTTTTGCAGCCGCCAGCAGCGATGAATCTGTTTGTTGTGAAAATCTTCGGGGATGGTTTGGGGGGTGAGTTCGGTGCAGGTAACGGATGAAGGTGTAGCCGTGGGATGCAGTTTGAATCGGCGGGCGTTGGTGCTGAAAAAGAGTTCACCGCCGGGTGCCAGCAGACGCAGGCAGTCTTGAATCAATGCCGGATGATCACGGTCAATGGCAAAGGACGCCTGCCGCATCCGTTTGGAATTGCTAAAGGTAGGTGGGTCACAAATGATCAGGTCATACTGTTCGCCGCGAGCGGCGGCGTCCGCCAGGTATTGCAGGCAGTCGGCCGTCACCAGACGATGCTGTTTGCCCACAGCAAAGCCGTTATGCCCCAGATTGCGCGCCGTCCACTCGCTGTAGGTCTGGCTGAGGTCAACGGTGATGGTGGAATGGGCACGGCCGTGCGCTGCATACACCGTAAACGATCCCGTATAAGCAAACAGGTTCAGCACCCGTTTTCCGGCGGCCCGTTCCCGCACCAGCGCCCGCGTCTGCCGGTGGTCGAGGAAGAGGCCCGTATCCAGGTAATCGCTCAGGTTTACTTCAAAAACCAGCCCTTGCTCCCGTACCAACCGCGTGTGCCCCGTTTGCGCCAGCCGTTCATACTGCGTGTCCAGCCCTTGCTGCCGCGCCCGTTCCTTAACAAAAATCTGGGCGGCGCTTACTTCTAGTCCGACCTGAATTTCGGTCAGGGTGTGCGCCCGCCAGTTGGCCTGTTGTTCGGGCGTTTCGTCGCGGGCACGGCCGTAGAGCCAGGCCACTACTGCGCCATCATACCAGTCAATAATGGCCGGGTATTCGGGGATGTCTCGTTCGTACAGCCGGTAGCAGGCAATATCCTGCCGCCTGGCCCATTTTTGCAAATGGCGTTGTCGTTTTCGCAGGCGATTCGCTAACATAGGTGCATCATCTGTTGTGTGTCAGGCCACGTGATACCTGACACCTGACACTCAAGTATAGCGGCGAGGTGCAAAATGGGAATGATTCTGGCATTGGATTTTGGAGGGACGAAGTTGACGGCGGGGATGGTGGCGGATGCTGTGTATCACACACATGATCTCACCTGGCAGGCACACCAGCGGGTTTACTCCCCGGCAGATGGCAATGCGCAGGTTGACCTGGCGACAATGGCAGCGTTGGCGCAGAAGGTGCTGGCGGGGCAAAGGGCCACGGCCGTGGGCGTCAGTTTTGGCGGCCCAGCCGATTACCACACAGGGTTGGTACGCCTCTCTCACCACGTAGCCGGTTGGGAAGAGATACCTTTGCAGCAACGGTTGGAAAAGATTTTCGCCGCGCCGGTTCGCATAGACAATGATGCCAATGTAGCCGCACTCGGTGAATGGCGATTTGGGGCGGGGCAAGGTCTGGCCGATTTGCTGTACATCACGGTGAGTACGGGGGTGGGTGGCGGCTGGATTTTGGGTGGACGGCCGTATCGAGGACACAACGGCATGGCGGGCGAAATTGGGCATACGGCCGTTGACCCTGATGGGCCGCTTTGTTTGTGTGGCAAACAGGGCTGCGTGGAACGGCTCGCCTCCGGTCCCTACATGGCGGCTGACCTGGCAGAAGCGTTGGCGATGCCCGGTAATGAAATAGCCGGGCATGATGTCGCCGAAATGGCGGCCTGGGGAGATGAGGTCGCGCTGGCCATCTTGCGGCGGGGCGCCTGGGCATTGGGGGTGGGCATTGGCAATGCCGCCAATCTGATGAACCCGCAGCGCATTATTTTGGGCGGCGGCGTGACAAAAGCAGGGGAGGTGTGGTGGAAAACAGTCCGCCAGACCGCCCACCAAACGGCGCTGCCGCAGGTGCAATTTGACATTGTGCCCGCGGCTTTGGGCGATGATGCGCCGTTGTGGGGAGCGGTGGCGTTGGTGGAGAAGGAGTAGTTGGGTAATTGGGTAATCACCCAATTACCCAATTACCTTCTAATAACCCGGCGGCGGATCGGATGGCCCATTGAATTTCATAATGGTGAAAACAGCGCCTTGGGGGTCTTGAATAACGGCAAAGTTGCCCATCTCCCCGGCTTGTGTGACGGGCACCAGAATGTTAGCGCCTAACTCTTGCGCTCTGGACTGGTAGGCTTCAACGTCCTCTACCTGGAAATAGACAGCCCAATTGGGGGGCACATCACCCCAGGATTCATCCATTTGCATCAGGCCGGCCTGGCGACGGCCGTCCGCGGCAAGCATCACATACCCACTGGGCGCATCCACCTGTGGTTCCCAACCAAACACCGATTTGTAAAACTCTTGGGCAGCGGCGGTATTCCTGGTTTGTAATTCATTCCAAACCAGGGTATTGGGCTGGTTCACCAGTTCTGCGCCGGTGTGGCGCATTGGTTGCCAGACGCCAAATACCGCGCCCGTCGGGTCTTGGGCCAGCAACATGCGCCCTTCTTCCATGATATCCATCGGCGGGAAGAGAAGAATACCACCTGCTGCGGCCACCCGCTCAGCCACGCCATCTGCATCGTCGTGTTTGACGTAAGAAGACCAGTGCGAGGGGATACCTTGCGCCTGCATTTCTGCCTGCATTTCGCCCATACCGGCCACGCGGTATCCTCCCAGGCGCAAGGTGGTGTAAACGCCGCCGCCCTCAAGGGGCTGGTCTTCACTCTCCCAACCAAATAAGGCGGCATAAAATGCTTTAGCGCCTGCCGGGTCGGTAGTAGCCAAATCTACCCAACAAAAAATGCCATCGGGGTAACTTTTTACAACTTGCATGGGAACTCTCCTTTGTTGTGAAAAACTGATTGACGGAAAATGTTTACCCGGCCTGCACCGGGAGAAGAAGTATACCATGTATAGAACAAATGTGCTACCTATTGCGCCAGCAATTTCGGAATATGACAAAACCCGGCGATTAAAATCGCGGCAACAGAAGGCAAAGTCGGCCTTCGCCGACTATTTTTAGCCGCTGAAGTGTGCAGATTTATCGGCTCTAACAAGCCAAATTGAGAATTGCTGTTGGTAATAAAATGCAGGTGGCAATTTTGCTAACTGATCCGATAATGGACAGATGCGTATACTGTTATTTGCCTCGCTCATGGTGCTGTGCGGTGGGGTGGCCTGTTCGTCAGCGCCGCAGCCTTTACCAACGGCCGTCGCTCTCTCCATCATCATACCCACCGATATACCAACAGGTGTGCCCACGCCTACGGTTGCTCCCGGCGTCACCGGTGCGCCCACCCCCACCATCCCGCCCACCTTTACCAGCTCGCCACCACCCGCACCGACGGCCGTAGCTACCGCCACCACCGTTACCCCCACGTTGACGCCCACACCTTGCCCACCGGGGCAAATGCAAACCGGCCTGTTCCCCAGCCAGTTTACCGGCGAAAGTAGCTATCGCGTCTATCTGCCACCTTGTTATGGGCTGGACGGCCGTGTCTACCCCGTCATCTACCTTTTTGGCGGCAACAGCCAGGATGACAGCGCCTGGGACAATTACGGGCTGGACGAAGCCGCCGAAGTCGCCATCCAGCAGAACCTCATTCCCCCCATGCTGCTGGTGATGGTGGACGGCGGCTGGATTGCTAACAGCACCTCCGGCGGGCCAAACTCTTACGAGGCGCATATTCTGGATTACCTGATTCCCTACATCGAGCAAACTTACTGCGTCTGGGCCGAGCCGGCGGGGCGAGCTATTGGCGGCTTGTCGCGGGGCGGCTATTGGTCGTTGGAAATTGCCTTCCGCCACCCGGAGCAGTTTGTCAGCGTGGGCGGGCACAGCGCCGCCCTCATTGACTCCCACGCCGGGCCAGACATTAACCCGCAGTACACCGCCTTGAGCAACGACCTGGGCGATTTGCGCATTTATCTGGACATTGGCGACCGGGATTATCTACGGCCGAACACGGAACAACTGCATGAAGATATGACCGCTCAGGGCATCCCCCACACCTGGGTCCTTAACGAAGGCGCACACGAAGACAGCTATTGGCCACAGCACCTGACGGCGTACCTGCTCTGGTATGCCGAACCCTGGTCGCTGGATCGAGCAGCTTATCCGACGGCCGTGTGCCCGACAGGGGAGTAATTGGGTAACTGAGTAATTACCCAATTACCCCGTTACCCAATTACTCAATTACCCGTTCTATGGTAATCTACAGGCCGCATGGCATTTCTGGCTCCTGCTTTTTTGCTACTCGGTTTACTGGCAGCGCCCATCATCCTGCTGTATATGCTGCGTTTGCGGCGGCGGGAGATGATGGTCAGCAGCACCTTGCTCTGGCAAAAGCTGCTGCGCGACCGGGAGGCAAATGCCCCCTGGCAAAAACTGCGGCGCAATTTGCTGCTCTTTTTACAACTGCTTATCCTGGGCTTGTTGGTGTTGGCGTTGGCACGGCCGTTTCTGCCCGTGCCCTCCCTCGTCAACAGCAGCGTGGTCGTCTTGTTGGATGGCTCCGCTTCAATGCAGGCCACCGACGCTGATCCCACTCGTTTTGCGGCGGCCCAGGCTGAAGCTCGCCGCCTGGTCAACGACCTGGGCGGCGGCAACCAGATGACGCTCATCCTGGCGGGGCAAACGCCACTTGTGCTCACCCCTCCCACTACCGATAAAACTGCCCTGCGTCAGGCCATTGACCAGGCGCAGCCGGAAAATGGCCCGGCTGACTGGACGGCTGCTTTTGCCCTGGCGTCCGGGGCAGCGCAGGGTTTCCAAAACGCCAAAATCATTCTTATTTCTGACGGCGGTTTGCCGGCTAATTTGCCGCCATTACCGGCCGAACTGGTGTATGTGCCGGTGGGCGGCAGCGGCGAAAATCTGGCAATTTCAGCCCTGGCGACGCGCACTACCGGTGAAGGCATTGAACTGTTTGCCAGTGTGACCAACCAGGGCATCATTGACCGGGAGGCGCTGCTGACTATTGCGCTGGATGGCGCCTTGTTTGATGCACGCCGGGTGACGGTTCCAGGGCAAAGTACGGCCAATGTCACCTGGTTGCTGCCGCCGGACACGGCCGTGATCCAGGCCCATCTCTCCAACCATCAGGGCGATAATCTGCCGCTGGACGATACTGCCTGGGCGGTGCATGAAGGCGGCGTCAGCAACCGCGCCTTGCTGGTGACGGAGGGCAATTTGTTTCTGGAGCAGGTGTTTGGCGTCTTGCCCGGTGTGGAGGCGTTTAAGACCACCCCCGGCAGCGATTTGCTCAATGAAAATGGCGAGAACGCCTTTGATCTGTATGTGTTTGATGGTGTGCCTTTGCCACAGCCACCGCCCGCTGCTGATATGCTCATCATCAACCCGCAATCGGGCGGCGGCGGTGATTTGTTTACGGTGAATGGCATATTTTCCGACACGGTGGCTATCCGCCTGACCGATTCGCCCCTGCTGCAATTTGTGGATTGGCGTAATGTAAATGTGCGTGCGGCCCAAAATGTGGATGCACCCTGGGCGCAAACGTTGGTGCAGGCGCAGGGTGGGCCGCTGCTGCAAATTGGGCAGCACGGCGGCTACCGCGTGGCGCTGCTCAACTTTGATTTGCGTGATTCCGATTTGCCGCTGCAAATTGCTTTTCCTATTTTGATGGCGAACATTACCGGCTGGCTCAGCCCGGGGCGCGCGTTTGACGCGCCGACCGGTTTGCAGCCGGGTGAGCCGGTGTCCATTATGCCGGGGGCCAGCAGCACGGCCGTAACCGTCATTAAACCCGATGGCACAGTCTGGCGCATGGAGGTGGGCGAAGGCCAGGTAATCTTTGCCGAGACAGACCAGTTGGGACTGTACCAGGTGCGGCTGCGGGATGGCGGCGTGGCTGGTGAGGAGCGCCCCGCCGGTAGTTTTGCCGTGAATTTGTTCAATCCGACCGAATCCGCTATTTTACCGGCGGCGATGGTGCAGGCAGGGCAAACGGCCGTAACTACCGCCGACGAAGGCGCTGTCGGCCAGCGTGAGTTCTGGCCCTGGCTGCTGGCGCTGGCCTTTGTGGTGCTGCTAGTGGAGTGGTGGGTGCATCACCGTGGTACACGCCTGCCCAAGTTGAAACTGCGATGATCCGCGAAGGGCCCGAAAAAACCGATCACCAATGATCAATGACCGATAACCAATGACCGATGACCAATTACTAAACGAAGATGAAGCCACCCCGACGACCCGCCGGGCGCACGGCCCGCTGCTGCTGACGGCTTTAGCGGCGCTGTTGGGTTTAGCTCTGTGTGTGACGACGGCGCTTTTATTGCTGCGAGGCGAGGTGCGGTCGTTACGGCCGTTTCGCAGTGAACCGACAGCTATTGCCCTGGTCATCAGTGGACAGCCGCAGCTCGTCACCTTCCCAGAACTGAGCGAAAATGCGGCGGCCTACCTGAACCAGCGGATTCGTGTCACCGGTTATTATCTGCCACTGTCGCCGCCGGAATGTGACTTTTTTAATGGGCCGGTTTTTCAGTGGTCACTGGTGTCCGAAGGGTTGCAATTGAATGCGCAGGGGTTTGAACGGCCGTTGGCGTTAGCCGGGCCGGGCACAACGTTGATGGTGGAAGGTATCTGGCGGCTGCGCAGTGGGCCATATGGTTGTGGTAAAGCCCCGGAAACAATGGATGTGTGGTATTTACAGGTGGAACGCATTGTGCAGCCGAATCCATTGGTGGCGACGACGGCCGATCCGGCTGCCTTTTTGCTCAGCGGTATCAGCACGCCCTTGTTCCCCACAATTGGCCCTAGTAACACACCGCGCCCCACCGGTCAGGCCACAGCGACGCTGCTGCCCGGCGCTACAGATACAGCGTTGCCTGCGGGGACGGGCACGGCCGTAACCGGCACAGGTACGCCCACGTTAACAGCTACCACAACCGGCACAGCCTCAGTTACACCGACCGGTTTATTCACGACGACGCCAGAAGGGACACGGCCGTCTACCCCCACCATCACGCCTACCGGCACGTTAACCACGCCGGGCGCTACCAGCCCACCGCCACCGGCTACCGCCACACCGCCGGGCAACCCTTACCCGGGCGCCACCAATACGCCGCCACTGCCAGGGGGAACGCCCTCACCTACGCCGGGTTATTAGAAATCGAGTAATTGGCTGCTTCAATTGCCCGGTTTCCGGCCCCTTTCTAAGCCACCACCAACAGCCCTGCGCCAATTAACACAGCCACAATGACCCATCCGGTTTTCTGAGACAGTGGCAGAAGTTGGTCACATGCCCATTGGATGGTGGTTGTAGAAACCAATGGGCGCGGCATGTTGGCCCGGCATTGGTCGGAAGCCCACACGTAGCCAAAGGTAAGCAGCGCCGGAATGGTGGCTAACACAATGGCCGGTATGAGGAACCAGAGCGGAAAGACGGGCATTATTTGCGGGGTTAAGACTGTGATGACGATCAGGGTGATGATGTGGACGGCCTGGTCTAACACAAAACCGGGGGTGAGGGGATCGTTCGCGTAACGCAGTTTGGCCCAATCCGTCAGGTAGTGCAAAACACCCAATATGAGCAGCGTAGTCCATACCTGCCAGAAATTGCGGATGAGAAGGGCCGTTACCAGCACATGAATGAGGACGTGCAGGGTTAGCCCTTTCGCTCCCTGAATTTTCATGCGAAAGATGCGGTTGGTTTGTAATGGGAAATCTGCGAGCAAGTGTGCCAGCAGGAGAGTGGCAAAAATTGTCATGTCAGATCACATGTTTAGCAGCGCCGGGTACGATGCAGAACGCTCTTTCGTTTTTAGATAGTCGTTACCGAGTGTCTGGCGCCCGCCCCGAAAACCGGGTGTCGCTGTGCAGTTACTAAAGTTTGCTGAAATACTACTTCGGCAAGACTGTCATTATAAAACGGCCGTCGCCACACACTGTGTTTTATTTTACATCTGTTACGGGTGGCTCTATTTTGGGCACATTAGCGAACGGCAGACGAGGTTATGAAGACACGGCCGTTGGCGCAGCGCCTGCTTTTTCGGGCGGCATGACCTTGTGCAAGACCAGAACCAGGGGTAGGGTGAGGATGGATAACAAGAAGCCAACTTCATAGGGCAGGGTGGGGCTGAGCGCAAATATGGTGCCGGAGACGGCCGTGCTGATGATGGTGGATATGCTCACCACCGACTGGTTCACACCCAATACCTCGCCGCGTATTTCATCATCTACCGAGCGTGTAGCTGCTGATTGCAGGGGAGGCATGAGCAGCCCCATGCCCATGGCAAAAAAGATGCTGCCAAACGCGCCCAACCAGGGCGATGTGATCACGGCAAAAATGAACAAACCCACAGCCCGGATGATCAGTCCCAAAGCGATGATAAGGGTTTCATTAAATCGCTTAAGTGCGCGGGGCAAAATCAGTAATTGGGTGATCAGTTGCGTGACGCCGACAACGGTGAGCAGCAGACCGATGCCCAGGTCAGTAATTTGCTGTGTGTAACCGGCAAACAGGACAGCGGCGCCATACAAAGCAAAGGTGGATTGTAAAAGACCTAATGCAAATTGGCCCACAAAGGTCAGCAGCAAAACGATTACCAGAGGATAATTGAGGAGGATATGCCGGATTGATAGGCTGCCGCGGCCACGCTGACGGTTCTGTTGCCGCTGTTCGGGGGAAAGGGTTTCGTCCAGAGTGAAGTAAGTCATAATGACCACGGCCGTGGCTGCCAGCGCCGCCAGGTAAAAGGTGACAGCCGGGCCAAACAGGCCGGACAGCAGCCCACCTAAAGCGGGGCCAAATACAAAACCTAGGCCAAAAGCGGCAAAAACCAGCCCTAATGATTGGGTGCGCTTTTCGCGCGGGGTGATGTCGGTGATGTAGGCCTGGGCGACGATGATATTACCGCCGGTAATGCCATCGAGGATGCGGGCGGCAAACAACAAGGCCACCGACTGTGCCTGGGCAATTATCACAAAACTAACGGCCGTGCCAATTTGCGAGACGATGAGGATGGGCACACGGCCGTATCTGTCTGACAATCGCCCCAGGAATGGGCTGGCAATGGCTTGTGCCAGGAAAAAGGAAGCGCCAAGCAGGGTGATGACCTGCGGCTCCATCTCAAAACGGCGTAGTGCATACAAAGGCAATACCGGCAGTACCATGGAAGCGCCCAGGATGTTTACAAAAACAATGAGCAGAATGGTGATCAGGCGACGGTCTATTCGTTTGGTATTCATAAGTGGTTTGATTTAGGATTTGGGCATATGTGCAACCTGGTCATTTGGGCAGACCTGGATGCTGATCTGGTTTTGCAATGTGGGGGGAAATGTCGGCCAGAAAGTCGGCTGGAATGCGGCGGGGTTGGCCGGTAGTCAGGTCTACGCACACGGCCGTGATGCAAGCCTGCGCCAGCAACGCCTGATCGTGAAGGCGGGTGATGGTGCAATGGCGCACGGCCGTGGCCCGTTTCACATGGCTGATGTAAGTGGCGACTTCCAGTTCTTCATCTAACAAGGCCGGTTGTTTGTATTCAATGCGGTAACGCCGGGCGACGATGCCAAAGCCGGCTTCCATCAGACGCCCGATAGGCCAGCCATAAGCAGCCAGGGATTGCAGGCTGCAATCTTCAATATAGGCCAGATACATGGCATTGTTGACATGGCCGGCAGCATCAATATCCCGCCAGCGAACGGTGGGACGGGTGGTGATCTGGCCCGGCGGCGGCGGCGGCGCTGCCGGAAACGGTTCGCGGCGCGGCGCTTGCGTCGGTATGCCAGCCGGCATGAAGGCCAGGATCATCTCGTCTGGGATGGTTGCCGGGCGCAAAGTCTGGCTGTCCAGGAAAACCCAGTCGGTGTGCGCCTGGGCCACCAGTTCGCCACTGCCATCTAGCCGGATTTCATAAGCGCGACGGGAGCGCACCCGGCGAAAGTCTTGCACCCAGGTTTTGATAACGGCCGTATCGCCATAGTGTAACGGCCGTAAAAAAGTCACGTCTGTCTCCCGAATCAGCCAGTGGCGCTGCATTTGCTGGTAACAGGAGATGTCATAACCCACCGTCGCCGAAGCATCCAGCGCCGCTTCCTGCATATAGCGCAGGTAGTTAGCGTGGTTCACATGGCCGTAGGCGTCACATTCATAGTGGCGGATGCGAAAAGCGCGTTCATACATGGCGTGAATTTAGCAGACGGGACCGGTTTGCACAAACCGGTCCCGTCTTGCCTGGTTAAAGAGTTGTTAACCAAACCTTAGCAAGCTCTTAACTGGCTGTTGACTCTTGTTTAACGGGTTGGGGTTACGCTGTCACCTGTATGAATAGAAGGAGAAAAAAGATGCACATTTTAGTAACAAACGATGATGGCGTGACGGCGCCAGGGTTGTTGGCTTTGGCTGAAGGTATGCGCCGTTTGGGTAAAGTGAGTGTGTTAGCCCCGGATCATGATTGGTCGGGTGGTGGGCATGTGAAGACGCTGAATCGGCCGCTGCGGGTGCGCCGGGTGAAGCTGGCGGATGGCAGTTCGGCCTTTACCAGTGATGGCGCCCCTTCCGATTGTGTGGCGCTGGCGTTGATGGGGCTGTTGAATGAAAAAATTGATCTGGTGGTATCTGGCGTGAATACGTCGGCTAATCTGGGGCATGATGTGACGTATTCGGGTACGGTCACGGCCGTGATGGAAGGCATCATCTGGGGTGTGCCCGGCGTGGCCGTGTCGCTGGATGGTCGGGGTGTTAGCTCGTGGGAATTGGATTATGGCCTGGCTGTGGAAGTGGCCTGCCAGGTGGTGCAAACCGTCATAGAGAAAGGGTTGCCGGAACGCACTTTTCTCAACGTGAACGTGCCGAATCTGCCTATGAGTGAACTCCAGGGTGTGCAGATGACACGCCAGGGTTTGCGGGTGTACCGTGACCGGCTGGATAAACGCCAGGACCCACGTGGTAACGATTATTACTGGATCGGCGGCGACCGCCCCACCGGGGTGCCCAAAGAAGGGACGGACGTGGGTGCATTGGCTCAGGGGTATGCATCGGTGACGCCGTTGCAGCTAGACCTGACGGCTTACCATGCGTTGTCAGTGTTGGCCGATTGGGAATGGCCGGCGCCTGTGGTAATGACGCCCGCGTTAGGAGCGGTGCTGCCAGAAGTGGCGGGCAGTGGCAACGGCCGTGTTCCTTTTGAGCCGGTCAAGTTAGAAAGTGTGGCTGTCTGAAGATAAGGAATATGGCTCTTTGGGAGTTCAGGGGGTTGACATTCTGTAATGCGTGAAACGTGACCAAAGAGAATTTAGGCATTACGCTAGACCTCACGAAATCCTGAAGAACCAGGAGTATTTGTCTATGCTCAATATCATCCAGGAAGAAAACCGGCGATTGAAAGGGGAGCTTTCGGCTTTGCGCCGGGTGATTATGCAAGTGGAGCCGGTGGTGATGTTAGACGGCCGTTTTGAAGAGATGATGACCTCGCCGATTGCCGTCATTGGCGTGGCCCGCCAGATCATTGCCCAAATCCCCGAAACAAAAATACCTCCAGACGGCCGTGTGCTGTCCCCATAAAAAAACCTCTGGTCAGGCCAGAGGTTTTTTATTTGTCAGCTTGTTGTTTTACGTTGCCGCCATTGCAGGTAGAGGCCGCTGCCGATGAGGGCGAGTCCGATCACGGCCGTAAACAGCGTCAATCCCTGCCATATGGCCTGTACCTGCGCGGCCTGCCGTTCGGCGTGGCTGGCTCCGGATTCCGGCAGCAAGATTGTGCCGCTGGCGCCAGGCAGCCGGATGACGGCGTTCGTGCCTCTAGTGAGGCAGAAGTTGATATTGGCATGGTTCAGACTTTCTGGGTATACGGGCACGTAGATGGTGCTTTGTGTGGTTACCGTCCAGCCGGCGGCGGGCTGAACCGTCACTTCCCAGTAGCTCTGACCGGCGGCATACAGGCCAAAGTCTCCTTTTGCGCCTGAGTAATGGGTGATCACCGTTTGTCGGTCGCTGCTGACAAAACGTACATCAATGCCCTGAATGGGGTTTTCGCCCGTCACACCGGTGCCTACGCAACGGCCGTCGCCGTTAACGTCCTCATACACAAAACCCGAAATGGAGCCGCGCTGATTATCAACCTGCGAGCTGTCGCCGCCGCCACCGGGTGGGGGGACATTGGTGGGCGTGGGGCGCGGCGTTTGCGCCCAGGCCACACTAACTGCCGCGAACAAGACCAACACTGCCAGTAATCCTGCCGTCATTTTTTTCGCCATCATCTTAGCCTCCCGATTGATCAACCGCCGGCTCGTTCACCGCAGCAGGCAGTTCAAATGAAGCAACATTATGCAAAGTACGACCATTATACAGCATTTTTCGTTTATGTTAAGACCTGACAGATGTCTTATGCAAGGAAGGGTAGAAGTGCGCAGAGGTTGGGGTGTGGTGCTGATTTTTGTGAACAATGACCGATGGCTGGACAGTGTGATTGGTTATTTTGGCAGAACTTGGGACACGGCCGTTGACAATCCCCCATGCCCTGTTACACTTCCGCGCATGATGAACGCAAACACACCAATCATTGTCTCCAAGAAGAGCAAGAAGGGCTACAGAAACCAATAGGTTATCTGGACGTTGTGCGTTCCCAACATTCGTTTGTACCACAAAGCCCCGCCAGATAACTGGCGGGGCTTTTTTATTTGTCATGAACACAAACTTTTCGCTGGAACTCAAGAAGGGCAAGAAGGCCAAACCGCCGCCGGTTCTGGTGTGCTGCGCTGTGCCCTGAAAGCGAAAAGGTTAAAAGGGTGTATCAGGCGGGCTTACCGGAACGGCGGTAAGCCCGCTTTTTATTTCGCTATGGGTTCGTAGTAGGCGATTCATCGCCTTCTGAACGGCGATGAATCGCCTACTACGAACGATTTTAAGGAGTAAAACAATGAACAATTTTGAATGTCCGGAGTGTGGTGGAGAGGTGGCGGCGGGCACGGCCGTCTTGCCCGGCGAAATCCTGGAATGTCCCGACTGCGGCGTGGAACTGGAAGTGACCGGCACCCACCCGCTGCAATTGGAACTGGCCCCGGAAGTGGCAGAGGATTGGGGGGAGTGAGAATCGTAATCCGTAGTTCGTAATCCGTTATTCGTAATCCGAGTACGGGTCACGGATTACGGATTACGGGTCACGAGTAAACGACATGAAAGCAGGTATTCTGTATTCCCGAATCCGTGTGGAGGAGAAGCTGCTCATTGAGGCGATGGAGCGGCGTGGGTTGGTGCATGAGTTGATTGATGCGCGCACGGCCGTGCTCAACTTGATGTGTCCCGATGAGTGGCTACGTTTTGACGTCATCCTCGACCGCTGTGTCAGCCACACGGCGGCGCTGGCCTGCCTGCAAATCTGGGGCGCGTGGGGGATTCCTTGCGTGAATACGGCCCAGGTGGTGCAGGTGTGTGGCAGCAAACTGGAGACGACGCTGGCGCTGGCGCGGGCCGGTGTGCCCTCGCCGTGTACGCAGATCGCTTTCTCGCCGGAAAGCGCCCTGGACGCCATTGAGCAGATGGGCTACCCGGTGGTGCTGAAACCGGCGGTCGGTTCCTGGGGGCGGCTGTTGGCGAAGGTGAATGACCGGGAAGCGGCGGAGGCGATTTTGGAACACAAAGCGACGTTGGGGTCTTACCAGCACTCCGTTTTTTACATTCAGGAGTACGTAGACAAACCGGGGCGCGACATTCGCACGTTTGTTGTCGGCGACGAGACGATTTGCGCCATCACCCGCCACTCTGCGCACTGGATTACGAACACGGCGCGGGGTGGGCGGGCGGAGAACTGCCCGCTGACGCCGGAAATTGATGCCCTATCGCGGGCAGCGGCGACGGCCGTTGGCGGTGGCATTGTGGCCATTGATTTATTGGAAACGGCGGACGGCCGTTTGCTGGTGAATGAGGTTAACCACACCATGGAGTTCCGCAACAGCATCGCCCCGACGGGGGTGGATATTCCGGGGCGGATTGTGGATTTCGTAATCCGTAAAACGTAATCCGTAATCGGACTACGGGTCACGGATTACGGATTACGTCAGGAGAGTAACTCATGATCAAAGTAAGCATCGTCGGTGGTTCCGGCTATGTAGGAGGTGAACTGCTGCGGCTGCTGTTGGCGCATCCACAGGTGGTGGTGGCGCAGGTGACGTCGCAGCAATATGCCGGGCGGTATGTGCATGGGGTTCATCCCAACCTGCGCGGTACCACCCGGCTGCAATTTTGTGCGGTGGAGGAATTAGAGCCGTGTGATGTGCTGTTTCTGGCGCTGCCACACGGCCGTGCTGCTGCCCAAATTGAGCAGTTTGCCAGCCTTGTCGAACGCATCATTGACCTTTCGGCCGATTTCCGGCTGCGGGACACGGCCGTGTATGAGCAGTGGTACGGGCAGCCGCATCCGAATCCGGGCTGGTTGGCGGATTTTGTGTATGGGCTGCCGGAACTGCACCGGGAGCGGCTGCGGGGGGCGCGGTATGTGAGTGGGGTGGGGTGTAATGCCACGGCCGTGAATCTGGCGTTGGCCCCCTTAGCCCAGGTGGGCTGGATTGAGCGGGTGGTGGTTGACCTGAAGGTGGGGTCCTCTGAAGGGGGCAATAGTTTCAGCGCCGCCAGCCATCACCCGGAGCGGAGTGGGGCGGTGCGCTCCTTTGCCCCCACCGGGCACCGGCATCAAGCGGAAGTGTTGCAGGCGTTGGGGCCG
Source organism: Chloroflexota bacterium (assembly GCA_035444285.1). Lineage (GTDB taxonomy): Bacteria > Chloroflexota > Anaerolineae > Promineifilales > Promineifilaceae > CAADGU01. Next base: position 96,450 of record DAOMOK010000017.1, read on the forward strand.
TTGGAACTGCATTTTTCGGTGACGGCCGTAGAACTGGTGCGCGGCGTCTTGTGTACGGCGCACGTTTTTTTGAACCGGGACGTAGACGAGAAGGCGGTGTGGCAGTTATTCCGGGCGGCCTATACCGACGAGCCGTTTATCCGGCTGGTGAATGACCGCAAGGGGATTTACCGCTACCCGGAGCCGAAAATCCTGGCAGGCACGAACTGGTGCGACATTGGCTTTGCCCTCGACCCAAACAGTCGGCGACTGGTGGTGATCAGTGCGCTGGATAATTTGATGAAAGGGGCGGCGGGCACGGCCGTGCAATGCCTGAATGTGATGATGGATTGGCCGGAGCGGATAGGCCTGGAGTACACCGGGTTACACCCGGTGTGAATTAGGAATTATGAATTAGGAATTATGAAGGGTAGGGGCGAGGCAGTTGGGTGTGGCCTTGTCTTGCCAGAGGCGGTTGACCCCAACTGCCTCGCCCTTACAAACGAGTGAGGCGATTATGATTGTGATCAAAGTGGGTGGCAGCGAGGGGATTGATTATGAGGCGGTGTGCGCGGATGTGGCGCAGTTGGTGCATGAGGGGCAGCGGGTGGTGCTGGTGCATGGCGGTTCGCACCTGACCAATCAGGTGGCGGCGGCGTTAGGCCATCCGCCGCAGTTTGTCACCTCACCGTCTGGCTACACCAGCCGCCTGACTGACCGGGCGACGCTGGAGATTTTTGAGATGGTGTACTGCGGGCAGGTGAATAAAAACATTGTGGAGCGGTTGCAGCGGCGCGGTGTCAATGCGGTGGGGCTGAGTGGGCTGGACGGCCGTCTCTGGCAGGGCGCGCGCAAAGAGGTGATCAAAGCGGTGGAAAACGGCCGTACCCGCCTCATCCGTGACAATCTGACGGGACGGGTGGAGCAGGTGAACACCGCATTATTGAACGGCCTGTTATCGGGTGGTTTTGTGCCCGTGCTGACTCCCCCAGCGATCAGTTATGAGGGCGAGGCGATGAATGTAGATGGTGACCGGGCGGCGGCGGCTACGGCCGTGGCCATTCACGCCAGCGAACTGCTCATCCTTTCCAACGTGCCTGGCCTGTTGCGTCACTTCCCCGATGAAAGCTCGCTCATCCGGCAGATGACGACGGACGAGATTGAACCCATTGCCCAAAGCTGCGCTCAGGGGCGAATGCGCATCAAGTTGCTCGGCGCACAGGAGGTGCTGCAAGGCGGTGTTGCCCGCGTCATCCTGGGCGATGCGCGGGGGGAACGGCCGGTGTTAAGGGCGTTGGATGGGGTGGGGACGGTAATCAGTGGGCAGTGAGCGGTGAGCGGTGAGCAGTGAGCGGAGAGAAGAAGGTGCTGCTTACTGCTTACCGCTCACTGCTTACTAAACTGAAAATGGACACAATTACACTAGAAAACACATTCACCAGTGGGGTTTACGGCAAACGGGAGATCGTCATTGCGCGCGGGCGGGGGGTGACGGTGTGGGATGAAGACGGCCGTGCCTACATTGATTGTGCGGCGGGTACGGCCGTAGCCAACGTGGGGCACTGTCATCCGGCGGTGGTGACGGCTATCTCCCGGCAGGCGCAGACCTTGATCACCTGCCAGGAGATGTTTTACAACGAGCAGCGAGCGCAGTTTCAGGCGCGGCTGGCGGGGATTTTGCCGGGCGACTTGAACCGCGTCTTTTTGTGCAATTCGGGCACAGAGGCGGTGGAAGCGGCGTTGAAGTTTGCCCGGTTGAGTACGGGGCGGACGGAGGTGGTAGCGATGATGCGCGGCTTTCACGGCCGTACCTTTGGTTCCCTTTCCGCCACGCACAAGCCTGACTACCGGGAGCCGTTCCAGCCGCTCGTGCCCGGTTTTAGCCATGTGCCCTTTGGCAATGTGGCGCGGCTGGACACGGCCGTGACCGAACAAACCGCCGCCGTCATCCTGGAAATTGTGCAGGGGGAAGGGGGCGTGCGCCTGGCCGACCCGGCCTTTTTCCAGGCAGCGCGGCGGCTGTGTGATGAACGGGGGGCGCTGTTGATTGTGGACGAGGTGCAGACGGGCTACGGCCGTACTGGAACGCTGTTTGCTTGCGAGCAAGTGGGGATCACGCCTGACCTGATTTGCCTGGGCAAAGCGATGGCGGGTGGCCTGCCCATGGGTGCGGTGGGCATTGGCGGGCGGGTGCAGAACCTGTCGCCGGGTGTGCATGGCTCCACCTTTGGCGGCAATCCACTGGTCTGCGCGGCCGCCCGTGTGGTGCTGGATGTAATGGAGCAAGAGGGGTTGCACGGCCGTGCGGCCGAATTGGGTGTATACCTGATGGAGCAACTACGCGCCATTCCCTCGCCCCTCATCCGCGAGGTGCGCGGAAGGGGTTTGCTGGTGGGCGTGGAATTAAAAATCCGGGCGATGAATGTGGTGCGCGGGCTGATGGAACGAGGCGTTTTGGCGCTCACGGCCGGTTCGACGGTGTTGCGCCTGACGCCGCCGCTGGTGATTGGTCGGGAGGAAATTGATCAGGTGATTGAGGCAATTGCCGGGGTACTGGATGAATTAGAGACCGTTTAGACCCGAAGGGTTTCCAAAACCCTTCGGGTCTTTAGTCGAGTGACTAATGATGTTCAGGAATGAGAGCAATGAGCGAACGCAAAGTGCGGTTTACCGATTCGGAATCCGGGAAATAGCGGCGCACGTCGGGATCGAGAATGACCGCTTCTGGTGTGACGATACGTGTGACTGAAGTTCCATCTTCGTAATGAATAGTCACGCTGTATGGATCACCAGGGCGGTAAGAAATGCCCCGTTCGGCCAGGTGTTGAGCAAGCGGCTTTGCTCGTTTGAAATCTTCTTCCGTTAGTTCGGGAATGTCTGAGAGGTCAATGTCATCATCAGATATATCTTCAAAATGTTCCCAAGCTGTCTGTGGTTTATGAGAAGTATTTTTTTCGTTCATAGTTTGTTGCTTTTCTGGCTGAAATCAGCCGAATGGTCTCATCATCAACATAGCTGTAAACAACTACAAGCGGCTGAATGCCAACGTAACCAAAGATTATGAAGCGTTCTTCGTTATATGCAAACCGTGTGTCTTCAAACACAACGGCCGGGACATCAAAAATATGTTTGGCGGTTTCAAATTCAATGCCGTGTTTTTGGAAATTTGCCCGCGCCTTTTTGTCATCCCACTCAAACTTCATGGGATGAGTATATCGGTGATGTGAAGGGCGTGTCAATTGTGAGGGAAGTTGTTATGAGTCTGGAAAAGTTTGCCATTATTGAGTCTACGTTGCGGGAGGGGGAGCAGTTTGTGAATGCGTTTTTCTCGACGGCCGAGAAGATTCAGATTGCTACGCTGTTGGATGCGTTTGGCGTGGAGTATCTGGAACTGACCTCGCCGTTGGCTTCGCCGGAGAGTTACCACGACTGTGTGACCATTGCCCGGCTGGGGCTGAACGCCAGAATCCTGACACACACACGCTGTAACCTGGAAGACGCCAAAAAAGCGGTGGATACGGGGGTAGCAGGGGTGGATGTGGTGATTGGCACGTCGTCGTATTTAAGGGAGTTTAGTCACGGCCGTACCATTGACCAGATTCTTGATTTGGCGCAGGAGGTGGTGGCCTATTTGCTCAGTCAGGGGGTGGAGACGCGCTTTAGCACTGAGGACAGCCTGCGTAGCGACGTGGAAGATATTGTGCGCGTTTATCGGGCGGTGTGTGAGCTGGGTGTGCATCGGGTGGGTATTGCCGATACGGTGGGCGTGGGCACGCCGCGCCAGATTTATGAGCTGGTGGCCCGCCTGCGCCGGGAATTGACCTGTGATATTGAGTTTCACGGGCACAATGATGCGGGCTGTGCCATTGCCAATGCGTATGCGGCGCTGGAAGCGGGGGCCACGCACATTGATACCAGTGTGTTGGGCATTGGCGAGCGCAACGGTATTACGCCGTTGGGTGGCCTGATTGCCCGGTTGTATGCCACCGATCCGGGGCTGGTGCAGAAGTATCACCTGCCGCTGATTCGTAATCTGGACAGTCTGGTGGCGCGGCTGGTGCAGGTGGATATTCCCTTCAATAACAGCATCACCGGCTTTGCCAGTTTTACGCACAAAGCGGGCATTCATGCCAAAGCGGTGCTGAATAATCCGGCGACGTATGAGATTTTGCGGCCAGAGGATTTTGGCCTGACACGTTATATTCATGTGGCCCACCGGCTGACTGGTTGGAACGCGGTGAAGGGACGGGCGGAGCAGTTGGGGTTGTGTCTGGATGAGGCGCAGCTTAAGTATTTGACGAATGAAATCAAAACGATGGCGGATCACGGCCGTTTGACTTTGGATGATGTGGACGCTCTGTTGTATGATGCTGCCCAACGCAATGGGGTGAAAGGGGACGCGGATGAACGCGGGTGACGCGGATTTTTCCTTGTTTCTAAATTTTTGCCTCTGGGCGTTCAATCTATTTTTAGGAGTGAAATGATGGCAAAACAGTTGAATATGGCAGAGTTGGAAGTTGGATTGGCGCAGGTGCAGGATTCGCCGGCTGATGGCGGCGCGGTGCAGATGATTGTGGCACGGCCGTCCGACAATGAGCGGTTGGTGCTGACGCAGGGAGAATTGACGGTTGCCAATGGGCTGGAAGGAGATAACTGGCGGGCACGGGGCAGCAAACGGACGGATGACGGTTCGGCCCACCCGGAGATGCAACTCACGTTGATGAACGGCCGTTTTCTGAATCTGGTGGCTGATAATGACCAGGAACGCTGGCCGCTGGCGGGCGACCAGTTGATTGTGGACATGGATTTAGGCGTAGACAACCTGCCCGTGGGGCAGCGCTTGCAATTGGGTACGGCCGTGGTGGAAGTGACGGCCGTGCCCCATACCGGCTGCGCCAAATTCACCGACCGCTACGGCATGGACGCCGTCAAATTCGCCAATTCCGAGACCGGCAAGGCGCTGCGTTTACGCGGCATGTATGTGAAAGTGGTTGAACCGGGGCTGGTGCAAACGGGAGATATAGTTTTGAAAATCTAGGCCGCAATCCGTTAATCGTAATCCGTGATCCGTAATCGGGTTACGGATTACGGTTAACGGATTACCGATTACGGAGGAAAAGTGGGACAGACGTTAAGCGAACAGATTTTGTCGAAAAAAGCCGGGCGGCGGGTGCAGCCGGGTGATCTGGTGGTGGTGGAACCGGATGTGGCCATGGGGCATGATTCACTCTCGCCGGGCATCATCAAGGTGATGCAAGAACGGCTGGGCGTAAGCCGGGTCCATAATCCAGCGCAGGTGGTGTTGGTGCTGGATCATGTGGCCCCGGCTGCGACGGTGGGTGTGGCCGACAACCAAAATCTGGTGCGCCGTTTTGCCGGGGAGCAAGGGATTCGCCTGTTTGAAGTGGGGCGCGGCATTTGCCACCAGGTGTTGGTGGAGGAAAGGATTGCCCGACCGGGCATGGTGGTGGTGGGGTCAGATTCACATTCCACCAGTTATGGCGCGGTGGGGGCGTTTGGTACGGGCATGGGGTCTACCGATGTGGCCCTGGTGTGGGCGACGGGCAAGACGTGGCTGCGGGTACCGGAGACGCTGCGGGTATTGGCACACGGCCGTTTCCGCCCCGGTGTGGATGCTAAAGATTTGGCCCTTAAATTGGGCCGCGAATTGACCATTGCCGGGGCCACCTACATGGCGATTGAGTATCACGGGCTGGAGTGGCTGCCACTGCCGGGCCGCCAGACCATCAGCAGTATGGCGATAGAATTGGGGGCGAAGGCGGGCATTTTCCCACCAACGGGTGCGGTGGCGGTTGATTGGGATGTGCCGGATTGGTTGTTTGTGGATCCGGAGGCAACGTATGCCCAAACCGTCACCATTGACCTGGATACGTTAGAACCGCAGGTGGCGATTCCCCATTCTGTGGATGATGTGGTGGATGTGGGTGCAGTGGCGGGGGCGAAGGTGGATGTGGTCTTTTTGGGGACGTGTACCAACGGCCGTTACGAAGACATGCGTGATGCGGCGGATATTCTGCGTGGACGGCGGCTGGCGCCGGGGATGCGCCTGATCCTCAGCCCGGCCAGCCGGGTGGAATTGCAGCGGGCCATTGCCGATGATACGTTGAACACCCTGCTGGAAGCAGGGGCTACCTTGACGACGCCGGGCTGTGGCCCTTGCATGGGGCGGCACCAGGGCACGTTGGGCGAAGGGGATGTCTGCCTGTCAACGGGCAACCGTAATTTCAAAGGGCGCATGGGGCATCCCTCGTCGCAAATTTATCTGGCAAGCCCGGCGGTGGCGGCGGCGACGGCCGTGACGGGGGTCATTACGGATCCAAGAGAATTAGGAATTAGGAATTAGGAATTATGAATTATGAAGCGAGAGTGTGGAAATTTGGCAGAGATGTGGATACGGATCAGATTGTGCCGGGGCGGTATGCGCCGTTTATGTTGAAAGAGGGGCAGGATGTGAAGGATTATGCTTTTGTGGAGGCGCGACCAGATTTTGCGCAGGGGGCGCAGCCGGGTGATGTGATTGTGGCCGGGAATAACTTTGGCTGTGGCTCGTCGCGGGAATATGCGCCAGAGGCGCTGCGGCGGCGGGAGATTGGGGCGATTATTGCCCCCAGTTTTGCCCGCATCTTTTTCCGTAATGCGATCAATTTAGGGATTCCCCTGTTTACTTCCGCTGAAGCGGTCGCATTGCTGGCAGATGGCGATGAAGTGGAACTGGATTTGGCGCACGGCCGTATCCTGACCCCCGATTTGACCATTGACCTGCCCCCCTTGCCCAATTTTGCCCAGGAGATTGTGGCGGCGGGCGGGATTGTGGCGTATGTGCGGCAGTACGGCCGTTTTCCTGGTGAAGGTTAAATGTCTGTTCGGGTCGAAATTTGTGTGAATAGCACAGCGGTTACGGCCGTGCATCGTGATGTGGCGGCTGCTTTTCGCGGCGGCGCAGATACCATAGAACTATGCAGCCAGATGGTGTTTGACGGCCTGACGCCTGATCGCGAACATATCGTGGCAGCGCGGGCGGCATTTGCGGATCGGCCAGGGTTGATGGTGATGATCCGGCCACGCGCCGGCGACTTTTGCTATGCGCCCCATGAAGTGACAGAGATGATGCGGCAAATGGATACGGCCGTAGCCGCTGGCGCCAACGGCGTGGTATTTGGTCTGCTGAATGGGCAAGCTCTGGCTGTGAAAGAGATGCGCCAGTTGACGGAATGGGCGCACAGTCTGGGGCTGGTCGTCACCTGCCACCGGGCGTTTGACGTGGTTGTTAACCAGGGGGAAGCGTTGGCGCAGCTCATGGACATGGGTGTGGATCGGGTACTCACCAGCGGCACACCCTGGGGCAGTTCTTTGTCCGTTTTGGATGGCGTGGCTCAATTAGCCAGACATATTCAGCAGGCAAACAATCGGCTGGAGATAGTAATAGGCGGGGGTTTGAACCCGGGAAATGCAACCGTTTTATTGGGACAGTTGCCCCTGACAATAGGGCAATTGGCAGTACATAGTTTTTCTGGTGTGTTGGCGGGGGAGCGCGTGAGCGAATGGAAAGTGGCGCGGCTGGTGCAGGCGGTGCGCAATAGAGGTCTTTGTTAGAGGAGAGAACATGATTCAGTTTGAAAAATCCAGACCAATAATCGTCAGCCCTTATCAGCCCCGATGGGTGGATGAATTTCAAGAGATCGGGGGGCGGTTGCGGCAGGTGTTGGCGGACACGGCCGTGCGCATTGACCATATTGGCTCTACATCCATCCCTGACCTGCCCGCTAAAGACATCATAGACATTCAGATTACGGTGGCCGATCTGGATGATCCGGCTGTTGTGGAAAAATTGGCGCGGAGCGGCTATCAGTTACGACCAGAGTACGGCCGTGACGAATACATTGGTATCCCCGACCCGGATTCTCCGGAACTACGCAAGCGGTTATGCCGTGAACCGGAGGGGAGTCGGCGTAGCCACATTCATATTCGGCAGGACGGCCGTTTCAACCAGCGTTATCCCCTCCTTTTCCGTGATTATCTACGGACGCACCCCATCATGCGCGATGGTTATGCCCTCATTAAAATGCGGCTGGCCGAAATCTTTCCGGATAGTGTTGACGGCTACCTGTACATCAAAGACCCACTCATGGATATGCTCTTTGCTGCCGCTCAAGAGTGGGCGCAGGCCACCGGCTGGCAGCCGGATGAGGGACATCTATAAATGAGCCCGGTAGCAGCCCCCCGGTTGTGTGTGATTCCCGGCGATGGCATTGGGCAGGAGGTGATTCCGGCGGCGGTGGAAGTATTGACGGCCGTGATCCCTCACCTGCAAATTGTGACGACCGAGGCGGGCTGGGGCACGTTTGAAAAGGTTGGCGTCTCTGTGCCGGACAAGACGCTGACGATGCTTCGGGAATGTGGCGCAGGCTTGTTTGGCGCAGTTTCGTCGCCATCACGCAAAGTGGCCGGCTATCGCAGCGCCATCCTGACCATGCGCCAGGAGCTAGACCTATATGCCAATATCCGCCCGGTGCAAAGCCTGCCCCGCATAAGCCCGCGACCGGACGTGGACATGATCATGGTGCGCGAGAATACGGAGGGGTTGTATGTGGGCCGGGAACGAGTGGAAGATGGGGGGGACACGGCCGTGGCCGAACGCCACATTACCCGCCGCGCCAGCCGCCGTATTGCCCAAAAGGCGCTGGCATTGATGCAGCGCCAAAACCGGCACACACTCACCATTGTCCACAAAGCCAACGTCCTGCCTCTGACAGATGGCCTGTTCCGTGATACCGTGCGAGAGGTGTTTGAGGGGACGCGGCTGAATGTGGATGAACGCGGATTTTTGGTGGAGGAATTGCTGGTGGATGTGGCGGCGCTGAAAATGGTAGCGGCCCCGGAATCGTTTGATGTGATTATTACCACCAATTTGTTTGGCGATATTTTGTCCGATGCGGCGGCGCATTGGGGTGGGGGATTGGGGCTGACACCTTCGTTGAATTGGGGGGATGAGGTGGCGCTGGCGGAGCCGGTGCATGGCTCTGCGCCAGATATTGCCGGAAAGGGGATCGCTAACCCAATTGCCGCCATTTTGAGCGGGGCGCTGTTGGCACGGTATGTGTGGGGGTTGGAGGAGGTGGCGCGGCGAGTGGAAACGGCCGTTGCCCACACCCTGGCCCATGAAAGTTATCCCGCGCTCACCACTACCAAAGCGATTACCCGGACCATCCTGACTAATCTGTAACGCGATTTGGAAAATCGCGTTACAAAAAAACAGGCCACCTGATTTCAGGTGGCCTACCCGTTCACAAAGGAACGGGCACTGTCAGAGACTTGAGAGAGGGAACAGTGCCCTGGGCCTGATTAGCGGTTGTTCCAGTCGCGTTTCTTTTGTGCCAGTTTGGGGGAGGTGTGTTTTCTCAAATCCCTTAACTAACCAAGCTTGCGGTAATTATAACCACAGCCTGAGCTTTTGACCAGACCTGAATTAAAATTGGATCCAAATTGGTGTCAGACATTTGTCCTATTTGCCAGACAGAAAGGCCAGGGATCTTCGCCGCGCAGTAAGGCGGCTAACGCAGGGCTGTCGGCATAAACGCCGTGATAACGGGCCGGTAATTGGGTAGCCAGATGCGCCATGATGTAGTGGGTATAAGCGGGTAAATCCTGGCTGCGTACCCGGTGATCGAGTGGGGGTAATTGAAACAGCGGGCCGATGTGGACACGCACGGCCGTACCCTTCAACCGCTTAAAATTGGCAAACAACACATCCGTGTTTTCCAGGCCAACCGGCACGATGGGGACGCCGGTGCGGGCTGCCAGATAAGCCGCGCCATCTTTGGCGGCGTTCATCTGGCCTGATTTACTGCGGGTGCCTTCCGGGGCCACGCCAAAAGCCATGCCTTCGGCAATAGCGTCAAGCGCCTGGCGCATCTGGTGGCGGTCTACTTCGTCGCGGGCGATATAGATTGCCCCCAACCAGCCCATCAGCGGGCCAAAAATGGGATGGCTTCGCCATTTTTCGACGGCGAAAAAACGCCATTTTTGTAGGGGGAAGGCTAACAGCAGCACGGGCGTGTCTACGGCGCTGGTGTGGTTCAGCACCACAATATAAGGGCCAGAGGGGGGGATGTGCTCACGGCCGTGAACCTCAATCCGGGCCAACAATAACAGTCGGCAAATCGTCATTGCCATCTTCATGATGCGGTAGCGCCAAAGCATAGGGGCGGGATTGTCAATGATCAAGGGGTAATTGTCAATTGTTAAACACGCGCATGGTGTTCGGCGCGGATGTAGCGACGGGTGCCGGTTTCGGCGCGGATGAGCAGGGAATGGGTGGTGGCATAGCTGCTGTAGTAGTGCATGGCGCGCAGCAGGCGGCTGTTGGTAATGCCGGTGGCGGCAAAAAAGATACGGTTGCTGCGTACCATGTCATGGCAGGTGAGGATGCGCGAGGTATCCAACCCTCTGGCGACGATGGCCTGGCGTTCCGCCTCGCTTTGCGGCGCCAGTTGAGCCAGCATGGCCCCGCCGGTGGCTTTAACGGCGCAGGCGGCAATGACCCCTTGCTGTGCCCCGCCAATCCCCATGAGCATGTCTACACCCATGCCGCCAATGGCGGCCAGCAGCGCCCCCTCCGCGTCAGCTTCGGTGCGCAGGATTACCCGCGCTCCGGCCGAACGGATTTCTTCGATCAAGTCCATATTACGCGGCCGTTCCAGGACGATAACGGTTAAATCGTGGACGGCCTTGTTTTTCACACGGGCCACCAGCGCCAGTGTCCAGGCGGCGGGGGCATTTAAACATTCGGGCACCAACGCTTTGGCGGCGCGGCGATCTACCACCAGCTTGTTCATGTAAACGGCCGGGTCGCAATCCCAAATGGAATCACGCGGGGCGACGGCGACGATGGAAATAGCCCCTGGTTGCCCCCGGAGAAGCAGTTTGGTGCCGTCTATGGGGTCTACTATCACGTCCACTTCTGGGCCATGTCGTGTGCCTACTTGTTCACCATGGCACAGGGAAACTTCATCTTCTGGCAGTCGCTTCTCTTCGCCGATGATGATACGGCCGTCCATATCCAACGTATCTAGCGCCGCCCGCATGGCACGGGTAGCAGCCCGATGCGCCGAATTATAATCGCCGGACCCAACCCAGCGTCCGGCGGCGAGTGCGGCCGTTTCGGTGACACGTACCAAATCTAAACCAATGTTTCGCGGTGCGCGTTCTTCTGCCATTCTTCTACCATTTTCCTTCTTGTCCCGAAGTACAAATCCCGAACCTCTAAGCCCAATTTCGGACCTCGGATTACCGATTACGGATTACGGACCACGGCGTCCCCCACCGCTTCCAACAAACTATCCGCCTCCCATGCCTGCATACCACCTTCCAGGATGGCGATGTTCTGGCAGCCGAGATTTTGCAGTGCGGCGGCAGCGCGGCGGCTACGCCGCCCGCTACGGCACACCAATACAATTTGCTGGTCGGTAGGCAGTTTGACTTCTTTGGAAAGGATGGTCGCCAACGGGATGGATTGGGCTTCGGCGATGTGTCCCTGGCGATACTCCCGTGGTTCGCGCACATCAACCACCAATGGCGGCGTCAGCCCCAGGCCGGGAACGGCATGTTGGTTGATCAGGTTGGATGTGTGCAACTGCTGCCATAAGGTGCGTGGCTTAATGGTGTGCAGTTCGGCGCTAATCACCTCATGGTCATGGGGAATGCCAACGACATTGACGCGCTTAGGTAAATTGGCACATTCTTTGAAGACACGCACGGGGCATTCGTAGATGCAGATCGCCGGATCAAGCACATGATAAAAAATATGGGTGATGGCATCATCCTTGTCGAGGATATGATCAGCGCCTAACAAACTTTCCACGAAGTCGGTGGTGGCGAATATCTGCTTGACGCGATATTGCGGTCGTACCAGGTAGACATCACCGCCTCGTTCACGGTATGCTTTGACTACGTTTTCTAGCATATGGATGCCGCTGAAGTCACAATCGTTCACGTTGTGCATCCGAATGAGCAGAAAACGTTGTTCAGGATGCCTGTCAGCATGGTCGAGGATGTATTCCTCCACATGGTGGACAGCGCCAAAGTACAGGTCCCCCAGGATTTCGATGATACCCAGTTGGGGGCAGCCGACTTTTTCCGGCTGATAAAGAAAATGTTTGTAATTGACATCTGGTTTGACTTCATGGACGCGGGGGGTGCTGGTATGCAAGATGTATAAAACAAAGGAGAGCAGGATACCTAACAAAACGGCAAATTGAATGTCGAGGAACAATGTGCCGAGTAGGGTAGCCATCAGAATGGCAGCTTCACCGAGGTTGCTATGCAAGATGCGGCGGATTTCGGCGCGGTCAATCATGGTTACGGCCGTCACAATCAACGCGGCTGCCACTGCCGCCCGTGGTAAATAAGTGGTCAGTGGCCCAATGGTAAAGAGGGAGATGAGGATGAAGCCGGCGGCAAAGATGGGAGCCAGGGCTGTTTTAGCGCCATTTGCCAGGTTAACGGCCGTGACCGAAAATGAACCAGAACCGGCAAAACCGGAAAACAGCCCCATAGCGATATTGGCCAAACCCTGCCCCACAAACTCCTGGTTGCTGTCCAGGCGTTGTCCGGTTTGGGCCGCTACGGAATGGGCAACGGCCGTTGTTTGCACCAGACTGATAGCCGCCACTGCCAGCGCCCCCGCCGACAGGCTCCCAATCAGGTTCAGGTCTAACACGGGCAGGTCGGCCAGCGGCGGCAGGCCGACAGGCAACTGGCCGATGGTTGTGACCCCTTTTTCTTCCAGGTTAAAAATGGCAACCAATGCCGAAGTGATGAACATGGCGATCAGGGTAACTGGCAGGCGGGGGTTTATGCGCCTGAGGCCCAAGATCACGGCCATAGCTATGAGACCAATCACAGTGGTAGCCCAATCAATATCGGCCAGGCTAAGGTAAATGCCTTGTATGGTTGCCAGGATGTTGTCTCTGGGAACTGATATGCCCAACAGGGGAGGAATCTGATTGAAGATAATGAGAATACCGGCCCCGGTGGCAAAACCGACGATGACGGAATGGGACACAAAGTTGACCAACATGCCCAGGCGGGCAATGCCTAATACCAGTTGCAAGATGCCCACCATGAGGGCCATTAGCCCGGCGGCGGCAATGAATGATTGGCTACCGGGTTCCACAACGGTAGCCAGCGAGGCGAAAACAAGCAGTGAGATGGTGTTGGTGGGGGCCGTGAACAACTGATTACATGACCCCCATAACGCCCCTATAACACCACCTATCATGGCTGCATACAACCCCATTTCGGGTGGCAAGTTAGCCATGAGGGCAAAGGCGATGGCCTGGGGTACCAAAACGACGGCAACGGTGATGCCGGCTATAAGGTCGGGACGTAGATTCTGACGGTCATAGGTGCGGGCGATGGTGAACGGCCGTTGCATATATCGCACTGCCGGCCTGAACGCACGTCGCAGGTGAACTTTTTTGCCTATTTTGTCAAACCGGGTTGGTTGTTTGATTGGTTTGGGCGAAAAATTTCGCTTGATGGTGGCCATGATTTGTTGTGCGGCCGTATGACTTTTTATCTAACAGTAGGCGCGCAAGGTCAGACTTGTATCTCCGTAACCCGAAGTCCGTATGCCGTTGTACGATGAATTTTCCAGAGGTAGAGCCTTCGGATTACGGAATACGGATTACCGAATACGGGTACAAGAGTGTACGCCGGGGCAAACAAGGCGTCAAGAAAAAGAGGAAGTGTTTCGCTGGCGCCAGCGGTCTAAATCAGCCGGAACGGCCACGTGGTAGGCGCTGAAACCCAGGCGGCGCGCCCGCTCTCGCACCTGCCCAAAGTTGGCGTCTGGTTCAACGGCGATGAGGATAGGATTGTACCCGGCGCGCGCCAGCCGGTGCAGCGACTGGCATACTGCCTCGGCGCCGCGCGAGGTGATAACCAGGATGGTGACGCCCCAACTGAGGTGGGCGGTGGCTTCGGCCACCCAGGTTGTCAGGGGTACGGTATTTTCGTTTTCAATGCGGGCCAGTCGTTCCAGAATTTTTACCAGGTGGTTACGGCCGTGGCGCGGCGGAATCGCTGGTGGCAACCAGGCGGTTGGGTTTTCGGAAAGGGCAACGGCCGTGCGGTGCAGCAAACGACCGCTGTTCTCGTCAAAGACAGCACCTTCACCCACGGCTAATGGGTCAATGCCGTTGCTGATCAGCCCCACCGCCTGCCGCTGGTCTACCAGGTGTGCGGCCAGGGAAGCGGCCACCTCGATAGCCCACTCAATCGTATTGGCGCGGGATTGGCGGGTGTAGGAATCGGTGTGCAGGTCGAGCAGTACGGCCGTTTCCAGCGAGATCGCCGGTTCATAGGTGCGCACCAAAAGCTGGCGGGTATGGGCGCTGGCCTTCCAGTTAATCTGCCGCAGTGAATCGCCGGAGCGGAACTCCCGCGCCCCCATGGGCCGCGCCGGGTCGGCAAAAAGGCGCTGCTGGCTGGCTAACACGCCAAACGGCAGGCGCGAGGGCAAGCCCAACCGCACCAACGGAATGATGCGCGGGTAGATGGTGATGTATTCGGCTGGCAGTTGGGCGTGGCGCTCCGGCTGGATGCCAAACAGGTCGCCCATGGTCAGGCGCAGCGGACCGATCTGGTAAAAACCACGCCGCCGGGCAGCAATGGTATACGTCAAATCCACCTGCTTTTTGTGCCCCAGGGCCACCACCGTATTCACCGGCGGCCCCTGTCGCAACTGCACCGCCACACTTTCCGTTACCCGCACCCAGGGCAGTGGCAGCCGCCCCTCATTTTTCAGATGAATGGTGATGGGCACCAGTTCACCCCAAAAGGAGTGAGTGGCATAGGTGCGCCCGCTGTGCAAATTCCGCGCCGCCCGCGGCACCACCCACCGGCTCCAGGCATAGACGCCGATGCAAACGTAGATGATGTAAAACACAAAATCCACCCGCAGAAAGAAGGCAATTACCAGGAAAATCAGGATGAGGGTGGAGAACTGGTTCAAGAGAAATTATGAATTATGAATTATGAATTATGAAGGGGGTTCATAATTCATAATTCATAATTCATCCTTTTCATAATTCCCCAATGTCCAGCGGCGTGTCTTTGAGGATGTCGGCCAGGATGCGAGTGGTGGTGAGGCCGCGCAGGGCGCTTTCGGGGTGGATCAGGCAGCGATGGGCCAGGATGGATGGAGCCAGGGTTTTTACGTCGTCGGGCAGGGTGTAGTCACGGCCGTGCATGGCAGCATAGGCTTGAATTCCCCGGTACAGCGCATGGCTGCCGCGCGGGCTGGCCCCCAGCACCAAATCTTTATGGCGGCGGGTGGCAAAAACCAGGCGTACAATATAATCGCGCACCGTGTCATCCACATGCACCTGCCAGACGCGCTGCGCCAGTTCCGGCAGCCGGCTGCCGTCCACCACCTGCGCCAGCGTCTCAATGGGATGTACGCCGCCCAGATTCAGCAGCATCTGGCCTTCGGCCTGTTCATCCAGATAACCCAGGCTCACCTTCATAAAAAAGCGGTCAAGCTGTGCTTCCGGCAGGGGGAAGGTGCCCTCGTACTCCACCGGGTTTTGGGTAGCCATGACGAAGAACGGCCGTGTCAGCGGATACGTCACCCCATCTACCGTCACCTGCCGCTCACCCATCGCTTCTAAGAGGGCGGATTGGGTGCGCGGCGTGGCCCGGTTGATTTCGTCCGCCAGCAAAATGTGGGTGAAGGCGGGGCCGGGGATAAAGGTGAATTTGTGCTGCTGTTGGTCAAAGATGGAGACGCCGGTCACGTCATTGGGCAGCAGATCAGGGGTGCATTGCAGCCGCTTGAACTGGATGCCCAGGCTGACGGCGAAGGCCCGCGCCAACATCGTCTTGCCTACGCCGGGCACATCCTCCAGCAGGGCATGTCCCTCGCACAGCAGCGCCACCGCCAGCAGTTCCAGCGACGGCCGTTTGCCGATGATGACTTTTTCCACATTATCAAGCAGTTCTTGGGTGAATGTTTGGATTTCTTTCATGGTAATTGGATATTGCAAAGTGCGTTAATTTTCTGCGGCCGGGTCAGGAATATCAACGAGTTCGTTGATGCCGCTGTTTATCACCGTGCCGCTGGTGGTGATTATTTCACCGTCTACCGTCGTCAGGCTCATCATAACCTCCCGAATTGAGCAAGCTGTTCACCCCATCCTGGTAGAGAAGGAACAAGTTCCAGTTTTGTTTCACCTTCTTCAACTACAACTTTATATATCAGATAACTCTGGCTGCCCCTCGATGTAACTAACACTAATTGCCCTTCTTCTAGCCACGAATAATCTGTACCGTCTGCCATATCGCTACTGCCTAGAGTCGACGTATCATTCTCGTTAATAACTATAAAGGTAAACGGATCTGATGGATTATATCGATGAGCACTCACATTGCCTGGAGATCTCTTAACCGCAAAATAAATATCTCCATTAGAGTCCTCCACAGAGCCTACAGGTTCCCATGCGATAGCTAAAGGTCCTAAAGCCATTATCAAATTCTCTTCATCTAGGAGTCCAAGCATGTCAGAAGCGGCGACAAAATATTCTTCATACTCACCGGGTTCATCCTTAACTACAAGTGTGAAATAAGGCGTATAGGCTATCTCTCCAGTTTTCGTCTCTATCTCTCTAATAAATGCGCCGTTAAGAAATACACATGCTTCTAAATCAAAACTGAGCGGTTCTGCAGCATGCTCTGCTAAACCACCTCCATTAGTAGTAAACATCATCGAGGCAGTTCTATCATTACCATTCGATGTATGAATACGAGTTGTATATATTCCATCTTCTCTTTTTTCTTCTTTCATAAAGTATCTATGAAATTTCGTGCCAGCAGGCATAAGTAGCTCAGGTCCACTAATTCCATATACGCCGGGTACGTCACATGTTTTGACTATAGGTGGTAACCATGTTGGTGTATGTGTAGGGGTTGATGTGTTTGTAGGAGTTCGTGTCGGTGTAGCTGTTTTGGTTGCTGTGTTTGTAGGAGTTCGTGTTGGTGTAGCTATTTTGGTTGCTGTGTTGGTATACGTAGGGGTTGATGTGTTTGTGGGTGTATGGGTGTTTGTGGGGGCGGCGGTTTCTGTCGCTTCAATAGCTGCTACCTCTGTTGGTTCACTAGTTGCCGTTGGTGTCACCTCCCCACCACAAGCAGCCAACGTTAGCAGAAGAAACAGGAAAAACAGTAATTTTTGCACAATACAACTCCTTATAATGGTGACTGGTAGCTTGTATGAACAACCAGTCTCAATAAATTATTTGACTTTACTTTGTACTAACCTTTGAATTTCGTTTTCAAAGCGTGTTTCTGGAGTAAACATGAGATGCAGGCGGCGGACGACGGCCGTGCGCGCTGCCAGATACGCCTCTAACAATTCCCGCAAATGGACGGCCGTTGCCTTTGTGTCACGATTGAAATAAGCGGTTAACAATCCCTGGCGCGCTGATTCTTCCGGCGGCAGCACCGCCAGCAGGGTCGGCAACGTGAAATGCAGCAATTCCAGGTAAACGGTGAACGGTTTGTCCCGGTCGCCGCGTAACACCTGCCGGTATACGTCCCAAAACATGACCCAGAAACGTTCGTCAAGCTGTTCCAGTTCGGCGGCGGTCATGCGGGGCAGGGGCAGCATCGCCTGAACACAGGCGGCCTGGTACTGTTCCGCCCAGCCGTTTTGGTCCTTCAAAATGCGGATGTCCCGATCCCAGGGGGTGGGCGGCAGCGCCAGCGTTTCATAGCGGTAATCCACTTTAGCGCCATTGCTGTAGAGGGTAATGTGGAAGTACGGCCGTACATGCACCGCATCAAACGAGCGGGCGGGTACATAGGGCGTTACCGAGCGCACAAATTCGCGCCGCCCACCCCAGGCTGCGTCCCTGGCAGTCTCATCGGCAAACACCAGGGCCACGTCCAGGTCAGAATAGGCGTCGTCGCGGCGACGGCCGTAAGAACCCGCCAAAAAACAGGCCAGTATCGGCCGTTCGGCTAACACTCGCTGTTGTAATCGCGTAATGACCCGCTCCTGTTCAAACATGATGCGTAATCCGTGATGCGTGATGCGTGATGCGTGATGCGTAAACCGTAATCGGTAATCGGTAATCGGAGGGGATTATACTCTGTTTCGCGTGATATAATAGGCGCACTTGTAATCGGTGGCTATTACCGGCCATCAGCCACCAGCGGCAATAGACAAGGAGAAAAAAGATGCATATTCAAATCACTGATGTGCTGATTGACCAGGAATCCGGGCTTATGATGGTAGAGTTTTCTAACCCATTTGGTGTGGCGGTGGGTGAGTGGCGGGGAGAAACGCCCCCCGAACGATTTAGCCATCATCGCGTAGAAATTGAAACCGCCAACCACCTCACCTGGGGCCAGGATATTGTGCCTGCGCCAGACGAACATTTCATTATAGACTATGACCTGAACCAGTTGGTGACGCTGCAAGGCCAGTTGGAAGCGATGCAACCGGATGGCGTGGCTTATTTACGCATTGGCGCGGCGCTGGTAACAGTGAAAACCAGCGGCGAGCCTCTGCCTCTAGACAGTTATGTCCGCGCCAATGCCGATAAAATCATCCTTTTCCCCTATGAACCATAAAGCCGGTCAATCACTGTGGTGGTCGTTTACCGCTGTTTTGTTCTGCCTTTTGACCGTCTGGAAGCTTCATCTGGCTGAAGCGCAACCGACGCCACAAGGTCTGCCCCCCCTTTTATGCCCACCGTTGTCTCCATCTACTGGGCCGACCATCACCATTAGTAACGAAGCAGCCTTACGTAACC
Organism: Chloroflexota bacterium; assembly: GCA_035444285.1. GTDB lineage: Bacteria > Chloroflexota > Anaerolineae > Promineifilales > Promineifilaceae > CAADGU01. The sequence continues at coordinate 115,268 of DAOMOK010000017.1, forward strand.
AGGCGTATAATGCCGCGCCAGGCACAACCCTGCTCATCCAGCCGGGCACGTACCAGATGCAAAATTATGTCCATATCGTCAATGCCGGAATTAGCTTGCGCGGGGTCACGGGTAACCGGGGTGATGTCATTCTCGATTTTGGCGGTATGGTGGGTGGGCATTTTGGCATTCTGGTGGAAGCGGATGATGTGACCATTGCCGATCTGACCATCCAAAACGCCAGCGATCATGCCGTTTCCATTCAGGGCCGAGACCGGCCCATTCTCTATAACCTGCACATCCGCGATATTGGCGACCAGTTGGTGAAGGTGAATCCATCTGGCAATGGCAGCGAAGATGGGCTATTGGCCTGTTCGCGGCTGGAATACACCACCACCGCGCCGGACGAATACACCAACGGCATCAGCGCCCACAACGCCCACCGCTGGCGGGTACGGGACAATGAATGGTATCGCATCCGTACACCGGGCAACAGCCCGGTACCCACCATCCTGTTCTGGTCGGGGTCATCAGACACGATTGTGGAGCGCAATTTGCTGGTGGATTGTTACCAGGGCATTGCGTTTGGCAATTCTGGGCACGGGGAGGGCGACCATATTCGGGGCATTGTGCGCAACAACATGATTTACGCCAGCCAACCACATGACGTGGTCATTGAGATGGTACATGCTTCCGGCTGGTTGGTGGCGCACAACACGGCGCTGTTACTCAATCCCGGTTCTGGGCTGACGTGGGGCATGGAGGCCCGTTTTAGCGACAGCCAGGGTACATTCGCCTATAATTTGACGAACATGAATATCTGGGGCGACCGGGATGGGGCCAACAGCACACTGACGGGCAATCTGACCAATGCCCAAAGCGGCTGGTTTGTGGATGCGGCGGCGGGCGATTTGCATCTGGCGGCTACGGCCGTAACCGCCATAGACCAGGCCCACCCCATTCTCCAGGTGACGGACGATTTTGACGGCGACGGCCGTCCCGCCGGCCCGGCCCCTGACATTGGCGCCGACGAATACGGCAGCGTTCCTTTTGAACCGACTGATTGGATTTATTTACCCATTGTGAGCAGGTAGCGGGTGGCAGGTGGCAAGTGGCATGTGGCAAGTAATTACCTGCCACATGCCACTTGCAACTTGCAACCATAAGAAACAACCTTTGAGATATGAACGACTTTATCCTTCTCCCCCACCCCCAATCCATCACGTATACAGGGCAGATATTTAACCTGCCGGCAACAGGGCTGATTGCTCTGCATGGCGAGGATATACCGGCGATAATGTTCACGGCCGTCTGGCTGCAAGACGCGCTGTTTGAACAGGCCGGAGCGGATTATGAACTGGTGGCTGGTACAGGTGTGCCGCCAGGCCAGATCATCGTGCAGCTCAGCCTGGTTCCTGGCAGCGTGCGCCATGAACAGGGGTATGAGTTGACGGTGGGTGACGGCCGTGTAGACGCCATTGCCAATACCATTTCCGGCCTCTTTTACGCCGTGCAAACCCTTTGCCAACTGCTGGAACAGGTGGGCAACGAACTGCCCACTCTACGCTGCCGTGATTGGCCGGACTTTCCCCAGCGCGGCGTGATGCTGGACATTAGCCGCAACAAAGTGCCCACCCTGGAAACCGTGCTCGATCTGGTAGACCTGCTGGCAAGTTGGAAAATCAACCAGTTACAGCTTTACACTGAGCACACCTTCGCCTACCGTCGTCACCCTATCGTCTGGCAAGAAGCGTCCCCCTTCACCGCTGAAGAAATCCTGATTCTGGATGCCTACTGCCACGACCGCTGCATGGACCTGGTACCCAACCAGAACACCTTTGGCCACATGCACCACTGGCTGAAACACCCCGCTTACCAACACCTGGCCGAAAAAGCGGACGGGGCGCAGACGCCCTGGGGCTTTTACAACCCGGAGCCATTTTCTCTCTCGCCAGCCGTGCCCGGCAGCCTGGAACTGGTGCGAGATTTGCTAGACGAACTGCTGCCCAATTTCCGCAGCCGCCAGGTGAATGTAGGTGGTGACGAGACGTATGACGTGGGCCAGGGTTTGAGCAAAGAGATGGTCGCCGAAAAAGGCAAAGGGCGTGTTTACCTGGAACATCTGCTGAAAATTTACCGGGAGGTGAAGGCGCGCGGCCGTACCATGCAGTTTTGGGGCGACATCATCATGGAGCACCCAGAATTGACCCGCGAACTGCCACGTGACCTGATCGCCCTGGAATGGGGGTATGAAGCCGGGCATCCGTTTGGCGAACACGGCCGTCTCTTTGCCGAATCGGGTGTGCCGTTTTACGTTTGCCCTGGCACGTCTAGCTGGAATACGTTGGGCGGGCGCACCCACAATGCCATCGGAAATTTGCAGAACGCGGCCACACACGGCCGTCAGCATGGCGCGGTCGGTTATCTGATCACCGATTGGGGCGACAACGGCCATATGCAGCCGCTGCCGGTCAGTTATCTGGGTTTTGCCGTGGGCGCGGCGCTCTCTTGGGCAGACGAGGCCAACCGTGGGCTGGATGTGCCCGCCGCGCTCGACCGCTTCGCCTTCCATGACGAGGCCGGCATCATGGGGCAACTGGCCTACCATCTGGGCAATGTGTACGAGATCACCCAAATCCCCAGTTTTAACGGCACACCCTATTTTTATGGTCTGGTGTATGACCTGGCGCAAATGGTGAACACCGATGATCCCACCGAAGCGTCGGCGCGGATGCAAAATTTACAAAAGGCGGTCACGGCCGTAGATGACCTGCTGACCCGTTTGCCCCAAACCGATATGCAGCGGGATGACGCCGACCTGATCGTCCAAGAGTTTGCCTGGGCCGGGGCGATGATTCAGCATGGCTGCCGCCGCCTCATCTGGGCTATTGGCCGGGCGCTCGGCCAGGAAGACGCTGTCCTACGGCAAACATTGGCGGCCGAAACCGAAACTTTATTGGCTAATTTTGAACGGATATGGCACGGCCGTAACCGCCCCGGTGGTTTCTCCGATAGCCTGACCCGCCTGCAAAAAATGGCGGCAGATTATACAGATTCAAGACCCTAAGGGTTTTCTGAAACCCTTAGGGTCTGTCTACCCATCACAAAGGACAAACATGACAACCTATCACTTTCCCGAAAATTTCATTTGGGGTGCGGCTACTTCTTCTTACCAGATTGAAGGGGCCTGGCAGGCGGACGGCAAGGGTGAATCTATTTGGGATCGCTTCACGCATACGCCGGGCAAAATTGAAGACCAGAGTACCGGCGATGTGGCCTGCGACCATTATTACCGTTGGCCGGAAGATGTCGCCTTAATGCGCTCGCTCAACTTGCAGGCGTATCGCTTTTCCATCGCCTGGCCCCGTATTTTGCCGGAGGGGACGGGTCGGGTAAACCAGAAAGGGCTGGATTTTTACGGCCGTCTGGTTGATGGTCTGCTAGAAGCGGGCATCACCCCCTTCGCCACCCTCTACCATTGGGATTTGCCACAGACCTTGCAGGATAAAGGCGGTTGGCCGGAACGTTTCCTGGTAGATGCCTTTGCCGAATATGCTGATGTCGTCTCGCGTTACCTGGGCGACCGGGTGAAAAACTGGATGACACACAATGAACCCTGGGTAACCGCTTTTGTGGGCTATGAATTTGGCGAACATGCCCCGGGCTGGCGAGACCGGGCAGCGGCGCTGCGAGCGTCTCATCATTTGCTGTTGTCACACGGCCGTGCGGTGCCCATTATCCGCGCCAACAGCCCTCAGGCCAAAGTGGGTATCGTGCTCAACACCACCCACGCCTACCCCGCTTCCGCCAGCGCCGCCGATTATCACCAGGGGCGGTGGCTGGATGGTTGGATTAACCGTTGGTTTATGGATCCGTTGTACGGCCGTCATTACCCCGCGGATATGGTTGCCTCGTTTGGCGCTCATCTGCCAGATGGCCTACATTTTGTGCAACCCGGCGACCTGGAGGTGATTGCCGTGCCCACCGACTTTCTGGGCGTTAATTTTTACACTCGCTCCGTAAACCGAGACGAACACGCGCCAGATAATCTGCCGCGTGCAGTTGACCCCACCGTAAATGAACATACGGAAATGGGTTGGGAGGTTTACCCGGACGCGCTGTTTGAATTGCTCATCCGGCTGCACACCGATTACCGGGTTCCCAAAATCTATATCACCGAAAATGGGGCCAGTTACAGCGATGGGCCAGACGCGCACGGCCGTGTACCTGACCATCGTCGTCTGGACTACATTCGCCGCCACCTGCTGGCCTGCCACCGGGCCATTGAGAATGGCGCGCCTTTGGCCGGGTATTTTGCCTGGTCGCTGCTAGATAATTTTGAATGGGCGAAGGGATATTTACAGCGGTTTGGCCTGGTGTGGGTGAATTATGAAACGCAGCAGCGCATCCCCAAAGACAGCGCCTTGTGGTATCGGGATGTCATTGCACGCAATGGCGTGAAACGTGATGCGTGAGACACCCCTTCACGCATCATTGTATGTGCAACTAAATTTTAAGGTCACGGCCGTTGACGGCCGTCTCACCGCAGATTTATAATGTCGCCATACCCTGAGCATTAACAACCCCTACCTATACCACCCCGGATGACACAGTAGATCGACTAGGAAAGTAGGCACTTTTGAAATCTCCGCTAGTGCGCCTGCATGCTTCCACACATGAAGTGAGCACGGGAAGCCAACATCTGTCAAAGGCCACCAAGAGATTCGCGTAAATTGAGCTGCTGAACACTTAGCCAATTCCAAATCTATTGTCACTCACCGGGGTTTTTTATGCCGATTAAAGAAGTTCAACTTCTCAGAAGAAGTTGAACTTCTAGCACCTGCATAATCCATCTCCCGGCGATACAATCAACTTATGCAACGTTTGCTGGTGATTGGGATTGTGCTGCTCTTTTTAGGGCTGATTGGGCTGGGGATTGTGCGGCAGGAAATGGGCCTGGCTGTGGGCGTCACGGCCGTACCCACCCTGGCCCTCACCTTTGCGCCGGCCTTGCAGCCTGCACCGGCAACTGCTGCCGCTATCCCCGCCACCTTCACGTCGCCCGCCCCACTACCCGCCCAGGCCGGGCAGCCGCAAACAGCGCCAACGGCCGTGCCCCATGCCCACACCATTCAACCCGGCGAAACATTGTTTAGCATTGCCCAACAGTATGATCTGCCACTCGATCTATTGGCGGCTGCCAACCAGATTGTTGACCCCAGCCTGATATTTGTCGGGCAGGTGCTGACAATTCCCACGGCCGTACCCGCCAGCACAGAAGCGATTGCGCTCATACAACCAACGGTAGAAACACCCCAGCTTGCCCAGCCCGAACCAACCACCCCTCTGGCAGCGGCCGATTTCTTGAACGGCGTCCCCCTGGCCAGCATCATCGTCATGCCTGAAAACGTACTTGCCAATGCCCGCGCCATTTTTGCCCAGGGGCAGGTTTACGGCCGTAACCCCCACGCTTACTCTAAGATCGGCGACAGCACCATCCAAAACCCGCACTTCATGGCCCGCTTTGATCAGCCAGGCGGCTATAATCTGGGGCCGTATGCCTATCTGCAACCGGCGGTGGATTATTTTGTCGGATCCCATAGCCGGGAAGGCATGGCCGTGCGCAAAGGTCTGCACTCCTGGACGGCCACCGATCCGCTCTGGGCGGATAAAACCATTTGCCAGCCCAATGAGACGCCTGTGGTCTGCGAAATCCGGGTGCATAACCCGGCCATCATCTTCATTCGGCTGGGGTCAAACGATGCGGGCATACCGCGTTCGTTTGACCAAAACGTGCGCCAGATTGTGGAAACGGCCATCGCCAACGGCGTTATTCCCGTCATTGGCACCAAAGCCGACCGCTTTGAAGGCAGCAACGCGAACAACGACATTTTGCGCCAGATTGCTGCCGATTACCAATTACCCTTATGGGATTTTGACGTGGCCGCGCAAATGATTCCGGGGCGTGGTCTGGAAGTAGACAATGTGCATCTGACCGGCTTTTTTGCCCACGATTATGGGTCGCCCGTTGCCTTCCAGCGCGGGCATGGCGTTCACAGCCTGACGGCGCTGATGATGTTACAAACCTTATTGGATGAGGTAATTTTGCCCACCGAATGAATAGCTTATGAATCTAAAAAGGATCTGTTTATTTCTTTGTATATGCAGTTTGGGTGGCGTGACAGCCTGCGCCACCCCAACGGCCGTGCCTACGGCCGTACCCACCCTTTCAATCATAGCGACAGCCACGCCGTCAGCCGCCACAGTGGATGTAACAGCCACGGCCGTACCCCTGCCCACAGACACGGCCGTACTTTCCCCTACAGCCACGCCCACACTGCCGCCGACCAACACGCCTGTGCCGTCCGTGGCGCCCACGGCGACCGAAACGCCCACCATTACACCCACTCCCCTGCCGCCGCTCAACGGCCTTACCATTCAGGACATCCTGATTATGGACGAGGCCACCGCAGCCAATGTGCGCCAGATATACGCCGCCGGGCAGCAGCTCGGCCGTGATCCGCGCGCCTACTCCATCCTGGGTGACAGCACCGTGATGACGCCCCACCTGCTGGCGCGCTTCGACCGGCCCGACTTGAACCTGGATCAATACGCCTATTTGCAGCCAACGGTGGATCATTTTCAGGGTATCTGGAAACGATTTGGCGTGGCTACCAATTACGGCCTGCACGCCTGGTCGGTTTTTGACCCCATGTGGGCGGACAAGAATTGGTGTGTGCCCAATGAGGATTTACTCGCCTGCGAAGTGCGGCTGCAAAATCCAGCCTTTCTGCTCATCCGGCTCGGCTCGAACGACGCCGGCTCGCCCACAGGCTTTTACTATAACGTGCGGCTGGTGATCGAATACGCCATTGCCAACGGCATTGTGCCCATCATCATCACCAAACCAGACCGCTTTGAAGGGGACAATACTAACAACGAGATTTTGCTGGAACTGGCGGCCCGCTATCAGGTGCCTGTATGGGATTTAGACCGGGTGGCGGAGACGCTGCCCGGCAAGGGCTTAAACACAGATCAGGTGCATATGGTGGAATACCCGGCCAACGATTATAGCGATCCGGCCGTCTTTAGCAGCGGTCATGCCATGCAAGATTTGGCCGGGCTGATGGTGCTGCAAGCCATCCTCCAGGCAGTGCAATTGGTCGAGGATTAGCTATAATTTGCCACTATTGTTTGTGAGCAGACGAGCAGGTGAGGGGGTGATCTTGTCACCCGTTGCTCCCTCACCCCCTCACCTGCTCACCCCATCAACACTCGGAGGAGACTGGATGAAGAAACTCTTTTGGATTGTATTGGTCACGGCCGTGCTCGCCGCCTGTGGTGGTCAATCTGGTGGTGGCGACCCGGTAACCACGGTTGAGAACTATTTGCAGGCCAAAGTGAAAAGTGATGAAAACACTATCCGCAGCCTGCTTTGCTCGGAAATGGAGCAGTTTGCCGAACGGGAAATCCGTACCTTTGACAGTGTGCAGGATGTGACGATTGAAGATATGGCCTGTACGGACACGGGTGGTGGTCGCGTGGCCTGCACTGGCGTCATCAAAGCCACCTACGGCACGGAACAGACCGAATTCCAACTCACCAACTACCGCGTCGTCCAGGAGGACGGCGAATGGAAATGGTGCGGCGAAACCCAGTGACATGAAACGCCTTTTCTCTCGTGAAAACCTCATCGCCATTGCTCTATGTCTGCTTGTCATCTTATTGATCATCGTCACCACAGACAGCGCCCCCCAATGGATTTACCAGGGCTTTTAAGGTGGGTGTTAGACCTGTCAGGTTTCCAAAAACCTGACAGGTCTCGGTTGGGCGTATGGCTCTGGTTTTGCCTGACGGCCGTCCTCTTCACTGCCTGTACTACCACACCCACCATCACTCACCCCACTCTCGTACCCACCCTCATCCTTGCCGCTGCCAGTACACCCACCGCTGCCGCCATGGCAGCCCTGCCCGCCGCCGCCACCACCGCAACCGCAACGGCCACCGCTACCACACCTGACACAAGCACCTCCACCCCGGCCACACCTACACCCACACCCACACTCACCCTCACCCCTTCACCTCCACACCTGCTCACCCCCACACCTGCCCCCCTGCTCGCCCCTTCACCCAGCCCTTCACCCGGCCCTTCACCCATTCCCACCCTGGTCAACGGCCTGATACTGGAAGATTTCCTCATCATGGATGAGGACACCCGCCAAAACGTGCGCGCCATTTACCTGCAGGGGCAGGTCTTGGGGCGCAATCCACACGCCTTTTCCAAGCTGGGTGACAGCGGCGCCATGACCGGTTATTACCTCACCCGCTTTGATTATCCGCCCCATTACAACCTGGGTGAGTACGCCTATTTACAGCCGATCATCACCCACTATCGCAAATCATTTCAACGGTACGGCGTTGCCGTCGTCATCGGCATTAGCTCCTGGCATGTGCTGGACCCGGCGCGCAACAATCCCGCCTGGTGCGCGCCGGAGGAGCATATGCTGGCTTGCGAAATCCGGCTGCACAACCCCAGCATCCTGCTCATCCGCCTGGGTACCAATGACCAATCCTCTGCCGACGTGCTACAACGCAACCTGCGCCGCATTGTCACCTTTGCCATCGAAAAAGGCGTCATTCCCGTTTTAGCCACCAAAGCCGACCGTTTTGAGGTGGAATATGACGCCAACAACGCTGCCATCCGTGAATTGGCAGCCGAGATGCACATTCCCTTGTGGGATTTTGACCGGGTGGCGGACACGCTGCCCAATCATGGCCTGCTGCCTGATCAGGTGCATCTCTCCCACTCCGACCGTAACGATTACACCGACCCGGAAACCTTTACCAAAGGCTACCCCATGAATGATCTGACGGCGCTGTTTGTTTTGCAGGAGATTTTGAAAGTCATCCATGATGAAGGCGCGGCTGATGAAGGAGATTGGAGATTAGAGATTGGGGATTAAATATCTCTTCAATCTCCAATGTCCAATCTCCAATCTCTTTTATGAACGTTGACCTGCTCACTATCAGCCTGTTTGTGGCCACGGCCGTACTCTATGCCTTCCTCATCCCCGGCAAGTGGCGTGGCTGGTTTTTGTTTGGCGGCAGTGTGTTGGCTATCTATTGGCTGCAAACGTTCACGCCGCTGCGTTTTGCCGACTACCTGCTGCAAACGTTCACTATTGTGTTGACGGTGCTGACGTGGTGGGTGGCAAGGCCTGACAGGTCTCAAAGACCTGTCAGGTCTGATGTGGTGACGCTGCTGGCGCTGTTTGGGCTGATTTTGCTGGTGGCGGGCAATCGGTATGTGGCGGCGGAGTGGCGCTTTACCCCATCCCGCCCACCGTCCGTTTTGTGGGTGGCAGTTGGGTTGGCCCTTATCGCCGGGGTGTGGGCCATGCTGTGGCGCTGGCTGCGGCGGGTGGAACCACGGCATGTCTACACGGCCGTCATCCTGTTCATTGTCTTCATTTTTGTCTTGCTCAAAACGCCAGCGCTGGCTACGGCCGTGGCCGCCGCCTGGCGCTCCCTTACCGGCCAACAAGTGGCCCTGGCTGCCCCCTCTGATCTGGTCTGGCTCGGTTTCTCCTATGTTGCCTTCCGTCTCATCCACGTCTTGCGTGACCGGCAAACCGGGCAACTGCCTGACGATGCCGCAGCGGCGCTGACACTGCGCGAATTCATCACCTACGTTCTATTTTTCCCCAGCTACATCGCCGGGCCAATTGACCGCGTGGAGCGGTTTGTGGCCGACCTGCGGCAGGAGGAAAAGACGTATTCCGTGATGCGTAACCCGTATTCCGTAACGGATCACGCATTACAGATTACGGGTCACGCATCACGCATCACGGATTACAGCGCCCGCACCTGGCAAGGCAGCGCCCGCATCCTCACCGGGCTGTTCAAGAAATTTGTGATTGCCGATACGCTGGCGCTGGGCATGTCGCTCACGGCCGTGAATGCCGAACAAGCCACCTCCACCTTCTGGTTGTGGGTGCTGCTGTATGGATATGCGCTGCGCCTCTATTTTGACTTTGGTGGTTATACCGACATTGCCATTGGCATTGGCATCCTGTTTGGGGTGAAGCTGCCGGAGAATTTCCGACGGCCGTATCTTGCCACCAACATCACCGCGTTCTGGCAGCGCTGGCACATCAGCCTCAGCGATTGGGCACGGTTTTACATTTTCACCCCTCTATCTCGATCCTTATTGCGCCGCAAGCGACGGCCGTCGAACACCTTGATCCTATTCACCGCTCACCTGACCACCATGACCGTCATTGGCCTGTGGCACGGCATCACCCCCAACTTTTTTATCTGGGGGTTGTGGCAGGGGGTGGCCCTGTTTGCCCACAAGCAGTGGAGCGACCGCACCCGAAAGTGGTATCGTGGGCTGGCGGAAAAGAGATGGCAAAAGAGAGGGTGGACGGCCGTGACCTGGTTTCTCACCTTTCAATACATCACCCTCGGCTGGGTCTGGTTTGCCCTGCCCACGCCGCAGTTGGCGCTGGAGACGTTTGCCAAATTGTTCGGCATCCGCTAAACCACCGCTGGCATACCTTAGCCTTCGCTGGTCATAATCATCAGTGGCTTCATCTCAAAGCTTTTGTACTGGGGGCACAGCCGCGCCGTATTGTAGAACTCTTTGACATTGACAACCTTTTTGGTTTTGGTGATAACGGTAATGGGCACATCGTCGTAACGGCCGTTCTTTAGCACTACCAGACGGCCGTCTATATTGTTCAGGATCAAGTCCAACGCCAGATTGCCGTAGGCCATAGGCACAATCGAATCAATAGCATCCGGGTCGCCGCCACGCACCAGATACCCCAACTTCTGGTTAATGACGTTAATTTGTTTGCCGCCATTGTATTTAGGCGAAAGTTCCTTCAACTTGGCCGACACCATATCGCCGATGCCACCCAACTTGGCGTGACCATAAGCGTCCTTCTCTACCTCCTTAAAAACCATCTCACCCCCGGAAAAGGTAGCCCCCTCAGAGACCAGCACCACTGAGTAATGGCTGGGGTTCTTGCGGCGATCTTCTGCTAACAACTCCGTCAGCAACTCGATATCGAACTGATGCTCTGGGATAACGCAGCGATTGGCCGCCCCGGCCATCGTCGGCAGCATGGCGGTGAAGCCGGCATACCGACCAAATACCTCTAACACCAGGAATCGCTCGTGCGAACCGGCCGAGGTGCGCAGGCTGTTGGTCATCTGGATGGTGCGGGTGACGCAGGTGCTAAAGCCAATGCAATAATCCGTGCCCGGCACATCGTTGTCCATCGTTTTGGGGATGGCTACCACTTTCACTCCTTCCTGATACAGGCGCACGCCGTAGCTCAAGGTATCATCACCACCAATGGGGATGAGGTAATCAACGCCCAGAAATTCCAGATTTTTAATGACTTCTGGCGTCAGGTCGTTTATTTCATCGGTATAGGCGTCGCGCAGGTGTTCTGGCAGGTCTTGTTGGCGCATGTGGCTTGGCCGCGTGCGGGAGGTATGCAAGAAAGTGCCGCCCGTCCGCCCGGCTTTGTTGACCACTTCTTCGGTTAAGACCTGATAACACAGGCTGTTGTCCGCTTTGGGATCGCGCACCAGTTCAGTAATGCCGGCCCATCCCCGCCGCAGGCCAATCACTTTATATCCTTCACGAATAGCCCGAATCGTTACCGCCCGGATCGCCGGATTCAGCCCCGGCACATCCCCACCGCCGGTGAGAATGCCAATAACACCTTTTGTTTTTTGTACGTTTGCCATGTTCATCAAACTCCTTCCATGTAGCGCGATTTGGTCAATCGCACTGTGGGTTGTTATTCATATGAGTGGGCCGTTGCCCATTTCATCCTCTGTGTGAATTATAAACGACGGCCGTGTAGAGACCACAAAGGGGTGAGCAGGTGAGGGGTTGAGGGGGTGAATGGGTGACGGCCGTCAGCGTATCAAGGACAGATAAGCACAGGTATGGTCAATAGGGGCAGCAGCAAGGGGGTGAAACGGCCGTGCCGCCCCAGCACCACCAGGTCACAATTTGGCAGAACGGCCGTGTCTACCTGTTCCTGTGCTGCCAGATAGTCAGCATTCACTTCGTGCATTTCCAGGTAGGCGCGGGCCAGGGACAGGCTGTTGGCCGAACCGCTGACCGCCAGTTGGCTTTGCCACTGCTCGGCCATATAAGCCGCTGCGAACAGCGCCGTTTCTTGTTGACCGGGGGCTTCCCGGTTCCGGGAAGAGACCAGGAGCAGATGGTTCATGGCGCTGCTTTGCCCGGCGAGCAAGAGAACGGGGCGGGTGCAGTTCTGCCAGATGTGCGTCACGGCCGTGTCTGCCGTCATCGCCCTGTCCACAATCACCAGGTCGGCCAGCGCCGCCCGGCGCACCACCACCTCCGGCAGATTGCCACTGTCGCGCCCCCACACGGCCGTTACATCCGCCGCCGCGCACGTACCTTCAAACCAGGCGCGGGTCATCGCTTCATTCCCCTCACCCAGGAAGAGGGCAACGATACGGCCGTGTTCCCGTTGGGCAATGGTAATGGCCTGTGCCAGCGCCGCTTCCTGACGACCGGTCGCCGCTTCCTGGCGGTCGGTCAGCGCTTCCTGGCGGTCGGTCACCGCCTCCTGGCGGTCGGTCAGCGGCAGCAAAATTTCGGCAAAGAGGGCGCGGCTGTAGCGATCCAGCAGCCGTTCTTGCGCCCAATCGCTGGTCGCCGGTTTGCTTTTCCAGTTGGTGGGGATCATCACATTCAGCACTTTTTGCAGGCGGCGGCGGGGTTTCACGTGGGTGGCGAATTGGGTCACGGCCGTGTTCGGCCGTACTTGCCAGCCTAACTCATTGCGCAACTCTGCCTGATGCGCCGCCAGCCACAAGTAAAGGTCGGTTTCCGTGCGCTGCGGAAAATCACGCAATATGCCCTGTTCCCGAATGGCCTGCACCAGCGGCAAATACGCTTCATCATACCAGCGCGTCACCGCCTCCGCATCGGATAAGTCGCGTTCCTCAGCCATCTCCACAAAAAAGCGATGCACCTCCAGGTGGTTTTCCAGCCGGTCATACTGGCCCGGCGCTGTCACCCGCAGATCACAACCTGGTCGTTTATCATCCAGGTGGGTGTAATCCAAAAAGGCGGCATATTCGGCCTGAATGATCAACTCATCCGGCTGCATGTCCGGCGAAAGTGGCACACGGGTATATACTTCGGTGACGTTGGCGTGGATATAGTCCACACCTTGTTGGCGGGCAATGGAAACGCGATGGTTGCCGTCCAGTACAAAATACGCTTCACCAATCTGGTATACGTCAATCGGCGGCAGATCGGCCACATGCCCGGCGGCGCGCACCCCCGCCCACCGTTGCGCGTCGGCATCATTGCGGGGCAGAAAGGAGCGGGAGAAATCGAGGTACCGGCCCACACTGCCCACAATGGCCGCCACGGGAATCTCCTTCACACCGCGCTCTGAACGGCCGCGCACGCGGAGCATCTCGGCCACTTCATTGTAGGATAACAATTCCAGTGAGCGGCCCCGCAGCCGCCCCATCAGCGCTTCCATGGCTGCCTGCCGCCGGGCGTGTTGAAAATCCTGTAAGGCATGGGCCAACGGCCGTGTCCCCACCACGTTCTGCCCAAAAATTTGATTGGGATGCATGTTCGTTATCCTTTCCCGACAATATGGCGGCTGATCCGCCGGGCCTCAATGCCAATTTCACGCAACATGCCGGTGGGAGAAATGTAAAAACCACAGAAATACAAACCTGGCGCAGCCTCTTGCCCACTGCCAGGCGGCGCGCCGTCTTCGTTTAACACGCCCGGCATTTGTAGAAAGTCATTCACTTGGGGCCGGTAGCCGGTACCCAGGATGATAGCGTCGAAAGGTTTGATCGCACCATTGCTAAAGATAACCCCATTTTCGTTGAATTGGATAATGCCGGGGTGGATGTGGATACGGCCGTTTTTGATCAATTTCACCGTGCCAATATCCAATATCGGAATTTGCCGGTCTTCGCGGATTTGCACATTGGGGCCATAGGGCAGTTTGGGCAGGCCGTACTTCGTCAGGTCGCCAATGGAGGTTTTGAGCATGGGAATAGCCAGCACATCGGCCACTTTAGCGGGAATCTTATCCATCACAATGCCGATGCTCAAAATGGGAATACCCAGATAATCACGCGGGATCACGTTTACCGGATGGCGCACGGCCATGCCCACTTCGGCGGCGCCATGTTCCACCAGGTCAATGGCAATCTCCCCGGCCGAATTGCCAAACCCCACCACCAACACCCGCTGCCCGGCATACGGTTTGCCGTTCTTGTAGGCAGAACTGTGGATGATGCTGCCGGGAAACAAATCCTGGCCGGGCCAGGTAGGTATGTGGGGCACACGGGTATAGCCGGTGGCGATGACCACGTTTTGCGCCTGGTACTGTGTGTCTTGGGTTTCTACCTGCCACCTGCCATCAGACGGCCGTATCTGCTGTACTTCCTGTCCAAAGCGCGGTTCCAGCCTGAAGTGACGGGCGTACTCTTCCAGGTAGGTCACCACGTCTGCCCGCGCCGGGTATTTGGCAAAACTCTTGGGCATGGGCAGGTAGGGCAGTTGCGAATGGGCGCGGTCGGTATGCAGGTGCAGACGATCATAATGGCTGCGCCAGGCTGCCCCCACCTGGCTGCTTTTTTCCAGCAGGATGAAGGGGACTTTCTGCTCTTGCAGGCAGGCAGCCACCGCCAGCCCGGCGGCGCTGGCGCCAATAATTACGGTGTTTGTTTGCGTGTTGATCTCTGTGGTCATCATACGGGCGGAGTATACCTTTACCTGGGGCCGCTTCAAACATTTTGGCCTTGCTGCCCTCTGCCATACAATTGCGCTATCTTAAAGCGTGAGGTAAAAGAAGATGTTGCTAGATGTGAGCCATACCATTGAAGATGGAATAATTACCTACAAGGGGCTGCCAGCGCCGGTGGTATGTGATTTTCTTAGCCGGGAAGCGTCGCGGGTGCTCTACGCGCCGGGTACGGAGTTTCATATTGGCAAAATCGAGATGGTGGCCAATACGGGCACCTACCTGGATTCACCGTTTCACCGATTTGCGGATGGGCTGGATATTGCCGATTTGCCGCTGGCGGGGCTGGTGAATCTGGAAGGAATCGTGATCCGGGCGGTGGGTCACGGCCGTACCCTCACCCCGGCGCTCTTTCAAAACCATGAGCTGGCGGGCAAGGCCGTGCTTGTCCACACCGGCTGGGACCAACATTGGCGCACCGACCAATACTTTGAAGGGCACCCATTTCTGACAGAGGCGACGGCCGTGTACCTGAAAGAAGCGGGCGCGGCGCTGGTGGGTATTGATTCGCTGAACATTGATGATACGGCGGACGGCCGTCGGCCCGTTCACACCACCCTGCTTGGCAGCCAGATTCCCGTTGTGGAACACCTTTGCCGCCTGGAACAACTGCCGGACAGCGGTTTCCGCTTTTTTGCCGCGCCGGTGAAGGTGCGCGGCATGGGCACATTCCCTATTCGCGCTTATGCCATATCGTAGGGCAAGTTGGCCAACTTGCCTCACATGATTCAACGGAGGAAGTAGTGAAAGCGATCATATGTCAGGAATGGAGCGGGCCGGACAGGTTGGTGGTGGCGGAACGGCCGTCGCCGCCGCTCAATCTGGGGCAGGTGCGTATTGGCGTTCATGCCTGCGGCGTCAATTTTGCCGATACATTGATCATCCAGGGTTTGTATCAGGAGAAACCGGCGTTTCCGTTCAGTCCGGGCATGGAAGTGGCGGGGGAGATTCTGGAAGTGGGGGAGGGCGTCACCCACTTGTCTGTGGGGGATCGGGTGACGGCCGTGACCGGGTACGGCGGGTATGCCGAGGAGGTAGTGGTGGATGCCCATACCGTCTTGCCTATTCCGGCGCTGATGGATTATGTGACCGCTGCCGGGTTTGCTATTACCTATGGCACATCACACATTGCCCTGGCGCACCGCGCCCGGTTACAGCCGGGGGAGACGCTGTTGGTGCATGGGGCAGCGGGCGGTGTGGGACTGACGGCCGTGGAGATTGGCAAACTCTTGGGCGCCACCGTCATCGCTACTGCCAGTACGCCGGAAAAACTGGCGCTGGCGCAGCAGTATGGCGCCGACCATCTCATCAACTATCGCCAGGAAAAGTTCCGTGACCGAGTGAAGGAGATCACCAATGGTAAAGGGGCAAATGTCATTTACGATCCCGTGGGTGGCGATGTGTTTGATGAGTCGGTACGCTGTATTGCCTGGGAGGGGCGGCTGTTGGTGATTGGGTTTGCGGACGGCCGTATACCTCAATTACCAGTCAACCTCGCCCTGGTCAAAAACATGAGTGTGGTGGGCGTCTATTGGGGCGGTTATGCTTCGCGCCAGCCGCAGGTCATCACCGATTCGCTGCGCACCCTGCTGGCCTGGTACGCCGAAGGCAAAATCAGGCCCCACATCTCCCAAACCTACCCTCTGGAGCAGGCCGCCGCTGCCCTGAACAGCCTCATCCATCGCCAATCCACCGGCAAGGTTGTTTTAACGATTCAGTGATAGTCATTCCGAGTGAAGTCTTCGGAACGAGGAATCCCTACGCAGCTGTCACAAGGGGATTCCTCGGAAGACCTCAGAATGACCGTTGAATGCTACTCGCGTTCGCGCAGGTGGGGGAAGAGCAGCACCTCGCGGATGGTGGCGTTGTCGGTGAAAAGCATCACCATGCGGTCCACGCCCACGCCAAAACCGCCGTTGGGCGGCATCCCATAGCGCATGGCGCGCAGGTAATCTTCGTCAATGGGGTTGCGCTCGTCGTCGTCTTTGGCGTACAGCGTTTGTAGCATCTCAAACCGCGCCTGCTGATCCAACGGGTCGTTGAGTTCGGTGAAGGCGTTGCCCATCTCCATGCCGGCGATGAAAAACTCAAACCGCTCCACGTGCAGCGGATCGCCGGGAATGCCTTTGGCCAGCGGTGAGATTTCGCGGGGGTAGGTGGTGATGATGGTGGGTTGAATGAGCCGGGGTTCCACAAAATCGCCAAAAACGCCATCAATTAGCTTGCCCCAACCGGCGCTTTCCGGGGCGTGTCCACCGATGTCGCGGATGGCCTGGCGCAGGCTGGCGGCGTCCAGGTGTTCCATGTAATCAATTTCGGCGAACTGTTTGATGGCGTCGCGCATGGTCAGGCGCGGCCATTGACCGCCGACGTGGATCGTTTGCCCCTGGTAGGTGATGGTATCGTCACCGATGACAGCCTGGGCCACATGTTGGATCATGCGCTCGGTGAAGTCCATCACGTCGTGGTAGTCCCAGTAGGCGGCGTAGAATTCGAGCATGGTGAATTCGGGGTTGTGTTTGAAGCTGACGCCTTCGTTGCGGAAGTCACGGCCGATCTCATACACGCGCTCGATGCCGCCAACCAGCAGTCGTTTCAGGTAAAGTTCAAAGGAGATGCGCAAGTAGAGTTCTTGTTTGAGCTGGTTGTGGTGGGTGGTAAACGGCCGTGCCGCTGCCCCACCGTACAATGGCTGTAAAATCGGCGTCTCTACTTCCAGGAACTCATTGTCGTCCATAAACTGGCGCAGGGCGGTGATGATGCGGGCGCGGGTGCGGAAGACGCGGCGCACGTCCGGGTTGGTGGCTAAATCGGCGTAACGCTGGCGGTACCGTTCTTCGACGTTGGAGAATTCGCTGTGGCGCACAATTTCGCCGTCTACCTCTTCTTCCTTGACCACCGGCAGTGGGCTGATCGCTTTGCTGAGCAGTTTCCATTCGCCGACACGCAGGCTCACTTCGCCGGCTTTGGTACGGAACATAGCGCCGTGGGCTTGCACAAAGTCGCCCAGGTCGAGTAGGCGGCGGAAGATGCGGTGGGGTTCCTCGCCTACTTCTTCCAGGCGCACAAAGAGTTGGAGACGGCCGTAGCCATCCTCAATATGGGCGAATACGGTCTTGCCCATATCCCGAAAGCTGACGAGTCGGCCACAAACGGTGACGGCGACCTCACGTTCTTCGTCTGCTGCAAAAGCGGCTTTGGCGTCAGCAGTGGTATGGCTGCGTTCCACGCGCAGGGGATAGGGTTCGATGCCGGCTTCCTGGAGACGTTCCAGTTTGGCCAGGCGTTGTTCTTCCAGATGGGAGGGTTGCCAACTCATACTTCACCTTTTCAAAAAAAAGCCCGTGTGATTCACGGGCTAAAGAGTGTCATGGGTTACGGCCGTGTGGCCTATCTACTCAATCTTAACGACCCGGAATTCGAGGACCCCATTTGGCGCATTCACACGCACCGTGTCGCCGCGCTTGGCGCCCAGCAGCGCCTTACCCAGCGGACTTTCGTTGGAGATGCGCCCTTCTTCCGGGTTGGCCTCGGCCGCGCCGACCAGGTGGTACTTTTCTTCGTCATCAATGCCTTCTTCGGAAATGGTGACCCAACTGCCAATACGCACTACGTCATTTTTGCCGTTGTCTTTAATCAGTTGATAATTTTTGAGGATTTCTTCCAATTCCTGGATGCGCCCTTCCACAAAAGCCTGTTCGTTGCGGGCCGCTTCCAGGCCGGCATTTTCCACAAAGTCGTCGTCCTGTCCATCTTCAAATGCTGCTTGCAATCGGTCGGCTACTTCTTCGCGCTTGACGGTTTTCAGGAAATCCAGTTCTTTGGTTAGTTTTTCTACGCCTTCTTGGGTGAGTAGATGAGGTTTCAGAGTTGTCATTTTCCAGCCTTATTAAGGGAAATACCGCTGCTGCCAGCGGTATGCCTCGTTTGTGTTTGAAGTTAGGCGCGGGATTATAACAAATTCGGTTGCAATGTCCAGTTGGTTCTAATAAACTCTCCGGCGGAAAGAGGTTGGAGATTAGAGATTGGAGATCGTGCAATCTCCAATCTCTAATCTCTTTTAATGAAGCATTATGACGAAGAGACAGCTAGGAATTTTGTTTATAGTGGTGGGGGTCACGGCCGTACTTGCCTTATTCGCTCTTGATCTTATCCGTTCCGGGCAGCACCAGGGCATCGGCCCGGCACAGCAGCAGGCGATGGCGGCGGCGGGGCTGGCAGTGCTGGTTGGACTGACGCTGCTGCCATTGGGAGACCGGCCCGCGTGAAATACAAATGACCAGTGACAAATGACAAATGACAAATTAGAAAAAGCAATCCTGGTGGTGGCCTGGGTGTTAATCGGGTTAGCATTGGCCGCGTTTGTAGGCTATCTGCTGGTGTACACTATTTACGCCGTCGAGTTGTTCCGCTTTCCCTTTGATTATGACCAGGGCGAAGGGTTTGAACTGATGGACACGGTGCTGTTTAGCCAGGGGGAGTGGCCGTACCGGGACAATGATCAGTATCCGTTTTACTCTTCAAATTACCCGCCGTTGTTTCACGTGGTCATTGTGCCGCTGGTGTGGATTTTTGGGCCGCAATACTGGACGGGGCGGTTGGTTTCCTTTTTGGGGACGTTGATCACGGCCGTTGCCATCTCATATGGCGTGCAGCGGCACATCCGGCGCTGGTGGCTGGCCGTGCTGGTGGGGCTGGCGTTTCTGGCTTCCAACTATGTCTACCACGTGGGGCCGCTCTTCCGCCAGCATATGTTCATGGTGATGTTTGAGACGCTGGCGGTCGTCTGGCTGACCATGACCATTGATAAGGAGGAGCGCGACGGCCGTACCTATCCCAAACGTCTGCTTGTCGTCATGCTGCTGCTGCTGGCTGCCGGGTATACCAAACAACTGGCTTATGCGACGGTTGTTGCCGTTTTCATCTTCCTTTTTATTCGCCACCCCAAACGGGCCATTTTGTGGGCCATCCCCTTTGCCGCCGTCACCGGCCTCATCTTTCTCTGGATTAACTGGGCTACAGACGGCTACTGGTTTTTGAACACGGTCACGGCCAATATCAATCCATTTGTGCCGGGGCAGGCGCAAGGTTTGTACCGGCAGTGGTTTAATTTGCATACGCTGTTGGTGGTCACGGCCGTCATCTACGCCATCTACCAGCTTTATTTTGAAAGGCTCTCCGCCTATTCCATCTGGTTTGTGGTGGCGGCGGTGAACAGCGTCACCGCCGGGAAGTGGGGCGCGGGCGAATCCTACTTTGCCACCGCCATTGCTGCCAGTTGTATATTGACGGGGTTGGCTTACGGCCGTGTCCTCAACCATCTGCAAAACAATCAAACCACAAGTCAACTGTCATTCCGAGCGAAGCCTTCGGCGCGAGGAATCCCGCCTGGACAGCCAGCACAAGGGGATTCCTCGGAAGATGCTTCGGCAGCCTCAACACAGGCTCTCGGAATGACAAATAAACACTATTTGGGACGTTGGGTGTATCCCCTGGCACTGGTGATCGTCCCCCTCTTGTTTTTGTGGCAGGCAGAGCGCCTGTTTCATATGCCCACGCACACGCCTGCCCTGGCGGCGGTGGCGCAGGCGTTGGGCAAACCGACCGAGGTGTGGATTGCGCCGCAAACTTCCTGCTCCGCGCCGCGCCCGCTGGAATCCATTCCCTATGTGGATGCGGCTGGTATTTCCTTGTTAGGACGGCCCCCAAATGTGGCTGATACGGCGGCGGGTAAAGCCATTGCCGCGGCCATTGCTCAGGGGGAAACGGCCGCTTTTGCCGAGGATGCCGGGTTTAATTTTTACATTGGCCGGGATGTGATCACCAATCCCACGCAACTACTCAACCTGTATAACAACAACCAGGTTGACCTGACCGAGATGTTGGCGATGCTGGACGAGCAGGCGTTTGACACAGTGGTACTAAGAGCGCAGTTTTACCCGCCGCCCGTTTTAGATATGATTGGGCAGCGTTATGAAACGCAAGAATTGGTACAAATGAATGGGTTTGTTTATTGTATTATGCGGCCGCGAATTGGAGATTAGAGATTGGAGATTGGAGCTTGCTCCATCTCCAATTTCCCCGTCTCTACTGTGTAAACGATTTATTTGAACGAGAGCAATCACTCACCATTTCCCAATCTTGCCTCAATCGCATCTGCCATAATCCGATGATAATACATCTCCTTCCTCCCCTGCGACAACCCCCGATAGCACCCTGACAACTCCATTTTCCTGTCCGTCAGCCCTCTCGTGCCCATCATCACTGTGCCGGGTCGCCACCAAGTTTTCATCAGTGCGTGTGTGGCTGGGATCATGGGTAACTAATCTCCAATCTCCTCCCCCAACAGTTTCACCACGGCCGTCACATTCAGCAGCGTCTTGGGTATCAATGAGGGCACGTAGAGGTATTCTTGCTCTTTACGGCCGTCGTCGCTGCGTTCGGAGCAGTGGGCATTGCCGCCGGATGGCCCCAGCCCGTCTAGCGTGGGGATATGCGCCCAGAGGTGGTTGCCATCGCTCAGGCCGCCGCGTTCTTCGCGGCGCACGGTGTAGCCCAATGTTTCCCCCGCTTCTTGCCAGATGGCTAACAGCCGTTCCGTGGCTGGATTGACGGGCCAGGGCTGCGTTTGGCCGGTAATCATCACCTGAGTGCGGCAGGTGAAGTCCCCGTTGGCGCTGCCGATGCTGGTCAGTTCATTCAGTGACAGCATATCATGCACGCCTTGTTGGTACACGGCCGTGTCAAACGCCCGCATCTCCACTGATGCTGCGGCATAATGCGGCACCCGGTTGCTGACCGTACCACCCATCACCGTGCCCACATTAAACGTCAAATCTTTCTTATAGTCAGTGAAGTGATGAATTTGTTTGATGACTTCCGCCATTTGCACAATGGCGTTAGCCCCTTTGGCATGGGCCGAACCGGCGTGGGCGGCCTTGCCTTCTACCTCGATATGGTAGTTTGCCATGCCTTTGCGCGCCACCACCACCTGAAACGTATGACCACGCATGTAACCGGCCTCAAAGACCAGGCAGGCCAGCGTATCTTCTCCCAACCGCGCCCGGCATAGGCGGCCAAAATCATCCTCACTCACTTCTTCGCAAGCGTTCAGGCCAATGTGCCAGGTGACGGCATTGAACAGGTCAGGCCGGTGCTGTTGGAGGGCATCCAGCAGCATGTAAATCAGCACTGTGCCCCCTTTGATGTCTATGGCACCCGGCCCGTAGATGCGTCTTTGTACCCGCCGCCAGTGAAAGTCGTGCCGTTCTTCTTCTTCGGCGGGGAAGACAGTGTCCAGATGGCTGATCAGAACGATCTGGTGGTGGCTACGGCCGTGACGGGTGAGCCAGAGATGCCTGCCGTACAGCGGATTTTCGGCCTGGATGGTTTCGGCGTTGAAACCGAGGCGGGAGAAGGCGACGGCCGTGACTTCCCCCAATGCGTTCACCCCCTGTGGATTGGCCGAAAAGCTGTTGATGTTCACCATCTGTTCCAACAGCGCCAGATACTCTGCTTCATGGGTTTGCAGGTAGTTTTTGATCTGTTCAATTAGCTGTGCTTCAGGCATGTTGTACCTCTGATTGAGATTTACAAATGCAGTTATAACACCGGGTGAGGAGGGGAACAACTCAACTACTTGACAATAACGAAAATTTAGCGAAAATTTAGAACATGCGGTCTACGATTTAAGACTCTAAGGTTTTTTGAAAACCCTTGGGGTCTGCCCGAATGATGACAAGATTGGCATCGCGCACATCGCGCTTACGGCAGATTGAGGAGATTTTGGTGCTGCACCCGGATGGGATGCGGGCGATTGACCTGGCTGAAGAAGTGGGAGTTGATCGGCGCACGGTGTATCGGGATGTAGAATTTTTGTGTGAGCAGGGGGTGCCGGTCTGGCAAAAAGACGGCCGTTTTGGTATCAACCGCACCAGTTACATCAGCACCGTTAACCTGACCTTCCATGAGGCCATCGCCCTGATGCTGGCGGGGCTGCTGCTGTCACGCACCATTGACGAGCGCAACCCCCACGCTATGACGGCGCTGCGTAAACTGGCAATGACCTTGCCACGGCCGTTTACCCCCCATCTGAAACGCGCTGCTGACCGGGTGCTGGCCAACCAGGAAGGGCAGCGGCAGATTGCTGTATTGGAAGCATTGGCTGAAGGCTGGGGCACCGGCCACAAAGTGAGAATTGGCTACCGTTCGCCGCGCAGCGGCCAACTGCGAGAACGACTATTGGCCCCATATGCGTTGGAGCCAACCCCGTCTGGCATTTACGTTATTGGCCATGATGATTGGGCCAATGACATGCGCACCTTTAAGCTGGATCGGTTGGAAACGGCCGTGGTTACTGCTCGCAAATTCACCATCCCCGAAACGTTCGATCTGGAAGCGCATCTGGCTTCCGGCTGGCGCATTATGGCCGGGGATACCATTTCCGAAGTGGTGCTGCAATTTACACCGGAGGTGACGCCGCACATTTACGAGCGGCAGTGGCACCCCACGCAAAAGCTGGAACGGCTGGAAAACGGCGGCTGCCTGCTCAAAGTGCAGGTAGCTCAACCCGAAGAAATGCAGCCCTTCATCCGCAGTTGGGGGGCGCAGGTGCAGGTGCTATCCCCAGACTGGCTGCGCGACCAGATTGCCGCCGAACTGTACCTGGCGGCACAGCAGTACCGGGAGCCAGCAGTTGCACAAACCTGACAGGTCTCCAAAGACCTGTCAGGTTTAATCGCCCCTATTTGATGATGAGCGGTAAAAAGATGATCCCCCCGTATTCAATGCTACCTACATCACAGGCAGCGCCTAACGGCCGTGGCCAGCCGCGCTGGTCAACGGAAGGGCAGTCCAGCCCATAGTCAATGGCCGGGCTGCCGGGCAGCAGCGCATAAGCACGTAGTGGCCCACCCATAGCATTCCAAATGCCCAACAACGGGTCGGTACTTAACAGATCAGATGGTTCAGCGACACAGGAGTTGTCGCTGACGATATTGCGCCCGGCCGAAGTGAGGGGAGGGCCGTCACAGTTCAGGCTGGGGCCGCTACCGGCTTCGTCCAGACTATTGGCGAAGATGTTGTTTTTGACGGTACTGCTACCGGCGGCGTTGTAGAGTGCGCCACCCAGGTCGGCCCGGTTTTCATTGAAGGTGTTGTTGGTGAGAGTGGCTTCGCCCGCTTTGTATAACCCGCCACCCCGGTCGGCCCGGTTATCGGAAAAGGTATTGTTGACTAACTGTGTGGTACCACCGCTGACGTACACACCACCACCCCAGCCAGTAGCGATGTTGCTGCGCAGCGCCGACATCTCCATGTTTACTGTGCCGCCGAAGCTCAAGATTCCACCACCATTGGTGGTCTGATTGCTAATCAGGTAGCTGGAAACGATGTTGACCGCGCCGCCATTATTGTAGATGGCGCCACCACTGTTGGCGGCGATGTTACTGCCCAACGAACTGTGATTTAAGAAAAGCACGCCCTGGTTATAGATGGCGCCGCCGTTGTCAGTAGCTTCGTTGCTGATGAACATGCTGCGGTTGATGGTGGCGCTGGCTTGCGGCCCAATGGACAGCCCACCGCCGCTGCCGGCGTTGCCATCTATGAGGACGAGGTCGTTGAGGGTCAGGTTGCCATTATCATAGACGTAGAAAATCTGGCGCAGATTTTCACCGTCCAGGGTGATACGGCCGTCGCCGTTCACGATGACGGTTTGGTCGGTGGTATTGGTGTTCACGGTGATGGTGACCATTTCCGAGCCGCAGTCGAAGTTGATGACGCCGCCGGCGGCGACGGCATTGCTGAGGGCATTGGCCGCGTCCTGGGACTGGCAACTGGCGGCTGTGCCGTCGCCAATGGTGGCCTGAGTGGCCTGGCTGTCATAGGCATTCGCCAGATGCAGGCTGCCGGTAAGCAATGCCAACATGAGGGTGAGCGATATGAGCGATATGAGTAATAACAGAAATTTCAAACGCATCTTGTTCTCCTTGTGCAAGTTCTGGGTTTGCAGCAGCCGCTTGGTCCGGCAAAACCGCTCAAGCGGTTACTACGAACTGTACTACAGGCAGGATGATACGGCACGGCCGTCCGAAATTCATCCTTCTGGCGTCCGAAATCTGTACAAATTTACTGTACAATTGTCCATTATTATGGTACAATTCTGGCGAGTAAAGCTGTAGTATGGACATCCCTGTTTGCGCCATGAACGGGGATGTTCACTTAATACCAGGTGAAGCATGACGCCATCCATTATGCCTGTCGGCCAACGATTACGAACTTTGCGGGAACAGCAAGGTCTGTCGCTGCGGGCGCTGGCCGAGCAGTGTGGCCTGTCGGTAAATGCTATCAGCCTGATTGAACGCGGAGAAACGTCACCGACGGTTTCATCGCTGCACCAATTGGCGACGGCGTTAGGGGTGCCTATCACCAGCTTTTTTGAGGATCAACAGACACAAGCCGTTGTGTTTACACGGCCGTCTACCCGTTTGCGGTCGGAAGCCAATGGCGTGGTATTGGAGAGTTTGGGCATTGGACTGCGGCAGCAGCAGCTAGAGCCGTTTCACATCACCATTGCTCCTGGTGCGGGGAATCTGGATCAGGCTGTTACCCATGCCGGGGAGGAATTTGTTTACTGCCTGTCTGGGCAGATTGAGTATCACATTGGCGGTCGCCTGTTCTTGTTAGAGGCGGGCAGCAGTTTGTTATTTGAAGCAAGTTTGCCGCACTGTTTTTGTAATTCGGGTGATGGGCCGGCGGAGTTGATCATGCTGTTTTATGCCGGGGCCAGCAACCATCTGGTGCGTACGCTGCACATGGAAGCGTCCCATTTACAAAGCGCGTAATCCGTGAGCTGCCATCCGTAACCCCATACGGTTCACGGATGACGGCTCACGGATTACGGAACTGGGGTAGATCATGAACAAAAATCATGTTTTTTATGTAGGGTTGGTTGTTTTGCTGTTGTGGCTGTTAGTGGGCTGCGCGGGGGATGTGGTAGAGCCGGCGGTAACGGCCGTGCCCACAGAAACTATCACCGCCCCGGCTGAAGTGGTGGTAGTACGTGACGCCGTGCTGGATTATTTGCGGCAAGGGGCTAATGAATGTGTGCCGCCGGCCATGTCTGTCTGGCAAACCAGTACGGGCGGTCCACAGACGCCCGCCGGTTATGCACTGTATCGTTTTACGACCGGCGATAGCTGCACGGTGACGATTTCGTATCCACTGGAAAATAAGGCGGAGCCGTTATACCACGTGGCATTGGGGCACGGGGCCACCGGCTTTTGCTGGCAGGCGTTGGTGGATGGGCGCGGGCGTGTGGTCAAAACCGGGGTAGCGGCGAATAACGATCCAGACATTGGTAATCCGGCCGCTATTTATTGTGAGGCCCAGGGGCATGTGTTTGAGGTGGTGACGCAGCCAACCGGTTTGCAGTGTGGTTACTGCGTTTTTGCCGATGGCAGCCGGTGCAATGGGTGGGCGTATCTGCACAATGAATGCCAACCAGGCGATCAGCCGGGTGGCACAGCGGGTGACGGTTCGTAACGTTCGATTGTCGTCATCTTGTTTTTGTCTGTAGAACGGGCTAGTATCCGTAACCCGAAGTCCGTAAACCGTTGTCCAACGGATTTTCCAGAGGCAGAGCCTTCGGATTAATGGTACGGATTACCGAATACGGGTACCAGGATAGCGGAATACTGGCAAAAAACAGGATGGAAAGATGACACAATCTGAACAAACCTACGGATCAGCCCAATTGAACCAATCAGCACGCCAGTTTGAGATTGGCCTGTACTCCTTTGTAGAATTGACACCCGATCCGTTGACCGGGCAGCTAATGACCTCTGCCGAGCGGCTGTCTCAACTGCTAGAAAGCATTGAATTGGCCGATCAGGTGGGGCTGGATGTGTATGGCATTGGGGAGCATCACCGGCCTGAGTATATATCTTCCGCGCCAGCCGTTATCCTGGCGGCAGCGGCGGCCCGCACGAAACGGATTCGCCTGAGCAGCGCCGTGACGGTGCTGAGTTCAGATGATCCGGTGCGTGTGTTTCAGGATTTTGCGACGTTGGATTTGCTATCTCACGGCCGTGCCGAAATCATGGCCGGTCGTGGCTCTTTCATCGAATCCTTCCCCTTGTTTGGTTATGACTTGCGTGACTATAACGGGCTTTTTACCGAGAAACTGGAGCTGCTGCTGCAACTGCGGGAGTCGGAACAGGTGACATGGTCGGGCCGGTTCCGGCCCGAATTGGCGGGGCAGGGGGTGTATCCACGGCCGTACCAGGAAAAGCTGCCCATCTGGATCGCGGTGGGCGGCACGCCAGAGTCGGTGGTGCGGGCGGCGCGATTGGGGCTGCCGCTGGCGCTGGCTATCATTGGCGGCCTGCCGGAACAGTTTGCGCCGTTGAGCCGCTTGTATTGGGACACGGCCGTGCGCGCCGGGCACGATCCAGCACAACTGAGCTTTAGCATCAATTCGCACGGCTTCATTGCTGAAGATTCACGGCAGGCGATTGAGGATACTTTCCCCGCCTACAAACAGGTGATGGATAAAATTGGCCGTGAGCGGGGCTGGACGCCGATGACCAGGGAGCAGTTTGAAGCATCTTGCACATTGCGCGGCGCTAATTTTATCGGCACAACAGACGAGATTATTGAGAAGATTCTCTTTCAACATCAGATTTTTGGGCACCAGCGTTTTCTGCTGCAAATGAGCGTGGGCACGATGCCGCACGACAAAATCATGCATGCCATTGAACTGCTGGGCACAAAGGTGGCCCCGGTGGTGCGGGCGGAAATTGCCCGCACCACATCTCATGGGTGAAAACAAACACAAAATTGCTGCCCACATGTTAACGCATTTGCCATTATTTTAATTTAATACGGGCCGCATATGGACAGAATTAAAAAGCATTTGCTTTGTTTGCTCGTCTCACTCTTTCCCCTTTGGTTTATGGTGATTGTTTATATGGGGATGGGTTATGGGATAGATTTTTCGCTCCTGGTACCTGCCTCTTTACAGGTATTGAACTGGGTAGGACCGTTGGCTGACTTTATAAATTTCGTGATAGGGTCATGGTTTTATTACCTGCTTCTTTTATTGGCTATGGTATCTGTGTATGGATTGGTCTATCGGGCACAAAAAGAAGAACATAGTAGCAAAGAAAGGTGGGGGTTGGCCATTGTTGCACTGACGATGACAGCCAGCCTGGCGGGGTATTTCTTCCTGACCTGGGTATATGTTGTCTATGTCCTGATGCCAAAGATACAAGAAATAGGTTGGTAGGCGCTGTCCTTGCTGTCTTGAAAATAGTTTGTAGCAGGCATTTTAACGCCGTCAGAAGGCAATAAATCGCCCACTACAAACATTTTCATTCAGCCTTGTCTGCTTCACCGGCACACGCCAGGCAAACCAAAATCTCCTTCACAATTTCCACCCCTTCACCACCTGGGTCATCTTTCCACTCCACCTTACCGCCAGACTTGATGCGATTCACTTCAGGGCGTGGCGGGTAGCTTTTGGGACGGGTGGCGATTACCAGACGATGCGCCGGGGTGCGAGCGGACACAATTTGTTTACATAAGTCACATTTGAACATTCTTTACGGCCGTTTATGGTTAGCTTCCCACGCGGCCGTCACGCAGGAAGGGGTAAATGCAGGCAGTAGCCCATGAATAAAATAGTTGATTGTATGAGGTTGTGGGGGTACGGCCGTCACGTCAAACAAAAGAATATTGTGGGGAGTATAGCAGATTATTGGGGGAGGCACTTCATAGCTTCAATGAAATCTGCCCAAATCACAATTGACAGATCATTCAAAAAGGATATGATCTGGTTAAATATCCCCCCAAATTCTTCGGAATTTGGGCGCGAGGCCGTCATTGACGGCCTCTGCTTTTTTTTGTGCTGCTATGAAGACCTACATTTACGTTGATGGCTTTAATTTATACTACGGGGCACTCAAAGGAACACCATATAAGTGGCTAGACCTGGCAAAATTGTGCCAATCAATATTGCCCAAGAACCAAATTGTAAAAATCAAATACTTCACGGCCCGGGTGAGTGCCCGCCCAGATGATCCGCAACAACCTGCTCGTCAACAAGCCTATTTGCGAGCGCTGTCTACCATTCCAAACCTGGAGATTATTTACGGCCGCTTCCTCAGCAGTAAAGTTCACATGCGGCTCACAAATCCACCAGTTAAGGGATCACCCTACGTCCAGGTCTACAAAATGGAGGAAAAGGGTTCAGATGTCAATTTGGGAGTTCACCTCTTGCATGATGGGCATTTGAGTGTTTATGAGGTGGCAATCGTCATCTCCAACGATTCCGATCTGGTAGAACCCATCCGATTGGTACAGCAAGATTTGCAAAAGCCAGTCGGTATTCTCAACCCCTACGCAAAACCGAGCCACGTTTTGAAATAACATGCCACCTTTATCAAGCCTATCCGCAAGGGAGCTTTGGCCGCCAGCCAGTTTCCGGTTCAGTTGCGTGATACCACTGGTATTTTTCATAAGCCAAAGAGTTGGTGATGGAAAACGGCCGTACCCCACCCACTACGGCCGTCCTATCTCCCAATCTCTACATATTCCTTCTATACTGTCCCCCCACCGCATACATCGCCTGCGTAATCTGGCCCAGAGAGCAAACCTTCACCGCCTCCATCAGCGATTCAAAGGTGTTTTCATTGTGCGTGGCCGCATCCTGGAGATCGTGCAGAGCAGCGGCGGCTTTGGCGGCATCACGGCCGACCAAAGCCTCCACATTCGCAATCTGCCGCTCCTTCTCTTCCGTTGTCGCCCGGATCACCTCTTTGGGCAGGATGGTGGGTGAGCCTTCATCCGACAGGAAGGTGTTCACGCCGATGATCGGCAGTTCGCCCGAATGTTTCAGGCTTTCGTAGTAGAGTGACTCCTCTTGAATTTTGCCACGCTGGTACATCGTCTCCATCGCCCCCAAGACGCCGCCCCGCTCCGTGATGCGGTCAAATTCCAGCAGCACCGCCTCTTCCACCAGGTCGGTCAATTCCTCGATGATAAACGCCCCTTGCAGCGGATTCTCGTTTTTCGCCAGACCCAACTCTTTGTTGATGATCAGTTGGATGGCCATCGCCCGCCGCACCGATTCTTCGGTGGGGGTGGTGATGGCCTCGTCGTAGGCGTTGGTGTGCAGCGAGTTGCAGTTGTCGTAGATGGCGTACAACGCTTGCAAGGTGGTGCGGATGTCGTTGAAGCCGATTTCCTGAGCGTGCAGCGAACGGCCGCTCGTCTGAATGTGATATTTGAGCATTTGCGCCCGCTCGTTGGCCTTGTATTTCAGCTTCATCGCCTTGGCCCAAATGCGCCGCGCCACCCGGCCAATCACCGCATACTCCGGGTCTATGCCGTTGGAGAAAAAGAAGGAAAAGTTAGGGGCAAAGGCGTTGATATCCATGCCCCGCGCCAGGTAATACTCCACAAACGTGAAGCCGTTTGCCAGGGTAAAGGCCAGTTGGCTGATGGGATTGGCCCCTGCTTCGGCGATGTGGTAGCCGGAAATGGAGACGCTGTAAAAGTTGCGCACGTTGTGGTCAATGAAGTATTGCTGCACGTCACCCATCAGCCGCAGGGCAAATTCGGTGGAGAAGATGCAGGTGTTTTGCGCCTGATCTTCTTTGAGAATGTCCGCCTGCACGGTGCCGCGCACGGCCGTCAGCGTTTGTGCCTTAATCTCCTCATACAGTTCACGGGGCAACACCTGGTCGCCGGTGACGCCCAGCAGCAGCAGCCCCAGGCCGTCATTACCTTCCGGCAATTCGCCCGCGTAGCGCGGTCTTTCCAGGCCGCGGCCTTCGTAAATTTCGGCAATTTTGGCTTCTATCTTGTCCACCAATCCATGCTGGCGGATGTACAGTTCACATTGCTGGTCTACGGCCGTGTTCAGAAAAAACGCCAGCACCGTCGCCGCCGGGCCGTTGATGGTCATGCTCACCGACGTCGCCGGGTCGCACAGGTTAAAGCCGCTGTACAGCTTTTTGGCGTCGTCCAGGCTGGCGATGGAGACGCCAGAGTTGCCCACCTTGCCGTAAATGTCTGGGCGCGGGGCCGGGTCTT
The DNA here is from genome assembly GCA_035444285.1 of Chloroflexota bacterium. Lineage (GTDB taxonomy): Bacteria > Chloroflexota > Anaerolineae > Promineifilales > Promineifilaceae > CAADGU01. Next base: position 146,185 of record DAOMOK010000017.1, read on the forward strand.
CGCCGTACAGCGTCACCGAGTCAAAGGCGGTACTCAGGCGGCGGGCGGGCATGTTCAGCGAAACGTAGTGGAAGCGTTTGTTGGTGCGTTCCGGGCCACCTTCACCGGCAAACATGCGCGTCGGGTCTTCGGCCGTGCGTTTGAAGGGGAAGACGCCAGCCGTGTACGGAAATTCGCCGGGCACATTTTCTTGCCGCGCCCAACGCAGAATGTCGCCCCAACCTTCGTAGCGGGGCAGCGCTACTTTGGGGACATGGTTGTGCGAGAGTGTTTCGCTGGTGGTGGGCACACGCACGTCACGGCCGCGCACCTGGTACACATACTCGTCAGCCTGATACCGCGCTTTCAAATTCGCCCAGCCGTCCAACGTGGCCTGGTTGTGTGGGTCTAGATCGAGCCGCACCTGGGCAGCCACCTCCTGTAGCTGTTTGATGAGCCGATCTTTGTCATCCAGGCGGCTTTTTTGTAGGGCGGTGATGGCCTGTTCGATGCCGTAAAGCTGGTTGGCGATGGCTGCTTGCGCTTCCACCCATTCGTCGTACTGGCGGATGGTTTCAGCGATTTCGCTGAGGTAGCGGGTGCGGCGCGGTGGGATGATCTCGATTTTTTCCGATTCACCGGTGAGCAAATCGAGATTAGGGTGCAGGTCGGCGTTGGTTTTGTCGGCGAGGGTGGTCATCACGGCCGTGTACAACGCATTCGTCCCCGGATCATTAAACTGGCTGGCAATGGTACCAAATACCGGCATCTCCTCTACCGGCTTTTGCCACAACTGGTGGTTGCGCTGGAACTGCTTTTTCACGTCACGCAGGGCGTCTTGCGCCCCGCGCTTGTCAAACTTGTTGATGGCAATCAAGTCGGCGAAGTCCAGCATGTCAATTTTTTCAAGCTGCGTGGCCGCGCCGTACTCCGGGGTCATCACATAGAGCGACGCATCGCAGAAGTCCACAATTTCCGTGTCTGATTGGCCGATGCCGGACGTTTCCAGGATGATGAGGTCAAACTGGGCCGCTTTGAGGATGTTCAACACTTCGGGGATGTAGCGGGAGAGGGCCAGGTTGGATTGGCGGGTGGCCAGGGAGCGCATGTAGACACGGCCGTTGCTAACGCTGTTCATGCGAATCCGATCCCCCAGCAGCGCCCCGCCCGTTTTGCGCTTGGAGGGGTCTACGCTGACGATAGCCACATTCTTATCAGCGGCGTCCCCGCCGCCGAAGTCCAGCAAAAAGCGGCGTACCAGTTCATCCACCAACGACGATTTACCCGCGCCGCCGGTGCCGGTGATACCTAACACGGGCGGGTGCGCCAACCCTTCCAGTCGGGCGTGAACTTCGTCCATGATCGGCTCTACCAGGTCGGGTTCGTTTTCAACGGCGGAGATGAGGCGGGCCAGGGCGCGGTGTGTGACCCAGTTTTTAATTTCGGGGCGGAGGGCGACGGGGGAGCCGTAATCCGTAATCCGTGAACCGTATTCCGTGTAGGCTTCGTGGATGGCGGTGCGCCATTTGTCTACGTCGAGCTTGCCGGTGGGGAAGTCGGCCTTGAGCAGCAGATCGTTGATCATGCCTTGCAGGCCGAGGGTACGGCCGTCGTCCGGTGAATATAATCGTGTAATGCCGTAATTGTGTAATTCGGTGATTTCATCCGGCAAAATAGTGCCGCCGCCGCCGCCAAAAATTTTGATGTGGCCGCAGCCCTGTTCATGCAGCAGGTCATACATATATTTGAAAAATTCGATGTGCCCACCCTGGTAGCTGGTGATGGCAATGGCCTGGGCGTCTTCCTGAATAGCGGTGGTGACGATCTCCTGTACGCTGCGGTTATGCCCCAGGTGGATGACTTCCGCGCCGGAACTTTGCAAAATGCGGCGCATGATGTTGATGGCCGCATCGTGGCCGTCAAAGAGGGAGGCGGCGGTGACAATACGGATTTTATTGACAGGTGTATAGGGCGAGACTTGTGTCATGGGCAATCAATCTCCTTATCGGTTGGAATAGTGGTGTGACGATTATAACACGGGCATGGAGTGGCGGTACGGCCGTTGTCTCCTTAATGTCCGCCGTTTACAAAAGTCTCGCCAAAATGCCCCTCTTTTTCTCATGTGAAACCCTTGACAGCTCTTCCTCCTCCCCCCTAAAATGACAGTAGATGGCTTTTCCACAGTCATGCACTTGCGGGAACAGGAACAGAAGCAGACCCATGGATAACAAAGATGGCTACCGCGTTTTGGGGGTCGAAAAGACGGCTGATGAGGAAGAGATCAAACGTGCGTATCGGAATGTGGGCCGCAACGATTACCCAGGCAGGCCCTCCAGCCATCACCAGATACAAACCACCATTAACCAACAACGATTATTGATAATACCCATACTCCTTTTTGGCGGCTTCCACAACACAACCAAAAAGGATTGAGCGTTTCATGATTCGCAACCTGAATAGACCTTTCTACTTTCTCCTTTTACTTCTTTTTTCCCTGACGTTAGCCTGCCAGGCAGCCACCAACCCGCAAAGCCTCATGCCGATTAGCACAGTAGACGCTCAGGTCATTGTGGCCCAGGCCGTAGCTACCGTGCGCGCCGAAACCCCTGTGCTGGAGCCGGTTGGGTTGGCAGGCACGGCCGTGAACAGCCAGATCAGCACCGAATTAGAGCAGCGCCTCGTTCAAATTTACCAACAGGTGAATCCCTCGGTGGTTCACATCTTTGTCTATACCCAAAATGACTTTCTCGGTTCCGGCACCGGCTTTGTATTTGACGCCGACGGCCACATTGTCACCAATAATCACGTCATTGAAGGTGGTGATGAATATGAGGTAGTGTTCCCTGATGGGCAGCGTCGTTTTGGGAACGTGGTGGGCAAAGATGTAGACAGCGACCTGGCCGTTTTGCAGGTAAGCGATCTGCCGTCTAACGCACCGCCGGTGACGTTAGCCGACTCCAACACTCTGCAAGTAGGGCAGTTTGTGGTGGCCATTGGCAATCCCTTTGGCGAGGCCAGCTCCATGTCTGTGGGCATCATCAGCGCCCTGGGGCGTACCCTGGAATCCCAGCGGCTGGTATCCGGCGGTTTTTTCTCCATTCCCCAAATCATCCAAACTGACGCGGCCATTAACCCGGGTAATTCCGGTGGGCCGCTGCTCAATCTGGATGGCAGCGTGGTGGGTATTAACAGCGCCATATTGTCCCGCACGGGGGCCAACTCCGGCGTCGGGTATGCCATCCCGGTAAATGCTGTGCGCAATATCGCGCCGGCGCTCATCACGACCGGGCGTTACCGGTATCCTTATATGGGCATCAGTATGCGTTCTGAACCGTTTACCTTGCGGGAACTGGAAACATTAGCCTTACCTGCTCAGGGGGTATGGGTGTCTGGCGTGGGGCAGGGCACACCGGCCGAAAAAGCGGGGCTGATTGGGCATAATCTGGATGCTGCCTTCAGGCCAGATGGCGACTATATCATTGCCATTGATGGTGTGCCTGTAAACAGTTCAGACGATTTGTTGAGCTATCTGGTATTTGAAACCCAGGTGGGCGAAACGGTGGAGTTGACGGTAATCCGTCAGGGAGAAGAAATAAAAGTACCCTTGATCTTAGGCGAACGGCCGTGATGCGTGACCCGTAAACCGACGGAATACGGGTTACGGATTACGAATTACGTTCTTTTATCGAGTCATCGTTGTTTTCATCCCAGCCAGACCATAGTGGTATTGTAGGAGGTACCATGATAACCCAAGAGGAGTTGCAAGAGTTATTAGCCTATCAATCCAACAATGGCGTTGTCATCAGCCTTTATCTGGATTCAGATACGGCACGTGAAAATACGGAAACAATCAAACATCAGGTTAAAAGCATGATGCGCGCCGCCGAGGTTGACCATGAAAAGGCGGCGCTGACCATTGAGCAATACCTGGATTTGGGTTACGACTGGTCTACGCCAGGCATAGCCGTCTTTAGTGGACACGACGGCGAATTTTTCCGGGCTTACCCCACGGCCGTTGCCTTTCGTAACCGGGTGCGGGTAGGCCACAAACCATATGTCAAACCGTTGGCGCACCTGGTAGATTTTTATGCTCATTACGGCGTCATCCTGGTAGATCGCGTAGGTGGGCGCTTTTTTGAATACCATCTGGGTGAACTACAAGCCGTAGATGGCATCATGGGCGAAGAAGTTCACAAGCTTAAGCAAGGTTTAGGTTCCTCTGCCGTCGGTATGCGTGGCGGCGTGGGCGGCGGTCGCCATGAGGAAGAAGTGGCCCATCGTAACTTGCGCGAAACGGCCGTCGCCGCTACCCACTTCTTCCAGGGAAAGCCGATTCGCCGTCTTTTCCTGGCAGGCACATCGGAGACCGTTGCCGAGTTCCGCGAACTGCTGCCCAAGCAGTTGCAAAGCTGCATCGCCGGCACGTTTCCGATGGATATGAATGCCGGTGAACATGAAGTGCGCAAACAATCGTTGCGCTTGTTACAGGAAGCGAATGCGGAGCGCGAAGAAAAGCTGGTAGAGAGTTGGGTCTCTATGGTAGCGCGGGGGGGCACGGCCGTTGCTGGCCTGGATGATACGCTGCAAGCCGTCAGTGAACGGCGGGTGCAAACCCTGATCCTCAGCGATGGCTATCGCTTCCCCGGTTATTTGGATGAAACATCCGGCTTTCTGGTGGCCAACCTGGCCAAAAGCCCGCTAAGCGCCGATGAGTTAACGGCCGTAGCCGATGTCATAGACGCCGCCTGCGCCATCACCATGGACAGCGGTGGTCATGTGGAAGTGATTCGGGACAATCCCAAACTGGAGGGGCACGGCCGTATAGGCGCTCTGCTGCGCTATTAATATTGAATAGGAGATTGGAGATCAGAGACTGGTTCGATCTCCAATCTCCTATCCCCAATCTCTACCTTCTCCTCTCCCGCCAATTATTTAACCCGCCCCCCTAAACACTTTCACAGCCTGCCTGTCTCACTTTTGTTTCCGGGCATTTACAAACGAGAAAATCGAGATTATACTTTAATTGACCTTCTCATTTTTTGCTAATGTTTTAGTACCACGAACTGTGTCTTGTGTTTTTGGGCGTTAATGTACGCCCTTATACCCTCAATTCATAAGGAGAAAATCATGAGGAAAAGATCACTTGTCTTAATGTTCTTGTTTGTGAGTGCGGTGCTGAGCCTCACCTTTTTCTCGCTGGCGTTTGCCAGTGCCCCACCCGGCATTGCCCAAGCCGTCCCGCCTGAAAAAGAGGTCCCCGCCGCAGAGCCGGCGGATACTGCCGAAATATCCGTGTTAGAAGTAGGGGGTGCTGTTACCGGTCTTGCACCGGCAAAGCGCCTGGTGACCCCTCTGGGCGCCATTTCGGTGTATGAAGCGGAACCGAATGACACCCCGGCCACGGCCAACCCGCTGGGTGGCAGCAGCGCCGTGGTACGCGGCAATACGTTCCCGGCTGGTGATATAGACTTCTTTTCCTTTACCGCCCAGGCGGGGGACCGCGTTTACGCGGCGACGATGACCGCCTTCTCGCCTAGTGCTACAGATAGCACTATGGACATCTATGATACAGATGGCACCACAATCCTGGAAACGGACGTCAATGACGGTTCATTTGCCGCCAGTTCTTCCAGCATTGCCGGCCTCACCCTGCCATCCAACGGTACCTACTACATTCGCGTGCGTTCCACCAGCGCCACCGCAACCATGCGTCCCTATGACCTTTATTTCCAACTGCAAAGCGGCACACCTGTGGCCGAGACAGAACCCAATAACGCCGCCGATGGTGGGCAGCCCTTGCCTGCTTCTGGCTGGGTCACTGGCACTATTAATCCGGCTGCCGACAATGACGTATTCTTGTTCGCCTTAAATGCCGGCGATACCGTCTTCTTGAGCCTGGATTTGGACCCGGAACGTGATGGCGGCACAAGCTGGAACGGCCGTTTTGGGTTGGGCGCGTTTGGCAATCCACCCCTCATTTTGGTGGTTAATGATGCCAATACCACCTCACCCAATTCAGAAGCCTTCTTCATGACGGTGAAGGAGGCTGGTAACTACTATGTATATGTAGACCATCCGACCGCGGCCGGCACCCCGGCCTCGACCTACCATTTGTCTGTTTCCGTCTTCCCCCACGTCCCGGCAACAAATAACTGCACGACCTATACCAGCACCGATGTGCCGGTCACGATCCCAACTGGCCCTGGCCTGGTAACTTCCACCTTAAATGTGCCTGGCAACCCACGCATTGCTGACCTGGATGTAACCATTGTACTGACGCACACATTTATGCCTGACGTGGACGTGACATTAGTGGCTCCTGGCGGTAACGAAGTCGTTCTCTTTGCCGACCGTGGCGTCAGCACGCAGCTACAAATGAACCTGACCCTGGATGACGAAGCGGCTATCCCCAACACAATATATACTGTCCAGAGTGGCATAGTGTTCCAGCCATCCGCGAGCTACCGCCTGAGCTGGTTTGACGGCCAAAACGCTGGCGGCGACTGGACACTAAACGTATATGACGATACAGCTGGTGACGGTGGCGTGCTGCAAAGCTGGGGCTTGACGATCTGTGAGCCACCACCGCCGCCAACTTGCCCCACCGGGACGCAGCCCGTGACCGTCTTCAGCACTGACTTCGAGGCAAATAATGGTAACTTTACCAGCTCCGGCGTGGAGGATGAATGGCAGTGGGGTACTCCCACCTTTGTCCCGATCACCACATGCAACAGCGGCGCCAACTGCTGGGTAACGGACCTCACCGGCACCTACAATGCCAGCAGCAATCAAACCCTTCTCTCACCGGCGATTGATCTGACCGGACTGACCGGCCCCATCATTATGCAGTGGGCGCAGAAATACCATATTGAGACCGCCACCTTTGACAACGCCTTCGTGCAGGTGCAAGAAGTGGGCGGAGCCAACCCCACCCGCTTGTGGGATTGGCTAGACGGCACCATGAACGCCACCGTCGGTAATCCCACGGTAACAATTCCCATGAGCGCCGGTTGGGGTGAACGTTGGGCCGACATCAGCGGATATGCCGGGCAGAGCATTGAGGCTGCCTTCAACCTGAGTAGTGACACCAGTGTCCAACTGGCCGGTCTGGCCATTGATGACGTCACCGTCACTGCCTGTGAACCGGTTGGCGGCGCCCCGGCTATCAGCCTGAGTAAAACGGTGGGTACCACACCCGGCGTCTGCGCTACCACGGATGAAATCACGGTAGGCGCAGGCACGACCGTGTACTACTGCTATCAGGTAGAAAACACCGGCGATACGACACTGAACTTCCATGATCTGGTAGATACGGAATTGGGCGTCATTCTCAATGACTTCCCCTACACCCTGGCTCCCGGCGCTTTCTCGCCAGAGGTCATTGTCTCTGACGTGGCGCTGGCAACGGTGACAAATGAGGCGACGTGGACGGCCGTAACCGCTCTAGGCAGCTATGCGGCCGATGACACCATTCCCTTTAACTGGGAGGACATCTCTGGTACGGGTACACCGGTGACGTTGACTGACGACTCGGTTAGTGGGGCCATTCCGTTGGGCTTTAGTTTCACCTACTTTGGCGACAACTACAGCGACATCTACATTAGCTCCAATGGCTTCCTCACCGTGCTGCCTGGTCAGCCCAACGGCTGCTGCTCTGGCGGCATCCTGCCCAGCACCACCACGCCCAACGGCGTGATCGCCGGCTGGTGGGAAGACCTGAACCCCAGCGCCGGCGGTACTGTCCATTACGAGACGTTGGGCACAGCGCCGAACCGCGTGTTCATCGTCCAGTTCACCGATATTCCTCACTTTGGTGGTGGTAACCTGGTAACGAAGCAGTACAAGCTGTTTGAAGGCAGCAACTATATTGAAGTCCATTACCAGGCAGCCCCCTCTGACGGTGGCACACATTCTGCAGGTATCGAGAACGCTGCGGGCACAGTTGGCGTGCAGTATTATCTCGGTACCGCTTCCCTACCCACGCCGCTGGCTGTGCGCTACTATGAGACTGTGGTGGCGAGCGCGTCAGATACGGACACGGCCACCGTCAATGTCCTGGTGCAGAATATTGACGTAGACCCGTTAAGCTTGAGCAGTACTCAGGATCCTGGTACCGTGGAGACCCAGACGCTCACCATTGCCAACACCGGCGACGGTACGCTGACGTGGGACATTACCGAAGAGCCAACGGCCGTACTGTCTGCGATCACAACCGGTGGTGATGCCGCCCTGGCTCGTGAAGACGCCAGCGCCGCTGCCACCAACAGCAGCCAGGCAGCCGGCGCAGCCCCGGCGCTGAGCGGCTGGCGTGTCCCCGAAGATATACTCTATGACAACGGGCCACTGATCACCCATCCTGGCGGCGGCGCGGGCGGCGCTGATGTTAGCGCCCTACAAACGGCGCTGGGTATGGATACTTTTGGCTTTGGCAACCAGGTTGCCGCCGGCAATCGGGTGGCGGATGACTTCACCGTCACTGGCGGCGGTTGGTTTATTAACACCATTACCTTCTTTGGCTACCAGACCGGTTCCAGCACCACATCCACGTTCACGGCCGTGAACCTGCGCATCTGGGATGGTCCGCCTAACGATCCCACCAGCAATGTGGTCTTTGGCGACACCACCACCAACCGCATGACTGCCACCGGATGGTCCAACATCTACCGCACATTGGATACTGCCCTGAGCGCCACCGACCGGCCGATTATGGCTAATGTCACGGACATCAACACTTTCTTGCCGCCCGGCACCTATTGGGTTGACTGGCAGGCCAACGGTACATTGGCTTCCGGCCCCTGGGCGCCGCCCATTTCCATTCTGGGACAGACCACCACAGGTAATGCCATGCAATTCACCACCGCTGGTTGGGCTAACCTGGTTGATGGTGGTACGCTCACTCCGCAGGGACTCCCCTTCATCATTGAAGGTTTGTCCGATTGTAGCAACCCGGCTGATGTGCCATGGGTGAGCGTTGATCCTACCAGCGGTAGTAATGCCGGAGGCACAAGTACAGACGTTACTGTGACCTTTGACTCCACCGGTCTGTCCAGTGGTACCTACACGGCCAATTTGTGTGTGTCTAGCAATGACCCGGACGTTGGCCCCGGCAATGGTACCAGCCTGGTCATTGTGCCGGTAGAACTGGAAGTGACGGGAACGACGACGCCAGCCATCAGCCTGGTCAAGACGGTGGGCACGGAACCCGATGCTTGCGCTACCACGGATGAAATCACCGTGGCGGCAGGGACAACAGTCTATTACTGCTATGAGGTTACGAACACCGGCGATGTGACACTTAACCTGCACGACCTGGATGATGACCAGTTAGGCTCAATCTTTGCCGGCCTCAACTATGCGCTCACGCCCGGTAGCAGTGTGGACACCGTGGCAGCAGGTCTTACCATCAGCGACACCATCAACGTCACGACCACCAATACGGCGACCTGGACGGCGTACAATGCCGGGCCAAGCGATGAAGCCACAGCCACAGCTTCGGCTACGGTCAATGTGCCGCCCTTTGTGCCTGCTCCGGCCATCACCATCGTCAAGACGGTGGGTACAACCCCAGGCGTCTGCGCCACTACCAGCACCATTACGGTAGCGTCCGGCACAACTGTGTACTACTGCTACACCGTCACCAACACCGGCAACGTAGCTTTAGGACTGCACGATCTGGTAGATGATGAGTTAGGGACGCTGGTCACCGGGCTGGCTTATGACTTATTGCCAGGAGCCAGCGTGGACACAGTGGCGGCAGGTCTGACTGTCACGGCAACTATCACTGCGGACACAACGAACACCGCTACCTGGACAGCGTACAATGCCGGGCCGATTGACGTAGCCACAGCTACCGCCTCGGCGACTGTTAACGTCACCACTGTCACACCCAGCTATCTGATCTACTTGCCCATCATCCTGAAACCGTAGTTCTTTAATAACACCAGTCAAGAATCGGTTTTTGTTCCGGTTCTTGAACCGGTATAGCAAGAGGGTATCTGGCAACAGATACCCTCTTCTTTTTCTCACCTGAATTTGACCGGCGCGGGGGATTTTGTTACGATTCCCTTCGCTTCATTAACAGATGTATGCATGAGACCGGTGAGCACTGGGTCCCTGGCGGCGAAAGCCGCCGAACCGTGTCAGGTCTGGAAAGAAGCAGCACTAAGGCGATTCTTTCGGGCGCCCAGGATAACCTGGTGGTCATCGGTTCCATGGATATATCAAGAGATTGGAGATTGGAGATCGCCAGGGCAACGAAATCTCTAATCTCCAATCTCTTTTTTTTTATGCGTACCCGTTTCCGTCCGTCAACTATCCTGGTTTTTCTCTTTCTGCTGCTGGGCATAACCAGTCTGGCGGCAGCCGGTTATCTGCTGGCGCAAGAGGAGTATGTGGTGATGGACGGCGACCAGCAAATTGCCCGGATTTCCGGCCGTTACCGGACGGTGGCCGATGTGTTGGTGGCGGCCAGGGTGACGCTGCGACCAGAGGATGTAGTACGGCCGTCCCCCGCCGAACGCCCCACTACCACCATCACCATCCAACGCGCCCGCGCCGTTACGGTGCGTACCGCCGCAGGTGTGGCTACCTACTTCAGCCAGCAGCCCCATCTGGCGGCTTTCCTGGCCGAAATTGGGCTGAACCCACCAACCGATGTACCCATTTTTACCGACGGCGTGCGTGTACGGCCAGAGGAGATGGCGACACGGCCGTTACCCACCACCCTGGAAATTGGCAAATTTGTGACCATCACCATCAGCGACGGCCGTCAGCGCCAGACCCTTCGCACCGGGGCGGCAACGGTGGGCACGGCCGTGCAAGCCGCCGGGATCAGGCTGCAACCGCTAGACAGTACCGAGCCGCCGCCCCATACCCCGCTCACCGCGGGCATGACCATTACCGTGCGGCGGGCGTTTAATGTGACCATTTCGGTAGACGGCCGTACCATTACCACCCGCACGGCCCATGCTAACGCCCTGGATGTGCTGGCCGACAGCGGTGTTGTCCTGATAGGCAGCGATTATGCACTGCCCGGTCCGGAAATACCTTTGCAGCCAGACGCCACCATTCACGTGGTGCGTGTCACCGAAGATTTTCGTTTGACCGATACACCGCTCCCTTACCAGACCATTTACCAGGCAGACGAACGCCTGGAAATTGATACGCGGCAGATTGTTAGTCCGGGCATAGCCGGTATTTTGCGGCAGCGCATCCGGGTGCGTTATGAAAATGGCGTGGCCGTCAGCGAGACGGTAGATGGCGAGTGGGTGGCGCGGGAGCCGGTGACGGAAGTGGTGGGCTATGGCACCAAAATTGTGACCCGCCTCCTGAATACAGCCGATGGCGCGCTGCAATACTGGCGGGTGGTGACGATGCGCGTCACCTCTTACCATGCCGGTAGTTCCGGCAAGCCGTTAGAAGCGCCCGATTACGGTATTACCGCCAGCGGCGTGCCGGCGCAGCAAGGCGTGGTGGCGGTAGATCGGGCCATCGTGCCCTGGCGCACCTGGGTTTACGTGCCCGGTTATGGCGTGGGGTATGTGGGGGATACGGGCGGCGGTGTTCACGGCCGTTGGATTGACCTGGGTTACGCCGAAGACGCCTATATTCCCTGGTCTGGTACTGTAGATGTCTATTATCTCGCCCCCATCCCGCCGCTGGAAGATATTAACTTCCTGCTGCCGGAGGCGTTGCCGTAGTCTTTCATGCACCCCAAACAACTGCTCGACCACTACCAGCTTGAACCGAAGAAGAGCCTGGGCCAGAACTTCTTGTTCGACGAGAATGTGCTGGCGCGGATTGTGGATGCGGCCGAGGTGGGCGCGGCGGATGAGGTGCTGGAAATTGGGCCTGGGCTGGGGGCGCTGACGCGGCTGCTGGCGCAGCGGGCGCGGCGGGTGGTAGCGGTGGAATTGGATGACCGTTTCTTACCCATCCTGCACAACGAATTGGAGGAGTTAACGAATGTTCAGGTTGTGCATGGGGATATTTTGGCGCAGGAACCGGGGATGCTTTTTGAAAAACCATATAAAGTTGTGGCCAATGTGCCTTATTACATCACCGGGGCCATCTTGCGCCATTTGTTGGCGGCGGCGCACAAGCCGGAACTCATGGTGTTGACGGTGCAAAAAGAGGTAGCGGAACGGCTCACGGCCGTACCGCCCCATATGTCTCTGCTGGCCGTTAGTGTGCAGTTTTACGGCCGTGTGCAGACCGTCACCACCATCAAAGCGGGCGCGTTCTGGCCCCGCCCGGATGTGGATTCGGCGGTGGTACGGGTGGAGTTAGGGCAGGCACGGCCGTTGCCGTTGCCTGAGGAAGAATTGTTTTTCCGCATCGTGCGCGCCGGCTTCAGCCAGAAGCGCAAACAACTGCAAAACAACCTGCGCCAATTGGGGCTGGGTAAAGAAGAGGTTGCACAATGGCTGGCAGTGGCGGGGGTGGACGGCCGTCGGCGCGCCGAAACCCTGACCCTGCCCGAATGGTTAACCCTTTACCACACTTTCCCTGCCAAATTTACACCTGTCACCTAAATCAACGACGCTCATACCACCCGGCAAATTTAAGCATGTTGGTAAGAATAGTAGCGCATGATCCTGTTGTTCCAACGAGGTGTAAACAGGAGTGAACGGTGCAAGACACGGTGCAAGACACGACAGTATTTGACGAAAGGTTGGAAGAAGTCTCTGAAATTGCAGACCCGGAAGTAGACATACTGGCCGAGGGGGGGCTGCACAAAATCATGCTCTTCTTTCATCTGCCGGCAGCCTGGTCTGATGGGGCGCTGCTGCTGTTGTGGCTGGCTTTTGCCGGGCTGGCAGGGTTGTTGTGGGGGCTGCTATCCGGCGATATAAACTCTATTCGGGCCGTGACGCTGTTTTCTGGCGTGATGCTGGCGGCCGATATGCTGCTGTTGCGCTCACTGCCCAGGCGCGGGATTTCCTATGGCCCCTGGCAGGCGCAGTTTGTGGTATTGGCGCTGCCGCAGCTGGCGGCTACGGCCGTCATCGCTCTGTTTGCTCGCTGGTTTGGTATTCAGTGGGGGATTGGCCTGCTGGCAGGCATACAGCTAATCGGGCTGGCGGCGCTCATTTGGGGCACGGAAATTGAGCCGTTTCGCCTGCGCCTGACAGAGTTCATCATGTTCACCGATCGGATGAAACCGGGCAGCCCACCGCTGCGCCTGCTGCATATTACAGACCTGCACATCGAGCGGCTGACGGCGCGCGAAGAACAGGTGGTGGAACTGGCCCAAAAAGCCAAACCTGACTTGATCGTGATCACCGGCGATTTTGTAAATCTTTCTTATAACCGTGACCCAGAAACACACCGGCAGGTGTGGCAATTATTGCGCCGCCTGAAAGCGCCGCATGGCGTCTACGCCACGTTGGGCAGCCCTACCGTTGATTTGCGGGAGACGGTGGCCCCCATTTTTGATGAGCTGCCGGTGCAGTTATTACGGCAGGAATGTGTGCTGGCGGATGTGGGCCACGGCCGTACCCTTTCCCTCATTGGCCTGGACTGCACCCACCACATCCCCACCGACGAAGCCCGGTTGGCGCAATTGATGGCCCAGGCCCCCAACAATTCGCCCCAGCTTTTGCTTTACCATTCACCGGAACTGGCCCCCCAGGCAGTGCAGCACGGCATTGACCTGTATCTGTGCGGCCATACCCACGGCGGGCAGGTGCGCCTGCCGATCATCGGCCCTATCCTCACCAGTTCCCAGTTAGGGCGGCGCTTTGTGATGGGTTTGTACCATCACGGCCGTACCCACCTCTACGTCTCGCGTGGTGTTGGCCTGGAAGGTCTCAGCGCCCCCCGTGTCCGCTTCCTCTGCCCCCCGGAGATCACGCTGGTCACCATTCGGCCAGCCTCACTTTAACTCGTAATCCGTAATTCGTCATCCGATGTCGGTTTACGGATTACGGATTACGGATTACGAGTTACGAGTTACGGATTACGAGATCCCCTGCAATCGCAGCCAATTGATGATGTGATCTGCCACCTCGATCCAGCCCGCTTCCAACATCATGTCGTGGGCCATGTCAAAAAAGACGGCTTCGGTGTTATAGGCGACGGCCGTACTCTTCACTTCAGCCCCTGTAAAAATGGTATCCTTTGTGCCGCCCAAGACCAGCATCGGTGCTTTCACTCGTTTTGGTTTGGGCAGGTTCAGCCAGAGCATGTCGTTGAAAGCGCGGAAGGATTCGTTGTGCATACGGCCGTAATACCGCACCACCTCATCTTCCGGCATCTCCTCGCTAAAAAACATCTCCCGCGCCAGCGCCTGCGTGCCAATCACCGGCTGCATACTCAACGTCAGATTCGTTTTGAGCAGCACGCCGGGATGGTTCCGCCCCAGCCGCAAGGTTGTGCCAATGACGCCATGTGGCGGTACAGCCGCCAGCAGCACTCCGGCCGGCGCGTGGTACCTTTCCAGATACTTTTGCACCACCAGCCCACCCATCGAATGGCCAATGACCACCGGGGCAGCCGGCAATGTTTGCGCTACTTCTACTACATCGCTCACATAGCCATTGACGGAATGCCCGCGCATCTTTTCCCGGCCCGGGCTGTTCCCATGCCCGCGTAAACTCAGCGCATACGTGGCCCAGCCCTTTTCGGCAAAATACGGTAAGAAAAATTCTTCCCAACACCACGCCCCGTGCCATGCTCCATGCACAAACAGCAGCGGCGTCTGGTACTGCGCCGTTTCCGGTTGGCGACTGATGATTTCTAACATGATCTATCCTCCATAAACTGCGACACTGCTAAATAGAGATTCTACTGGTTATGGCCGGTCTCTGACCATGCCACCTTTGGGAAAGCCTTCTTGGTTTGTCGGACTTCGCTTCACTCCTGCCGCAGGCTGTAGCCGACGCCGGGAATGGTTTCAATGTGGGCGGCGCTGGCCGCCTCTTCTAGCTTGGTGCGCAGCCGGTAGACCAACTGTTTGAGCATTGTTTTGTCGCCCCCTTCGCTGCCCCACACGGCCGTGATCAGCCTCTCGCTCGTCAATACCTGCCCGGCATTGATCAGCAGCGCTTCCAATAGTTTGCTTTCCAGCGGCGTCAGGTGTACCGACGGCTGCACATTCCACTGTACCTCGTTGCGCGTGCGGTCTAGCGTCAGATTACCCACCGCCAGAATACCCGGCGTGGGCGCTATCCCGGCTCGACGCAGCACGGCCCGCACCCGCGCTACCAACTGACTGGGGCTGAATGGCTTCACGATATAGTCATCGGCCCCTTGCTCCAGACCGGTGACAATCGCCTCGTCACTACCGCGCACGCTGAGGATGATGATGGGCGTTTTGTCATGCGCCCGGATGTGGCGGCAGACGCCCAGGCCATCCAGCCGGGGCAGGTTCAAATCCAGCACTACCAGAGAAGGCGATTCCTTTTCCCAGGTGGTAATACCCGCCAGCCCATCATGCGCCACCAGCGACTCAAACCCGGCGCGCCGCAACGTAAAGGCCAGCACGTCGGAAAGGGCCAGGTCGTCTTCGACAATGAGAATCTTCATAATTGGTCAAGACCTGACAGGTTTCTGAAACCTGTCACCTTATTTTTGAACGAAAACGTTCAAACAGAAGGGGTTTCTATTC
>DAOMOK010000018.1:0-155176 GCA_035444285.1 Chloroflexota bacterium
CGTCGGTAAGTACGCCGCCAGGCTTGATACTTCTGTAAGGCGTGCTGCTTCCAGCAGTAACGCGGCTGCTGGGTCGCCGGATACTTTGACGGCAATCGCCTGCCCGGCCAGGCTGTACGTGCGGCGCTGGATGATGCTGGTGTCGGTGACATTATGTTCCAAAGCAAAGTTGCTGAACACCAGATAGCCCACATCCAGATTCACTTGCAGGGCCAGGCGCATGGTAGCGGCGGCGGTATTGGCGTTGAATGTCTGGTCTACAAGGGCGACGCCGTTGAAGTTAACCGGGTTCTGCCACAGGGTGTCTGCGCCGATGTCTTGCCCGGCGGCGTTGTAATAACGCGCCTTGATTTCCCCACCCTGCCCCAGACCCGCCTGTACGCTGCCGTTTATCTGGCTTTCCAGATGGTAGTCGTCGCCGGCCGTGACCGGAATGGCGTCACTGTAGGCGGTCAGCTTCACATCTGTAAAGGTCAGGTACCCTTTGTCCAGCACCACTTCTGTTCCCACCTGGAAGCTGGAGACGCCGGTGGGGGTCGTAAAGCTGCCGTTCACATTCTGGTTGCCGTTGAAGATGCCGTCGTTCTGCCACACGTTGACAATCGTACCATTGCTGTATTGGATGAACAAACGGCCGTTGTTGGCGCTGTTTAGTCGTCCATTTACCTGGGCGGTTAGTTTGTGGTACTGGCTTGGCCGGGCCGTAATCAGCGCGCTGAGGCTGGTGAGTTTGATGGTATCAAAGGCCAGCCAGCCTTCATCCAATACCGTTGTCAGTCCCACCCGCATCTGGGTAGCGGCGGCATGGCCGGCGCTGCCACTCTGGTTTTGTGGCGTCGTGGGCTCGTTGTAATCGGTTGCCTGCCAGATAGGGTCTACGGCCAGCAGATTGCCCTGATTGTCATAGAAATGGGCGGCCAACTGCCCGCTGGTCTGCCCCGCCTATGCCCCTAAGAGAACAACGCCGCGCTAACAGCGGGACAGCCAGCGCCAGAAAGCGGGCTGGTGACTGGCAAGCGGGCGTGACACGGTGGGGGCAACGGCACGGCCGCCGGAAGAACTAACCGGAGCGAGGTGCAACCCAAGAAGGCCACGCCGCAGCAGGGGGTCAATATTTCCACAAATCTGCTGGTGTATCAATGCAAGGTGGCTCATCTGGATTGGTAAACTTTTCATAGAGTGTTTGCGGGGTCAAATCAGTTTTTGTTTCGAGTGGAAAGTATCTTTCCAATGGGACTGGCGAGATTTGTTGAATTGTCCTTTTCTGACCAGGTTCCCAGAGATAGATTCTAGGGGCAGCAGGAAACATATCTGGTCTTTCTTCTTCAACTGCACCGGATTCAAAACAAACTGTTACATTCTCGCTATTTCTGGTGGCATCCACATAGTAGTGAAGACTAAAGCCTTGCCTTTGATAGACAATAATCAGTTGGAATGGCAATACCCCCTCACGTGGTTCATCCAATGTTGTCAGCCATACCTCATATGGAACACCGTAACGAGTTAACATTGTTGTCGCATCAAATCCAGATATGTTTGTCGGAGCTACTTGAATTCCGTGAATAACTCCAGATTCATTCCAACCATAGAAAGCATGATAATCACTAGAATTGATCATATCAACTGACTCGGGTAAAGGTATTATTACTTCTGCCCCAAATGAATCCCCCGAGGATGAATAAAGAATTTCTCTAGCAAGCGAATTTAGGAACGGCTCAATATCTTGCCACCGTGTTACTCCAGGTGTTGCACCCCACCAACAAGGGAGTAGGCAGTCAGGATTCTGGTTATCTGTTAATAAGGCCAACACCTTGTTGGCCGCTTCATCTGGCGAAATGGGTGGCCAAGGTGTCGGAGTGGATGTTTCAGTTGGTAGAGGTGTCGAGGTCAACTCCGATATTAGTGAAATGGTTGGTGATGAAGTAGGTGTCCATGTTGGTGTTATAGATGTAGTGGTATTGCTACTTAAGCTAACGGGTGTGGAAGTTGGCAAAACCATCGCTGCCTCACTGGATATTGGCACTACTAGAGTAGCAACTACCGTCTGGTTGTTATTTTTGGCTGTGGGCTGACAACTAAGCGTTAATAAGAGCAACAAAAAACCAAGCAAAAGTGCCTTAGAAAGATTTAGCTGATTCTTGGACATCTTATCCCATTCTCCTATCGTGCAATATCTATAAAGACAGACATATTGGTCTTCATAAATTGAACTTTGAGGCATGCATCTTTGGTTAATGCCCCTGTAAATGGGTTGGTTTCAAACTCTCGATACGTCCAACCAACAACCATATCTGCAAAAATTTCCCCGCGACCACCAAAATTGCTCTGTTGCCAACCTGGGAAACCACCAGCAAAGCCGTTTCTGTTTACCAAATTATTTGGTAACTGATTACGGACGTAATAGTTAACGTCGAGTATTCCATTTACTCGTGCCTCAAGCACATGCGCTAATTCATGAACGCCCCACCGGTGAGAAGTATTAAGTCGAGGAATTTTTGATATTCCATCGGCGTCATAAATTTCTGTGAAGACATTCACTAACCGGGGGCCACCATATGCAGCATAGCATCCCTCACCATCTGTTCTATCTGCACAGGTAGCGCCTGTTTTTCGGAATGTAACAGTGCCCCCCATGACGCTTAAAAACGCTTCTTCGGGAGTAATATCTTGATATGCATCTTCGCCAAACTGGCTCAAATCCATGGCACGGCCGCGAGCATTTATATCACGGGCAAATGCACTACCTAGATCAAACGCCCCCTTATAAATAGCTGCTATTTCCCCGGCATGCCATATTTCTTCTACCCCAGCCTCAAAGTCAAAGGCAACTAACCCAGGAGCAGAATTTTGACATTCTTCGGGCATGTCATCACAGTAACTATGACCTGACGAGTCTGTAAATTTGAGGGGGTTATTTCGGGTATATGAAAACCTATTTAGCGATTGGGGGTCGGTTGGATTCGGCACAATCGTATCCGCACTGATGTAGCGGTTAATATAAGGGCTGTAGTAGCGGGCATTCATGTAGATCAGGCCAACGTCGTCATTCATTTTGTGCCCTGTAAAGCCTAGGTCGGTGATGGGGTTGCCGCCGCTGCTGCCCCGGTAGCCGCCAAAGGGCAGGTAGCGGGTCTGGGTGACGCTGCCATTCGGGTGCCGCATGGCGTTGGCGCTGCCCAGGTGGTCGCTGTAGAGGAAAAACAGGCCATCGTTGCCATCCGGGTCGCCAGTTACTTTCACGGCAATCGCTTGCCCGGCCACACTGTACGTGCTGCGCCGGATAACGTCGCCCTCGGTCAGGTGTTGCAGGTCAAAGCTGTTAAAAGCCAGATAGCCCGCGTCCAGGTTCACTTCCAGGGCCAGACGCATGGTGGTGGCGCCGGTATTGGCGGTGAAGGTTTCGCCCACCTGGAATGGGCCATGGTAGTCCACCGGGTTTTGCCAGAGCATGTCCTGCCCGGCGCTTTGCCCGGCCGCGTTCTGGTATAGGGCTAACATCTGCCCACCTTGCCCCAAACCAGCCTGCAATTCCTCCATCACCTGGATACACTCCCTTCATTCCTATTCCAGCCGCAGCAAATACCCTTCGCCGCGCGCCGAAAGCAGAAAACGGGGGCGTTTGGGGTCAGCCTCCACTTTCAGGCGCAGCCGGTTAATGGCTTTTTCCACCACCGAGCGTGTTTTGCCATCCCCCCACACATGCGCCAGCAGTTCATCTGCCTGACACACCTGGTTTTTGTGCGCCAACAGGTATTCCAGTAAACGGCCTTCCAAAGAAGTCAGGGATACCTCCCGGTCATCCACATACAACAGTCGTTTCTCTGGCAGATAGGTAAACTCCCCGGTTTTGCTTGAGTTCACGGCCACTTCCACACTCTGTCCTATTTCCCGCTGTACCCACCAGGCAAAAACACCGGCAAAGAGGGTGGCACGGCCGTCTCGCTCCTCCACCACACCCACCTGTTTGCGCAACCGATTCAGCAAAATGGGTTCCACCCCCTGACCATCCTGCGCCAATGCCGCCAACACGGCCTGCTCCTCTGCTGTGCGTCGCAGCCACAATTGGCGGCAAAGCCAGCTCACTTGCTCATCCAGACGCATATCCCCGGCTATTGTTGGCAACACTTTCTCCGCTTTTTCATACTGCCGGGCTTCAAACAAATAACCCAGGGCCATTTTGAGCAGCGCCGGATGCCGCCCGGCATCTTGTAACAAAAACTCTAGCTCCGCCGGACTGAGTGAAGATTGGCCTTCGGCTACGGCCGTTTCCTGACACAACTGCACGGCTTCTTCAGGCAGCAACAAAGCCAGCGCCCGGTCATAAAACGTGTTCGCAAAAGAAGAGACTTGCATCTCGATCTCTTCGCGGTGCAGCAAGCGGTCCATCAGCCTGACCAGGGAATCGCTGCTGGTGATGACAAACGCCAGCGATTCGGCATAACGAGTCGCTAAGGCGCGCAGCCAATCCAGATCACGGCTGGTAAACCCACGCAGCATCAAATCAAAATCATCAATCAGGAAAAAAATGCGATGGCAGGCCGTTTCCTCCAGCAGCAGTTCTATGCCTTCATCCAGGGCATCAAACAGGGCACGATCATCACCATTGGTGGGCACGGCCGTATCCAACTCCATGCCCAACCCTGCCGCCTGCTGCGCTTGATCCAGCCGGGACGCCATCTCCCGCCAGAAAGTGTAAGCCTGGTGATCGGGCAGTTCGGCCAGCCGCAAGACCACATACAACCCTACCTGCTCCGGGGATGTGCCCAACCGCCGCGCCGCCACCTGCATCAGCAGTGAGCTTTTGCCACTGCGCGGCTCACCAATGAGATTGCAGTTTTGTGGCGACGGCCGTCCTAACAGATCGGCCAGCCATACCAATTCTATCTGCCGCCCCACAAAACCTTCTGCCTGTAATACCGGTTCCCGGCTTAAATAACCACTCATCATTTTTTCTCTTGGTTCGTAGTAGGCGATTTATCGCCTGCAAACGACGCTAAATCGCCTACTACGAACCCCTTGTTCGCTCTTTCAACACGCGGTCAATCGTATAATTCACTTGCAACCAGCGCCGGAAAAGCGGCATCTTAATGGCATATCGTTCGCCAACCGTTATCACCGTATCCATCTGCGCCAGGTCTTGCAGCACATACCAGAGGCGCGGCGTATCCACCAGCACCCCACTCAAAATAGTTTCCATTTCGGCCAGCGACATGGTCTCTTCCGCACCCCCAGCCAGCGTCACCAACGCCAACTTGCTCAAAAACTGCTGCGGCCGTGTCAAGCCGGCGGAGCTGCCCCACAAATGGTTAAAGAATTGTTCCCCCTGATCCGGCAACCACTCCACCAGCAGCCGCTCCACATGCTCATCGTCAATCACCTGCCGCTCCTCCCGGTCGGCGCGGGCCATCAATTCACCACACAGCCATTGCAGGTAATAGGGGTGGCGCGTCGTTAGAGTTAAGAGGTTGTCTACGGCCGTGGGTGTATACCCCACCCGCTGCGCCGGTTCCACAACGAGCTGCCGCGCCGCCGGTTCATCCAGACAGTCCACTTTCTGGTAGCGCGCTACTTCCAGCATAAACGAAGCATCCGGCTGGCTGAGTAACGAGTCCAGCACACCGCCGCCGCTAAAAATAATACTCAACCCTCCCCGATGTTGGATCAGGCTGCGAAACGCCAGATTGATGTCCGCCAGAGTCACCTCTTCCTCGGTGAGATGCGGCAGCAGTTGAAATTCATCAATAATCAGCACAATCTGTTTGTCGCGCAGGTAGGGGTTGTTGTCCAGAAAGCTGCGGAAGTAACCGAGCGGGTCGCGCCGCAGACGGTTGATGCGCGGCGCCACCTCGGGATGCCCAACGGCCTGGGCCACCGCCCGCAAAATATCGCGGATAAAGATGGTGGTGGTACGGCCGCTTAACCGCTGCATGTCCAGAAAAACCAACACATAATCCTGGCTGGCCATCACCCGCTGCTGAAATTCCAACAGTAGCGATGTTTTGCCAATGCGGCGCGGCCCCCACAGCAGTACTGCCTCACCGGGGCGCACGTCACGCAGATTGTTGATGAGTTCACGCAGTTCACGGCGACGGCCGTAAAAACCGGCGCCACTCACCGGGCGCAGCGTATAGGGATTGTCAAAATGGCGCGCCAGCACCGAATCGTGCATCAATTGGCCGGAGAGAGTGGGCGCGCGTCGCTCCACCTGGCGTACCTGGGAAATACCCTCCAACTGCGCCACCAGGCGATCCAGCCGCCAGCGTGGAATCTCGCCCAGCCCCAGCACAATGCGCGCCGAGCCATCGGCCAGACGGTCGGCATGAAAACTGGTCATGTTGATGTCGGCGTCAGCCATTACCTGGCTGACATCCCGCACCAGGCCGGGACGATCCAGCGCCAGTAGTTGAATTTCGGCTCTGGGCTGGCTGTCAACCAGCGGCCATTCGGCCTGGATCAGCGGGCCTAAATGGCGTACTTTGTAACAGTTGGCGCGATGAATGGAGAGGACGCCGCCCTTCGTGACGTAACCGACAATGGCGTCTGGTGGCGCCGGGCGGCAGCAGCCCGCCAACCGCTGCGACATATCGGCTTCGGCCAGGGAAACGATGGTGGCGTGCAGGGGGGCGGGATCATCACTGCTTTCGGCGGTCTCTTGCATCAGCCGCACCAGCCGGCCCAGGTCTACCTGGTTCAGACCGGCGGCCAAAAACAATGCATCGCGTGACTCAAAACCTAACTGCCCGGCAACGGCCGTGATCCGATTCATCACCAAAGGCGCGGAAAGCGTCAGCCCGGCGGGGCGCAGCGCCTCATCCACTTTTTGCCAGCCGCTTTCGGCGGCGTGCTGCGGTTTTTGCGCTTTCAGCCAGCGGCGAATGGCGCTGCGGGCGCGCGCTGTTTTGGCAAACGAAAGCCACTCCGGGGCCGGCCCTACATTAGCCGCACCGGTAAGAATGCGCACCACATCCCCATTTTCCAGCGGTTGATCCAATGTGGCCTGTTTGCCGTTGACCAGGGCGGCGGTGCATTGATGGCCTAACCCCATGTGGATGGCGTAGGCAAAATCTATTGGCGTGGCCCCCACCGGCAGCGAAATAAAATCCCCAATGGGGGTGAGAACGCCAATTTTACCGGCTGGCGGCTCCTGCCAGGTCGGGAAGGGTGACTGAAGATGAATGGGGACGCCACGCCAGACGGCCGTGATGCCATAATCGGCAATCACATCCATTTGCCGGTCACGAATGACAACGGACAACCACTCACCATCGTCCAGATGCACACGGGTGTGAAGCCCCCGGTAACCATTGGGCCGGGGAGCGGCAATGTAATCCCAAATCTGGCCTGGCTCCGGCGGCCAAAGGGCGTGAACCACACCCAGCGCCTGGTAACAGGCAGCTTCATCCGGGCAAATAACAATGATGGGGTCGGCCAGATGCCAGGGGATTTCCTTTTGCACAATGGCCTCCAACCGGTGCATATCAAACTGGCTCCGATGACGGCTAAATAGCTGTACAGGGAATGATTGCGACTGAAAGGCGGCCTGCATCTGGTCAATGATGGGGCGGACCGCCGCCTGACGCGCTGCCTCCGGGTAACGGCGTTGCAAGGTGGCAAACATGGTCGGCTGCAAAATGGCAAAGGCATGGTCTTCCAATTGACGTTTGGCAATGCGCATTCCCAGCCGTTCGGCAAAAGGGGCAAAGATGGACATGACGCCGTTGGCAAAATTGATCTGCCGCGCCACCGGCAAGGCGGCTAATGATTCAAAATTATGCAGTTTGTCGGCGATTTTAATGACAACAGCCAGGGGGGAGCGTTGCAGCATGAGGGCGACCCAGGGGAGTTGGTCGGCCACCTGGGCCATGCGTTCCTGGACGGAATCGGGGTAGTCAGTGGAGTAGGGGGCGCCTAAACGGCCTAAACGGGAAACGTTCTCGACGAGTTGGGCCACTTCGGCGCCAAGTACGGCCGTGACCTGCGCCAGATCAACTCCCGCTGCATAATTTGGTTTGCGGACATCATGCAGCAGAGCTGCGGCCAAAACGGCAGCCGGGGCGTGCCAGTGAGCGAGTTGAGCGGCAACGGCCGTGACATGCTCGATATAGGGGCTGCCATCATACCGATGGAAACCGGCGTGCGCCTGCACTGCCAGCGCATAAGCCTGGGCCACCGTTTCCTGGTCTGCGGCTGACAGATAGGGGGAAATAAGCGTGGAAAATGATGATGGGAGAGAGACGGCCGTGTCCTGCGTTGCCATAACGCCAGTATACGCCGTCACCGTCGTATTGTCCACTTAACGACGTTTTTTAACGACCGTTTGTCGGTGTTGCGAGTGCGAATCGTAAACCGTCAACCGTGAACCGTAATCCGTGAACCGTAATCGGATAACGGATTACGGTTCACGGATTACGAACTAACGGATATAAAGCCGCCCATCATGTCCCGTTTCCGCCCAGGCGCAGGGGTTCTCCAAATGACCACACTGATAACCGGCGGAACATTTGCGCAAGAGTACCCGGTAGGCTTCTCCACTGCCATCTTGAAAGCCAGTGGGGTAAACGCGCTTTTCCATCAACTCCACCTCCCTGCCCACAATCTCGCAGTTTTTTATGCCTAACTTAACCCATTTTTCAACGGACATTGTTCACATCCTCACCATATCTACCCATCCTGACCTACCCCTGGCAGGGGAAGGGTCAGGATGGGGAAATAGAAGTCCAATTTCTGCCACAGATCATAGGCACATCAGGCAGCAGGTAACAGTGAAGAACGGCACAACAAGGTAAAACAAACGTCATACTGCTTAAACAGGCATCAACTCCATTTCGGCGGCAGCTTCTTGCATGACGCCCGCTAACAGTGTGTAAGCGGCAGCCCAGGCATCGGCTACATCGGCCGTGAACTGTTCACCTAACCCCTGGGCCAATGTCCATAGCAAAGCCGCACCCACCGTTTCGTAGTGGGCTGCCTGCACCCCATACCCCACGTGCCGTTTGCCCAATGCCTGCACCGCGGGCAAGATGGTGTGTGGCCGATCCAACCCGGCAACGACAAAGGCCAGGGCGGTCATCAGTTTTTGCCTTTGCTCGCTCAGGTCGCCCTTAAAATAAGGACGCAACGTGGGGTCGAGTTCAAAGAGACGGCCGTAAAACAAGGTCGCGGCTGTATCTGCAATGGGCTTTACCTGGGCAAAACTATCCTGCACATATTGAATTTGTAGCTGGTTCATGTTCATTGTTCTCCTGTCTACTGAATTGTGTTGGTGAGCCGTCCGTGTGGACGGCTCAACGATAAAACTAGGGCAGCCGGGCGCCGAACCCATCCGATACTTCTGGCGTACCAGCCACGCCGTTGTGGCCTTGATACCAGTTCTGGTTATCTGTTTGCTGCACACCATTGGTATTGCTGTGGAAGACAAATACCGAGCCCACATTTTCAATTAGCAAATCCATGGGATCATCCCGGTAAGCGCCCACCGCCAGATCAGCATACCCATCGCCGTTGAAGTCGGCGGCTGTAACCGCAAAACCAAAGTCATCGGACAGTTCCGGGTTTGCCGGGTCGTAAATCAGTTTGTCGCCGTCTCCGGTGAGACCGGTGGCGCTCCCATACAGGATATGTGTGGAGCCAATGGCAAGGTCAAACACTCTATCACCGGGCACGCCCACTGCCATGTCGGCATAGCCATCATTGTTAAAATCGGCCGCCGTCAGACTCCAGCCAAACCATTCTTCCGGGGCCGGTTCGCTGTCCAGTTCGCTCAAACCCTGATGCCAGATAGGTGCACCAGGCGCCGCATCCAACCCGGCTGCAGAACCCAAGACGATATTGACCGCCCCGGCGTAAGGGATCGCGCTGCCGCCAGACCCATGGGTTTCATAAGGGACGCCGATGGCCAGATCATCATAGCCATCACCATTAAAGTCAGCGGCTGTCAACGAATAGCCAAAGTAGTCGTTTACTTCCTGCAAATTGTCCACGCCAGGTGTATTGGCAGAGATTTGCTGCGGCTGCCTGGCAAAACTACCGGTCTGCAAAAAGCCATTTGGGGAGCCAAAGAAAATTTGCACATTCCCGGCATTATCCAGTCCACCAGCGAAGTCTTCGTAGGGGATACCCACCGCCAGGTCGGCATAACCGTCTCCATCAAAATCTGCCACTGTGAGGGTGTGCCCAAACTGGTCATTGAATTCTGCCAAACCAAAGAATGGGTCGGTATCTTCTGTGAAGAATTCATCCAGTTTGCCACCGCTGATTATGGTGCTTTTCAAACCATCGCTGGAGCCAAAGATTATGTTGATGGCGCCGGCATTAACCACACCATTGACCGTTTCACCAGGGATACCTACCGCCAGATCAGCATAGCCGTCACCGTCAAAATCAGCAGCGGCCAAAGCATGACCATACCGGTCGCCAGCAGCGGCGCTATCCGTAATGTCACCGCTTTCCTGTGTCCACGTTTGGGTATTGGCCAGGCTAAGACCAACGGCCGTGCCGTACAGCACTTGCACTGCACCCGCTTCATCATGCCCGTTCACCACCGAGCCAGGCACGCCAACAGCCAGGTCGTCGTAGCCATCATTGTTGAAATCGGCCATGGCTAAGGCCGCGCCAAACAGGTCGCCTTCGGCAACAGCGATGGTATCCAGACCGCTAATCCCTCGATGCCACAGTTGATCATCTACAGCTGCCTGCGCAGCCAGTGCCTCCAGACCGTTGGCGGTGCCATAAATAATATGCGCAGCGCCGGCGTTTTCGTAGTTAATCCCCTGGGTCACATCCTCACCCGGTACGCCTATGACCAAATCGGCATAACCATCGCCGTTGAAGTCAGGGAAGGCAGCGGTGGGTGCGGGCACACAGCCACCTGGAGGCGGTGTGATGATACCGCCGTCACCAGATGCATCGGAACCGACCGTGCCACCAGCCCCACCCATGATCAACGGCAGAAAGACCTGGTAACAATGACCACCAGCCACTGATAAGGGATTGGCGGCGACATGTTGGTACGGCCGTAATGTCATGACTGCGCCTATTACCAACAATGCCAGAAGCCAACCTCTCGTAAATTTGAATTTTTTTGTTTCCATTGAAACCATACTCCTTAATGAAATGAAGTTGATAAAACGTCACTTACACACTGCACAAGGAGTGTATGGTTTTTATTGGGGGGATTAGTCCAGGAAACGGCCGTTTCAGTCTAAACTTTGAGTTCACTACAGAAAGCCACGAATGAAACGAATTTTTCTGTGGCAACCAGGCGCGTACTGCGTCAGCCGGGCAAACAAAAAGGCCGTATGTTTGCGGGAAACATACGGCCTTCAGTCAATGGAGTGGCGATTTGCCGGTAATCTACCGTCGGCCACTTGTAATAATCATTATGTTAACCTGTACCATAACAGCCAGGGTCTAAACTCAAGTTTACCAGTGTGCCGTACAATGAGTCACCTGTTACCGGCGAATAACCAATGTACAACGTGGTGGCGGCATTAGACACCAAGAGGTTGGCTACCGGGCCAGCGCCCGTGCCGGGGTCAGCGCCGTTAGCTACAAACGCGGCCTGATGCATATCACCCACAGTGAAGTAGGTCGCCAACAACGAATTGGGCATGGCGTTGGCAATAAACGGGTTGCTTTGAGCTGTTTCCACACCCACCGCAAACAACAGGGAGGCAAGCGGTATCGTGCTGAAAGCCGGGACAGGCGCCGCCAACGCCATGTCTGTTGTGCCGGTGGGCATCATCCGGGAGACTAACGGGTTTTCCCGGTTCACGCCGGTGATGTTAGGGGCCAGGATCACGTCAGAGGTGATCATCGGGTTGCCTTTGCAGTCACAAGTGGCAGACGGGGTATAACGACCAGCCGTCATCTGGCGCACCAAGCCTTGCAGTGAAGGCATAGCACACTTAATGCTGCCGTTACCTTCAAACACGGCCGTGTCATTCACCAGCAGCACACCACCCTCGCGCCGACAATCTAGCGGCTGCACCTGCTCCGCATACAAAAACCAGCCCGCACCCAGGTTCCGCTCCACTGTCACCTTTAACTGTACATTGGGGGTGTTGCCCACAAAATCGGCATCCACCACCCAGGTGCTGCGCCATTCATCCGAGGCGGCCTTTGCCTGCCCCACAAAAACCAACAGGCCAGTTAACAGGAAAACGGCCGTCAAAATCATGCCCATATTTACTTTACGATTCATTATTATCTGATCTCCTTTGAAACATCATGCCAGTGAGACTGACTATAAAATAGTTGCAACAATTTTTGAAGCTACGGATTTGACCAACATGGTGTAAAATCGGTGAGCATCTAACCTGATCAGCAGCATACTCCCTTCTGGCAAAGAACGAGTCTAAACTTTCAACCTTTCAGTCTAACTATGCCGCAACCCACGAAAAAGCCATCCCCCGTTATCAGTTACATCGAGCAGGTGCGGCAGGCGCTGAACCGCTTGCAGGAGCCTGGGTGGTTGGGGCAGTATTCCCCGTTAGCCGCCCCCTATTTTTTAGGCGCTATCCAATCCACAGCAACAACACCCACCGAACAAGGGCAGGCATTACAGGCCGCTTTGCTGGCAGCCGCCACCGCCCTCTGGCCCGGCGAACTGCCACCTGACCGGGACACCTTGATGGCAATTGTGAATGAAGATCGGCTGGCGCGGGGGCACAAAGGGCCACATTACCTTTTTTTGCTGCTGGAACTGCGCTATTTTCGCCGCTATTTTGAACCCCACATCCAGCCTCGCGCTGATAATGACCTGGCTGTCTGTGATTTTTTGAACATCAGCCGCGCCTCCTATTTCAATCATCTCAAAGTGGCGCAGGAAGCGTTGGGGCAGAAGTTGTTGGATGTGGTACGGCCCACCCTGCGGTTGGAACGGCCGTTGCAAACCCGGACACACCTGGTGAATCGGGAAGAGTTCATAGCCCGCTGTCTGGCCGACCTGCAAATGGGGCGCACGGCCGTGCTGTTTGGGCCTGGTGGTGTAGGCAAAACAACCTGTGCCGCCACGTTGGCCCAGGCATGGCCGTATCAGCCCGTTTTCTGGTATACCTTGCGCCCTGCCTTTAACGACCGCCTGGACTGCCTGCTCTTTTCGCTGGGCTATTTCCTGCACCAACAAGGCGCTTCTGGATTGTGGCAGCAGCTTATCGCCGACAACGGCCGTGTGGAAAACCCCGATCTCTCTCTGGCCCAAGTGCGCGGCGACTTGCAGCAATTACCACAACCACCCCTCATTTGCCTGGATGAAATTGACATCATCTATGCCGAAACAGACCTGCAAACAAGCAGCCAACTGCAAATACGCGAGTTTGTGAACGGCTTGAGCCAGTTCACCCCCTTGCTGCTTATGGGGCAGCGACCACCACCCCTGCCCGCCGCCCAACACCATCTGACCGGGATCACGTTAGCGGAAACGGCCGAATTCCTGACCGCAGCCGACCTCACTATTTCCGCCGAAGCACTGGCGCAGGTTCACGCCTTCACCAATGGCAATCTGCGACTCTTGCATTTGTGCATAGCCCTGCAGAAAGCGGGCATCCCATTCACCGAAGCCAGCACCCAACTGCCCCATGCACCCGCCTTGCACACGCTTTGGAGCCGATTGTGGCAGCGTTTACTGTCTGACGAACGTGACTTTTTGCAGCGCTTGTGTGTCTTTCGCAGCCCGGCGCCGCTGGATGCCTGGGATGAACCGGATGTATTGGCCCGGTTGCAGCAGCAGCAGTTGATACAACAAGACGACGGTGGCGGTATTGCTGTCATCCCTCTGGTACGAGACTTGCTGTACGCTGATGGACAGCGATTTCCCATTGCCCAACGTGAACGGTATCATCTGGCGGCGGCCGAGGTGCGCCTGGCGCGCGGAGAATTCACGGCTGCCGCCCATCACTATCATCTGGCTGGCGAGGCGGCACTGGCAATTCAGATCTGGTTTCCTCAACGTGAATATGAAGTGAGCCGGGGTTACGCCAGCACGGCGCTGCGCCTGTTTCAACAAGTTTCGGGGCGTCATCTGGCTCAGCCAGAGCAGGAGGCATTGGCTCTCATTCAGGCGGAACTGTTCCAGCTACATGGCGATCCCGAAGCCGGTTTAGCTGCGCTACGGGAAACGGCCTGGGAGGTTGAAAGCGAAACGGCCGTGCGCGCCGCCCTCTTGCGTGGTTCATTTTTTAATGCGCTGGGTTACCCGCACCGGGCATTGGTGCTATACGAAGAGGGGATGAGCCTGACCGCCAGCCTGCTCAACCAGATGGTCCATTTGCACTATCAACGGGGCGTGACCCATATTCAGCAGCGCGACCTGGATGCCGCCTGGCAAGAAGCACAACTGGCGCAATACGAAGCAGCCCATTTGCAGGCTATTGTCACCGAAGAACGGGGCGCCTATCAAGAGGCGGTAGCCTATTATGAACAGGCGCTGGCCTATGCACAGGCAGCCAATTTTGAACAAGGTCTGGCGCGCACCCACCGGGAACTATCCAAAATGTGGGGGCGCATGGCCCAATTGGACAAGGCGCTCTACCACGGCGCAGAAGCATCCCGCACGTTTGGGCATATTGGCGACCGGTTGAGCCAGGAAAAGATGAACAGTTCAATGGCGGCCCATTACTTTCAGGCCGGCCGTTTTGCCGAGGTAATTCAAATTGCCGTACCAACAGTGGCTTTTTTTGAAGGGGTGAACATACCATACTGGACGGCCGTGACCGCCTCTACCCTGGCCGAAGCCTATTATGAAAGGGGGCAGTTGGCGGAGGCCACCGCCACTGCGCACAAGGTGCTAAACCTGGAAGAGCCACACACCCAGCCTTATGCCTTCTACACTCTGGGGCTGGTTACAAAAGCAGCCGGGGAATTTGAGCAATCGGAAAGTTATTTCCGCCAGAGCCAGCAGTTTGCCGCTGAAAACGGGGATCGTTATCTGGAGGCATATGCCTGGCGGGCCTTGGGGGAGCTGCTGCAAAACCAGGGGGAAGCGAGTAACGGCCGTGCCGCCATCCAAACCGCCCTACACCAATTTGAAACCTTGGGCATGAACCAGGAAGCTGCCGCCACACGCCAGTTAATCGAGGAACCGGGCGATTAAAATCGCAGCTACCAAAAGCAAAGCCGACCCTTCACCGGGTTCAGGGCAGGCACTGCGTCGGCTGGAAAAAGTCGGCGCAGGCCGACTTTGCCTCATGTTGGTGCAGATTTATCTGCCGCCGCAGGCCAAAATGAGAATTGCTGACTTTTAATGGGGGTCATTGTCCAGGCGGAACCCGTGACCGCGCACGGTGACGATGTAGTTATATTCGTCCAGTTCCATCAGCCGGTCACGCAGGCGGCGCACCAGAGCATCAATGGCCTGCTCAGAAACACCCAGGCCATCCGTACCGGGCCAGACAGCTTCCACAATATCATCGCGGGTGACAACAGCGCCACGCGCCTGGTGCAACAATTCCAGCAGCCGAAACTGGGCCAGAGAAAGGGGTGGATTTAGCTCCTGGCCGTTGATAAATACAGCCCGTTGTGCTTCGTCCAGAACGAGTTGTCCTTGCAGTTGGGGCGGCTCAAAGGTGAGCGGGATGGTGGCGTCTGTACCTACAAATACCAATTTGACGCACAAAGCAATGGAGATTTCATCACCATCTTGCAGTTGAGTAGAGCCTTCAAAGAGACGGCCGTTCAAATGTGTACCATTTTTGCTGCCCAGATCATGCAGGATGTAACGGCCGTTTTCCTGCGTAATTCTGATGTGATGCCGCGATACTTGACGTTCCGGCAGCACAATCTGGCAGTCAGCCCCCCGTCCAATCAAAAATTCGTCCTCGTCTATAGCCCAGCGCTGCCCGGCTAATTGGCCTTCTCGGATTACCAGGACTGGTTGTTCATTCATCTTGTTTGCCCCTCCTTCAGAAATTATGAATTAGGAATTAGGAATTAGGAATTAGGAAATATAAACAATAACCACAATTCATTTCTTACTCCCATTCGTTGCCGCTATTCAGGATGGATTATAATACATGATAATGACATTGGTACAAGATGGCACAATTTTACGTGAACGTTACCGGCTGACCAACATTGTCGGCCAGGGTGGTATGGGCAGCGTATACCGGGCGGAGGATTTGCGTCTGCCAGGTCGGCTGTGCGCCATCAAAGAAGTGCAGCCCGATGAGAATGCCAGCCCGGAGGCGCAGGCGCAGGCGCAGGCCCAATTTATGAAAGAAGCCAGTATACTGGCGCAGCTAGACCACCCCAGTCTGCCCAAAGTGTCTGACTTTTTCAGCGAAAACGGCCGTGACTATCTGGTAATGGATTATGTACCCGGCGACGATCTCAGCCAGATTCTGCGGGCACATGACGCGCCGCTGCCGGAAAAATCGGTACTGACCTGGGCCGAACAGATCATAGATGCCCTGCATTACTTGCATGAACAAGAACCGCCGGTGCTGCACCGCGACATTAAACCTTCAAACATCAAACTGACGCCACACGGCCGTATCAAACTGGTGGATTTTGGCCTGGTGAAAGTGATGCTGCACGATGATGCCCGCACCATTACCGTTGTCCAGGGACGGGGCACGGCGCTCTATACCCCGTTGGAACAATATGGCGGCGATGGCGGCCATACCGACGCCCGCACCGACATTTACGCGCTGGGAGCCACCTTTTACCACCTGCTCACCAACTACCCACCACCAGACGCCAAAGCGCGGTTCTTGAACCCGGCTGTCTTGCAGCCACCCCAGCGCATCAATCCGGCATTATCGGAAACCGTTTCCGAGGCCATTTTGTGGGCTATGGCCATGCATCCCGACGAACGGCCGTCCACCATTGACGAATTCCGGCAGGTATTATTTGGACTGAAAAAACCACCGGGACGCCGCGCCGAAACGCCAGCGCTGTCCGTATGGGGGGCCGCCTTAGCCGCTAACCGCACGGCCGTGTTGGTTCTGCTGGCGTTGTTGTTATTGGCATTGGTGTTGACTATTTTATGAGCGAAGAAGCCCACCAATGCCCTGCCTGTCACGGCCGTGAACGCCAGATCAAAGATGGCTATACCCCTGCCGGCAGCCAACGCTACCGCTGCAAATTGTGCGGCTGCCGTTACACTCCCCTCGCCAAACCACATGGCTATGAGGATGAGATTCGGCTGCAAGCGCTGACACTGTTTCTGGAAGGGGTCAGCCTGCGCATGATCTCCCGCATTTTGGCCGTCAATCACCAGAGTGTGGCAAATTGGGTCAACCAGTTTGCCGGGAATATGCCGGAAGATTTGCCCGATAGTGTGCTGGAAACGGCCGTGCTCGATGGCCTCATCACCTTCAATCCCCGCCAAAAACAGATCCCCCCAACACCACAAAGTTAGACACTTCGCGCCATTTCTTTGACAGAACCATCCCCTCTTACTATAGTTGCTTGCATGTTCAAAATATCTTGACATGGGTGAGAAACAACCTCACTCATCACCCCCAAAGGAGACTCGAATGGCAGGTGTAACATACCAACACGTATACAAACGCTACGGTGACATCACAGTCATAACTGACCTGAATATGGAGATTGCCGATAAAGAATTTGTGGTCTTTGTTGGCCCCTCCGGTTGTGGCAAATCCACCAGCCTGCGTATGTTAGCCGGTTTGGAAGAAGTAAGCGAAGGTGAAATCCTCATTGGCGACCGCGTGGTAAACGATGTGCCGCCCAAAGACCGTGACATCGCCATGGTTTTCCAATCCTACGCCCTATACCCTCATATGAGCGTGTATGACAATATGGCTTTTGGCCTGAAGCTGCGCAAAACGCCCAAGTCAGAAATTGACCGTCGCGTAAAAGAAGCCGCGGAAAGTCTGGGCCTGACCCATCTGCTAGATCGGAAACCAAAAGCCCTTTCCGGTGGTCAGCGGCAGCGTGTGGCTGTAGGCCGGGCTATTGTGCGTGAACCAGCCGTTTTCCTGATGGACGAACCACTCTCCAACCTGGACGCCAAACTGCGCGTCTCCGCCCGCGCCGAAATCAGCCAACTGCATCGCCGGTTGGGCACCACCTTCATTTACGTCACCCACGATCAGGTAGAAGCTATGACCATGGGCGACCGCATCGCCGTGATGAGTGATGGTCTGTTACAGCAAATTGATTCGCCGCGCAACCTGTATAACTATCCGGGCAACGTATTTGTGGCCGGTTTTATCGGCAGCCCTAGCATGAACTTCTTTGATGCCACGCTGATAGGTGAAGAGGGTAAATTATTTGTTGATACGGGTGATTTTCGTGTGCATGTGCCTGAGGATCGCCGGCAACCATATAACAACTATGTGGGCAAAGAGGTTATCTTTGGTATGCGCCCAGAACATCTCCATGCGCCCCAATTTGCCCCGCCGGGTATTGACGCCTCCCCCATTGAAGGCGTCGTGGAAGTGGTAGAATTACTGGGCCATGAGTTACATTTGTATGTGAATGCAGGCAAGAATAGCATGGTCGCCACTGTAGATACCCGCTTGCAAGTAAATACCGGCAACCAGGTACAGTTGGTGATGGACATGCACAATATGCATCTGTTTGATAAGACAACGGAACTGGCAATTCGGTAATTGGGTAATTTAGTAATTGAGATTGGAGATCGGAGATTGGAGATTTTTTAATCCCTACTCTCTAATCTCCAATCTCTTTTTTTATGTCTGAATCACACCTTCACATTGGCGATTCGTTCCTGGTACAGTTTGTGTGGCGGCTGCCGGATGGGGATATTATCCGCGCCCTGTTTCGCGCTGAGGTGCTGGCAGTCATTGATGCGGCCGAAAAGTATATGGTGCGCCTGCTGGAACTGGTAGCGGGCAGCCAGGAATCAAGCACGGGGGACGGCCGTGATAAGGAGCAGTTTGCCAAACCGTATTGGGCGCTGGTGGTGCAGTTGGTGGGGCGGCGGGTAACGGTGGCCTGGGAAGTGGCCGACGGCCGTGCCCTGACCATGCGCCTGACTACCCTCACCGGGGAACACGACTTTTTCCGCCGCTATAACTGGCAAGAATCATAAACAATCATGCTTATGATTCCTGCCAGGTCGGTTTCCGTTTCTGCAAAAAGGCACTCATCCCCTCCAATCCTTCATCGCTGTTGCGCCGTTGGGCGATCAGGTTAGCCGTATAGGTCCGTACCTCTTCTTTGGGCCGTCCGGCAACCATGCGCACAAGTTGTTTCACTGCTGCCTGCGCGCCGGGCGCCCCGGCAAGCAGCAAGGCTACTAATTCGTTCACCTTGGCGTCTAGCTCTTCTTCGCTCACCACATATTGTACCAGCCCTGCTTCTCTGGCGCGTTCGGCCGAGAAGCGTTCGCCGGTTAAAAACAGTTCACGGCCGTGTGTCGCCCCCATTTTACCCAGGACAAACGGCGAAATAACAGCCGGAACCAATCCCAATTGCACCTCGCTAAAATTGAATTTTGCCCGCTCCACCGCCACGGCCATATCACAGCAGCTAACCAGGCCAATGCCGCCACCAACGGCCGTGCCGTTCACCCGCCCCACCACCGGTTTCTGACACTGCTCAATCATCAACATCAGGTCAAAAATAGCTTCGGCATCCTGCACATTGTCCTCAAATGTAAACCGACCGGCAGCCAACATGTGGCTCAGGTCAGCGCCGGCGCAAAAGGTACGGCCGTTGCCCGTCAACACCACCACCCGTACATCGTCTCGTGCATTCAGGTCGTGGAACACGGCCGTTAACTGCTGAATCATATCCGGCGTCAGCGCATTGTGTACGGCAGGCCGATTCAACGCTACCGTCAGCACCGCCCCCTCTTGTCTCAATTCAATATCATCGCTCATCATCTCACTCAACTATCACCCCTTTCAGTGACCAACAAAAAAGCCCTCTACCCAGAAGGGCAGAAGGCTATTATGCAAACCAGATCAAAATTGATCAAGCGCAATCAATCAGCCGGTACCGCATCGGCGCTATCTATCACATACTCGCCCTCAATCACATTCTCTGACAGCGACGGATCGTTCATCAAATCTTCAAACGTCTCTCGATCCAACGTTTCCAATTCCATCAGAACCTCTACCAGACGAGTAACCCGTGTCTGATTGCCCTTGATTATGGACACAGCTCGTTCATACTGCTCTTCCAAAATGCGCTTCACTTCCTGATCGATCATGCGCGCCGCTTCTTCGCTGTAATCCCGTGTTCCCAGACCATAATCCCGGCCCACAAACGGATTGCCCCCTTCATCACCATAAATGGGCAGCCCCAGCTTATCAGACATACCAAAGCGCATCACCATCGCCCGCGCCTGGCGGGTGCTTTGCTGCAAATCGCCCGATGCCCCCGTCGTCAACCGGCCAAAGAACACCTCTTCCGAAGCCCGACCGCCCAATGCCCAACAGATATTGTCTAAAATAAACTCCCGCGAATGAACCATCCGGTCTTCCGGCAGTGACAGCACATAACCACCCGCCCGGCCACGTGGCACAATGGTAATCTTCTGCACCGGGTCCGTATGCATCAGAAAGAAGCTAACCACCGCATGGCCCGCCTCATGGTAAGCCACCGTCTCCTTGTCTTCCTGGCTCATGACGCGGCTTTTCTTTTCTGGCCCCATAGCCACCCGGTCAAAGGCATCCTGAAACTCCAGGCGGCCAATGGTGCGTTTATCCCGGCGGGCGGCAAAAATAGCCGCTTCATTCAACAGATTCTCCAGGTCAGCGCCGGAGAAACCGGCCGTCAGCCGGGCGAATTCGCGCATATCCACTTCTTTGGAAATCGGTTTACCCCGTGAATGAACCTGCAAAATCTTCTCGCGTCCCTTGATGTCCGGCAAATCCACAAACACTTTGCGGTCAAACCGGCCGGGCCGCAGCAGCGCCGGGTCCAGAATATCCGCCCGGTTTGTCGCCGCCATCACAATGACATTGGTATCATTATCAAAACCATCCATCTCCACCAAAATCTGG
Organism: Chloroflexota bacterium; assembly: GCA_035444285.1. GTDB lineage: Bacteria > Chloroflexota > Anaerolineae > Promineifilales > Promineifilaceae > CAADGU01. Next base: position 20,943 of record DAOMOK010000018.1, read on the forward strand.
TTGAGGGTTTGCTCACGTTCATCGTGCCCGCCACCCAGGCCAGCGCCACGCTGGCGACCAACGGCGTCAATTTCGTCCACAAACACAATGGAGGGGGCGCCCGCTTTGGCCTTGTCAAACAAATCCCGTACCCGGCTGGCGCCAACACCCACAAACATCTCCACAAATTCCGAACCGGAAATATGGAAGAAGGGCACACCCGCCTCGCCGGCTACAGCGCGGGCAAGCAACGTCTTACCCGTACCTGGCGGGCCAACCATCAAGACGCCTTTGGGAATGCGCGCGCCTACCTGCACAAACTTCTCTGGCTCACGCAAAAACTGTACCACTTCTTGCAGTTCCAGTTTGGCCTCGTCTACCCCGGCCACATCATCAAAGGTGACGGTGGGGCGGTCGGCGTCGCTAAGATTGCGAGCGCGGCTGCGGCCAAAGCCGAAGATGCTGTTGCCGCCGCCGCCCTGCATTTGGCGGAAGCCCCGCGTGAATATCCAGATGAGCAGCAGGATAGGGCCTAAGGTGATGAAAAGGGTAAACAAGTTGTTGCGGATGGATTGATCATTGATCACCACGGCAACACCTAATTTTTCCAGAGCAGCCCCGTCCAGGCCATAATAAGCCAGGGCTTCGGAGTAGCTTTGCTGCGTATCTTTGAAGGCATAGGTCACCGATTGGCCGTTGTTTAAACCTTCTAATTTATCGCCACTGATGACAATTTCATCCACCCGACCACCTTGCACCGCGCTCACAAATTCGGTCATGGGGGTAGCCTGGCTGCGGGTGAAGTTGCCACTTAAAAATAACTGTAAACCCAAAATGATGATAAATATGGCCACGATCCACACCCAGGTGGGGATGGAGGGGCGCTGGCCATCAGGTTGTTCGTCCATAATTTTCTCGCTCTTTTTTGCCTGTGAAGCCCCGAAGTGTTAGCTTTTCATCAGAGGAAATGCTTAAAGGCAATCCGTAGGGTCAATAGCTTTCGGGCTTCGGCTGGCGGATATGACGCACCGGGATGGGCGCCAAAACCGGTTCTGGCGGCGCAACCGGCGGAGTAAAACTATCCACCATTGACGCCATAATCCCTTTCAGATTTTGCCGGGCATATTGCAGCCGCTTTTTGACGGTGGTCAGCGGTAGTTCTAACAGCCGGGCAATTTCATGTTGAGAATAACCATTAAGATAAAACAGTTGGGTGACAATTTGCTCTTTTTCGGGCAGGGCTTGTACGGCCGTCATCACCCTCTCCTTCATTTCTATTTCTTCCAGAATAGCAGCCGGGCCTGGTTCATAGGCTGGCAGATCGGGCGCAGACTCAATGGAACTTGAATCTACCGATTGTTCGCGTACCTGCCGGTAAGCCTGGCTAACCACAATCTGCCGCAGCCAGCCGGAAAAAGCCAGGGGATCACGCAGTTGATCCAGGCTTTGGAAGGCAACCACAAATGCTTCCTGCACCGCGTCTTGCGCCTGGTGCCGGTCTTCCAGCACCGCATAGGCCCACCGGTAAGCGGCGTCATAAAAGCGATTGACCAGTTCACCAAAAGCCAGATGGCGCTGGCCAACGCTTAAATTTTGATTTCTGGCGTTAATGACCAGAATGTCGTTTTTCTCCATACAAACTCCGTGGCAACGGCCGTGTCCGGCCATTGTTTACCTCTCTGTATTATAGAGCCAAATCTGCTTAAAAAGGTGACAAATTCCCTCGTGGTCTTAACAAATCAGACCTGACAGGTTTCAGAAAACTTGTCAGGTCTTCAAAACTGTCTCGTTACGCTGGTTTTATCATCAAGTAGACAACGCAACCACCCATTCTCATACGTGGTTTACCGATCTCTGGAAGCAGTACCGGGTAAGGGCAAAATCGTTTCTGATAAGCGAAGTGGAACGACCCCTTGCCTGACGTTATGGCCGGATGATGTATTCCCACCAGTTATGGCTGACGCCATCTGTAACGCCCGCCACATGGGGCAAATGGCGCATCCACCACAGGTGGTGCTGGCGAATGTCACCGTTTCCCCACTCGCGGCAGTTGACCAACCGGGGGGCGCTGCTCAAATCGGGAAAATGCAGCCAGGCATCACACCGGCTGGGTACAGAGCGGAGGTTTCCCCAATCATAATCACGCTCGCTGTTAGGGGCAAAGTGGACATTACCACACTCAGCCTGGCCTGGGTGGGTCTTGTGGTGGCGTGTAAAACGCTCCCATAAGTTGGCCTGCCCACGCAGTCCACGATACACATGCTGCATGATGGATTCAGTGCGATGGCCTAAATTTTCCAGCATTTCGCCCACACCGCGTTCATAGTTGAAGCCCATGATGACAAAGCGGCGGTTGGCGCTCCGGTTTTCCAGCGGCGGCGCATTACACCAATATGCACCTGGCCCCACCATGATAGATTCATAGTACCCGGCATAGGGGAAGCCAAACAGCCACACTTCGTCTATTTGGTCGTTGTTGATGCGGTCAATGATGTGGAATTCGGAAAGGATACGGCCGTAATCCACCGCATCCGGTTGGTGCCAGCCGCCACGGGCGTCCCAGCAGCGGACATATTGCTCGGCCGAATAAACAAAACCATCCGCTTTAACCGGACAGCCATCCACTTCAATGCGTTCAACGACATCGTAATTGGCATACCCATCACTGGCGCTGCGCACATCAGCGATATATTGTTGGGCTAACCGATCCGGGTCTTGCCAGCCCAGTACATCCGCCAGTTTCCGACCACCTTTAGAACTGACCGTCGGATTGTGGATGATGCACAAGACACGGGGGTAAATGGGGGATGGGCGCACGGCCGTTTCCGTTTGTACTTGAAAACGCTTAAGCAGACGCATAACCATATCATATCACAGGAAGCGCCTGACATTGCATACCGTGCGCAGGGTAGATATAATGCAGTCACCTGCGGCTATGGTGTAGCGGTAACACAGCAGCTTCCCAAGCTGTTATCTCGGGTTCGAGTCCCGATAGCCGCTTGATGAAGTGACGGGGTTTTTAACCCCGTCACTTTTTTATTGCCAATCAGAAGGAAAATGAAGGGGGTGCGCAGGTGTACGGCCGTGTCCCCCACCACTTCCTTATACAAAAAAACGGCCGTATCCTCTCCGATACGGCCGCTTTCTTTCACCTGTCGGGGTGACCGGATTCGAACCGATGACCTCTTCGACCCGAACGAAGCGCGCTACCAAGCTGCGCCACACCCCGAACAGGGCGGATTATAGACGATGTTAATCAGGATGCAAATGGCCGCCGCCGACCGGTGGGCGGATAAACAACACCGGGCAGGGCGCGGTATGCAATAATTGGTCGGCAAATGATGCGTCCGCCCCCTCACGGCCGTTCCCCAATACCACCATCCCCGGCGTTTGTTCCGCCCACAACTGGGCCAAATTCTGACCCGGCAGCCAGCGCCGGTAACTGCACAAAATGTCGTTGTCGTTCACGGCCGTGCGTAAATTCTGTTGGATTCGCGCCGCTTCTTCTTCATCCTGCGCCTGAATATAAATGGTCAACTGTTTACTCAATTGCGCCAAGGAGAGGGCAATGGGCAACGCATAAGCCGCTGCCGCCGAGCCATCATACAACAGAGCTATCGGATGGCTGAAGTCGGCTTCCGGTGAGACCACCAGCACCGAAGAAGCCGCCTGCTGCACGGCCGTCAGCGCCGTAGACCCCACCCGCTGATGCACGCCCCGATGGCTGCTCAGGCGGCCAATCACCAGTAAATCCGCCTCATGGGCGGCCGCCAGTAATTCCTGGCTGACAAAACCGCGCGCTACCCGAAAATCCCATTTGATGGCTCGCTCACTGGCCGTCTGCCCAAATTCGTAGCGCAGCCAGGTGGCGTGGCTGTGTAATACCTGCTGCATCTGCTCCTGGTGCAACGGCCGTGTGCCCGCCGTCAGGTAGCGCACTTCGCTGGAAAACGGTAGTTGCGCCAGCCGGATCAGGTTTATATCCTCCACAAACAGGCCGGTAATATCCGCTTTGAGAAAGGCAGACAGGCGCACGGCCGTATGCAGCACGGCCGCATTCATCCGCGACGTATCCAGCCCCACCAAAATGTGACGAATCCAGGCTGTTTCAATCACCTGCTTTCTCCTATGCGGATAAGTAGCCGGTTGCAGGTGCAGGAGATCACTTGCCACTTGCCACCGATTACCGTTCACCGATTACCGATTACCGCTCTCTGGCGGCGCCATAAATTCACGCTGTTTGGCCGCAAATGTTTCCAGCCGGGCCACCACACGGCCGTTGATGCTCTCTGCGGGGTAACGGCCGTCATCATCCAATTCACCCGCCACCATACCCGTTAACAATTCGATGCCCTCATCAATGGTATTGGCGGCGTAAATGGCAAACTGCCCAGCAGTCACCGCTGCCACCACGTCCTGGCGCAGCATCAAATGTTTCACGTTTGCCGCCGGAATCAGCACACCCTGATTGCCGGTCAGGCCGCGGGCCAGGCACAGATCAAAGAAACCTTCAATCTTCTCATTCACCCCGCCAATGGCCTGCACCTGCCCGCGCTGGTTGACCGAACCGGTGACGGCTAAACCCTGTTTGAGGGGCGCTTCCGCCAGCGCCGACAGCAGGGCATACAGTTCCGCCGACGAGGCGCTATCGCCATCCACGCCGCCGTAAGATTGTTCAAATACCAGGGAGGCGCTGAGGGACAACGGCCGTTCCGCCGCATACCGCGCCCCTAAAAAGCCGGACAAAATCAGCACCCCCTTGGAATGGAGCGGGCCGCCCATTTCCACCTGCCGCTCAATGTCAATCACTTCCCCCTTGCCCAGGCGCACCCGCGCCGTAATGCGGCTGGGGCGGCCAAACGCCTGCCCGCCCAGGTCAATGACCGATAGCCCGTTAATTTGCCCCACGACCGCACCATCGGTATCTACCAGCAGCGTTTCGCGCAGGGTGTTTTCCAGCAGCCGTTCGCGGATGCGTCCGGCCCGCTGCAACTGAGCGGCTAAGGCCTGCTCCACATCGGCCGCGGTAATGGGGTCACGGCCGTTTGCCCCCGCCCAATAATCCGCTTCCCGCAGCAAATCCGTCACCGTTTGCATATGGGTGGTCAGCTTTTCCGCATCGGCCGCCAGCCGGGCGCTCTGCTCCAAAATCCGCCCCACCGCCGCCCGGTCAAAATCGCGCAGCCCCTCTTTGTGTGCCAGGTTGGCAATCAGCCGGGCATAGGCCAGATTGTTGTCCGGGCTGCGCGGCATCTCGTCTTCAAAATCAGCCGCCACCTTAAACAGTTCGCCAAAATCCGGGTCATAGGCGCAGAGCAGGTAGTAAAGCAGTCGTTCCCCAATCAGCACCACCTTGACATTGAGCGGAATGGGCTGCGGCTCTAATGAGACGGTGCTGATCAGGCTGTACGCCTGCCCCAACGACTCGATGCGAATTTCCCTGGAGCGTAACGCCTGCTTCAGCGCTTCCCAGGCAAAAGGCTGGAGCAAAACTTTGCGTGCATCCAAAATGAGATAGCCCCCATTGGCTTTGTGCAGCACACCCGCTTTGATAAGGGTAAAGTCGGTGAGTAGGGTGCCCATTTGGGAAATATGCTCCACCCGACCCAACAGGTTTGGGTAAGTGGGTAGTTCCTCATGGACAACCGGCGCGCCTTCCCCCGGTTCGTGGGTAATGATCACGTTGACTTGAAAGCGGGCCAGTCGAGGCCGGCTGCTGCCGCCGGCCGGGGCCATGGCGTCTGCCAGCGGCGACTCCTCTGACGGCAAAAAGTCGCGCACATTTTGGATGATGTCTGCTTGTACGGTATCCAGATAAGCCAACACGTCGGGCAACTCAGCATACGGCGGCCGAATCTCATCAATGACCGGTCGGACGGCAAAGGCAGCTATTTCTTGATCCAGCTCCTTCAAACGTTGCTGTGTTTCGCGGTGCCATTGCGGTACCTGCTGCATGATTTGTTGCAACGATTCTTGCAGCTTTTTGATGTCGTCTTCCAATGCTTGCTGTTCACTGGTGGAAAGGCGCAGAAATTCTTCGGGGGTGATGACGCTGCCGTTTTTGGTGGGCGCAAAGGCAAAACCACCCGGCGTCTGCAACAGAGCAATACCGCGCTGATCAGCCTGCTCTTTCAGGCTTTCCAGAGCCTGAATTTCTTTTTCTTTCAGGGCGGCAGTGATAGTTTTGCGCTGCGCCTGGTATTCTTCGCTGGTGAAGGCAGTGGGGATGATGGTGAAGAGGTCTTCTACCAACTGCTGCATCGCTTGTTGCAGGCGGGAAGATTGACCGGGTGGCAGTTGTAGGGCGTTAGGGGCGTGGGGCTGGTCAAAGTTATGCACGTAACACCAATCGGACGGCGTGGGTTCTGAGGGAGCGCGGGAGGTAAGGAATTGGTGTACGGCCGTAAACCGCCCCGTCCCATTTGGCCCAATAGCAAACAAGTTAAACCCCTCATGCCGGATACCAATGCCAAATTGAATGGCCGACACAGCCCGATCCTGCCCAATAATTTCATCAAATTCGTTGAGTTCGGCGGTCGTGGCAAAGTTGAATTGGGAAATATCGCAGGGTGTAAACAGTTTTTCCACTGGTAAAGGAAGTAAGCTCATGTGATTTTGTCCTGAAAATCCGCGTCCTATTTTCCCTGCATCATAATACGGCCGTGCCCCTCCCGCCAAGTGAACAATATCATATAATGGGAGACTAGAGGTTGGAGATTAATCTCTCAATTTCCCAATCTCTCATCTCTTCTCGGCAACTCAAACCCCACCACCGCCCCCCCACCGGGCGCATTGTCGGCCCAGATACGGCCGTCGTGCCCTTCCACAATGCCCCGCGCAATGGCTAAACCCAGGCCGGCGCCGCCCGTTTTGCGGCTGCGCGCCTGTTCGCCCCGGTAAAACTGCTCAAAAACACGGGGCAAATCGGCCGTGTTGAAACCCGGCCCGCTGTCTTGCACCGTCACCTGAATGTTGTTGGATGTGCGCACGGCCGTGACCTGCACTTCTCCGCCCGCCGGTGTGTAGCGCAGCGCATTGCCAATCAGGTTGGTCAAGACGCGGCCAATTTTAGGCGCATTCATCCACACCGGGTCTACGTCGGCGGCGACACGGCCGTTTAAGGTAATGCCGCGCTGTTCGGCCAACACCTGAAAGCTCTCCAGCGTATCGGAAATCAGGTCGCTCAGTGAATGAGGCGACTTCGCCAGCGCCAACCCACCGGCGTCCATCTGCGCCAGTTCAAACAGGTCATCAATCAGTCCATTGAGGGCAATGATGTCGCTGCGCATGGTGCGGTAATAGCGCTGCGTCGTTTCCGGGTCGCTGACCACGCCATCGTGCAGCGCTTCAATCATGGCGCGGATGCTGGTGAGAGGCGTGCGTAAATCGTGTGAGGCCCAGGCCACCAGATCGCGGCGCATCTTTTCCACTTCGGCGCGCTCCTTTTCGGCTTGTTGCAATTGGGCGGCCATGTCGTTGAAGGCGTAGGCGACCTGGGCTACTTCGTCACGGCCGTGAATCTGCACCCGCGCCTCTAAATCCCCGGCAGCAATCGCCTGCGCCGTCGCCGCCAACTGGTTTAACCCATCGGTGACGCTGGCAGCCACAAAGACGCCAAATGTCATGGCAATGATGGCCGCAAACAGCAGCAGTACCCCGCTCAAAATCAGATCATGCTCGCTGTTAAAAAACATCTGGCGGGACATCACCCACACGTTAAACAGAATGACAAACGCCGCCCAGGCATAGGTCAGCAGCAGCGTCAGGCTGAGCGAAGGCGAACGCGCCAATCCACGCCGGTAGAGCGCATAACCCATTACCAAAGACAGCAGCGAAGTGGCCGACAGCCAGACGACCAGCAGGGTGATGTCTTGCAGCGGCGCCTGCATCCACAGGCGCATGAGCAGCACGGCTACTACCAGCGCGGCCACAATGCCCACCACAAACAAACGCCAGGGGGCACGGCTGAAACGGCCGAGATAGGAGGGGGAAGGGGGGAGAGTGTTGATCATATGGGAACCAAGTGATGCGTGATGCGTGACGAGTGATCCGTGAGGTCTCACTCGTCACGCATCACTCGTCACGTATCATTGTCCAGGGTCAAACTTATACCCCACCCCCCACACCGTCAGCAGCCAGGTGGGGTTGCTGGGGTCGGCTTCTATTTTTTCGCGCAGGCGGCGAATGTGGACGGTGACGGTGCTGGGGTCTACGTATTCGGAGAAGCCCCAGACGCGCTCAAGTAACTGGTCACGTTTGAAGACCTGGCGCGGGTGGGCGGCCATAAAATAGAGCAGGTTGAATTCGGTGGCGGTGAGTTCAATGGTTTGGCCGCGCACGGTAACGAGGCGGGTGTTGGGGTCAATGGAAAGATCGGGGAAGTGATACGGCCGTTCCCCCTCACCTACCCCCGTTTGCCCATGCGCCCGCCGCAGCACCGCTTTGACTCTGGATACCAGTTCGGCCGGGGAGAACGGTTTGGTGACGTAATCGTCCGCGCCCAGTTCCAGGCCGTAGATGCGGTCTATCTCTTGCTGACGGGCGGTGAGCAGGATGACGGGCACATTGGAGGTGGGGTCGGCGCGCAGGCGGCGCATGATTTCCATGCCGTCAATTTCGGGCAGCATCACATCCAGGACGACAAGAGCGGGTAACTGCTCGCGGATGGCATTGATGGCGGCACGGCCGTCGCGCGCCACCCGCACCGTGAAACCTTCCCGCTGCAAATAGAGGCTGACCACTTCCACCACCGAAGCCTCATCATCCACCACCAAAATATCGCCAAATTGAGATAATCGTTGATTCTGTACCATGTTGTCTCCGCAGGTTTTAGCTGAAAAATGTTACGTGGTGGTTACAGGATGTCATTCATGTGTCATTCCGAGGAGTCTTCGACGAGGAATCCTGTCTCTTGTTAGTGGCACGAAATTTTCGCCACCTTCTTAAGACTACAACGGATGGAGAAATAAACGAATACTTTTCCAGAGGGGAATCCGTTCAATTCTTTATCCGCTGTAGTCATGGCGAAAAAGTTCGGAATGACAAACGAGCGTTTCACGTGGGAAAGGGTTGAACAGCAATTGCCCCATTACTTTGTCGTCAGGAATTGGCCGGGTGTTTCGGGGGTGGGGTGGCCGTTTTGCAGGATAACACGGCCGTTCACCAGCACCGCCTGCACCCCCACTGCCAGTTCATACGGCCGTTCGTAGGTGGCTTTGTCGCTGATGGTGTGGGGGTCGAAGATGACCAGGTCGGCGAACTGGCCTTCGGCGACGAGGCCCCGGTTTGCCAGGCCGAATTGGGCGGCGGGGAAGCCGGTCATTTTGTGTACGGCCGTTTCCCACGAGAACAACCCCTTCTCCCGCACACCCCAACCGAGCAGCCGCGCCGCCGAACCATATTGCCGGGGATGGATACGGCCGTCAGGAAAGTAGATGCCGTCGCTGCCCATCAGGTAACGGCCGTGCGCCAGAAAGGGCGCAACCCGTTCATCATCCCCCAGGTGGAAGACCAGCAGCACGGCCATGCCCTCGCTGATGAGCAGGTCGCAGAGCGCGTCGGCGGGGGATTGGTGGCTGGCGGCGATGTACTCCGCCAGGGTGTGGCCCTGCCAGTGGGCATTGGCACGGCTGGGAACCCAGGCGATGCTCACGTTTTCCAGGGGCGTGTCTTGCAGGGCGCGGCCAAAGCGGGCGCGCAGGCCAGGGTCGGCCAGTTTGGGCAGGGCGGCTATGGGGCCATGCTGCCAGATTTCATGGGGCAGCAGGTATTGCAGCATGGTGGAGCTGGGCATATAAGGGTAGACATCAAAGGAGAAGTCCACCTCGTTGATGGCGACGGTGTCTATGTAGTGGAGGATGGCGGCGGCTTCGGCGGGGTCATTGGCTTTGAGATGGGAGATATGCACGGGCACACCCGCCTGCCGCCCAATGTGGACGGCTTCTTGCACCCCCGCCAGCGTGCCCAGGTTGTAGCGGACGTGGGTGACGTAGACGCCGTTTGGGGCCATCATGCAGCAGGCTTCGATGAGTTCGGCGGTGGTGGCGAAACATTCGTCCACGTAATCCAGCCCGGTGGAAAGCCCCAGTGCGCCATCCTCCATGCCCTGCTGGATGAGCCGTTTGATTTCGTACATTTGGAAGTCGTCGGGAACGCGCTGGCCGAAGCCGCAGGCGAGGGTGCGCACGTTGGCGTAGGGGATAAAGGCGGCAGTGTTTTGGGCGGTACGGCCGTCTAAATCCCCCATGTAATCGCCAATCGTTTGCCAGCCGGTGTAGTCGCTCAGTTGCAGGCCGTTGAGCGGGCGCAGGTATTGTATCCATTCGCGCCAGGTGACTTCATTCACCGGGGCGTAGGAAATGCCGTCCAGCATCAGGAATTCGGTGGTGAAACCCTGGCTGGTTTTGGCGAGTTGGTGCGGCTCCTGGCGCAGCCAGCCGTCGGAATGGGTGTGCGCATCTATAAAACCGGGAGCCACAAAGTAGCCGCTAGCGTCAATCACCTGGGCGGCGGTGGCGTCCTGTAAATGGCCTACGGCCGTCACCCGATCCCCTTGTATGCCCACATCGGCGACATAACGGGGGTGGTTACGGCCGTCAATCACTTCGCCACCACGAATCAAGACATCAAACATCATTCCATTCCCTGTAGAGATACAAATCTGCTCAACCTTAACACTTCACCTGTCATTCCGAGCGGAGTCTGCGGAGCGAGGAATCTCTCTCAAGTACAAATGAAAAAGATTCCTCGTCGAAGACTCCTCAGAATGACACGAGAAAATTCACATTGTTTGTTAACACTGTGCGCAATGCGAACGGGGAAATTATACGGCCGTACTCCCCTTCCACCCACTCCCATTCTTATGCTACAATACCCGCCAACCAGATTCTTGCACAGCCGGATGAGCCTTTCATCCACCTGGACAATCTAACAAAATACCTGGATTAGAGTTCAATCCACCTGGATTAGAGTTCAATCCACCTGGACTAGAGTTCAATCCATCTGGATTAGGGTTCAATCCACCTGGATTAGGGTTCAATCCACCTGGATTAGGGTTCAATCCACCTGGATTAAGGTTCAATCCACCTCGATGATCTGTTTATCCACCTGGATGAGACTTTCATCCGGGTTCAAATGCCAAATTTCACACAATGGAGGTTATAAAACATGGCAACAAAATCTTTTTCGCAACACGTTTCTGACTTTCGCACGATGGCCAGCGGGATCACCACCCGGCTGGCATCTCTCTCTGGCGTGGGCATTGTTGCCGCCGATGCGACGGCCATGAACACCTTTGCCGACGAATTGGACGCGCTGAATTCGCAGCAGGAGGAGCTGAAGGCGCAACTGAAAGCGAAAACGGATGAATTGAATGACAAGATGAAACTGGCGAAGGCAAAAAATTCTGACCTCACCAAACGGGTCAAAATCGCCGTGCCCCAGGAAGAGTGGGTGGCCTTTGGCGTAACGGCCAAGAAATAGTCTCAAACTTAAACTCAAACAGAGGCGCGGAGAGTCAAAAACCTCCGCGCCTCTGTTTTTTGGGCAACCCGCACCACGCCAGACCAGATATAACCAACCACCAGACTTGCCATCTTAATACTTTCTATACGCCGCTGAGGCCAACCTGTACCCCACCTTGACCTCGCATGCAGTACAGTTTGGGAAATGTGAAACGTGATGCGTGACCGGGACCTCCTCACGCATCACGCATCACGCAGCACGCATCAAAAACGGAGATTTTCCCATGACTGTGTTGTATGTGATCACGGCCGTACTCGCCCTGGGCCTGCTGCTGTATCTGTTGGCGGCGCTGCTCAGGCCGGAATGGTTTTAAGGTGTAGACAATGAATGGTTGGTTACAAATCGCGTTTTATCTGGCGGCCCTGCTGCTGCTGGCCTGGCCGTTGGGTCTATACATGGCCCGCGTTTACCAGGGGGAGCCGGGCCGGTTTTGGCGCTGGTTACGGCCGTTAGAAAACAGCTTCTACCGGCTGGCGGGCATCAATCCCCAGGCGGAAATGGGCTGGCGCGGTTACGCGGCGGCGCTGCTGGTCTTTAATGGCCTGGGGCTGCTGGTGTTATTCCTGCTGCAACGGCTACAAGGCTGGCTGCCGCTCAACCCACAAGGGCTGACGGCCGTACCCACCCCGCTCGCCTTCAACACGGCCATCTCCTTCGCCTCCAACACCAACTGGCAGTTCTACGGCGGCGAAACCACCATGAGCTACCTGACGCAAATGGCCGGGCTGAGCGTGCAAAACTTCCTCTCCGCCGCCACCGGCATGGCCGTCTTGGTGGCCCTCATTCGTGGCCTATCCCGCCAGCGCGCCAGCGCCATTGGCAACTTCTGGGTAGACCTGACGCGCAGCATACTCTACATCTTGCTGCCGCTCGCCCTGCTGCTGGCGCTGCTGCTGGTGTCGCAGGGGGTGGTGCAGACCTTTCAGCCGTCCCAGACGGCCGTACTGCTCGACCCCACCACCGACGACAGCGGCCAATCCGTGACCGTGCAAACCATTGCCATTGGCCCGGCGGCCTCCCAAATTGCCATCAAACAATTAGGCACCAATGGCGGCGGCTTCTTCAACGTCAACGCCGCCCACCCCTTTGAAAACCCCACGCCGCTGTCCAACTTCCTGGAACTGCTGGCGATCCTGCTCATCCCCGCCGCGCTCTGCGCCACCTTTGGCGAGATGGTGGGCGACCGGCGGCAGGGGGCGGCGCTGCTGGTGGTGATGGTCATCGTCTTTGCCGCTTTTCTGGGCACGGCCGTATGGGCCGAACAAGCCGGCAATCCCCGTCTGGCTGCCCTGGGCGTAGACCAGACCGCCAGCGCCGCTCAATCTGGCGGCAACATGGAAGGCAAAGAGACGCGCTTTGGCATTGCCAACTCGGCGTTGTGGGCCACGGCTACCACTGCCGCCTCCAACGGCTCCGTCAACTCCATGCATGACTCCTACACGCCGCTGGGTGGACTGGCGCCGCTGCTGCTGATGCAGCTAGGCGAGGTCATCTTTGGCGGTGTTGGCTCCGGGCTGTATGGACTGCTGGCTTTTGCCATTGTGGCCGTTTTTGTGGCCGGGCTGATGGTGGGCCGCACCCCGGAATACCTGGGCAAAAAGATTGAAACCTTTGAGATGAAAATGGCGACGCTGGTGATTCTGATTCCGCCGCTGACGGTGCTGCTGCTGACGGCAACGGCCGTCAGCCTGCCCGCCGGCCAAAGCGGCGCCACCAATCCCGGCGCACACGGTTTCAGCCAGATTTTGTACGCCTTCTCCTCCATGGGCAACAACAACGGCAGCGCCTTCGCCGGCATCAACGGCAGCCATCCCTTTTACGCTTACAGCGGCGGGCTGGCGATGTTGATCGCCCGCTACTGGCTCATCCTGCCCATCCTGGCTATTGCCGGTTCATTGGCCGCCAAACAAAAGATTCCGACGGGAGCGGGCACATTGCCCACGCACACCCCGCTCTTTGTCGTCTGGCTCATCGTCATCATCATCGTCGTCGGCGCGTTGAGCTTCCTGCCCGCCCTGGCACTAGGGCCAATTGTGGAGCAGTTGTTGTTATGAGTAAAAAAAGTAGAACTACCCCTAAAAAAGAACTCTACCGCCGGGCGCTGCGGGACGCGGTGGTTAAACTGAACCCGCGTCACCTGCTGCGCAACCCGGTCATGTTTATCGTGGAAATGGGCAGCATCTTGCTAACGGTATTGTGGCTGCTGGCGGTGGTGGGACGGCCGTTAGAAAGCGACCCACCCGCCTTCATTGCCGCCATCGCCCTCTGGCTCTGGTTTACGGTGCTGTTTGCCAATTTTGCCGAGGCGCTGGCCGAAGGGCGGGGTAAAGCACAGGCCGACGCCCTGCGCCGCACACGCACCGAAACACCCGCCAAAAAACTACGCCAACCGGAACGCACGGCCGTGTATGATACCGTTCCCTCCACCGACCTGCGCCAGGGGGATGTGGTGCTGGTGGAAGCCGGCGACGTCATCCCCGCCGACGGTGAAATCATCGAAGGCATCGCCGCCGTCAATGAGAGCGCCGTCACCGGCGAAAGCGCCCCCGTGGTGCGGGAATCCGGCGGCGACCGCAGCGCCGTCACCGGCGGCACCCACCTCATCTCAGACTGGCTGCTGGTGCAGATCACCAGCAACCCCGGCGAAGGTTTCCTGGATCGCATGATCAGCCTGGTGGAAGGGGCCAAACGGCAAAAGACGCCCAACGAAATCGCCCTGACCATCCTGCTCGCCGGTTTTACCATCATCTTCCTGGTGGTCACAGCCACACTGCTGCCCTTTTCGCTTTACAGCGTGCAGGCCGCCGGGCAGGGGCAGGCGGTGACGATCACGGTGTTGGTGGCGCTGCTGGTCTGCCTGATTCCCACCACCATTGGCGGCCTGCTCAACGCCATTGGCATCGCCGGCATGGACCGGCTCATTCAGCGCAACGTACTGGCGATGTCAGGCCGGGCGGTGGAAGCGGCGGGTGATGTGGATGTGCTGCTGCTGGACAAGACGGGCACCATCACCCTGGGCAACCGGCAGGCGGTGGAGTTCATCCCGGTGAATGGCGCCTCCCCACAGCAACTGGCAGAACTGACGCAACTGGCTTCGCTGGCGGACGAGACGCCGGAAGGACGCAGCATTGTGATCCTGGCAGAGCGGCAATATGGGGTACAGGCCAACGGCCGTGCCGCCGCCGCCGAATTCATCCCCTTCACCGCCCAAACGCGCATGAGCGGCATCAACCTCAACGGCGAGGCCATTCGCAAAGGCGCGCCGGACACCATTGCCGCCTATGTGCAGGCGCAGGGGCAGACGGTACCAATGGAAATGGAAACGGCCGTGGCCCAAATTGCCCGTACCGGCGGCACCCCGCTGGCTGTGGCCCACAATGGCCGGGCCATCGGCGTGGTGCATTTGAAAGATGTGGTCAAACCCGGCATTCGTGAACGCTTCGGCCAGTTGCGGCAAATGGGCATCAAAACGGTCATGATCACCGGCGACAATCCGCTGACGGCCGCGGCCATCGCCGTTGAAGCCGGGGTAGATGATTTTCTGGCCGAAGCCACGCCCGAAGCCAAGCTCAAGCTCATCCGCGAACAGCAGAGCAAGGGCTATCTGGTAGCCATGACCGGCGATGGCACCAATGACGCGCCTGCCCTGGCGCAAGCAGACGTGGCCGTGGCCATGAACAGCGGCACGCAGCCCGCCCGCGAAGCGGCCAACATGGTAGACCTGGACAGCGACCCTACCAAGCTGATTGAGATCGTGGAAATTGGCAAGCAGTTGTTGATGACGCGCGGTTCGCTGACCACCTTCAGCATTGCCAATGATGTCGCCAAGTATTTTGCCATCATCCCCGCCGCCTTCGCTGCCACCTATCCGGCGCTGAATGTGCTGAACTTCATGCAGTTAGCCACGCCACAGAGCGCCATCTTGTCGGCCGTTATCTTCAATGCGCTGATCATTATGGCACTGGTGCCGCTGGCGCTGCGCGGCGTGCCCTACCGCCCCGTGCCCGCCGCCCAACTGCTGCGCGACAACCTGCTGATTTATGGCCTGGGCGGGCTGATTGTGCCCTTTGTGGGCATTAAACTGATTGATCTGCTGCTGGTAGCTCTGGGTCTGGTCTAGGTTCGTAGTAGGCGATTTATCGCCATTTAACGGCGATAAATCGCCTACTACGAACGTGATGGAGTGGTGTAATGAAAAGGTTACAACAAAAACGAGAAGGTGTTTTGATCGTGGGTTTTGTGCTGGTGTTGTTATTCTTACACTCTCTGCACCTGCCCGGCTCGGCCTACCATGCCTGGCTGTTTATGGTGGTGCTGGCCACATACGGGCTGTTGTATGTCAGCCAATAGACGGGCAATTGATCCGCGAAATTCGCCTGGGGATTCCATCCCCAGGCTGTTAAAGAAAACGCGCTAAAGCGCGTTAGGAAGCCAGGAGATTTGATTATGAACACGTCGTATCGCTGGTGGGCGATAGTCAGACCGGCAGTTGTTTTATTTATCTTGTTTACTTTGTTGACGGGGGTGGTGTATCCGCTGTTGGTCACGGCCGTAGCCCAGACCACCTTCCCCCACCAGGCCAACGGCAGCATGATTGAACATGAGGGCGTGATCATCGGCTCGGAACTGATCGGGCAACCTTTCAGCGATCCGGCCTATTTCTGGTCACGGCCGTCGGCCACCGCCCCCTATGCCTACAACGCCGCCGCCAGCGCCGGGTCCAATCTGGCCCCTAGCAATCCGGCACTGACCGACCAGGTGCAGGCGCGCATCGCCGCATTGCAGGCCGCCGACCCAGGTAACGATCAGCCCATTCCTATAGACCTGGTGACGGCCTCCGGCAGCGGCCTGGACCCGCACATCAGTGTGGCCGCCGCCCAATACCAGGTAAACCGGGTGGCTCAAGCGCGAGGGTTGGCGGTCACGGCCGTAGCCGAACTGGTAGAAACGCACACAGACGGCCGTCTGTTTGGACTGCTCGGCGAACCGCGCGTCAACGTCTTGCAGTTGAATCTGGCGTTGGATGCACTACAATCCGTGATGCGTGATACGTGATGCGTGACCCAACAAATCTCACGTATCACGCATCACATCGTTACAATTAAATCCCAAAGACCTACAGCCGTCATTCAGTTATGGACAAACGCCCCGACCCCGACCAGTTATTGAGCCAGATTCAGCAGGCTGAAGCGGAGGCGAAGCGTGGCCGGCTGAAGATATTCCTGGGGTACGCCGCCGGGGTGGGCAAAACGTTTGCTATGCTGGAAGCGGCCCAACAGCGCCGCGCCGAAGGGCGGGATGTGGTGGTGGGGTATGTGGAAACACACGGCCGTGCCGAAACCGACGCCCTGCTTGCCGGCCTGGAAATCATCCCTCGCCGCCAGGTCAGCTACCGCAGCATCACCCTCACCGAAATGGACACCGATGCTGTGCTGGCGCGGCGGCCCCAAATTGCCCTGGTAGATGAACTGGCGCACAGCAACGCCCCTGGCTCGCGCCACGCCCGCCGCTTTCAAGATGTGCTGGAGTTGATCAATGCCGGTATTGACGTGTACACCACCGTCAACATCCAACATCTGGAAAGCTTGAACGATGTGGTGTCCCAGATTACCGGCGTGGTCATGCACGAAACGGTGCCCGATTATGTGCTGGACGAAGCGGCCGAAATTGAACTGATTGACCTGCCCATTGACGAACTGCTGGAACGGCTGGAGAGTGGCAAGGTCTATCTGCCGGAACAGGCGGAGCGCGCCCTGCGCAAATTCTTCCGCCCCGGCAACCTGACGGCGCTGCGTGAGATGGCGCTGCGCCGCGCCGCCGAACGGGTGGATGAGCAAATGCGAGCCTATATGCAGGTTCATGCCATTCCCGGCCCCTGGCCGGCCGGGGAGCGTATTCTGGTCTGCATCAGCCCCAGCCCCCTGAGCGAGCGGCTGGTGCGTACCTCTCGCCGTCTGGCCAGAAGTCTGAACGCGGAGTGGATTGCCGCGTATGTGGAAACGGCCGCACACACGCATTTGCCGGAAGCGGATCGAGACCGGGTGGCGCGCACGCTGCGCCTGGCGGAGGAGCTGGGGGCGCAGACGGTACGCATCAACGGCCGTGAGATTGCCGAAACGCTGGTGGCTTATGCTCAGCAGCACAATGTCACCAAAATTGTGGCCGGTAAACCCCTGCGCTCGCGCTGGTCGGAGTGGCGGCGCGGTTCGTTGATTGACCAGATATTGCGCCAGAGTCAGGATATTGATGTGTATGTGATCAGCGGAACGGCAGGGTCGGCAACGGCCGTCAGCCACCCGCTGGCCATCCCCACCCCTTTCCACTGGCGGCCCTATGCCGCCAGCGCGGCGATGGTGGGTCTGGCGACCGTGTTGGGTCTACCCCTACGGCCGTACATCGAACCGACTAATGTGGTCATGCTCTATTTACTGGTGGTGATTTTGACGGCCGTGTGGTTGGGGCGCAACCCGGCCATCTTCGCTTCGGTATTGAGCGTCATCGCCTTTGACCTGCTTTTTGTACCGCCGTATTACACCTTTGTCGTCGCTGACGCCGAGTACATCCTCACCTTCATCGCTTTTCTGGCAGTCAGCCTGGTCATCAGCACGTTGACGGCGCGGGCGCGGGAGCAGGAGTTGGCCGCCCGCCGCCGCGCCGCACAAACAGCCGCCCTGTACGCCCTCAGCCAGAAATTGGCCAGCGTCAACCAGGTAGCGGACATTGCCCAGGTGGCCGTGCAGCACATTCAGGAAAGCATTGGCCGCGCCGCCGGTCTGTTCGTGCCATCTCCCAGCGGGGGTGAACGGCTGGAACTGCTGGCAGCAACCACCGGTTTTGAACTGGAAAAGGACAGCACGGCCGTGGTAGATTGGGTCTACCGACATAATCAACCGGCGGGGCGCTACACGGAGACGCTGACGGCCGTACACGCCACCTACCTGCCACTCACCACCGCCGGGCAGGTGGTGGGCGTCATGCCCATTTACTTCACCGACGCCGACCCGCCGCTAACCGGCGAACAGCGCCGCCTGCTGGAATCGTTTGCCAGCCAGGTGGCGCTGGCATTGGAGCGGGCGCAGTTGGCCGAACAGGCGCGGCAAATCCGGCTGCTGGAAGAGACGGAAAAACTGCAAAACACGCTGCTCAACTCCATCTCACATGACCTGCGCACGCCGCTGGCGGCCATTACCGGCGCATTGAGCAGCCTGCACGACGACGACAGTCTGTTGTCTGAGGCAGACCGGCGCGACCTGGTGCTGACGGCCTGGGGGGAAGCGCGGCGGCTGAACCGGCTGGTGGGCAATCTGCTGGACATCACCCGGCTGGAATCGGGAGCGATGAAGGTCATCCGCCATCCGTCCGATGTGCAAGAATTGGTGGGGGCGGCGCTGGCGCAAATGCCACACCGCCTGGAAGGTCGCCTGCTGGAATTGGCTATTCCCGATGATCTGCCGCTGGTGCTGGCCGATTTTGCCCTGCTGGTGCAGGCATTGGTAAACCTGGTGGACAATGCCTTGAAATATGCGCCGCCAGACCAGCCGGTGCAGCTTGAGGCTGACGTGCAAGGCGCTGAAGTGGCTATTAGCGTCAAGGATCGGGGGCCAGGGCTGCCGGAAACGGAGCGGGAGCGGATATTTGAGAAGTTTTACCGGGCAGCGCCGGCAGGCATTGGCGGCACGGGGCTGGGGCTGTCTATCAGCAAGGGGATTGTGGAGGCGCATCACGGCCGTATCACAGCACAAAACCGGCCTGGCGGTGGGGCAGTGTTTACCATCTGGCTGCCGGTAGCGGATGTATAGGGTGGGAAAGTGTTCTCCCCACCCTATACATCCACCAGCCGATAGCCCACGCCTGATTCCGTCAGGATCAGGCGGGGATGGGTGGGGTCGTCTTCAATTTTGCGGCGCAAATTGCTCATATGCACCCGCAAAATGTGGGTATCGGCCTGGTAGCCCACGCCGCGCACTTGCCGCAGCAGTTGTTGGTGGGTAAGCACCCGCCCCGCGTGTTGGATGAGGATACGCAGCAAATCATACTCGGTGGGGGTCAACTGCACTTCCACGCCGCGGCGGGTCACCAGCCGCGCCGCCAGGTCAACGCGCAGGTCGCCGCTTTCAAAAATTGGTTCGGTCTCCGCCTTTTGCGCATGGCGCAGCGCCACCCGCAGCCGCGCTGTCAGTTCGCCCACGCTAAACGGTTTGGTCAGGTAATCGTCCGCGCCGGCATCCAGCGCCGCGATCTTGTCGGCGTCCTGGTCTTGCACCGACAGGATGATAATGGGGGTCTGCGTCCATTCGCGCAGCCGTTTGGTCACTTCCAGGCCATTGATACCGGGCAAACCCAAATCAAGGATTATGAGGTCTGGCAGGCCATTCACGGCCTGCAAAATGGCCTCTTCGCCGCTGGCGGCTTCCATAATCTCGTAACCATGCGCGTGCAGGGCCGTGCGCAAAAAGCGGCGGATAGCATTTTCGTCGTCTACAATCAGAACTTTGGTCATCGGTGGTTGGGGACGGCCGTTGCTAACATTTGATGGGTGATGGGCGATGCGTGACTTTCTTCACGCATCGCCCATCACCCATCACGTATCGGCCAAACCACCCAGATTATACCGCGATTCACCAATCCCCACGCCACCCGGACGCTTCATCGTCTTGCCACCATTCGCCGCCGTGGGCACGGCCGTTGGCGTAACACCACAGCGCCAGGGCCGCAAACCAGACGCCGTCTATTGTTTCCAGAGCCACAATGAAGCGGGTGGGCACGGCCGTGAAATGCCCCAACCCCAGCAAAATGAGCATGATCATGCCCAACAGAATCAGCATGACGTAGTTGCGTCTATTTTTTTCCTGTTTCATGGCCGGTTCTCCTTAATAATCAACCAATGGGCAGTGTAACGGCCGTGCCGTAAAGATAGTGACAAGAAAATGGACGGGAGTATAAAGAAAATGTCAATATAGCATCCATTTCATCTGGGTTGATTTACGTTTGGAAATAGGATGAGGAATGTCAATAGACAAGCAGATCAGCCGGCATATAATGGCCTATTGAAGCATACCACACCTGTCTCCATAAACTTTATTAAGCGACGCTGGCTGGTTTGTGGCTCTACATCCCGCTTTCAATGAAGGAGAATATCAAATGACTACCCATTTATACCTTTCCCTGACCCCCGAAGCGCTCATCGCTTCCATGCTATCGCCAGAAGAATTTGGCGCCTACTACACCGTCGGCACCACCAAAAAACAACATGGCGAAGCGATATTCATCGAACTAGACCCCAACTTTCGCCACGATTTCTTCCGCATTGACGAAGGGCTGGCCCGCTGCGTACCCCATGCCGATGGTTCACCTAAACGCTCCGTTTACATCGCCACCTACCGGGTGTTGGAACACGTCCCCATCGAAGCCATGAAACGTCTGCATCTGGTGACCGCCTACGGTCAAACATTAGCCCTGGAGCCATCATCTGACTACCCAGAAGATAACGGCGGTTTACACATGTACCAGGAAATAGCGCCGGTGACGCCCCTCGTTGTTAGCAAGGCCGACCCCATTAACTTCTACAACTTCCTCATCAAAGACCCCGAAAGCATGGTTCATATTCCGGCCGTTGCCTTCGTAGAATTACAACTGGGCAAACTGGCTCACAATCCCGAAACCGGGGCAGTAGAAGATTTACCCTATACCAACTTTCACCATCTGCGTGAATGCCTCGTCGCAATCAGAACAAAACCGATTCACACCAAAATGGTCAATCGCGTTCAGGCCATCGAATTCCCCTATCGCACCATCAAAAATGGCATCTTCATCGGCAATGCAGACAAATTAGTCTACTTCCCGTTGCCATCCCTGGATGAACTGCGGAGTAAGTATTATCGCTGGTGGCAATCAGCAAACGCGACCATGTAAGCCAAATCTGAGATTAGCCGGAAGATACATTCCGGCTTTTTTTTTGAGAGGAGCACAATCATGAGTACGATGGGCTTAACTCAATTCGAGACAATCGCGGTATGGGCGGTATTTGGCGTCTCTATTTTGGGACTTGTCTACGCCGTTTTCCTCCGCAGACAGATTTTACGCGCCGACAAGGGCACACCAGAAATGCTGGTGGTGTGGGATGCCATCCGCCAGGGCGCTGATGCTTATCTGAACCGCCAGTTGCGTACCATCTTACCATTTATCGCCGTACTGACCGTTGCCCTCTTTCTCAGCGTCTACATTGTGCCCCCCAGCGCGGAAGCGATGGAGCGGTTTGAAGGGCAGAGCGAGGACACCGTGCGCATACTGATCGGCGCCGGCCGGGCCGTAGCCTTCATTATGGGCGCCAGTTTCTCATTGCTGGTGGGGCAGATCGGGATGCGCATGGCTGTGCAGGGCAACGTGCGCGTGGCATCGGCCGCCCGTCATAGTTTCAGCGATGCGCTGCGTATTGCCTACCGCACCGGCACCATCACGGGTATGTTGACCGACGGCCTGGGCCTGTTAGGCGGTACCACCATCTTCATCATCTTTGCCAAAGCGGCGCCGGACGCGCTGCTGGGTTTTGGCTTTGGCGGGACGCTGGTGGCCTTGTTTATGCGGGTTGGCGGGGGCATCTTCACCAAAGCGGCAGACGTGGGCGCTGACCTGGTGGGCAAGGTGGAGCAAGATATGCCGGAAGATGACCCCCGCAACGCGGCCGTGATTGCTGACCTGGTGGGTGACAATGTGGGTGACTGCGCCGGTATGGCCGCAGACATCTTCGAGTCTTACGAAGTGACCATTGTCTCTGCCCTGATTTTGGGGTTAGCCCTGACGGCCATCACCGGCCATATCGAGTGGATTCTCTTTCCGCTGCTGGTGCGGGGAATTGGCGTGCTGGCCTCCATCATCGGCACGTATCTGGTGAAAGGGCAGCCCGGCAAAAGCAAGGATGCCATGGCCGCTATCTTTCGTGGTTTCCTGACATCGGCTGCTATTTCCGTCGTATTGTTTGGCATTGTCGCCTTGTTTTATATGCGCGACGTACCGGGGGGCTGGTGGCGACCCTTTCTCTCCACCACCGTCGGCGTGGCTCTGGCGATTGTCATTGATCGTCTGACCGATTATTTTACCGGCACGCACAATGCACCGGTCAAAGAAATCCGGGAAAGCACCCGCAGTGGCCCGGCTACCACCATCCTGTCTGGTCTGGGCGTGGGGTATGAATCCAGCGTCTGGTCTGTGGTTGTCATTGCCCTGACCATTGGCGCCGCCATTTTGCTCTATGCCGGCGTGCCCGTGGCGCAATATGTGAGCGATGGTTCGGCGTTTACAGCCAGCGCCGTGCAGATGGTTTTTGTGCTGTATGGCGTAGCCCTGACCGGCATTGGCATGTTGACGCTGACAGGTAATAACGTAGCCATGGACTCTTTTGGCCCCATTTCTGACAATGCCAACGGCATCGGCGAGATGGCTGGCCTGGACGAGAACGCGCGCCAGATCATGGCCGATCTGGACGCGGTGGGCAATACCACCAAGGCGATCACCAAAGGTATTGCTATCGGCTCGGCAGTCATCGCGGCCGTGGCCCTGTTTGGCTCTTTCATCACCGACGTTACTCGCATTGACCCCACAGCGTTGGCCGGGGGCATTCGTATATCGGAACCGGTTGTTTTTGTGGGGTTTTTACTGGGCGGTGCTCTGCCCTGGCTTTTCTCTTCACTGGCTATTAAATCAGTCAGCCGGGCGGCAGGGCAAATGGTGGCCGAAGTGCGGCGCCAATTCCGTATTCCTGGCATTATGGAGGGCACGGTGAAACCCGATTATGCGCGGGCGGTCACCATTTCCACCGTGGCGGCGCAGCGTGATCTCATCAACCTGGCTACGATTGCGGTGGTGACGCCTGTGGCGGTTGGCCTGATACTGAATGTGGAGGCATTAGGTGGCTTCCTGGCCGGTATTATCCTCTCCGGACAGTTGTTAGCGGTTTTCATGTCGAATGCGGGTGGGGCCTGGGACAATGCCAAGAAGACCATTGAGGATGAGCCGCGTAATCTGGCTGCCGGTACGGGCAAGGGGTCGGAGCGGCACAAGGCCAGTGTGGTGGGTGATACGGTAGGCGACCCGCTCAAAGATACGGCCGGCCCGGCTCTCAATCCGATGATTAAAGTGGTCAATATCATAAGTTTGATTATTGCACCGATTATTGTGCGCTATCATGGACTGAGCCTGGGTATGGTTGTGGTGGTTGGGCTACTCCTGGCCGGTTTGTGGTGGGCCATCAGCCGCTCGAAGCATGAAGTGGAGATATTGGAGGAACCGGCTACGGCCGTTGGCCTCATGCATTGACCGCTTAACCAAAGACGGCGGCAGATAAATCTGCCGCCGCAAACCATATTATGCACTGCTGCTCATACCACCGGGGGATAGCCCAAACAGCCGGGCTGTGTTACGATTACAGGGTTAATGTTGTGTAATTGAGCAGTTCCGATGACCGAACACCTATACCCAAGACAGCGCAAACTCCCGCTTAGACGCTTTCAATTGATCAACCGGCCGTGGAAGATTATGGTGATTTCGATGGCAATGGCGATGGTGGTCACGGCCGTGTTGCTGTATTTCACCGACAATATGGACAGCATTCGGCCGGCGATGGCTATTGTCATTGTGGGCAGCGGCGTGCCTTCCTACCTGATTGCCCGGCTGGTGGTGCATTACCAGCACATCGTGGAAACGCAAAATGCCGAACTGCTGCATATAAATCAAGAACTGGCGATTAGTAATGCTGAGTTGGAAGCATATGCCCACACCGTCGCCCATGATCTGAAAAACCCCCTGTTCACCATTCGTGGCTACGCCGGTGTACTCAGACGGCAGTTAAACGGCGCCACCTCTCCTAAAGCATTAGAAATGGTGGGCCATATTGAAACCTCTAGCCTGAAAATGGACTCCATCATCCGGGAACTGCTGCTGCTGTCTCAAGTGCGCAACCAGGAAGTGGAAACGGCCGTGTTGAACATGCACGAACTGGTAGCCCATGCTGAAGCGCAGTTGGCCGGTCTCATACAGCAAAGTGGCGGGCAGATCAGCTACCCGGCGGAATGGCCGACGGCCGTTGGCTACGCCCCCTGGGTAGAAGAAGTGTGGATGAACTACCTGAGCAACGGCCTCAAATATGGCGGCCGTCCCCCACAACTCACCCTCGGCGCTGCCTACCAGAACGATCATATGGTGCGCTTTTGGGTGCAGGATAATGGCCCCGGCATTCCACCTGATAAGGAATCTTTGTTGTTCAAAGAGTTCACTCGCCTGGACACCAGCCGCAATGATAGCTACGGTTTAGGTCTGTCCATTGTGTATCGCATCATCGAAAAGCTGGGCGGCGAAGTGGGCGTGGAAAGTAAACCCGGTCAGGGCACTCTTTTTTACTTCACACTACCAGGAGAAAACCATGTGTCGCAATATCAAACAACTACGGCAGCCGGAGCGCCGCGCTACAGATGAGGAATGTCAGGCGGCGGCGCTGCAATTTGTGCGCAAAGTGACCGGCTACCAGAAACCGTCAAAGGCCAATGAAGCGGCATTTCACACGGCCGTGGCCGACATCGCCGCTATCACTAAAAATTTGTTAGATGCTGTTCAGAGGTAGGAGATTAGGAGATTAAATCTCCCAATCTCCAATCTCTTCCTATACCATGCCTACCGCCCCTTTACGCAGCACGACCCCCGCCATTGACGTATATGTCAAACTGGCGCAGTACCCCATCTTGTGTGACCGCATTCGCCTGCGGATGCGGGAAGAACTGTTCCAGCGCGGCATCATCGCCAAAACGGATTTTGAGCAAGAGATAAAACATCTGGCTACCGAGTCGCAGCGGCGCGAAGGCTTAAACGACCCACTATCTCAGGAAGATGAAAGCGCCTGGCAGCGCCGTCTGGCAGCTATCCGCGATTATCATACCGATGCGCTGTTTGCCAATAATCTAGGCATCTCGCTGCTGGAACATATTGTGGAAGACATCCTGCGCAACCAGCACGTTACCACCAGTAAGACGGAATTGACGTTCAACCCCGAAGTAGCGCCCTGGCCGCTGCTTTTCCAACAGGGCGAAAACTATGACGCCCTGCCACCGCCGCAGCAAGAAAAAATCAAACATCACCTGGAAGAAATCAAAGTGGTGCTGATCAAACGATTGATGAGCGACCAGCTTCCGTTCATTGCCGTCGCCAAAAATGTCTTCACCATTCGTGATTTGCGCTGGGTGTATGAACGGCTGATCGGGCGCGGCAAAATTGGGGGCAAGGCCAGTGGCATGGTGCTGGCCTGGAAAATTTTGCAGCTCAACCGGGCAGAGTTGGGGCCGGATTTACGACCGTTTGTGCATGTACCGGACACGTTTTTTATTGGGTCGGAAATGATTTATGAGTTTCTGTACCTGAACAAACTGGAACGGTTTGTGAATCAGAAGTATTTGCCCGATGCAGAACGGCAGGAGCAATACCCGAAAATTGTGGCGGCGTGTCTGGCTGGTGAGCTACCGGACTTTTTGGTGGAGCATCTACGGGAGGTGTTGGTACAGTTTCACGGCCGTCCCTTCATCGTGCGTTCCTCCTCCCTGCTGGAAGATCACCTGGATTATGCTTTTGCCGGTAAATATGCCACCGTCTTTTGCCCCAACCAGGGCGCCCCGGCCGAAAATCTGGCCGATTTAGCCAATGCCATTCGCCGCATTTATGCCAGCACCTTTGACCCCAACGCCATGCGTGAACGGGAAAAATATGGGTTGATTGATTATGATGAACGGATGGCGATTATGATCCAGCCATTGGTGGGCGAGCGGCACGGCCGTTACTTTTTCCCCACCATCGTCGGTACCGGCTGGAGCGAGAACCCTTTCTCCCAGGAAACCGATGCGCGCAGAGAGGAAGGCTGCCTGCGGCTGGTATGGGGGTTTGCCGACCGGATCATCAGTGACGAATTTAGCCAACAAACATGCCTCATCGGGCTTGGCCGTTCCCGCGAACCGTCCGCTGGGCCAGCAAGCGGTCTGGGACAAGCCCACCAACAAACCATCAAAGTAGTGAATCTGGAAACCAACCAGTTTGAGATTATCCCGGTCACGGCCGTATGGGATGACATGGAAGTAGGGCCAGATTATGTGGTTACGGCCGTGCCTACCCCCCATGGCTCCGTTTCCGCCGTCACCTTCAACACGCTCACCCAGGACGCCCAGTTTATCAAACTCATGCGCCACGCCCTGCAACGGCTGCAAATCATTTATGATAAACCGGTGGAACTGGAATTTACCCTCCTGCTAGAAAATGCCCCCACCGGTCCCCGCTACAAGCTCTACGTTTTGCAGTGCCACACCGGGCAGTCTGTCATCAGTAAACGGTGATCGGTAATCGGTGACTGCTCAACCGATTACCGATTACCGATTACCGTTCACCGGATCACGGTTTGACGATTACCGGCAAATACAAGCGTGGCGGCTCAATATACGCCAGATAAGATGTCACCATATCCGGCTGACCGTCTCCGGTTACATCCAGTTCAAAAATAATGTCCGTCGGCCCCAGCAGAATAAACTCCGTATAACGAATGCTCACCGGAATATCGGTCAGCCCCGCCGTGTTGGAGATAGTCCCTGTTATAGCCGCACCGGCCGGAAAGCCATTCAGACTGACAGCGGCCGTATCCGTCATGCCGCGTGTCATGGCCCAAATTTTGTAGGTAGCATCACCACCACCGGTCGGCAAATGTAGCCCGCCACCAGGCCCATTATTTTGCACAGTAAAGCTCATGTTCTGGGTGAAACCAAAGGGAATACCCCCAGCCAACCCGGAATTGACATTCGGGAATGTCCACCATTGCGGCGAAAAAGACCATAAAGCGGCATGGCAGGTAAAGGAGGTATTACTGCTCAGGTTGGTGACCGTGGCGTAAAACATGGCATTTTGGCCCGGCCCGGTAAAAATGCTGGGATACACCACCTCAATCGGTACCACGCCATACTGATACGGATTCAGCGTAATGGTCACCGGGTTAGTCGGGGTAAACGTGGTAGGGCCAACCAGTTGCACGGTGTATGCCTTTTGGGGATTCATGGAGGCATTGAAAATGTAAATCGCCGTCTGCAATGATTCTGTATCCAGGAAATGATTGTCCCAGGGAATCATGCAGAAATCGTTTTTACCACCCTGCCAGTTACCAAAGTCTGCATCAGTAACAACCTGCCCTGACGTCAGTGAGATCATGTGCGAACTTGAAGCGGGATATGTTTGCACCCACTGAATCATATACTGCCCATTCCATACCGGCGGCGCCTGCACCTCAGTGACGCTGTAATTATCGGGAAGCAAGCCCACGAACGAGTAGTTACCCTGCGCATCGGTGGTGGTTGACCAGAAGCCATTGCTACTTTGCAACAATATCATCCAGTTGGGCAGACCCGGTTCACCACTATCCTTCACGCCATCACCATCCAGATCGTGGAATTTCTGCCCATGAATCTCGCCGGGCTGCACATAGTTGCCAAAGTCCAGGTTTTCAATGGCTTGTGAAGGCACGTAAGAGACCACCCAATCCCCCGACGGAGGATAGGTTTGCGTCCAGCCCGGCTGCAACTGCTCGGTAATGGTGTAGGTGCCGGTGGTGATACCCATGAACCAGTAGTGGCCGCTGGCGTTGGTGGTGGTTGTGAGGGTGGTAGTCACACCCTCAAGCTCGATCACCCAATCGGGCAGACCTGGCTCACCAGAATCCCATTGACCATTGTTGTCCGCATCGTAAAACTTGGCGCCATGGATGCCTGCATCGGCAGCCCCTTCCTGATTACCAAAATTGATTTCATTATACTCCGGATACCCCGGATCATTGGGGTCAATGACGATGTCGTAGTGGCCGGCCCCAGTAGCAGGATCAGGGAAGGTTTGTTGCCAACCGGGTCGCAGTATCTCCATGACGGTATATTGGCCATCGGCCAGACCATCAAAACAATAAGACCCGTCAATGTTAGTGTGGGTTATTGTGAGGCCTCCACCTCCCAACAATTGAATTTCCCAATCAGCAATGCCTGGCTCACCCGGTCGCTCCCACACGCCATTGCCATTCAGATCATTAAATTTGAAGCCACAAATGGAAGCGCCGCCCAGAGCGGCAATGGCCTGAGGACGGGGCACGGCCGTCAACACCAACATCATCACCCCCACAACGCCACCTATTAAAGCGACCAGAATAAGATAACGACCCCAATTGACAGCCGGTTTGCTGTTAATCGTTAGCTGCTCGTTCATTTTTCATCTCTCCATGTTTTCACAATTTGGTGATTCAAGTGAATAAATGACACGACCTGACTTTGCTTCTCAGACGATAACACCACCTCCTGAAGCCGGGGCAGTCACCTGGGAAGATCAAGCTGGCGTCATGACCTTCGGCTAAGCGGCTGTTGACGGTATAGGGTATTTCACAACGCAAGGGGGGCGAGTGGTGGGATTGTAACAAACGGCCGTAACTGTGCAAACAGCAAATTATGTATGGCATATGCTGTGTGACAACATACGCCATACGCTAGGAATCGCTATGCTCCATGCAGCCCAGCACCCAGGTACGGCCGTCGCGCTGTAATAGCTGTTCGGCTTCGGCCGGCCCCCAGCTTCCTGGTGTATATTCCACCATCGGCGGCGCCTGGGGGTCTTGCTCCCACCCCTGAATCACCGGGTCCATCAGTTGCCAGGCCGCTTCGATGCTATCGCTGCGCGTATAAAGCGAGGCATCGCCCCGCAGCGCATCCAGCAGCAGCCGCTCATAGGCATCGGGCAGAGAATTACCCTTAAAGGCAGACCGGTAATGAAACTCCATATCCACCGAATCCGTGCGCATGGAATCAGGCGCTTTGGCCTCAAAGCGCAGATGGATGCCTTCATCCGGCTGGATGCAAATGGAAAGCACATTAGAAGAAAAATCGGCGTCAGCAATGGCGTCAAACATCAGGTGGGGTGGCTTTTGGAAAACGATGACCAGTTCGGTATTCTTGCGGGCCAATGCCTTACCGGAGCGCAAATAAAAAGGCACTCCCTGCCAGCGCCAGTTGTCCACATACAACTTGAGCGCGGCATACGTCGGCGTCTGCGACCCATCCGCCACGCCATTGGCCTGGAGATAACCCTGGTATTGGGCGCGCACAGTGTCGGAGAGAGGCAACGGCCGTATTGCCTGCAATAACTTCGCCTTTTCATTGCGAACCGCATCAGCGGCAAACGAATTAGGCGGCTCCATGGCAATCAGCGACAGCAGTTGCAGCAGGTGGTTTTGGAACATATCGCGCACCACCCCGGCCTGGTCATAATAACCGGCGCGCCGCCCCACATCCACACTTTCTGTCACTGTGATTTGCACATTGTCCACGTAGTTACGGTTCCACACCGGCTCAAAAATGGTGTTGGCAAATCGGAAATAAAGGATGTTTTGCGCCGTCTCCTTGCCCAGGTAATGGTCAATACGGTACACCTGCCGCTCGGCAAAAACCCCATGAATGGCCTGGTTGAGCGCATGGGCCGATTGCAGATCATGTCCAAACGGTTTTTCCACTACCACCCGCCGCCAACCATCTGCCTCACCCGCCATGTCGGCGGCGCCCAGGTTTTGCACAATAGGCGCAAAAAATTCAGGCGCGGTTGCCAGATAATAAAGCCGGTTTGCCGGGCCGTTTTCCAATTCCGCCAGATAAGTGGGCAGGCGCTCATAGTCGGCAAGCGCATCCAGATTGCCCTGAAAATAGGTGATATGGGGCGCAAAATCTGTCCACTTTTCGGCCGTAAAGGCTTCCGGGTCAAATTCCAGCAACCCTTCCCGCAGCAACTCGCGGAACTGGTCATTGTCCCACGGCCGTCGCGCAAAGCCCACAATGTGAAACTGTTCCGGCAGCCGCCCCTTGCGATAAGAATTGAACAACGCCGGGATTAGCTTGCGCTGTGTCAAATCCCCCGACGCGCCAAAAATAAGAATGGTAGTGGAGGTTGAATCCATAAATACCTCGAATTGGGAGATTGGAGATTAAGAGATTATCAACCCTTCACCCCTTCACCCCTTCACCCCATCACCTGCTCATCCCATTAACCGCCTCAGGCCAGCGGCTACGGCCGTGCCCAGATGAAATCGAATAAAACGGCGATTTTCGGCTAACAAGGCGTCGCCATCCCCCAATGCCTGCGATTTGATCAAAATGCCAAATGTCATATTGGCGGCGGGTTGACCGGCTTCATCAGGAATGGGCACATCTTGCACCGGGTCAGCCGTGAACTGGATGAAGAGACCATTGCCCCGGTCGCCTTTGTGCAGTTGGCCGGTAGAGTGCAGGAAACGCGGCCCATACCCGGTGGTAGTCGCCACTTTGTACCGGTCGCGGATGGCCTGACGCAACGCCTGCAAGGCAGCGTCGGTGGCGGGGGTGGGTGGCACAAAGGCTTGCAACGCCACGTAGTCGCCGGGCTGCACCTGCGCCAGAAAGTGGTGCAGGGTGGTGGCATCCAACGGCGCCACGTCACCCGCCGGCAACTGCCCGGTTTCGTGGTAAGCTGCCACCATCCGCCGCGCCAGCACTTTGGCCGATTCCACGTTGGGTTGGTCAAAGGGCTGGATATTCAAGATGTGCCCGGCCACGGCCGTGGCCAATTCCCACCACATGAACTGCCCACCCAGGTCATAGGCATCTCGCAGTTGGATGTGTACTGTGGGATGCCCGGCCTGCGCCAGCGCCGCCAATTGAGCCACCACGTCTTGAGCCGGTTCATGATGCAGGTAAACAAACAGGCGATCGGGGCCGTAAACGGCCGTGTCAGCCAACGGCTCAGCCACCACCGGCAAGATGCCCTGCCCCTCTTTACCCGTACTTTCGGCCACTAACTGCTCTACCCAATCACCAAAACTGGCGAGTTCGGGTGCAGTGATGAGGGTGAGTTTGTCACGGCCGTGACGCGCCAGTGTCCCCATGATGGCCCCCAACCGGGCTGCTTCGGGGGCCGGGGCTGCTGCCGCCGCCCGCGCCAACAGTTGGGCAATATCCACCCCCACCATAGCCGCCGGTACCAAGCCGAAATGAGACAGCGCCGAATAGCGCCCACCAATGTTGGGTTCGTTCAGGAAAATGGCGCGGAAGTTATGGCGGGCAGCCAGTTTTTGCAGACTGCTGCCGGGGTCGGTAATAGCCACAAAATGGCGGCCTGGCTCAGTGGTTTCATCGCTCAGCAGGTTGAAAAAGTATTTGAAGGCAGACAGGGTTTCTACCGTGCCACCAGATTTAGTGGCCACAATGAAGAGCGTCTTCGCCAGTGGTACCGATTGTGTGAGCAACCGAATGGCGTCGGGATCGGTAGTGTCTACCACTGCCAGTTGCAAGCCAGAACCGCCAAAAGTTTTGGCAAACAGTTCCGGGGCCAGGCTGGAACCACCCATACCCAACAATAACACATGGGTAAAACCGGCTGCCTGAATACTATCGGCAAAGGCATTGATGGGTTCAATTTCCGGCTGCATTGTTTGCGGCAGGTGCAGCCAATCCAGTCGGTTACTTATCTCGGCCGGGTCAGGACGCCAGACGGTGTGATCATGCTGCCAGATGCGGCGCATGATCTGGTCTTGTTCCAGTTGGTGGAGCGTTTGGGTAACGGCCGTTTCATATGCATTCAAATGGCTTATTAACTGTATCGTTTCCATGGTTTGTCATCCTTCTTTGATCAGACGCAAGGCAGTGGGACGTGTAAACGGAAGTATATCGCTAAAGTGTGCAACTGTTCAGGTATTAAGTTTGCGACTCCCCTTCCATCAGTTGATCACCCGCCGGTTGGTGCAAGGGAAGCGTGATAATGAAGGCCGCCCCATGACCGGGGGTGCTGTTGGCCCCAATACGGCCGTGATGCCGTTCCACCACCTTACGACAAATTGCCAGCCCCATGCCGGTGCCTTCATAGGCGTCACGGCCGTGTAGCCGTTGAAACACGCGGAAAATACGCTCGGCGTGTTGCTGCTCAAACCCAATACCATTATCCGCCACTGTAATCTGGCAGATCTCCATTTCTGGCTGTAGTTTACCGGAAATGCGAATATGGAGCGGCGTATCTGGTTGCCGAAACTTCAACGCATTACTCATCAGGTGGCGAAACAACAAATGCATTTGTGACCATTCCGCCTCTATCACCGGCAGGTCGGCAATGTAAATGGTAGCGCCAGCCTCCAAAATGAGTGATTCAAAATCGTCCATGACGGATTGGATAACGGCCGTTAAATCGGTGGGCACACATACCTGGGACATGGCCGATATACGTGAAAAGGTCAGATAATCGGTGATGAGCCATTGGGTATGAGCCGCCGCCTGCCGTAAACGGCGCAGGTAGTTTTGCCCCCGTTCGTCAATCACATCATCATACAGCACCTGCAAACGGTCGCTAAATGCCTGAATTTTACGCAGCGGCTCCTGCAAATCATGCGAGGCGATAAAGGCAAATTCTTGCAGCTCCCGGTTATTTATTTCCAGTTCCGCCAGCGATTTTTTAAGCTGATTTTCGGCCTGCTGACGTCGAACATCCAGGCGGCGATGATCGAGAGCAATGGCAATCTGACCGCACAAACCGGCCAACAGCAGTTGGTCTTCGGTGGTCAACCCACCCACCGTGTGGTGCTGCACATCCAACACGCCCAACACGTTGTCTCGCAATTGGATGGGCACCGCCAATTCGCAGCGGGTATCTGGCAGCCAGATGTTGGGCAGCCACTTTTCTTGCTGGGTGACATCCGGTACAAGAACGGGCACGGCCGTTTGCACCGCTTGGGCAATCATGCTCAAAGAATTGTTTGCCATAATCTTGTGCCCCATTTCCTTAAGCAGCCGACCGGCCTCACCGCTGCCCGCTTGTAACCGCAGTTCGCCATCCTGCAATGTATACACCTGCACATAGTAATAGCCAAAGCGTGCCTGCACCAGGTCTACCACCCGCCAGAACAAATCGTCCAGGGCCGACGCCGCGGCAATTTCCTGGGCCACTTCGGTGCTGACCTGAACCTGGCGACCGCGCCGTTCCCAGGAAGCCTGGATGGTTTGCTCCAATTCTTTTCGCTCGGTAATATCTTCGGAGATACCAACGATGTATTTAATATGTCCATAGCGGTCGGTGATAGGCACTTTGCGGATGTGAATGAGGCGATTTTCCCCATCGGCTGTTTGGATGTGTTGTTCCGCGACTTCAACCATGCGTCCGGTTGCCAGTAGTTTATGGTCTGTGGCGGTGAAGAGATTGGCTTGCTCGGAAGGAAAGAGGTCATAATTACTCTTGCCTACTACTTCTTCTGCCTTCCAGCCAATCATCTGCTCGCTTGCTTTGTTCACGCGCACAAACCGCAGGTCGTCAGCATTTTTTACGGTGATGGGGGCAGGAATTTGTTCAAAAATGGAATCTAAAAACCGGCGTGATTCTTCTAATTCGGCGCTGAATTTTTTAATTTCTTCAAAACGCCAGGCATTTTCCAACGCAACGCCTAACTGAGCAGCCAGGATATTAAAGACGCGCATGTCATCGAAACTGAAGCGATTTAGCTCTTCTGACTGTACATCCAACACCCCCAGTAATCTATCGGCCACGACAATGGGCGTCACCAGTTCGGAACGGGTGGAGGTGAGCATGGGGTGCGCCCAATAGTCCGGGTGGTTGACTACATCATTGACGACCACACTTTGCCGGGAACGGGCAGCCTGGGCCACCAGAGAAGGGGTTTGATCCAAGATAATAACCGGCCTGATGGCGGCAAGTTGCCGTCCAATTTCGCCAGCGCCGGCAACCATGTAGAGGGTACGGCCGTCTTCCGCCAACAACGCTACATTCACTGCCCGCAACCCAAAACGTTCCTGTGTTAAATCTACCACAGTTTGCAGCAGTTCGGTGCTGTTGAGAATGGTCGTCACCGCCAGACTAACCTGGGCCACCACTTCCAATTCGGCGGCCCGGCGGGCCAATGCATCCAGCGTTTGGTCGCTATCGGCAGGTGATGAAAAGCCAGGGTCGGTGGTAGAAGGTGCGTTCATCTGTTATTCCTGGTCGAACGGAAGGGTAGCGATAAAGGTTGCGCCCACGTCTGGGGCGCCTTGGGCAGTGATACGGCCGTTGTGCCATTCGACAATACGCTTACAGATTGCCAGGCAAATGCCGGAACCTTCATGGTTAAAACGGCCGTGCAGCCGTTGAAACATACCAAAGATGCGCTCCACATACTGCGGTTCAAAGCCTATCCCATTATCGGACACAGAGATATGGTACATGAGGCTGAAATAGTGTTCATCACGCAGATTGCCCTTTACATCCGTGCCAAATGTGCCGGTCAGGATTTGCATTTTTTCATCATAAAGCAGTAGCCCTAAACGGTCAAAGCCCAAACGGTCACGGCCGTACACAATCGCTTGCTTAAACAGTTCTTCCAACGTTTGGATGCGGGCCAGTTCCATATTAACCTGGCAGATTTTTTCCACGTTCAACTTGAAGCGTTACAGGCCAAAAACGTGTCAGGTCTCCAGAGGGACTGAACGCTTACCATACAGATTGGTATAATTCGTTCCCAACATGACAAACACGACTTATCATCATATTTTAGCCGAGACCAAAACGATTGCGGTAGTTGGGCTTTCCACCCGGCCCGCACGCGCCGGATATTATGTACCTGCCTATTTGCAAAGGCAGGGGTATCACATCATCCCCGTCAACCCCCACCTTACCGAGGCGTTGGGCGAAAAAGCCTATGCCACGCTCACGGCCGTACCCCACCCCGTAGACCTGGTCCTCATTTTCCAGCGCAGCGAAAACGTGCCGCCCTTTGTAGATGAGGCCATTGCCATTGGCGCTAAAGCGATCTGGCTGCAATCAGGCATCCGGCATGAGGAAGCCGCCGCCAAAGCCCGCGCCGCCGGTCTGCTGGTGGTGCAAGACGCCTGCATGATGGTGGAACACGGCCGTAGGATAAATACTTAAAGGTTGTTGGCCCGCCACCACAAGTAAAAACCAACCATCAAGCCGACCAACGAAAAGGCGCAGTTAAGCCCATATGTAATGTCCAACGAATTATCAATCAGACTGCCTAAGTAAGCGCCAATGGTAACTGACGGCAGCACAAACAAGCCCCACACAATTACCCCACCTATTATCTCAATTGGTTTTTGTTTCCTCCGGCGCAGCCGAATAAATAAACGCACCCCTAAAAAAACCAGACTCGCCGCCACGGCAACCCAAAAGAACACACTCCCCATTCCCTCGACTGTTTGCATAAAACTGTCAATACTTCCCAAAACATCCCCTGGTTGAAAAAAGAATGAGATTGCTTGACACAATTGGATGATGGTACTAAAGTACCGCGTAGCCAGCATTTTACCAGAAGCAGGTGCAAACGCATATGAGTAGTAAACAATTTAATGCATCCAGTCTTGACGCTAATCGCATTATGCTTGAAGGCGCTTATAACGTGCGTGATATGGGGGGTTATATGACCGGCGACGGCCGTGTCCTACGCCACCACACGCTTTTCCGGGCCGACAGCCTGCACGCTCTCACTACGAACGATCAGCAAACATTGTTCAACCTGGGCATTCGTACCATCATAGACCTGCGTCGCCCCAAGGAAGCGGTGTTGTACCCCAATGTTTTTGCCCGGTCAGAACGGATCACCTACCTGAACATCCCCTTTTATGCCGGTTGGCGCACCCTCTTCCCCCAGGGAACCATGCCAGAAAGCCTGACCCATCTGTACACGGCCGTGCTGGACAATTGTCATCCATCTATTCAGCAGGTTCTTACGGCCGTCGCCAATCCCCGCCACTACCCCCTGCTCGTACACTGCCAGATTGGCAAAGACCGCACCGGTCTGCTGATTGCCCTGCTCATGGGGCTGTTGGGCGTCCCCTTCCGCAGCATCGCCGCTGACTACGCTGTTAGCTATGACTACTTACAGCCCATCTTGCACCAGTATCGCCAGGAAGCAGCGAGCAACGGCCGTAGCCCGGCCCAATTCGAGCAGCTTCTGCAAGCACGCCCCGAATCCATCATTGATACCCTGTGCCATCTGCAATACACCTATGGCGGCTTTGCCAATTACTTCCACAAATTAGGGCTGGCTGACAGCCAACTAGACGCCATCCGCCGTATTCTTACCTTCTGATAGACATGTGGAATTTGACAGAATAGAACACCCGTGCTACCATCGGCACATTAAACCCTCACTACACAACTTCATGAAATTCGCATCATTGGTATCTGTATACCAGGAGGCAAAATAAAACTATGACCACCCCTGATTTAGTCGGCATCATTGTGCAAGACATGGCCGCCGCCCTCCGTTTTTACCGGCTGCTCGGCCTGGATATTCCCCCCACCCAAGACAATGAAGCGCATGTCGAATTTGTCACCCCCGGCGGCTTCCGCCTGGCCTGGGATACCCTCGAACTCATCAAAAGTTTTAACGATAACTGGCCCGAACCTGTCGGCCATCGCATGGGGCTGGCCTTCAAATGCGAAAACGCCGCCGAAGTAGATGCGGTGTATCAACGCATCACCCGCGCCGGTTACGAAAGCCACAAAGAACCCTGGGACGCCTTCTGGGGGCAGCGTTATGCCGTCGTGGTTGACCCCGACGGTAATTTGATTGATTTGTTTGCGAATCTGTAGCCCGATTTTCCGTAAGCGTTCAGTCCCTCTGGAGACCTGACAGGTTTTTGGCCTGCAAAGCTTCAAGTTGAACGAGTAAAAAACCTGTCAGGTCTGAACGGTTACCATTTTTCAAATCGGGCGGCGATTTAGATAATCACTGACATTCACAGTGGAGAATTCGCCATGATTTCTGACCTGTACACGGCCGTTACCCACCTTGCCGCCGCTACCCACAATCTCAGCGACGCCGACCTGGGGCAGCCCTTTATCTGGGGCAAACACGATGAAGGCATTCGCCTGGCTCTGTTCGGTACAGCCCAGGAACTGCGTAGCCTGGCGGTGCAGATGACCCAGGAACGACTGGCAAAAGGAATGCCGGTCACGGCCGTGCAGCGCCTGCTGGCCCAAAACCACGCCGGATTCCGCGACCTGCAAGCCATCCTCCTGGGCGTTAGCGATGAACAATACAGCCAGGCACCAGCCCCTGGCGAATGGCCGCTACGTTATGTCCTGGGCCACATGGTTGGCGCAGAACGCTGGTTTTTCAGCCTGGCCCAAACCGGGGTCACGCATCACCGCGCCGGGGAAACGCCACCCCCCTTGCCCGATGACGCCCCCGAAACCATCATCGGCTCCTACGCCGATTTCCGCGCCATTATGGAAAAGGGCACATTCGCCGAAATGATGGCCCATTTTAGCGCCATGCATTTTCGCTCCTGGGAGTTATTTGGCGACCTCACGGATGCGGAATTGGCCGCCCCCTCGCCGCTCTGGTGGGAGGAGGAAACGTATTCGGTGCAATATCGCCTGCACCGCTTTGATGCGCACCTGCGCCAACATCTGCTGCAGGCCATCAAAACGCTGGAACAACTGGGCCGACCCCAAACCGAGGCCAGCCGTCTGGTGCGGCTAGGGTATAACGCCCTGGCCGAAGTGGAAGCGCTCACCATTGGCGCGCCAGCCGTTGGCGCGGCCGCGTCATCCGCATTGGCGCAAGTCATCGAACAGCGAACGGCTGAAATCACGGCCGTCATCCAGCAAACACAGGCATTGGAAACGGCCGTTAAAAGCGGCGATCTGCCCACCGTGCAAAACATCCTGAAACAATCACCCCGGCTGACCAACGCCCTGGATCAAAACCGGCTCCCCCTGGTTCTCACCGCCGCCTACCATAATGAGGCAGAAATCGCTCAAACACTCGTGACCGCTGGGGCAAAACTCTCCATCTTCAGCGCCGCCGCCACCGGCAGCCTGGAAAAAGTGCAGGCACATGTGGCCGAGTGGGACGGCTGGCTGCACGAGCACAACACCGATGGATATACCGCCCTGCAACTGGCCTGCTTCTTCGGCCACGAAACCACCGCCCTCTGGCTCATCGAGCAGGGAGCCGATGTCAACGCCATCGCCCGCAATGCCATGAAAATCACCCCCGTCCATGCTGCCGCCGCCAACGCCAATCTAGCTGTGCTACGGGCGTTGCTGGCAAAAGGCGCAAATGTCACCGCCCGGCAGCAAGGTGGCTTCACTGCCCTACACGAAGCCGCCCGCACGAACAACGTGACTATGGCTCAACTCTGCCTGGAATTTGGCGCAGACCCCGCTCTGACCACCGACGATGGACAAACCCCTCTAGCCCTGGCCCAGGCTAACAACAGTCAGGCCGTGATTTCCCTTTTGATTTAACCCCTGCAACCACTACAATCCAGCGAAGAAAAACAACGAATTTCACGAATGCCACCAATTCGTGAAATTCGTGCCATTCGTGGCAATCATCCCAGGAGAAACAAGATGCAAACTTCGCAGCGTGTGACCCAATTCCGTGAATCGGTCATTCGGGATATGACTCGGCTGGCTTTACAGTATGACGCCATCAACCTCAGCCAGGGTTTCCCCGATTTTGGCACGGAACAGGCGATTGTAGAGGCAGCAGTCACGGCCGTGCGCCATGGCCTGAACCAGTACACCATTACCTGGGGCTACCCGCCGCTGCGGGAAAAATTGGCCGAACTCTACAGCGACCGGTTGGGCTGGGCCGTGCATCCTGACCACCACGTCACCGTCACCTGTGGCGTGACAGAGGCGATTGTTATTGCCATGATGGCCGTGTTGAATCCGGGAGATGAGGTGATTATCTTTGAGCCGGCGCATGACAATTTTCGGCCAGCGGCGATTATGGCCGGGGCGACGCCCGTTGCGATTCCCCTCACACCACCCGATTACCGCATTACGCCGGAGATGCTGGCTACGGCCGTGACCTCCCGCACCCGCGCCCTGCTGCTGAACACGCCCCACAACCCCACCGGCCGCGTCTGGGACACCGCCGAATTGCAGACCATTACCGACATTGTGTTGAAACATGATCTGGTGCTGATTACGGATGAGATTTATGATCGGATATTGTACGACGGCCGTCACCACCTCTCCCCCGGCAGCCTGCCCGCCTTGCGTGACCGCACCATCACCATCAGCGGCCTGGGCAAAACGTTTGCTATCACCGGTTGGCGGCTGGGCTATGTGATTGCGGCGGACGAATTGATGCAGGCGATACGGCCGTTACATGATTACACCTCCCTCTGTGCCCCCACCCCATTACAGGCGGCAGGTGTGGCCGCGCTGAACCTGCCTGCCAGCTTTTATGAAGCCAGCACAGCCGCTTACCACCAACGCCGCGCCTTGATGATGGAGATATTGCAGGACACCGGCTTCCACGCCACCCCACCCCAGGGCGCATACTACATCATGGCCGACTACAGCCACCTGCCTGTTCGCCAGGCACAACTGCCGCCGATGGAATTTGCGCGCTGGCTCACCACCGAAGTGGGCGTGGCCGTTGTGCCCGGCGATAGCTTCTACTCGCTGCCCGGTTTCGGCCAGGGTACTGTTCGTTTTGCCTTTCCCAAGAAACGGGAGACGTTGGAGGAAGCGGCCCGAAGGTTGGCGAAGATAAACTTTTAGAATTCGATTTTGAGTTGTGTGCCGCCTACCGTAATGATGTCGCCAGGGCTGATCACGGCCGTGCCCGCTACCGGCGTCTCGTTTAAATAGGTGCCATTGCGGCTGCCCTGGTCTTGCAGCCACCATTGCCCATTGCGCCGCGTAATCAGCACATGTTCCGATGAGGTAAAGCCATCAGACAACACAATGGTATTACTGGAAGCGCGGCCAATGCTGGTCACAGGCAGCAGGGGAAAGAGCGTATCAGGGGCCACTTCCCCACTTTCATTGGTAATGACGCGCAAAACGCCGGACGGCCGTTCCTCCGCCGCCAATGACGCCGCCGTCAGCCGCATATCCCGGTAAATCAACCAGGCTATAAGGGCCACAAAGCCCACCAACAACAGGGCGCTGACCATACGCAGCAGGAACAACCATACGGCCAGGTCCATTACGCCTCCTCGTTAGCGGGTGGCATCACCTGCGTATCGGCGCTGTCCATCGTATGCCCACCGCGTTTGGGGGTGGTTTGCCCTTCAGCGTAGAGCAGTTTGATCTGGCTCAGGGTGATAATGTCGCCGGGTTGCAGCACACATTCAGCAACGGGCTGATTGTTGACGTTGGTACGGCCGTGCCGCTGACTGAGGTCATACAAGATAAAATGACCGTAGCGCCAGCGCAACTGGGCATGGCGGCGGCTGACAGTGGCTGCATCCAGCACCACGTCATTATCAGCCCGGCGGCCAATGGTCATAATCGGTTTGTCAAGGGGGATATGGTGACGGCCGTCCACTATCAGATACGCATCCAGGTCTTGGATCGCCTGCATCACCTCGGCCGTTACCACATTTTCTGGGCGCAGTTGGGTAGTCTCCTGCACTCGCCGTTGGCGCATCGCCTGCACCCGCACCTCGTGCCGCTTCAGCTCCGCGTCGGCCGCCAAAATCACATGCGGGCTGGCCAACAGCCGCAAATTCTCTTGCTGCGCCAGATGCAAAATGAGCGTCTGTAATTCCGTTTCCAGGTGGGGGTAAGTCGTGGTTAATGATTCCAAATCATTCGGGTGAAGTTGCACATGGTACGTATCGGCAACCGTGCCATTCATGGAACTGTCTTCCAGCACGCGCGTCAGGCGAGCCGCAATATCGGCCGGGGTGACGCTGCCACCCAGCAGTCGCCCCAACGACCCTTCTATCAGTTCTTGTGCCAGGCTTTCAAACCGGGAAATGGACATCTTCTCGATGGGCGTCTTTTTTGCCATAGTCGGCGGCATTATAGAGTCAGGCTCATCCCCCGTCAACGCCGATTGCACTACGCCATATAAACGTGATGGCCGTAGAGAGCGTGATACACATTGGCACGTTGTGAATTTAAGGGGTTAATCAAACGCAATGCGTGATACGTGAGGGTTGACCCATCACGCATCACGCATCACGTTTCAGTTATTTCATCCGGTTATTATTGGACAATAAATGTCGCCAGGATTTGGTCGAGCGCCGCCAGGTCAGCGTCGCTAACAACCTGAACCATGACCAGAGTTTGGTAACTGCCATCGGCCGGTTCGGCCGCCAGAATAACCAGCAAGGTGTCGGTGCCGCCACAGTTGAGCCAGACATCGTAGTGACCATTGTACGCACCATCATCATAATCCGTCCGCCCACTATAGGTACAATCTCCACTAAAATCAAATGCATCCAGGAGTTCATTAACGGTCACGTCAAATTGATCGGTAGCGCCAAAGAAAACACCAGGGGTCGTCCAGGAATTGTTGAAGCTATTGATGTTGGGCGCAGCCGTAACAGAAAGACCAATGACCTGGCCATCCAGTTGCCAGGCGCTGCCGTCCACATCACGCCAGCTTGTGGGCACATCCAGCACCAAAGCGCCAGAATCATCCGAAACGGTCATATAATCATTGTAGGTGGACCCGGCGGTGTTGTTGCTACTGGTATTGCTGGCCTCTTCTTGTAAAGCCTGGGCAAAGGAGAAGGATTGGGTCAATTCACGGCCGTTTAACTGACCCTCTAGCACTTCTTGTGAGCTAAAGCGCAGCACTTCCACCGCCATCTTGTCATCTGCGTCACGGGAGCGCAGAATGTCACAGTAGTCGGCCATGGAACCATCCACCGCCAGGATCAGGTTTTCCAGGCTGATGATAATGTCACCACCCCGAATACCGGCCTCATCAGCCGGTGAGCCAGATTTGACGGATGAGACCCAGATGCCAGAGATGCTCTGCCCATCGCTCACGGCCGTGCCGTTCACACCAATGGACAGGTAATCTTCACCCTGGCGCAGCCTGTCAATAACCGGCAGGGCCTGGGGCTGGGCAATGGCGAAGTATTGACTGGTTTGGGAGCTGCCAGCGTAATTAACGGCCACGATACGGCCGTCAGCCGTCACCAATGGCCCACCAGAGTTACCAGGGTTAATGGTAGCATCATGCTCCAGCACACCATCCACCGAAGCCCAGTTTGTTTCCCCACCCGCGCGCGCTTTGGAGATGATGCCCCGTGTCAGCGTGTATTCCGGGTTGCCCAGCGGAAAACCGGCGGCATACACATCCAGACCAACATCTATATTGCCATCATACCAGGCCATATAGGGGAAGTTATCACCCTCAATATCTATAACGGCCAGGTCGGCACATTCCGAAGCGCCCAACACACGGGCATTTCGTGGCGTAGATTCGCCGCCCACCCACACTTTAAGCAGGGCAGCCCCCGTGACCACATGGTTATTGGTGACGGCAATGCCGCTGGGGTCAATAATAAAACCGGAGCCACGCCCGGCGGCGTTATATTGTGTACCCACTTCGGGATCAATAAACGTGCCCTGCGCTTCTATCTGGATGGTGGCGCTTTTGACGGCGTCTAGTGCATTGATGGGACCAGCGGTGGCCGTTTCGGTGGACGGTGTGTCCGTAGGAACGTCACTGACTGTGGTGGCGTCGCCACCCTGCCCCATGGGTGTTTGTACCCGGAAGGTCACACTCTGGCTTGGTTCACCATTGAGCGCCAAATCCACTTTGTAATCCCCTATGGGCCAGGGCGCGTCATTAACCAGGTCAAATGTCAGGGTATTATCGCCGGTGAAGGTTTGCTCTATCTCGTCAATCAGGTAATTGGGGTCCACATTTTCAGCGTTGACGGCCGTCCAGGTTGCCTTCACGCGCGTATTTTCCGGCCCGGTCGCTTCCACGATCAGGTAGAAGGTATCGGTAGGCGCAAAAACGGTAGTGCCACGACTGCCACTTTCATCTTTGGTCAGTGTGACCTTGCTGATTTGGGCTTCATTGCCGCCGCCGCCACAGGCGGCCAAAAACAGCAACAAAATCAATGAGAGTATTCTGTTTTTATGATTCAATAAGTGATCCATGGTTTGATTTCCTTTGTTCTGACTATTGTCTAAACAGTGATAAGATATAAACTGACGGCGTAACACGATTGGGAAAACCGCGCTACCATTCTGGCGGCGTGGATGGCTTTGCCTCGTTGGGCGTCTGGTCGGCTGGGGGCAGCATGGCTAACAGAGACGGGATCAGGGCTGCCCAATCACGGAAATATCGGGTTTCGTTCGTCTGTGCATGGTGCAACCTTCCGCGCCACTCCATACGGCCGTCCGGCAATGGCGTCTGCCAGAGTCGTAAAACAAAAAGTTGTGGGGGTGTTTCTATTTCATCGCTCATACCATCCTCAAGTGGGTGATTGGGCTGCATGATAGAAAATCCGCCGTTTGAAAACCGTTTGAAGGGTATAAACGTTGAACCGATCACTGGCGATTTGTTTACTGGGGGATTTTTCTCTCAAACATGGGGAGCAGCCCATCACAACGTTAAATGCGGAACGACCACAAAGTCTACTGGCATATTTGCTGCTACACCGCCAGTCGTCCATTTCCCGGCAAAAACTGGCTTATACCTTTTGGCCTGATTCTGCGGAGGAACAGGCGCGCACCAATTTGCGCAATTTGTTACACACACTCCGCCGCAATCTGCCCGACGCCGACCACTATGTATGGTTTGACACTCACACCGTGCAATGGCGTTCGGATGCCGGTTATACGCTGGATGTGGCTGCATTTGAGCAGGCGCTTGCGGCAGGCCGACAGGCAGATAACACCTCTGACCGGTTGCAAGCGTTGACCACGGCCGTCACCCTCTACAAAGGGCCGCTGCTGCCCGGCAATTATGATGATTGGTTGATTCCGCTGCGGGAGAAGCTGCACGACGCCTATCTGGAGGCGCTGCGGCAATGCGCCCAACTGTCGGCTGAACGGGGTGATTCGGCAACGGCCGTCCACCATGCCCGCACCCTGCAACGCGAAGACCCGCTGGCAGAAACGGCCGTCATCCTGCTGATGCAGTTATACGCCCAAATGGGAGACCAGACGGCCGTGCGCCGTGCCTACCAGGCCTATATAGTCGCCTTGCGTCAGGAGCTAGACGCCGAACCAGGGTTGGAGACCCAGGCTGCCTATGCCGCCGCTTTGCAACAAGCCGCTCGTGGCGGTGTGCCAGAGGTGGCCACGTCAGAAACGGTTGGG
Source organism: Chloroflexota bacterium (assembly GCA_035444285.1). Taxonomy (GTDB): domain Bacteria; phylum Chloroflexota; class Anaerolineae; order Promineifilales; family Promineifilaceae; genus CAADGU01. The sequence goes on from DAOMOK010000018.1 coordinate 65,565, forward strand.
TCGGCGCGCCCACGCTCCTCGCCTCGTCGGGCGCCGCAGTTACCGCCCCAACCCACCCCTTTTGTGGGCCGCGAAGAAGAGCTGGCCAAACTGGCTGAATGGCTGGCCGACCGCCACTGCCGTCTGATCACCATAACCGGGCCAGGCGGGACCGGCAAGACCCGGCTGGCATTACAGGCAGCTTATGGACACGCCACTGTGTTTGCCGATGGTGTGGCTTTTGTGCCGCTCACGGCCGTGAGCGATCCTACTCTTCTCCCCTCGGCCATTGCCCAGGGACTGGATTTTACCTTTACCGGCGCCACCTCCCACCAGATGCAACTGCAACATTACCTGGCTGATAAAACCGTACTGCTTGTCCTGGATAATGCCGAACAGCTAGAAGAACGGGTGGAATTTCTGGCCGAACTTTTGGCAGCCGCGCCGCAGGTCAAACTACTGGTGACCTCGCGCCACCGTCTGCGCTTGCAGGAAGAGTGGGTCTTTCCTTTGCAAGGATTACCACTGCCCGACTCAGAGGACGTGTCCACCATTGCTGCCAACAGCGCCGCCGCCCTGTTTGTGCAGGCAGCGCAGCGGCACAACCCCCGCTTTGTTCCAGACGCCGCCGACTGGCAGGCCATTGGCCATATCTGCCAGTTAGTGGATGGTATGCCCTTGGGTTTGGAACTGGCTGCGCCCTGGATTCGGCTGCTGAGTTGCGCCGAAATTGGCGCCGAAATTGCCAAAAACCTGGATTTTCTCACCAGCACCCACCAGAATATACCGGAGCGTCATCGCAGCCTGCGCGCCGTTTTTAACCAGTCCTGGCAAATGCTGACACCAGCGGAACAGGCGGCGTTTAGCAGTTTGTCACTATTTGTCGGTGGGTTTAGCCGCGAGGGGGCAGAACAGGTAGCGAGCGCTGACCTGCACACGTTGTCTGTTTTGCTGGACAAATCGTTGGTACGGCAGCTGCGCAACGGCCGTTACGACATCCACGAACTCCTGCGCCAATATGCCGCAGGCCGGTTAACCGCTGAGACCACCCAGGCTGCCGCGGCGCGCCTGGCTGCGTATTATCTTTCATTGGTAGAAACGGCCGCCGATCACCTGATCGGCCCAGAGCAATATAGCTGGCTGGGAACATTGGAACTGGAATACGACAATTTGCTGGTGGCCTTGCGGTGGGCAATAGATAGTGGTGATGGGGATACGGCCGTGCGCCTGGGCGCCGGATTAGGGCGCTACTGGTGGCTGCGTTACCGGCCCGTCGAAGGTGGGAACTGGCTGCGCCGGATATTAGCTCTGCCTGGCTTACAAACCGCATCCTACAGCCGGGCGCTGGTTTATGCCGGTATGCTGGCCCGCCTGCGCCGCGACTATGCGGAAGCCGAAAGCTGGTTAACTGAGAGCGTGCGTAACATGCGGCCGGCGGACAACAAACGAGACCTGGGCCGATCACTGAACGAACTGGGCATGTTGTACCTGGATCAGGGTAATTTCGACCGGGCACAGCCATTGTTTGCCGAATGTCTGGTGCTGGCGCGAGAGTTGGCGTCCCCTCATGTCATCTCCATTGCCCTGCTCAATCTCGGCATGGTTACGCAGTACCAGAACAATCTGGCAGTGGCCGAACGCTACTACACCGAAGGTCTAACGTTATCCCGTCAGTTAAACTTGAAAACCAACGTAGCAATGATCCTCAACAGCTACAGCGCCCTCCTACTCGACCAGAACCGGCTGGAACCAGCCAGGGAAATGCTCCTGGAAAGCGTTCAGCTAAATGTTGAGTTGGGTCATCAAGACGGTATCGCCTGGGCCTTTTTGGGGCTATTAACGCTCAATCACCTGGCCAAGGATTTTGAAACCGCTGCTCGTTTGGTGGGCATTCAGGAGACATTACGCCGCCAGTTAGGCGCTTCCCTACCACCCACCAACCAGCGCCATTTTGACAGCGTCGTTCACGATCTGCAGCAACAGTTGGGAGCAGAAACCTTTGCCATTTACCGGACGCAAGGCCACAATATGACAGTAGCAGACGCCCTTTTATTCGCCGGGCAAATTCCGAATCTGCCGGTTAGGGTTAACGATACCCCTCGCTAAAAATATCAATCATCAGCCGGGCATCGCCCAATGGGTAGAGGATGGGGCAGGTGCAGCCATTGTCCATGTATTCACGCACTTTGGCTTTGACTTCAGCGGGCGAACCGGCGGCGGTACACATCTGCACCACATCATCCGGCACAAGGTGCATGGCCGCTTCAATTTGTTCATCGGTAGCAGGCCAGGTGAGAACCTGATGCAGCTCGTCCAGCAATTCCTGGCTGACGCCGCTGGCTTTCATCAGGTGCGGCTGCTGCCCCAGGTATTGGGTAATCATCTTGCGCGCTCCATCCAACGCCCGCTTCCGGTCATGATCCACCGAGCAAATCATCAACTGTGGTCGGTCAATATCGTCAATCGTTTTGCCCACTTTCTTGGCGCCCCGTTCCAGGGCATCTATCGCTTCCAGGTTGTATGGGGGGGCCACCAGATAGTTCAGCACCGCCCCATCGGCAATCTCGCCGGTCAGTTCCATCATTTTCATGCCGGTAGCGCCGATGTAAATGGGGACATGGCGGGGGGTAGTACGGCCGTGAACCACATCCAACTGAATGCCATCCACATGATGAAACTCGCCATGAAAGGTTACATTTTCCATGTTCAACAGCCTGCGCAGCACCTCCACCGTTTCCCGCATCGCCAGCAGCGGTTTGCGCCGTTCAATGCCCACCTTCTGCGCCAGCGGGTCCCACCAGGCGCCGATGCCACAGATAATGCGATCCGGGGCCAGATCATCCAACGTCAGGAACGTCGCCGCCAGCAGGCCAATGTTGCGCGTCCAGTTATTAGTGACGCCGCTGCCCACCTTCAGCGTGCTGGTATGGCTGGCAAAAGCGGCCATGGGTACAATGGCGTCCCGCACCAACCGGCTCTCCGCCTGCCACACCGCTTCAAACCCCTTCGCCTCCGCATACTTCACCAACTCAATGCCTTCTTGCAATGAGTGCGCATCCTGCAAATAAAGCGCCTTGCGATCCTTTGCCATCATTTCCTCCTCTGTAGCGCGATTTGACAAATCGCGTTACGAATATTCATTATTGATCAGCCGATGGCTGATTTGATTGTGTCGTTGGATGATTGGTTCCAGGTCTATGGTTTGTAACACACCGTCGGCAACAACGACACGGCCGTTAATCACACTCCACGTCACCGGCTGTGGCGCACAGAAAAGCAGCGCCGCCAACGGGTCATGCTGCGCACCGGCATACGCCAGCCGGTTCAAATCATAGGCGATGATGTCCGCCGCCTTGCCCACTGCCAACTGCCCGATGTCATCCCGTTTTAGCACCTGCGCCCCGCCCCGCGTCGCCAGCCACAATGCCTCTTCCACCTTGAGGGTATCGGCTTCACCTAACACGCGCTGCAACAATAACGCCTGCCGCGCCTCATTCAACATATGCGAACCATCATTACTGGCCGAACCATCTACCCCCAAGCCAACCCGCACTCCCTTGTCCAGCCATTGCCGCACGGGAGCAATGCCGCTCGCCAGACGCATATTGCTGCACGGGCAGTGGGCCGCCCCCGTGCCCGTCCGCGCCATCAGCCCAATTTCGGCCTCGTTCACATGGATGGCATGCGCCCACCAGACATCGTCACCCACCCATTCTAGCTGTTCGGCAAAGGCCGACGGCCGTGCCCCAAACCGCTCCTGGCAAAACAGCTCCTCATCCTTCGTCTCCGCCAGATGTGTGTGCAGCGTCACGCCGTAACTGCGCGCCAGCCGCGCCGATTCGCGCATCAAATCCGGCGTCACCGAAAAAGGGGAACAGGGGGCCACCACAATCCGCGTCATGGCTAATGGGTTGGGATCGTGAAACTGTTCAATCACCCGGCGACAGTCCCGCAAAATGGCCTCTTCATCTTCCACCACGCTGTCCGGCGGCAGCCCCCCGCCGCTCTCGCCCAACGACATCGAACCCCGCGCCGCATGAAAACGCAGCCCAATTTCCTGCGCCGCCCGGATTTCGTCGTCCAATTTTGCTCCATTCGGGAACAAATATAGGTGATCGCTGGCGGTGGTACAGCCGCTCAACATCAGTTCCGCCATGCCCACCAACGCGCTGATATAGATGGCTTCACCGTCCATCCGTGCCCAGATGGGGTAGAGCGTTTTGAGCCAGGCAAACAGGCCGCTGTTGGGAGCCAGGGCGCGAGTGAGCGTCTGGTACAAGTGGTGGTGAGTATTGACCAGACCGGGCAGCACCACCTGGTCGGTGGCGTCAATCATGTGGTCGGCGGTGTGGTAATGTGGGGGGAGCACGGCCGTGTCCCCCACCCACTCGATCACATTCCCCCGCACAAACAACGCCCCGTTCGTTATTCTCTCTCCGGCGTCATTCATCGTAATAAGCAGGCGGGCATTCCGCACGAGTAGGGTTGTCATAGCAAAAGGGTAAAGTAAGGGGTGTGCTTCGGCCGTATCATCTGAAAATCCCGCCGATCTAACGTCAATATCGTTTCCACATTCAACCGTTCAGCCACAGCCACGATAGTGCTATCAGCAAAACAATTCGGCATCCTGATAAATATCCAAAATCTGTGTGGCCCGTTCAAAATCGGCGGCCGTAATAGTTTCAATCTGCCATTGCGGATTTTGTAACTTGCTTAAAAAAGCGCGCATGGCCCGATGGCTGATTCGTCTGGCAATAAGATAGGCTGCTTCAGGAATCACGGTAATCGGAATGATCAAACGGCTATTCAAGCCTTGAGCAACCTGCACACAAGCTGCATGTTGCCGCTCCTTTACACTGGTGAGTGAAACCAAAAAGCTGGCATCAACGATGACCCTCTTCATATTGTCTATTCCACTCCTCGCGCAGTATTTCCTCGTCCTTGCCGTCAGCCAAATCCATTTCCTCCCCTTCATCACCGGCTAATCCAATTAAGCTAAGCAAAGGGTTCTGTGGTGGATTTTGCGTCTCCACATCTGCCACATACATAACAAGAGCTTCGCGGATGATCTCAGCCTTTGATTTGCCTTGCTCTCAGGCAATCCATTCAATATTGTAAAGCAATTCTTCTTCGGCCATGATTGTTGTGCGTACAATAAAACACCTCCAGTTATGCTTGCATAATGATGCCAGCATCATAGCACATGCAACTCGATTTCTCACAAAGGTGCGACGCACTTTGAAAGTGCGTCGCACCTGGTTATTCGGTGCGCTTTTGCAGGCCGCGTTTGGGGATGCGCATGGGGAGTTGGGTGCGGCGAACGCCATCAAACTGGTAGAGGGCGTTGGCCACGGCTCCGGCCGTGGGCACCAACCCAATTTCACCCACCCCTTTGGCCCCATACGGCCCATACGGGTCGGGCACTTCCACGCCGATGATCTCCATTTCCGGCATTTCTTTGGCGCGCAGGATGCCCATTTGCCGCAGCATGGTGGATTGCGGACGGCCGTTCTCCATCACCAATTCCTCACTAATGGCATACCCCAACCCCATATGAATGGAACCCTCCAACTGTCCCTCAAACAGAGTCGGGTTGAAAATTTTGCCCGCGTCATGGGCGGCAACCACCTTTTTGACAAACCCTTTCTCCTCATCCAGAATCACCAATTGCGTGGCATAGCTGTAGGAATAATGGGTGTACACTTTTTCCACTGGCGCGCCTGGTTTGGTCGTCCAGTCTACTACCCAACGGCCGTTATACTCCCGCCCCACCAACGCCGCTAACGAATGGGTTTCCAGGTCAGCTTTCAATCCCCGGCAGGCATCAATGAGCGCGTTGCCCACCAGCGAGGTGGCGCGGGAAGCGGTGGTCATACCCGCCTCTTGCCCTGACTCTGTGTCTATACGAACTTCAAAGAGGGATGGCGACAACCCCGTCTCGTTGCACACCACCTGCACCGCCATCGTATTCACCCCCTGCCCCATCTCCGTCCAGCCATGATCAATGATAATCTTGTCCGGCGCGGCAATGGTGATGCAGGCTGAGGAGAAGTCCGGCATCCCGTTGCCAATACCCGTATTTTTAATGCCGCAAGCCAGCCCGGCATATTTCGCCTTGTAAAATTCATCTTTCACCGCCAGCAGCGTGGCCTTCGCCCCGGCCCCGGATTCAATCACCTGCCCGGTGGCGGTCATATCACCATCGTCCAGGGCATTGTCGTAGCGGAACTGCCAGCGGTCGAAGCCGCCCTTTTCGCACAGGTCGTCAATCAGGCTTTCCAGGCCAAAGGCGGCCTGATTCACACCAAAACCACGCATGGCGCCACAGGGGATATTGTTGGTGTACACGGCCGTGGCCACCACATCCGTCACCGGGAAACTGTACGCCCCCGTGGCGTGTCCCGCCGACCGCTCCAACACCTTCATGCCCACCGAGGCATACGCCCCCGTATCGCCCACAAAGGCCACTTTGCAGAAGGTAAATTTGCCCTGTGCATCGCAGCCAATTTCGTAATCCATCCAGATGGGGTGACGCTTGGGATGGAAGGCGATAGATTCATCACGGGTCAGGCGCACCTTCACCGGCTGTTGTAGCCAATAGGCGGCTAACGCCGCATGTCCCTGTGCAGACAAATCTTCCTTGCCGCCAAAACCGCCGCCGTTGGGCACCATCTGCACCCGCACCTTTTCTTGCGGCAGGCCAAGCAATTTGGCAATTTGCACCCGGTCTTCAAACACCCCCTGCCCCTGCGACAGCACCTCAATACCATCGCTGGCCGGATAGGCAATGGCACATTCCGGCTCCATGAAGCCGTGCTCAATCATCTGCGTTTGGAAGTTGCCCCGAACCACATACGCCGAATTTGCCCGTGCCACCATCAGATCGCCACGATGGGTAACGCTACGGGAGAGGACATTACTGTCACTGCCATGTACAGTGGGGCTGTCCGTCTGCATAGCCGCGTGCATGTCTGTAATCGGTTCCAGTATCTCGTACTCGACCACAATCTGGCCGACCGCTTCACGGGCAATGGCATCCGATTCAGCCACCACCAGCGCCAACACATCGCCGACGTAGCGGGTGATTTCACCCTCGGCAATCATCTGCGGCCAATCTTGTTTGATGAGACCCACAAAGCGGTCGCCGGGGAAGTCAACGGCCATGAACACCCGCATCACTCCGTCCATCTTTTCCGCCGCACTCGTGTCAATCTTCACCACACGAGCGCGGGGATGGTCGCTAAATTTCAGCGCGCCATGTTTCATGCCCGGTATCTGGATGTCATCCACGTAATGATGCTGGCCCAACACCAGTTTGCTGGCCTGATATTTGGGTAGACGAGAACCGATACGGCCGTCGCTCTCCGGCAGCTCCACTTCTTCCTCATGGCGAATGGCGGCAGCGGCGGTGATGACGGCATCCACAATTTTCTTGTACCCCGTGCAGCGGCACAGATGCGGGGTTAATGCCTTTTCCACATCGTCCCGGCTCGGCTCTGCATTGTGCCCAATCAGCACGTGCGCTTGCATCACAATGCCCGGAATGCAAAAACCACACTGTACCCCGCCGCAGGCCACGAAAGAATTGGCGTACACCCGCTGCCGGTAATCGCCCAACCCTTCGATGGTGGTCACTTCACCACCCGCCACCCGGCTCATTTTGGTGGCGCAGCCCAGCACCGCCTTATCATTCAACTGTACCACGCAGCAGCCACAAGCCGCTTGTGGCGCGCAACCATCCTTGGGCGAGAGGATACCTTCGTGTTCACGCAAATAAGTCAACAGCGACAGGTCAGGGTCGCCAGCATAGTGCCGTGTTTGTCCGTTCAGTTGGAATTCCATTTTTCCCTCCGCGTTACGTGTACAACGATTTTGCAAATCATTCTTTGCAAATCATTCTCTGGACGATTTAGAAAATCGTCCTACCTTATCCTAAAGTTTAACATGGATTCAATCGAACGGGGAACCGGCATGAAAATGAGCCATTGGTGAGCCAACAAAGGGAAATTGCATGATTATGTATACTTAATGCCAGGTTTCACCTTTTTTGCACCCTTTTGGTTCATCTGTGGGCTGTCTAGCCCAGGTATGATAATCAGGCCGGATTTTGTACAGAAACCGGTCTTTTTGATTGTTGACACTATTTAACCATGGAGGAAAGTAATGAAGAAATTTGTCTTGTTTGTCTTTGTGGCGCTGCTGTTGGCAGCTTGCGGCGGGAATGAACCAACCCCAACGCCACCCCCACCCGCGCCACCGGTGGTTGTAGCCACGGCCACGGCCGCCCCTATTCCCACCGTATCATTTTGTAAAATAGTAGACCCCAGCCAGATCAGCATCAACACGATGGGCCTACCCTATCCCTACCAAACGAACTGCGTCCCGGAGACGCCTTATGACGCCAGTATGCCGCCTGGCCCGGTGGGTTTGCCAGAACATATTCAGGTTAATTTTGCCACGCTTGACCCGACGGCCGTCACGCCGCTCGATCCCATCATCTATATCATTCCGGCGCAGGCGTATGTGGATATGTGGAACGCAGCCGGTAATTCTAGTGTGGCCCAAAGTATGCAGATGCTCAGGGATTTGGTAGCCTCTAAACCACAGGCCGTGCCCACGTCAGGCAACCCGGTCTTGCCGATGGAAATAGTTACCGGCGTCAACGATCTGGCCGTTCAGGGTCAGTATTTCGATTTTGGCAATTGGGATGGCGTCCGTTTTGTTGGTCGCTTTGAACAAAGCCCCAACCCGGTAACAAATCAGAATCTCTATTATTATTTCCAGGGCTTTGCCGGGGAAAATGACGAGGTTTTCGTTTCGATGCGTTGGCCGGTAACAACCCCCTTCCTGTGGAACACCGGCGGCGATGTGCCCCAGGCCGAGATGGACCAGGTCAACAGTGACCCCACGGCGTACATGAATGAAAAGGCGACCCAACTCAATGCGCTCACGCCAGAAGATTGGAATCCCACATTGACGACTCTGGATGCTGTTATCGCGTCGCTGCAATATGGCCCGCCGGAAACGCCTGGCCCGGTGCCGACGGTAGTCATACCAACGGCTGCACCGGAAGAGCCATACGGCCGTGTCACCGCCCCTGCTGGTGTGAACGTCCGTTCCGGCCCTGGCAGTAACTACCCCACAATCGGCACCGCCCCCTTTGGTGCAGAAGGGGCGATCATTGGCATTAGCGCCGACGGCCGTTGGTGGGTAACGCCCATTCAAGGTGCGCCCAATGGGCAAGGCTGGGTGAGCGTTGATTTTGTGCAGGCATTTAACGCCGGTAATGTACCCGTAATCCCCGCGCCGCCGCCGCCCGTACCTACGGCCACGCCCACCGCCATGCCGACCCCCGCCGCCAGCATCAACTTCTGGGTGGATAACCCCGTCATTAACCAGGGACAATGCACCACGCTGCGCTGGAATGTGCAAAACATCCAGGCCGTCTGGGTTTACCCGCAAGGCGCCAATTACCAGGATTGGCCGGCGACGGGCGAAGGCAGCCGCCAGGTTTGCCCCAGTGTGACCACCACCTATGAAATGCGCGTGCAATTGACCAATGGCAGCACCGAATTCCGCCAGCAAACGGTGACGGTTAACCAGGTCAACCCATTGGCCAACAGCAGTTGGGCTTTGACGGCGATGAATGTGACCGGCGTATTGGTACCGGGCACGAGCATCACGGCCTTCTTTGGCAACGGGAATGCTTTAAGCGGCTCTGGCGGCTGCAATAATTACAATGGCAGCTATTTTGTGTCTGGCAACAGCCTGTCCATTGGTTCCATCACCAGCAGTATGATGATCTGCGACACGGCCGTAAGCCAGCAAGAAACGCTGTATTTGTCCTTGTTGCAGGCTTCCGCCAGCTTTGAAATTCAAGGCACAACACTGATCATTCGCAATGCGTCTGGGCAGGAAATTCTGCGTTTTAGCCGCATCGGGTAATTGTAAAACAGGGGACGACCACAAAGGTCGTCCCCTACTTTACAACCGGCAAATAGATGTGAAAGGTTGCCCCTTCACCCCAGACAGACTCCACTTCTAGCTGCCCGCCCAAACCTTCAAGGTAATCTTTTGCCCAAAACAGGCCAAAGCCCATGCCCTGCCCTTCTTTGGTCGTCCAGCCCATTTCAAAAATGTGGGCCAGATTTTCTTTGGGGATGCCGGGGCCGCTATCTTTGACGGTGATGTGAATACGGCCGTCGGCTGCCAACTGGCTGCTAATCCACAAATCCCCAATCTGGCCCATCTCCCGCAGCGCATCACGCGCATTTTTCAAAATTACGCGACATGCCTCAGTCAACATCTCGCTGGCGGTGAAGACAGCAGGCAGGTTGGGCGACAGCAGAATGTGAACATGCGCCCCCATGTCTTGCACCAGATTATCGGTGTGGTTGCTTTCCATCAGTTGTGGATAAACGGCATTGAGGGCGCTCACCAGGCAGTCATTGACGCTAACAGGCACATCGGATATTTCTTGCCAGGGTTCGTGCAGGTTTGCCAGCATCTCCGAAGCACGACGCAGCCGATCCAGCATATTGGCATTGTTATTCAATATTTCCTGCTGCTGGCTGGTGGAATATCCGGCCAAACCAGACAAGAGATGCAAATAGGTGCGTACCGCCCCAATGTGATTGCCCAGGGTATGGACAGAGGCGGTGGCGCTAAAGGCCATGCGGCCAAACTGCTCGGCAATACGCCGCTGTTCATCGGCCTCACGGTATAGGCGGGCATTACGAATACCCGCCGCTGCCTGCTGCCCAAAGGTAGTTAAGATGGAAATCTCCCAGGCGGAAAAACGCGGGCGGCGCGAAGCGGCAAACAGATTGCCTACAATTTCATTTTCAACGAAGAAAGGCACGGCAATTACTTGTTTGATGCCTAATGCGGTTTGCGCCAGGTCGGCCACTGCTTTGGGAGCAATCGGACGCAATAAATCATACAGGTTGTTGGAGGTGAGGTAGTTTTGGGGACGGCCGTTATACCCCTTCACCGCCCGCACACTTAAATTTTCTTTGTATCTGTCATCATCCAGATACACCACGGCGTCTGTGCTGATCAAGGTTGTGCCCGCCATTTTCTCCCACTGCGTCAGCAGCGCATTGGAGCCTTCCAGAGCATAGGCGCGCACCGGCAGGGCATTACCCTCTTCCAGGGTAGCTACCATGGCGCCCTGATAGCCCAATTCATGTACCACGGCGTCCACTACCGTTTGCAGCACTTCCACTTCATCGGTCATGCGTGCCTGGAGCTTAAAAATCACCCGCTCCAACGCTTCCATAGCCGTCAGTTGGTAATGGCTTTGCACAGCCGCCGCCGCCTGATGCCCAAAGGCGACCAGAAAGTCAATTTCTTGCGTGGAAAAGGGTACGGCCGTCAGCGCCACCAGCGTCCCCACCACCTCATTTTGCACAATGAAGGGCACCGCCACCACCTGTTGAATGTTCAGCTCGGCCTGAATTTGCTCCACAATCTTCTCATCACCGGTGGGACGAAACAGATCGTACAGGGTATCGCTCATGCTATAGGGACGGGCGCGCACCTGGACTTCATTCACGGCCGTCACCGTCACATTCTTTTGGTGTCTGGCATTGTCCAGATACACAATCGCCTGAGCGCCGGTGGGGTTTAAGCCACCGCGTGCCCAAAACTGCTGCACCTGCTGCGGTGACACGCTAAATGAGGAAGCCCGTAAATAAAGCCCCTTGTCATTTTCCAACGTGGTAGCCAGCGCCCCCACACAGCCCAAACGCTCCACTACATCATCCACAACCTGTTGCAGGATGGTTTGTAGCCGGGGTGATATTTGTGTGTATTCAGTACGATTCGATTGAAGCAACTTCTTTCCTTCCACCGTCCCCACAAAAGGGACACACCACTTGATTTACCGCTGCTTATTATGCCACAACAATCATACATCAAACCAACGGCCTGATTGTATGATGTCAGGTGAAGCTATCGGTAAAAATGACGGAAAAGTGGGGAGGCAGGACTAATGGGCCATAGAAAGAGAGGGGGTGAGTGGTGAGGGGTGAGGGGGTGAAAGATCACCCCCTCACTTTAATGCCTTTTCAAAATGTGCGTGGCGATGGTGGCGCCGCTGCCGCCAATGTTTTGGGCCATGGCGATACGAGCGCCGTCAATCTGGGCCTTGCCGGCGTCGCCGCGTAGTTGTAAAGCGGCTTCGGCAATCTGGTAAAGGCCGGTAGCGCCCACCGGATGCCCACGCGCCTTGAGGCCACCCATGGTGGCTATGGGAATACGGCCGTCTGGAAATATCTCCCCCTCTTGCGCCAATCTCACACCCTGCCCCCGTTCGGCAAAACCACACGCTTCCAGGGAAAGGGCGGCCATCACGCTAAAGGCATCGTGCAGTTCAAACAGGTCTACATCTTCCGGGCCAATACCGGCCTGGGCATAGGCTCGCTGCGCCGACTGCTGCGCCGCCTTTAGCCAAAGCATATCTTCGCGGTCATGCACTGCCAGCGTGTCTGTAGACACAGCCGAGCCGACTACCTGCACTGCCTCTGGCGCTTTTTCCGCTGGTACGAGCAGCAGCGCCGCCGCGCCATCACCAATGGGAGAGGCGTCAAACAGTGTAATGGGATCGGCCACCACACGGCCGTTGTCGTAAATCTTCTGCGTAATTGGCTCGCGGAACAGGGCATTGGGGTTCTTGGCCCCATTAGCATGGGCATTGAGGGCAAAGGGGGCAAAATCCCGTTGCTGGTAACCATACTCATGCATATAACGGCGCATAATGAGCGCGTTCAGACTGACAAAGGTAACACCATGAATGCCTTCATAATCGGCGTCGGCCGCCGTCACCAGCGCCGCCGTCGTCTCTTCCATGACTGTCTCTGTCATCTTTTCCACGCCAATAACCAACACCGCGTCCATCTGACCGCTGGCAATGGCAATGATGCCCTGGCGCATGGCGGAGCCGGCCGAACCGCAAGCCGCTTCCAGTTTCACCGCTTCCACGCCCCACTGTCCCAGATGGTCAGCCACCAACGCGCCCAAATGGTGCTGCTCGTTCAGGTTGCCGCTGGTCATATTGCTCACATAAATGCCGTCTACGCGGCCGATATTGGCATCGGCCAAAGCGGCCCGCCCGGCCTCCACCGCTAACTGACGTATGGACAAATCCCAATGCTCACGCACGGCCGTTTGCCCCACGCCTAAAATCGCTACTTCGCGCATACAATCCTCCGTAATCGGTAATCCGTAACCGGTAATCGGTAATCGGTGATCATCAAGGTGGAGTATGCGCCGCTTTTTCCGTCAGAAACTATCACAGACCGGAACACTCACTGCCAAATGCTGGCAAAAAACGAAAGACCCAAAGAGTTTTCTGAATCCCTTTGGGTCTCTTGTGGCTCAGGCCAGGTGGATTTGCTGCGGTCGGGTTCCCGGTACTCGTGCCAACACTTGCCGCGCCTCCAGGTCTAGCTTTACCGTTGTAAAGTACCAGGAAATGGAACCGTCAAAATTCCCATCCAATCGGGCGCTGACAGCCTGTTCCAGCCCGGAAAAGGTTTGTGGCTGATTGGCCTGTAATGCGGCAATAATCGCCTGGCGCATCGTCTCATACTTCTCTTTTTCGATATTGACGCCCTGTTTGCCTTCGGGATGTAAGGTCATAATTCGTTCACTCATGGTCATTCATTCTCCTTAATGAGGTAAAATGAGATTGGGAGATCAGGATGTTGCCCAATCCCTCAATCGCCATTCAGTTCCGCTAGACATTCATCACACCATGTCAATAAAGCCTGGCTGGTGTGCAGCGCATAACGCACGGCCATTCGCCGGTAGCGGGCATGGGGGTCGCCTTCATCCATTTGTGCTTCTTGCCATGCTTCCACGATGTGCAAATTGCCAACATCGGCCGTAATCTGCGCCCGGTAAGTTTCCAGTTGGCGTCTGGTTGCTTCCTCTCCCGCCTCGTGGCCGAAAATGAGTTTCAGGAGTAATTCATTACGAATGGGTAAGGGTTCGGCCGTTTCTTGTAACCAGGCCTGCAAGGCTTGTCGCCCGGTTGCGGTTAAGGTGTACAGATGACGACTGGGGCCTTTGTCCCGTTCTTCCACTTGTTTGCTGACCAGCCCTTCTTGTAACAACAAGCGCAGATTGGGGTAAATTTGCCCGTAACTTTCCTGCCAGAAACCGGCGATGTCAGTGAAAAATTTCTGAATATCATAGCCGGACATGGGCTGGTAACAGAGTATCCCTAAAATGGCATAACGGCTGCGGTTTTGTTTTTGGGCCATATCATCTCTTATTATATCTTTTAGATATATATATTTTAGATATTACAATTGGGAAGCCAAAATGTCAAGCCGGTTACTTGATTACGGCCGTGCCTGCCCAGGAACAGTTGGGCAAAGTAAATCGGGAAAAAGAGATGGAATGGCTAGACGTGGGAATGGAAAATGATGCCCTGGCACAAACTCAAAGAAGCCAGTGAAGGTGACCGGCAACTATCCCTGGTGGATCAGTGCCGAAAATGGACAAAAATACGCCCAAAGTTTTTGTCGTCTTTCTCGACACGATGGTACAGTTTTTTGATATGGCTCTGATTCAAAAAACGCAGGACTCTTTTTTTGAGTTGGCCGCTCCCTTTGCCGGGGATAATCTCCACCAATTCGATCTTTTTGTCTATCGCTTCCTGTATGATGCGATTCAGTTCGGCGTCAATATCTTTGCCGCGGTTGTAGATGTCGTGAAGGTCCAGTTTAAGTTTTGCCATGTGAATATTGATTTTTAGCTTTTGTTCTTCTTCACCAGGGCCGCCTGTTGTAGGATGGACTCCGCGCCGCCGGTGGCGTGTTCACCGCGTGTGCCCAGCATGGCGGCCAACTCCCGCACACGGCCGTCCCTGTTCAGACTCTCCACACTCGTCGTGGTACGGCCGTCATGAACCTGTTTGCTCACATGAAAATGCACATCCCCATACCCGGCCAACTGTGGCAAATGGGTAACGACGATGACCTGGTGGTCGGCAACGGCCGTCAGCCCCCACAACTTGCGCCCCACCACGTCGCCAATGCGGCCGCCAATGCCCTGGTCAATCTCGTCAAAAATCAGGGTGGGTGTGGCGTCCACCTGCGCCAGCGCCGTTTTCAGCGCCAGCATCAGCCGCGCCGTCTCGCCGCCTGAGGCCACCTTGGCCATCGGTTTCAATGGTTCGCCCGGATTAGTAGAGATGAGGAACTCCGCCCGATCAATGCCCGTCTGGTCAAAAGCCAGCCGCTGCTCGCCCACGTACACCCCGTCCGCCTGTGGCTCGGTGGCAAAGTGGACGCTGAATTGGGCGCCTTCCATGTTCAGGTCAGATAGCTGGGTAATGACGGCCGTTGCCAGTTTGCCCGCTGCCGCCTGCCGCTTCTGCGACAACTTGGCCGCCATCTCCCCGACCCGCCGCAAGTATTTTTCCTGCTCCAGTTCCAGTTCAGCAATGCGCGTCTCGCTGTTACCAATATAGGTTAATTCAGTGATCGCCTTTTCGCGCAGCGCCAAAATCTCTTCGATGTTCTCGCCGTATTTGCGTTTCAGGCTGGCGATCAATTCCAGCCGCTCCTCTAAAAAGTCAAGACGCTTCGGGTTAAACTCCAGGCCATCCAGGTAACTTTGCAGGTCAGACGACAGCTCGCTGAGTTGGAAAAGTAGACCTTGCAATGTTTCCAGCCGGGGCGATTGGGTATCATCGTAGCGGGTGAGCTGCACCAGGGCGCGTTCTGCCTGGCCTAACAAATCGGCCACCGAGCGCATTTCGTCGTCCATGCCGGTGAGCAGGGCGACGGCTTCGGTAGCGGCGCGCATCAACTGTTCGGCGTTGGCCAGGCGGGTGCGTTCGGCGCGTAATTCATCTTCTTCGCCAGGCGTCAATTTGGCCGCGCCAATCTCCTCAATCTGGTATTGCAGCATGTCAGCGCGCTGCGCCAGCGCTTTTTCGTTCTGGCGCAAATCGGCCAGTTCGCTGCGAATTTTTTGCAGGGCGGCCACTTCCCGGCTTAAGGCTTTGCGCTCCTCTTCCAGGCGGGCATAGTTATCCAGCAGCGGCAGGTGGGATTTGGGCCGCAGCAAGGAAAGATGTTCACCCTGACCATGAATGTCAATGAGCGGTTCGGCAATGTCGCGCAGGATGGCCAGGTTGACAGTACGGCCGTTGACTCGGCAAATATTACGGCCGTTCGCCCGAATCTCCCGCGCCAGCACCAGCGTATCACCGTGTTCATCGTCTAAACCTTCTGCTTCCAGGATGGGGGTGACGGCCGTATGCAGTTGTGGCGTCAGCGTAAAAGCCGCTTCCACATAGGCTTCTGGCGCGCCGGCGCGTACCATCATCGTTTCGGCGCGTCCACCCAACACCAGCATGACGGCATCCAGAATGATGGATTTACCGGCTCCCGTCTCCCCGGTCAGCACATGAAAACCATTTTGGAAAGAGATGGTCAGTTCGTCAATAATGGCAAAATTGCGAATGGAAAGTTCTGTGAGCATACTCGTCGTAGTGCCAGGCACGGGGCAGACGGTCCTGGTCATTTGCAAACTTTATGCCCCGTGCCTGGCACTGCTTAACTTACTTCATCCAATAAAACGCCGAGCCGCCGGCCACAAAGAGATAGACAGCCGGCGTAATGAAGGCAAACAGCGCCCCACCGCCGCCCATCACCGCCAGCAAAATGGGCAGACCGGGCAGCGCCACCCCCACCGCCATCATAGCCAGCACCAGATGTGGCAAATAACGACCGCGCCGACCACCAATCGCCTTTTTAGTCAGGCGACCAATCAGGCCACCGACCGCACCGCCGATAAAAATCATAATGAAGATGAAGAAAAAACCGCCGCTCAACCGCCACACCAGATAACCGGCAATCAGGCTCAGGGGGAAGGAGACCAGGGCGGCAATGATGTAATCGGTAGCAGAGGCGTTGAAGAATTTGTCTTCTAATTCGCGTTTACAGTCCGGGCAAATGTAGCCCACCGAGGTTTTGTTGGTACAACTGGCACAGATGGGGTTGTGACAGTTGTAACATCTTAAGGACGTAACCCGGTCGGGGTGGCGGTAGCAGGTAAATTCGTAGGCTTCGTCATGGCCGTCGGCGGCGGGCACGGCCGTGACCACTTCTTGCTTCGCCATTGGCGCCGCCACCGGTTCCGGCTCTGGCTCCGGTGTTCGCGCTGCCTCCACTTCCTTGCGCCAGGCGTCCGGCACCGGCTCGCCGCGCAAATCGGCCAGCCCCACTCTGGCTTCCTTATTCTCCGGGTTCAGCTCCAGCGCCCGCTCAAAAGCCTCTTCTTGCGCCGCCGGGTCGGCGGCCATTCGCGCCAGACCCAACCAGGCATCTTCCATCTCCGGCGCTTCGTCCAAAATTTGCCGGTATAGCTGCTCGGCAGCGGCGCGTTTGCCAGCCTCTTCTACCCTGGCTGCCTGCCGCATCAGTGAGCGTATTCTTGGTTGATTGATCTCCATAAAAAATCGCCTGAAGGAAGCAGTGAGCGGTAGGCAGTAAGCAGTGAACTGTTCACCGCCCACTGCTAACTGCTTACTGCGTACTATTCACCTAATCCTGCCGCATATGCCCCAGCCGGGCCATCAGGCGGCGATAAAAGTAGCCGGTGCTTTCCACACGGGCAAATGTACAAAAGTGGGCGTCTCGTTTAATGATGACCACATCATCATTTTGGGCGACAATGCCATGTTGTCCATCGGGTGTAATGTACGCCTCATGATCCATGTTGATTTTGATAGCAATCACGGCCGTTTCGTGCAAAATCAGCGCCCGATTAAAACTGAGATGAGCGGCCACCGGCAGCACCACAAAGTTTGGCAATTGGGGCGGCAGCAATGGCCCCCCGGCAGCCATCGCATATGCTGTGGAGCCGGTAGGCGTGGCCACAATCATGGCGTCAGCGGCATAGGTCGTCACCAGGTCACCATCCACCGATAGCTGGAAATTGACGACCCGCGCCTGTGCGCCACGTCCCACCACCACATCGTTCAGGGCGGTAAAGGTGTGGGTGACACGGCCGTCTCGTTCCACCTCTACCCGTAACATCAACCGCTTCTCAATCCAATAGTCGCCGGCCAACACCCGCGACAATTTTTCCGGCCACTCGTCTGGCTGTGCTTCACTCAGAAAACCCACCTTGCCCAGATTGATACCGAAGAGAGGCACGTTACAGGCGATAGAAATGCGGGACGCCTGTAACAGAGAACCATCGCCGCCTAACACCACCAGCAGTTCACTCTCCTTCAACTCTGGCCTTAGCTCGGTCATGTCCCAGGTAGAGGAAATCCAGGCGCGCACCCCCTGGCTGGCCAACCAGCGATATACTTCGTCAGCCAACGGCCGTGATGCCGGAATACGGGGATGGTGGAGGATGCCGATGGTTTGCATAGGAGAGATTGCAGATTGCAGATTGCAGCTTGGAGATTAACAATCTCTAATCCCCAAGCTCCAATCCCTTCAGATAGGAAACAACCTCATCGAGAGGAATAGATTGCTGCTCGCCGCCGTCTAACGGCCGTACTACCACCAATCCTTGTGCCACTTCTTCTTCGCCCAGGATAAGGACAGTCTTGATATTGTGTTTGTTGGCTTCACGCATCTGGCTTTTCAGGCTGCGCCGTTCGCGGGCAAAGGCCAGCCGGGCGCCAATACCCGCCGACCGCAACCGGAAAACCAACTGCGCCGCCACCGTTTTCGTTGCCCCGCCAAAATGAGCTACCAGGATTTCCGGGTGCGGTGGCACAGGCGGATCAATGCCCGCCTCCTGCAAACCCAGAATAATACGCTCAATACCGCTGCCAAAACCAACGCCAGGTGTAGCTGGCCCGCCAATACTCTCCGCCAACCCATCGTAGCGCCCGCCGCCGCAGACCGCCGCCTGCGCGCCAATGCCCTCGGCCCACACCTCAAACACCGTCTTGGTGTAATAATCAATCCCCCGCACCAGCCGGAAGTTAATGGTGTAACTCTGATCCAGATCATCCAGCAGCCCACGCAACTCACTGAAGTGGTCTTCGCAATCGTCACACAGGTAATCAATGATGTGCGGCGCGTCTGCCAGCAGTTCATCCATGCCCGGCTCCTTGCTGTCCAGGATGCGCAGTGGATTACGGCGCAGTCGCTCCTGGTCAATGGGAGCCAGTTTGGGCAAATAATCGGTCAGGTACGTTTTGAAAGCATCCACGTAAACGGGTTTGCAAGTAGGGCAGCCGGTGCTGTTTAGCTGGAAGGTTAGCCCCTTGTACCCCAATTCACGATACACATTCATAGCCAACAGCATCACCTCCAGGTCGGCTGCCGGGTCAATTTCGCCCAAAATTTCGCAGTTGAACTGGCTGTGCTGGCGGTAACGGCCCGCCTGCTGCCGTTCACGACGGAAGGCAGGGCCGATGGTGAAGAGCTTCACCGGCTGCGGCCAGCTTGCCATACCGTTTTGGAGATAGGCGCGCATAAAGCCGGCCGTAAATTCGGGCCGCAGCGTCAGGCTGACCCCTTCAGATTCTTCCACTTCGTAGGTCTCTTTTTTGACAAAAAAGTCAGAGGCGTCACCCACTCCCCGGTGATACAGTTCGGTGTATTCTAGAATGGGTAAATCTATGCGTTGGAAGCCGTACCGGTTAGCCAGGGTCACGGCCGTGTCAATCACTAAATCCCAATAGCGGCGATCAGCAGGGAGAACGTCTTGCATCCCCTTCGCCCGTTGTATGGTGGTCACACTGCCCTCCAAAGGTTTAAGGATGCGACTGATTATACTTCGTAATCCGTAAAACGTAATCCGTCGGTCTTTATCTCACGGATTACGCATCACGGGTCACGATTTACCGCTCACCCCAGCCGCTGCACGCACGCGCCGCGCACGCCACAGCGGGTGCAGCGCATCCAGTCGTTATGGTCGCGGTCTACGTCGGGGGCAAACAGGTCGGCGCGCATGTCGGCCAACAAGTCGAGCAAATCCTCTTCCAGCTCCGCTGTGTAATCCACCGCAAACGAACGGTCTTTGTATTGGATGATGCCATAGGTGGGGCGTATGCCATAGTTCTCTTCTACCAACAGGCAGTAGGCAGCTAACTGCAAGATATGGCCTTCATGGGGTTCGGCGGGGGCGGCGCTAGACTTCAATTCTACCGGCACGATCATGCCGTTTGTTTCTTCCACCAGATAATCCGGTTTGCCTGTCAGGCGCAAATGGGACGAAACCAGGGCATCGTTGTTGCTAAACCAGGCACTCCCGG
Organism: Chloroflexota bacterium; assembly: GCA_035444285.1. Classification (GTDB taxonomy): domain Bacteria; phylum Chloroflexota; class Anaerolineae; order Promineifilales; family Promineifilaceae; genus CAADGU01. Next base: position 85,792 of record DAOMOK010000018.1, read on the forward strand.
CGTCGGTGTAGATGACGTTGCCATCCGGCAGCCCGGCTTCTTCCTCCAGGTTACGTGACCAGAGCCACAGCCCTAAGGCCAGAGCCAGGAGGAGTAAAGCCATAACGAGGGTGAATGTGCCGAATACCATGTCGTGGGCCGTGATTCGTAATCCGTAGTCCATAAACCGTAGATGAATTACGGATTACGGGTCACGGGTTACGGATTACGGATTACGGATTACCGATTAGAAGTTGGTAAGCAAAGAAGGCGATGGTGATAAACAGCAGCACATAGGCCACCCGCCGCGCCCAGATGGACTGGCCCACGACACGGCCGTGCTGCTGATGATGCGCCGTCCCTTTCTTTAACTCGTGGACATTTTGTGGCTGCACGCCCTGTCGGCGCTTGAGCCACCAGGCGCGGCGGCAGTATAGATAGGTGGAAATCTCGCTTGCCCGAATCCAATGATCGCTCATATGTTCTAATTTTATGCAAATGCACGGCCGTGTCAAGGAGGAGAAAGAAGAGGAGATTGGAAGATTAGAGAATGGGGATTGGAGATGGCACAATCTCTAATCTCCCATCTCTAATCATTCAAGGTAATTGGCTAACGGCCGTATCCATCCGGGTGCGCTACATGCCAGTTCCAGGCCATTTCGATAATGGTGCGCAGGTTGGCGTAGCGGGGCTGCCAGCCCAGATCATGATTGATGCTTTCGCTGCTGGCGATCAGCACATCGGGGTCGCCAGGGCGACGGGCGCCGACGACGGCAGGAATGGGATGCCCGGTCACGTCGCGGGCAGTCTGGATCACATCTTTAACGCTGTAACCACGGCCGTTGCCCAGATTGTACTTACCGCTTGGCCCCCCATCCAGCAGAGCGCGCATAGCTAAAATATGCGCTTCGGCCAGGTCCACCACATGAATATAATCCCGCACGCAGGAGCCATCGGGCGTGTTGTAGTCATCGCCAAAGATGGTGATCTTGTCCCGCTTGCCCAGCGCCACTTCCAGCACCAGCGGAATCAGGTGCGTTTCCGGGTCGTGGTCTTCGCCGCGTTCTTCGGTTGCGCCGCAGGCATTAAAGTAACGCAGGCAGGTGTAACGCATCCCGTAGAGCCTGTCCATCCAATACAGGTAACGTTCGATGATATTTTTTGATTCCCCGTAGGGGCTGCCGGGCACAATGCGCTCGTTTTCATCAATGGGCATGCGTTCCGGGTCATCAAACAGGTTGGCGGTGGAGGAGAGAATGAAGCCCTTCACGCCATGCTGCACGGCGCTTTCCAACAGGTTCAGTCCGTTGACAATGTTATCGCGCAGGTAGAGAAACGGCCGTTCCATAGATTCGCCCACCAGCGTGTAGGAGGCAAAGTGCATGATGCCGTCCGGTTTGTGGGCGGCGATGGTGGATTCTACGGCCGTTTTGTCTGCCAGATCACCCTGCACAAATATCGCGTCAGGGTGTACGGCGTCCCGGTGCCCCTGGTAAAGATTGTCAAACACCACCACCTCTTCACCAGCCTTGATCAAACGCTCTACGGCAATGCTGCCGATATAGCCGGCGCCGCCTGTTACTAAAATTTTCATGGATGTGTACCTCTCTGTTTTGGTTATGGAGTAATTGGGTAATTGGGTAATTGGCTGCTCAAATTACGCAATGACCCAATTACCTGATTACCTTTTCTTCGGACGGGAGTGTAGCCTGGGCCAGTTAAGAAGCGGCTAACGCCAGCCAAACCCGCGATTGAAATCGCAGCTACAAACAGCAAAGCCCACCCTTCACCGGGTTCAGGGCGGGCACTGCGTGGGCTGAACGCCAGTCGGCGCAGGCCGACTTCGCCTTTTGTTGGTGCAGATTTATCTGTCGCTACCAGCCAGATTTGGAATTGCTGGCGATTTTGTCCAACATTTTCCCAAAAATCAATCCCCGTTTATAATCATCGCCCGGCAACAAGCAAATCTCCGTATCAGGAAAAGGAAACATGAACGCTTTATCACGCATACAACACACGGTGGGCCTCGGCCCGGTTCTTTTGCTGCTCTGTTTAGGCATTCCCATCGCCGTTTTTCTGGAATTAACCCACGGCAATGCCATTGCCATCTTTCTGGCAGCCGCCATCGGCATCATCCCATTGGCAGGAATGATCGGACACGCCACCGAAGCACTGGCCGAAAAAGTAGGCCAGCGCGCCGGTGGGCTGCTCAATGCCACATTGGGCAACGCCGCCGAACTCATCATCTCCTTTTCGGCTCTGCGCGCCGGGCTAATTGGCCTGGTATTGGCCTCTATCACCGGCTCCATTTTGGGCAACATTCTGCTGGTATTGGGAGCATCCTTGCTGGCGGGCGGCCTGAAAAACGGCCCCCAGAGATTCAACCGCCGCAGCGCCAACATTGACGCCACCATGCTTATTCTGGCGGTGGTCGCCATTGGCATTCCCTCGCTGTTTAACTGGTCGCTAGAACCAGATTTTCGAGCAGTGGAGGGGTTGAGCATTGGCGCGGCCGTAGCCATGTTGGTGATGTATGCCCTGTCCATCCTTTACTCCTTTACCGCTCATACCGAAGAAGCCGACCCCATGGCCCGCGAAGCCCATGCCCCAGAAGGCTGGAGTATGCGCCACGCGCTCATCATTCTGGTAATCGCTGTCGGCTTTATCGTCTATCTTAGTGAAGTGCTGGTAGGGGCCGTAGAGCCGGTGACAGAAGAATTGGGGCTGAGCGAGTTTTTCCTGGGCATTATCCTCATCCCGCTGGTGGGCAATGTGGCCGAACACCTGGTGGCAGTGCAAGTTGCCATTAAAAACAAGATGGATTTGAGCCTGAGCATTGCCATTGGTTCCAGCCTGCAAATTGCCCTGTTTGTGGCCCCCTTGCTGGTATTCATCAGCTTGCTGGTGGGCAACCCGATGCCATTGGAGTTTAACCAGTTTGAGGTGGCAGCGATGATAGCGGCAGCGTTTGTGGCCGCTCTGGTCTCGCTGGATGGCGAAAGCAACTGGTTGGAAGGAGCCATGCTGCTGACGGTGTATGTGATTTTAGGCATAGGCTTTTTCTTCCTCTGACGCAAAGACATCCGATTTCTTGGAGAAATCGGATGTCTACGTTCTTATCCATCCAGAATGATGTACATGCGCCGGGAGACTTCGTGGAAGCCAAGTTTAACGGCCGTGCGCAATGATGCCTCATTGTGTGCGCCACAGCTCCACACGGGGGTCAGCCCTAAGGACTGGATATAGCGGGCTACGGCGGCTGCCGCCGCCGTGGCATACCCCTTTTGCCGGTAGGCGGGCAGCGTATGCACCCCAATTTCACCATAGCTATCGGTGCGGGCGTAATTTTGGGCAATGGCTACCAGACGGCCGTCTACCACAGCCCCAGCCACCGCCATTTCCAGCAGCGTCCGGCGTGGCTGCACCCCCTGCAATTCAAACGGGGCCGACTCTAATAGCGCAAGATCGGCCGGGGTCAGCAGACGCACATCCGGGTGGATGATGATGGGCGCGGGTTGGGTCAGCGTATGATAGACATCTTCCAGCAGGCGCACCGGGCAGCCCATCATTTCTTCGATCAGAGGAGCCAGCGCGGGCGCACAGTCACGGCTAACGTTCACACAAAACCAGTCAGGAATGTGCGCCAGCAGGCCGACCATTTGGGCCACGTCATGCCCAAAGACCAATGGTTCGCCGGGTTGGCCGGTATCTTCAATGACGGCCGTTTCCCAAACGGCCGTTTCCCCCTCCCCCACATCGCCCACCAGCCACGCCCGCGCCAACCCCCGCCGCAACTGCGAAATGGCGATGACCGCCTCCGGTGTATCCGGCAAGGTTTCGGCTAATTGTTGGCATTGGGTGGGGGAGAGCATGGGAGATTGGAGATTAGAGATTTGGAGATTGGGCATCTCTAATCCCCAATCTCCAATCTCTATCCATGTTTGACAAAACGCGGCGGCCAATCAGCCAGTGCTAACGCCGCCCGCACGTCAATGGCGTGTTCCATTTCGTGCCCCGGCCAGATGAGCAGCCAGACGCCGCCGGTAATTTCCCGGCCCCAGGGGGCCATAAACGGGCGCTGCAAATCGGCCGAGGAGGTTTGCGCCAACAAATCGAGCAAGGTGGCGCGGGTGGTTTCATAGTCAGCCCACACCTCATCCCAGCTTTGCTGGGCGCGGGCGGCGGCGTTTTTGTTGTTGAAGGTATCAAAGCTGTCCAGGGTATAGTCAAATTCGGGAATTTGCCCGGCGGCCAACGGCCGTAGCCCATCCACCGCCACCTTCTCCCAATCCGTCAAATGGCCAAACAGGTCTTTCATTGTCCACACGCCACACACCGGGCGCGTCGTCCATTCCGGTTCGGGGATGAGAGGCAGCAATGCCTGGAACGCTTTGCGGCTGCTGTGCAACATCGCCCGCAGCACATAAACGGGCGTCACGTCGCGCAAGGTTTCGCGGGGTTGGTACTCGCGCCAGGTTGCCAGTTGACGGCCGTGATCGGCGTCATGTTCATAGCGCCAGTTAGCCCATTCGCGGATGCTGGTATTCTGGCCCCAGGGCATGGGCAGGTCTTGAGACAGCAGATCATCGGGTACGCGCTTCAGTACGGCCGTAAAACCACTGCGCTCCTTCAACAGCATGGCAATGACCTGTTCGTAGGGGATGGTTCGATTTTGCGCCAGCAGGTTGGCATTGCGGTTTGCCAGGCCACTGTCATCGGTGAGGGAAGTGATTTCGGCGGTACGGCCGTGCAATACCATCTGGATGCGCCCGGCATAAGCCGCATCGTAAAACGGGATGTGCGCCAGAATGTCCTTCACCGTCCAACCGGGCACCACTTCGGCGCTGCCCACCGTTTCTGCACTCAACCCCCGCAACTGCCAGAGCAGGTCCGCCCGTTCCGCGTGCAGCCGCGCCACATAATGTGCCTTCCACTCGTCTACTATCAAGTCTGGCATTATTCGCTCCTCGGCACGTGTTCAGGTGATCAGGTGTTTATGTGTTCACCTATTTGCACGGCCGTAGCCCTGGCAATGTAAGGAATGGCTGACTCTGGAAAGGGGGAGACGCTGCTCACATTGATCTCACACAACACATAGCTGTCTGCACCCGTTTCCTCTTGAGGGCCAAGCAAAAAGTCACAATCCCACAGGATGGGCAGCCTGTGGGTATCAATGCTCAACAGTTTTTGCATGGCTGGCAGCCATTCCTGCTCTAATTTGTATTTGAGCGGCTGAAATTCCGGCTTTGTCGGCGGATAGTATAGACGTGGCCCTGGCTGTGGCGCATCCGACGGCGGCGCGCCCGGCGGCGCCGGAAAGAGGGCATTGATGGCCTGATGCCCAAATCCGGCGACCTGATCCTGTACCAGATAACAGCGAATCATGCCATCCGTCAGCCGTTCCTGATAGGCCTGGTCAATCATACGGCCGTCGCCCACAAAATACGGTTGGCAACGCACAAAAAAGTCACCCAATGGTATTTCTTCTTCAACGGCGCTGCGTATAGCCTGACGCACTCGTACAAGGGTTTCCGGCTGTGGCAATGGCAGTTTGGCACTCTGTTTCTGGTCACCAGATGGGTCGGGCGGTAGCTGAACTTTCCAAACGCCCATCCCGCCATTACCCCGGTATTGTTTCAGCACCCGCGTCTGCCCGGCAGCCAGTCGCAATGGCAATTCCCGGCGCATCTGCTCCATGCTGAGATAGAGATGGGTGTCACTCCCCCAACCCACAGCGCGGGTATGATACAAGACTTCCTTTGTACCGATCTTCAAAATGATGTCCGGGTGGGCGCTCACAAAAACACCAGCATCGGCAACTTTGCGCAACATGGCATCCAAAATGGAACGGTCGTGTCCGCTTTCAATCGGGTTGACCCAGACCAAAACGCCAGCGGCCTGTAAGAGTTTCGGCTGCACCTGCTCCCAAACATCATCATGGTAGGCAACAGGTTCAGCTATAATACCCTTATCAGCCAATGCCCGAAACAACCCGGCAAACAGGTCATTTTCAATTTTTGGTTTTTGCCCGGCAAGCTGGCTTGCCGGATAAAGAATTACTACTCGCCCGTTCATAACGTTGACCTTTACCTTTCCGCCAGGGGTTTGTCATCCGTTTGCTGTTATACGCCAGAGGTGGAAGTTTTCATTATCGAACCCTTTGAGCATTTCGTCGAAGGGGGTAATTGTCAGACTTTGGGCGGCATTTTGCAAAAATTCCTGCACTTCGGGGTCGTGGTATAGCTGGTCAGAGACAACGATCTCGTTGGCGCGGGCAAACTTTTCCAGGCGGGAGGCGATATTGATGGTGGTGCCAAAATAATCCAGACGCTCGTTGAGGGTGACGGCGATGGAGGGGCCGGTGTGGGCAGCCGCTTTTAGCTGCAACGGCCGTAGCCCCAGCGGTGGGTTCGCTAACTGCGTCTGGGCAGACTGAATGGCCCGCAGCGCAGCAATAGGCCGCCGGAAAACGGCCATCACCGCATCGCCAATGGTCTTCACAATCGCCCCCTGTTCCGCGTCAATGGCCGCCCGCAATATATCAAAATGATTCATCACCAGGCCAAAGGCGGGCGCATCCCCAATCTCGCGGTACATGCGGGTGGAATCTACCAGGTCGGTGAACAGCACCGTCAGGCTGCCCACGCCAATCTGCTCACCGGGGCGCAGGGCTTCGTTGGCAAACAGGTCGCGGAAGCGCTGCAAGGCAAACACTTCGGCGGCGGTGGTCGCCTGGTCGCTCCAGGCGGTGCGCTCCAGAATCACCTGTTGCGCTTCCGGCGTCTGGTTAGTCAATTCCAGCCGGGGCAGAGGGGTCAGGGGGAGTTCTTCGGTGGGCCAGTCACGGCCGTCAATGAGAATGGGCAGGTGGTCACGGCCGTTGTCCACGACTCGCAGATATTGGCCGCCCGGCTGCGCGATGGTACGCAGGCGGTAACGCCCCGGTTCCAGCACCGGCATCACCAACCGCTGTGTAGCGGGCGGCAGCATTTGCTGCACCACAATGTGCGGCGTCACTTCCGGCCCGGCTACACAAAATTCCAGCCGGGGCACATCGCGGATGGCCGGGTTAGGGGCAAAGGTCAGTTCCACCGCGTTTTCAAAATTGGCGCGAAAATCAATGTTGCAAGTGAAACAGTGGGCTTCGGTATGCACATCAGACAGATGGGTACTAACGCGGTCTTCCGCGCCCCGGCACATGGGACACAATACTTCCCATTGCAAGTCCAGCAGGCCAATGCGGGTGGCTTCCAGGAATAACTCCAACACCTGCTTACGCGCCAAGCTCCAGAGGTCGGCAAACTGGTACGGCCGTAGCCGCGACAATGTAAACTCATCCCCTCGCTGGATCAGTTCCGCCAGCCGCGCCACCAACGCAGGCTCCATGCCCCGCCCAATGAGCGCCGTTTGCATTTGCGCCAGCCGTTCCGACCCACCGGCGGCAAGCTGCGCCACTTCCGCAAAGATGGGCAAGGCCGCTGCTACCGCCAACCGGTCATAGGCGCGAATCGCCTTGTCAAACCGTCGCGGCGCCACTTTGCCAATGGCCACGGCCACACCGAACGCCCCCAGTGCATTACGCGGCTGCAGCCACGAATGGTAAATCAGGTGCGTGCCGCCGTCGGGACGGGGATTTAACTCCACGCTCACCCGAAAAGAGGCCACCAACCTGTTGTGGAAATGGCGCACCACCCCATACCGGTGAGGGTAAATCCATTCAAACGGTTCTTCCTCATAATCCAGATGCAGAAAAGGGAGTGGCAACTGGTAACGCAGACGCCGCTGCCCGCCCGGTAATCTTTCGCCATCTTGCAAATCTACCTGTTCCAGGGGAAAGAGGCCGGTATCCCGGTTCACCCGATTGGTATCAGCAAAAAAGGGCCAGATAGCCTGTGGTTCTGATTGTAAATGCCATTCCCATTGGTAGTGGAGTTCTTTTGTGGGCATTCGTTTCGTCATCCGTTATCCGTTGTCCGTAATCCGTTATCGGACAACGGTTTACGGGTCACGGATTACGGCATAAGGTTTGTTTCAGCGGTAATGATTGGCTATTATAATCCCACCGTTAGGAAAGATCGTGAATTTTTCATGTAGACATGCTGGCTGGCTATTATGAAGCGTCGGCCAATCAGGAGGTTCACATGACACAAGACCCCCTCACAGACCATCTCGTCACCTGGTTGTTGGCAGGTGACATTGCCATCCAGTACCAGGTTCACCGTGATCTGCTTGATGAAGACCGCCCGGATTTGCGGGCGCGCATCGCCGCCGAAGGCTGGGGCGCACAATTTCTGCAAGCCCGCCAGCCGGAAGGCCATTGGGGCAGAGGGTTCTACCAACCAAAATGGATTTCAACCCATTACACGCTGCTGGACTTGAAGCACCTCGGCATCGCGCCCGATCATGCCCTGATCCAGGAGAGTATCCAACACATTCTGGCTCATCACAAAGCAACCGACGGCGGCATCAACCCGGCGAAAACCATCCATGCCAGCGATGTCTGCGTCAACGGCATGTTTCTCAACTACGCCGCCTATTTTGGGACACCGGCCGATTTGCTCCGGTCAATTGTAGATTTCCTGATCGGCGTACAGATGCCCGATGGCGGCTTCAACTGCCAATCTAATCAGCAGGGGGCCAGCCATAGCTCACTCCATTCCACCATCTCGGTGCTGGAAGGGATTGCGGAGTACCTGGGCAATGGGTACACCTATCGCTCTGCCGAGTTGGACGAAATCGCGGGTCTGGCGCGGGAGTTCATCTTGCAGCACCGGTTGTTTCGCTCTGACCACACCGGCAACATCATCAACCCCCGCTTTTTGCAGTTGTCCTACCCGTCGCGCTGGTTTTATGACATTCTGCGAGCGCTGGATTATTTCCGTAACGTTGGCATGTGGTATGATCCTCGGATGCAGGATGCACTGGATGTTCTGCGGCAGAAACGGCGGAAAGATGGATCGTGGCCTTTGCAGGCCAGACATCCCGGTCAGACCCATTTTGACATGGAGAAACCCGGCCAACCCAGCCGTTGGAATACGTTGCGGGCCTTACGGGTGTTTAAGCATTTTGGCCTAAACGGCATGTAGCGGAGAGCTATAACAAACAGGACCTATGATGCGAGGATTGATATGGCTACTAACAACATGGCTGGCGGTGGGCTGCGCGGCGCAGACGCCGCCGCCCCCCTCTCTGACGCTGATAACCACCGAGGGGACGCAGACGAAGGTGGTGATGCAGTTGTCAGATGACACGGCCGTGTTCGACATCACCAGCCCCAGCGGCATCGGCGGCGCCAACGTGCAGTTGTCATCCGGCGAATGGCGGCCCAACCTGGTGCTGCGCTTTCATCTGAATGGGCTGGAAGAATTAGAACTGACGTATGGGGACACGGCCACTTCGGCTGCGCTCAGTACAAGCGTGACCCTCAACATATCCAGCACCGACAGCCAGGTTTACCAGAGCGCCAACGGAACGCCCATAGACAGCAGCAGTCCCTATTGGATGAAGACGACCATACGCAACGAAGACGGCCGTGCCGGACAAATCCCACTGCAAAACGGCACGATTGAAGTCACCCTGCCGCCCGATTTCCACACCCAAAACCCGGCTTCTTTTCATATCAGTTGGATTGATTTTTATCGGTAATGGCTGGTGGATGGTATCAGCCACTAGCCACCAGCCACTTCAATAACCTATGACAAATTTACAAGACAAATATGCCGGTTGTTTGCTAGGCCTGGCCTGCGGCGACGCGGTGGGCACGACGGTGGAGTTCAGCCCACGCGGTTCGTTTGCACCGCTGACGGATATGGTGGGTGGCGGACCATTCAGGCTGGAAGCCGGGCAGTGGACAGACGACACATCCATGGCGCTCTGTCTGGCGCACAGTCTGGTGCAGTGCCAGGGTTTTGACGCCGCCGACCAGATGCAGCGGTATTGTGACTGGATGAACCACGGCTATATGAGCAGCAACGGCCGTTGCTTTGACATCGGCATCACCGTCCGCAACGCCCTACGCGCCTTTGAAACCACCGGTAATCCGTTTAGCGGCTCCACCGACCCTTACAGCGCCGGCAATGGTTCCATCATGCGGCTGGCGCCTGTACCCATGGCCTACAGCCCGGATGTCACGGCCGTGCTCCACTACACCGCGGAAAGTTCCCGCACCACCCACGGCGCGTCCGAATGTGTGGAAGCCTGCCGACTGTTCGGCGTCATGCTCCATCTGGCGCTTACCGGCAGCAGCAAAGAACGCATCCTGCGCCAGACGCTCTACCAACCCACCCTGCCCAAAATACAGGCCATCGCCAATGGTGATTATAGGCACAAGACGGAAAGCGAGATTCGCGGCTCTGGTTATGTGGCAGATTCTTTGGAAGCGGCGCTGTTCTGTTTTGTCCAGAGTGATTCGTTTGACACGGCCGTGCTCATGGCTGCCAACCTGGGCGACGACGCCGACACCACCGCCGCCGTCTGTGGTCAACTGGCGGGCGCTTACTACGGCCGTGCCGGGATTCCCGCCGCCTGGTTAGACAAATTGGCTATGCGCACCGAGATCGAGACGCTGGCTTTGCAGTTGTGGGCTTTAGCCCGTGATGCGTGATGCGTCATCCGTAATCGGATTACCGATTACGGATTACCGATTACGGATTACCGATTACGGATGACAGGCATCGGGTGACGAAACGGCCGTCTTCCCCTATACTTGCCCGCCATGACCGAACTGGCCTTACAAAAAGCCGCCACCAGCCACGAACAACGTCGCCGCTTGCAGGCAGAACGGGAAAATGCCCAGGCAGAATTGTTAGCCGCAGAAGCCGAATTGGCCCAGATACAGGCCGCGGTAAATGCCTTTCGGATGCAGTGCCGCCTGAAAATCGGCCATCTGGTGGATGATTACCTGGAACTACGCGCCCACAAACAAGCCTTATGGACACGGCTGCAACTGCTGCAGCAAGCCGAAGAGTTTGGTATCCCCTATGACCCGGATGATCCTTTCTGGCACGGCCGTGACGACATCCCCCTGCACGATGACCTGCCCGCCGACGCTGACCTGCCGGAGTTGGGCAGTCCGCACGACCGCGCCGCCGAAAAGCGGCTCTACCGCGAACTGGCGCGCCGCTTCCACCCCGACCGGGCCGGGAACAGCATCGAACGCGCTTACATGACAGCCATGATGGCCGCCGTGAATGTAGCCTACCAACACCAGGATGTAGCCGCGCTGCGTGATCTGGCCGATGAATTAGACCCGACGGCCGTGAGTGAACTGGCCGCACTGGACGGCCGTGACCTGCGCCGCCTGCGCGAGCAAATTCTGAAGCTGCAACGGCGCAAACGACGCGCCCGGCAGCAGTTGGCCGCCTTGCAGCAGGAAAACACCACCCGGCTCTGGCGCAAGGCCGAGCAATTGGAAGCCGACGGCCGTGTCTGGTGGGAAGAAGTGCGTGATGACCTGACCGCCCTTATCCAACGCCGGCGCGCCGAGATTGGGGAATTAGAAACGGCCGTAGCCCGGTTTGGCGAGGTGGTCGGTAATCCGTAAACGGTCATCCGTAACCGGTAATCGGTGACCCGATGTCTGGAACCTGCCATCTGTTAACTCATAACAATGAGCGCCGAAAACGTACAACAAAAGACATCACCTGACACCTGACACCCAAACAGTTGAGAACCTTATGATTGCAGAAATTGCTACCCGCTTACGCCAAAATATCCAGAAAGTGATCGTCGGTAAGGACGAAGTGATTGACCTGGCCCTGATTGCCATGCTCACCAACGGCCATTTGCTGTTGGAAGATGTGCCCGGCACAGGCAAGACGACGCTGGCGAAAACCATTGCTGCGTCGTTGGGCTGCACCTTTCACCGTGTACAATTCACGCCCGACTTGCTGCCGTCCGATGTGACCGGCATCTACTTTTACAACCAGAAGAAGCAGGAGTTTGAGTTCCGACCTGGCCCCATTTTTGCCCAGATTTTGCTGGCGGATGAGATCAACCGGGCCACGCCACGCACCCAATCGGCGCTGCTGGAAGCGATGCAGGAGCGGCAGGTAACGGTGGATATTGCCACCCATTCCCTGCCACGGCCGTTCCTCGTCCTGGCTACACAAAACCCCATCGAACTGGAAGGTACCTTCCCCCTACCCGAAGCACAGCTTGACCGCTTCCTGATGAAAATTGCCATCGGCTACCCCTCGATTGCCGAAGAAAATGATCTGCTACTCCGTTTTGAACTGCAAGACCCGCTGGATACGCTAGAAAAAGTGATAGCGCCGGAAGAAATTTTGGCGCTGCAAACGGAAGTGCGGGCTGTGCGCGTAGAAGAAAGCGTGCGGCATTATGTGATCAACATCTGCCGGGCCACCCGCAGCCATGAAGACATTGACCTGGGGGCCAGCCCCCGCGCCACCATGGCCTTGTACCACACCAGTAAAGCACGGGCAGCCATTCACGGCCGTGACTTTGTCATTCCCGATGATGTTAAACAGTTGGCCCCCTACGTGCTCACCCATCGCCTGGTGGTCAACCCGCAAACCCGCTTACGCGGCCGCCAACCAACCGACATTATCCGCGACGTGGTAAACACGGTACCGGTGCCGGTGGAAGACAGGTAGCAAGTAACAGGTGGCAGGTGCAGGCAACTTGCCACCTGCCACTTGCTGCCTGCCACTCTTGAACATCCATGAGCGAAAACTTTTACCACATTCAACTGCTGGCGCGTGAAACTCAGAAGGACATCCAAAAAGAGGCGCGGCGCAATGTGTGGCGCACTGGCGGTGTGGATGTGGCTTCGGTGGCTCAGGCGCGGGGTCTGGTGTTCCGCGAACGGGAAAACAGTATTTTTAGCGATGCCTGGGTGCCACTGGCTATCTTTTTTGTCATTGCCGGTTTAATTGCCGGGCGCTCTGCGCCGCTGATCGGTCTGGGGGTGGCGCTGCTGCTCATCGCCGGCGTCAGCCGCCTATGGAAAAACATGGCGCTGCTGGGCGTGGCCTACGAACGCAGCTTCGACCGTACCCGCGTCTTCCCCGGCGAGCCGATACAAATGTCCATGCACATCATCAATGACAAGCCGCTGCCGCTGACCTGGGTACAAATCCGGGACACACTGCCGGTAGCGATTGAACAAGAAAGCCTGCTGGCCCAAACCACCAGCGAGATCATCGGCCAATATACCTGGCAGATCACCCTTTCCCTGGCTGGACATGAAACCATTGACCGGCAGGTGACGCTGCGTCTTCCCAAGCGCGGCTTTTATAAACTTGGCCCCGTTTCTTACGCTTCCGGCGATATTTTCACCCTGTTTACGCTGACCCGTGACCATGATTACCGGGATCAACTGGTGGTGTACCCGCAAATATATCCCCTGGCGGAACTGGGGCTGCCGCCCAAAGAGCCATTTGGCGAGGTGAAAGTGCGTCGCAGCCTGTTTACCGACCCCATCAAAACACAGGGGATTCGGGATTACCAGCCGGGTGACCGGTTTCGAGATGTACATTGGAAAGCCACGGCCGTGCGCGGTCACCTGCAAACCAAAGTGTATGACCCCTCCACGGGTATGACCATCGCCGTCTTTTTGAACGTGGCTACCTATACCCGGCACTGGATGGGTTTTGACCCTGAGCAACTGGAACGGGCCGTCAGCGTGGCCGGTTCCATTGCCAATTACGGCATCCAACAAGACTGGGGTGTGGGCGTCTATGCGAACGGCTCGGTACCCAACTCCGACCAACCCATTCGGGTGGCGCCGGGCCGCTCGCCGGACCAGTTGGGACATGTGCTGGAAGCGTTGGCAGCCGTTACCGAATTTGGCACGGCTTCCATTGACAGGATGATGCTGCGCGAAAGCGCCCGGCTGCCCTGGGCCAGTACATTGGTGTTGGTCACGGCCGTTGTCACCGAAGAAATCATGGTCACACTCATTCGGCTCAAAGAAGCCGGGCGGCGCGTCACCCTGGTGTCGCTGGCTACCGACCCACCACCCAAAGGGCTGGGCAATATCCTGACATACCATATTCCCGCTTCCGCGCCCGCTTTCCAAAAAGGAGTGAAACACTTCACTGCCACCGAAGCTGCCTTGAGCCAGATTCCCGCCCCAGAATCGGTGGAAATCTCCTTTGAAAGAGATTAAAAGATGCGACTAAATATCTTCAATGCAACACCATCCACCCCAGACCGTCAGGCAAAACTCCTGAAGATTTGGGCCATGTGCCAACGCGAGCTGCTGTTTCTGTGTTGGGCGGTGATGGATGTGGCGCTGCTGGCTCCCTTTGCCCTGGGGATTATGGATTGGGCGCGATTATGGCCGTCCGGTGTCTTTTTCCTGTGGCTGCTGCTCATCATGCTGCTGGCGTTTAATCTGGCGCGGTTGATGGGCGCCTTGTTTATCCCACCGCAATATCAGCAGGTGGTAATGGCCGTCGGGCTGGCGTTGCTCATTTTCTTTTCGCTGCGGACATTGGTGCATGAGCCACAATCGCTGTGGGACATCAGTTGGGTGAGTTTGTTTTTCCGCTACATGAATGAACCGGGCAATTTGCTCTGGCTGCGTGATGTGACCATCTTCTTCCTGGTGGTGCTGCTGTGGGCGCGGGGTATTCAACTGGCCGGTCGGGATTTTACTATTGCCCGTGTGGGCCTGCGGCTGCGGGTGGGCAGCCTGATTATCGCCCCGTTTGTGATCTGGGTGGGTGGCCGGAATTTGTATTGGGGTGGCACGCCTTTTATCTTGCTGTTTTTGTTGGCGGGGTTAACGGCCGTGGCCCTCACCCGCGCCGAAGAGATTGCTCAGGACGAAACAGGGCACAGCGCTTCCCTCACCCCGCGCTGGTTATTGTTGATTGTAGTCGCCGGGCTGCTCATCGTCTTTATGGCTGGTATTGTCGCCATTTTGGTGAGCGGTGAATCAGCCTCGACGGTGATGGGGTTGTTGTCACCGCTGTGGTTGGCGTTGGTGATGACGGGGATCACGGCCGTAGCCGCCATCGGCTATGTGCTGCAACCTGTTGTCCTGGGGCTGCAATGGGCAGTCGCCCGCATCCCGTTTAACTGGCAATGGCTGACCAACCTCATGGCCGCACTGGCAGAGGCCGCGCGTACCGTCAGACAGCCAGAAGAGCTATCTCCGTTTGCCGCCGAAGAAGAAGTAATTATCGAAGGGAACATGAGTATGGGAGCGCAGATCATCATCATTCTGCTGGCGGTGGCGGTGGTGTTGGTGGTATCGCTGCTGTTATACAGACTTTACCGCCCCGCAGATGTGTCTGGGCGACAGGCAACTTTTGGGCGTACATCCGCGGCCGGGGCTGAAGCAGAAGAGGGATTACTGCAAAAAGTATTGGGCCGGTTGGGGCTGTGGCGAGGATGGTACACGGCCGTGTCCATCCGCCGCATCTACAAACAAATGATGGAACTGGCCGAAGCCCACGGCTACCCTAAACTGGAAACGCAAACCCCCTATGAATACCTGCCCACTCTGGATCAGGCCTGGCCACAAAACCGCCCCGACACCCGCCTCATCACCGATGCCTACGTCAAAGTGCGTTACGGCGAAATCCCCGAAACCGAAACAGAGATGGAAGCCATCCGCCAGGCCTGGCGACATTTACAGCAGGCAAAACCCGTAAGCGGTAATCCGTAAACCGTGATGTGTAATTCGTAATCTGTTATCCGTTATCGGGTCACGGATTACGGATTACGCATCACGCATCACGGGTCACGCATCACGCATCACGCTCCCTCATTCCCCCTATTTTCCTACCTATTTGCCGCCTTACCATCGTTTGACAGCCCCCTACCCTTATGGTATTATCCCCTCGTTCTTTCCTAACATAAGATGTGGAAATTGACTACCCAATTCACAAAAAGTTATCTCTTACAGGTGTTTAGGAAAATTGTCCCCAACTAGGTAGTGGTGACATTCCCATAAAAAAAACCGGAGTTCCGCAAGAAATGTCAACACGTCCTAATCACAGAGAAGGAGAGTCTGGATGAGATCGCGTACAGAGATGATGGTTGACCGTTTGCGAGACTTGCAAGCTGGCACACCAGATATTGAAGCATCCGCCGTCGTCAGTGTAGACGGCCTCATTATGGCCTCATCGCTGCCCGCCGGGGTAGACGAAGACCGTATCTCCGCTATGTCCGCCGCCATGCTCTCTCTTGGTGACCGGATTGCCAGCGAACTGGCGCGCGGCGACCTGGAGCAGGTACACATCAAAGGCAGCGCCGGTATTATTGTCCTCCGCGCTATTGGTGAAGATGCCGTGTTAACCGTGTTGGCGCGGGCGCAGGCCAAATTGGGCCTCATTTTCCTGGATATGCAGCGAGCCGCCGATGATCTGGAAAGATTGCTTTAGACACAAACAAAAGCGAATCAAACATTCGCCCTCAAGATTTTAATCAAAGGAGGGGCATGTCGCCCAAAGTGACATGCCCCTCTTTGTTTTTTAGTGAGCAGTAGGCAGTTAGCAGTTAGCAGTATATGCTGCTAACTGCTAACTGTTTACTGCTTACTTTCTTCACAAGAGGATACCATGACAAAATATATCTTTTTTACAGGTGGTGTTGTTAGTTCGGTAGGCAAAGGGGTGACGGCGGCGGCGCTCGGCCGTTTGCTCAAGGCGCGTGGCCTCAAAGTAGCCGTGCAAAAGTTGGACCCCTACATCAACGTAGACCCCGGCACCATGTCCCCTTACCAGCATGGCGAAGTTTTTGTGACCGAAGATGGCGCGGAAACCGATCTTGATCTAGGGCATTATGAACGCTTTATTGACATCAACCTCAGCCAGGCGTCCAATGTGACCACCGGACGAGTATATGCCGAGGTTATCGCCCGCGAACGGCGCGGCGACTACCTGGGCGGTACCATCCAGGTCATCCCCCACATCACCGACGAAATCAAACGCTACATCCACCTGATCGCCCGCCAAAGCGAGGCGGATGTGGTGCTGGTGGAAGTGGGCGGCACGGTGGGCGACATTGAGAGCCTGCCGTTCATGGAGGCGCTACGCCAGATGCGCTCCGATGTGGGGCAGGATAACACGCTCTATGTGCATGTCACCTTTTTGCCCCATGTGGGCGCCAGCGGCGAGTTAAAAACCAAACCAACGCAGCACAGCGTGCGCGAACTGCGTGGTATTGGCATTCAGCCGGATGTGATCATCGCCCGCGCCGACCACCCCATTCCCCATGAGCATATGCAGAAGATTGCCCTGTTCTGCAACGTGGAAGAGCGGGCCGTCATCCCCGCCCCCACCAGTGATATTCTATATAGCATTCCCCTGTTGTTGCATGAAGCGGGGTTGGACAGTTTTGTGGTGGAGCGGCTGAAGCTGGAGACGGTGACACGCCCGGATATGCTGGAATGGCAGCAGATGATTGAGGAAATCCGACAGCCGAAACCGACCATTCGCCTGGGCATTGTCGGCAAATATGTGGAATTACACGACGCCTACATGAGTGTGCGCGAGGCGCTGTACCATGCCGGCGTCGCTAATAATCGCCAGGTGGAGGTTGAATGGATTCATTCCGGCGATCTGGAAAAAGGCAAGGGATGGGAGCTGTTTGCCGGTTTGGATGGGGTGGTGGTGCCTGGTGGTTTTGGTGAGCGGGGCATTGAGGGCAAGATCAAAACGGCGCGCTGGGCGCGGGAAAACCAGGTGCCGTATCTGGGGCTGTGCCTGGGGATGCAGGTGATGTGCATTGACCTGGCGCGGCAAATCATTGGCAGTGACGAGGCCAACAGCACGGAGTTTGACAGCCAGACGGAGATGCCCGTTATCAGCCTGATGGCCGACCAGCATGATTTGTCGAATATGGGAGGGACGATGCGATTGGGGGCGTATCCGTGTGTGCTGCAACCGGGTACGAAGGCATATGAGGCGTACCGGGCGGAGCGGGTGGATGAACGGCACCGCCACCGCTGGGAGTTCAATAATAAGTACCGGGAGATTATGCAGAAGCATGGGCTGGTGCTGAGCGGGTTGTCACCCGACGGCCGTCTCGTCGAAATTGCCGAACTAAGCGACCACCCCTTCATGGTGGGCAGCCAGTTCCACCCCGAATTTAAGAGCCGCCCCAACCGCCCCCATCCCTTGTTCAAAGCGTTTGTGGCCGCCGCCGTCAAACATCAAGAAGAGCGGGATAAACCGGCCAAAGCCAACAAAAACGGCAAAGCGCCCAGCAAACAAGCTGCTCATGTGTAAGTTCACAGCCCCTCAAGACCTGACAGGTTTTTTAAGTTGATTATGGGGTGCGCTTCTCTGGCAAAAACCTGTCAGGTCTGAATAGTTACCCACTTTTTTTCAAAAGACTCATTTAAGGCATTCAGGCGGATTTTCAAACCATGATGATCTAAAATGGCACATGGTTTATTTTCGCCTGTGACAAATCAGGTATTGAAATTGAATATATATACAGAAACCATTAATCAGGCAGAAACACATGCAAGAGGTAACGGGCACGGCCGTGCCCCACGAACGGCTCAAACAATACCTGGCGGCAGAATCCAACGACCTGCTTAAAACGCTGCGGCTCTACGTCTGGCGGGCGGGTCTGGCTGAAGGTACGGCCGTTACCAATCTGGCGCGGGAGCTGTTGAGCGAAGTGGTGGTAGAAGCACTCAACCACGCTGACCGTTTTGACCCCCAACGACAGCCTAAAGCGTGGCTGCTGGGTATTGCCGCCAACCTGGTGCGCCGTAAACGGATAACGATCATCAAACAAGCCCGGCGCGAACCGCTAATACAGGATATAAGCCAGCAGCCGATGTTGAGCGAAGATGAATTGTTTGAAAGATTGACGACCGCACACACCCCCAGCCCTGATGGACAATATGAAATGCAAGAGACAGTCACGGCCGTACTCCGCCAGCTCTCAACAGATGACCAGCACATCATCACCCTGGCCATCATGTTGGAAATGGATGGTGATACGCTGGCAAAAACATTAGGGGTGCAGCCTGGCGCGGCGCGGATGCGGCTGCATCGGGCGCTTAACCGGCTGCGAGAAAGTTGGGTGAAGGTAAATCGGGGGAATGCATAACCATGAATGAGCAGCAATTAACGCGCGAAAAGACCGCCTTTATCTACAGTTCTGCGTTGGAACGTGGTGATTTTGCTACGGTCACGGCCGTGTTGGCCCGGGCCGAACAAGACCCCGTGTTAGAACGGATGCTTCTGGAATTGAATGAGGCGCAGCAGGAAGAAATGGCCGGGACAAAAACACAACCAGCTCAAAGAGCGACAAAGGGAAACGGCCGTGCCCGCCCCTCTTTCCCCAAAATAAAAATGTCAAAAACATTTATATGGCAAATGGGCGGGGTGATGGCTGTAATCCTCATCTTAACTGTTGTGGTTTTAACGCTGCTGGGGCCACCAATCGGCAATAGTTTTTCTCGTATCAGCTCTGGATTAGACGGGGGCAGTAATGGTTCCTCCTTTGATCGGCCGCCACCCAGTACACTGGCTACTATCCCACCTCCCGTAATAGACAACACCCAGAACGCCACACCTGTGCCGGAGGTTATAGAACGGCTGATCGTTCGCAATGGTTCAATTTACATGGTGGTGGAAGACCCGCGCACTGTACGCAGGCAAATTGATGCATGGGTGGCAAATATGGCCGGCGCCGGCGCATTTGTTGTTGCCAGCGACGAACGTGACAGCGACAACTCTTTCCCTGTCGTTTTTATGACGATACGTGTTCCCCCAGAGCAGTTTGATGAGACAATGAATTGGTTAGCGAGTCTGGCCTTACCCGGCTTTACTCCTATCCGCACGGAAACAGCGCAAGATGTAACAGAAGAGTACGTAGACCTGCAAACCCGGCTGGAGACCATGATCATGGCGCGTGACCGCCTGCTAGAATTCATGCAAAATGCGGAAACGACGTCAGAACTGTTACAACTTGAAGCCCAGATAACCAATCGTGAAAAGGAAATCGAAGCCTTACGCGGCCGTATACAATACCTGGAACAATCAGACGCTTTGTCATTGATTGAGATAGAGCTGCGCCCCTTTGTGCCCACACCAACGGCCGTACCCACCCCCACCATTGTCCCCGTTGACAATAGTTGGCGACCGGGAGAAACGGCGCGAACATCCTTCAAATCACTGGTTCAGACCACCCAAACCATCATAGATGTGATCATTGTGCTGGGTATTACCAGGCTGCCCTGGCTCATCGTGCTGACGCTGCTGGCCTATTTATTCGTCCGTTTCATCTGGCGGCCATTACAGGCCCGGCAGCAAGACGACAAAATATACAAAATCTAATGTATCTCCCTCGGCCGCCACAGGTTGAGGAGTTTGCCGCTGGCGTCTTCGTTTAGTTGCGACCAACTGCTGATGGGTAGTTCCACATGAGCAATGTTGGCCGTAGTGAAATGCTCCCCCTCCCCGGTCAGGTCGGCCAACAGTTCTTCCATGCCCGGATTGTGCCCCACGATCATCACTCGTTTATTTTTATCATCCACCCCTTGCAGCACTTCCAGATAGGTGGCGGGGTCGGCGTGGTAGAAACGGGCGGTAGTCACCAACTCGCCGTCGTAGTCACAGGCCAGGGCCACCAGTTCGGCTGTGGTCAGCGCGCGTTCGGCCGTAGAGGTGATGATCAGGTCAGGGGTTAGCTCTTCTTTCTTGAGCAGTTTGCCCATTTGGGGGGCGTCTTGTTTGCCGCGTTTGTTCAACGGCCGTGCATGATCGCTAAGCCGAGAATTGTCCCAATCTGACTTGGCGTGTCGCATGATGAGTAATGTTTTTGTCATTGGTCATTTGTCCTTTGTTACCAGAAATATATCTCCTTTTCCCGGCTTGACAAGGTGTCTTTTTGACACTAATATAGTTCGTGTATATTTCACACTTAAATTTAAGAAGTTCAACTTTTTGAGAAAAGTTGAACTTCTCGCTTCCTTACATGAACAAGACAATTTTTCTGAACCAGCAGCCGGTTAAACTAGACGCGGCGCAGCTTATTCAATCCGGCGGCGAGGGCATGGTGTTTCGCTGGCAGGACACGGCCGTGAAACTCTACCACCACCCCACCCCCCAACACCAGGCCAAGCTGGCTTACTGGTTTCAGAACGGGTTGGGACAGGTTGTGCCCACGGCCGTACACGCCCCTTGCGCCCCAGTCACCAATGGCAACGGTGGGTTGGTCGGTTTCCAGATGCCGCTGCTGCCGCCCGGCAGCCAGCCACTCAAAGCCCTCAGCAACCCCCTCTTTCGCCAGAAAAACAACATCCCCCTCCCTGCCATCGTCGGCCTGCTGGCACAACTCCACGCCACCCTCAGCCACCTGCACCAGCACCACATCCTCATCGGCGACCTCAACGACACCAACCTCTTCTTCACCGCTACACAACCGGGCGAGGCAGGGGGGGCAAAAACGTCTGGCGCCCTCACCCCATCACCCCATCACCTGCTCACCTGTTCACTGATAGACGCCGACAGCTACCAGTTCGCCCACTTCCCCTGCCCCGTCGCCATGCCCGCCTTTTTAGACCCGGATTTGTATGGCGTGGCCGATTTGGGTGTACGGCCGTATTTCACTCCCCGCACCGACTGGTATGCCTTTGCCGTGCTGCTGGTCAAAACGCTATTGGGCGTGCATCCTTATGGCGGCGTGCATCCTCAGCATAAAACGATCATGGCCCGCGCCCAGGCACGCATCAGCATCTGGCAGCCAGCCGTGACCCTGCCCGCCAACAGCCTGCCATTGGACACACTTAGCGACGAGTGCCAGCATTATCTGCAACGGATGTTTGAGCAGGGCGAACGGCCGTCCTTCCCCACCGCTCTCCTCGCCAATGCCCTGCGCACGGCCGTCAGCCAAAAACGGGTGTCCGCTCCGGCTGCTGCCGGGCCGCGGCGTATTTTGCTGGCCGATGAAGGTTTTATTGAACATGTGGCGCTGCTGCCCAACGGCCGTATCGTCGCCATCTTACACACCGGGCAAACGTACAAACTGGTGCGGCTGGGCATTGGCGGCAAGTGGGACGAGATGATGTTATTTGAGGGGGCAGCGGGCTACCAATTTGTCCACTTTGGCGGCAGGTTTCTGGTGGTGAATCCACCGCAGCGCCCCCATTTGCTGCTGCTGGATGTAGGCGGCAGCGCCCCGCAAAAAGTGGGCATGATTGAAACGGCCGTGTTCCGGGATACGGCCGTGTTCACCGCCACACCGCAACATCTGTACCGCATTGCCGGCAACTGGATCATGCGCGGGCAGGTGCAGAACGGCCATTACGTGGAGGACGCCATCGCCACTGCCCACAAAAACCAGACCTGGTTCCAGGCGTCACCCTACAACGATGCCATCGCCGGGTATCACCGCGTGTTTGCGGAGTATCGCTTTTTTGTGCAGACCGACGCCGGTAGTTATGACCTGACTCTGCCGCCGCTCGCCCCCGGTGAACACATCGCTCAAGCGGGCATTGCTTTTGGCGCGGACACGGTGGCGGTGATTGTGCAGATGGCAAGGGGCGGTTCTATTCACACCGTCACTCACGTTTACTCATTCACCGGCCAACGCCAGCAAAGCTTTGAGGAAGCAGAGGATGTTTTCGACACGGCCGTGGCCACCTACCCCATCGCCCCCCTGCCCGGCGACTACACGCCGCCCACGCGCCTGCTGCGCCTGGGCCGCCATCTGCTGGCGCAAGAACCCGCCCGCTTGCTGGCAGCGGATAGTTAGCGGATAAGCGGATGGCGTATCCGCTTATTCGTTCTCATTTTGTTGACCAGTCTATCACCTGCAATTTGGGTATTGGGGCAAAGTCCTGAGTATTTCTGGTCACCAGGACGGCGTTTTGCCTGAGGACGATGGCGGCAATGCGCAAATCTTGCGTGCCTGTGCGTAATTTTTGCCCGCGCAGATCCATAAATATAGCATCGGAAACGGTGTCATAAGGCAAAAGAGGGAATTCAGAGAGAAAAGAAAGCGTTTCTTGAAACCAATAATAAGCAGAGACCCGCTGCACGGCCGTTTTAGCACGGCTAACTTGAGCTAAACGCCCGCGGAGCATTTCCTCGGCGCTGACAACAGTGATGGCGATTTGTTCAGATGGAATTACGGCAATATGTTGCAGCAAAGGGGGATGTCCTCGTTGCAGCAAGCTCAACTGATCGGTGTCAAGAATGTAGGTCACGATGATGGCAATTCGTTCTTGTCTATCTGACGGCGATAGGCTTCCATTTCAGCCAGGAAGTCGTCATAGGTTGGATCATCTTGAAAACGGCCGAAGTTCTTTAACCAGGGATTGTCTACATTGGCCGGTGGCTGGACTTCTATTTGCACCACCTCAACTTGATGAGTCAGATAATCCACCAGTTTCTCGCGTACCTGGAACAGCGCTTCCTCACGTGTACCTTCTTCCACAACCACGTCCGGCCATTCCTTTATGCGGGCCACATATTTGTTATTCCGGCGACTTAATATGACATCATAAACCATAACAACCTCATGTAATCAATGGTGCGGTCATCATACCACTTTTGGCCGGTATTTCACAACGCTTCACGGCCGTTACCCCATCCCCCCTCTCTCCGTTATAATCTTTGCACCATGCAAACCCTCAACCTCAAACCAAATCATAAAGCAGTGCGCGACTATTACGCCGCGCTGGGCCAGACACAGCAGTTGAGCGGCCATACCAACGATCCCAGCCACGCCGACGACCAAACCTGCATCGTGCGCCTGATCAAGCAGATCATCACCGTCAGCCTGGAAACAGTGAATATCGTCCAAAATCTGCCCCCTTTGGAAATCCTGGAAACGGCCGTAGCCTGATCCTCTCCCACATCATTTATCTGTGCTAAAATACATATCACGCTATGTATTTTTTATCAGATAGGAGAAAGGCGATGCAAAAAATTATTGGTGTTACCGAGTTACAACGCCATTTTCGCACAGTGTTTGAAGAAGTTACGCAAGAAGATACTCCCTACATTCTCACACGGGGCAGCCGGCCGGAAGCAGCCATCATCTCTTACGAGGCGTTTTTGCGTTTTCAGCGTTTGCAAGAGGCAGAGGTATTGTATCGTTTTGACCAGCTTGTGACCCGACTGGCCGAACAGAACGCCCGGTTGGATGAAACAGAAGTGGAGGCCGACATATCGGCAGCCATCAATGAACTGGATTAGCTGTGCGTGCCGTTGTAGATACCAACGTTATCGTGCGTGCCCTCATCATGCCGCAGGGAACGGTCGGCCCGGTGCTGTTGCGACTGCGTCAAGGTGATTATACGCTGCTGTATTCTGACTCTCTTTTGGAAGAATTGGCCGACGTTCTTAATCGGCCGCGCATTCGAGACAAATATCGGCTGACCAATAACGATATTCAGACTGTCTTGTCCCTGATTTTGCTGCGGGGGCAAGCAGTTACACCTGACCAAACCATTACTATTTGCCGCGACCCAAAAGACAATAAGTTTCTGGAAGTGGCCGTCGCAGGCCGGGCAGACGTTATCGTCACTGGCGATGATGACTTACTGGTGTTGCACCTCTTTGCCGGTATTCCCATTGTCTCACCGTCTACCTTTCTGCAAATGCTCTAGAAGTAGTTGACCGCTATTTTTACCCAAAGCATGATGGTCGAAGCCACCTTTCGTTTTTACGCCGAATTAAACGACTTCCTGCCGCCGCAAATGCGGCAGCGCCCCCTGGCCTATCCCTTCACCGAACCACAAACCGTCAAACATCTCATCGAGGCGCTGCGCATCCCGCACACCGAAGTAGAACTCATCCTCATCAACAGCCAGCCGGTGGATTTCACGGCCGTCGTGCAACCCCACGATCACGTCAGCGTCTACCCCGTCTTCCACCAGCTAGACATCTCCCCGCTGCCCGCCCTGCGCCCGCCGCTGGCCTACCCACCCCGCTTCATTTTAGACAACCACCTGGGCAAACTGGCCCGCCTGCTGCGCCTGCTCGGCTTCGACACCCTCTACCCCCGCGCCCACCTGGATGACGGCGAACTGGCCCAAATCGCCCACGACGAAGGCCGCGTTATGCTCAGCCGCGACCGGGGGCTGCTGATGCGCAGCTTGATCAGCCACGGCTACTGCCTGCGCACCACCAACACCGCCGAACAGGTCACGGCCGTGCTGCACCGCTACCAACTGCACGACCACATCCAACCGTGGACGCGCTGTTTGAATTGTAACGGCCGTCTCCACCCCGTCCCCAAAAGCGAAATCGAACACCGCCTGCAACCCAAAACCCGCCTCTACTTCGACGACTTCCGCCTCTGCCAGGATTGCGGCCAAATCTATTGGAAAGGCTCCCACTTTGCCCACCTGCAACAGTTCGTAGAACGCATCAGACCCTAAGGGTTTTCTGAAACCCTTAGGGTCTGATAAATCCGATTACCGATTACCGATTACCGATCACCGATTACCAAACTCTCCGCCAGCGCCACCAGACCGGCTGAATCATTGCTGCTGCGGTTATCTTCATACCGCTGCATCTGCATCCAGACGCCATCCTGCACCCAGCGCAGCCGCAAAATCGGCGCATCCGCGTTCCACGTGGCCGATGAATCACCGGCATAGACCACAAACGTACCGGCCACAAACTCACCAGGCAGTTCGCCAATCTGCACCGGCGTCGCTGCCTCCGCCGGCGCCTGATCCCAGTCTGATTGCAAATAACCATCACGCGATTGCGAGATAATCAGATAGCCATCGCCGCCCCGCGCTTCATACTCCACATGCACCGCGCCGCCATACACCCGCGCCCCTTGCAGCACAAAGTCCGTCTGCGTCGCGGGCAACGCCGCCACCGGGAAACCGGCCTGGGCCGATGCTTCGATGATGCTGACCAATGGTGCGGGCGGCACGGCCGTAGCCACCGCCGGATCACTCTGCGTGATAACCTGAGTCGCCGGTAAGGGCATCGTGTCGCTTTCCGCACGATTAAAAAACTGCCAGAAGTTTTGGGCAAACGTCCGTCCCTGAGGCGTCACGGCTGCCAGCGCCAGCAAAACGGCCACTACCATGAGGGCCAGGGCCGCCCGCGGCCAATGGCGTGCCTGCCTTGTATTGATTGTGTTCATGTTGTCTCCTTGTTGAAACGCATTTTGTTTTCCCGCTACAAGGTCGGCTTTCACGGCCGTCCACAAATTGATCTGCCCGGAAGGGATTTCCTCTTCCACTGCTTCCTGCAAAATGGAGTGAATTTCTTTGTCGTTCATGTCAAACTCCTTTTTTAACCGTAGCTTTCCATCAGGCGATGTAGGCGTTGGCGCGCATCCCGCAGCCACCATTTGATGGTACTGAGCGGGCGGTCCATCTGTGCAGACATACCCGCCTCACTCATATCCAGGAAATAGCGCATGACGATCACGGCGCGCTGTTCCGGCGGCAGGTTCTGGATCGCGCGCAGCATGGCGCGGCGCGTTTCCTTTTGTTCCAGCAGCGGTTCCGGCCGTTGTGCCGGGTCAGCCAGCCATTCTGCAAACTGCGCCGCAGACCCGTCTAACTGCTCTTCCAGAGAAACAGTGCGTTTCTGTTTACCGGCCATCTTCAGAGCATCGTTCACCACCATCCGGTAGAGCCAGGGGGCAAACGGCCGTGTCTCGTCAAACTGCTGGATGCGTTCGGCCGTCTTCACAAAGGCCGCCTGGGCCACATCCTCCGCCAGGGCACGGTCATACAAGATTAGATAGGCGGCGTGTACGGCCGTAGCCTGATACCGTTTCACCAATGTTTCCAGGCCATTCAAGTCACCTTGTTTTAAGCGGGAGATTGCTATTCGATCTTCCATGGACATGTCCTTTACCATCAAGCGCTCTATATACATTATCCGCCACCACAAAAAAAGATAGTGGTACAATTCCCACCAATAACTTTAGCCATTTTTACATCGGGCACGGCCTGAAAAATTGTAGAGCATATCATAAACGGTTAGCGGTGAGCGGTCTGTTCACAATCCTTTACTTGCTTTTTTGTTCACTCCAAATGGCGTATACTGACAGGCACACGACTAACCAGTAGATTGATTTAGCGAGGTGATTTTTATGAACAACATAACTTACACTCAGGTTCAAGAACTCGTGACGCGGTTGCCGGTCAAAAAATTGCCCGCTGCCTACGCCTTTTTGTCAAAGCTGACCGATGAAGAAACACCTGCACCATCATTACAGACCAAATTCTTGAGCCTGTCATTGGCAGAACGTCGCCAGTTGTTGGCACAGCAGGCTGAAGAAATCCTCATCCAATCACACTACGAAGAAACAGCCAGAGAACGTGAAGAATGGCAGGGGGGTGATTTTGGCGATTATTAAACGAGGCGAAATCTGGCTGGTCAATCTTGATCCCACTGTGGGGGCAGAAATCCGTAAAACACGACCCGTTGTTGTCCTCAGTTCAGATGCACTAGGCAAACTTCCGGTCAAACTGGTTGCCCCCTTGACCGAATGGAAAGATTATCTGGCCCAAAACATCTGGCACGTGAAGATTACCCCAGACGCAACCAATGGCCTGACCAAACCATCATCCGTAGACACGCTACAATTACGCGGCGTAGACACACAACGATTTGTCCGCAAGATTGGTAACATTTCAACTGAGGTCATGGAAAATATCACGGTCGCCGTTGTTACCGTTATTGAGCATGAACCCATCTGATAAATTTGTTGGGATACCATTGATCAACATTCCTACCAGCAACAACCGGCATTTCAAATGACCACCGACCAAAGTCAGCTTTCCACCGAACGCCTGGAACTGCTTTACCGCCTCTCCCAGACCTTCAACTCCTCGCTAGACCTGGACGAAGTCCTCAACCGGGTTATGGACGAGGTGATTACCGTCACCCGCGCCGAACGCGGTTTTGTCATGCTGAAAGAGAGCGATGGCCTGCTGCACTTCCACGCCGCCCGCGGCATTGACCAGCAAACCATAGACACCCCCAAATTCCACATCTCACGCGGCCTGGTCGCCCGCGTCGCCGAAGAAGGCCAGCCCCTGCTCACCAGCGATGCCCAAAGCGATGATCGTCTCAGCATGCGCCAGAGCGTGATGAGCCTGGGGCTGCGCTCCATCCTCTGCGTGCCCCTGCAATTTCGGGACAAACTCATCGGCGTCCTCTACGTGGACAACCGGCTGCAAGCGGGTATTTTCACAAAGGCAGACCTGGAATTGTTAACGGCCGTCGCCGCCAGCGCCGCCATCGCCATAGACAACGCCCGCCTTTACCAGCTCGCCATCGAAAAAGGCCGCCTGGAACGGGAACTGCAAATGGCCCGCGATCTACAGCGCAGTCTGCTTCCCCAATATGCGCCCCGGCATCCCGGCTGGCAGTTCATCGCCCGCTGGCAGCCCGCCCGCCAGGTAGCCGGTGACTTCTACGACTTCCTCCCCACCGGCGATCAGCTTGGCCTGGTCATCGCCGACGTTTCCGACAAAGGCATGGCTGCCGCCCTCTTCATGGCCCTCAGCCGCAGCATCCTGCGCGCCAGCCTCTCCCAGGCCAGTCCTGCCGACGGCATCAGCCAGGCCAACCGCCTCATCTGCGCCGACGCCGCCAACGGCATGTTTGTCACCCTCTTCTACGGCCTGCTCGACCCCGCCACCGGCGACCTCACCTACGTCAACGCCGGGCACGACCCGCCCCTGTTTTACCAGGCCGCCACCGACCAATGGCAGTCGCTGGCCCCCACCGGCCCCGTCTTGGGCATCAGCGAGACCATGCGCTACGAACAGCGCACCATCCGGCTGGCCCCCGATGACTTTCTCCTGCTCTACACCGATGGCGTCACCGACGCCCTCAACAGCCAGCAGCAAGAGTTTGGCCGCGCCCGGCTGCACCAGATCGTCGCCGCCGAACGCCACGCCACGGCCGTTACCCTCATGGAAACGCTAGAGCAAACCTTCCACAACTTCGTCGGCGGCTCCGAACCCTTTGACGACGTGACCATCCTCCTCATCAAACGACTTGGCATTGACAACCCGCCAGGATAGAGCAACAATTTGAGTAACACCATCAGCACCATCAGGCTGTATTTAATCTGGTGGCAAGTAGCAGGTAGCAAGTAGCGGGTTACACTGGCAACATTGACTTGCCACCTGCCACTTGCCACTTGCAACCCAAGAATAAGATGGAAAACACACTTCTCAACGGCCGTTACCAACTAGAAGCCGAGATCGGTCGTGGCGGCATGGGCGTCGTCTACCGCGCCCAGGATACCCTGCTAGACCGTCACGTGGCGGTAAAATTGCTCTCTGCCGGTAGTTTAGGCACCGAAGGGCGCGCCCGCCTCCTGCACGAAGCACAGGCTGCCGCCCGGCTCAACCACCCCAACATCATCACCATTTACGACGCAGGCGAGGTTGACGGCGCTTCCTACATCATCATGGAACTGCTCGATGGCGAGTCGCTCTTCGACCACCGACCGGAAACGCTGCCCGAAATCCTGCCCATCGCCATCCAAATCAGCACCGCCCTGGAACACGCCCACGCCAACGGCGTCATCCACCGCGACCTGAAACCGGAAAACGTGATCATCACCCAGGACGGCACGGCCAAACTGACCGACTTCGGTCTGGCCCGTTCCATGGCCAGCCGCCTCACCGTCGAGGGCGCTTTCATCGGCACCGTTTTCTACCTGCCACCAGAACAGGCGCTAGGGCAGCCCATTGACGGCCGTACCGACCTCTATGCCTTTGGCGTCATGCTCTATGAACTGGTCACCGGCCAACTCCCCTTCACCGCTGATGATCCCCTGGCCGTCATCTCCCAGCATCTCTACGCGCCGCCCATCCCGCCCAGCAACCACAACTGCGACCTGCCACCTGCGCTGGATGGCCTGATCATGAAGTTGCTGCAAAAGAACCCGGATGACCGCCCCACTTCGGCCACCGTCGTGCGCCAAAAGCTGGCCCGCATCCAGCAAACATTATTGTCCCCACCCACAACCAGCGCCGAAGAACCACTCCCTTCGCCACTGGAGCGGTTGGCTCAGGGACGGCTGGTTGGGCGCGAAAAAGAGCTGGCGGCAGCAAAAGCGTTGTGGAAACAGACTACCCTCAACCCTGGCAACCGGCATGTACTGGTCATCAGCGGCGAGCCAGGGGTGGGCAAAACGCCGCTGATGCGCGAGATTCGCACGTTGGCTGAAATCTCCGGCGCGACCGTTTTAGCCGGTGACTGTTACGCCAATGGCCACGCGCCTTACACCCCCATTGCCCAAATGCTGCGTACAGCCCTGACACAGCCCGCACGCCGCCCGGCAACAGGACAAACCAAAACGGCCGTGCCCACCCTGCCCGACCCCATCCTGGCCGACCTCATCACCCTGGCCCCCGACTTACGCCCTCTCTATCCCGATCTGCCGCCCAACCCCTCTTACGACGCCCAGGCCGACCAGCACCGCCTGTTTGAAAGCGCCATCACCTTCTGGGCCAGTCTGGCCGAACGCGCCCCGCTGCTGCTCATCGTTGAAGATGTTCATTGGGCCGACAGCGGCACCCTGGAACTGATGCGCCATCTGGCCCGCCGCTGCCGCCTGGACAAACTGCCCATTCTCATCGTGATGACTTACCGCGACGTTGAGTTAGACGCCGCCTGCTGCCTGGACGACATTGTCTATGACCTGACGCGCGAACAGTTAGTTTTGCGGCTCAAGCTCAACCGCTTCGACCGGGAACAGACCCGCACCCTGTTAACCGTTATGTTTCAGGAAACGATTTCCGATGATTTTCTGGAAGCCATTTACCGCGAAACCGACGGCAATCAGTTTTTTATTGAAGAGCTATGTAAGGCATTGATCACGGAAGGAAAACTCTATCGCCAGGATGGGCGCTGGCAGCGGCCGAACATGGCCGAGGTTCAACTGCCACAAAGCGTGCGCGGCGCTATTCTGGCCCGCGTCAACAGCCTGCCGGACGCCACCCAGGAGGTGCTGCGCTGGGCAGCCATCATTGGCCGCGATTTTGATTTTGGCGTCTTGCAACAGGCCAGTGAACTGGAAGAAGAGGCGTTGATAGATGCGCTGGAAACGGCCGTACACGCCCAACTGATCAGCGAACGCAAACCCGACCGCTACACCCACGTCCGCGCCGGTGACGAAACCTTCACTTTCGCCCACGCCCTCACCGTCACCACCCTGCGCGAGAGCATGAGTGTCATCCGCCGCCGCCGCCTGCACAGCCGGGCTGCCGCCGCGCTGGCCCGCCGCTACCCCGACGACTACGAAGCCCTGGCCTACCATTATGCCGAAGCCGGCGACATTGAACGCGCCCGCCATTATTACACCAAAGCCGGTGACCGGGCGCTAACCGTCCACACCAACCAGGAAGCCGAACGCCACTTCCGCGCCGCCCTGGAATTGAACGAGAACAACGACGAAAAGGGCGAGTTGCTGTCTCGTTTGGGCGAGGCGCTCTATGGTCAAAATCGTTACGACGAAGCCGTTGACGTATGGCTGCAAGCCATTCCCCTCTGCCGGGCGCAGGCTCACCACGATCATGTGGCCCGTTTGTATGCCCGCGCCGCCCGCGCCGCCTGGCATGTGGGCGACACCCCACGTGGCCTGGCGCTGTGCCGCGAAGGCATGGCTGGCTTGCCGCCAGAAAGTGAGACGTCGGGCACGGCCGTACTCCTGCATGAAACCGGGCGCGCCTGCTTCTTCAACGGCCTGCCTGATGAAGCACTGGCACTCTGCCAGCAGGCCATGACCCTGGCCGAGAAGCTCGATCTGGTGGAAGTGCAGGCCGATACCCTGGCGACCATTGGCGTCTTACCAGGCCAGACAACCGAAGCGCGCATTGCTGCACTCCAAAAAGCCATTGCCCTGGCCGAACCGGCCGACCTGCTCGCCGCCGCCATGCGCGCCCACACCAATCTCGGCGGGCAGCTCAAACACACCGGCGACCTGGAACAGGCGCGTTACCACAGCCGCCGCGCCGTGGAATTGGGCCAACGCGCCGGCATGGTGATGTGGAAAATGGACGAGCGAGTCCTTGCCCTCAGCGACGCCCTGACAAAAGGAGACGTCGTCGCTGCCCAAGAACTGCTCGCCGAACTGCGCGACCTGGTACCCACCATGCCCGCTTCCCATTATAAACTGCCCCTGGTAGATTTAATGGCCGCCTGGCTCTCCTACCAGTGTGGCGACCACCAGACGGCCGTTGATTTGCTGCTCAAATGCCAGAGCGACTTCCGCCAGCGGGGGGATTTGCAGCAGTTAGCCGGTCTGAACAACGATTTGGGCTTCGTCTTGCGCGAAATAAACCGGCTGGATGAAGCAGAAGCCACGCTGCTGGAAGCGGTAGAAATTGGCGACCGGGGCCTGGGCACCGGCCCGGTGTCGCCGCGCACAGAGTTGGCCGTTGTCTACGCCTACCAGGGGCGCCATGAGGAAGCGGCGGCGCTGCTGCGCCAGGCGGAGGAATTGGTCGGTGATGGCGTCTCTTTTCACGAGCAAGGGCAGCTAAACCAGGCGAAAGCGTTGATTGCCGTGCGGCAGAGGCGTTGGCAAGAGGCGTTTGGGCATTTTGCGCAGGCCGTACAAAGCGCCGAGGCCATTGGCGCCCGCTGGTTCCAGGCAGACATCACCCGGCAATGGGCCGAAGCGCACCTGGCGCGGGGGGAAGCGGACGACCGCCAGCGCGCCCGCGAACTGCTGCAACAATGCGAAAGTGCTTTTGCCGCTATGCAAAATGAGTACGCTCTGGCGCGGGTACGGGCGCTTCTGGCGGGCATATAACAGCGTCCTTCCCTACGGCCGTAACCAACTCACCCCACCTGCTGTCCCCACCCACACCGAGCCATCGGTGGCCACAGCCACATGGGTCACGTGGTTGGCCGCCAGCCCATCGGCGGCGGTAAAATGGTTCCAGACACGGCCGTCATAACCAAACAACCCCTCTGTCGTGCCCAGCCACAAGGCGCCATTGGCCGCCGGAGCCAGCGCTGTAATCTGCGCAAATGGGGCCGGGGTGTTAACCGTCTGGCGGCGACCGGCTGCATGGCGCACCAGCCCATTTTCCGTCACCACCCAGACAGCGCCATCGGGGGCTACGGCCGTGACTGCCTTCGCCAGCGTCCCCGACCGCACCCGATTCTCGCCGTCCAGCCGCCAAAACGTGGGGCCATTGACGCCCCAAACCTGCCCCTGCCGGTCTACCAATACACCCGCCCAGGTTGGCGGCTCGCCGCCCTGTGCCACCTGACAAACCGTGACCTCCCCACCGCGTAAGGCCACCAGCCCTTTATCTGTGCCCAACCAGGCATCACCACCCTGGCTCACCGCCAGGCTGTTCACCGCTGCCTGCAATCCATCATCCGTAGCCACCCGCTGCCAGGTTCGCTCTCCTACACCGCCCACACCTTGCGAGACCCCACCGCCAAAATGCGCCACCCACAACGTATCTGCCACCGGCAAGATGGCGCTAATGGGAGAATGTTCACTGCCCAACGGCGTCGCTTTTTCGGGAATCACGTCCCCGGACGATACATGGTATACCCGGCCGTCAAACGTGCCCGCCAGCAGCGCGCCGTCGGCGTCTACCACCAGACGGGTCACCGGCGAGCGATCCAGCACGGGCAACGGCCGTAACAACCACACGCCCTCCGCCGCCAACTGCCACAAACCCTGGGACGATCCCGCCCAGATACGGCCGTCATTCATCTGTGCCAACGCCGTTATTTCCCCCATCGGCTGCCCATCCACCGCCGGGAACGTCTGCCATACGGCGTCTGCAACCGACCAGAAAAAGATACCCCCGTCCGTTGCCAGCCAAAAACCGTCGGCCGTCGCTAACTGGTCATACACCTGCTGCACCGGCGGCAGAGGGATGGGGGTCAGGGCACGGCCGTCGGGCGCAAAAACAAACAACGCATCCGCATTAAAAAACCAGAGCGCCCCATCTGGCCCACTGCTCAGCGCCCGCACATCATCCAGCAGTATCGTGCGCCAGACGCCATCCTGCCAATAAGCCAGCCCC
Source organism: Chloroflexota bacterium (assembly GCA_035444285.1). GTDB lineage: Bacteria > Chloroflexota > Anaerolineae > Promineifilales > Promineifilaceae > CAADGU01. The sequence continues at coordinate 119,720 of DAOMOK010000018.1, forward strand.
TTGTCTGTACCCACCCACAGCACATCCCCATTCAGGGCAATGGTCTGTACATTATCCGATGGCAAGCCATCCAGAGTGTTAAAGACACGCCAGCCATTGCCATCAAATCGGGCCACTCCCCGATTGGTAGCAAACCAGAGCGCCCCATCAGCCGTCTGCAAACCGGCACGCACAAAAGCAGAGGGCGGCCCCGCCACCGGGCAAACAACCAATTCCCAAACATCCAACGCGGCGTCATACCGGGCAATACCCTGGCTGGCGGTGGTAAAGGCCACCACCGGCTGCCCATTGGCGTCCTGGGTGAGCGCGGAAACGCCGGTACTTGCCAGCCCATGCGTGGTGGTATACGTGCGCCAGGTCATACCATCGAACTGGTTCACCCCCGCCGCACCGCCAGCCCACACCGCCCCATTGGCCGCCGTCAGCCCGGTCAGGTGGTGGTCAGGCAAATCGGATGGGGCACGAAACAGCCGGTCTGCGCCGCCATCATCGGCGTAAAACAGGCCACCGGGCACACTCAGCAGCAGACCGGTGGGCAACACGGCCGTGACGTGCAGCGCCGCAGCGGAAACAGCGGCCGTGTTGGCGGTGGGCACAGGGCCAGTAGCATCAAACAAGGTCAGTCCGGCAGCCGGGTCGGTATAAGCCAACCAGACGGTGTTATCGGGCACGACCGTCACCCGGCTCACATCGTCACTAACCAACCCATCCCCCGTCGTGAAAATTTGCCAGCGCGCGCCGTCATACCGCTTCAGGCCGCCCGGCGTGGCTGCCCACACCATGCCGTCGGCGGTAATGGCGATGTCTTGAATGTCGTTGATGCTCAGGCTACCCACGTGGGGTATTTCCTGCCAGCGACGGCCGTTCCACTGCGCCACCCCCTGGTCCGTGCCCACCCACACCGTCAGGCCATCGGGGGCTACTGCCAGCGCCCGAATCTGCTCGCCGGGCAGTTGGAAAAAGCTGCGGGCGCGCGTATGGCTATACCAGCGACGGCCGTCATACTGCCCCACGCCCGCGTCCGTTGCCGCCCAAATCATACCGTCAGCCGACACGGCCAGATCGGTGATGTGATTGGCTGGCAGGCCATCACCAGTGGTGAAGGTCTGCCAGACCACACCATCATACCGGCTCAGACCGCCCGACTCCGTGCCAAACCACAGCGCCCCATCCAGACCAACGGCCGTGCTGGTGACAATATTTTCGGCCAGTCCATGTTCGGCCGTAAAACGAGCCGCTTCCCCCGTTGCCCACTCCCACGCCACCACGCCGCCTTCGGTGGCTGCCCAGAGTAGATCACCGTGCAAAACGGCATCATTCACGATTACTGGTGCGGTGAAACTTTTCCACTCCGGGTGCATGATGATGGGTTGGGGCAGGGCAGACCAGGCAACGGCCGTGCTGCCGGGGGACGGCCGTGCCAGGATTGGATACGTGGAGAGGAGATAAACCAACCCGGCCAGGCAGGCCAGGAGCAGCAACAACACCATGCCGGCTAACGTCAGGCGCATATGACGAGACATGAATGAAAGGATAGGGGTTTACGGGGAGATGGGGGTACTAAATATCACAATATCTTAATATCTCCGTACCCGGTTCGCTTACTTTGGGCGAAACTCTTGCGCCAACAGATAGAGCAAAAAACCCAGCATGAGCATCATGCCAAAGGCGACGATGCCCAAAATGAAGCTAACGGCCGTACTCACCGCCAGGTAATTCTGCGTAATAGCGATGACGCCCAGTACACACAGAATGAAGCTAAACAGCAGCATCACGCCGCCAATCACCAACCACTGGTTTTTGTTCACCGTAGTCTGGCCGGGTAACACAGTGGCCTGCTGCGGACGCTGGGGATTGTAATAGAGGCGTACGGCCGTGTCCGGTTTGTATTGCAGCGCCACTTCCCGCGCCCACTGTTTTGTGCCCTCGCGCTGACCGTTGGTAGCGGACGGCCGTTGTTTCACCATGTAATTTTTGCCTTCCACACTGTAACTCAGGCTAATTTCCGGCTGGTACAAATTTTGTCCCTTCTGTTTCTTGCCGGTGTCAACAATAGTGCTGTTAGTCACGGCCGCTTTCACCGCCGGCCATTCCTTGCTAGCTCCGGCCCGTTTCAATTCATCATATTTTAAACCAAGCGTCACCGCACTAATGGCTGGTGTAATGATCATGAGAAGTTGAATAAGTAGTGCAATCATAGTAGGGCAATGGTAATGAGAAATGCGCTCATCGCCAATAGTAAAACTCTCCTGACAAAAGGGGGCAGGTGAAAAGTAATCTGCCGCTCAACCCACGATTTGGTCAAACTGCTGTTGCAATTTGAAATTCGGCGTTTTCGCCAGCAGTGTCTCATAAAGCCGCACGGCCGTTTGCCGTACACCCTCATCCCCCACCAACTGCCATAGGTAAAAATGAATCTCCGCCTGATAATCTTCATTAGCAAAGTCCGTTATCATCGCGCAAAGATGAGCAACGGCCGTCTCCCGTTCCCCAAATTGGTCATGCAGGCGCGCTTGCAACAAACGGCCGTCATACGCCAGCTTTTGATCCCCCGCCGAACCACTCAACGGCAGCGCCTCCGCCAATACCAGGCGGCATTGTTCATATCTACCGTGCGCGAAAAAAATCTCCGCCTGGTGAACCAACGCGCCCGGCAAAAACCGGGTACTACCCAAAGTCCGGCACAAATCCACCGCCTGCTGCGCCAACTCTTCAGCAGACTCACGCTGCCCCAAATACATGGCCGCTTCCGCCCGGTTCATTAGCCAGATAGATGAGGTAATGTGATCGCCTATCTCTTGAGACAGCACCATAGCCTGTTCATACCGCGCCTGCGCCGCCGCATACTGCCCCATTTCATTGTGCATCAGCCCCAGCCAGCCCAGGCTGCTGGCCATGCCGCTTTTGTGATGCAATACCTGGTAGGTTTGCAGCGAATGTTCAAAGCAGGCAACCGCCCGTTCATAATTGCCGGTGCGCTTATACACATTGCCCAACCGCAGCATTATATTGGCCGCCACTTGCCGCGCCCCCACCGCCTGCACGGCCGTCAACGCCCGCTCATAATAATCCAGCGCCCGCTCATACTCACCCAGCCGCAGATAAATATTTCCCAGATTGCCCAGGTTCAGGCTGAGTTCTGCCTGATTATTCAACAAACGCCACAGTTGAAGCGCCTCTTCATAAGCAACCACAGCCGCCTCATACTCACCGCGATGCACATACACAATGCCCTGCTTACCCGCTGCCCGCGCGATCAAATCCGGCAAGCCAACCTCCTCTGCCTGCAAACGTGCCATTTGCAACCATCGCTCCGCCTCTGGCAGCTTACTCTGGGCCAGGTAAACGGCCCCCAGGCAAATGTGGCAGTCAATGATGCCCTGCACATACCCCAAGGCCCTGGCAACTTCCAGCGCGTTCTGGTATGTGGCGTGTGCCAGTACCGTATCCCCCTGATCCATCTGAATCGTGCCCAGGACAATGGAGTTCCTCACAACAGCCTGTTTGTAACCAATCGCCTCGGCCACCGACAGGGCTTGCTGGCTGCACACCAGCGCCTGCGAATAATCCGCTTTCAGCCGGTAAACCTCGGCCATATGACCCAGCGAAGTTGACATCTCCGTCCGGTCGCCAAGTGAATCGTAGATTTGCCGGGCCTGGCTAAACGCCGCTAAAGCCGCCTCATACTGGCTCTGAATCAGGTAGATTTGGCCGATCTGGTTGAGGGCACGGGCATACCCCCGGTTGCGGCTGGGCGCAGGGAAGAGGGCTACGGCCGTGTCCAGACAGTGCCGCGCCTGCTCAAACTGGCTCAAATGCCGCCACCATTCCCCTTCCAGACCAAACGCTTGCGCCCGCACATCCACTTGCCCCAGTGCCTCCGCCAACGCCTGGGCAAGCTGTGCCTGCTGCACGGCCACCTGATATTGGCCACTCTGCCCCAAAAAGTGGGACACCTGCAAATGTAACTGTGCCTGCAAGACAGCCGTTTCTGCTGACTCCGCCCAATCCGCCACCAAAGCCAGCGCCGCCAAAAACTGCTGCTCCGCCTCTTCAAACAGCCCCACCAGATGGTAAAAACGCCCCAGCCCGCTCGTCCCGCGGCTCAAGACCGCCGCCATCTGGTCGGCCAGCGCCCACTGCCACGCCTGGCGGATATTGTCCAGATCATGCTGGATGGCGGCGATGGCCTCTTGAGGATTTTGCCCGCCCAGTTCTGCCTCACGGTCGGCCACAAAGTGCAGATAGTAGTGGCAGTAATGTTGGCGGAACAGCATTTCCTCGGCTGGCTGTTCTGACGATGGCGACTGCTGGCGGACAAAGGCACGCAATAACTGGTGCATGTGGTAACGGCCGTCAGCCCGCCAGGTCAACAACGATTTGTCCAGCAAGTCCGCCATATTGGTCATAGACACATCCGGCAGCACTGCCAGCGCCGCCGCCAGCGTAAACCCTTCGGCAAACAGCGCCATCTGCCGCAGCGCCCCCTGCAAATGCGGTGGCAGTTGCTGCCACGACTGCGCCAGCACCGCCCGCACACTCTGGCGTTGCCCTGGCGACGCCAAAAAATCGAGGCTTTTTTGCGTCTCGCGCAAGATGGTGGCGCAATCCATCAGCCGCACCCAACCGGCGGCAATCTCCAACGCCAGCGGCATCCCATCCAGCAGGCGGCATAATTCCAGCAGCGCCCGCATGTCGGCGGCCGATGGCTGAAAATCAGGCCGCATCCGCCGGGCGCTGCTCAAGAAAAGCTGTACTGCTTCGGCCGTATCTCCCTGTACCGCATATTCCAGCCCACGCACCACAAAGCGGCGCTCCACCTGAATGTGCAATGGCTGCTGGCTGGTTAGCAGCCATTGCACCTGAGGAGCGGCGGCGGCTATTTTAGCAACCAGATCCGCTCCGTCCGCCACCTGTTCAAAATTGTCGGCCACCAGCAGCATCTGCCTGTCCTGCACATAGCGGAGTAATTGCCGGTGTGGGGGGATATATTCGGCCAGTTGGAGCCCAATGGCCTGGGCGACGGCCGTCACCAACAACTCCGCATCGGTAACGGCCGTCAGCGGCACGAAAAACGCCCCATCTCGATACGTGGGCATCGGCCCAACTTCATCGGCCGCAGCATGACCCTGCGCCAGAACGTGGCCCACTTGCACAGCCAGGCGTGTTTTGCCCATCCCCCCTGACCCAATCAGCGACAACACCCGACATTCTTTATCGTTCAAAATAGCCAAAATCTCCGCCACTTCTCGTTCACGGCCCACAAAGGGCGTCAATTGGTTGGGGAAATGGTGAATCAGCGTCCGGCGCGCCCCGGTCGGCTGGAAAGCCCCCTCCTTGATTTGCTGCCACAATTGCACAGTCTCAGCCGCCGGTTCAATGCCCAATTCTGCCGCCAATATCTGGCGACAGCTTTCATACTGCGCCATTGCCTGGCTGTGCTGACCGTTGCGCGCCAGCAAACGCATCGCCAGGCGGTGTGCCTCTTCGCGCCAGGGTTCGATCTCGATTTGCCACAAGGCATACCGGTAAGCGGCCTCAAACGCCTTTTGCTGCTCATAGGCGGCGGCCAATTGACTAAGTGTAGCAAGCTGGCGCTGGTACAACCGCTCGCGTTGCAGCAGCAGCCACTCCTCAAAGGCGGGCGCATCGGGTAATGACAGCCCGGCCAGAAAATCACCGCGCCGGTAAAGGGCCACGGCTGTTTCCAACCGCACCAGACAGGCTGAACATTCTGATAGGGCAGCATGGGGGTGTGTGTCTACGGCCGTCACATGCTGCCAAAAGCTGGTAGCGTCTGACGCGCCATGATGCCCGTGCAGCTCCACGGTTTGCCGCAGCACCGTCAAAATAGCATCTCCCAAACCGGGCTGTTCCTGATCCAGGCTTTTGCGCAGGCGGGAGAGCGTCTGGCGCAGGTTTTGCCGCGCCAGATCTTCCGGCTGTTCCGGCCAGAAAAGCCCGGCCAATGCTTCCCGCCGCAGCGGGCTGTCCGGCGTCAGCACCAGATAGGCCAACAAAGCCCGCGCCTTGTCGGTGGGGAAATGGGGCGTGGCGCCGGTTGTGGTCACGGCCGTGAATCCGCCAAATAACGTCAGCGTCAGTTGGTTCATTGCCGCTATTCTACCCGAAGTGCGTCCTATCTTGTCACGTTCTTTTCCTGTGTTGTCACGTTCTTGTGACGATGGCTGCCTATAGTGCCGGATTAAAGAAACGTGATGCGCAATGCGTGACCCGTAACCCCATCCCTCACACATCGCGCATCACCTATCACGAGCTTAAACATCTATAACCATTAAAGGAGATTGATACAACATGAACCAGAGACAGATTCAACTGGTGCAAGAAAGTTTTGAGCAAGTCAAACCGATTGCCGATATTGCCGCCGATCTGTTTTACGGCCGTCTCTTTGAACTAGACCCCAGCCTGCGTCCCCTGTTCAAAGCCGACCTGAGCGAGCAAAAGCACCACCTGATGACCACGTTGACTTTTGCCGTTTCCGGTCTGCATAAGCCGGAACGCATTCTGCCGGCGGTGCGCCAGCTTGGCGTCCGGCACATGGGCTACGGCGTTCAGGAACAGCATTACCAGACCGTAGGCGCGGCGCTGCTGTGGACATTGGCCCAGGGCTTGGGCGAACAGTTCACGGCTGAAGTTGAAGAGGCGTGGACGGCCGTCTACATCGTCTTAGCCACCACCATGCAAGAGGCAGTGCAGGAAACGGCCGTCGCGTGAAGTGGGTTGCTTTTGCTCCTGGCTGTCGCCAGCACACAAAAACTAAGGCATTACTAGACTGAAACGCTCAAAGTTTAGACTCGTTCACTGCCAGAAGTGAGTATGCTGCGGCTCAGGTTGAAAGCCAACCCATTTTTACTATGTTGTGTAAATCCGTAACTTCATGTTGTTACGGGCCTCATTATTCAAGGAGATTTATTTACAATGAATCAACAACTGTTCTCACTTAGAAACTTGACCCCCCTCAAAGGGTTGCTTTTGCTCCTGGCCGTCCTCGCCATGAGCTTCGCCTCCCGGTCACAAACGGTCACACACGCCGGGGTCGAATACCGGACATTCCTGCCCATTATCAGCATCCCGGAAGAGCCAGAAGAGCCGACCATCGGTTACGCCACCGGCGCTGACCGCACCCTCATCCGCTGGTTCTGCACGGCCAACTGCAATACCCAGTTCGAGGTATACCGCCGTACCGGTGCTGGCGCATACCAACTGCTGGCAACCGTCGGCCGTGAGCCAGACAATGCTGCCGCCATCCTGACGCTGAACACCACCGACGGCCGTTGGCCCACCCTCTATGACGACCTGCGCCAGGAATACGCCGACCAAAACATCACCAGCATCCCCCGCCTGTATGCCATGCTCGATGAAAACATGCTCGTCGCCCAAAAGCTGAGCAACGAGTATTACCCCATCGCCCTCATCAACGGCTGGGGCTATCTGGACACCGACTTTGCGCCCGGAACCACCTACAGCTACCGCGTGGTACGCGCCGCCGATGGGGAACAGTTGGGTGAAGTCACCCTCATTGCCGGGCAGCTCACGCCGCTGCCCGCGCCGCAAAATGTACAGGCCGTGCAGCTCAATCCCGAAACAAGTGAACTCACCCATGCCAAATCAGACGACTGGGGCCAGGTGCAGGCCGACCGCCGCTTCCACCAGAGCGCCTATCTGCGCTGGGATGTGGGCGAACCGGCAGGCACAGCCTTCCCCGCCGCCTGGACGATTGGCTACGACATTTACCGCGCTCCACGTACTACGCCCAACGCCCTCGCCCAGGTCAACGGCGAAATTTCCGTGCAGCCGATTGCCGCCTCCGCGCCGGACATTGTGCATTCTGGCGTCATTCTGGCGGACGCTGCCGGGCAAGATTACCAGATGATTGAACATTTCTACGCCGATCCCACCCCGGCGCATGGCGACTACGTATATCGCGTGGCCCCACGTGATGCGCTGGGGCAAATCCGGCAATGGCCGTCCCACAGCGCCCAATTCAGCACGGCCGTGCCCGTCACCACCTATGACTTCCTGCCCCCCCTGCCGCCACAAAATCCGCGGGCTGTCGTCAATGCCAACCATACTCAGGTTACACTCTCCTGGGAAATGCCCGAGCCGCCTGCTGATCTGGCCGGTTTCCGCATCGAGCGCACCCTGGCCTTCAACAACACCACCCCCGCTGCCGAATGCGCCAATGACGCCGCCTGTTGGCTAGAAGTGGCTGTGGTCAACGCCAGCACCTTCCAATGGGTGGACAATGACCCGCAGTTAGACCAGGCGCGCTGGTATCGCCTGCAAGCCGTAGACGCATCCGGCAACCGCAGCCAATACACCATGCCCGTCCACGCCACCCTGCACGACATCACCCCACCCGGCCCGCCGTTACTGTCCGCCTACTACTGCTCCGCCACCCCCAGCGACCCCACGCCGGACTACTGCCTGATAGCTGACGGCGACACGAACGTGACCCGTTACCTGGTGGGCTGTACTTTCTGGGAAGATAGCGACGAGATTTTCTTGCTGGAGCAAACGGCCGTGAACGGCGATATGCCCGCCCTCGTCATCACCGACCTGTACGAACCACCCTTCCCCCTGTTTGATGTGGCCTGCACGGTGCGGGCGGTGGATGAATTTGGCAACATCTCTGAGCCATCCAACCCGGCTACCATTGACCAGTGGACGAGCCAACAGCCGCCCAATCTGCCCAACCCCATCCTGACCAACATCACCACGGTCGCCCTGGACGAGCAGGGCAACGCCACCGCCCGCGTCGAATGGGACATGCCCGGTTCTCCCCTCATCGGCTCTTTCCGCCTCAGCCGGGAGACCGTTTCCGGAAATGACCCCGATCTTACCGTCATCAATGGCATTGGCCCCAGCGTCCGTACCTACAACGATAGTGACGTGCGCGCCGGGAAACTGTACAGCTACACCGTCACGGCCGTACTCAAATTCGGCCTGGGTGAACTGACTTCCGAGCCACACTTCTACCGCGCCCTCAGCGACGGCCGTCGCCCGCTCGTCCTCTTTGAACTGACCCAACTTGAATGGAACGCCAACGCCGGCGCCATGCTCGCCTGGAACTCGTGTGAACCAGGTACACCCATTGATGGCGCGCGCTTTTACGCCGTCTTCCGCAGCGTCAACCTGGATGAGGGCTACAACCAGATCACGCCCATCTTCCCATCAAGCACCTGTATCGCCAGTTACATAGACGCCAGCGCCCAACACGGCCGTTACTTCTACAGCATCATGGAGTTTGACGGGCGCACCGGCGAGCCGGTTGGCTACACCATCCCCATGCAGTTCGATACCAACCCCGAACCCCAGGCGGGTGGCTATATCCCCGTACCCGTAGGGCAAGGGCTGGTGCAAAGCACCCTGTACACCCCCAATCAGCCCATCTTCATCCCCAACTGCACCCCCATTCTGCCCAACGGCAACGACTTTACGCAGCCGTTGATCTTCGGCGACGGTTTTGAGGTGCATAACCTGATCATCACCGCCATGATCGGCAACAACATTTCCGGCTGGGGCGACTTGCGCGTCATCCATAATGGCGCACCCGTTTTCGTCCCCATGCAGTTCCAGAACATCACCGTCGCCGACGCCCAAAACCACGTTTGCACCGGTTTCGTTACCGTCAACGTTATCGCCAACACCGGCGCGCCCCTTCTGGTCACGCCCGCAGATGGGTTGGCGTATCAAGTGGCGGAAATTATGGCACGGCCGTTTTTCGCCAACATCAACTACGGCTCCGGTAAAGTGCGCGTCATTCTGCCGACCACCATGCGCGCCATTGACGCCTACGGCGAAGAGCTAGACACCCTCAATCTAGCCGGTACCGACCTGGCGCTCAACGCCAATCTGGAGTTCAGTTTCCAGACCAATATCAGCAACATCGCCAACCACGGCTGTGACGCGGGCGAAGACCCCATTCTGGGCTTCAATCTGGAAACCATGCCCACCACCGTCGTACCCACCGGTTCATTCACTGTCACCCCGGCCGGTATTCAGATGGCGGGAAGCTGCATGGATTACTACGAGCGGTACAACCCGGCGGCGGCTAATGGCTATCAGCGCCCCGGCCCCGGCAATCTGAATGCCGGCGACGCCAACGATGGCTTCTTGCGTGGCCGTTACACTGGCATAGCCAACAGCACCCACATCACCCCTGCCGGTCTGGCTGGCGTGTTTAACAGCGCCGTGCCCATGAGCTACCTGGCCAGCTACCCCTATGGCTTCAGCCTGGACCTGCCCGGCAACAAAAGCCTCACCCTGGCGGACAGCCAGATTGTGGCCGGATCATTGGGCAATGGCACAGCCACGTTTAGCTACCACCAGACCGTCAATGAAGTGCCGCAAGGAACGGTAACTGTCACCTTCACCGGGCTGGGAGTAGACAGCCGGGGTGGGTTGTATACGGCCGTGACGCCCCAAACCCCTGCCGTCGAATGGATGCTGCCCAACGGTTTCGTCGCCGGTCTGCTCAATGCCGAACTCTATCTGGGTCAACTCACCACCAGCCAGCGCCCCGGTCAGACCATCAGCGGCCTGGCAACCTCTGCCCTGTGGGCCACCCGCCCCGGCGACACAATAGACCTGGGGCTGGAAAACCCGGCCGAACTGGAACCGGGCCTCAACCTGCGCCGCGCCGATCACGGCCTCTTCTGGAAAGCGTGTCCCTCTGGTGATCTGGCGATGCTGCCCGCCGTCGTAGACAGCTACATCCGGCACGGCGGCATCAGTGAACGCTTCCAGGCGCAAATCAGCACGCCGCTCAGCACCAACATTCACGGCTACCAGGCCGACATTGACAACTTCGACCTCTCCTTCCTGGACAACTTCGTCTACGACAGCCACATCACCGGCGATGTTGATCTACCGTTCCCAGCCGATCTCGACCTGCGCTTCATCTCCATGTGGTTTGGCCTGGATGGCTGCATTGGCGGCGGGGAACTGCTCAATGGCTACGAAAATCTGGCCTACTGGAACACCAACGTCAACTTCAACCATGCCGTCTTCGCTGACGAAGGGGCGCTGCCCGCCCTGCCCGGCTACCCACATTGGGATCGTGTCCTGCGCACTATCGGCGCGTTGGAACTGCCCCATCTGGCGCTGCCCGGTCAACCAGCGCCCACGCTGGTGGGCGTCGGCGTCGGCTTCCGGCCGGATGGCAATCCGCATGATGACATCCTGGTAGCCCCCAACCGGCCTAACTTTGAATTCGACGGCTTCCCCCTGCTGCTGACCGGGCTGCGGCTGAGTACGTTGGGCGAAACGGCCGTGTGGGACGCCAACGCCACCGCCGCCGCACCCCCCATCACCGACTGGTCACAAATCGGCTTTGTGGAAGTGCAAGGCGCTATCGCCGCCCCCTACTTTGGCTTGCTGGTGCGTGAATCGGGTGCGCCCGGCGATTACCCGGATATGCGGATGCAGCTACACGACAACTATGTTGGTTTTGACGAACAGTTGAAAGGGGCGCGGGTCTGGGTGGACTTGCCCATGGTGCAGGTCGTTCACGAATTCAACAACCTGGTCTATGCTTCCAGCGCGCTGGAAAATCACGGTCTGCTGCTCGGTTTCCGCCAATATGGGTTTGTGCCCCCCATCGCCATTAACGTCTACGGTCTGCCCATCAGCGCCCAAATCATGCAAATGGACGCGGCCGTGATCATGGAACCGGCGCACGTTCACTTCTTCCTGGGGCAAAGTTCGGGTACGGCCGTGTTCCGTGCCATGGCCGAAACGGTCAACGGAGCAAACCCACCGATGCCCGGTAATACCACCATGAATAATTGGGCTGCCCAACTGGGCATGAGCAACGCCAAACGGGATGGCTACAAAACATTGGCGACCAATGTCTGGTCAACCTACGGCACATTCGCCAATCCCAACTTCCGCATCACTACCCAGGTACTCAACGAATATGAGAGCCAGCCCGGCCAATCACTGCCCACTAACTTTGGCGGCGGCGCCATGGGTGCAGTCGCCGCGCAAGGGGCGCAGTTCAACAAACTACGCGGCCAGGTGGAAGTGGATGGCATTGGGCTGGGGATGCAGCTAGAGGCTTTCCAGGTAGCCATGGAACTGATCGTGCAGCTAAATGGTGAGCCGCAGCCCATTTTCTACGCCGATATGGTCAGCTTCATGATCAGCCGCTATGGGGACTACATCCTGGAAGGGGTCAACGTGCAGAGCATCCTGGTGGGTAACCAGGTAGCCCTGGACATCACCGGCCTGTATAACCCCAGCACGCAGGCCATTGAAGCTGGTCTGGGCCTGCACAAAGATGTGAATCTACTGCACAAGTTGGAGATGTGGAACATCAGCCTGGAAGAAGCCACCGGCGCCATCGGTTTGGGTGGCGACGAAGACAACAACATGGTGCTGCGCTACATCGGCCTGAACCTGGAAGCCGCCTGGAACTTTGTGCCCTTCAAAGCAGGCGCGTTTGGCGGGCAGGTGTTGGCCGGAACCATTGACCCCAACAGCCCCGTTTTGCAAAACCACTTCCCGGATGTGCTGGATCATCTGCACATCGTACCGGCTGCACCCGGCGAGAATACGTCTACCACTTTGCTCAAAGGGGCGTATGTGCGCCTGTACGGGGATACAACGGTCAACGGGCAGAAAGTGGCTAAAGTGATGACGGTTAATGGCGGGATGCGTTTTGGCGGCTGGTACTGGTCAGACCAGGCTGGCGGGCAGTATTACGGCGGCCTGGCCGGGGCGTTTGTGCATACCAACTACCTCAAGGTAGTCAGCGCCCGCGGCGACATCACCTTCACCTATGAGCGCACACCGGTGGTGGAACAGCTTTCCGCGGAAGCATGGGTAGCCGGTGGCATCGGCTCCTGTGAACCGGAGACGTGGACCTCGTGGTCTACCCGCTGGTGGAATGACAAATGGTGCTGGTCGGCCGGGGCACAAACCGTGCTGACCTATGATATGGCTGAGGACGACTTTGATGCCTCGTGGCAGTTTGATTTTGAATAGGTAAAATAAGACCTGACAGGTTTCAGAAAACCTGTCAGGTCTGCCCCGCAACGATAAGACCCTAAGGGTTTTCTGAAACCCTTAGGGTCTTGCTGTTACCCGGTAAATCAATCCCGCTTTGTCATCGCTAATGTAGAGTGCGCCATCCGGCCCCACCGCCAGACCAACGGGACGGCCGTCCGCCGTGCCATCTTCCTTCAACCAACCCGTTATAAAATCCTCGGCCGGGCCGGTGGGGGTGCTGCCATCCAACGGCAGGCGCATCACCGCATAACCCACCGGCGACCGCCGATTCCACGACCCATGTTGGGCAATAAACAAATCACCCTGGTATTCGGCCGGGAAGGCGCTACCGGTGTAAAAAGCGATGCCCAACGGGGCCATGTGCGCCTGCATCTCGGCTACCGGCGGCTCTACCCCTTCGCAACTATCCGGGCTGCCCATGTCCGGGTCAATGACATCCCCACTGTGGCAGGTGGGCCAGCCGTAGTGCAAGCCGTCACGCACAATATAGATCGTTTCTGGCGGCAGATCGTCACCCATCAGGTCACGGCCGTTGTTACTGGCCCACAATTCGCCTGTTTCCGGGTGAATGGCCAGGCCAACGGCGTTACGCAGGCCGGTGGCAAACACACGCTCACCGGTGGCCGTCTCCTGCCCCACCGGGCTGTCATACACGGTAATAGCCGCCCGGCGCGGGTCGTCCTCATCACACACATTGCAAGTGGAACCGGCAGAAAGGGCCAGACGGCCGTCCAGCAAAAAGATGACGGTGCGGGTGCTATGTTGGCCGGGTGGGGTGAAGGTGTCAATGAGGGTGGTTTGCACCTCGGCACGGCCGTCGCCATTCCGGTCTTCCAGCCGCACCACGCCACTGGGCACCCCCACGTACCACGCCCCTTCATGGTAAACCAGGCTGTGTGGGCTGGGCACATTGTCGGCAAAGGGGAGGATGTCATCGGCACGGCCGTCGCCGTCCACATCTGGCAGCATGGCAATGCGGTTATTGCCCCGGTCGGCCACATACAACACCCCATCCGGCCCAAAGGCAATAAAACGCGGCCCGCGCAGCCCACTGGCAAATAGCTCCACCTCAAAGCCGGGCGGCGCTTGCAAGGCCGTCTCGCTGCCGCCCCCCAACATGCCCCTCAGATTCACCTGCCGGCCAATGGTTACATAGATTGCTAATACCCCGGCCAGACAAATCAACATCACGATTATCAATATCCAGATCAAGCGGCGTCGTTTCATACCATCAAGTTTATCTCAAAAATCCAGCAGACGGCCGTTGTCAGGAGAATTGTAACAATTCGGTACTGTCTTTAGTTTTTCGCCATGACTACAGCGGATAAAGGGTTGAACGGATTCTCTGGAAATTTATCCGCTTATACCTCAATCCGTTGTAGTATCTGGACAAAGATCACTATTCCCGCATTACGTTTAACCGATTACAAACCCAACCGGGTGGTGTATGCTCAGTCTGGTGTTTTTGTGCTTTAGGGGTGATAGGCTGTGATGGACTGCGTGATGGACTATGATGGAGCGGTAGAAGATCATGGATGAAGGATACGAAATCGTCTACATCGAGAAACCCGAAGAGGCTGCCTGGGAGACCATCGGCAGAGGTCTCCAGAAATTTAATATCCAACATGCTGGCGAAGAAGGATTCCAGCGCATTTGTTTTGCCCTTTGCTCTCCCAACCAGGAAATCGTTGGCGGTGCGCTTGGGGAAATTTATTGGGAGTGGCTGCACCTGGATCTCATGTGGGTCAAGGATGAGTTTCGCGGGCGTGGATATGGTCACCGTCTCCTGTTGGCGATGGAAGAGGAGGCGAGCAAACGTGGCGCAAAACACGTTTTTTTAGACACATTCAGCTTTCAGGCGCCGCAGTTTTACCTTCAGTATGGTTATCGCGTCTTTGGTGAATTGGCCGATTTTCCTGCCGGACATCGGCGCTTCTTTTTGACAAAGGAGTTAACAGCAATCAGCAGTCAAACGCTAAAAGCAAACAGCTAAAAAACCAGGAGAACTTACCATGTACACGGTAGAAGCCAGCAATCTGGCCAAATCATTCGGCAATGTGCATGCCGTTACCGACGTCTCATTTGCCGTAACCAAAGGAGAGATATTCGGCCTGCTGGGGCCAAACGGCGCCGGCAAAACCACCTCCATCCGTATGCTGTTGGACATCTTCCGGCCGGATGCGGGAACGGTTTCCATTTTTGGTGGGCCGATGACAGAGGAGAAAAAAGACCGTATCGGCTATATGCCCGAAGAGCGGGGGCTGTACCAGGAGATGGAGTTGGAATCATGCCTGGTGTACCTGGGCACATTAAAGGGCTTATCGGCTAAAGAGGCACATAACCGCCTGCGCGGTTACCTGGAGCGGTTTGACCTATGGCAACATCGCACCAAGAAGGTGAAGGAGTTGAGCCGGGGGATGACGCAGAAGGCGCAAATCATCAGTACGGTGCTTCCCAACCCGGAGCTGCTGCTGGTGGATGAGCCGTTCAGCGGGCTGGACCCGGTGAATACGCAACTGGTGAATGATTTAATGTTGGAACTACGCGCCGCGGGAACCACCATCATCATGTCTACGCACATGATGCACAAGGTAGAAGAATTATGCGACCGGATGTTGCTGATTAATCAAGGGCAGAACGTGCTTTACGGCCGTTTGGAAGACATCCGCCGCCAGTTTTCCACCCATGCTGTATTATTGAAAGTGGAGGGGGAAATACCGGTGCTGGATGGCGTCCAGTCGGTCAGTCCGCACAACGGCGCGATGCATCTGACGCTGGCGGGGGAAATGACACCGCAGGGGATTCTCTCGCAGTTGGTGAAAACCGGAACCCCAGTGGAGGAGTTTGAGATTGCCGCTCCTACCCTGGATGAAATTTTCATCCAGGTGGTGCAGGGGCAGGGCACAGGAGGTGAATGATGTCGCGCATATGGCTGATTGCCCGCCACCACTTCCTGTTTGAGGCGCGCAAGAGGACGTTCTGGGTTTTGCTGTTCAGCCTGCCGCTGCTGCTGGCGCTGACGGTGGGGCTGGGCGTGCTGGGGGAAAGGCTGAATCGTCAGGTTACGCGGCTGGGCTATGTAGACCCAGCCGGTTTCCTGACCGACACCACATTAGACAGTGAAGATGCGGTGCTGCAACAGTTTGACACGGCCGTAGCCGCCCAGACTGCGCTGGAAAATGAGGAGATTGACGCCTACTACGTGCTGGCGGTTGACTTTGAAACATCCCGAAATGCAGAGTTCATTTATTTCACGACCATTCCCTACCAGGTGCAGTTTGCATTTGAGGATATGGTGCGCCGCAACCATCTGGCCGATTACCCACCGGCGGTGGCCGAGCGGGCACTCACCAGAGTAGCTGTGACCGTGCATGCCCTGGACCAACACCGGAACTTTAATGCCGACCCGACCCTCTCCGATTTTCTGCCGCTGTTTGTGGCGGTCATTGTCGCTTTCCTGGCGATGACCACTTCCGGCTACCTGATGGAGGTGCTGGTGAAGGAGAAAGAAAACCGAACCATGGAAATCGTGGTTTCCTCGGTATCGGCCGGGAAATTGATGACCGGCAAAATTTTGGGTGGGGTGGGCATTGCTGCCATGCAGTTGTTGGTGTGGTTGGCCTGCCTGGTGGCGGCGGTGGTGATCGGCCGGGCCGCCGGTGTTTCCTGGCTGATGGAGCTAAATCCCCGCTGGCGGGACATTCTGCAAATGGTGATCATCTCCGTTCCCGCATTTTTCTTCCTGGCTTCCTTCTTCACGGCCGTTGGCTCGATGATGACGGAAAGTTCGGACGCACAGCAAATGGGGTCTATCGCTTTTCTGGTGATGTTTGCGCCGTTTTTTATGGTGCAGACCATTGTCGAGAATCCACAGGGTTGGTTGGCGCTGGTGCTCAGTTTTCTGCCGCCGACGGCCGTGACCACTTTTGCGCTGCGGATGCTGGTGTCCTCAATTCCCTGGTGGCAGGTGTTTGTCTCCTTTGCCATTTCGCTGGTTTGTACGCTGGGGATGGCCCTGCTTGCTGCCAAAGCTTTCCGGCTGGGCATGCTCCATTACGGCAAGCCGCTGCGCCTGGCCCAGTTGTTTGGACGGGCAGCGACAACCGGCTGACTATAAGGGGTAGTTACGATGAAAAAAATGTTACTGGTCATGCGCCATGAGATCCAGATGACGTTGAAACGGAAAACTTTTGTGTTTTTTACGGTGGGACTGCCCCTTATTTTGATCCTCATTGCCCTGGTGGTGATGCTGGTCAACCGCAACCGGCCGGATTCGGCAGAAACCGCCCCGGCAATGGAGGCCGGAGGGCCGCAGGGTTACGTTGATTATGCCGGGCTGGCGGTGAGTGAGCCGCCAGGCATCCCTCCTGGAAGCCTGCTCCGTTTTGAAAATGAGGCCACGGCCGAAGCCGCGTTGAGAGCGGGGGAGATAGAGGGTTTTTTCATCATTCCGGCCGGTTACCAACAAGAGGACACGCTGGCATATGTAACGGCCGAATTTGTCCCCTTTGAAGGCGGTGTGAACACGGCCGTTGTCGAATGGCTGCTGCTGACCAACTTACTGGGTGGCCCGGAAAAGGCGGTAGCGGTCTGGCAGCCGCTCATTGTGCAGGTCACACAACTGAGACAGGAGGTCGCGGCTGTGGATGAAGAAAACTGGTTTGTGGCGCTGATGCCGACATTGATGGTGTTTATCATTTATATGACGATCATCATTCCATCCGGGATGCTGGTCAACTCGGTGACGGACGAAAAGAAATACCGCGTGATTGAGTCGGTACTGGTATCCGTTTCGCCACGGCAATTCATCACCGGAAAAATAGTGGCAGTGGGCCTGTTAGGCTTGCTGCAAATCTCCATGTGGGTGATGGTGATGTTTATTATGACCCGCTACCTGGGGCAGGGTTTGAACATCCCCGCCGGATTCACCATTGAGTCCGCGTTATTGGTGTGGGTGGTCATTTACAGCCTGTTGGGATACGCGATGTACGGTGTACTGATGGCCGGTCTGGGGGCGCTGGTTCCGGATGTGAAGGACGCACGCGGGGCATCGTTCATCCTGTTGCTGCCGCTGATTGTGGTGTACATGTTTAATGTCGTGATTGTTTCCCGGCCGGACGGGCCGGTTGCCCTCTTCTTCAGCTTTTTCCCGCTCACCGCCCCGGTGGGGATGATCGGCCGGATGTCGGCCACGGATGTGCCGATGTGGCAGGCGGTGCTATCGGCCGGGCTGCAACTGGGGGCGGCCATCTTGCTGGTAGTGCTGGTGGCCCGCCTCTTCCATGCCCGGTTTATTCTCTCCGGGCAGACATTCAGCATGAGGCGTTATTTTGAGGCATTGGCCGGCCGGGTGTAATTCCTCGTTAGAAAACAAGGGTGAGCCAGTTCGCCAGGGGCGGGCAAGTGGCGTTTATCAACGATGAAGTGACGTTTATAAACGATGCAGGTCGTTTTGTCAGGGGGATAGAGGGGGCACGGCCGTTGGCATGGCACATTGATCCCGTTTATAGGTTGTAGGTTGAGCGGTTGCCTTTTATACTAGCGGATGTCAGAGCTAACCATTACAAGAAAGATTATCATGCACATTTGCCGGATAAAACCCCCATTTTCATGTTATACCGCAGGTTTTGCCGGGTATGTACCTGGATTTGGGGGATTACCCCGCAAAACACGCGGTATAAGACAATTTTCGGGGGTTTATCCCGCATTCGTGCAGTTGAATAAGTGTTAGGGCGGCTTATGTAAAGTTGTGTTGTGCCGAACATGAAAATCTTGGTAATTGAAGGCCGTTCTGCAAACCAAAACGCCGCCCTAACAACACCTTAAAGCTGACGCGCCAAAGGAAACGAGCGCGCAGCTTAAGCAACTGAACGGCGGACAATAACAAATTGAATGTGGAAGTCAAAATATGAAGTTGCCAGAATTAGCAGAAAAAATAGCGAGAACTTTCGACCTTTCAGATTTAAGAGGTTTATGTTTTCAACTAAGCATTGATTATGACGATCTGTCTGGTCAAAATAAAAAAGACAAAATAATAGCTCTTGTCAACTACTGCAAAAATCGGCAAAGGCTTGAAGAGTTGGTACATCAATGCCAAAAATTGCGTCCCAAAGAAACTTGGCATTTTGACGAATCTTGGTACTTAGCTAAAACAATCCCACCTCAACAACCCAGACCACTAAATCTTTGGGTTTGGATAACAGGAGCAATAGTTGTTGCTCTATTGATATTTGGTCTTGTTAATTTTCTTCCTTATTTTCTTTCGCCTAATGAGCCAATACCAACTGAAATTGCAGAGGCTACGTCCACTCCAACTGCTACAAATTTACCCCCTACTCCAACTGCTACAAATTTACCCCCTACTCCAACTGCTACAAATTTACCCCCTACTCCGACAGCTTGCCCCATTGAAGCGGCTGTAGAAGGGTCTTGGTTGTATCAAGGCAACACTGGAACAATAGAGAGGTTGACTTTTTTTAGACAAGATCACACTTTAGTGTATCAATTATCAGGGCAACTGATGTCACAGGAGCAATTTGACGCGATGACACAGGATGCACCCGAGAATTTCCCAGAAGAATTTTTTAGAGAAATGTTTACGGGAGAAGATACCCAAACAGCATCAGGCGCATATAGATTTATAGAGTGTTCAATTTTGGATTCTGAAATCTTTGGTACGCGTTATGAAATATCGGTATTGGGTTCGAGCCACATGATATTAAAGGATATTTCTAGTAATTCTGAATTAATGTTTGAGCGGCAAAATGAACAATAACTTAGACACCCCTGCTCTGATTAGGTCTTCTAAATGGCTTGGATGTGGTCGGGGCCTTCGCCGTACCGCTTCTCATCGAGCGCTGCCTTTACTCCACCATGTCAGGCTGAAAAAGCATAGCCTGACACGCCTCCGCAAAAGCCACGCTTGGTTGGCAAAGTCAAGGTTCTGCAAGAAGCAGCGGTCAAAAATTGCTCCTTGTTTTTCGGCAAAGTATTGGTAAAACCCGCAAATTTTGCCCACCTTACATCATTATAAGGGAAAGCCGGGAACAGTGATGAAAGTGCGTGTGAAAAGACGCGAAAAAGGCGACAAACGATTTCAATGTAATTATTTCATGCGCTTGATCGCCGCCTAACAGAGCTTGCAGCCGACGCGAAGCGCAGCTGAAACGGGCGTTGGGCTGCGCGGCGCGGGATTGGCAAGGCGGTTGGTTGGGGGAAGGTAGTGGGGAATGGGCCGGGGATGCGTGGCCCCTTCGGCAGGCTCAGTGCCAGCGTTTTGACAAGTTCAATAGAGAGTTTGATGAGGTGGAGATCATTGAAATGATACCTGATATCCCGGCCTGGGCGCGGCAAAGCGTGTCTCCAGATGTTCATGATTTTTTCGACGTGCGCCAGATGCATCGTGACGGCAGAACGCAAATTCAACTGCCCGACCTTAAGAAGTTAAAAGGCTGGGCGAAGTCTCATGGCTGGCCAACGCCCTGGTTTGGTTTCGAGAAAGCATTTATGGCTAAACTATTCGAAAGTAAGGAGACCTTTTCACTGGCGCTCAATGAAAGCGGCATCAACATTCTTATTCCCATTGAAGAATACACCCTTACGATTGAACGGCTCAAGGAATTGGATGCGTTGTATGAGGAAAGGGAAGAGTTGGGCGCCTTAGGACGGCGGCCTACCGGCTGGGGGATGTTAGTCAGTAATCTGCGGGAGATACGTCGTCTTGTGGAAGCGGGCGTTAAGGTAAAAATTGAAGGAACTCAGACGATTCTGACCACCTGGCAGAGTTTTTATGATTGGGCGCACGGCCGTTACCATATGCTTGAAGACGGCTATGACAGTTGGATAGGGGATGACAACTCGTAGCGGTTGAAATCGTGCCCACAAGTGAAAAGTCGGTCTTCGCCGACTAATATACCAGCCCACGAAGGTGGGCTTTGCTGTTTGTAGCCGCGATTTCAATCGCCGGGAATTGGGTGGGTATGCAATTGCCCGGAAAGAACCCGGCAAAATGTCAGCTTGTAACCCGTATGCAGTTATAATCATAAGATCACTGAAATTGGCAGCGCCGCAGCCAATCCCACCCGTCCGCTTCGGCGCAAAGCATTAACAGCTTCATTCAGGCAAGTTGGCAAAGGTATTGGTCAGACGTCCCGCCTAACATCGTTTGCAGGCGTTCAAGTGTTCAAGTGTTGGGCATCAATTTCCAATCACATATTTAGGCAGGTATTTCATATGACAAAAACGGAACTCGTAACCTTTGAGGAACTGCTTCAAATAGCAGCAGAAACTCAAAAACCCATCCTCATACGATTACGTGAAATTATCTTCTCAATTCATCCACAAGCATGTGAGGTTGTTCGTTTAGGTGACAGAGCCGCTACCTATGGCCTTGGTCCCAAGAAAATGAGCGAGGGCTATGTTTATATTTTACCTTACACTGCCTGGGTCAATCTGGGATTTTACAGGGGGGTAGACTTGCATGACCCGGATGGTCTTCTAGAAGGGACGGGAAAGAAGTTACGCCATGTGAAAATTCGGACTGTGGCTGAGGCTGACAACCCAAGTATCTACACGCTTATTCAAGCAGCGCTAGAGGAACGAAAACAGGCTATTAGCCAATAAACGTATCCTTAATACTAGACCGTTTGTTGAGCAAGAACGGCCGTTTGCAGTTGAGGTATTAGACGATAACGCCAGCGCGTCTGATGGAGGTGTTGGGTTGCGCGGCGCGGGATTTGCAAGGCGGTTGGTTGGCGGAAGGTAGTGGGGAATGGGCCGGGGATGGGTGGGCACTTCGGCAGGCTCAGTGCCAGCGTTTTGACAAGTTCAGTAGAGAGTTTGATGAGGTGGAGATCATTGAAATGATACCTGATATCCCGGCCTGGGCGCGGCAAAGCGTGTCTCCAGATGTTCATGATTTTTTCGACGTGCGCCAGATGCATCGTGACGGCAGAACGCAAATTCAACTGCCCGACCTTAAGAAGTTAAAAGGCTGGGCGAAGTCTCATGGCTGGCCAACGCCCTGGTTTGGTTTCGAGAAAGCATTTATGGCTAAACTATTCGAAAGTAAGGAGACCTTTTCACTGGCGCTCAATGAAAGCGGCATCAACATTCTTATTCCCATTGAAGAATACACCCTTACGATTGAACGGCTCAAGGAATTGGATGCGTTGTATGAGGAAAGGGAAGAGTTGGGCGCCTTAGGACGGCGGCCTACCGGCTGGGGGATGTTAGTCAGTAATCTGCGGGAGATACGTCGTCTTGTGGAAGCGGGCGTTAAGGTAAAAATTGAAGGAACTCAGACGATTCTGACCACCTGGCAGAGTTTTTATGATTGGGCGCACGGCCGTTACCATATGCTTGAAGACGGCTATGACAGTTGGATAGGGGATGACAACTCGTAGCGGTTGAAATCGTGCCCACAAGTGAAAAGTCGGTCTTCGCCGACTAATATACCAGCCCACGAAGGTGGGCTTTGCTGTTTGTAGCCGCAGGGCGAAGCGTCGCGTGAGCGACATTTCAATCGCCGGGAATTGAGTATGCGATTGCCCGGAAAGAACCCGGCAAAATGTCAGCTTATAACCCGTGTGCGGTTATAATCAGGTGCGGCGCACTTTCTGAAGTGCGTCACACCTTAAGTGCGGAAAGGAGAAAATAAGATGGCCCGAAAAAAAGTAACCGTCTTAGAGATACAAAAGCGCAAAGAGCAAAAAATCCCCCTCACCATGCTCACCGCCTACGACTATTCCGGCGGTGTGCTGGTAGATCAGGCCGAAATTGACATCATCCTGGTGGGCGACTCGCTGGCGATGGTGATGTTGGGCCACGAAAACACCGTCGCCGTGACGATGGACGAGATGCTGCACCACTGCCGCGCCGTCGCTCGCGGCGCCAAATACCCCTTCCTGGTGGGCGACATGCCCTTCATGTCTTACCAGATTGACCTGGCGGAAACGGTGCGCAACGCCGGCTGTTTCCTGAAAGAAGCAGGCATGGACGCCATCAAATTGGAAGGCGGGCGGGATGTAGCCCCGGCGGTACAGGCCATCGTCCGGGCAGGCATCCCCGTCATGGGGCACATTGGTCTGACGCCACAAACCATCTCGCAGTTGGGTGGGTTTAAGGCGCAGGGCAAAACGGCCGTGGCCGCCCACCGCCTGCTGCAAGACGCCATCATCCTGGAAGAAGCGGGCTGTTTTGCTATCGTCCTGGAAGCGGTGCCCGCCCCCGTTGCCGCCGCCATCAGCCAACGGCTGCACATCCCCACCATCGGCATTGGCGCAGGCGCGGGCTGCGACGGGCAGGTGCTGGTCTACCACGACCTGCTCGGCCTCTTCGACCGCTTCACCCCCAAATTCGTCAAACAATACGCCCGCCTGAATGAAGTCATCGTCAGCGCCCTGAACGCCTACCGGGAAGATGTGCTCAACGGCCGTTTCCCGGCCGACGAACACACCTACCCTATGTCGGAAGCGGAAGTGGCCGCGTTCCAGCAGATGTTGGAAGAACGTAATCCGTGAACCGTAAACCGTAAACCGTGAACCGTAAACCGTCGGATTACGGATTACGGATAACGGGTTACGAATAACGCCCTCCTATGAAGATCGCCATCATCGGTATCGGCGCCATGGGCAGCCTGTTTGGGGCACATTTGCACCCGTTGGCAGATGTGACCCTGCTCGGCGAATGGCCGGAGCAATTGGCGGCGCTGCGTGAGGATGGACTGTTGGTGGAAATGGCCGACGGCTACGGCCGCGACCGCACGTACCGCACCCCTCTCCGCGCCACCAACATCATCGCCGACGTGGCCCCCGCCGACCTGGCCCTCATCCTGGTGAAAAGCCACAAAACGGCCGCCGCCGCCAACGTCGCCTGCCAACTCCTGGCCGACGACGGCCTGACTCTCACCCTGCAAAACGGCCTGGGCAACCTGGAAACGCTCGCCCACGAACTGACGCCCCATCCGGCGGCATTGGGCATCACCTCGGCCGGGGCGGCCATGGCCGGGCCGGGGCATGTGCGTGTGGCCGGCATGGGGCACACCTACCTGGCCCCACCCACCGGGCCGGGTGCGCGCATCACGTTGGCCGAAGTGGCCGCCCTGTTCCAGCAGGCCGGTTTCCCCACCGATCTAACAGACAATCCCATCAGCCTGGTGTGGGGCAAGTTGGCGATCAACGCCGGCATCAACCCGCTGACGGCGCTGCTGCGCGTGCCCAACGGTTATCTGGCCGAAAACCCGGCAGCACAGGCGATTATGTTTCAGGCAGCCAGTGAAGCCGCCGCTGTCGCCCAGGCGCAGGGCATCAAGCTGCCGTACCCAGACGCGGCCCACCGCGCTCTGGACGTGGCGCGGGGTACAGCCACCAACCAATCCTCCATGTTGCAAGACATCCTGCGCGGGGCGCGCACAGAGATTGAGGCGATATGTGGGGCGGTGGTGCGGTACGGCCGTGAATACCACATTCCCACACCCGCAAATGAAGTGTTGCTAAGAGAGGTTAAGAGATTGGAGATTGGAGATTGGAGATTAGGGGATGATGCGCCGACGACAATCTCCCATCTCCAATCTCAAATCACCCACATGTCTAAACAGGAGTAGAGGCTTTAGCCATCCGTTCTGGCAAAACATACCGTTAACCTAATAACTGATAATCTAAACTTTCTCGTGTCATTCCGACGAGTCTTCGAGGAGGAATCCCTCTGCTGTACAAGTGGTAAGGATTCCTCGCGCCGCAGACTCCGCTCGGAATGACAGGTGAATTGCAAAGATTAAGATGAGTCGCTCAACGATGTGTCAAAGCCTCTACTCCAAAAATGATCAAAGGAGTTGTGATGATCGTAACTGGAGATATTTCCGAAGTTCGGCAGATACGATGGGCTGACCCGACGGGGAGTTGGGGGCTGGTACCGACGATGGGCTATTTGCACGAAGGGCATCTGGCGTTGGTGCGCCGGGCGAATGAGGAGAATAGGTTCACGGCCGTGACCATCTTCGTCAACCCTACCCAATTTGCCCCCACCGAAGACCTGAGCAGCTACCCGCGCAATCTGGAACGCGATCTGGCACTGCTGGCGGCGGAAGGGGTTGACCTGGTATTTACGCCGACCGACGCCACCATGTACCCGGCGGACTTTCAAACCTATGTCACCGTCGGCCAGGTCTCCCAACCATTGGAAGGTTCGTCCCGCCCCACCCATTTTCAGGGGGTAGCCACGGTGGTTGCCAAGTTGTTCAACATCATTCAGCCCAGTCGCGCCTACTTTGGGCAAAAGGATGCCCAACAAACGGTGGTGCTGCGTCAGATGGTGCGCGACCTCAATTTCAACCTGAAAATGGTGATTTGCCCCACCGTGCGCGAAGCGGATGGGCTGGCGCTGAGTTCGCGCAATGCCTACCTTTCGCCGGAACAGCGACAGGCGGCTACCGTGCTGTATCGGGCACTCACGGCCGTGTCTGATGCCTACACGCAGGGCGAACGCAACGCCAATCACCTGCGCCAGATCATGGCCGCCACCGTCGCCGCCGAACCGCTGGCCCGGCTGGACTACGCCAGCGCCGCCCACCCGCTGACGCTGCAAGAATTAGAACAAATAACAAACGGGGTCTTGTTTTCCCTGGCTGTTTTCTTTGGTAAAACCCGGTTGATTGATAATATGATCATTGAGTAATCATCAGGTGCGGAGATTTTGCGGTGATGGTTGAGAACATCGAGTTAAGGAGGAATCCAATGGGCGAATTTCTTGAAAGTGAAAAGCTCCGACAAACAAGATTAAAAGCAGTTTCCCCGTATTTTTCTAACGCGGCTCGTGTTGATGGGATTTATAAAGGTAAGCCTCGGCCGTTTTGTATGCCCCTTGAGCAGGCTGAAGAAAATCTTTTTCCTGAAATCAGACAGAGTGCTCCCGCTTATTTTGCATCGCAAAGCATCAAATGGCATGATGGTCAGCATGGTAAGCCTAGTAATCATCTTTGCGATTCACAAGTCTGTTGCGTCAATTTTCTTTTTCCGTTTGCCGATAAGCCACAAGCATTGGTCAGGGTGTTACGTTCTGTTTTCCCTGCCATTAGTGAAATGCTTCCGATAGAAAATCAACAATACGTCACTTTTGAGTGGATAGGGCAAGAAAATTATTTGTGTGAGAAAATTTCTCGAAATGGCAAACGAACACGTGGAGCAAATTTTACCAGCGCAGATGTGGCCGTTATGTTCAAGCGGACAGATGGAAAGCGACAAATCGTGCTAATTGAGTGGAAATATACCGAGTCTTACGGCCGTACATCCTTCACAATTGCCAAAAGCGGCACAGATCGCACCAAAATATACGAGCCGCTTTTTAGCCGAGACGATTGCCCAATCAACAAAGATTTGCTGCCTGACTTTGATGTGCTTTTCTATGAACCATTCTATCAACTGATGCGACAACAATTGTTAGCCCATGAAATGGAGCGGGCAAAAGAAATGGGGGCAGATACAGTTAGCGTATTGCATATAGCCCCAGCCCATAATCTTGATTTTCGCAAGGTAACTTCACCTCAACTTAAGGCACTGGGCGCAACACCAATGGAGGTCTGGAAAAAACTGGTAGAGTCTGACGGTAGATTTATCAGCGTCAGCACAGAGCAGCTCTTTGGGAGTTTGTCTGCTGATCATCTACCCGAAATGCGGGACTGGCTAGACTATATCGGTGCGAGATATGCATGGATACATGATAGGCGGGCATCTGAGCATGCTCATTCCTCCAACCACTTTGAAACCCATCTTTAGCTCATGGCTAAAGTCTGTTGAATTCCTTCCTCAAGGCTCACGGCCGTACCCCACCCAATTCGTTCACGAGTCTGGACAGCATTGGCAACCTGCACTTCCACTTCGCCGGGGCGGGAGGGGAGTGTGCCAGGCAACGGCCGTCCACCTTGTCCCACCAGCCGGTAAATCAACTGCACTACATCCACCAAGCTGGCCGTCTGTCCACTACCCAATTCCACCGTCTCCCCTGGCACGAGCGATGCGCCTAACATGGCAGTCAGTCCGGCGACGACATCGGTCAGGTAAATCCAGTCGCGCTGCTGCTTCCCCATCGTCATGGGAAAATCTTGCCCGGCGCGGGCGGCGGTGATGGCCGCCGGGATGAGATTACGCGGCGATTGGCCCGGCCCGTAAGCCTGGAAGATCATCGCCCCGTGAATGGGCCACTGTTGGGTACGGCCGTACATCTCACAAAAGTTCCAGGCGGCCGCTTTGCTGGCAGCGTAGACGTTCAGGTTTGTCAATTCGCCGGGGGTGCGGGCGACGATCAGTTGCCGGGTTGTGAACGTTTTTTCAAAACAGGCGCGCAGCAGGTTGATGGTACCGGTAAGGTTGTGGCGCACGGCAGTGTCTACCGCCAGAAAAGGATCGGCGACCCCCACTGCCGCCAGGTGGATTACGGCATCTGGTTGGGCGTCGCGCACTGCCCGCACCGTCAGTTGCAGGTTGCGCAAATCGGCATAAACCACATCTAGTTGAGGGCGCACGGCCGTGAGCGGCGGCGGCCATCCCCTCTCCGCATACCCCTCACGCACCAGCGCCGTCACTGCATACCCTTGCTGCACCAGAAGGGGAACCAACACCCGCCCCACAAAACCGGTTGCCCCGGTAACTAAAATTCTCAATTGCCACCTCCTGGATTGTGTTCGTAGTAGGCGATTTATCGCCGTAAGAAGGCGATGAATCGCCTACTACTAACGTTGCAAACTTTTCTGTCAGATCATTGTCAGGTATCTGCCAGAAAAGTGCGCGAGTACAGTAAGTTTAGTTGCGTATAATGCCACACAGTTCCAGCAAGACAAGGCTAAGACCCTAAGGGTTTTCTGAAACCCTTAGGGTCTGGCCCAATTTAGTGCAAAAGGGAATCCCTTTCCCGGCTGCAAAATGGAGATGTTCTGATGTGCCTGACAGATTCTTTGGTGTGGCGGCAACGCTGGGAAGCGTTGTCACAAAATTTATCGGCGCTGTCCGCTGCGTATACAGAAGCGGCGGCCTGTGACCCCTGGATGCACAATGCCCACGCGCTCACCGGGTGCCTGCTCGATTTTGCCGGGAGTCAGTTTGACTTTTTCTACCAAGGGTTTACCAGCGGCAAATTGCTGCCAAGCATGGTATACCCGGAGGAGCATGTAATCCGGGCTACGCTGGATCAGGTGGCGTATGACACGGCCGTCATTCAAGCAGTGGTGGCATACCGGCAATCAGCAGCTAACCGGCCCGTGCTGGAAAAGGCGGACCGGCTGGCACAGTTGGCGCTGGATGTGGCCTTTCATAGTGGGCTGCTGACGGAAAAGTGTACGGCCGTAACCTACTTCCACAAATCACCCCATATTCGTGTCATCCCCTATGCCCCGGTGGCGCTCATTGGCATTCCGCCCACCTGCCTGGCTACCGCCCGTGACTTTCTGGCAATTCCCCATGAGGTCGGCCACTACATTTACCATCACGCGCCTACGCTGGCAGCAGAACTGCACACCTTCATCCCGCTTGATCCACCGTGGATGAACCATTGGATTGAAGAGGTGTTTGCCGATGTGTATGGCTGCCTGGTGGCGGGACCGGTGATTGGCTTGAGCGCCCAGGATTTGATCTATGACAACGCCTATACCAGCCTGGTGGCAGATGATGGTGAACACCCGGTGGACGCGATACGGCCGTTTGCCTACAGCACCGCCCTGGAAGAACTGAATTATGGTGAAGCAGCTCCGGCATTAACCACACGCTGGCAAACGCGGCTGCGCGCCCGGCACAGCCCCACCAGCTTTGTGCCCGCCGGCAGCACTACACCCGCCAGTTTGCAGGATGCGCTCACGGCCGTGAACCAGGCCACCATTCGCTTTGTAAATTATCTGGAAAATACCCGTCATGTGCAGCAGCCCGCTCCCTGGTCAACTGATAGCGCCAGCCTGAGTGAACTGTACGCTCGTTTTGAAGAATGGATAGCCACACCGCCGGACACGGCCGTGTATACCCTCAAAGATTTAGGCAATGAAAAAGTCGGCCTGGTGCATAACGGCAGCGCCCCTGTCAGTGTACGCAGCAAAGGGCGTACCAAAACGTGGCGCGACTGGTTCAAAACGCAGGCCACCAATCACGATGACCCCATTGCCTGGAACGGTTGGCTGCCCATTTTCACCAGCGGCTTCTGGCCCACCAAAGGGCCAGATGATAACAGCGACGGCGGCAACCCTTGAGGGGGATTAGGGCGACGAA
Source organism: Chloroflexota bacterium (assembly GCA_035444285.1). Taxonomy (GTDB): domain Bacteria; phylum Chloroflexota; class Anaerolineae; order Promineifilales; family Promineifilaceae; genus CAADGU01. The sequence continues at coordinate 148,996 of DAOMOK010000018.1, forward strand.
TTGGAGATTGAATGCTCCACCAATCTCCAATCTCTAATCTCCAGTCTCATGCAAGTTGTTTAATTCTCGTTCCTTAGCGCACGATGACAGGCAAATAAATGGTGTGGTCCGGTAGGGGCAATGGCAATTGCCTGGCAAATTTCAGGTCGCCGGCAGTTTTGTCATAATAAGCAATCTGCGCAAAGCCATCTGAACTTATTTTTACAGAGGGGTTCAAGCCAACATCATTGACGCCATTGCCATCATCTACCACTTCACACATCCAGGTATACTCACCGGAAACCATTGGGCCACAGTTGCCGCCTGTAAACGGATATGCCGCTTTTAAGATGCCGTGCGCGGCGTCATCATTGTCGTAATACACAAGCAAAGGCTGGCCGTTGAATATGCCTAAATCGCCGCCGCTCAAGTAACCGCTGCTGGCCGAACCAACACTCTCGATGGTAATACACCGCCAATAATTGGTACTGCTGCCAGACCCACAATTACCGGTAGGGCTGCCTAGATATTGAGCATATTTCAGAGATTGGGAAGTGGCGTCATAGTAGGTAACGGCCGTAAATGCCTCCCGCACGATAGAAATCATACCATCTGCCATCACCGTGTTATCAATAACCTGGCAATGCCAGGTGTTATTTCCAGGCCCACAATTTCCAAAACCAGGCACACCCGGAAAGGCAATTGCCAGTCGCTGGTTAATATCCCGGTAAGCCAGTTGTGGGATATTTTGGCTGATCAAAAGGGATGTATCTTGTCCCCCAACCCCGAAATTTCGGTTATGGTCTGGCACAACCACCAACTGTTCCCACAATTCCCGCCACTGCCCGTATATTCTGCCAGCCGAAGATAGGTAGGTTCGCCAAGCCCTGCTTTGCTGGTATATGAGACGACACTTGTGCCATTACTGTATTGAGCCAGCGAGTTACTGGTTACAAAGTCAAGGGGTTCTATTTCATCCCAAAATATCTCCGAGCTGCCCACTGCCGGAATACCACGAAACCCATTGCCAAAAAAACCAGCAGAATAAACAATTCCCCACTGCCCCAGACTGTTGAAGGCAATAGAGCTATACAAGCCAAACTCATCTATGTTTTGAAAGTAGAGCGAATTACAAGACCAGGTATTGCCCGGCCCACAATCCCCCCCTATGGTCACAGGGAAAGCGAGTTTCAGGTCGCCAGCAGATTGATCATAATGGCTGATATATGGGTTGCCTGTCGTGGGATGAAGGGCCAGAGAAGGCGTCAGCCCCACATTATTAGTGGAGTCAATCACGCTGATTTCCCAATTGAACTCGTCAGGGTTCGGTTGGCTGGCAAGGGATAATGGGGGCCTGGTCCAAAAGGTAGCCATCATCAAAAACAAGGTGATTCCAATACAGAGTCGAATAAGCTGAATACGTAATAACATGGTTCCTCACTAAAGAATAACACTCAACTAAGTAAGCGTCTAAAAACAACGTCCCACTTTAGAAGTTCAACTTCTCTAATGCCGACTGAGCCGCTCTTGCAGGTCGTGAACCCAACCGGGCAGGCGCAGTTCCTCGGCCAGAGACAACGCCCGGCTCCACTGTTGGTGGGCGTCCGGCAACTTGCCCAATGCTGCCAGACAATCCCCGGTGTGAAAACAAACAAACATGATATTTTGTTTATAACCTAACTCCTCAAAAATGGGTAGACAAAGCGCCGCCTGAGCCAGGGCCGCCTGATGTTCCCCGATTGATTTATGGATGAGCAGGTATTGAAACTGCACCAAGGCCTGCGATTTGCGGTCGCCTATTTTTTTCAGCAGCGCCATGCTTAAATCGGCCGACTGGCGGGCGGCAGCCAGGTCGCCACGCCGCCAGTGAATTTGGGCCATGCCGCGGTGGGCCATTGCCAGTTCGTTGATGTCGTTGAGTTCTTCGGCCAGGGAGAGGGCACGGCCGTTCACCGCCGCCGCCAGTTCCAGGTCCCGATTCGCAATGGCAATGAAAGTTTGCAGCCGCAGGGTACGCACCAGACCACGCCGGTCGCCGGTCTGGTCTTGCATTGCTACTGCCTGCTGCGCCAGTTCCCAGGCGTTCCCATTTTCACCCTGGCGGTGGCGCAAACGGGCCTGTAAATAGAGCAATTCAGCGATGATGGCTTCGTCCGCCAATACGGACTGGCTGATGTGCAAACTCTCCGCCAACAATGCCTGCACTTCTTCGTAACTGGCGCGGTCCAGAGCAATGCGGGCCAGATTGCGCTGCACGGCCGTCACCCCCTGATGATGTTTGAGTTCCCGATATTGCGCCAGGCTTTGCGTCAGTTTTTGCCAGGCTTCGTCAAAATCGCCCTGCTCCATGCTGACAATGCCGCTGTATAACCAGGCATCGGCCACGGCCGTGTCGTTTTCCAGCATCATGGCGGCCTGTTCGGCCCAGGCAAACGCCTGCCGGGCAAAGGTGTACCGCCCACGAGCAAACCAGGCTTCTTGCAGCACGGCCGTGTAATCCAGCACCATTCCCCACAACTGCCGGTTGTAGGCAGCGGACAAACCGGCATCCAGGTTTCCCCATTCCGGGCGCAGAGCGGCATGATCCCGGCGGTGAGCGGTGGCAAAGGAAAGGAAAAAGGCAGCCATACGGCCGTCTGCGGCTACACGCGCCGGTATATTTTCATCACCCAATTGTTCGCGGGCAAAATCAGCCAGCAGCGCGTGCTGGCGATAACGCGGCCACAACCCGGCGCCTGGCAGCGGGGTAAGCAGCGACAGCCGCGCCAACTCATCCAGCCGATCTAAGGTGGGGTACAGGGCCATTTCGGCAACGGCGGCGGCGGCCTCTGGGGGGAAGGCACGGCCGTTAAACACCCCTAACTGACAGAATACATGGCGCTGCGTTTCATCTAGCCCCTGCCAGCTAATGGCCAGCGTGGCGCGTACTTCCCGGTTTTCATGATCCAGGCTCAGGCGGCTGGTTTCCTGGTGCAGTTGGGCCACAAAAGCTGCCAGGGGGCGATTGGGGCGATGGTTCAGATAGCCGCCTGCCAGAGCCAACGCCAGCGGCAGGTTTTGCAGCAGATCACAGATTTCGGCCACGGCTGCGGGGTTAGCGGCAGCCCGGTGCGCGCCCATGTGCCGGGACAGCAGTTCACGGCCGTCCTCAGGCGACAGTTCAGCCAATAAAAACAGTTCTGCTTCCAGGCTGCGCAGTGTATCTTCACGGCGGCTGGTGAGCAAAATGGCGCATGCCCCGGTTTCTGGCAGCAGTAGTTTAACCGGCGAGGCCAGCGTGACGTCATCCACCACCAGCAGCGCTTTTTTTTCGGCCAGCATGGCGCGTAGGGCGGCGCTGCGTTCGGCCAGTGTGCCCAACCCGGCAAAGTCGTAACCCAGGGCAGCGGCCCACGTCTCGGCAATATGCATGGGGTCATCGTTAACGGCCGTAGCCCACAAGACGCCATCGGGGAAATAAGGCCGCAGCCGGTGGGCCAATTGCACGGCGAGCGTGGTTTTGCCCACACCGCCCATGCCTACAATACCCCAGCGCGGCGGCAGAAGGCTGCCAACCCATTCAGCCGATTCGGAACGAACCGTGAGCGCCGCTTCCAGGTAGGCCAATGGATGGCGGCGGCCCACAAATTGGGAGACGAGCGGCGGCGCCTGGAAGGGCGGCGCGTCTTGTTCGGTGGCTAAAACTGGCGGCAGGTGTAACGGCCGTGTGCCGGTACGGGGTGCGAATTTAATGGCTTCGTGAACGGCCGTAGTTTCCTCTTCTGGTTCCACACCCAATTGTAGCAGCAGCCATTCCCGGCACCTTTCATACTGCTCCAGCGCCGCCTGCCGCTGCCCGCTGCCCGCCAACAACCACATGAGTTGGCGGTATGTTGGCTCACGCAGTGGATCAATAGTCAATTGACGGCTGGCATACGTGATGCCATTGGCATATTGTTTCGTGGCTAACAAGGTATTGACCAATGTGTCCAACGCCGTCAGCACTAACTGCCGCCAATGTTCACGCTGCACCACCACCCACTCATCAAAGTCTGGTGTATCCCCCAACATAAACCCATCCAGAAAGTCACCACGATATAAGTCAACGGCTTGCTGAAGCAAGGAAATGTCCCCAGTTTGCGCTCCATGGCGAAATTGATGCAGCAATTGGGTAAATGTTTCGGCGTCACACCAATAAGCAGAATACTGGTTGAAAGCCAGGGTGTTGTGGGTGATATGTAGATATGGCTCTAATCCTGCCTCTCTGAGGGCGCTGATGGCCACCCGCAGACTGCCCTGTGCCAGCCTCTCGCTTTTGTCACCCCAAAATTTACCCGCCAGATCACGCCGGTAATGGGTGTGGTTATTCAGCGCCAGATAACAGAGGAGGGCCTGGGCTTTTTTGGCGCTGGACAGGATGGTTGTCAGGTCTTGCAGACGGCCGTCCATAATCTGCAAACCACCCAGCAGGTAGAGTCTCAACTCCTCTGTTTTCACCACCGTGCCTTTTTGGGGGAAGCTCTCAGGAGCTTAGATGCCCTCAGGACTTGAATTGATCTACTCATTTAACGATCACTTAACGCTGCCCAACTATGGTATGTGCTGTGTAACATGAATTAACTGTTTTTGGAGTTGGGGCAAAAATCAGGTTGCCGCCATTTACCATTTACTCTGAACAGTAACAAAAGATTATATTGCAGCCTTTCCCGCTGTCCAGAAGAGAGACATATGGCAAATGAGTATGACACCTATGTAGTTCGGGTGTGGCCTTATGATCAGCACCGCCAATTACAGAAAATCGTAGTGGAAAATCCACACACGGGCAGCAAAGTCAGTTTTAACAATTGGGATGGTCTGGTGGCGTTTTTCCAGACAAAAAGTGCCAGTTTGGGGCGAGGGACGAACGATGGTGAGCGCCCCAACCATGCCAGGGGTTTGGGGACTTGGTGAGGTGTGCGGCCTTGCTGGGCCAGCGGCAACCAGAGGAGAAATAGGCATACCCAGCAGTAGCACGGTCGGAGACCGGGCGCAGCGAGGATAGAAGCCTGTTGCTCTGGCAGTAACGAGTTGTCGCTATTTAGCGGCTGTCGGTCGCGCGTTTGGAAAACGGCCGTCTGATAAATTCAGAACGGCCGTTTTCCCTATTACTGGAGAAGTTAGCCTGTCTTCGCTATTACCTAATTGACAAATACTCATGCCCAGTGTGAAGCCAAAACTCTCTTTTCTCAATATCTTGTTAGGAGCAATAATATCTACAAGTGTCGTTATTGGCTTGTTTCGCTTTGATTCATTTCAGGTAGGTGCATTCTATGATGACGCTCATTACATTGTACTGGCCGAAAGTCTGGCTACCAGACAAGGATATCGCCTCATCAATTATCCAAACGCTCCAATAGAATGGGCGTTCCCACCTGGGTGGCCGATACTGCTATCTCCTCTTGTGGCTTTGTTTCCTGGCAATTACGAAATCCTAAAGTTTCTCTCTTTTATCTTGTGGTTTGCATCCATCCCCATATTGTACAGGCTTTTTGCAACGCGCATTGAAACACCTTATCTCGAAATTTTAATTGCACTAATTGCGCTAAACCCCCATATACTGGGCATTTCAGGCATGGTCATGTCAGAAGCGGCATACCTTTTTTTCGCGGTACTTACGCTTTACCTCTTTGAAGTATGGGATAGTAATCAACATAAGGCAAAAAGCTGGCTATTTCTCGTTATTTTTACGGTCACTGCACTATATACACAACTGATTAGGACGGTAGGCCTATCCATTTTGCTAGCTCTTATTGCCTATTTACTGCTTTCACGCCATTTTCTCCAGGCAAAGATTGTCGTCATAATATTCTTTTTGGGTATGCTTCCTCAATTTTGGCTCAACTCCCAAAATGGCGGTTCAATGATCTCTACAGGTTATCAGTCGCAAGTATTCAACGACACCATCAGTATAAAACTTGGACAAGTTTGGGCAAATGGAAAAGCCTACTCTGATGTTATGGTGGCCAATTCACTTTTGCCCATTTTCGGGCCAAATGTCGCTTCTGCGCTTGATAGACTTGGTATAGGAATTGCTCATTCACTCGTCAATGTATTGATCTTGCTTCTAATTGTTATCGGCGTTGTGCTTTCATTCAAGCGTTTCCGAATCAGCGAACTATATGTATTCTTTTTGTAACTATACAGGTACAAAACCTGTGATATAAATACGCATCATGGACGAGTT
>DAOMOK010000019.1:0-105852 GCA_035444285.1 Chloroflexota bacterium
TTAATCGTTTAAGGCAAAACCCTATTATGGGAACTTGTTTTTAGACGGTTACTTAAGGAACACGATGATAACAACGTAAGTCAATGATTTCGGGTGAAATTCGTCAACAATTTCTGCAATGTAAAGCATTTTACATAGGGGATGTAGTCATACAACATATTGCATTTTTTATCTTCGTTGTAAGATATGGTCATCGTTCAAAAACAGGAACGATGAACCCAAAAAATCCAATTTTCCTCCTTTTCTCCTTCTTCTCCTCTTCCCGCAAAAAGCCTCGCCTCGCGAGGCTTTTTGTGTTTCTAGGCATGAAAACGAAAGTGCCAGGCACAGGGCGCGAAACCTGGAAATTCCCAGGCCATTCTGCCCTGTGCCTGGCACTGCTAGAGTAGATCCACCACGACCGCTTTTTCTTCTTGCAGTTCGGTTTCGGTGAGTTTGATTTTCTCGCGGGCAAAGTCGCTCAAGGATAGCCCCTGCACGATCTCATAACCGCCCTGTCCATCACTGGCGATGGGGAAGGAGAAGTTTAGCCCTTTTTCAATGCCATAGCTGCCATCGGAGGCGACACCGGCGGAGAACCATTGGCCGGCGGGAGTGGCGCTTTCCATGCTTTTTACGTGGTCTAAGGCGGCGCTGGCGGCGCTGGCGGCAGAGGAAAGGCCACGCGCTTCAATGATGGCCGCGCCGCGCTTCTGCACCACGGAGATGAACTCACCACGCAGCCAGGCATGGTCGGTAATCACGTCCATGGCGGGACGGCCGTTGATCCTGGCATTTTCCGCGTCCGGGTATTGAGTGGCGCTGTGGTTGCCCCAGATGGTGACGTTGGACACGGCCGTGACCGGCACCCCCGCCTTTTGCGCCAGTTGGGCGTAAGCCCGGTTTTGGTCCAGCCGGGTCATGGCGGCAAACCGTTCTTTGGGCAGGTCTGAATTGTTCATGGCAATCAGGCAGTTGGTATTGGCCGGGTTGCCCACCACCAGGACACGGGCATCGGCCGCTGCTTTGTTGAGGGCGTTGCCCTGCCCGGTGAAAATGGGGCCATTTTCCCGAATCAGATCGCCGCGTTCCATGCCTTTGGTGCGTGGTTTAGAACCGATGAGCAGCGCCCAATTGACGCCATCAAAGGCAGTTTCGGCGTTGTCTGTGGTAACAACGTTTTCCAGCAGGGGAAAAGCGCAGTCATTCAATTCCATCACTACCCCTTCCAATGCCTTGAGCGCCGGGGTGATTTCCAGTAAATGTAAAGAAATTTTGGTGTCGTGGCCGAAGATTTCGCCGGAAGCCAGCCGGAACAAGATGGCATAGCCAATTTGCCCGGCAGCGCCGGTGACGGCTACCTTAACGGATTCTCGTTTCATTGTTTGTTCTCCTCGTATGATATGAAGTAACGGGAATGACCCCGTTGACAATAAAAGGAATCCCTGAGATGCTGAAATCAGCCCAAGAGGCGAGCGCAAGTTCTCCTTGTTGCCTACTCTGGGGAAACCTGTCACCAGGGTAAGACTTCTTGTCACAGTGTGCGCCCCTCAGCCTGTTGGGAACTTCTCACTCGCATCTTGTTCGCATCAGGGTGGATTCGGACAGCAGGCCGATAAGCACACACCACCTTGAGGTAGTTCTGATTTGTGCGAGGCTGTTGACCTCAACAGGACTCAGGGATTCCACTCCTCTTGCGGCTCATATCCACAATAAGGAGGTGCTTATGTTTTCCAACAATACTTTACTGGTGGGGGTGGACATCCACCGCCGCACCAACGTAGTGCAGGTTCTCGATGGGCAAGGGCAGCCCCTTATTGACTGCCTACGAGTAGCCAATAACCGCCGCGGAACAACGGCCCTGAGCCAACAGTTGGCAGAAGTGGCCCAAGCCGGTAACGTAGAGAGCATTCACATTGCCGCCGAAGCCACCGGTAACTACTGGCTGCCCTTCTTCTGCCAATTGGAGAGCACTACCGAGTTGGCTGCCTGGCCAGTCACACTGTATGCCTTTAACCCCAAAGTCATTCACAACTATCGCCATGCTTTGGGGGAGTGGGACAAAACAGACGAACGGGACACGGCCGTCATCGCTGAACGGTTGCGCCTGGGTAAAGAATTGCCCCATCCTTTTCATATGGAAGACCACTATCTGCCCTTACGTACCTTGACCCGCTATCGCTATCATCTGGTGAGCGAATTGGTGCGCGTCAAGTCCTACACCTTGTCCCTGCTCTATCTGCAAGCCAGCGAGTACACCGCCCAACCCGCTTTCAGTGATATCTTCAGCGCCACTTCTCAGGCGGTTCTCCAAGAGTTCCCCTCTCTGCAAACGGTGGCGGCCATGCCTTTTGCCGACCTGGTCGAATGGTTGGATGTGCGCGGCAAACGGCGTTTCCCTCAGCCGGAGGAGAATGCCCGACGCTTGCAGCAAATTGCCCAGGATTCTTATCAGCTACCGGCAGAATGGTTGGACGCCGTTCATACCGCTTTGACCCTCAGCCTACGCCATATCAACGCCCTGCAACAACTGCTCAACCGTTTGGATGAGGCCATTGCCGCCCAAATGACCCACCATCCCAACACCTTAACCACTATCCCTGGCATTGGCCCCGTTCTGGCCGCGGGCATCATCGCTGAAAGCGGCGACTTGTCCCGTTTTGACTTTAATGAGGCCAAGGTGGCCGCCTTTGCCGGTCTGCGTTGGTCGCGTCATCAATCGGCAGACTTTGTCGCCGAGGAAACCCGGCTTAGGCGCACTGGTTCTGAGTACTTACGTTACTATCTGTGTGAAGCTGCTCAGCTGGTTCGTGTGCATGATGCTGAGTATGCTGCTTTTTACAAGAGAAAACACAATGAGGTGCGTCATCATCGCCATAAGCGCGCTCTGGTTCTCACCGCCCGTAAGCTCGTCCGGTTGATTGTGCGGCTGCTGACGACCAATGAACCGTTCCGAGCCAGGATAGTGTCTGGTCAGAAGAACGGCTAAAAAGTCCAGCCCCGCCTGGTCATGCTTTGTCCGTAACCTGCTATTCACTTGGTAATGTTCACAGATGGTAGGCTGGCTTTAGCTTGCCTGCTTTTTGCTCAATTTTGGCTTTTTTTGCCTCTTGACATTTCACCGCATCACTGTTTTGAAACTTGTGTGATTTGTTTATGTGCGGATAGTGAATTGAGTAATGATGGGCAATGCACTGCTGATCATTGCCGCAATTATCGCCGCCGGGCGGGATTTCGCCAATACCAAGTGTCATGGATATGTGGCGACATCTATCAACTATGTGATGGGGTTTGCTTGGTTGCGTTGGCGCACCACTTCATAGAGCAGGAGGGCGGTGGAGACGGAGAGGTTCAGGCTGTCAATCTGACCGACCATGGGGATGAGCAGCCGGGTATCGGCGGCGTCTAGCCAGGTCTGGCTAAGGCCGGTGGCTTCGCTGCCCATGACTAAGGCTACCGGGTTTTGCAGATTAACGGCCGTATACAATGCCTCTCCCTCTGGTGTAGCTGCCGCAATCTGAATCTGGCGTTCGCGCAGCCAGGCAATCACCTGCCCGGTGGGGGCGGCTATTACCGGCACGGTGAACAATGCGCCCAGGCTGGCGCGCACCACGTTGGGGTTAAAAATATCCGTACCTTCGCCTGTTTGCGTCTCGCTAATAATGACGGCATCTACGCCGGCGGCGTCGGCCGTGCGCAGGATGGCGCCCAGGTTGCCCGGTTTTTCGCCGCCTTCGATGATAACCAGGAAGGGGTTGGCGGGGAGAAGGAGGGAGGCTAACGGCCGTGCCCAATACGGAATCACCAGCAGCACCCCCCCACTTTCGCCCCGATAAGCCACCTTGCCAAATACCTCTGGCGTGATGGTAAAGAGCCGACAATGGCCGGTTGTTTCCAGGTGATGGAGTTGGTCGGCGACGGCCGTAGCCTCCACCCCCTTTGCCAACTCCGGGCAGACATACGCCTCCTCCGGCACAAAGCCATTGGCCAGCGCCAGCGCCGCTTCGCGCACACCTTCCACCAACATCAGCCGCTGCGCGTCCCGCTGCCGCCGGTTTTGCAGCTTGACCAGGTTTTTGATACGGTCGTTTTGCGGGCTGGAAATGGGGGTGGGCATGGGGAGATGGGGTGAGGAGGTGATAGGGTGAGGAGGTGATTTAATCGCTCAATCTCCTGGTCCCCTAATCTCAATACAATCCTGTTCGATATGCCTCTTTGCGGGCTACGTAATTTTGCACGGCGCGGGGACCAAGTTCTCGTTGGCTGGCGGAGAGGGGGCCGAAGATGCGGGCGGGCACGCCTAAGGCCAGTTTGCCCGGTAGTATTTGCATCCCTGGCGAGACGACGGCGCCGGCGGCTACCATTGCCCCTGCGCCAATGTGGGCGCCGTCCAGCACGATGGCGCCCATGCCGATGAGGGCGCCGTCTTCGACGGTGCAGCCATGTACGATGGCCCGGTGGCCGATGGTGACGTTACGGCCGACCACACAGGGAAACCCGGCGGACACATGAAGGACGGCGCCATCCTGTACATTGCTGTTTTCGCCAACGGTGATGGGTTCGTCGTCGCCGCGCAGCACCGCGCCAAACCAGACGCTGACGTTTTCGGCCAGGGTGACATTGCCGCGCACAACGGCCGTGTCCGCAATCCAGGCAGTGGCGGCGATGGTAGGGGTTATTTTGTCTGGCATCATATCAGGGTGATAAAGCCGAACTGTGTCTCGTTGCCGGTAATGGCCTGCACGTACCGTTTGGCGAAGAATTCTTTGATCTGCGTGTAAACGGCTTCATAAAATGGCTCTAACTGGCCGCGTTTACTTTCGGGAATCTTCAACTCGCGCCCCTGCGGTCCCAATTTGACGATGAAATAATCATCTATCTTCTTGATGAAGAAGCTGAGAACCAGAGGCAGCGGATAACTGCCGTTTGGTTCTTGCAGACGCAGCTCCACGCCAAAGTACCAGAACGATTGGGCGTCCATCTGCATGGCGCCCGCCAAAGCGTAAAACTTGTTGCTGGCGTCAAATTCCTCGCCGACAGCCAGGTAGGTCACCTCCTGGTTGCGCGGCCATTCGATGTATTCCAGTAAACCACTGACCAGTTCACGGGCGAAGGCGGAGCAATCCTCTTCATATTTTTGAAATGTCTGGCGTGATTGCCGGTAGAGTTGGGTTAATTCATCATATTTAGACATGGGGCAAATGCTCCTGCATGGTGGGCATCTCTTTGGGTAAACGGCCGTTCCGTTTGGGCTGTACGGTTTCTGTCTTTTTACTAAATCCAGGCGCTAACATGGCTTCTTCCGTTGACCAGTAGGTGTGCGGCAAATAGGGTTTGTCATCGTCTAGCGCCATCCATTGGCGGGCCAGGTACACGGCCGTCCAGGTATATACCACGCCGCCCACCGTCCAGATAAGGATGCCCGCCAATCCCTGGTCATTTATGTGAAGGCCATCAAACTGAATGGCCGCCGGGTAATTGTAAACAGGTTGCGCCGAAAATAGCAAAACAAAGCCGACAAATTTAACCGGCCCGGAGCCGATGACGGCGTATAGGATGCGGATGACAGGGTGCATGGGAGTGTGCAGATGGGGGGCGACGGCCAGGATGTGCCACCAATAAAGGAGGGCGACGGCCAACAACACGGCCGTTTCCACATTATGCAGCCAGGGGTAACGCAAGGTCAGGTTGTGCAGTTGTGGGTCATACCATAGCCAGACGGTGCAGACAAACAAGAGCCAGATGACGCTGGGTTTGCTGGCGCTGTGGAGGAATTGCCAGAAACGAGGACGGCCGTGTTCCCACCCCTGTATCGCGTTTTGCCACCGCAGCGGCAGCCCGGCAAATAGGATGGGCGCGGGGTTGCTGAGCAGCAAAAAGAAGGGGATAAGACCAATCAACAGGATTCGCTGCACGGTGCGGGCTACAAATAGTTGGGTGGCTAAAAAATAGAGTGGAGAGAGCCAGACGAGCGCCAGCAAGAGGAGGCCGATGCCAAAGAGGGCGGGGCGGATGGGATGTGGACTGTGAGAAATGGCGCTACGGCCGTGCCGCCAGCCGCGCCCATACCAGAACAGGATGAGCAGCAGCAACGCCGCCGACCCCCAGCGCATATGCCATTCCCAGGTCAGGTTTACCGCTTCCATAGCTGCGCCCCATTTTAGCACAAGACGTACGGTCGTGACGTGATTGGTTGGTGAGGGTTAAGGCCATATAATGTGCGTTGAGTAAAATCGGAAGAAGGGTATTTCCCTATCTCCATATCTTTCCTTACAACCCTATGGTAGACGCCTTACCACCAAAATTAGCCATACTCCTCGCTGACTGCACATGGGAAAAAGATGATCTGGGGTGGTCAGAGGCCACTGTGTTCCGGCTGGTCACACCAGAGGGGACGGTCTGGTATTTGAAGACGGCCGTCGGTTATCACACCGCCGAACTAGAACGCGAAGCCGAGGTGATGGGCTGGTTGGATGGAAAACTGTCGGTACCGCGGCGGCTGTTTTTTGAAAGGACGGGTGAAAAGGTATTTTTGCTGATGACGGCCGTGCCTGGCATGGACTTCACCCACTTCAATGATGGGCCGGACGAGGTAAAGGAGACGGCCGTACACCTGCTGGCGACGGGGCTGCGGCAGATACACAGTCTGCCCATCACTGGCTGCCCCTTTGACCAGCGATTAGCCATGAAAATGGAGACCGCCCACCAACATATGCTGGCCGGGCAGGTGGACGAAGAGGATTTTGACAGCACCTATTCCATCACTGAGGCTTATCAGTTGCTCCTGGCAGGCCGCCCCGTAAGCGAAGACCTCGTCTTTACCCATGGCGATTATTGTTTGCCCAACATCGTGGTAGCAGACGGCCGCGTCTCCGGTTTCATTGATCTGGGACGCGCTGGCGTAGCCGACCGGTATCAGGATTTGGCTATTTGCTGGCGCAGTACAAATCATAATTTTGGCCCTGGTTGGGGAGATAAATTTCTGGCGGCCTATGGGGCGGCACAGCCGGATGCAGCGAAAATGGATTTCTACCGTCCGCTTGATGAGTTTTTCTAGGGGAGACGAGATTGGTTGGTGGGGGGTACGGCCGTACACAAGCCAGAGACGAACGGCCGTAGCTGTGCTAAACTATTGACGGCCGTTACCTAAAGGAAAGGCGCACGGCCGTACCCCCACCCCTCCTTAAATGCCCTCACCCACAGGTCAAATGATCAGCCTGACGCGGTGCATGCTGTCACCAACGCGGAATACGCTGCCACCAACGCGGAACGCGCTGCCACCAACGCGGAACGCGCTGCCACCAACGCGGAACGCGCTGCCACCAACGCGGAACGCGCTAAGCCTGACATGCACCACGTTGAGGCAAACATGCACCGCGCTGACCTCAGCGCGGAACATGCGCTGGCTCTGCAACCTGTTACAAACTGGTTGAAAATTCCTCCCCACTCCGTTTATAATGCCCCCGTTGTTAATTCTTTATAACGTCGCCATTTTTCTGCAATAAGGGAAAAATGGGGCGGGAGGAACCACATGGCCGATAGACAGAGAAGTCCATCCAATACCCGTGAACAGGCAATTGCTGTGCGTGAAGCCTGGACCGTCCAGGGCGCTGCCCAAAATTATGGCAGTTATGCCCTGGCCGATTTGCAGGCTGCGTTGACGGCGTTAGACGCCACCGAGGCCACCATTGCCAATATCGAAGCACAGTTGACGGAGGCGCGGAACGAACGCCTGAGAAAGCGACATGAATTGTGGGAAATGCTGAAACGGGTACGTACTGGCGTCAAAGCCGAATATGGCGACGATAGCAACGAGTACGAAATGTTTGGCGGCACGCGCATGAGCGAACGCGGTTAACGCCCCCCAGAGACCTTGCAGGTGTGACGCACTTCCAAAGTGCGTCGCACCCGCAGAGTTACGCCCTCACCCCCTCACCTCCACCCCCATAATCTCCGCAATCAACTGCCGCGCTTCCGCCTCACGGCCGTCCCGAATCAACACCAACACCTCCGAATCCACCAGTTCATACCAGCGCCGTTTGCGTTCACTGAATTGGGGATGAGTGGCGGCAATGAACGGCCGTAACCCCTCCATCCACGCCAAAAACGTGCCATACGCCGGGTCAAACCGTCCCTCAAACTCCTCGCGCAGCCGCACCGCCAGCGCCGGCGCGGCCCCGCTGGTAGAAATAGAAATTACCAGCGGCCCCTGCCGCACTACCGACCCCGCCACCACGTTACAATGGGCCACATCATCCATCACATTCACCAGCGCCCGTTCCGCCTCCGCCTCCTCGTAAATGGCCGTATTACGCTCTACCCCCGCACGTTCGGCAATCACCAGAAACGCCCCCTTCAGGTCGCCCACTTCATAATCGCGGTCTAGCCAGACGAAACGGCCGTCGTCCGCCCATTGCGCCAGCGTCGGCGTCAATTCCGGCGCAATCACCGTCACTGCCGCCGCCACCTCCAGCAGCCCGGCTACCTTGTGTTCCGCCTCATGCCCGCCACCAATCATCACGCAGTGCCGGTCTTGCAAACCAATGAGAAAAAGGGGGTAGGGTTTCATGGATGTTATAAGGTGGCAGGCACTTCCAAAGTGCCTGCCACCTGGCTTAGACGCACAATCTTCCCATCCGGCTGGATGTGAATACCGCACTCAATCTTGTCCGTACCGGCCCAGCGCCCGGCACGTTCGTCCGTCTCGCCCGCTTGCAACGGCCGTGTACAGGGCACACACCCAATCGAGCCATAGCCCGCATCGCGCAGCCGGTTATAGGGCAAGTCGTGGCGGTCAATGTACTCCCACACCTGCTCCTTCGTCCACACCGCCAGCGGGGCCAGCTTGATCAGCCCATTGGCATAGTCCCAATCCACCAGCGGCGTTTGCGCCCGGCTGGGGGATTGGTCGCGGCGAATGGCCGTCACCCAGGCCCGTTTGTCCGCCAAAAACTGCTTCATTGGCTCCACCTTACGCAGCAGGCAGCAGAGGTCAGGGTTACGCGCCCACAGGTCACGGCCGTATTGGTACGCCTGCTCCCCCAACGACAGCCCCGAATGCACTTCCGTGAACTGGATGCCCAGGCGCGCCGCCAGTTCATCCCGCAGCGCCAGCGTCTCCGGGAAGAGCAAATCCGTTTGCAGGTAAAAAAAGGTCGTCTTGGGGCGGAACTGGGCGATCATGTGCATTTGCACAATGCCCGACCCGCCAAAGCCGGTGGCGACGACCAGCGAATCGCCATACGTCGCCAGCGCCCAGCGCAGCAGTTCTTCCGGTGGGCGGTTTTCAAAACGCCGGTTGATATTTTCCAGGTTCGCCGGTTTCCAATTCCGCACCGGCGTGTCAATCGTCTTGATGGATATATGGTTAATCATGTTTTTACTCATGCTGCGGCCGGTGTCCCCATCGCGCCGCCCGGCTTGGTCACAGACTGGCCAGAGCTTAGATTCAATCCCCCACAAATGTCGGCTGTTCCGCAAAGAGTTCAGCCGGTTGAGTCTGATAAGTAGTGGCCGGGTCAAACCAGCGCAGTTGATGGTGCAGCGCCGCCACCTCGCCGACCACGATAACAGCCGGGGGGCGCACCCCCTGCGCCTGGGCGATGGCAGCAATATCGGCCAATGTGCCCGTAATGGTGCGTTGGTCGGCGGTTGTGCCCTGTTCAATGATGGCGACGGGGGTGTGGGAGTCACGGCCGTGCTGCACCAAATCCACCGCCATTTTCCCCAACTGCTTCACCCCCATCAAGATGACCAGCGTCCCCTGCACCGGCATCCGCGCCCAATCAATGGCATATTCATCCTCTCCGGCCGTGTGCCCGGTGATCACTGTAAACGCAATCGCCGTCTGCCGGTGGGTGACAGGAATGCCCGCATATGCCGGCACCGCTAACGCACTGCTGATGCCCGGCACCACCTCAAACGGGATGCCATTCTCCGCCAATGATTGGCACTCCTCACCGCCGCGCCCAAAGACAAACGGGTCGCCCCCCTTCAGGCGCACCACCGTCTGTCCCAGCCGCGCCTCGCTGATGAGCATATACTCGATTTCCGCCTGGCTGAACGCCTTGTACCCGGCCCCTTTGCCCACGTAAATGGTCTTGGCATGGGGCGGAATCTCGCGCAGCAGCGCCGGATTCGCCAGCCGGTCATACAACACCACATCCGCCTGCTGCAACACCCGCAGCCCCCGCACCGTCATCAAATCCGGGTCGCCCGGCCCGGCGCCGACAATAAAAACTTTGCCAATCGTCGTCATTCATTACTCCGTGATGGAGTAATTAAGCAATTGGATACAACGTTACAATGAGTCTTCTTAACTTTTAAAATTCACCTGCCATTCCGAGCGGAGTCTGCGGAGCGAGGAATCCTACACCTGTACAAATTGGAGGGATTCCTCCTCGAAGACTCGTCGGAATGACAGCCAAAAGTTCCGAACATTTTGTTACCGCTGTATCGAGCAATTACCCAATTACCCAATTACCCCCGCTATCGTCAACGGCCGTCGCTCATCCACCGCGCCATTCCGTAATTCCACGTTGCCATACTGCTTCTGCAAAACGACCTGTGTTTCCTGCCTGAATTGGGCGAACGTTTCCTCATTATTCGGGGCGTGCAGCCGGTCGGGGAAGGTGATTTCGATTTCGTCCCGGCGCAGCGCCAGGCCGGTATCCTCGGTGAATTGCTGGGCGGCGGTCACGGCCGTAGCCAGCGCCTCCCGCAAATTCTCGGCCAGCGTCCCCTGGTTGATGCGTTTGCGGCGGGTGAGGAATCCGGCACGGCCGTGACTGTTATCCAGCGCATAATCCACCTCATGCCCGATCAAAATAATGCCCGGCCCATCGGCCACATGTTTATAGTCGGCCACATCAATCAGCAGCCCCGGCACGGCCGTCGTCTGAATCCACCGATGAAATACCGGTACCACATTGGTAATCTCATACCCCGCCCCATCCTCGATAAAAAACTTGATAGTGATTCGGTTTACGCTCACAACATGCCTCCAGACATCGGATTTTTTCAAAAAATCCGATGTCTTTTACAAAGAAACCCCACCTGCCAACGCCCCCGCCAGCCGAGCATCACAGGCGTGGCACGCTTCAATAAACAGGTTGGCCTCTTCCACCAGGGCGCGGGCGCTGTCTTCGGTAACGGTGACAGGCGGCTTTTCGTGGCGGTCGAGAAGGTAGCGGGCAAATTTGCCCTTGGCGTAGCGGTCATAAAACAACTGCGTGTCGTAATAGCGTGTTTTGAATTCGGCCACAATGCGCTGCGGGTCGTCGCCTACATCCAAGAACTGGTTGCGCACCAGCGCCCGCGCCGCCAGGATCATAGCCCGGTAGGCTCTGGCATCGGCGTCGGCAAAGTTCTTCTCGTCCAGGGCAATCAACGCCTCAAATGCCTCCCCCTCCGCTTTGGCAATCTCAAAGGCAAATAGCGAAATGACCTCACCCGCGCATTCACCTACGCCAATATCGCCGATGGAAAATTCGCGTGGGTCGCCCCAATCGGAGTAGAAAGTAGGACTCTCCAGGTAGTCGGGCACTTCCGTATATGGATCAATGATCGCCTTGATCTCCTTTTTGCCCAGGCGCGTCACCCATTCCTGGAAGCTCTCCTCCGGTTCCCGTTCGGTGGCGTATCGGCCGGTAATGGCGGAGAGTACATCCGGTACCGCTTTGGAGGGCACGGCCCCCATCGCCAGCCCATATGCCCCGGCGTTTTCGCGCCACTGCCCGCCCAACACCACCTGGAAGTGGGGCACGGTGCGGCTATTGCGGCGGCGGCTGTTGCCAAAAAAGCCGATGTCGGCCACATGATGCTGGCCGCAGGAGTTGAAGCAGCCACTAATTTTGACGCGCAAATCTTTGACCGCCTGGGGTAGGGTGGCATTTTGCGCCGCCAGCCGGGTACGTAGTTCACCCGCCAGCCCGCGTGAGGAGGCGATGCCTAACTTGCAGGTATCGGTGCCGGGGCAGGAGGTGATGTCCACAATGGTGCCCGCGCCTGGCTGCCCCAGACCAATCGCCTTCAGGTCGGCGTAGAGCGCGGGCAGGTCGGCTTCCGTCACCCAGCGCAGCAAGATGTTTTGTTCAACGGTGAGGCGGATGGCGTCCCCCACATAGCGGCGGGCGATGTCGGCCAGTTGGAAGGCTTGCTCACTGGTGAAGTCGCCGAGGGGGGTGTTGATGGTCACGGCCGTGTACCCCGCCTGCCGCTGCTGATAGACGTTGGTCTGGTACCACTCGTCTTGAGCCGGAGTGGAGGCTTCAGCCGGAACGGGACGGCTAAAGCCTCCACTCCGGTCGCTTAGATGATGACCATTTGGATTCGCCGTTTTCAAAGGCGTCTCTTCGTAAGCAGCCACCGCTTCCAGATAACCCGTCCACTTTTCATCCGGCGGAATCGTTTCTAGCTCTTCATACACCAGGCGGCGGAACTCCTCAATGCCCAGTTGCGCCACCAGGAATTTGACGCGGGCGCGGTTGCGGTTGCGCTTCTCGCCCAGCCGGGCAAAAACGCGGAACACCGCCTGTGACAGCGGTAGCATCTCCTCTTCGCGCACAAACTCCGCCAGCACTTTGGCCTGGTGGGGCACGGTGCCCAATCCGCCGCCGACGTAGATGCGAAAACCACGCACGGTACGGCCGTCAATCTGCCGCGTCAGCCCCAAGAAGCCCATGTCGTGCATCATCGTCAGGCCACACGCCTCATGCTCGCAGCCGGAAAAGGCGATCTTGAATTTACGGCCGAAATCCTGTACATCATCATGCCCCAGAAAGTAATGGGCCAGTGTGTCGGCGTAGGGGGTCACGTCGAATGCCTGGGTGCGGCAGACCCCCGCCAGGGGGCAGGCGGTGACGTTGCGCACGGAGTTGCCACACGCTTCCAGGGTGGTGATACCCACCGCCGCCAGCCGCCGCATCAGGTCAGGTGTATCATCCAGGTGGATGTAATGAAACTGGATGTCTTGCCGGGTGGTGATGTGCAGGATGCCGTCGGCGTACTCATCGGCCAGTTGGGCCAGCACTTCTAGCTGTTCCGGGTTCAGGCCGCCGTAAGGGATTTTCAAGCGCATCATACCCGGCGCATCCCAGAGTGTGTCTGGCCCTTTGGTGACGTTGGTCAGGGGGAATTGCAGGGTGCGCGTGGTCAGGCCATCGTGGCGTTGGCCGTTGTCATACCGCTGACCGTAGGCGCCGCGCCGCAGGCGAGTCTCGGCGAATACTTTTTCGTCAATTTTCCCCTGGCGGCGCAGTTCCATCTGGCTTTCAAAGAGGTCAATTTCGTCGGCTATCTCGCCCATGTCAGGGGGAATAGTGAGTTGTTCTTTCCAGGTTGTCATATGTTTCCTCCTACAGAGACCCGACAGGTTTTCCCAAACCTGTCAGGTTGCCAATAAAAAACGCCCAGAAGAGCAGTCTTCTGGGCGTTTGCTGGCGACTGCTCCGGTTATACGGGGAGCGGTCGCTCGTTGTCCTTTTGGCTGTTTGTATTGTCTAGCCACCCTGACGCGCGTTACCGTCTCCCATGAAGGGACACATACAACACAAGCACATCATCTGGGTGGTTTTTGCTTTCACAAACATGTTTTGCATTAAGACCCTGAGAGTTTCTGAAAACCCTCAGGGTTGACAACGATGGAATCGTAGCAAAAGTGCTGATGATTGGTTATGGGTGAAAGTGGGGAATTTTGACGGCCGTAATTGGACATATTGCTGTAAACCGGGCAGTGTGTTGAGAGCGGCAACTAATCCAGCAGCTTGTTCAAATACCACTTGCCAGAAAGCAGGCTGTTGACATCTTTGGCCAGCTCGCCGGCGGTGTGATAGCGGTCGGCCCGATCCTTTGCCAGGGCCTTGTTCAAAATTTCGTCCCAGGGCAGGCGCGATTGGGGCAGCGCCGCCTGCACACTCGGTATCGGCTCTGTCAGGTGCGCCAGAATAGTACTGACCAGGGTGTCCTTTTTGAAGGGCAGTTTGCCGGTGAGCATGAAAAACAGCACAATGCCCAGCGAGTAGACATCGGTACGGCCGTCTAAATCCTTCTCCCCCTGAATTTGTTCAGGACTCATGTACTCAACGGTGCCAATGAAGGTGTTATCGGCCGTTAAGCCGGAACTGAGCGCCGTGCTTTTGGCAATGCCAAAATCAGACAGAAACGCTTCTTCTTTCGAGTCAAACAAGACGTTGGCCGGTTTAATGTCACGATGAATAATATTTTTGCGGTGCGCCTCATCCAGCGCGGATGCTACTCGTTCAATGATGGGGGCAATCTCTTGCAGCTTCATCGATCCGGCGCTGATGCGACTTTCCAACGTGCCGCCGCTCATATACCGCATCACAATGTAGGATTGGTCTCCCTGATGCCCAAAATCATAAATGGGTACAATGGCCGGATGTTCCAGCGCCGCGATGGTTTCCGCCTCATTCTGAAAGCGATCAAAAAAGGTCGGGTCATTTTCCATCAGGTGCGCCGACATGACCTTGATGGCTACGTCACGACGAATAAAGGGATCATGTCCCAGATACACCGTGGCCATACCGCCGCGCCCCAACTGCTTTACAATCTCATATCGTCCAATTCGTTCTGTACTCATTATGTCCTCAATTAGACCTGATTCTAATGCATGGGGTAGGGGCTGGCAACAAAAAGAGGAACACGGCCGTGTTCCTCCTCATAATAAACAGTGCCAGGCAAGGGGCTGTTCTACTCTGGTCAACCGAAACAGTTTGGCCCCTTGCCTGGCACTTAAGATTATTTTCCTGCTTGAAGTTTATACGCTGCCAGTTCCGCCTGGCGTGCCAGGTTGATGGATTCGGCCAGAATGCGGGCTGATTCCTGCGGACTGTGGAAACCGGTGCTGTTTTCCGACGAGACAAAATCCCAACGCAAACTGGCGCCCCGGTGCAGCAACAATGCTTCCTCTAATTCCGCATCAGTCACCCCGGCCTCGCGCGCGGCCACAATGGCGTCTATCGCCGCGATAATCGCCTCCTCACTCTGGCGCAGCAGGCTGGCGGTGGTGTTTTGAATGGTCAGAATCCGTTCGGTCAATTCTTCTTCGGGCCGATTGTGGCAGGTCTGGCAAGCCTGACTGACGTTCACCAACGGGCTGCGCAGCCAATGGTCAGACACCTTCACACTGCCCTCACGCACATAGGGCATGTGGCAGTCGGCGCAAGAAACGCCGGAACGGGCATGAAGGCCCGTGCTCCACATCTCAAATTCGGGGTGCTGAATTTTAATCATGGGCGCGCCGGTTTCCGCATGAGTCCAATCGGTGAAGCCGTAACTGTCATAGTGGGCTTCAATATTGTCTATGTTCAACCCCTGGCTCCAGGGGAAGGTTAGCACCTTGTCGTCACCCAGAAAGTAATACTCCACATGGCATTGGGCGCAGACGTAAGAGCGCATTTCCTGGCGCGTCGCCTGGCTGAGATCAATACCGCGTGCTTCCATGGCGTTGCGGAAAGCGGGCCGGGTGATAACCAGATCCATCGTGGTGGGATCATGGCAGTCGGAACAGGAAGACCCAAAATGCAGTTGGTCTTTCAGGTCATTATAGGGAGTGTGGTTGAAATTTTCCCAGCCCATTTCGGCAATCAGGCCAGGCGCTTCGGCGGCGTGGCAGTTAATGCAGGCACCGGGTTGGTTGACGATTTGCACACGCTCGGTGTTTTCCTGGTCAATTTGGGCGTAATAATGACCACGTTCCTCGTTGTGGTCTATGCTGAAAGCGTAACCGGCCCATAGGCGTACCATCGCCGGGTAGCGTTCCAGTTTACTGTAGGGTTCGGAACCGCCATAGGGGGTTTCGCCGTAATTTTCTTCGGTGCGCCGGAATGAATCATATTGGCTGGGGAAGTTTAGCCCCCACACCGCCGGGTCTAACTCACCGGGTGTAATCTCTACGACTTTGAGTGGAAATTGGAGTGCTTCTTGTTTGCGTTGGTTGATGTTAAGCAGCAGAGCAGCTACGACCATCGTCAGGGCGGCGGCCAGGATGAAGATGGCCACATAGAGCCATTTTTCGCGTGTTAAACGTTGTGTCATCTTTACGTCACCTTTCCTTAATTTTTAACGGCCGTGTCCCACATTACCGTGACAGGCCACACAGGATAACGTTTCTTTGCTGCCAGAACCATGGACGTTTACGGCCATTGTTTCATGGCAATCAATACAATTATCTTCTGCCACTTGGGCATTAAACGGTCTGATCTGGATGGTGTTGGGGAAGTTTCCGGTGGTGAATGCCCAGCTATGGTTCCAACCATTGATGCCTTTCACAATCCACTTTTGGGGAAATGTATGAGGGGTATGACAATCATTACAGACGGCCACTGCCTGGTGGCTGCCGCGATTCCAGCCATCGAATTGCTCACGCATGACATGGCAGTTCACGCAGGCATTGGGGTCGTCAGAGAGATAAGAAGCCCCCTGAGCGTAGCTGAAGGTGAAAAAACTCAGACCCGTTAGAATACCTAGAATGGCGACAACACTTATCGCGTAAAAGTTATTCTTTTGGTTCAAGGCTGACCTCCTGACGCTTACTATACCCCGAAAAAAGCATGACACCAAACGGCCGTGTCATAACACATATATGACATTCCTCACTAGCGGCCACACGCCACTATTGGTTGAACCGATAAGTTGTAGCTATACTTGAGGACATGGCAAATTTGCGAATCCTTCTGGTAGATGATCATGAAGTGGTGCGGTTGGGGTTAAAGAGCCTGATAGAGCGTCATGCCGGCTTTGAAGTGGTGGCGGAGGCTGCCTCTCAGCATGAAGCGGTGCAGAAAGCGTTGGCCTATGAACCTGACATTGTGGTGATGGATATTCGGCTGGCGGGCGGCAGCGGCATTGAGGCGTGTGAGCAGATTGTGACGCAACGGCCGTCCACCAAAATCATCATGCTCACTTCCTATGCCGAAGACGAAATGCTCTTTTCTGCCATCCGCGCTGGGGCGGTGGGATATGTGCTGAAGCAGGTGGGTGGAAATGATGTCATCCGCGCCATTGAAGCCGCCGCGCGCGGTGAAGCCACCCTGGACCCCACCTTAACCCAGCGTATTTTTGACGAGATGCGCCGTTCCATCAAACAAGAAGAAGCCACCGCCTTCAATGAACTGACCGCCCAGGAGATGCATGTGCTGGCGCTGATTGCTGAAGGCAAAACCAATCGGGAGATTGCCCAGGCGCTTTATTTGAGTGAAGGTACCGTGCGTAACTACGTCAGCGGTATTCTTTCCAAACTGCAAGTTTCTAACCGGGCCGAAGCCGCAGCTTATGCCATCCAACACCGTTTGAAGGATTATTTGCAAAGTTAAACCTGACAGGTCTCTAAGGCCCGTCAGGTTTTGTCATGTGATGAGTAACGGCCGTACCCCCCACGATGTTCTCCACGCCTTGCATCAGGCTACTCTTTCCATTGCCGAACTAGACGACTTGCATAAAGTATTGCAGCGCATAGTAGATGCTGCCCGTGATCTGGTAGGCGCTCGATATGCCGCGCTGGGCGTTCCGCATAGCGATGGCTACCTGGATGCATTTATTCACAGCGGCATGTCGCCAGAAGTTGTTTCCCAAATTCCCCATTTTCCCAAGGGATTAGGATTGTTGGGCGAAATCATTCGCGGGGGGCAGCCCATTCGGATTCCCCGCATTGAAGATGATCCACGTTCGGTTGGTTTTCCACCGGGGCACCCGCCGATGGATGCTTTTTTAGGTGTTCCGGTGATGGCCGGCGAGGAAATGTTAGGCAACTTGTATCTCACAGAGAAAATTGGGGCAGCCGAATTTACGGCCGAAGACCAGGAAGTGGTGGAATTTTTAGCCGCTCATGCCGCCATTGCCATTCAAAATGCCCGCCTCTATGAGCAGGTGAGCCGGCTGGCAATCATCGAGGAACGCACCCGCATTGGCATGGATTTACACGATGGCATCATTCAATCCATTTATGCCGTTGGTTTGACGTTGGAATCGGCGCGGCTGGCGCTGCCGGGCGCGCCGGATGAGGCCGACATGCTGCTACGCCGGGTGATTGAGGGCTTGAACGATACCATTCGGGATATTCGTAATTATATTTTGGATTTACGACCACATCGTTTTCGGGGTGATTTGCAGGAAGGGCTGGAGCGGTTGGTGCGCGAGTTTCAGGCCAATGCCATGATCCCGGTGGATTTGCAGGCTGAAGCGGAGGATATGATAACCACGCCGACGGCCGTAGCCCGCGCCCTCTTTCTGACCACTCAAGAAGCGTTGGCCAATGTGGCCCGCCATGCCAATGCCACGCATGTCATCATTCGCCTGACCCGCCAGAATGGGGTGATTGATATGATGGTGCAAGATGATGGCCGGGGTTTTAATCGCGCCGCCCGCAACTATTCGGTGGGGCATGGCCTCTCGAATATGCGCGCCAGAGCCGAAGATTTGGGGGGAAAATTCTCTATTCAGTCTACACCCGGTCAGGGGACGGCCATTCACCTGACTTTGCCAGACCGCTAGGTAATTGACCATTGACAATCGTCAATTTTCAATGACTTCACCAAGCTCATCCGCCAGATATTCCAAAAAATCAGTTGTGGTGATGATGCCAATCAACGTGCCGGCTTCTACGACCGGCAGCGCGCCAAATTTGTAGAGCGCCAGCATTTCGGCGGCTTTGGCGGCGGGAGTGTCTGGCGTCACCGTGACCGGGTTGGGCGTCATGCAACTTTCGGCGGTTACTTTGTCCAGCAGTTCTTCGTCTTGCCAACGGCCGTGCAACACGATAGGCGAATTCATCACCAGGCGTACATCGCGGTCGGTGATAATGCCCACCAGACGGCCGTTGTCCAGCACCGGAAGCTGGCGGCAGCCCTGCGATTTCATCACGCCGACAATGGTACGCAGCGGCGTATCTGGTGTGACTGTATTGGGAATAAGCGTCATCAGATCATTGACGGTTAACATCGCATTGCCTCCTTGAATACTTGCAGTGTAATGGACAGAGCGTTTGGTGGTCATTGATAAATGTCACCAACGGCCGTGACTTTGCTCAATCTTCAATCTCCTGATCTCTCAATCTCTCATCCACCCCTCTTTCAACACATGCATATAATTCGCCCGTTCAAAGGCAGCCGGGTCGGCTATGTTGGATTGGCTCATACGGCCGTGCAACGGCCGTAGGGCCTCATACCCATGCCCATCCAGCCATGTGTCCAACTCTGACAGCATCGCGGCAATATGCGCCACACCATATTCCAGCAGCGCCGAGGCCACCATCGCCACCCTGGCCCCGGCCAACATACATTTCAGCACATCCAGCCCCGAATGGACGCCACCTGTCACCGCCAGATCAGCCTGTACATACTGCGCCAGGATGCCCACCCAACGCAGCCGTAGCCGCAGCTCCCTGGCCCCACTCAACTCCAGGCTGGGAATTACCTCTTCCGTTTCCGGGTCAATATCCGGCTGGTAAAAGCGGTTAAACAGCACCAATGCATCTGCCCCCGCCTGGTCAAGCTGCACCGCCATATGGGTCATGGCGCTGAAGTAGGGACTGATTTTCACCGCCACCGGAATGCGGATTTTGTCCTTCACACTACGCACCAGATTCAAATACATCTGCTCCACTTCCGCGCCGGTAATGTGTGGCTTGGTAGCCAGGTGGTAGATATTTAGTTCCAGTGCATCCGCGCCTGCCGCTTCAATCAACCGGGCATATTGCACCCAACCGCCGCTGTAATACCCGTTCAAACTGGCAATAACCGGAATAGAGACCGCTTTTTTGACCTGGTAAATATGGGCCAGATAACCACCTGCGCCCTGGTTATACTCCTTCATTTCGGGGATATGTTGCAGGGCTTGGGGCAGCATGGAGCGGTTGGCTTTGTTGGCGTCGTGAACGCCCAGGTCGCGCAGTTCAACTTGCTCCTCAAACAACGACGGCAGCACCACCGCCGCCACCCCCGCTGCCGCCATCTGGCGAATAGTCTCCACATTGGCCGAAAGCGGCGAGGAAGAGGCAATAAGCGGATTTTTCAGGGTCAATCCTAAATAAGTTGTGGACAGATCAGCCATAAGATTACTCATTTATCGAGACTGGTGGCTGGTAAACCCACCCACCAGCCACGAATAACCAGCCACGTTTTCCTACAACAAATCATACCCGCTCTTGTTAAACCGTCCAATTGATTGTGATAGATGTCAGGCGCGAGTAATTACAATACGCACTCGCCCCGCCCACCCATTACGCTAGACTTCAAAGAGGGGCGAGAGAGATTGGAAGATCAGGAGATTAGGAGACTAGGAGATTGGAAATTGAACCAATATCCAATTCTACGAACGAGGTAAACGATGGCAAAACAAGCCAGGAAGAACAAGAAAAAACAAACCACCAACTGGTGGGTGATCGGTGGGGTGGTGATTGGCGGCATGGTCTTGGTGGGGCTGATGGCGCTGGCACTGCGGGAGCCAGAAACCCTGACATTGGAGCGGTACTGCGAGCAGAACCCTGGAAACTGTATTGTGGAAGGGGCAGCCAACGCCCCGGTTACGGTGGTGGAGGTGTCTGATTATGGTTGTGGGCACTGTCGCAATTTTAATCTGGACACGGCCGTGACCCTTCACCAACAATACGTGGAAACCGGTCAGGTCAAATGGGTGGTTATGCCCTTTGCCCTGTCCAGCCAGCCCGGCGGCACCATGCCCTCGGCCATTGCCGCTCTGTGTGCAGCCGAACAAGACAACTTTTCCGCCTTTCATCGCGCCGCTTTTAACCTGCAAAGTTCGCCGCTATACAACACCACAGAAGGTCTGCAAGCGGCAGCAGAATCAGCAGGACTGGATACAACGGCCTTTGCGGCCTGCCTGGCTGATAACGATTATGAACAGGTGGTGCGCCGCAACATGCAAGCCGCCGCCAGCGCCGGCATCAACAGCACCCCCAGCTTTGCCCTGGGTGCAGACATCATCCGCGGCAATCTGCCCCTGGCCGTTTTCCAGCAGCGCATTGAATCGCTGTTGAGGAGTAATTGAGCGGCTAAAAGACATCCGATTTCTTGGAGAAATCAGATGTCTCTTTAAGGAGTGTCGGCATGATCAGTATGCGCCAGGATTGGCAGTTAAGAGTGATTCAACCGATTGCTGTGTTTGGGTTGTTGATAGCCTTTTACCTGTTGTTGTTTCATAACGGGGTGTTGGTGGCTGGCTGTACCGATACCGGTTGGGATGACTGCGGCGCGGTCAGCGGCCCCGATGCGCCTTATTCCTCTGTTGGTCCTATTCCCGTAGCCCTGATTGGTATCGTGGGATACGCCGTTCTTTTTGGGTTGACCTGGCTAAAGGATTGGGCGCCGCTGCGAGAGAGTTATTTGTCAGAACTGTTGGTGGGCGCAGCCGGATTTGGCTTTCTCTTTACCCTGGTTCTTACCGCCCTGGAAGCGTTTGTCATCCACGCCTTTTGCCGTTATTGCCTGGTATCGGCTGTTTTGATTACAATCATCTTCGTATTAACCATAAGCTATCTTCGCAGCGAACAGCAAAGCACCGTTCATAATTCATAATTCCTAATTCATAATTCCTAAAGGAGCGGGCCATGAGACTGGAACTGGTAAAAGATTGGATGACACGAGAGGTGATCACGGCCGTGCCCACCATGGGCGTCATGGAAGCAGGCAACCTGATGCGCGAAAAACGGGTGCGGCGGCTGCCGGTAGTGGATGGGGACGGCCGTCTCATTGGCATCCTCACCCATGGCGATGTGCGTGAGGCCAAACCCTCTACCAGTAGTGCTCTGAGCGCCTGGGAACTGAACTATCTGTTGGCCCGGCTGACGGTGGGCGAAGTGATGAGCGAGTCCGTGTTAACCACCACCCCGGAAACCACCATCGGTGAGGCGGCGCAAATCATGTACCAACATAAAATCAGCGGCCTGCCCGTGCTGGACGCCACAGGCGCTCTGATAGGCATTTTGACCGAATCAGACATCTTCCGCATGGTCGTGCATGACTGGCAAAAGTCGCAAGACACGCCCACCCCGCCCTATGCCTATTATGAAGAGGTGTAAGTCATAGGGGGCACTCCTATGACTTACACCTCCACTACTTTCCCCAGTGGCGTTACGCGATATTCGACTTTCTTTGGCTCGTGCAGGGGCACACCCACCTCGCCCTGGTGAATGACCACGGCCGTTACCCCCAACATCTGTATCGCTTCTTGCATCCCCCGGCTGGCCTCCGCGCCGCCGAAACTGGGCCGGTCGAGCAAAATGACGCTGCTGTCAATGCTCTGCCGCGTCAGGTGCAGCAGTTGCGGCAGCCAGGCCGGGTCACTGCTGGGGGTGATGACCACGGCCGTGCTGTACCGTTCCGCCGTGCGCCCCACATCCCGCAGCGCCACCGTCAGGTCGGTATCACTATCCGCCTGCACCAAAGCCAATGCCCGCATGATGCGCCACTCCTGCCCCTGCCCCTGACCGGGGGGGATGATCTGGGGGACACGGCCGTAACCCGCCACCCCCACCGCCCGATTTTGCGCCAAAGCCTGCGCTGCCAGCGAAGCCGCCAGCAGCACCGCATGTTCCTCCGTCCCCGCCATGCCGCTGCCCAATTGGGTCGCTGCCTGCATATCCAGTACCAGCCAGACATCCCCGGTGGCATCCATATCAAACTGGCGCACATAGAGTTTGTCGTGGCGGGCGCTGGTGCGCCAGTGAATCCAGCGCAGGGGATCGCCGGGCACATAGGCGCGGGTGGTAGCTGCATTGATAGTTGCTTGCAAACTACGCTGCCGTGCCCGCTGCCGCCCACTACTCTGCCCGGCGGGCAGGCTGATGGGCAGCCGGATATGAATGGGGGGATGGATGATGATTTCCTGACTTTGTGGATAGTGGTGGGTCATGGTAAAGATGCCAAACGGGTCGCCGGTGCGGATGCGCCAGGGGCCAAGCCGGTACTGCCCGCGCTGCTGGCACACGGCCGTTTGCCGCCAGCGATCCAGGCGATCAATGCCCGGACTGCGCACCACCGCCGCCTGGTAGCCGGGCACATTGGAATCATCCATCACTTCCACCCACAATGCCGGAATAGGGCTGTTGTTCCATACCTCAAACCGCTCGGCCAACTGATCGCCCACCGCCATCCACAACCGCTCCGTTTGCCGCCCGGCGTGTAGCCCACGCGCCAGATACCACACCCAACCATAGGCCACCAGGAACATGCCGCCCAGCCCAATGAGCAGTGTATTCCACACCCGGTCTGGCAACACAAAGGCGGCTACCAGCAGGAAGATCAGCGAGAGGGCGGGCAGGCGCAGCCGCAAGCTGATGTGGGTGTGCGCTGGCGCTGGCAGGGCGAGAGATTTCATAACCCAAATTGTGCCACAGGTGGGGCAGGTGGCAAGTGAGACCTGTCAGGTTTGCCAAACCTGACAGGTCTGTTGGCCTGAAAACTAAAGCTGTGATATTTTTCCGGGACGAACGCCTGCCATTCTCGGCGGCAGGCCGCCCGATCAACCATTTTCCGTGAACCATAAGTCGAAAAAAGAGGTGAAATGATGGCAAAAGGAACCGTAACTCCAGGAGTGCGCACCAGCGGTGGCCTGGTGCAAGGTTTATACCAGGACCGGAATCAAATTGCTGTCTTCAAAGGTATTCCTTATGCAGCCTCGCCGGTTGGTCCCCTGCGTTGGCAGCCGCCGCAGCCGGTGACGCCGTGGGAAGGCGTGCGCCCGGCTGCCAAATATGGCCCGACCGCGTTTCAATTGGCGGTGGGTTTTGAAGATTTCATGGATGCGCTGGTGGTGGGGCAAGGGTGGAGCGGTCTGAAAACCGGCGGAGTGAAGTTGCTCTTCAAAGTTTTGCCTAAGCCCAAAGAGAGTGAAGATTGTTTATATGTCAATGTGCGCACGCCATTGCTGAGTAGCGACGGCCGTTTGCCCGTCATGGTCTGGATTCACGGCGGCGATCACCAGGATGGCAGCGGTGGCGAGATATTTTACGACAGCAACGCCCTGGCGCATCGCGGCGTCGTTGTTGTTACCATTAACTATCGCCTGGGCTTGATGGGTTATTTTGCCCATCCCGAACTTAGCCGGGAATCGCCGCACGGCGTCTCCGGTAACTACGGCACGCTCGACCAGATTGCCGCCCTGCGTTGGGTGCAGGAAAACATCAGCGCCTTTGGCGGCGACCCGGATAATGTGACCATTTTTGGCGAATCGGCCGGGGGGGAATCGGTGGCGCATATGCTCACCTCGCCGCTGGCGCGCGGGCTGTTCCACAAGGCCATCATGGAAAGTCCTGGCAACTCCGGCCAGATGCTTTTCTTGAAGCAGCCTTTCTTGAATCGGCCGACGCTGGAAGAGCTTGGGCGCGATTTTGCCACGCATCTGTTGGGCAACAACCAGAACCAGCTAGAGCAACTGCGCCAGATTCCGGCCGCCACCCTGTATAAAAAATGGCGAGCAGTGGAAGAATTCCATCGTTTCCATCCGGTGGTGGATGGCTACGCGCTGCCGAAAACGCCGCCCGCTGCCTTCCGGGATGGCGACCAGGCGCGCGTGCCGCTCATCGTGGGCAGTAACGCCGACGAAGGGACGCTGTTGTTCCCCATTTTCCCCTCGCCGGTGGCTGAATTTGGCCGGGATGAGATCCAACCGGCGCAAATCGCCGATCTGATTCGCCAGGAGTATGGCGCGGATGCTAATGATTTATTCGCCATGTACCCAGGTCTGGAGGCAGGTGAAGAACGGCCGAGCATGGCGTTGATGGGTGATAGTTTTTTTGGCGCGATCTGCGATTTTTATGCAGCGCAGGCGGCCAGCGCCGGGCAGCCGGTGTACAATTACTTTTTCACGCGCACGCCGCCATCGGCCAGACAAACAGCCGGGGCGTATCATGCCGCCGAGCTTACGTTTGTGCATGGTAGCAAAATACCCACGTTTGACTACACGCCGGATGATGAAACGCTGTCACAGATAATGGGCGATTACTGGACGCAGTTTGCCAGCCATGGTGACCCCAATATGCCGGGCCGCCCGGCGTGGCCGCGTTACGACACGGCCGTGCCCCAACAAATGCGCCTGGGCATTGGCAATCAACTGGGCGCAACCGATATAACCCGTGCTGCGCAGTATGAAATCATCCAGCGGCGGCTGCATCGCCTGCTGGATGCTATGCCGCAACTGCAAGGAGCGGTGTAGGGCGATTTTGCAAAATCGCCCTACGGGGATGTAAGGAGGTCAATATGTCTTCAGTGGATGAAGCTACCCAAACCATGATTCAAAACTTGCAGGCAAAAACGGGCAAGAGCCTGGAAGAGTGGGTGACAATCAGCCGCAGTTGGGGGCTGCGTAAACATCGGGAAATTCTGAACCGTCTCAAAGATGAACACGGCCTGACATACGGTTATGCCAATCTAGTCGCTATCAAAACGCTGGAGCAGGACGACGAGCCAAAGGAGGCAGACGACCTGGTGGCGGCGCAGTATGCGGGGGCGAAGGCGGGCTTGCGGCCGGTGTATGAGGCGTTGATTACGGCCGTGACCCAATTTGGCCCCGACGTGGAGTTAGCCCCCAAAAAAGCGTATGTCAGCCTGCGCCGCAAAAAGCAGTTTGGCATTATCCAGCCTTCCACCGCCAGCCGGGTGGATGTGGGCATCAATTTGAAGGACATACCGCCAACGGAGCGGCTGGAACAGTCCGGCAGCTTTAACTCCATGGTCAGCCACCGCGTCCGTCTGAGCCGTGTGGACGACGTGAACGACGAATTGATCGGCTGGCTGCGCCAGGCCTACGACGCGGCCTGAGTTTCCTTACGCATAATGCCCTCGCTCCAGGCAAAGATGGCTGCCTGCGTGCGGTCGGCCAGGTGCAGTTTGCTCAGGATATTGCTGACGTGGCTCTTGACGGTGCGTTCGCCAATTATCAGTTTTTCGGCGATCTCTTGATTGGACAACCCCCCGGCAATCAGGCGCAGCACCTCCATCTCCCGGTCGCTCAACTCGGTGAAGGGGTTGACGCCCGCCGGTTTGTCTCCTTGTAATTCTTGCACAATTCGGGCCGCGACTTTGGGATGCAGAATGGCTTCACCCCTGGCCGCTTTGCGCACGGCGTCGGCTACTTCGGCCGGCCGTGCCTCCTTGAGCAGGTAAGACAGAGCGCCGGCGCGCATGGCCGGGAATATGTGTTCGTCCCCATGAAATGAGGAAAAGATGATGACTTGGGTGCGTGGGCTGGCCTGGCGAATCTGGCGTGTGGTCATCACCCCATCCATGCCGGGCATGATCAGGTCCACCAGGGCCACATCGGGGGCCAGCTCTTCGGCCAGCCGCCGCGCCTCGGCTCCGTCTGCGGCTTCGCCCACCACTGTCAGGTCGGCGTTGGCCTCTAAAAAAGCGCGCAATCCCTGGCGCACCACTGCGTGGTCATCCACAATGATGACGGAGATTTCTACCGGTTCGTGAGTCATGTGTTTTTTTCCAGCGGCAGGCAGGCCGTGAGTGTTGTGCCCTGGCCGGGAGCCGTGTCCAGTGTGATCTGCCCGCCCAGGCTGGCGATGCGCTGCCGCATATTCTCCAGACCAAAACTGCCAGGCCGCCGCACAGCAGCGTCAAATCCCTGGCCGTTGTCTTGAATGGTAAAGCAAAGGGTATCATCGCCATAATCCAGCGAAAGCTGCACCCGGCCGGCCTGGCTGTGGCGGGCGATGTTGCTGAGCGCCTCCTGCGCATAACGAATGAGGGCGCTCTCCATTTCAGGCGGCAACGGCCGTTCCCCGGTGATAGCTATTTGCGCGGCGATGCCACTCTGGCGTGACCAATTGTCCACATAGTGGCGCAGCGCCTCGGCCAGGCTGCGCTGGTTTAAGGTCACGGGCTGAAGTTCAAAGATGATAGCGCCCAATTCCCGTTGGGCCAGGTGGGTCAAATTGCCTGCTTCGGTCAGACTGGCGGCTACGGCCGTTTGTTTTTCATCCAATAGCGCCTGGGCTGCCCCAATCTGCAGGGCCACGGCTACCAGTTGTTGTTTCACCGAATCATGCAGATCGCGGGCCAGCCGGTTGCGCTCTTCCAGGGTGGCTAACTCCTGGCGTGTTTGCAGTAGCGATTGTAATTCAGCGGCCATTTTGTTCAGTTCGGCGCCAAAACGGCCGATTTCATCGGCGGATTCATCTTTTATGCGTACCGAAAAATTGCCATGCTGCCAGGCGGTGGTGGCCTGGCGCATCCGGGCGAGCCGCGCATCCAACCGGCGTACACTCAGGAAGCCAAAGTAGGTGCTGACCAGGACGGCGGGCAAAATGAGCAGGGTGGCGCTGGGCAAGATGTCGGCCAGCGTGGGCAAGATGATGCCCGGCAGCGCCTGCTGCCAGTCCATGTCTGCATAAGTGCGCCCCAGATAAACAGCGACGGCGAGGATGGCCCACCAGGCGGCAATGAGTACGGCCGTGACCGACACCAGCAAATACGTCAGCGTCAACTGCCACTTCAACTGGCGGAGTAACAGGCGGACGTCGGGCAGCCCGGTGGTTGGTGTCATAGGACGATTTCTCCAATTGCGCTTCAGGGGCTTGTACAGCGGATAGTGATGCGTGAGGCGTGATACGGACCGGAGAGAATTCACGTATCACGCATCACGCAAGACCCCGCGAAATCCTGAAGAACCTTCTTTTAGAATAGCAGCAAGGCCGGGTCTCAACCAACAGTCATGCGAACGGGGACAAAAAAGAGGAAGGCTGCCAGGATCAGGCAGACAAACAGCAGACCCATGACAATGCCTAGCCAGCCCAGGACGATGCCGGCGCGGGCGATGCCTTCGCCGCTGTACTGTTCCGGTTTTTCCACAATTTCCTGGCGGGCGATGCGGCCGGAAATGATGCCGCCGATGGAGCCGACGAGCGGCAAGATGCCGGCCAGCCCCAGAATGGACAAGACCAGACTGACGATAGCCAGCGTATGTGTTGCCGGTGCATAGGTGGGGTATTCATTTTTCATGTTCTTTGTTCTCCTTTGAACTGTGTTCATCGTTAAATAAGTCTTCTAAACTTTCATGCTTCACATGTCATTCCGAGCGAAGTCTGCGGAGCGAGGAATCCCTCTTCTATACAAGTAGGAGGGATTCCTCCTCGAAGACTCGCCTGCCCTGAGGCATCGAAGGGTCGGAATGACCGCACATATACGGAGATGATACCTGGTCGGGCAGCGGTTGTAATCGGCCTGGAGAACCATTTGGGGATGATCTTGGGGGCAGGGGTGTCTATCTGGCAGGCTGATAGCAGTTATTTGCCACATATCTCCCCCCTCTCTAAAATCCTGCCCTATGGCGACTGATAACCGAATTAATCAACACAAAGCGTGGGTGGGCGCGATGCGGCTGCGCACGCTGCCGCTGGCGCTGGCCTGCATTATGCTGGGCGCATTTCTGGCAGCAGCGGATGGGGCGCTGGATGGGATGGTGGTGGTATTGTGTGTACTCACGGCCGTGCTGCTGCAAATCCTCTCCAACCTGGCCAATGATTATGGGGACAGCCTGCATGGCGCCGATCACGGTGAACGGCTTGGCCCGGCCCGCGCTGTACAGTCCGGGGCCATCACGCCGCAGGCGATGAAACGGGCGATGGCTTTGTTTGCCGGGCTGTCGGCCGTGTCCGGGTTGGCGCTGGTGGTGGTGGCGTTTGGGTTAGATGCGCTGCCGCTGGTGCTGCTCTTTTTACTGCTGGGGGCAGCTTCCTTGTGGGCAGCGGTGAATTATACGGCGGGTAAACGGCCGTATGGCTACGCCGGGTTGGGTGATCTATTCGTGCTGCTCTTTTTTGGCTGGGTGGGCACGGTGGGTACCTACTTTTTGCAGACGCAGACCTTTTCCTGGGCGCTGCTGCTGCCTGCCAGCAGCGCCGGACTGTTGGCGGTAGCGGTGCTAAACGTGAACAATATCCGCGATATTGAGTCTGACAAGCAAGCGGGCAAACAGAGCATTCCGGTTCGCTTGGGGCCGGAACGCGCCCGCATTTACCATTGGTGCCTGCTGATGATGGCTTTTGTGCTGGCGGGCATCTATGCCTGGTTTACGTATCAATCGCTGTGGCAATTTTTGTTTGTGCTGGCGGCCCCGCTGCTGCTGCTGAATGGCACGGCCGTCAGCCGCACCCACGATCCCCTCCGCCTCAATCCTCTTTTGAAACAGATGGTGTTTACGGCTCTGATATTTGACTTTCTGTTAGGTCTGGGACAGGTAATGGGGTGAAGAGGCGACAAGGTGATCCCGGTCAACCTCTTCCTAATTCATAATTCGTAATTCCCCCGTTATCGCCAGTTCTCAATCTCCTCTTTAATCAAAGCCACAAAGTTGTCCGCCGACGCGCCATCCAGGATGCGGTGGTCGAAGGTGAGGCCGACGTAAGCCATGGTGCGGATGGCGATGGCGTCGCCAATCACTTTGACGCGCTTCTCGATCATGCCTACGCCGAGGATGCCGCACTGCGGCTGGTTGATGATCGGCGTGGCGAAGAGGCTGCCGCTGGTACCGTGATTGGTGATGGAAAAGGTGCCGCCCTGCACGTCGGCCGGTTTAAGCTGTTTGTTGCGGGCACGGTGCGCCAGGTCATTGATGCTGCGCGCCAGTCCTAACAGGTTCAAAGAGTCCGCATTTTTGATGACGGGTACAATCAGGCCATCCTCTATTGCTGTCGCCATGCCGATATTAATTTCTGGCTTCAGCTCGATGCCCTCATCCGTCCAGGTGCTGTTGACCAGGGGGTGTCTTTTCAGGGCGGCAACAGTGGCGGCGACGATGTAGGCGGTGAAGGTCAGGTTGGCCCCATCGCGGGCGAACTGCTCTTTGTGGGCGCGGCGGTGTTTGTCCACGTTGCTGAAGTCGAACTCGAAGATGGTGGTGACGTGCGGGCTGGTTTGTTTGCTGCGCACCATGTGTTCGGCAATGCTGCGACGGATGGTGGTGAGAGGGAGCAGGTGAGCAGGAGTGGGGTGAGCAGGTGAAGTGGTGGGCGATGGGGACATCGCGGGGTGAGCAGGTGGGGGGGTGATCGGGTGATGGGGTTGGACGGGTTCGGCAATGGGGGCCGGTTCGGGTTCAGGCGTTGGCAGCATGGGTGAGGGGGTTTTGGTGCGTTGTTCGATGTGGGCCAGGATGTCTTTTTTGGTGATACGGCCGTCTAGCCCCGTCCCTTCAATCTCATTCAAATTCACTTTGTGTTCGGCGGCGATGCGGCTGACGACGGGACTGATGCGGCCCGTGTAGGGTTGACCGGGGGTAGTGGGGGCGGCAGCGGGCACGGCCGTTGGTGGGGCAGATGTTGCCGGTTCTGGTGGTGCTACGGCCGTTTTTACTTCCCCATTTTCTGGGATCGCATCCCCCGGTTCACCAATGTAAGCCAGCACGGTGCCCACCGGGGCCACCGCCCCTTCGGCCACACAAATCTGTAAAACCGTGCCCGACTCTTCGGCCGTTGCTTCCGTCGTCACCTTGTCCGTTTCAATTTCCAGAATGGGATCATACTGCTTCACAAAATCCCCTTCGCTCACCAGCCAGCGAGCGACTGTTCCTTCTACTACACCTTCACCCATTTCGGGCATCATTACTTTTGTTATCATCTTTAATCCTCAACGTGATGCGTCATGGGAAGCATCTCACGCATCACGCATCACGTATCACAATCTGCTCATAAAAAGCGGGAACCGCCCCGGCTCCGCTTCGTGCATCATCTCATACACCAGGTCAAACAACTCTTCCACGTTTGGCTTGGAAAAATAGGCGCCGTCAGAGCCAAACGCCGGGCGGTGTGGTTTGGCGGTGAGGGTGCGTGCTTCGGCATCCAGATGCCAGAAGCCGCCCTGTTTTTCGATTACCTCCTGCATCATATAGGCTGATGCGCCGCCGGGCACGTCTTCATCCAGAAAGATGATGCGCCCCGTTTTTTGCAGCGATTGGCCGATCATGCCGATACGGTCAAAGGGGAGCAGGGTGCGCACGTCAATGATTTCGGCGTCAATGCCCGTTTCCTGGAGGAGCACGGCCGTTTCCATTGCCACCTGCACACACGCCCCATACGTCACAATGGTGATGTCCTCGCCGGGACGTACCACTTCCGGTACACCTAGCGGAATGGTAAACTCCGTCAGGTTGGTGGGTACTGTCTCGCGCAGTCGGTAGCCGTTCAGCACTTCCACAATGATGCCGGGGTCATCCCCTTGCAGCAGCGTATTGTAAAAACCAACCGCCTGCACCATGTCCCGCGGCACGCAAACGTGAATGCCGCGCACCAGATGAATAAGTCCGGCCATCGGCGAGCCGGCGTGCCAGATACCTTCCAGCCGGTGGCCGCGTGTGCGGATGATGACCGGCGCTTTTTGGCCGCCCCTGGTGCGCCAATGCAGCGTCGCCAGGTCATCAGCCATCGTTTGCAGCGCATACAAGACATAGTCCAGATATTGGACTTCGGCAATGGGGCGCA
This sequence comes from Chloroflexota bacterium, assembly GCA_035444285.1. Taxonomy (GTDB): domain Bacteria; phylum Chloroflexota; class Anaerolineae; order Promineifilales; family Promineifilaceae; genus CAADGU01. The sequence continues at coordinate 31,436 of DAOMOK010000019.1, forward strand.
GGCCACGCAGCGCCAGGCCAATGGCCTGCCCTAATATGGTGGCCTCGCGGATGCCGGTGTCGGCCACACGCAGCAGACCAAACTGCTCTTGCAGCCCGGCAAACGCCTGATTAACATCGCCCAATTTGCCCACATCTTCGCCAAAAGCCACCACCCGCGGGTCATGGGCCAGCATGACGGCAAACGCTTTGTTCAGCACTTCATACCCCTTCAGTTGTGTGGGATGGTCGCCATAAATCGGTTTTACTTCGGGCACGTTCAAGGCGGATTCCGCCGATTCGCTGGTGAGGTGGCTGGCAAAACTGGCGGTGTGGCGGGCCGTTTGCCCGTTTTTCCAGGCGGCAAGCTGCCGGGCGGCGGGGATGGCTTCATCGCGGGTGAGGAAGAGGGTTTGATGCACGGCCGTGAGCACATCTTTGCGCGATAATGACTGTTTCTCCATCAAGCGGCGACGCATATTGCTGATTTTCTGGCGATGGGCCGACACGGTTTCAATTTGCTCAATTAGCGTGACCGCTTCCTGCCGTTCCTGGTAGATAGGGCGGGTATAGGCCGTCCACGCCTTGTCGCGGGCGTGCTGCGCCAGTTTGCGGGCATTGCGCTCAATGTTGTCCAGTTCACCGGCGGGGGCGATGCGCTGCTCAATAATCCAGCGACGCATCTGGCGAATGGGGTCGAATTCTTCCTCCCAGGCCAGCCGCTCCGCCGATTTATATCGCTCATGGCTGCCGGAGGTGGAATGGCCTTGCGGTTGGGTCATCTCCACCACGTGAATAATAGCCGGGGTCTGTTGATCGCGGGTGACTTGGGCCGCTTTCTGGTACGTTTCCACCAGTTGCAGGTAATCCCAACCGGGCACGGTGTAGAGGTCGTAGCCGTCGCGGCTGCCTGTTTTACGCTGGAAGCCGCTTAGCAGTTCCGATAAATTTTCTTTGGTAATCTGGTGTTCGTTGGTGACGGAGATGCCGTAGCCGTCATCCCAAATGGAGACGATCACCGGCGCTTTGAGTACACCAATGGCATTGATGGCTTCCCAAAATAGCCCTTCGGCGCAACTGGCATTGCCAATGGATCCCCAGGCGATCTCACGGCCGTTGCGGGAAAATTGGGTCAACGCTTGCAGTTCCGGCAGTTCATGGTACAGCCGGGAGGCGTAACCCAGCCCCACCAGCCGGGGCATTTGCGCGCCAGTGGGGGAGAGGTCGGCGGAGATGTTGTAGCGTTGTGTCTGGTCCAGCCAACGGCCGTCGGCGTCCAACAACCGGCTGGCAAAATGGGCGTTCATCTGCCGTCCACCGGAGTGCGGTTCGTGGGCCAGGTCGTCATGGGCATACAGTTGGGCAAAAAACTGCTCCAGCGTCAGCGCGCCAATGGACAACATGAAGGTCTGGTCACGGTAATAGCCGCTGCGCCAATCCCCCTTTTGGAACGCTCTGGCCCAGGCTAACTGCGCTACCTCTTTGCCATCGCCAAAGATGCCAAACTTGGCCTTGCCGCTTAGTACCTCGCGGCGGCCGATGAGGCTGGTTTCGCGGCTTTCGCAAGCGATGCGGTAATCGCGTAAAATATCGGCGCGGCTCAGTTCGATCTGGCTGGCAAAGGGTAAAGGTTTCTGGTCGGGTTTTGGTTGGGTTTGAGTTGAAGTAGGTTCAGACGCTTCGCGTATGATCATTGGGCATTGTCCTTGTGCGTATTGAAAATTGCGGTTTGTTGTTGGTAATGGCAACGGTGGGAGCGCCCCATTACGCGGCGATTATAGCGACTGTTTGGTTACTTTTCCACTGACGTTGGTCATGGCAGCAGAAGACCCGAAGGGTTTTATTTTGTCAACATGCCAATTACCAAAGAGCAAAACCCTTCGGGTCTTAGGGGAGTAGGGCGGACAGCACGGCCGTGAGTGCCGGTACCTCCTCCTGCTCCTTAAAACCAGCCAGCCGGGTATAAATCTCCGCTGCCGCCAGATGGAAGCCGCCGGGCAGACCGGCGGCCTCAAAGGTGGCGGCGATCTCCTCCATTTCTCCGGCAAAACGCCACGCTTTGGCCGTCACCCGGCGTACCCGGTTTTCCGTCTGCGCCGGGAAGGTCGGGTCATCCCGCTGCCACTGCTGTGCCAGTTCCGTTCTAACTGAAAGCGATTCGGCCGCCCCCAAAATAGCCGCCAACAAGGCACTGGTGCCTTTGGTATAGGCGGCATAACACATTTTCAACGCCGACGCCTTGCCGATCTCAACACCGATGACCTGTGTTTCCAGCGGCCCAGCGACAAAGCAGTGGGCCACTCGCTCTGCTTCATCACCGGAGAGGTAAAGCCAGGTACTATGCGGCTGCCAGGCCGGGCCGCCGATGATGCCCCCGTCTACAAAGGCCGCGCCACCCTCGGTCATCATTTGGCCGATGTGCCTGGCCCGCTGCGGGGCGATGGCGTTGGCGTCTGCATAGAGGCCGGTAAAACCGTGCGCCAGAACTTGTTGTGCCATTTCTTCGGCAGCGTGGGGCGGGCACACGCTGATGAGGGTGGTGCAGGTGTGGCACAACGCGGCCACTGTCTGTACATCTATCAAATGGTATTGTTGTGCCCGCGCCTGTGTTTGCGGACTGCGCCCGGCGCTGGCCCAATAGACGGTGTGCCCGCTGTTCTGGGCCGAAGCGGCCACGGAAATGCCCATAACCCCCGGATGCAAAATGCCAATTTTTTCGGTACTCATCATTCGTTCTCCATCAATTGTTCGTAGTAGGCACTTTAGTGCCTGCCGTCAATGGGCGATAAATCGCCTACTACGAACGAGTTTCTGACTAGATTTCCCATTTCCTGTATAGTATCCGGCGACAACGGTTTTGCTGCCAGTCAGGGCGGCGCACCGGTCACCGATCACCGACCACTGATTACCGATTACCGATTGACGAGGAAAATATGCGGGAGATACGGCCGTTAACCAACCACGAATTAGAAGATTACATCACCATTCAACTGAATGCCTACCCTGGCGTGCGCGCCCGGCGCGAGCAGATGCGGGAGCGGGCCGCCCAGATGCAGGCAGACCCGATTATCCAGTTGGTTGGGTTATTTGAAGATGGGCATATGTGTGGTGTGATGCGCCAGTATGACTTCACCATGCAGCTTCATGGGGTCAAGTTGTTGGTAGGTGGGGTAGGCGGTGTGGCGGTAGCCCTGGCGCGCAAAAAGGAGAAGGTGGCCTATGACATGGTGCAATTCTTCTTACACCATTACCATGATAAAGAGGCTGCGCTGACGGCGTTGTATCCGTTCCGACCGGATTTTTACAAACAGATGGGGTTTGGCTACGGCCGTAAACTCAACCAATACCGCTTCCATCCCAACCAGCTACCCAAAAGGGGCGTCAAGGGCCACGTTGCCTTGCTTTCTGGTCGGGACCGTTATGCTTTTAACGCCTGCTATCAACGGGTCATGGCGCGCACAAACGGCCTGATGGAAAATTCACCTTCTTATCTGGATGCTCTTTTTACCAGTGATACGCTGCACGTGGCCGGTTGTTGGGATGGAGAGGAACTGCGCGGTTATGTGACGTTTCAATTTGAGCCGGGCCGCCACCGCAGCCTGCTCAGCAACCAACTGGTGGTGCGGGCGTTGGTGTATGAGGACACGGCCGTACTGTATGATCTGTTTGCCTTTCTGCGTTCCCAGGCAGACCAGTTTGAAAGCATTGTCCTGAATACACATGAGGATGATTTTCACCTGCTGCTCACTGACCCACGTAATACAGGCGACCTGATTTTCCCCACCGTCTATCAGGAATCGAACATACAGGGCGTGGGTATCATGTACCGCCTGATAGACGTGCCCCGATTCTTTGAACTGCTGCATGACCATTCCTTTGGCGGGCAAACGTGCCGCCTGAAAGTGATAATGGCAGACAACTTCTTGCCGGAAAACGCCGGGGAATGGGTGTTGGCGGTGGCCGACGGCCGTGTCCAACTCCTGCCGCCGGATGCCCCCTATGATGCCACCCTGTCTCTGGATGTGGCCGAATTCTCCTCTCTGGTCACAGGCGCGATTGAATTGAAGACACTGGTGGGTTATGGGTTGGCGGAATTGTCTGATATGGCCTACCTGGAAACTATCCACCGCCTCTTTTATACCGACAATAAACCGATATGCCTGACAGGATTTTAAGAAAATTGAAGAGTAGAGATTGGAGATTGAGCAACCTCCAATCTCCAATCCCACGTCATGACCCCATCGCCCTCTCCCCCCCGTAACCCCAAACCAGCCGTCACTGGCTGGCAGCGCGCCATTGTGCTGGCTCTGCAAAAGCTGGTATATGGGTTGGCTCGATACTGGTATTTCCTGTTTATGGCGGCGGCGAGCATCTTTCTCATCTTGGGATTTTTGGCGCCGGCGCTGCAGGCGCAGGGGTATGATGAGGCGGGCACGGCCGTGTACCGTTTTTTGGCCCCGCACAATCACCAATTGCCGCAGCGTTCCTACTTCCTCTTTGGCCAATCCGGTTTCCTGCGCTCTTACTCCCTGGAACAGATTATCGCTTTTGGCGCTGACCCACAGCAGTTACAAGCATTCACGGGCAATGCCCAAATCGGCTATAAAACCGCCCTCAACCACCGCATGATTGCCATTTTTGCCGGTATGGTGATGGGCGGATTGGTGTGGGGACTGCGGCGGGGACGGCCGTCGTTGAGCCTGTTTGCTTTTTTGTTATTTACCCTGCCGCTGCTGCTGGACAGTTTCAGCCATATGGCCAGCGAAGCAGGCAGTGGGTTTCGGGACAGTAACAATTGGCTGGTGATATTGACGGGGGGGATGGGCACGGCCGTGTTTTACACCGGCACAACCATTGGTACTGCTAACTGGTGGCTGCGCACCCTCACCGGTTTGCTCTTTGGCCTGGGGTTGGTCTGGTTCACGTTTCCCCGCTTTGCCAATTATTTCGCTGGTGTGAGAATGCAGTTGGAGAGGAAGAGATTGAGAGATTGAGAGATTGGGAGATTAGCAAATCTCTCAATCTCTCAATCTCCTTTTCAATACAACAACGACACCAGTTTGCGCAGCCCTTGTTGTTTCAGCCACAATTTCGTTTCCGAGGCGTCGCCTGTGTAAGGGATGCGGGCAGCGGGCACACGTGAGAGAGTAATATCGCGTACCGGCCCGGCAATTTCATTGATTACCGGCAAAATGCGGCGCGAATCCAGGCCCAGCCGGTCGGCCGAATCCATAAAAGTATTCAACTGTTGATTGGAAACCGGTTGGCCGGATGTGAGCGCCAGGATTAGCCTAGAGCCGGCCAATACATCCACTACATCTTGATTGATATGGCTGCCGGTATCAATCAACACGTTGTATCCATCGGCCGTCAGCACATCGGTTATGTGCCGGAATGTGGTCATATTTAGCCTGGTGTCAGGGTTAATTAACCGTCCTGGCGCAGGGATAATGAGGATATGCTCGTTATGCCGTAAGGCAAACTCATCAATTGCATTCAGGGTGATGTACTCTGGTGCAATCTTGAGTAATTCCACAATATCGTGCCGGGGAAACAAATGCAGCATGGGCGCGACGCCGCCCAATGGCAGATCAAAATCAATGATAATGCTGGGCCGCGTAGCCTGTATGGCAATGGCTTCGGCCAATTGGATGGTCAAGGTGGTGACGCCGACGCCACCTTTGGGGCTGAAGAGAGAGATAACATGCCCGGTTGTCACGGGCGCTGGCACGGCCGTATCCGCCTCCTCTTCTTCTTCATAAATTCCATGTTGGCGGTCTAATACGGCCGTGATCTGCTGCACCAGGTCCTCGGCGCGAAACGGTTTGGTCAGATATTCAGCCGCGCCCACATCAAATGCGCGCAGGCGATAATCGTGAACCTCGCTGGCAGTGACAAAAATCACCGGAATATCGGCCGTTTCGGGATTGTTTTTGATGTTCGTACACACCTCAAAACCATCCATACCCGGCATCATCACATCCAGCAGCACCAGATCAGGCCGATTGTGCGCCATAACTTTCAACCCATCCGGGCCATCTTTGGCCAGGCACACCTCATACCCGTTTTGCTTCAACTGATATTCAATGAGATACCGCATGGGGAACTCATCTTCAATTATGAGAATTTTGCGTACTTCCTGGTGCATTGGTTTTAATTCATCCTCTACCATCTTATCATACCTGCCCATGAAAAGAACTTAACGGGCACAAATTACGACGTTTCTGACAAGACAGCCCCGTTTACACGGACAGCCGTGAACGGCGCGTGAACTTTTTATTTTGTCAGTACCTCTGTAAGCCCTGGCGTAATACGCTACCTGTATGTTAGTGACTGGTTGTTGAATGTTTATGCCGACAACCGACAGCTATTGAAGGAGAACGGCCGTGGAACCGATTGTTTTGGTGGTAGATGATGAAGATATGACCCGCAGACTGCTGCGCCTGATGCTGGAGCGAGATGGGTTCACCATTCTCGAAGCAGAGGATGGGCAGCAGGCGTTGGATATGATTGCCGAAACACTACCAGACGTTGTGATTCTGGATGTGATGATGCCTAATATGGATGGATTTACAGCCTGCCAGATACTGCGCAGCCGTCCAGAAACGGCCACACTGCCCATTATCATGCTCAGCGCCCGCAGCCAGGTGGAAGCCATGCGCGCTGGCTTGCAGTCTGGCGCCGACCGCTATATGACCAAGCCCATTTCCAAACCGGAATTGGTGCAGACGATTACCGACCTGTTGTCCGGGGTGCCGGTAATCGGTAATCGGTAATCCGTAATTGGTAATCGGTAATCGGTAATCCGATCAATCACGGATTACGGCTCACGGATTACGGTTCACAGCCTGTCGCGCTGCCGCCAATTGGTTTGCCAGAGCCGCCGGCGATGTGCCCCCGGTGACATTCCGGTTTGATAGCGAGGATGTGATGTGGAACACGGCCGTGACATCCTCCCCAAATACCCCGCTTACTGTTTGCAATTCCGCTACCGTTAGCTCCGTCAAATTCACCCCTTTCTGCTCTGCCAACTGCACCACCTGACCCACTAGATGATGCGCCTGCCGGAAGGGGATGCCCCGCTTCACCAGATAATCGGCTAAATCCGTTGCCAGTAGCCCTGGCTCTAACTGCGCCGCCATGCGCTCCGGGCGCAGCGTCAACGTGCGCATCAGCCCGGCCATGATGGGCAAGGTGAGCCGCAGGGTGTCAAAGGCGTCAAATACCGGCTCCTTGTCTTCCTGCAAATCTTTGTCATAGCTGGAGGGCAGCCCCTTGAGCGTGGTCAGCAGCCCGGTGAGATGGCCCACCAGCCGCCCCGCCTTGCCGCGTGTCAGTTCCAACGTGTCGGGATTTTTCTTTTGCGGCATCAGGCTGCTGCCGGTGCTGTAGCCATCATCCAGCCGCACAAAGCCAAACTCGGCGCTGCTGAACAGGATCAACTGCTCGGCCAACCGGCTGAGATGCAGGCCAATCATGGCCGTCGCATACAAAAAGTCGGCGGCAAAATCACGGTCGGAAACGGCGTCCAGACTGTTCTCGCTCACGGCCGTAAACCCCAATTCCCGTGCCAACCATTCCCGGTCTATCGGATAGGCTGTGCCCGCCAATGCGCCCGAACCGAGGGGAAGCACGGCCGTGCGCGCCCGCACCTGCGCCAGCCGTTCCCCATCCCGCGTCAACGGCCAGAAATGGGACAATATCCAATGCCCCCATGTCACCGGCTGGGCATGTTGTAAATGGGTGTATCCGGGCATGGGCAGGTTCAAATAGGCTTCGGCGCTTTCAATCAGCGCCTGTTGCAAATCGGTCAGGCTGTCATGCAGGTGGTCAATGGCTCCCATCACCCACAGCCGAAAATCGGTGGCTACCTGGTCATTGCGGCTGCGGCCCGTGTGCAGCTTGCCGCCCACGTCACCCACCATTTCGGTCAGGCGGCGTTCCACGGCCGTGTGAATATCCTCATCCCCCGCTTCAAACACAAACGACCCATTTGCAAATTCAGCCTGCACCTGGCCCAGCCCGGTCACTATCGTTTCCGCTTCGGCCGTTGTCAGCACACCCGCCTTGGCCAGCGCCCGCGCCCAGGCCATGCTGCCGCGAATATCTTCGGCAACCAGCCGCCGGTCAAAAGGCAGGCTGGCGTTAAACTCATGCACCAACACATCTGTCTCTCTGGCGAACCGTCCGCCCCACAATTTGCTCATCTTGTTTTCCCTACCTCTTCTTGCAGAAAGTTGGTTAACCCCTGGATCAGGGGATGTATCTTGTCTGGAAAGAAATCGTTGTCGGCCGGTGTGTGGATGCGGGGGATGTAGTAGCCGCCGGGAATCAGCGTCGGGTCGGCATACGAAATATCCACCGCTCCCTCCTGGCCAAAGGTGTAATTATCGGAAAGAGGCACCGGCCCCATGTTCATCGTCTGCAATGTGGGGAGGTGTTTTTGTAGATACGGCCGTAGCCTTTCCGCCACCGCGCCATTTCGATGGTAGATGAGCAGGGGCGTTTGCCCTCTGGAAATACAATCCAGGTTAATGATCACGGCGTTTTGGTAGGGATGACCCTGTTTTTGCCACACCTGTTTCAGTGCCCCAGACCCCAACAACCCCCACTCCTCATTGTCCAGAAACAATAACTGTACCTTTTCTTGCAGTTCTGGACGTTGACACAGCCAATCGGCCAGGGCCATCAGGCCAATGACGCCGCTGGTATTGTCCTCGCGGTTGTGTGGGTTGGGAATAAACAAAGTGAGGAGCGACAGAAAAATAAGCAGGTGAAACAACGTCGCCAGCCCCACCGTCGCCAAAAGCAGGGAGACCAGCACCAACAGCCCCACCAGCAGCACCATCGCCAGGATTTGCCGGGTATGCCCAATCAGCTGAAAGAGCCAGGAAAACCAGAAGGGAATGATAGTCGGCGTATCGTAATGCGCCAGAAAGATGACGCGGGGATTGTCACATTTTGTGGACAGATTCGTGCAGCGGAGCAGTTTGCGGGCCACGATGCGGCTGGTGGTAAAGTTCCGGGCGTGTAGCTCCGTTTCCAATTCCTGTAAGAACTGTTCTTTTTGCTTTTTTGTGACGCGCACCGGGTAACGGCCGTGCCACTCCCCATCCAACGTCGTTATCAACTCGTTCATCTTTGCCATTATGATTGCCCCAGTTTGCTGCCAAAAATCTTCGCGCCCGCACCTCTTCGTGTGCCTTCACAGATCAATCTTATCTGCCCCGCAAAAAGAGACTCCACAACCCAAACCCCACCAACAAAAGGGCAAAAACGAGATATAAAATGGTTGCCTTCCGGTCACCCAGGCGGGCGCGGGTCAGTTGCATCCGACGACTGCGTTCCCAGTAAAAGGCCGGTTTCACTATAATGCCATACAGTTCATATAGTCCCCAGGCGACGATGGCTATGTCCAACAGGTTCACTACAATACCTCGTTCTTTTTCGTAATCCGTTAACCGATTACGGATTACGGGTCACGGTTACGTCCGGTAATCGGCATTGATGCTCACATAATCATGGCTCAGGTCACATGTCCAGACTACGGCCGTACCCACCCCACCACCTACCGCCAACTCTACCGCAAATTCGGATTGAGCAAAAATGTGGGCGGCGTCCGCTTCCAAATAGTCGGTTGGTGTGCCCTGCGCTACCAGTTGCAGCCGTTCCGCGCCGGGGATGCTAACCCACAGGCTGGACTGATTCTGCGCAAAGGGGATGCCCGCCCGCCCCGCCGCCGCCAAAATCCGTCCCCAATTAGGGTCGCTGCCCGCAAAGGCTGTCTTCACCAGCGGCGAAGTGGCGATGGTATTGGCAATGGCATGAGCGTCGGCATCGCTGGACGCGCCTGTCACCTGAATTTCCACAAACTTCGTCGCGCCTTCGCCATCGCGCACAATCAGCTTTGCCAGTTCGGCGCAGACAAAGTTCAGCCCTTCGCCAAAGAGCGCAAGGTTTTGTTCATCGGCTACGGCCGTGCCCCTCATCCCATTTGCCAACAGCAATACCGTATCATTGGTGCTGGTATCGCCGTCCACACTGATGCGGTTGAAGCTCTGGTTCACGGCCGTGTGCAACAATCCAGCTAGCACATCGGGCGCAATCCGGGCATCGGTCGTGATCACCGCCAGCATCGTCGCCATGTTGGGGTGAATCATGCCCGCCCCTTTGGCCATGCCGCCAATCGTCACCATGCCATTTGGCAGTTCCACCGTCGCCGCCAGATGTTTCGGCCGGGTATCCGTCGTCATAATCGCCCGCGCCGCCTCTAATCCTCCCCCCCTCTGCGCCTCTGCGCCTCTGCGTTGAAGATTCTGCCCGGCCGTTTCCACCCCCGCGCGTATTTTGTCCATCGGCAACTGCACACCAATCACACCGGTAGAAAGCAGCAGCACCTGATCGGGCTGGATGCCCAACGCCGCCGCTGCCAGCCGCTGCGTTTCCCGCGCATTGGCCAGCCCTGGTTCACCCGTACAGGCATTGGCATTCTTCGCATTCGCCACCACCGCCCGAATTGCTGTCTTGTTCTGCGCCAGCGTTTCCCGGTCTACGATAACCGGCGCGGCTACCACCTGATTTTGGGTGAACATCGCCGCGCACACACAATCCCGCTCGGAAACCACCAGCGCCAGGTCAGGCTGGTTATCTTTTTTCAGACCGGTGGGCACGGCTACGGCCGTGAATCCCGCCGGACTGGTGACAGAACCGTTTACGATATTGTTCATACTCTCCTGTGGTATAGAACAGATTGGTCTTTTTTATATTATGGAATTGGACACACGTCGACGGCCGTTAGACTGGGATTCCCATATCCTAGGTCAGCCAGTGGCCCTGTCGGGCTGTCAGTGGTTGCAAGCATGGTGGTTATCTCGTTACAAAGTGCCAGCGGAAAATCACCCTCTTGCCAGTTTGCCAACAGAAATTTTGCCGCTTGGGTAATAGGGGTATCTGGGTAATTGCTGTCTAACCAACTCAACCAATCAAGTGCTCGTCCACTATTTCCTTGTAACAAATCTATCAAAATCAAACGGAATGCGGCAAACTGGTTAATTGCCGCTCTCACGTCTTCTTCTGTGCCTTCGCTCATAGGCGGTGGAGTTAGCAGGGAGTCGTCATTAATGGCCTCTGCATACAAGGTCAGTGCTTCATCCAACCGGGCTATATTTGCAAAGGCAAATTTGCTATTCGCCTCATAAAGAATGTGATGACGGTATTGTGTAGGGTCAAGGATTACATCTGTGAGAGTGATTGACGATCCATCCCATGACCATACCTCAGTATAGGTGCGTTCAATGCCGGCCCCTGCGGAACCGCTTGCTCCGCCGTGAACATAAAAGTCTTGCAGCCCATCACCATTATGATCGGCAAAATAGGTATCAGAGAAGCTCATCGTAATCGTGTCAAATTCCGGATGGTTTAATGAGAGGTGAGCAGCAACAATGCTCTGCAATGTCCCATCAGCATAAGCAAGAATCTGATATTGCCCTGTACATGTGTGTGCACCACATATCTGGCGGTTTATGATTACTTCTGGCAGATCATCTCCGTTCATTTCGGCAAGACCGACAATAACCGGAATAGGTTCTTCTCCAATTTCTGTAGCTACATTCTCCATGTAGTAGCGATACAATATACCTGCCTGACCAATAACCCATAAATTTCCCAAACGCCATCCCTCATTGACTGTTGCTTGTGTAGGGAGATAAAGAGTCAGTACCCACTCAAAATCTCCATCTGCGTTTAGATCAATAGTCGTTATATCGTTAATTTGATCCTGCCAGCCTGCTTCTTGTAGTTGGATTTGTATTGCGTTAGGTTCAATTCCTTCTTGCCATGCCTGTACCAGCCATGTTTCCAATTCTGCCCAAGTCGTAGGGGCTGGCCCCAGGTTGTCTGCTGTGGGTGTGGCACAAACCGTACCGCAGCCGTTCGGGCATTCGCCAGGACAAAAATAAACCTCGTTTTCCGTACAGGCAGGCGGTGTACACATGGGCGCGGGCGTTGGGGAGGATTCTGTCTCTGGTGTATTGGTGGCGGTAGGGGGAGGGGGCACGGCCGTATCCGTTACCATTATAACCCGTGTAGGCATAACGGTAGCCGCTTCCTCCGGCACGGCCGTACATGCTATTGCAAATATACCCATCCATGCTAACCAAAGGCATCGAATCATGGCTCTCTCCTGCCTGAGAATAATGACCACACAAAAAATTTACCACAGATTCGTCGGATGCGCGGCATGGATTAGACATCCGATTTCTCCAAGAAATCGGATGTCTGGTATCCAATCAATCCCGCTTAAACTTCGAGTAATCGGGAGCGGCGTAGCGGGTTTTGCCGCCGTCGCTCACCTCCATCATCGCCCGCACCTTCATTTGCAGACCAAACAGGGTGATAAAACCCACCGCATCTGACTGATCATACACATCTTCCTGGCCGAAGGTGGCAAAATCTTCGCGGTAAAGGCTGTGCGGGCTGTAGCGACCAGAGACAATCACATTGCCCTTGTACAATTTCAACTTCACCCAGCCTGATACCGTCTCCTGGGTTTTGTCCACAAATGCCTGCATCGCCTCGCGCAAGAAGGTGTACCATTTGCCATCATACACCAGTTCCGCATAGCGTACCGCCTGCTGCTCTTTGTAGTGCATCGTGTCCCGATCCAGGCACAGCGTTTCCAGTTCGTGATGGGCGGCGTACAAAATGGTGCCGCCGGGCGTCTCATACACCCCATGCGACTTCATGCCCACCAGCCGGTTTTCCACCAGATCAATCCGGCCGATGCCATGTTTTGCCCCCAACTCGTTCAGCTTTTCCACAATGGCAGCGGGTGGCAGTTGCACGTCGTTAACCGCCACCGGAATCCCCTTCTCAAAATCAATCTTCACATATTCCGCCGTATCCGGCGCAGCTTCCGGGGAAACGGATAGCTGATACATCACCTCCTCCGGTTCCTGCGCCGGGTCTTCCAAAATGCCACCCTCGTGTGACAAATGCCACAGGTTAGCGTCGCGGCTGTAGATGGACTTCTCCGTCTGCGTCACGGGCACGTTGTGTTTGCGGGCATAGGCTAGCGCATCCTCCCGCGAGCGAATGTCCCACTCGCGCCAGGGGGCAATCACTTGCAGCGTGGGATTGAGCGCCTTGTAGGTCAGTTCAAAACGTACCTGATCATTACCCTTGCCGGTGGCCCCATGCGCCACGGCATCAGCCCCTTCCGCTTCAGCAATAGCGACCTGCCATTTGGCGATGAGCGGCCGTGCCACCGACGTGCCCAGCAGATAACGCCGTTCATAAATGGCGCCCGCCTGCATCATCGGAAACAGGAAATCTTTGGCAAACTCGTGGCGCAAATCTTCCACATACACCTTGCTGGCGCCGCTGGCGAGCGCCTTTTCCGTCAGCCCGGCTAATTCGGCGTCACCCTGGCCCAGGTTGGCGCAAAAACAGATGACTTCGCAGCCATAATTTTCGCGCAGCCAGGGCACAATGACGCTGGTGTCCAGCCCACCGGAGTAGGCCAGCACCACTTTGTTAACTTGAGGTCTTTCTTTTTTCTTAGGCATGAGAATTTCTCCTTTTCTGGTTAATTGAAAATTGTCAATTGTCAATTGAAAATTGTTAACGGGGTTGAGGTGCAGCACAACGGCCGTCTCGTCACACGCATGTCTTACCGGGCATTGCACACAGTCGCGGTACACCTTCTCCGGGAAACGCTCCATGCTGGTGACGCTGAAACCGACGCTCTGGAAAAATTTGACGGCGCGGGTCAGGGCAAACAGGGTGGGCACACCGCGCTGCCGCGCCTGCATAATCAACTCCTTGACGATGGTACTGCCCCAGCCCTGCCCCTTCACATCGTCATGCACCGCCAGCGAGCGCACTTCGGCCAATGCTTCGGTGTAGAAGAGCAGGGAGACGCAGGCAATCACACGGCCGTCCCAAACCCCCACCAGCCAATCAGACAGCGTTTGCTCAATGGAAGCGGCGCTGCGCGGCAGCACATCCCCGCGGCGGGCATGTTCATGCAGCAGTTCCAAAATACCGGGAATGTCGGTGGGGCGGGCGGGTCTTATGTTCATGTGGGTAATCCGTAACCCGTAATCCGTAATCCGTAATCCGACGGGTCACGGATTACGGGTTACGGATTACATTCTTACTCCAGGCATTGCGCCAGAATATCTACGGCCGTGTCAATTTCCACCTTGTCCACCACCAGCGCCGGGGCAAAACGCAGCACATTTTCACCCGCACCAATCAGGATGAGGCCGCGTTCACGAGCGGCAGCAATGATGGGGGCGGCGGGCACGTTGAGTTCCACGCCCACCAGCAAGCCGAGGCCGCGCACGGCCGTGACCTTGTCCGATTCCAGCGTTCGTAACCGGTGCTGCAAGTATGAGCCGTGAAAGCGCACCTTCTCCAAAAACTCCGGTTGGTTGACGCGGTCAAAGACCACATTGGCGGCGGCGCACACCAGCGGCCCGGCGGCAAAGGTGCTGCCGTGGTCGCCCGGTTGCAGCGCATCCGCCACCTGTTGGGTCAGCAGCGTCGCGCCCATGGGCAGGCCACCCGCTAATGGCTTCGCCAGCGTCATGATGTCTGGCTTGACGCTGTAATTCTGGTAAGCCCATAACTTGCCGGTACGCCCCAGGCCGCACTGTACCTCGTCAAAGATGAGCAGCGCGCCCACCTGGTCACACAGTTGCCGCAGCCCTTTCAAAAAATCAGGCGTAGCCGGGTTAACGCCGCCCTCGCCCTGCACCGGCTCCACAATGACCGCACACGTCTGCTCATCAATGACCGCCCGCGCCGACTCCAGGTCGTTGAACGTGGCAAAGGCCACATCCGGCATCAGCGGCGCAAACGGCGCCCGGTATTGCTCTTTGTATGTGACGGAGAGCGCGCCAACGGTACGGCCGTGAAAGCCGCCACTGAAAGCCACAATTTTGGTGGGGTGAGCAGGTGAGGCGGTGATGGGATGACCGTTGTCCTCCTCTGCGCCTCTGCGTCTCTGCGTTAAAGAAAATTTCCGCGCAAACTTAATGGCGGCCTCATTGGCTTCCGCGCCGGAGTTGCAGAAGTACACCTTGTCGGCGAAGGAGCTTTCTACCAGTTTTTGCGCCAGCCGCACCTGTGGTTCGCTGTGGTACAGGTTGCTGATATGCGTCAGTTGGTGGGCTTGTGTGGCTACGGCCGTGGCCCACTCCTCGTCGCTGTGCCCCAATGCCGTCACCGCAATCCCGGACGTAAAGTCCAGGTATTCGTTACCATTGGCATCATAGAGTTTTAATCCTTTACCCTGTGTAAAGACAACCGGCGCACGGCCGTAGGTCTGTAAAATATATTGTGATTCTGCCTGAATAACTTCCTGTGTGTTCATACTTTCTCTCTTGTAGGGCAATTTTGCAAAATTGCCCTACGCCTCAACAACTACTCCCATCATCCACTTCAATAAAGCGCGACATGATGTGAATATCTTGCCGCAGTTGCCAGCCGGTGGCCTGCCAGAAAGCAATGCCTGTTTCGTTTTCGCCAAAGATAAAGAGGTGGCATTTGCTGATACCGATTGCTTTCAGAGCCGCCAGAGCACGATCCACCAACTGCCTGGCAAGGCCCTGCCGCCGGTACTCCGGGTGAATGGCGACGTGATGAATGTATCCACGACGGCCGTCGTGCCCGCACAAAATCGTCCCCACCAACCGCCCCTCCGCCAGCGCCACAAAACTCATGCCAGCATTGCGTTCCAGATAAAAACGAATCGCCGCCGGCTCATCTGCACTGCTCACGCCCACCCCCGGCGTTTCCCGCCAGAGGGTGATGGCGTCCTCGTAATGATTCATTGTAAATTCAACAATTTTCGTTTCCATAGTTGTCATTAGTCATTAGTCATTGGCCTAGTCCACTGCCTACTGCCTACTGCTCACTGCTCACTGCTCACTCCTCACCGATCACCGTCCCCCCGCCGCCAACCAACCCATCCAGATTCACAATCCGCGCCTGGGGAATGCCCTGCGTCACGGCCGTACACGCCGCCCGCACTTTGGGAATCATGCCATCGGTAATCACGCCATCCGTAATCAACTGCTCTGTTTGGGCAATGGTCAGATGGGGCAGAATCGCCCTGTTTTGTAAAACGCCGGGCACATTGGAGACAAAGTTCAGCATGGTTGCGCCCAACGCTTGCGCCACCGCCGCCGCCGCTTCATCGGCATTCACATTATACGCCTGTCCGTCTGGGCCAAGCGAGATGGGGGAGATCACGGCCGTAAACCCACCGCCGACCAACTGCTGAATCAGACCGACATTCACTTCCACAATCTCGCCCACAAAACCCAGGTCGGCGGTGGGGTGCTGCTTTTTGCGGCAGTGCAGCAGGCCACCATCCACACCGGAAAGGCCAACGGCCGTCACCCCCGCCGCCAGCAGCGCCCGCACAATTAGCTTGTTGCTCAAGCCAGACAACACCATCTCCGCCACCCGCAGCGATTCCGCATCTGTCACCCGCAGCCCTTCCACCTTCTGCGGCATAATGCCCAACCGCCCTTGCAAATCAGCAATTGCCTTACCGCCGCCGTGGACGACTACGGCCGTTTCCCCCGTCGTTTCCTGCATTTGTTTGACGTTCTGTGCCAACCCCGCCAAAAATGCCGGGTCATCCAACTCATTCCCACCAACTTTAATTACCTGCATCTCACCTCGGAAATTATGAATTATGAATTATGAATTATGAAGAAATCAGGGTTCGCCTCTGTCACCTGTTCACCCCTTCACCCCTTCACCTGCTCACCTGCTCACAAAAGCCCCGTCGTTTCATCCAGTCCAAAGACCACATTCATGTCCTGTACCGCCTGTCCCGCCGCGCCCTTAATCAAATTGTCAATCGCCGAGGTGATGATCAGGGTATTGCCCGCCTGCGCCAGGCCAATGACGCATTTGTTGGTGTGCGTCACGTGCGCCAGCGTTGCCAGTTTGCCCGGCGGCAGCACACAGATAAACGGCTCATGTGCATACATCTCGGCATACAAAGCGGCTACATCACCCAACGTCCATTCACCGGCGATAGTGACATAGATAGTGGAAAGGATGCCCCGCGGCACGGGCAGCAGGTGCGGCGAGAAGATGAGCGGCGGCGCGTCTGGCTGCCACCAGTGCATCACCTGTTCCATCTCCGGCAAATGGCGGTGCGCCCGGCCAATTTTGTACGGCGCAAAATTGTCGGCCACGTTCATGAAGTGGGTAGTATCATTGGCCTGCCGCCCCGCGCCGGAGACGCCGGACTTGCTATCGGCGATGATGGGGCCGGTGAGGGGGAGATTGGCCGCCAGCAACGGCCGTAACCCCAACAACACACTCGTCGGATAACAACCGGGCACCGCTACCAGATTGGCTCCCGGTAGCTGGTCTCGCGCCCATTCGGTCAGTCCATATACGGCCGTTTCCAGCAGTTCGGGTGCAGGGTGTTCCTGCCCATACCATTGCGCGTAGACAGCAGGATCGCTCAGGCGGAAGTCGGCGCTGAGGTCAATGACCTTGCAACCAGATTGGAGGGCGCGCACGGCCGTAGCCGCCGCCGCCGCATGAGGCAGGCACAAAAACACCACATCCACCGTATGCAAAGGTGCATCCGCCTCGTCAATCAGTGGCAGGTGAGGCGCTTGCGGATACACATCCGTCAGCCACTTACCGGCAAAACTTTGCGACGTAGCAAACTGCACCTGCACATCCGGGTGCTTCGCCAAAATCCGCACTAACTCATAGCCCGTATACCCTGTCACCCCAAAAATGCCTGCCTGAATCATCATCTGTTCTCCCGGTGTAAGGGCGAGGCAGTTGGATGAAGCCTGTACACCCATAGGCAAATGGGTTTCCCAACTGCCTCGCCCCTACCGTTATGCCAAAAAAAAACCGCCAGACCCCTCAGGTGTGGGTCTGGCGGTTGTCATGTCATCGTATCTCGTGTGAAACTCAGGCAACCTCAAAATCCAGACCTATGGTCTGGCTACGACGGCGGAAAAAACGAGGCGCGTTATTGTTCACAAAATTTCTCATCGTGCGCAGAAATGTAACAAAGAAACAGGTAACGTCAATAGCGATTGTGAAATTCAGACAATACCGCCAAAAAACTCCCGGTACAGTTGGGCAAATTGCCCCGCATTATGATGCAACAGCGATATGCGGTATTTCTCCAACTGGGGTTTGGCGCATGGCGGTTTCGGCTTCGGGCGGCAGGGCCATGCGCGTGCGCATTTGCGAGCGCGCCTGTTCGGGATCACGTGAAGCCACGGCCGTCACCAATGTCTGGAAAAAGTCGGCTTCTCGCTGGCGGGCCGCTTCCAGGGTTGTTGCTGGCTCTTCCCAATAACGCAAATTGCGCAGCGCCAATAGTGGCTGCACTAACAATTGCAGAACCCGGTTATGGCTCATTTGAAAAAGCGCCTGGATCACTTCCCGCCCGCTGGCCCACATGCGTTGCTGTTCTGCTTCCGGCATGGCATCGGCCGACCACCAGGCGGCGAGAATCTCGTCAATCACCTGCAAATTACGCGCAACCAGTTCGCGCAGGGCCACGATTTCTTCATCGCTGGCCTGCACAGCCGCCAGCGCACACACCTCCGGCAGCAGAAGCTGCTCAAACTGCTCCACATCCCAAACGGTGGCATCTACCCGGCGCAGCGCCAGCAGCAGAGCATCGCCAAAAGCGGCGATGGGCGAATGGGTCACAAATACACCACGGCCGTGTTGGGCTTCCACCAGACCGCGCGCAGCCAACATGCGGGTGGCGTCACGCACCACCGCCCGGCTAACGCCAAAGGCTTCGGCCAATTCTGGTTCGGTGGGCAGCGCCGCGCCAGGTTCAAATTCGCCATTCAAAATAGACTCTTTGATCGTATCGGCCACCTGCTCGGCCAGGGTTTGTTTTTTAACTGACTTCAGAAAGGGCGTTTTCTGGTTCATATCGGGTTTCCTGTTGTCGTCTGTCAATCAGGATGTAGAGGCCAGATGATACCACGACAACCAGACCGGCGACCATCCAGGCGGCGCTGATGGACTGTTGTTCGGCCAGATAACCGAGCAGGATGCTGCCCAGCATGGCCCCGGCGTAACCGGCCAATGATTGCACCGAAAGCATGGCCGAACGGCGCGCCGCCGGAATTTCGCGGTTGATCAGGGTGGCGTGCGGGGAATTGATCAGCCCCATATTGAAGTAGGTCAGCCAGAAGAAGAGGGCCGCCAGGGGCACGGCCGTTTGCCCGGCCAACACCAGCAGCGACAGCCCAAACAATCCCTGGGCCAGCGCCGCCACCAGCGCATATCGTTGTCGCAGCCAGCGCGTCAGCGGCGTAGCCGCCATATTCCCGGCCATACCCACGCCAAAACTGGCAGCCATTAACACGCCGAAATAGAGACTGTTTTCGGCTGCGCCACCCAGCAGCGTGGCAAAACGCGGCTGCCAGAACGTTTCCAGGGCGACCATGGCCAGCCCACCAGCCGCCGTTGTCGCCAGCAGCAACCCAATGGTGCTGTTGCGGCGGCTGAGCTGCACCGCGTCACGCAGGATAAGCGGCATTTGCCGGAATCCACCACGCCAGCTATTTTCGGCGCCTTCCGGTTGTTTCTCGTGTACGGCCGTCGTCACCACCCCCATCAGGATCAGTTTGAGTACCAGTGAAACCAAAACAGGCATGGCTAACGGGGTGAGCACGGCCGTGCCATCCGCCGGCAGTCCGGCAAAAAGCTGAGGTATCGCCGATCCGGCGAGCGTGCCCATGCCCAGCGCCAGCAAGGAGACGGTACCGGCTTTGGCCAGCGCTGGTTGCAGGTCAATCTCAGGGTCGGCCGCCTGCAAGGCATCCACAAACCACGCTTCCAGCGCGCCCGACGCCAGCGCCCGGCTAACGCCATACAGCGCCCAGCCCACCACCAGCAGGGGGAAGGTAAAAGTGAACAGGTGGATGACGCCGGTCAGGGCCATGAGGCCATAGGCCAGCAGCGTCACCCGTTTACGGCCGACGGCATCTGCCAGACCGCCGGTGGGCACTTCCAGCAGGACAATGGTGGCCGAGTAAACGGCCATCGCCAGCCCAATTTCAAAGAGGGTGATCCCCCGCGCCTGGTAAAGCAAGATGGAGAGGGCCAGGGGCAGGGCCGTGGCCAGCCAGAAGAGAAATAAAACGAGATTGTAGGCCCATTGAATAGATTTTACGCTTCTCATAACACCTCATCATGTCATCAGGTCATATGATGACATGATGTATTTTAGATCAGACCAGGCTGCCTGTCAAGGTCCATATGGGTTTTGCAGTTGACAAACTAATAGATTTAGTATATAAACTAATTATATTAGTTATTCGGAGGATGTAACAATGAAAATCACTCAGTATGGCGAAAATTTGTGGCAGTTGACCCGAATGGGCATGTTTAACTGCTACCTGGTGGCTGAGGCCGATGGCCTGACGTTGGTTGACACTGGCATGAGCGGCAGCGGCAAGGGGATTTTGCAGGCAGCACAGGGTCTTGGGCTGCCAATTAAGCGGGTGACGTTGACTCATGCACACGCCGACCATGCCGGTTCGCTGGACGAGGTATGCGGCCAACTGGCGGGGGTTGAGGTGGCTTTGGCGGCACGCACGGCCGTGTTCCTGCAAGGTCAGCGCGACCTGGAACCAGACGAACCCCAGGCCAAACTGCGCGGCGGTTTTATTAAAAGCGCCACCCAGCCTACCCGAAAGCTGCAATCGGGCGACATGCTTGGCTCGCTGCGGGTGGTGGCGGCCCCCGGGCACACGCCAGACCAGATTGCCTTTTATGATGAACGGGACGGGACGTTGATTGCCGGGGATGCCTTTCAAACGATGGGCGGCACGGCCGTTGCCGGCATCATGCGCTGGTCATTCCCTTTTCCGGCGATGGCGACCTGGCATTTACCGACGGCGCTGGCTACGGCCGTGGCCTTACGCGCCCTCAATCCCACCCGCCTGGCGGTGGGGCACGGCCGTGTGCTGGCAGACCCACTACCGGCGATGGTGGCGGCCATTCACGTGGCGGAGGCAAAGGTCAATGAGCGGTAAACGTCGCTGGCTTAATCGGGAATTGGTGATCAACCGGGCGGTGGCTATGGCCGATGAGGCGGGCAGCGTCACGGCCGTCTCCCTCACCGCTCTGGCCGAGAGCCTGGATGTGCGTGTGCCCTCGCTCTACAACCACGTTGCCAGCCTGGAAGATTTGCAGCATGGCATGGCGGTTGCCGGGGTGCGGCTGCTGCTGGATGAATTGCGGCGGGCGACCAATGGGTTGGTAGCACGGCCGTCGCTGGAAGCCATGGCCCACGCTTACCGCCAGTTTGCCCTGGCCCACCCCGGCATCTACCCGCTGACCATTCGCGCCCCCGAACCGGATGACGCCGAATTGGGCGCATTGGCGCAGGAATTGGTGCAAATGCTGCTGCTGGTCTGGGCAACCGTGGGGTTGACGGGCGACGACGCCCTGCACGCCACTCGCGGCTTCCGGGCTGTGCTGCATGGTTTCACTGCGCTGGAAATGGCCGAAGGCTACAGGCTGTCTCTGGGTCGTGACGAAAGTTTTCAACGTCTGGTAGCGGCTTATCTGGACGGCGTTATACGAGGGAAATGATGAGTGCATTGCGCATAATCAACATGACAATTCGGTTCGTGCTGGAACTCTGTATGCTGGCGGCATTGGCCTATGGGGGGTTTCAACTGGAAGGCGGCTGGCCCCTGCGCTTGCTGGTAGGCATTGGCGCGCCGCTGCTGGCGGCGACAGTATGGGGTTTGCTCATTGCCCCCAAAGCCAAACGGCGATTGGCTGACCCCTGGCGGTTTATGGTGGAGTTAGTGCTGTTTGTTTTAGCTGCGGCAGCATTGATGGCAGTGGCACGGCCGTTACTGGCTGCCCTTCTCCTGGTTGTCTATCTGATCAACCGCCTGTTGATACTCTTGTGGGGTGAAGAAATCGCCTAAACCGGCCATCCCCCTATCTTGGGCGGACTTGCCGTGTGGCATTGACCCCGGTGGATCAATGGCTGTTTTGATAGGCGTTACCGGTCAGCAGGGGCGCGACGTCGCTCACATTTAGCTGGCTGGCAAGCTGCACATCATCGGCAAAACCCCGGCCAATCAGTTCTTTGCCGGAGCCGCAGCGGTGCAGAATGTCGGGTAGATGGGGTTGGGCGTGGTGGAAGGCGGCAACGGCCGTGTCTGCCTCCGGCGAGCGTGTCCCGGTGAGGTGGGCGATGATGGCCCCGGCCCCCAACAAATCTTCCAGGCTGGGGCGCAGCAGCCCACCCGGCCAGCGTTCCCCGGCGGCGATGACGCTGATGCGTTGGCCGTGTTGTTGGGCGCTGGCGGCGACGGCCGTGGCGTTGCGCAAACAGCCCGCCAGTGTGGGTGTATTACCTGTGGACAGGGAGAGGGTGGAGCCATTGGGCGAGGGCAGCACCAGCCGGGTACCGGCGGGAACGTTCAGCAGCGAGGTGGGGGAGAGGGAATACGCGGTGTCTTGTTGACGCTTGTGGCTGGCGTAAAGCGCGTTTTGGCTGTGGGCAAAAGCGGGCAGCGCTTCTGCCTCACCCCGGTAGGGCAGCACCAGCCCGCCGCGCCCCACCACAATATCTACGCAGGTGGTGAAGGAAAGTACATCCACAATCACCATCACGTCGCTGACGGGTAGCAGCGCCTCTAATCCAGATAGCCCCCATTCAAAGCGGATGTCATAGTCGTTTTGGTTGAAATACACGGCCGTTTAACCCTCTTGATTCAAGAATTTCAGCATAAGAGGTTCCCCCCTTTACTTT
This sequence comes from Chloroflexota bacterium, assembly GCA_035444285.1. Lineage (GTDB taxonomy): Bacteria > Chloroflexota > Anaerolineae > Promineifilales > Promineifilaceae > CAADGU01. The sequence goes on from DAOMOK010000019.1 coordinate 54,224, forward strand.
GTAGCCATACTGATAACCTCAAAATTGACATCATTTAGGGTAACATGTCTTGCCCTCTCGATTTTCTTTCTCATTGGAGGGCTAACAACGTCACTACGTGCCAATATCTTCAGGCCATAAGCGGCGCCTGCTCTGGCATGGGCGCTTCGATCAGTTGTTGCAACTTGGATGAGACGCTCCAAGATAAAAGGAAAGCCATTTTTTGAAATGGAACCATCAGCCATTCGTTGTCCTGCTGCGGAGGCTGCCCAATGTCGTACATCAGAATCCTCGTCGCACAAGAGTTCGACAAGGGTGAAAGTAAGTTCAAGAGAAAAAGAGGGCGGATCTTTGAATAAACGCAGCGCCATAGCCGCACCCATACGAATACCAGGAAAATTATCGGCACCCAATAAAACTATTAGTTGGCGAATCTTCCTTTTCAAATTTATATTGACGAAAGCATATAGATGGCCCAATGTATAAAGGCTGCTGCGACGAACCTCTTCTTCATTGCCCATTAAACGTTCAAAGCCTCCTGCTTCTTTATCAGATCGCCTGTTACTTGCAATTTGTAACAAACATTCACCGATTTCATTTGCTCGCTTCACTAGAACTTCTTCTGGGAGCCATCTGATCGTAAGAATTGTCTCAGCTTTACGATACAAAATGTTATCAGGATGTTGAATCAATCGGATAAATCCATCTATTACCATATCAGTCATAGATGGGGAAATGTACTCGTTTAAGTTGTTAATACTTCTAATGCTACGCCCACCAATCCTGACAGAACTTTTTGTCGGTTCCAGAGTGCGAAAGATGTGTTCAATGTGGCGACGTACTGTTTCATCTGGGATTGGCTCCTTTAGAATTGCCAAAAAGTCCCAGTTTGAGCGAGAGTAAAATAGGTCAATTATTGCTTTTCGCACATCAGTAGGCGCATGGATCCCGATTTTAAGTAAGGAGAATTCAGCTTCTGCCAGTAAAGCGCCCCTGTCAAAATAAGGGAGAATGGACTGAACGGCCAAAAGATACAAATCTGTTTGAGGCGTGCAGTCGTTAGCAAAGCAAGCGCCAATAAGTTTGATTAGCTCTAGTTGATTAGTCCAAAGAATCTCCTTATTAACGAAGTCGGTACACAACACAATTATTTCATTGGTCTGAATTTCGTTAAAACGTGGTGACAGTAGGTCAAGAACCTTTATTGCACTTTTGCAAACATTATCGTTTTTATTGGAAGGGGTGACCAGATATCGCCTTATAAGGTCAGTAGTAAGTTGGACAACGCCTTCAAGATAGTTGGATGGTACTATTTCAATGCATTTGGCTAGAGCAACTAGGGCTATCTCTTGACTGGTTGATGTTCTCCATGTTTGAAGCAGATAGTCCATAACTTGCTTGATTTCGTCGGCATCAGACAGATTATTCAACTGAACTGCATATTGTTCTACTGTTTTCTTTTGACCGGCAGAGATGGCAGCAATGGTGGCTGAAATATAGTCTTGTTCCGCACCATAAAGAAAAGCAAGTATATGGTAAGCCTCGCTTAACCCGGACCAATCACCCTTTCGCCAACTGTAGAGTAATGAATATTGGGCATGGGCAAACGCCCGTTCAATCTTTCCTTCAACGTATTCGGCTCTGGCGCGTTCTTTGTGTAAGTATCCAACATCTTCATGTAAGGCAGTTAAAGCTAAATCTAGCCGCTCAGTGTCATATCTCATTGCGGAGGAAAAAACATCATGTCTTGTATTGATGAGCGAATAAATCATATCTTGAAAAAAATGGTGCTTCTCACGGGGACTAGCATCTGTTCTTTTGAAGTAAGTCAATGCGGACATATACATTTCAAAAGCCCGATCCGCTTCACCTCTTCGGGCTAAACTGGCCGCATAATGCATTAACCATCTAGCCTTCTGGTGCTCGTCTTGCTTATAAATTAGATTGTTGGCTTGTTCGTAAATGCGATCTACCTCTTCCCAATTACCTAACTCAGAATGCAAGAATAGAAGACACCAAAATAATTCCAGACGCTTTTCGCTAAATTTCAAAGGCCAATCACGAGAATTGGCTTCTTCTAGTAGTCTTGTTGCCAGTTCCCATTTTCCATCTAATCTGGCATTCATTGCCTTTTGTATGGCTAACTCTGTTGCAATGTCTATTTGAAAATCTGTATGGACTTTGGGCAATGTAGATTCCACCTGTTGCCACATTCTTTCAGTTTCGCGTCTAAACCCAAGCAACATGGAGTATTGAGCTTGTAATAAATAGGTTCTTGCAAGCAAAGCGAAATTCTTCACTTCAGCAGAAATCTTTTGGGCTTCCTCCAAATCATGATCTGCCATCGTAGATGCGAAGGAAGTGTGGTTCATCCATATTTCTGCTGCAAACAAATGCTGTTCAATAGCGGCTTCCTTTTCGTTTATTTTCAAGAAGCAATTGGCTGCTTTTCTTGCATAATCTCTCGATTGAACATAACGTTTTTCCTGTTCATATAATTCCGCTAATTGTGCATTTAGGCTTGCCGCTTTTCTCCAATCCTGGTTGTTTTCTGCTAAATTCACTTCGTCGATTAAATCATGGATCTTTTCCCAAGCTGAAGGAGTTGTCAAAAATGATAGATCTGTCAGTGCTTCTCTTAATTTTCCTTCTTGTTCTTTGTCTTTTGGAGATTGTATTCTTTTGGATAGAGGAAAATCTGTCCTTTCAGGACGCCTCCCCTCCAGAAGCTCTACTAATTGATTGGTTTTCCCCCTTCGCTCCATATACTGCCAGACTTCGAGAATGAGTTCTCGTTTGTTGTTCCAACTCAGATGTTCATGATTTATGCCCAGTGGTATACAAATATCTAAGTTAAACTCAGCCTTATCGAAGCACTCATCTATCCAGTTAAGTAATTGTTGTTTTTCTTCTGGGTTCATCTAACACATCATACGAGAAACGATCACGTCCTCTGCCATATCGGATATCCAGCAGCGTACTAAGGTTAATGACGTTGGCAGACCCAAATTGTACCCTCAAAAATCTATCAATCTAGTACCACCGGGCTGGTGTGTATATGACCGGTTGAATTGAAGTAACTGCCACCACAAAAGCGCCACTCTAAATTTGCCAGGATGGACACGGCCGTGTCCGGTGTCACGCCCTCTACTACCTCATCAGCAATCAGCCCGCGATACCAGCGTCCTGAGCGGGGGAAGGCTTCATGTTCCCAAAAATAACGCAGCCAGCGCCGGCCACACTGTTTGCATGTCTCAATCGAAACTTCTGCGAAACGGCCGTTTGTTTCATCAATCCCCACGCTGTGAGAATCAAAATTGGTATAGTGAAACGGTGGCTCCATACAAAGGCATTGGTTCACGGGGTACTACCCAAACGGCCGTTATACACCAATGCCCCACTCGCCCGGAACTGTTCAAAAACGGCTATTGCTTGATCTGTCAGCACACCGTCAATCACTTCGATGCCTCGCTTTTCCAGTTCGTTTTGCCAGTGGGGGTGGATGGGGCCTTCGTCGAAGCCGGTGATGGTTTCCAGTTCCGGGCCGCTGCCGGCAATGGCCAGCGAGCGGATGCCCGACCAGACGACTGCGCCGTAACACATGGCGCAGGGCCGCCAGTTGACCACCAATTGGTAGGCAGGCAGCCCCGGCCCGCCCAGGTCAAATGTGCCCAGCTTTTGCTGCGCCAGGGAGAGGGTGACGACTTCGGCATGGGCGGAGGAGCAGTGCTGCGGCACCACCCGATTCACGCCAATGACCACCAGCCGCCCGCTGTCCCGTTCAAACAAACCGGCGGCAAAAGGCCCGCCCGTGTTGTGTTCAATGTTCAGGCGGGAGAAGCGGATCACGGCCGTCATCCGCTCTGCCAGTGTGGGTAAATATGTCGGTAATTTTGCCAGTTCCGCTTCGGCCCAGTCGGGCAGGGAAATAGTGAATTGCATGGGGATTGACCTCCTTGTGGATGTGGATAGGCGGGTATTCTAGTGTAAGCAGGGGCAAATGAACAATCAGAGATTGGGGGCTAGAGATTGGCGATTACCCATTTCTAATTTCCAATCTCGGTAGTGTCACAAAGTTTTCGCCACTACTTTAAGACTACAACGGATAGAGGAATAAGCGGATAAATTCCCAGAGGGGAATCCGTTCAATCCTTTATCCGCTGTAGTCATAGCGAAAAACTAAAGATATTACCCAATCTCTGTTCTCTCTCTACTTACCAGGACGCGCAACGCTTCCAACGTGGTGTGTACATCTTGCCATTCGCCGTCGTCGCCGGGCCAACGGCCGTCTGGCTGCTGTAATTTATCCAGGCGTTCGGCGGCGGCGTGGATGAGGGGGTGGTCGGCTTCGGCACCCGCTGCCAGCAAGGTGGTGGCCATCCAGGCCAGATTCCCGGCGGAAAGCTGGTCTAGCTGACGGTGTAGGGTATGGCAGACGGTTTCATACACGGCCGTATTACCCATTTGCAGCCACAGCCCCGCCGCCAGCCAGTGCGTGTGCAGAAAGGAGGGGAAACGGCCGTCGGCTGCCAGATGTCGTTTTAGAAAATGGGCGGCGTCCAACGCCGGTTCCGGTTCATCGCCCCACAATGCCAGCCAGAAGCCGCAGTTGGCCGTCAGGTACAGGGTCGCCGCCAGATCGCCCGGTTTGGCCCAGGGTGGGGCGCTGGCGGCGATGAGGGGGTCTTCATGAAAACGGCCATCGGCCTGCTGCCGCGCCGCCAGATGCACCAGCGCCCGCTGCACAAAGGGCATGTTGGCCGGTATGCCCACCTGCTCCACCTGCGCCAGCCGGTAACAGGTGGCGTCCAGCGAACTGTAATCCGCCGCCCAAAACGGGGCAAAACCGCCATCCTCGCGCTGATTGGCTGCCAGTTCGGCCACAATCGCCGGCGGGGCCGGTTGGTGATGGCGCAGAAAAGCTAACCGGGCCAGGTCTACGGCCGTGCCATTGGTTTGTACAAATTGAATTGCTTGTTGTAAATCTGCCATTACTTACTCCGGGCAATGCGTTCCACCAGCCAATCGGTGGCGCGGGGGAAGAGGCGGTTGAGGTGGGCGAAGAGCCAGTCTGTCCAGGTGATGTAGACTTCGGTTTTGCCGGTGTTGATGGCCTTGACGATGGCCTGGGCCACGCGCTCGGCGGAGACGCGGGCCACCCGGCTGGGATTGGCTCCCGGCTGGCCGAGCAAGGCGTCGCCAAATTCGGTGACGGTGCGACCGGGGTAGACGGTGCTGACGTGAATGTGATACGGCCGTAGCTCCATCCTGAACGTCCGGCTGATAAAGTTCATGGCTGTTTTGCTGGCGCAGTAGAGACCCATGTTCGGCAACGGCCGTTGGCTGATAATCGAGGAAATGTTGATGATGTGCCCCCCGCCTTGCTGTTTCATATGCGGGATGGCGGCCTGGGTGAAGTACATCATCCCCATCACATTGGTGTCCCACAGGCGGTGCATGTCGGCGGTGGGCATATCGGCCAGGTGGCTGCGGTGGCCCAGCCCGGCATTGTTGATCAGCACGTCCAGGCGGCCAAAGGTGGTGATGGTTTGGCTCACGGCCGTAGCCGCAAACGCCTCCTCCCCCACATCCCCGGCGATTGCCAACCGCTGCCCCGGATACACCGCCAGTTCCGCCACCAACGCCGCCAGCCGTTCCTGCCGCCGCGCCACCAAGACCACGTTTGCGCCCGACTGTGCCAGAGCGACGGCCGTGGCCCGCCCAATGCCGGCGGATGCGCCGGTGAGCAGGATGACTTTGTGGGGGAGGGGGGAACTCATTTTGAGATTAGGCGGTTGGCGATTGGAGATTGGAGGTTGTCAATCTCTAATCTCCAATCTCTACCAAAGATAAATCGGATTGCTATATATCCACCCCCGCTCCTTGCCCTGGAAGGGGATGGTACATTCCACGCGGTAAGCGCCGGGTTCGGTGGCGGTGTAAGACAGATGGGTTTCGTTTTCAATGCTTTTCACCGTCTCGCCGTGCCGGATGAGGCGGATGCTGGCGCGGGTGGGCAGGCTGGCTTGCAGCGTGGCCCCGGCGTCCAATTGGATGCGCTGGCCCATGTGTCCTTTGGCACGGCCGTGACCCGTAAAGCGAAATCCTTTGGTGGGGTGGGGCAAATCGTAAGCTACCCAGCTATGCCCCTTGCCAATAGCGCGCAGGATCAGCAGTTTATCCCGCCCCACATCGCCGTTAAGCGGTTCCGGTAGCAGCAAGTGGGTGTTGACGGCGCGGAAGAGGTATTCATAGGGGTAGATGAGGCGGTGTAGGGGGCCGAGGTTAAAGGGTGTGCCATGCGCGTCGCTGTTGCCGACGACGGGCACTTCTTTGCCCTGCGCCAGCAGTTCGTCCCACAAGGCCAGTGTTTCTGGCTCCGGGAAGGCGATATATTTTTCGGGGTTGAGGGCCACGCGCACGGCCGTGAACTTATCCAGCACCCCATTTTGCACCGGCAGCTTGTTTAGCTCTTCAGATAACCGGCAGACGAAGCTGGACATATAATTCCACAATTCCAGGCCGGTGAATCCGTCAATTTCCCAATCACGCCAGCCCAGGTTGGGGTAAGGGAAAAGGCGGCAATCTTTTTCATGGGGATGCGCCAGGAAGGTGTATGCGCCACAGGCGTTGGCGGCGTTGAGCAATTCCTGGGGATTGGGCGCGCAGGGGGAAAGCTCCCGTTCGGCGCCATAGACCAGCAGGTGGCTGGCCTGCGGCTGCCGCCGTACATGATGCACTTCTTCGCCGGCGAGGAGGAGGACACGGCCGTGTTCATTCTCATAATACCCTTCTACCCCATCCACCCAGACGTTGTGGTCGGTGACAATGATAAAGTCCAGCCCGGCGGCAATGGCGTCCTGGGCGATCTCCGCGTGCCACTTCTCCCCATCCGAATAGGGGGTGTGCATGTGCATATTGCCAACAACTTCAAATAGCTCCATACCGGTTTCTCTTCCCAAGAAGACCCGAAGGATTTCCCAAAACCCTTCGGGTCTGCACCATGTAGTTAATGCTATCATTGATTGGGACGATCTCCAAGCTGTGCGATAATGGTGCAGCAGTTCGAAATATGGATTGCGGCGGCAGATAATTCTGCACACTTCGGCGGCCTCAGTGCAGGCTCAACAAAGAGCAAAGCCGGCCTTCGCCGACTGGTATGTAGCCCACGAAGGTGGGCTTTGCCTCTTGTAGCCGCGATTTCAATCGCTGAGTTTTGCATATTTCGAATTGCTGATAATGGCGACCGGTGAGATGAGGGGGGAGTAGGCCCCAGATAAGACAAGACGGATGAAACGGATTTTCGCGGATATGTGCAGTAAGAGCCGTGTAAATCTGAAAACGTATGATTGGGGTTATGGACAATGAAACGTTGGATAGTCGGGATTATTTTGCTAAGCGTTTTGGTGGCGACGGCCGTGTGGCTGTGGTGGAATTATGGCCCCGGGCGCAACGTGTATGCGGTGGATGCGCCCATCACCGGAGGGCCCATTACCGGCAGTCCGGCGGATTGTGGCGATGGGCTGCGCCTGGCGGTGATTGGCGACTTTGGCGACGACGGCCGTCCCGAAGCCGATGTGGCCGCGCTGGTGCATGGCTGGCAGGCAGCCTATGTGCTGACGGTCGGAGACAACAATTACCCGGACGGCAAAGCCCGCACCATAGATAAAAACATCGGCCAGTATTACCAGCAGTATATCTACCCCTATGTGGGCGACTACGGCCCTGGCGCGGCCGATGAAAACCGTTTCTTCCCGGCGTTGGGCAACCATGATTGGAATACAGGTCATATCCAGGCGCATCTGGACTACTTCACGCTGCCGGGCAATGAGCGGTATTACGATGTGGTGTTGGGGCCGGTGCATTTGTTTGTGCTGGACAGCAATGAACAAGAGCCGGACGGCTATACGGCCGATTCGGTGCAGGCGCAGTGGTTACAAACACAAATGGCGGCTTCCACCGCCCCCTGGAAGCTGGTGACGCTGCACCACGCGCCGTATTCGTCGGGGGCTAAACATGGTAGTGACCCGCTGCGGCAGTGGCCGTTTGCGGCATGGGGGGCTACGGCCGTGTTTGCCGGGCACGAACACACCTACGAACGCATTATGGCTGATGAGATCGTCTACTTTGTGAATGGGTTGGGCGGGCGATGGTGGATTCATCCGTTTGCGGGCACGGCCGTGGCCGGCAGCGCCGTTCGCTACAACCAGGATTACGGTGCGATGCTGCTGACCACCACCGAAACCTGCCTCAATTTCACCTTCTTCAACCGGGCGGGGGCGCTGATTGATAGCTACACAGTGCAGTAGAGCGATTTGGAAAATCGCTCTACTGTATGTGGGCAAACGAGTGGCATATGGTACAATGGACACGCTTCGTTATGTAAGGTAACTAATCTGTCTCAGGGCGACTCAACATGACAGAGGGAACACCCCAACGACATAAAGTGTTGGCTGTGGTCAACCGCAAAGGTGGTGTGGCCAAAACCACCACCGCCATCAATCTGGCGCACGGTCTGTCGCGCAAATTGATGCGCCGCCTGGCCCCGGAAGATGTGGCGCGCGTGGCCGATCCCGGCAACATTTTCCATTACCATGACCGCGTTTATTATCTGTTGGGTCATGTGCTGCTCATTGATTTTGACCCGCAAGGGCATTGTGCGCGTGGCCTGGGTATTGATCCCGGACGGGCCGACATTGGCGAAGTGCTGCTGGAACAGCAGCATCTGACGGAAGCGGTCATCTCGGCTGACCGTTCGGCTGAGGGTTATCCCCGCCCCAATTTGTGGCTGCTGCCTTCCTCAGACAATCTGGAAAGCGCCAAAGACATTTTGCGGCTGCAAACCATGTCCCTGACGACAAAGCGAAACTATGGCTTGCTGCGGATTTTGGCCGACCGGTTGGGACTGGCGATTGAGCGTTTCACCTTTATCATCATGGATTGCCCACCGGCGCTGGATGCCTTTACGCAGGCCGTGTATCAGTTTGCGGATGCGGCCATTGTGCCCGTGAAACCGGACTATTTCAGCATGGCGGGCACGGGGCAGCATATCACCAACATCTTTGAGGCGCAGGTACGCGGGATTGACATCAACATCCACACCATTGTGCCCACCTTTAATGTGGAGCGGCAGGTGTTGGATAAACAAATGGTGGAAGAACTGCGCCAGAAATATGGCAATATCGTCAGCGCCCCCATCCCGCGCAGCCAACAGGTGGCGGAAGCGCCGTCTGTGCAGCAGACGATTTTTGAATTTGACCCGCGTTATTTGAATCCGGCAACAGTGGCGTATCAGGAATTGGTAGACAGGGTGTATTATGGCTAGAAAAACAAAAGTGGATGGCGGCGAGGGGCCGGACCCATTGGCGACCGTAGAAACGTTTAATCCCAAAGTTGATCTGGCGCGGGACACGGCCGTTGCCCCTGACCCCTCAGTCAGCACCCCCATTTCCCCCCTGGGGCCGCCAAAACCGGTGGTGGCTACAGGCATGGCCCCCTTTGCCAACCAGTTACAATTGGCGGAACAACAGGTGTTGGCGCTCAAACAAGAGTTGGAAGCGCGGGAAGCGGCCATGCGTGACCAGGAACGGCGGCTGTATATGCTGGAAACGGCCGTGACCCAGGCCCAACAAACCGTCCAGGAACTACAAAAAGAACGCGAGGTGCGGCTGGCATTAGAGCGGGAACTGGCGGCGCTGGAAGTAGAAGTGCGTCAGGCGCAGCAGTCTGCTGCCGCATTGGAACAAGAGCGCGCCCGGCGCCTGGAACTGGAACGCGCCATTGCTACCCTGGAAGTACGCGCCGAACGCGCCGACCAGGTAGCCGAACAACTGGTGGTGGAGCGTGACGCCCGCATCCGCCTGGAGCGGGAAAAGGCAACACTGGAAGTGCAGGTACAAAGTCTGCATAAACTGGACTCCCTGCTCACCGAAGAGCGCCAGGCGCGCATGAATGCCCAATCTCGCGCCGCCTCTGCCGAAGCCCAGTTAGCCCGCCTGCAAGGGGAAATGGCCCAAGACGAAGGCAGCAACAGATCCTTCTTTGGCCGCCGGCGTGGCCAGTGATCGGTGAACGGTGAACGGTAATCGGTGACTTCCCTCCTTCATAATTCATAATTCCTAATTCCTAATTCAAAACAGTACCCATTGTTCACAGCATCACGCGCTGAAATGCGTTACTATTGCCCCATGCGCTTTCGGAAGAACCTCGATCCGCGTAAAAGTTTGCAGGGGCGGCTCATCGCCCACTTCTTCCTCGTTTCTCTGGCAACAGTGTTGTTGATTGTGTTGGTAGCCAATTACTCGGCGCGGCGCGCGCTGGAGCAGTCTATTTATGCCCGGTTAGAGTCGGTGACGATGGTTAAAGAAGCATCGCTGACGCGCTGGCAGGCGGAACGCAAGGCGGATGTGGTCTTGCTGACGCGCATACCGGAAGTGCGTAATTCCGGTACGATCTTGCTGGACCCGGCCACGGAAAGCGGCAGCGACGTATATCAGGCAGCCTATGCTGCGCTGGATCAGGTGTTGCGGGACGTACTGCGGCGGCGGGTTGATCTGAATGAACTATTTTTGATGTCGCCAGACGACGGCCGTATCCTCTACTCCACCAATTCCAGCCGCCTGGGGGAACGGGTGTCCGCCCCTTATTTTGAAGCTGGCCTGCAAAATGTTTACCTGCAAAGCGTGGACGATGACCCACAAGCGCCGCGCATGTACATGGTCATCGCTACCCCACTGCGCGCCGTGAACGGCGACGTGAAAGGCGTGCTGGCGGCGAAGGTTGATCCCACCCATATGGAGCAGATTGTCCTGGATCAGACGGGTTTAGGTGGGGAGAGCATCACCTACCTGGTGGATACCAACCGCCATCTGGTACAGGTGATTGATCCCTACCTGCACCGTGCGCTACAAAAAGAGAAAGTGACCTCAGATGGCATTGAAGCGGTGTTGGCCGGGCAGGACGGCCGTGCCCAATACACTAATTACCAAAACATCCCTGTTCTGGGCGCGTATCGCTGGCTGGACGAGATGCAGTTTGGTCTGGTGGCCGAACTGCCGGTAGGCGTAGCCTACGCGCCGGTGCAGCGGCTCACCACCATCATCCTCGTCACCGGGCTGGTGGGAATCGCGATTATGGCCGGCCTCATGATCCCCTTTTCCCGTTCCATCAGCCGCCCTATTGTTGATCTGACGCAAACGGCCGTGCGCGTCACCGAAGGCGACCTGGTGGCCACGGCGGCTGTGCAGACACAAGACGAAATCGGCGTGTTGGCCCGCACCTTTAACCAGATGACCGAGCAACTGCGCCGCCTATACATTAGCCTGGAAGCGCAGGTCAATACACGCACGGCGGAACTGGCCGACCGGGTGCAGCAGTTGAACCTGATCAACCAGGTGGGGCGCAGCGCCATTTCCCATTTGGAACTGACCGAACTGTTGACGGAAGTGGTCAAACTGATTCGCCAGAGTTTTAACTTTTATGCGGTGGGTATTTTGTTGGTAGACCGGGAACGGGGCGAGGTATACCTTTCGGCGGCTGACACGGTGGAAGATATGCCCATTGCCCCCGGTGCGTTTGCCATCAAGATCGAGAGCCAGAGCATTATTACCCAGGTGGTGAAAACGGGACGGCCGTTGGTTGCCAATGATGTCGCTCAAAACAGCTACTATTTGCCGGCTGACCGCTTGCCGCGCGTCCGGTCAGAAATTGGCCTGCCGCTCAAGGTGGGCGACGAGGTGATTGGCGTCCTGGAAATCCAGCACTCAGAGATGCATGCCTTTAGCCCGGAAGATGTACAGGTGTTGCAAACGCTGTCTGACCAGATTGCTGCTACCATTCGCAATGCCCAACTGTTCCAGGCGGCGGAAGGCGCCCGCCTGGAAGCAGAGGAGGCCAACTTCCTCAAGTCGCAATTCCTGGCAAATATGTCTCACGAACTGCGCACGCCGCTGAATGCCATCATCAACTTTGCTTATCTCATGTCGTTGGGGGTAGATGGGCCATTAACGGCCGAGCAGCAGGATATGCTCAACCGAATTGGCGATTCAGGCCGTCATCTGTTGGGCTTGATTAACGATATTCTTGACCTGGCGAAGATCGAGTCAGGCCGTATTGACTTGTTCCTGGAGAAGGTGTATTTGCCGGAGGTGATTCATGGGGTCATGTCTACGGCCGTGGGCCTCACCCGTGGCAAATCTATCACGCTGCATACGGCCGTGGCTGATGACCTGCCCCTGGTGCAGGCCGACCGTAACCGGGTGCGCCAGGTTTTGCTCAACCTGGTTTCTAATGCGGCTAAATTTACCGATTTTGGCGATATTACGGTGCGCGCCGCCAGTGATGGGGAGCAATGGGTGACGGTCAGCGTCACCGATACCGGCATTGGCATCCGGCCAGATGACATTCCCCGCGCCTTTAGTGAATTTGTGCAGTTGGATGGGCACATGGCGCGGCGCACGGGTGGCACCGGCCTGGGGCTGCCCATTGCTAAAAAGTTCATTGAAATGCACGGCGGTCAGATTTGGGTGGAGTCTGAACCCGGCCAGGGTTCTACCTTCTATTTCACGCTGCCCCAGGTGGAAACTGGGCCAACGCCCCCCGACACGCAGCACATCACCAAAGAGATTCCCCCGCTTGTCTGGCACTGATAGACAAACAGACATCCCATTTCTCTAAGAAATCGCATGCCCTACGGGGTCAGGCGTTTTTCAATGCGCCGGTCTGGAATCAGCCAGATAATGGCGACCGCCACATATAAGATGCCGGCCAGCCATGTAAGTATAAAAGCCAGCGGAATCGCCGCCAGATAGGCCACAACAGAAATTTTACCTTTCACATCTCGGCCCAAAGCGTCTGCCAGCAGTGAATCATCCTCATGCAGGCGCAATAGGGCGCGGGTGAGAAAAAAATAGCCAATGGCGGACAGCAGCAAGACCACGCCATACATCGCCACCGGCAAAGCGGCAAAATCACTCTCGCCCATCCAGGCAGTGACAAACGGGATGAGTGAGAGCCAGAATAGCAGGTGCAAATTTGCCCAGAGCACACGGCCGTCTACCCGTTCTACCGCCTGAAACAGATGATGATGGTTGCTCCAGTAGATGCCCAGAAAGATGAAGCTCAGCAAATAGCTCAAGAAGGAGGGTGTCAACGGCCGTAAGGCAGCCAATGCTGGTTCTGTCGGCGGCCGTAACTCCAGCACCATAATGGTGATGATAATGGCCAACACCCCATCACTAAAGGCTAACATCCGTTCTTTGCTCATTCTTTGATCATTTGTCCTGCGCCTCGTTCCACGCTCCTAATCGTCTGGTTCACGGCCGTCGGGATGACAGCGCAGGCAGTTACTCAAATCCGTAATCCCCTCTTCTCGGTGTTCGTCTTCAAATTCGCGGCCATTATGGCAATTGGTGCAAGTATATCCACCATAATCATTATTTACATGACAGGACGTACACTGCCCATTGGCGTTGCCATGATTCAGTGGGAATGCGTGGTTAAACGTGGCATTACGGAAATTAGTCGTATCGGTGTGGCAACTGCGGCATGACCCGGGGAAATGATTGGGCGGTGGCGTGTGGCAATTACCACAATCCTGGTCGCCAATGATGCTGTGGTCGAAAAAAGCGTTGCGGAAATTGGTCGTGTCCGTGTGGCAGTTGCGGCACGTGCCCTGGTAATGGTTGGGTGGTGGGGTGTGGCAATTGCCGCAGTCTTGACTGCCAATGATGCTGTGGTCGAAAAAGGCGTTGCGGAAATTGGTCGTGTCCGTGTGGCAGTTGCGGCATGTGCCCTGGTAATGGTTGGGTGGTGGGGTGTGGCAATTGCCGCAGTCTTGAGTGCCAATGATACTGTGGTCGAAAAAGGCGTTGCGGAAATTGGTCGTGTCCGTGTGGCAGTTGCGGCATGTGCCCTGGTAATGGTTGGGCGGCGGCGTGTGGCAGTTTACGCAGTCCTGTGTGCCAATGGTGCTGTGGTCAAAAATCGCGTTTTGGAAATTGGTCGTATCAAAATGGCAACCGCTGCACGCGCCCACAAAGTGATTGGGCGGCGGTGTATGGCACGCGCCACAATCCTGCCCGGCCACCACGCTGTGGTCGAAGTTCACGTTGGCAAAGTTGGTGGTGTCCAGGTGGCAGGTAGCGCAGGGAGCCGGGTAATGGTTAGGCGGCGGCGTATGGCAGTCGGCGCAATCCTGGCTGCCAATGGCGCTGTGATCAAACGAGGCATTTTGGAAATTGGTGGTATCCAGGTGGCAACTGCTACATGCGCCCTGGTAATGATTGGGCGGTGGGGTATGGCACTCACCACAATCCTGGCTGCCAATCTGGCTGTGGTCAAACAGCACATTCTGGAAATTGGTCGTGTCCACATGGCAGGCCGCACACGGCGCCTCGTAATGGTCGGGCGGTGGGGTGTGGCAGTCGGCGCAGTCACGGCCGTCAATGGTGGCATGGTCAAAGGTGGCGTCTTGCCAGTTGGTGGGGGTGTGGCAGGTGGCGCATTCCGTCCCGTTTTCGCCGTTGTGGGCGTCATCGGCGGCGTGGCAGGCAGTGCAGGTGGTGTCGGTGTTCTGATAACGGCCGTCGGCATGGCAAACCGCGCAATCATTCAAGGCATGGCCGCCAGTTAGCGGGAAATAACTGTGCCCCACCACCGTGCCCGCGCCCGGCGGGAAGATGACCGGCTGCCCGGTCATGCTGCTCTCCGGTGTGTTGACGGCGCGCAGCAAGGCGGCAATCTGGTCGGTATCGGCCGTTGGTCCCGTCGCGGCTATCTGCCGCGACAAACTCAGCGCCCACAAAATTGTCGCGCCGAAGATGATGAAACCACTGATGAAGAGGAGGATGCGTCTCATATTTTTCGTAACCCGTAATCCGTGAACCGTAATCCGTGAACCGTAATTCGTGAACCGTAATTCGTGAACCGTAATTCGTGAACCGTATCGGGTTACGGATTACCGATTACGGATAACGATAAATTCTTAATCTCCCGCGCCAACGTCTCCCGGTCGCTTTGCAGGTAAGGCAGCAGGGGGGTGGCGTCTACCTGGTTTTCGATGAGGGTGCGCAGGGGGTCGGCCACTGTTTGTTCGCCAATGATGAGCGCGCCGACGATGATACGGCCGTGACCATTCCCCCCACCCACCGCCAGCCGCAGCGTGTGCGGCCCACTTTTGGCCCAGGCGCTCTGGTAGTTACGCGGGAAGGTGTACCACACTTCCGATGATCCCCGCGACAGATGCTGGATTTCGGCAAAGTCATCTTTTGCCTTTGGGTCAGGGCTGATCTGGCCGATGATGGTGATGTGCAGGCCAAACAGCAGGCAGGCGTTAAACGGAATACCTTTCACATACGCGGCGGCCTGGCCGACCATATTCAGCGCGGCGGCGCGACCTTCGGCGACTGCGCTGGGCCACAACACATCCAGCAAATGTTGGCCGCTCCAGCCGTCATACACCTGAGCGCAGTCGCCGGCGGCGTAAATATCCGGGATGTTGCTCTGCATATACTCGTTCACCAAAATGGCGCGGTCGGTCTGGATGGGCGTGTTTTTGACCAGTTCGAGCTGTGGTTTGACGCCAATGGCTACGCCAAACAGGTTACACTTGAACTCTTCGCCATTTTGCAGGCGCACGGCGCGGACTTTGTGCCGCCAGTTGCCCAGGATTTCGGTGGCTTCGGTGTTGGTGTGGATGTGGACGCCGTGATGGTGCATTTTTTCGGTCAACAGGCGCGATTCGGCCTCGTTAAAAACCTGGCTCCAGAGGCGGTCGCGGCGCAGGAAGTAGTGGGTGTCTACGCCGCGTTGGGCCAGCCCTTCCACCATTTCCAGGGCGGTGATGCCGCCGCCAATGACGACGCCGCGTTTGCCGCGCCGCGCTTTTTTAAGCAGATCTTTGGTACCGTCCAGGGTGTCCAGATAAACCACGCCGTCCAGTTCGCCGCCGGGATAGGGGGCGGGTACGGCGCGGGCGCCGGTGGCGATGAGCAGTTTGTGGTAGGGCAGGACACGGCCGTCGGCCAATGTCACCAGGCGATTATGCACATCGAGGGAGTGGGCACGGCCGTGTATCAGTTCCAGCCGCAAATCCGCATACCATTCACGGGTGCGGGCCACCACCTGCTGCGGCGGAATCTCGCCGCTGATGACGTAGGCGAGGCCGGGGCGGGAATACATGGGGTACGGCTCGGCCGTCAGGATGGTGATCGCGCCGCGTGGGTCATATTGTCTGATTGTTTCGGCGGCGGTCACACCCGCCGCGCCGTTGCCGATGATGAGGTAGTTCATAGTTCGTAATCCGTGAGCCGTAATCCGTGAGCCGTAATCCGATAATGGATAACGGGCTACGGATTACGATTCACGGTCGTTTCCCAGCGCAGCGTGCCACGTGGGCACACCTGGATGCAGTTGCCGCAGGTTATACAGGCGGCGTGGTCAACAGATAGTCCCTGGCGGGCGTAGTCGCGCACGGGGATGCCAACGGGACAGTTGTAGCCGCAGACGCCACATTGCACACAGCGGGTGGCGTCTGCGGCTACACGCCCCAGGTGAATGGGTTCGGTAGGTGGTGCGGTTTCTTTCTTTGGGCGTTTGAACATGGTTATTAAACAACTCTTCTTAGCTTTTGAAATTCACCTGTCATTCCGAGCGAAGTCTTCGGAGCGAGGAATCCCTCCCCTGTACAAGTGGTAGGGATTCCCCCATCAGCAGGCTCCGGGCTGAAGACTCCGCGGAATGACAATCATCGGTTATTCCTCTCCTGTAGGATGACATTCGATGCAGTTGGTCAGTTCAGCCGGGCTGATGTTTTCTTCGCGGTGTTCTTCGATCATTTCTGCCGGTTCGTGGCAGTTGCCGCAGGTGTAGGTGGTGAAGGTGGCTGTATGGCAGGTGGCGCAGGGAATCGAACCTTCGTCGCCATGATCGAGCGGAAAGGTGTGGTCGGTGAGTAAGGCGGGTCGCCAGCCTTCGGCGGTGTGGCAGCGGGCGCAGTCGGCGCCGAGCAGCCCTTTGTGCAGGTCGGGTTCGGCGTGGCAGGCCACACATGTGCTGGCTGTGCCCGCGTACTGCTCGTTTTGGTGGCAGGCGGCGCAGTCCAATGTGGCGTGTTGGCCGTGCAGGGGGAAGAGGGCGGCGTGGTGTTCGGTGGTGAACTGGTCAAAGGCGGCGGTGTACAGGTCAAAGTCGTGGCCCTGGTGTTCGCTGTGGCAGGCGGCGCAGGTGGGATTGGTGAGACGGCCGTGTAACCCCGTCCCACTTTCCCGCTGTTGGGCAATGTTGGTGTGGCAGACTTCGCAGCGCACGGCCGTGATGCCCACGAAAGGATCATGGCATTGGGTGCAGTCGTCGCTGAAAGCGGCATGGTTGGCGAAGCCGCCGCTTTGCTGCGGGCTGCGGGCAGTGGCGGAGAGGTCGCCCGGACTAAAGAGACGCCCCCCTGTTTGCCAGAGCAGGATTGCCAGGAGCAGAATGAGGACGGCCGTCATTACCAGGGCAATGGGTGAAAACAGGGGATGCTGGCGCTGCACTAATCGTTGTTGTTTCATTTGAACAACCCGGCGCGGAAGTAAAAGGCGGCGATGATGTGAATGGCGACGGCCGTGAACAGCGCCAGGCCGATAGGAATGTGGATAGTGTGCCAGAATTGGAATAACCAGCGGGTTTGCCCCAGGCGGGCGGCCTGCCGATCCAGCCGTTCCTGGTCGCGGCGGATGCGGGAAAGTTGCTGCTGTTGCACGGCCGTTTCCTTTTCCAGGTTGTGCAGGGCATGTTGCAGTGTACGGCCGTAGCGCCAACGCCCCCACCACGAGGTTTGGGGATACTGTGCCTGAAGTTGGCGACTGATGGCGCGTACCTGCGCCGGTTTGTCGGTTTCTAATTGGCTGATAGCCTGTTGGATACCGGCAGCCTGGAGTTCTAGCTGTTGGTGGCTGAGCTGGCTGCTGCGGATGCCGCCTTGCAGCGCCGTATACAGGTAACGGCCGATGAAACCACTGACGACGACGACGGCCGTGAGCAGCGCCGTCAGCCCCGCCAATCCCCGAAATTGCAAGCCGGTGTGCATCAGCACCAGGAATGGCCCCACCAGCCCGGTGACAATGTGAAACGACAGCCACCAGCGCACCGGGCCGTACCGGTTGAGCAGGCGGGTGCGTTTGCGCAGGCTGTAGAGCGTTTCTGTCATGACCATCAGCAGCGTGCCAATGATGCCCAGCCAATGCCCAAACGGATGCCCGCCGGCTGGTTCGGCCAGAATGTCATAGGCCACATACACCCCGCTGAGTATGATGATGATAAAAAAGGCGACTTCTAATTCTCGATGTTGTTGCATAGTGTTAGAAGAGGAGATTAGTAGATTAGAGATTCAGAGACTGCCAATCTCTTAATCTCCCCTCAATAGTCGCTATTGTATAAGAAAAGGTTACGACATTGGTCATTACTTGTTGGATATATCGTAACGTAACCAGAAGTCCAGATGGTTAAATGCTGCTTAAATTTGGGTGTGGGTGAGGTTTATCTGGTGATTTGATGAAAAAAGCAACTGTTGGGGTCACGGCCGTTCGCGGATATTGATGCGTAACCTTTTGCCATCGTCAGGCGACTATATGGACGATGGACACACAAATAGACACTCCAACTGTTAATTCCCGGCACACTTCTGGTTGGTTCACCAGCCTGAGAGCAAGGCTGCATGTGGTGGACTGGGAGGCTGCATCGGTGAAACGCATTGTCGGCGTGGCTGCCTTCGTCCTCCCCTTTTTTCTCTACGTCGCCACGTTGGCGCCCACCATCTATAACCTGGACAGCGCCGAATTGACAACGGCCGTTGCCAGCAATGGCATTATCCGCGCCACCGGTTATCCATTGTATCTGGTGTTGGGCAAGGTGTGGTCGTGGCTGCCGGTGGGGGATATGGGCTACCGCCTGAATCTCTTTTCGGCGTTTTGTGGGGCGCTGACCATTTTGTTGGCCGACCGCATTTTGCGCCGGTTGCAGGTGGGCGGTTGGGCGCGGTTGGGGGCGTTGGGGCTGCTGGCGACGGCGCCCTTCTTTTGGGCGCTCTCCCTCATTGCTGAGGTGTACACGCTGCATACGGCGTTGATGGCGGCGGTGATTCTGGCACTGCTGCGTTGGGCGCACAAGCCCTCACCGTTCCACCTGGCGCTGCCCATTTTTCTGATGACACTCAGTCTGGGCAACCATGCCGCGACAGTGCTGCTGGTTCCTGGCTGCCTCTGGGTTGTGCTGATGAGCCATCCCCGACAGCTTTTGCAGCCGCGGGTATGGGTGGCGGCGTTGACGGCCGTACTCCTGGGTGTGTCGGTCTTTTTGGTGCTGCCACTGCGTTATGCGGCGCAGCCTGCTTTCAATTATGCCGGTATGTATGACGCCGCCGGGATTTTCCAACCCGTCAACCTGCAAACGTGGGCTGGTATCTGGTGGCTGATCAGTGGCAAAAGTTTTGCCGGGCAGATGTTTGGGTATGTGGGCACGGCCGTGTGGTCGGAGGTGTGGGCTTACCTGGGGCAGTTGTGGCTGGCTTTCTTGATAGTAGGCATCGGGCCAGGATTGGTGGGGCTGATCGTTCTCTGGCGGCGCCACTGGCGCTTGAGCGGCATGTTGACCTTGATGTTCCTGGCGAATGCCATTTTTTATATCAATTACCGCGTGGTGGACAAAAGCACCATGTTTTTGCCCACGTATGTGATCTGGGCGTTGTGGTTGGGGGTGGGGTATCAGTTTGTTTTTGATTGGTTGAAAGAGAGTGGCGAGTGGCGATTGGAGATGAAGGCAATCTCGAATCTCCGATCTCCAATCTCTATCTTGCGCATAGCCATTGTGAGTTCGCTGCTGTTGGCGCTGCTGCTGAATTGGGGGCGGGTGGATCGGTCAAATGATTGGAGTACACGGCAGCAAAGCGAGGAAATCCTGGCGCTGGCGGAGCCGAATGCGTTGATTTTTGGCTGGTGGGACACTGTGCCGGCGATCCAGTATTTGCAGTTGGTGGAGGGGCAGAGAGGGGATGTAACGGCCGTGAACCGCTTCCTCATTAGTGGGGACGATATGAACCATTTGATCCTGGCTGAACTGGGGCATCGCCCCATTTACATTAACAATCCGTCTGTGGAACTGCTACAGCATGTCACCGTCAGACCGGTTGGCCCCCTTTATTTGCTGGAACCGCGCATCACGTCACTGGAAACGAACAGGTGAAGATTTAGACCTGACAGGTTTCAAAAAACCTGTCAGGTCTTGAGGAAAGGAGGTGATGCGTTTTAGAGATAGAGATTGGTTCGGCGTAGGGACCGCTTGAGCGGCGTCTGTGGGCGATAAATCGCCTACTACAAACAAATCTTTTTTAGGAGAGAGCATATGCAAAGAGTATCACGTGATCAATTGATAAGAGTGGCGCTGACGGCCGTTATCCTGCTTTCCGGCCTGGCGATGGTTCCATTCATTGACCTGCCCGCCCAGGCCGCCATTACCTGGCAGTCATTGGCCGGGGTGTACGAGCCGGAACTGGAAGTGAATGAGTCACTGGGTATGCCTGGCAGTGTTTTTGCCTTCACCGGCAGCGGTTATCCCCCCAATACCCTGGCTACAGTGTATGTAGATGGGCAGCCATTGGGCATGGCGCTGATTGGTGGTAATGGCGTGGGTACGTTTATGGTGAATACAGCCGGGGCGGCCATTGGTGAATACAGTGTGACGCTGGAGGTAGATATCAACGCATCGGCGACGCGCGGTATTGAACTGGCCGAAACCGGACCGTTGGTAACGCCGCCGCCTGATTTTCCAGGGCCGACGTTTAACCTGGTGTATGAATTATATCTGCCGTTGGTGACAAAGCCGTAGGTGTGGTCGAGACGGGAGATTAGTGATGGGCTGTCACTAATCTCCTATCTCTGGGTGTATGAATATGGCTATTGTAATAAGAAAGAGCGAAGAAGAACAGACGGCCGTGAGTCGGACAAGCAGCTACCGTTGGGATGGTATTCGGGCAGCGCGTTGGTTTTGGCTGCCGGTGGTGTTGTTTACAGCCACCCGTCTGGGCATCTTGTTGGTGGCTTATCTCTCGGTGGGGTTGGTGGCTGATGCGCCTGGTACGCCGCCATACCATTTGCGCGGGCTGGATAACCGGCTGCTGGATGTGTTGGGCAGCCGGTGGGATACTGGTTTTTACGTCAGCATTGCCGAAGAGGGTTACTTTTATGAAGGTGTGCCGCTGCCCTCCGTTGCTTTTTTCCCGCTCTACCCGTTGCTGATGCGGGCGGTGACCGCGGCAGTGGGAGATGCGTTGGTGGCGGGTATCCTCATCAGTAATGCCGCCCTGCTGCTGGCGAGCATTCTGTTTTACCGGCTGGTGTCTGAGAGTTGGGATGAGGCGGTGGCGGATCGGGCCATCTGGTATTGGCTCATATTCCCGGCGGCGTTTTTTGGCACGGCCGTTTACTCGGAATCTCTCTTTCTCTTGTGTGCCATTGGTTCGCTCTATTTTGCCCGGCGTGGTTACTGGGAAGTGGGGGCGCTGTTGGGCATTGGCGCGGCGCTGACGCGGCTGGTGGGCATCATCGTGGCCCCGGTGCTGCTGCTGGAATGGTGGCGGCAGTGGCGAATGGGAACGGAGGGGGGACGGCCGTCGCCCTTCGCCTTGTTAGTCCCGTTAGTTGTACCGTTGGGCACGTTGGCGTATGTAGTCTATCTGTGGCGCGCCTTTGGCGACCCACTGGCGTTTGTGCATGGGGCGGCGGCCTGGGCGCGCCAGCCGCAGTCGCCATTGCTCACCATTGCCGGTTTGCTGGAAACGCCGACTGGTGGCTGGTGGGCAGCGTTGTTGGCAGGCAATCTGCATCTGGATAACTGGATAGACCTTTTGGCGGTGCTGCTATTTGCCGGGTTGGGATTGGTGCTGCTCTATTGGCGGCGTTGGCCGGAGGCGACCTTTGTGCTGCTGGGTGTGGGCGTGGCCTTTAGTTCTGGTTTGTTGATGAGCCAGCGCCGGTACATGTGGGCGCTGTTCCCGGCGTTTATTGTGCTGGCAAAATGGGGGGGACGGCCGTGGCTGGATCGGTTGGTTACGGCCGTGTCCCTGATGTTGCTTGGTCTGTTTACGGCCCTGTTTGCCAATGGCTATTGGGTTGGTTAATTGACAATTGCCTGTTGTCAATTGACAATTGACAATTGTTCATGGAGATCAACCCTGGTGGAAGATGAATTAAAGTTATTGGCGCGGGCGCGCGCCCTGGAAGAGGACGCCCTGGCGGAGATTCACCAGACGTATTACCGGGCCATTTACCGGTATATCGCCTTTCGTGTTAGCGATCAACCCCTGGCTGAAGACCTGACGAGTGAGGTCTTCACCCGATTGCTGAGCGCGCTGCGAGATAAGTCTGCGCCCCAAAACACGCTGCGTGGCTGGCTATATGGTGTCGCCTCGCGGGTGGTGAGCGACCATTTCCGGCAAGCGGGGCGGGCGCCACAGGTGGAGTTGTCAGAGATGGTAGCGGCGGAGACAGGTATGCCTGAGGAGGAAGTGGATAAGCGGCTGTCGGCGGAACGGCTACGCACCGCCATGCAAGGGCTGACGGAAGATCAGCAGCGGGTGTTGGCGCTGCGCTTTGGTTTTGGGATGCGCACGCGGGAGGTAGCCGAGACGATCAACAAAAGCGAAGGGGCGGTAAAGCAATTGCAACTGCGGGCGCTGACGCTCCTCTCACAGCAGCTATCTGGAGGGGAGATGACATGAACGACGACGTATTGGAAGCACTGTTGATTTATTGTTTAGACGAATTAGAAGCGGGTGTCCCACCCGAAGAAATTTTAGCGCGTTATCCTGAGCAGGCAGACGTGATACGGCCGTTACTGGAAACGGCCGGGCAACTCACCCTGCTGGCCCCGGAACCGCCGCCACAATCCCAATCTGCTTCACAGGCGGTGTTCCTGGCGCACGCCAAAGCGATTAAAAAAGCGAATCAGCCGCCGCGCCTGGGGGCTTCCGGTTGGCGGCGATTGGTATTTGTGCTGGGGGCGGTGGTGCTGCTGTTTGTGGTGTTTTTGACGGCCTCGGAGCAAACAGCTTCGGCTCTGCCTGGTTCCCCATTTTACCCGGTGAAACGGGCGGCGGAAGATTTGCGGCTGAGCCTGACAGATGATCAGCAAGCCAGAGAGACGCTGCGTGCCCGGTTTGAGGCGGAACGGGTTAGTGAAATTAATACACTGCTTGTTGTAGGTCGTGAGGCGCAGGTGGAGTGCCGCGGTTTCATAGACGCGATGGGGCCGGAAACCTGGACGTTGTGTGGGTTGACGGCCGTTGTCAACGAACAAACTATCATTGAAGGCAATCCCTTTGTCGGGGCGGCGGTCTGGGTGACGGGGGTGACGGGTGACGGCCGTTTCACCATCACCCGCATCGTCGTGCTGCCGGAAAATGGAGGCCAGCCTGCATCAACGCCTACGGTTACAGCCACAGATACAGCTACGGCTGCGGCTACGTTGACCGCTACCTCTACGGAAACACATACGCCAACCGATACCCCCACTGCCCCAGCGACGCGCACATCCCGGCCAACCCGGACGCCTACGGCCGTGCCCACAACACCCGCACCATCAGCAACGCCTACGGCCGTGCCTACTGAAGTTCCACCCACGCCCACTGTGCCACCACCGACGGCTACTGAGACGCCTGAGCCAGTTGACAACGACAATGACAATGACAACGACAACGACAACGATAATGATAACGACAATGACAACGATAATGACAACGACAACGATAATGACAACGATAACGACAACAGTGGCTCAGGAGGAAATAGCGGTTCTAGCAACGACAACAACTGAGTGGCAGGCAGGATAATCAATCCGCTAAGAGTCTGAACAATTTTGGGGAAACACGGCCGTTGCCGATTTCTTGCCTCTCTAACAACTGGTCACTACAATACGCCCACTTAACCACAGGCCGCAGGGCCAAAACCCACAAATCTATAGGAGGAAGACATGAACAGAAGAGAATTTTTAGGCCTCGCCACAAAAAGCGCAGCTGGCGCTGCCACCATGGGGCTGGTTAGTTGCGGTTCGGAAGACGAAGTAGCTAACACGCCCGCCAGTGTAGCCGCCACCACCGCCCCCTCTGTAACAGATGCCGCAACCCTCACGGAAGCCGCCCAAACCGATGCCGCTCTCCCTAACCTCCAATGGCAAATGGCTACAAGCTGGCCCGTTTCGCTGGACACCATTTTTGGTGGCGCCGAAGTTTTTGCCCAGCGCGTTGCAGCCATGACCGGCGGCAAGTTTGTGATCACGCCCCGCGCGGCCGGTGAACTGGCCCCCGGTCTGGAAGTGCTGAATGTGGTAGAGCAGGGCGCCGTACCGGCCGGCCACACCGCTTCCTACTATTATGTGGGCAAAAGCCCCGTAACCGCTTTCGGCACAGCCCTCCCCTTTGGTCTCACCGCCCGCCAACAAAACGCCTGGTTTTATGAAGGCGGCGGTTTAGACTTATTACAGCAATACTATCGGGATCGTTTCAACGTGATCCAATTCCCCGCCGGTAATACTGGCGCCCAAATGGGTGGCTGGTTCAACAAAGAAATATTCACCCCGGCAGATTTGCAGGGCTTAAAAATGCGTATCCCCGGCCTGGGTGGGCAGGTGATGAATAAACTTGGTGTAACTGTGCAGGTTGTGGCTGGCGGCGAAATTTTCCAGGCGCTGCAAACCGGCGCCATTGATGCCGCCGAATGGGTAGGCCCATATGACGATGAGAAGTTGGGTCTGAATGACGCCGCCCAATTCTACTACTCACCCGGCTGGTGGGAACCAGGCCCGGCACTGGAAGTGCAAATCAGCGTCCCGGAGTGGGATAAACTGCCGGAAATCTACCAGGAAATCGTGCAAACGGCCGCGCACCAGGCCAACACCATCATGTTGGCCCGATACGATGCCCGCAACAAGGAAGCGTTGGAACGCCTGGTTCAGGGTGGTACGCAGCTTCGCAGCTTTAGCCAGGAAATCATGGAAGCAGCCGAACAAGCATCCTTCGCCCTCTACGATGAGTTTTCCCAGGCAGATTCTGACTTCAAATCTATCTTTGAACAGTGGAAGAAGTTCCGGGATGACATTCAAATATGGCACAGTGTGAACGAGACCGATTATATGAAATATATTGAAGTGCAAACCGGCCAATAAACCGGCAGCATCTTGAGCTAAAAAGGTGGGGTCACATGGCTCCACCTTTTTTTGTGGCTTTTTGACATCATTTGTGCCATTCGTTACAATCGGCGCGTTGATGCCCCGGTGACGGGGCATTTTCACATCAAAAAATGCAGGTGCGCAATTCATATCCCCGATTGCATAACCAGCAAAACCCCTGAGGTAGAGGAAACTTTTTTGGAGGCTCAATACATGATGGATGCATTTTATTCAATGACTGCCCAAAACGCGGCCCAGGAACCGTTGCCCTTCATTTGGTGGCTAGGTCTAATTGGTGCTTTGGTAGCCCTGTTTTTTGCCTGGTATTTCTATCAGCAAGTGATGAAAGAAAGCGAAGGCAACGACAAAATGAAGGAAATTGCCCAGGCGGTGCGTGAGGGAGCAATGGCCTATTTGTCTAGCCAATACCGGGTTGTGGCTCTGGTGTTTGTGGCGCTGCTGATCATCTTCAGCATTATGGCCTTTTTGAATTTACAAAACCCCATTGTCCCGGTTGCATTTATTACCGGTGGGTTCTTTTCCGCTTTGTGCGGCTTTTTTGGGATGAAAACAGCGACCAACGCTTCGGCGCGTACAGCGCACGCTGCCAGTAAAAGCCTGGATGCCGGATTGAAAGTGGCATTGCGGGCGGGGGCTGTCATGGGTCTGGTAGTAGTTGGGTTTGCGCTGCTAGATATTTCGCTTTGGTTTTTGATTTTGTATTACTTGCTGCCGTCTATTCTACCCAATGGGGGCTTTATTATGGCTACGGGCAACCCACTGCCCATCATTACAGCCACCATGCTGAGTTTTGGTATGGGCGCTTCCACGTATGCGCTGTTTGCGCGTGTGGGTGGTGGCATTTACACCAAAGCGGCCGATGTGGGCGCTGACCTGGTCGGTAAAGTGGAAGCTGGTATCCCCGAAGATGATCCACGTAATCCGGCGACGATTGCTGATAATGTGGGTGATAATGTGGGTGATGTGGCCGGTATGGGCGCTGACCTGTATGAGTCTTATGCCGGTTCTATTCTGGCGACGTCGGCGCTGGGCGTGGCGGCGGTGACTTCGGCTGGCGCGGCTTTTGCAGTGGATGCAGGCATGACGGTGATGCAGTTGCAGCTCCGTTACATCACTGCGCCGATGGCGCTGGCGGCTGTTGGTGTGTTCCTATCTATCCTGGCAATTTATCTGGTCCGTACCGAGGAGGGCGCCGATCAGGGTAAATTGATCGCGGCGTTGTCACGTGGGTTGTATGTAAGCTCAGTGGGTATTGCTGTATTGGCTATTCCCATTTTGTACATCCTGGATATTCCCAATATGTGGCCGGTGTTTATATCTATTATTGTGGGTCTGGTAGTGGGTGTGGTCATTGGTAAATCTACGGAGTATTACACGTCACACGCCAACAAACCTACTCAAGGAATGGCTGATCAGGCGAACACCAGCACGGCTACACTGATGATTGAAGGTTTGGCGGTTGGTATGGAATCCACCGGGATTCCGGTGTTTGCCATTGTGGCCGGTATTGCCGTTAGTTTTTATACGATGGGTGGGCTGACCAACATTTCCATGGGGTTGTACGGCGTGGGTATTGCGGCCGTAGCCATGTTGTCTACCCTCGGTTTTACGCTGGCGACGGATGCGTATGGCCCGATTGCGGATAATGCCGGTGGCAATGCGGAGATGTCTGGGCTAGGCCCGGCTGTGCGTAACCGTACTGATCAATTGGATGCAGTGGGTAACACCACGGCTGCTATTGGCAAGGGGTTTGCCATCGGTTCGGCGGCCCTGACGGCAATGGCGCTGTTGGCGGCTTATTTGGAGGAAGTACGTCTGGCATTGGTGCTACATGGTGACGCGGGATTAACACTGGACGGCGTAAATATTATCGAATGGACGATGCAGGATTTTATGACCTTTTACAACGTCACCATTTTGAATCCGGCAGTGCTGATTGGTGTGATGACAGGAGCAGCGACTGCCTTTTATTTCTCTTCTATGACGATGCGCGCGGTAGGCCGGGCAGCCGGGGGCATGGTGGAAGAAGTGCGCCGCCAATTCCGGGAAAAACCGGGTATCCTGGAAGGGACTGAACGACCGGATTATGCTCGCTGTGTAGAAATCAGCACTCGTTCGGCCCAAAAAGAGATGATTGCCCCTTCGCTTTTGGCGATTGCGGTGCCGGTGGTGGTAGGTGTGTTGTTTGGCGTGGCTGGTGTGCTGGGCCTGTTGGCGGGCACATTGACAGCCGGCTTTTCGCTGGCGGTGATGATGGCGAACTCCGGCGGGGCCTGGGATAATGCCAAAAAGTACATTGAAGAAGGGCATTATGGCGGTAAAGGTTCGCCGGCGCACAAGTCGGCGGTGGTGGGTGATACGGTGGGTGATCCGTTCAAGGACACATCTGGCCCATCGCTCAACATTTTGATCAAGCTGATGGCGATGGCTTCAGTAGTGTTTGCCGGGCTGGTGACGTATCTGGCCGATGGTCAGGGATTGGTAACGATGTTGTTCGGTGGATAACCTGGCGCGGTAAACGCTTGTCGGTAATCGGTGCAGGCAGGGGTGTGGTTAGAAAACCACACCCCTGTGTTGTTTCAGGGGTATAATAGAGTTATGAGTACGGTTATTGTTTTCGCTCCGGCGACGGATCATGACAAACGGGATCACCCTGAGGGCAGCCACCGGCTGGCAGGTTTGATGGGTTTTTTGGATGTGCATAAGGTTTTGGCGGATTCACGGCCGTTAGCCCCTCGTCTGGCCTCGCTCACTGATTTGCGGCGGGTGCATACGGATGGTTTGATTGAACATGTGCGGCGGGTAGCCGAACGGGGCGGCGGGCTGTTGGATCATGGGGATACATATGCCACAACCGCTTCCTATGACCTGGCACGGATGGCGGTGGGCGGCTGCCTGACGGCCGTTGACGCCATTATGACCGGGCAGGCGACCAATGGTTTTGCCCTGGTGCGCCCGCCAGGGCACCATGCCGAAGGCAGCAATATCAGCGGCTTTTGCCTGTTTAACAATGTGGCCGCAGCCGCGCGTTATGCCCAGGCTGAATATGGCGTGGAGCGCGTGCTGATTGTGGATTTTGACGTGCATCATGGCAATGGCACACAGGATATTTTCTTTCAAGACGAGAGTGTGTTATTTATTTCGACCCATCTCTTTATGCCCCGGATGTTTTATCCCGGTACGGGCGGCGCCAGTGAAATAGGCATTGGTTCTGGGCGTGGTTATACACTCAATGTACCGCTGCTGCCCTATGTGGGGGATGAGGGGTACGGCCGTCTCTTTCAGGAGGTGGTCTGGCCCAAAGTCAAAACATTTGCCCCTCAGCTTGTTCTCGTTTCCGCCGGTTTTGATGCGCACTGGCAAGACCCATTGGCTATGGCCGGTTTGAGCTTGCGTGGTTATGCTCAGATGGTACGGACGTTAGTGGAGATGGCGAATGCGTTTTGTCACGGCCGTATTCTGTTTGTATTAGAAGGTGGCTACCAGGTAGATGCACTTTCCTATGGCATCCTTAATACATTTTATGCCTTATTGGGCCAAGATATGTGGCAAGACCCGTTAGGGCCTATGCCCCAACCAGAGACCGATGTGACTGATTTACTGGTTAATCTCCGTGAGCGTCACTTTGTTTAGCAGCGTCACTTCGTTTAACAGCGTCACTTCGTTTAACAGCGTCACTTTGTTTAACAGCGTCACTTTGTTTAGCAGCGTCACTTCGTTTAGGCGGCGTCACTTGATTTATTAAGGCAAACTTTGCATAATAATTCTGTCAACTTTACCATAACGAAGAAAATGGCGACCCTAAGGGTGTCTAAAAACCCTTAGGGTCTGATGCACAGTCATATGACCACAATTACCCTCCAGGAATATCACGAGCGGATAGAAAAACTGATTGACGAAAATATGCTGACCGAGGCCATCACTCACTGTCGGCACATCTTGGAATCCCATCCCAGTCACATTCACACCTACCGGTTGCTGGCAAAAGCCTTGTTAGAGCAGCATGATTTTGATGGCGCTGGCGACCTGTTTCAGCGCGTCTTGAGCGCCGACCCCAATGATTTTGTGGCCCATGTAGGGCTATCTATGGTTCGCGCTGAAGAATCACAGGTAGAAGGCGCTTTGTGGCATTTGCAGCGGGCGTTTGAGATTGAACCGTACAATTCGGCTATTCAAGAAGAGTTGCGCCGTCACTATGCCCAATTTTCTGACATGGCAGTGGGCCGGATTCCGCTGACTTCTGGCGCGTTGGCCCGGCTGTATATAAAGGGAGAGTTGTACCAGCAGGCGGTACAGGAATTGCGGCAGACCATCCAGCACAGCCAGGATCGGGTAGACCTGGAAGTGCTGCTGGCCGAGGCGCTGTGGCGCAACGAGCAGCGGGTAGATGCCGAAGAAGTGTGTTTGAATGTCCTGCAAAAATTGCCAAATTGTATTGCAGTGAATGCCATTTTGTCGGAAATCTGGCTGCAAACGGGGCGGATTGGGGAGTCACAAAAGTATTTGCGCCGATTAGTTAATTTAACCAGCCTGGACAAGGAAGAGTTGAATTTGGACACGGCCGTTGGCCGGGCTTTCCGGGCTGAAGGCGCGCCTGCTTTACCGGACAAAGTGGAAATTGAGTTTAAGGGGGATGGGCTGGCGCCGCTGCCAGCGGCAACCTCGGCTGCCGCCAAAGGGCCTTCGGCCGATTGGATGAACGATGTCACCTTCGATTCCGACATGGGTGAAAAGTTTGATTACAAGCAGTTGGATGTGGTCGGCGAATCACCTAGCGGCATGCACAGTTATGATTGGATGGCCGATGTCAATGATGATCTGACATCGGCAGAAAGTTTGCCGGTAGAGTCTGAATGGTTTGTGGATGATGTGCTGCAAGCTGAACCGGCGCTGGAGGATGATTGGCTGGCAGGTATTGAATTGGCGGCGGTGGGCACGGCCGTTGCCGATGACGATTTTGATTTACTCTTTCCCGATGATGATTCTGCCCCGTTGGAACCAGGCGTCGTTGCCGAGCCGGAGCCTGAAGATTGGTTCCTGGCTCAGCCGGAATCTGAGCTTGAACCGGAAGAAACGTATGCTTCGGAACAACTAGCGCCCGACTGGCTGGTTTCCCTGGTAGATGAACCAGACATCTCCGATGTAGGCGCTGAAATGGCCGAAGCTGACATCAGTTCAGACTGGTTTGCCGAGAGCGGCAGCGATAAGCCTCTTGCCGAGGCCGAAACCAACATGCCGGATTGGCTGAGTAATCTGGTGGATGATGGTTCAATTGCCCCGACTCCCTCTGGTTTTGCCGAGGTGGAATTGGCGCCGGCGGCTGGCCCCCAAGATGATTGGATGATTGATGAACGTGCCGAAGATCATTGGGATGAGGGTGAATATACTGCTGAAGAAATGCCCGATTGGTTGCAAGATGTATCGGCATTTGAGGCTCCAGCGGCAGAACCGGCGGCCAGCGATGAGTTTGCTGCGGCTGCTGAAGAACCACAAACGGCCGTACCCGGCGGCATGCCCGATTGGCTCTTGAAACAAACAGGCGAATTAGAGTCTGAAATGGCCGCCGCTGCCGGTGGTGAAGCGTTTGATGATTGGCTGAGCGCGGATGTGTCTCCGGTGTCCGAATCGCCTGAGCCGAAGGCAGGCTCTTTGTTTACCGATTGGTTGTCTGATGAGGCGGAAGAGACGACAATGCCAGCGCCAGAGGCTATAAAAGGAGCGGCGGCTTTAGGGCTGACGGCTATGTTTGCCTCATTGGATGATGAGTTGCCGGAAGCAGCCGAGACGCCGGCGCCGGAGATGGATGAATGGGATGCTTTGTTTGGCGAGGCCAGTGAGATAACGGACACGGCCGTGCCGCCGGCCGTGCCGCCCACACCACCTCTGGCGGAAATGGATGAGGACGATTGGTTGTCTGGCCTGGTCGAGGCGGTAGATGAAACCCCGGTGGCGGAGAAGGCTGTGCCTGCGGATACGGCCGTGTCGCTAGATGATCTGCGCGCGTTATTTACAGATGATTCCGCCGAAGAAGTTTCTGAAATTAGCCTGGACAGTGATTGGTTGTCCCAGGCAGAAGACATATGGGCCGATGATCTGATGGCTGATGACCTGTCCGATTTAGCGACGGAAAAAACGGATGTGGCCGCTGAGTTTGCCCAAACCTTCGGTGGGCAGGCTTACCTGGATGAGGATATGGCTGAAGCAGAAGAAGAAATCCCAGACTGGCTGTTGGGCAGCGACCAGGCCAGATTGGGTGCAGCGGAGGATAGGGTGATGGGTATGATTGGAGATGAGGATGAAGCAGCTTTACCTGAACAGCCGGAACCGGTGGATGATTTTGCCGGTTTAAGAGGCGATTGGCTTTCAAAGTTTTCCACTAGCAGCGAGGAAGAAGAGTTCCTTGACGATGATGCGTTGGATGTGACGTCGTCGGATGTGCCAGACTGGTTGGCCGGGTTTGAGTTGGATGCGGGTGAGGAGGGTGAGTCTAAAGAAGCCGAAGAGTGGATGGCCTCACCTGCTGTGCCAGATGAAATGGTGTTTGATGAAACGGCGTTTGATGAAACGATGTCTGATGATCAGGCTGTGCCTGATTGGTTAACAGGGTTTGCGGGCACGGCCGTAACTGAGGAACCGCCCACCGTCCCTGCCAGTGCT
The DNA here is from genome assembly GCA_035444285.1 of Chloroflexota bacterium. Taxonomy (GTDB): domain Bacteria; phylum Chloroflexota; class Anaerolineae; order Promineifilales; family Promineifilaceae; genus CAADGU01. Next base: position 86,075 of record DAOMOK010000019.1, read on the forward strand.
GCTTTTGGCGATGAGGAAGAGGCCGACGAATTGTTTGATGTATTGGCCGATATGTCAGCGGGCGAATCGCCGCTGGCGGATTGGCTGGCGGATGACGATTTTGCCCCGTTTGAAGATGAGTTGGCGGATGAATTAGCGGCTGATACGGCCGTGCCCGGCGGCCTTACATCCTGGCTCAGTTCACTGCCGGCGGATGAACCGGCTCAGAGCAGTGAACCGGCATATACAGCCGCCGGCGGCGATATGCCAGAAATCCCTTCCGAGGAACTTTTTGCCACCGATCAAGAAAATTTGCCGGATTGGTTGGCCCCGGCCACAGGCGACCTCATTGTGACGGCTGAAGAAGAAGCTAATTTGCCGGATTGGCTGATGGGTAGCGCCAATGATGTGCCTGAGCAGTTGGATTCCGACGATTTGTTTGCTACCGACGAAGCCGACGCCTTTGGGCCGTTGGCCGAACTGGAAGAGTTAGAGGCTGACCTGTCGTTTGGTTTTGATGAGGAAGCGCAGGAAGCAGGCGCAGCGGCTGTTGATGAAGGGTTGACGGCCGTCGGCCTGACCGCCCTGTTTTCCAGCATTCACGATGAACCGGCTACCCTGGCCGGTCTGGATGCAGAAACGGAAATGGATTGGTTGGCAGGCATGGATGAAGAAGAAACCGTCTCTGCCTTAGATGTGGCTGATGAGATGGAACTGGACTGGCTGGCCGAAGAAACGGTACTGGCAGAAATGGAAACGGCCGTGACCCCTCGGCCTGAGCCTGGGTTAATGGATGTGGGTCTGGATGCCTCTGGCGCTGGCCTGGATGATGCCATTTCTTGGCTGGAAGAGTTGGCTTCACAACAAGAAACACCGGTGGAAGAACTACCCACCGTCGCCGAAAATTTGCTGGCTGAAGAATTAACGGCCGTAGAAATGGACACCCTGGTTCGCCAGGATATGCTCGATGAGGAGTTTGACGCCACGTTTGATGAGGCTCTGGACGAAGCGTGGGCGGAGGCATTTCCTGCGGACATGACGGCCGTGTCCGCCGATTTAGATTTGCCCACTGAAGAGGAAGAATCCGAGGGCGAAAGCTGGCTGGATGTGCTGATGGCCGACGAGGAAGCACAGGCAGCCCCCTTGTCTGTACCCCCAGAAGATGATACAGAGGCGGCGATGGCCTGGTTAGAAGAATTGGCGGCCAACCAGGGCGCAGCGCTGGAAGAACTGCCCACCATGCAAGGCCGCAGCCAGCGTGACCTGGAAGGTCTGGTGGATGAGGCCCAGGCTGATCTGGATGACGCTCTGGCCTGGATGGACAATCTGGCCGAAGAGCCGGAAACGAAAGAAGAGTGGCCGGAACTCGATGAGGAACTGCTGGCAACCATGATGGCCGGTACGGCCGTTGCCGCCACCAAAACCGCCTTACCACCAGAACAGGATGACGAACTGGACGACGCACTAGATTTCCTGGAAGAGCAGATAAAGGCGGAAGGAATCACTGCCCCGGTTTCTGGTGGCACGGCCGTGGTGTCTGATGCGGAGCTAACGGCGGCGCTGGATTGGCTGGAAGAGGCCTCTGAGGCGGCTCCGGCGGTTGAAATGGATGAGATGGTGGAACTGGCCGACGAGTGGGAAGAGGCCGATGTATTGACTCTTGCCGATGAAGCAGAAATTGACCTGATAGGTGAACTGACGGCAGCGGACATGACGGCCGTGGATGAACTGGCCGACGCCGAGCCGTGGGAAGATGAGTCCTGGGATTGGGAGCAACCAGAATCCATTACCGATTTACTGACCGTGGCTGCCAAACCGCCAACATCCCCGCTGCCGGTTGTGGCTGAGGAAGACCTGGCGTTGCTGGATATGCCCGACGATCCTGACGAGGCGATGGAATGGCTGGCGCGTATTGCCACAGCGCAGGGAGAGGAAACAGAAATACTGGCGCCATCTTTGTCTATGCCTGCCTGGGATGAACCGGCTGAAGATGAGGAGATGGTGATGGATGAGGTGTGGGATGAGCCAATGGGTGCTGCGCTGCCCACGGCCGTTGCCGACGCCATTGTCATGGATGAATTGGAATTGATGGCCGATGATCTGAACATGGGTGACATGCCTGATGACCCTGATGAGGCAATGAGCTGGTTGTTAGACATGGCACAGGGGGATGGATCTATTGATTTTGACATGGAACCACCGCCTATCACCCCCAGCGAAGACGCCAAATTTGCCATTGATTATGGCGAACCGTCCCCAATTGCTGCCGTTGAGCCGGAAATGGAGATGGTGGAGGAGATAGACACGGCCGTAGCCGACATGGGCATGGCTGCCGACGAGACGTTTGCCGCTGTTCTGGATGCGGGCGAAGATGAAGATTGGCTGGAAGATATGCTCGGTGAAGATTTCGAGATTGATTTCGACATGGAACCGCCACCCATCACCCCCAGCGAAGACGCTAAGTTTGCCATAGATTATGGTGAACCGGCCCCCGCTGCTGCCGTTGAGCCGGAGTTGGAGATGGTGGAGGAAGTGGACACGGCCGTAGCCGATTTGGGCGTGGCTGCCGACGAGACCTTTGCCTCTGTTCTGGATGCGGGCGAAGATGAAGATTGGCTGGAAGATATGCTCGGCGAAGATTTCGAGATTGATTTCGACATGGAACCGCCGCCCATCACCCCCAGCGAAGACGCCAAATTTGCCATTGATTATGGCGAACCGGCCACAACGGTTGTTGAGCCGGTAGCGGAGGTTTCCCCTCTGTCCGGGTTGGCGGAAGAAGACATCATCGCCGCCGTGCCGGAAGACCCGGATGAGGCCATGGCCTGGCTGCAAAAAATTGCTGACGAACAAACCGGTTCACTGGAACCCACCTTCGCGCCAGATGACGCGCTGCTGCCTGCCTGGTTAACTGCGGATGATGCCGATGCCGAAGCGTTTGATTCTATGTCTACGGACGAGACAGAGTTAGACCTCATGGAAAACCTGGGTATGGATATGGAAGATGATTTATCCGATTCCCTGCCCGATTGGTTGGCTGCGGATAGTGACCGCTCATCTGGAAGTGGACAAACGGGTTGGCTAACGGCCGTAGAAGACCTGGATGTCATTAGCTGGCTGGCGGCTGAAGAGGAAGCGACAACGGTTGATTTTGATGACGTGATTATGTCTGATGTGGCCGAGATACGGCCGTCTACCAAGCCCTCCACCGGCCGTCTACCTTCTCTGACCCCTGTTGAACCCGACCTGCCTGCCGAATCGTTTGAAGTGCAGCGGGTGACCACTGACGAACTCAATGTGAGCCAGCTTTCTGATGTGCGGGTAGTGTTGGCCGAAAAGAGATATGAAGAAGCCGCCGCTCATTACCAGCAGTTGATTGCTTCTGGCACTGCTACCTTAGGCTTAATCGCCGAATTGGAAACCCTGGCGGATGAATACCCAACACAGCCCGCTTTTCGTCGTCTATTGGGCGACGCCTACATGCGCAATGGTCAGCTACAGAAGGCGCTAAACACTTACCGCGTTGCCCTTGACCAATTGTAAAAAACAGGCACAATCATAGAAAAAACCGGGTTTTGTGCAAAAGCCCGGTTTTTTGCTGAATATCAACTTTTTGGAGTGTAAATTATGGAAAGGACTTTGATTTTGGTAAAACCCGACGGCGTACAGCGCGGGTTGATTGGCGAGATTATCGGCCGTTTTGAACGGCGTGGTTTGAAACTGGTAGGCATGAAGTTCATCCAGATGACCCCGGAACTGGCGGGTGAACATTATGGGGTGCATCGGGAACGGCCGTTTTACAAGGGTTTGGTTGAGTACATCACCTCCGGGCCGGTGGTGGCCATGGTCTGGGAAGGCAACAACGCCATCGCCGCTGCCCGCGCTACGATGGGCGCGACCAAACCGGTGGAGGCTGCCCCCGGCACCATTCGCGGCGACCTGGGCATGGAGATCGGCCGTAACCTGGTACACGGCTCCGACAGCCCAGAAAATGGCGTGAACGAAGTCAACCTCTTTTTCCGCCCGGAGGAACTCGTCACCTGGAACCGCGCTACCGATAGCTGGATTATCGAGTAACAAAAAAGCCTGCGAATTCGCAGGCTTTTTTTATTGCATTTGCAGCACAATGTGGGCTTCGTCCCACAGCCCTTCCAGGTCATAGTATTCACGCTGTTCGGGCAAAAAGACATGGACGATGACATCGCCAAAGTCCACCAGCACCCACCCGGTTTCTGGTTCCCCTTCCATTGTTACGGGGTAGACACGGCCGTTGTGTTTGGCGTCGTAGGCAAGGCTCTGGGCAATTGCCTTAAGCTGCCGGTCATTGTCCCCGCTGCAAATGAGAAAGTAGTCGGCAAAAATGCTTTGCTCCCGCAAATCAAGCAGAGTAATGTCTGCTCCCTTTTTCTCCAAAATTGAATCAACTAAAAGATGTGCTAACTCTAAACTTTCCAGAATTTTGTACCTCCATTTCTGTTGAAATATGGCAGATTCTAACATGGACGGTGGCGGCATGACAAGGCGTTTGCATCAGTCTCACGGTGCGCCTAAACTTCACGTATCACGTATCATCTATTTTTGATAAGGGCCGTGGATTAAATAACCTTCAGGAGGTTAGAGATTAGGTAATGTCTCCTCTTTCGCCATGACTACAGCAGATAAAGAAATAATCTGAAATTTTTTCAATTTTCTTCCTAAGGAGAGCTTATGGATCGTACACGTGTTATTTTTGTGGTGATTGTGGTGGTGGCGCTGTGCATAGTGGGCGTAATGGTCGGCGTGCAGGTCATTGGCAGCCTGGTAGAAGGTGTCACCACTTCCCAGACCGGCGCGGAGACCCGTGAACCGCAGGTGGAGGTACCCGCCGGCGGCGTATTAGTCACAGTGGAATCGTCCAACACCAAAGAAGCCTGGATGAAGCAGATGGAGGCTGACTTTAACGCCGCAGGCATGAAAACGAGCAACGGCCGTGCCATTGCCGTTCAGGTCACCCATGGCACGTCTGGCGGCGCGATGGACGCCATTTTAGGTGGTACCATGCAACCCATCGCCTGGAGTCCGGGCGATCAATCCTGGGTAGAGCAGGCCAACGAAACCTGGCGGCAGCGCATCAACAAGCCATTAGCCAGTCAGTCGTGCCCGGCAACAGTGTATGCGCCGCTAGGTTTTGCCATGTGGAAACCGATGGCCGAAACGCTGGGCTGGCCGAATGAGCCAATCGGTTGGGACACGATTGTGGCTTTGGCGGAAGACCCGAACGGCTGGGCCAGCTACGGCCGTCCCGAATGGGGCCAGTTCCGCTTTGGGCATACCCACCCTGCCTACGCCAATTCCGGGCTGCTCTCCATGGCCAGTTTTGTCTATGGCGTCACCGGCAAGACAGACACCCTGACCGCCGCCGACGTCTACGCGCCAGAGGTAGAAGAAGCCATGCGGGCGTTGGAGCAGGTGACGAGTAAATACGGCCGTCAGGCCCCGGCCATATTGGACGCTATGGCCCGCCAGGGGCCAAGTTATCTGCACGCTGCCGCCGTGCCTGAAGCCGAAGTTGTGCGTTTTAACATCGAGCGTGGCGACGAGCTGGCTTTCCCGCTGGCTTTCATTTTCCCGGCGGGTGGCACCATCTGGGCCGACCAGCCCTATTGTGTGCTGGACAATGCCGACTGGGTAGACGCCGACGAAGCGGAAGCGGCTACCATTTTCCGCGACTACATCCTGGCGCGGGCGCAGCAGGAGAAGGCAATTGATAATTTTTTACGGCCGTTGGATACCAGTATTGCTCTCCATGCCCCATTGACGTTGGAAAATGGCACTGACCCTACCGTCACGCCGCGCACCGTCGCTTCCCTGCCCAGCCCCAACGCCGCCGTCAGCAATGCCGTCATTGACCTGTTCAACATCACCAAACGCAAAGCGACTATCTTGTTGGTGCTGGATGTGTCTGGCAGTATGCAAGGCGACCGCATTAACACCGCCCGCGCGGCTACCGTTGAATTTCTCAACCGGCTGGATGCCAACGATGAAGTAGGGCTGATCGTCTTTAGCAATGATGTCACCACGTTAGCTGAACCGGCGCGGGTGGGGGATGTGGTCGAAGGGTTGTCGCAGCGGGTAAGTGGCCTGATTGCCGATGGCAACACGGCGCTGTATGGGGCTGTGTGTGATGCGGTGGCACAAATGGAGGCTCTTCGCGCTGAGGATATGGCTGCTGGGGAATCGCGCCTGTACGGTATTATCTTACTTTCGGATGGCGAAGACACCGTAGGCCGGCCCACCGAAAACCAGATGTTCGCTACCTGCCTGCCCGCCAATGCCGAAGCCGATGGCGTGCGCATTTACCCCATTGCCTTTGGCAACGCTGCTGATGCGCCCGTGTTGGAGCGGGTGGCGAATGTAACCGGCGGGCGTATGTTTACGGCCGCTCCCACCTCCATCAGCAACGTCTACCTCTCTATCTCCGCTGAGCAGTAATCGTTGGGGTGGCAAGTTGCAGGTGGCAGGTTAACACTTGCCACCTGCAACTTGCCACTTGCTACCAAAATTTTCATTTTGTCAGGAGGTTTTGCCGTCGTTTGCTTTTGCCTGGGCTGCTTTCAATTGGGCTTCTAATTCCACGATACGCGCTTCTGCGGCTAAACGAGCGGCGCGTTCATGGGCGGCTTGCTGTTCCACAGCCAGACGCGCATCTTCCACTTCATCATAGGTCAGCAGGTACTTATCCGTTTCCGGGTTATAAAAATGCAATTTACCATCTTGCCAATGCAAATCCAGTTGCAGAATGTTGCTGTGCAGGGAAAAAGCATTTTCGGATAACGGGGTAGCGGGAATGGGTAGGTAGTAATCGTCCACCAGCCGATAGCCTTGCAGGGGTGGGGTTAGATAATCTTGGGTGGGATCATATTGGAAGTATTCACTCACGCCCAGGAACGCATATAACCCTTTTTTCGGCCCCTGGTCCTGGGCATAGGTGCTGAGCGAGGTGATTTCAATAACAAAGTCTGGCCCCTTCGGTTCTTCCCATAGTTTGAAGGAGCGCCGGTCGTGTTTGGAGACTCCCATGCCCACAAATACATCTGGGGCGACGACCGCTTCCGGGTTGCCTTTTTCGTAATAAAGCAGCAGATTGCCGGAAACGTAAACATTGGGATCATCTTTGAAGTACCGTTTCAAGGCGGTTTTGGCGTAAATGAGCGGGTCAGCCTGGAAGTCGCTTTCGGCCATGGGTTTACCGTCCGTATCAGGATATTCAATTTTGGTTGTAAAACGCGGAGCTAATGTTGCCATCAATCACCATCTGCCTGGGATAAGCCGAATAATGGCCTGATTGTAACACAAAGAAGCGGCGGATTGAAACGGCCGTTCCCGCCGAATATTGATACTTGCCAACAATCCTCTTTTAAGCTAAACTGATATTTAGATATATCTAAATTTTTGGAGGTACTATGTATAATCCCCTGATTGCTTTACTCATCGGCACGGCCGTCGTCGCCGTCCTCCTCCTCTTATTCCTGCCGGAACGTGGTCTGTACTGGCGCTGGCAGCAAACGGGCCGTTTGTCACAACGCATCCTTACTGAAGACGCGCTCAAGTTCATCCACAAGGCCGAGATGCGCGGCGAAAAGCCGACCCTGGCGGCCATTGCCGGTACGCTGCACATCAGCCAGAACGACACGGCCGTCCTGCTCACCCACATGCAAACCGAAGGGTTGCTCACCATGCAGGCGGGGCAGATTCAACTGACGCCGCCGGGACGGGAAGCGGCGCTGCACATCATTCGCGCCCACCGGCTGTGGGAGCGTCACCTGGCCGAAGAAACGGGATATGAGCAGGCGGAATGGCACGGCCGTGCCGAGCAAATCGAACACCAGCTATCCCCGGCCGAGGTGGACGCGCTGGCCGAGCGGCTGGGGAACCCCACCCATGACCCACACGGCGACCCCATTCCTACTGCCAGTGGTGAAATCGTTGCCCACGGCGGCAAAGCGTTGACGCTGCTGCCGCTGGACACACCCGCCCGCATTGTGCATCTGGAAGATGAACCAGAACTGGTATATGCCCAATTGGCCGCCGAAGGATTGCATCCGGGTATGGCGGTGCGGGTGGTGGAAGTTTCGCCGGAACGCATCCGCTTTTGGGCCAATGGCAATGAACATTGGCTGGCCCCCATGATTGCCGCCAATATATCGGTGGTGGAAACGGAGACGGCCGTAGCCCCCGAACCCGCCCCCGTTGGTGAACCGCTCACCGAGCCACTTTCCGCCCTGAAAACGGGCGAAACCGGCGAAGTCATTGCCATCTCACCTGCCTGCCGCGGCGCGGAACGCCGCCGTTTTATGGACTTAGGTATTCTGCGCGGCGCCAAAATCACCGTCGGCTTTCGCAGCCCCAGCGGCGACCCCGTCGCCTACCAGATTCGCGGCGCGACCATTGCTTTGCGGCGGGAACAGGCGGCGCTTATATCCGTGATCCGTAATTCGTGAACCGTTATCCGTGAACCGTGAACCGAAGTCCGAAGTCGGATTACGAAATACGGATTACGGGTTACGAAACAAAGAGGAACCATGCAAACACAAACTCAACACACCCCCGACGGCTGCGCCACCTGCCCCATTCACAATGCCGGTAATTTGCAAAAACTGGGCATTGATATGACCGAGTGGGATTATGTGGTGGCATTGGCCGGGAATCCAAACACCGGCAAAAGTACGGTGTTTAATGCCCTGACCGGGCTGCGCCAGCACACCGGCAACTGGCCCGGCAAAACGGTAACGCGCGCTGAAGGTGGTTTTAGCTACGCCGATGCCCGCTACAAGCTAGTAGATTTGCCCGGCACCTATTCGCTGCTCTCCACCAGCCTGGATGAAGAAGTGGCGCGGGACTTTATACTTTTCGGCCAGCCCGACGTGACGATTGTTGTACTGGACGCGACACGGCTGGAACGCAACCTGAATCTGGCGTTGCAGGTCTTGGAAATTACTGACCGGGCCGTGGCCTGCCTGAACCTGATGGATGAGGCCAAACGGCATGGTCTGATGGTAGATGACCGGCGACTGGCGCGGGATTTAGGCATACCCGTTGTGCCCACGGCGGCGCGGTACGGCCGTGGCCTGCCCGAACTGCTGCAAGCGGTGCATGAAGTGGCTACGGGTACGGCCGTGTGCAAACCATACCGCATCAAAAGTGAATCGTCGGTCGTGCAGAAGGCGATCAACCAGTTGGTGCAGCAGTTACAGACCGCTTTCCCCGGCCTGCCCAATGCTCGTTGGGTCGCCTTGCGGCTGCTGGATGGTGACCAGAGCATTATCCGCGCCGTGCGCAATGGTGAATTGGGCCGCCTGAACGCGCCCGCGCCGCAACAAAATAACCGCATTGAATTGGAGGTACTCGCATGACCACCTATCCTTTGAATGGTCGGGGCATCATCGCCCCGCAACCCAACCCTGATCCGCAGGACGCGGTTTTACAGATGGCGGAATCCCTCCGCTGGCAAATTGGGCAGGATTTCCATGAACAGTTGATGGAAGACATTTATACCAACGCGGCCCAATTAGCCGACCGCGCTGTGACCCGGCCTGATGAAAAACCGCGCTTTGACCTGGATCGTACCATTGACCGCATTGTCACCAGCCGCGTCTGGGGCTTTCCGATGATGATCGCCATGCTGGCGGTCGTGTTCTGGCTGACGATTATTGGCGCCAACTATCCGTCACAATTTCTGGCGTCTATTCTGATTGATACGATGGTGCCCATCTTGCACCAGATTGCCACCGCCATTGGGCTGCCCTGGTGGTTGAGCGGGCTGCTGATTGACGGCATGTACCTGGCGACGGCCTGGGTGGTGAGCGTGATGCTGCCGCCGATGGCGATTTTCTTCCCGCTGTTTACGCTGTTGGAGGATTTTGGCTACCTGCCGCGGGTGGCGTTTAACCTGGACAATGTGTTTAAGAAGTCCGGGGCGCATGGCAAACAGTCGTTGAGCATGATGATGGGTTTTGGCTGCAATGCGGCGGGCGTGATTGCTACGCGGGTGATTGACAGCCCACGCGAACGGCTGATTGCCATCATCACCAATAATTTTGCGCTGTGCAACGGCCGTTGGCCCACCCAAATCCTCATCGCCAGCCTGTTTGTGGGGGCGCTGGTGCCGGTGTACATCTCCGGGCTGGTCTCGGCGTTGGCGGTGGTGGGCATTGCCGTACTGGGTGTGCTGCTGACCTTTGCCGTCTCCTGGAGTCTGTCACGCACGGTGCTGCGCGGCGAACTGTCTACCTTTAGCCTGGAACTGCCGCCCTACCGCCCGCCGCGGGTGCTGCAAACTATCTATACCTCGCTGATTGACCGCACGTTGTATGTGTTGTGGCGGGCGGTGGTTTTTGCCCTGCCGGCTGGGGCCGTCATCTGGCTCATTGGCAACATCACCGTGAATGGGATCAGCATTGCCGAGTATCTGGTGAACTTTATGAACCCGTTGGGCATTTTGATCGGCTTGAACGGCGTCATTTTGCTGGCGTATGTGGTGGCGATTCCGGCGAATGAGATCGTCATCCCCACCATTTTGATGCTGACGGCGATGATGTTAGGCGCGGCGGGTGACGTGGGCGCGGGCGCGGGCGTGATGTTTGAATTGGACGAACCGCTGGCGGTGAAGGGATTGCTGACGGCGGGGGGCTGGACGTTGCTCACGGCCGTGAACCTGATGCTCTTTTCGCTCATTCACAACCCGTGCAGCACCACCATTTACACCATTTACAAGGAGACAGGCAGCAAAAAGTGGACGGCCGTGTCGGCGCTGCTTCCCCTGGCGCTCGGCTTCACCGTCACCTTCTTCGTTGCCCAAATCTGGCGGCTGGTGGCGGGTTGGTTGGGTGGCTAACGAAACATGACAGGTCTTTGCAGACCTGTCATGTTTGAAAACCGGGAGCACAATTCCACAAATTCTTGAAAATTTGTGGAATTGTGTTAATTTGCGCCCATGATGTCACGGCGGCGGCAGTTGGCGGAGATTTTGATATTGGCGCTGGCCATTTTGCTCACGGCCGTTGTTTTTGCCCGTGTCATCCCCTTCTTTTTACCACAGGCATTTACTGACTGGAAAATGGTGTTTTATCTTGCCGGGCAACGGCCGTGGCAAATTTACGAGGCGGGTACGTGGCAACATGCCTATAATAACGCTCCCTGGTTGGCCTGGTTTCTGGTGCCATTTGCCCTGTTTTCCACGGCAACCGGGCTGGCGTTATGGTTAACTCTCTCCATTTTGGTGACGATTTGGGGATTAAAACGGGATGGCGCTGACTTATTCACCATGCTGCTGGTTCTATGTTCACCCGGCTTCTATCGCCTGGTGGTGCATGGACAGGTAGATGCCTTTATCTATTTTGGTTTTGTGTTGCTGCAAGAAACCTCATTGTGGCGACGGCAAATGGGGCTGTTGTTGATGGCAATGAAGCCGCAGGTGTTGGGTTTGGGGGCGCTGGTGCATCTGGTACACAGCCCGCAACGGTGGCAGATCATAGCGCCAACGGCCGTGTTGACCATCCTGACCTTTGTTTTCTATGGTTTCTGGCCCATCCATATTGTGCAGAACAGCCAATGGGTGTTAGATGCCTTTTTCAATATAAGCCCCTGGCCTTATGGTATTCCGGTGGGTTTGCTCTTGTTGGGCATTGGTCTGTGGCAGAATAATGAGCGGCTGGGGGCGCTTGCCACCTTGTTTTTAACGCCCTATGTGGCCACCCATTCCTTGTTTCCCTACACGGCCGTACTCATGCCCATGCTCCCCAAAAAGTGGCAAATCCTTCTCTTTATCCTGCTTTGGGCCATGACAGTGACAATCAGTTAAGCGCTCCGATGTTTTGCCAAAAATAAGGAGTTGTATTGTGGAGGGTACGGCCGTGACCCCCGACAACTACCTGGACTTTGCGCTGCCCTCCTAAAACTTGCGCAACAAAGCCACGTGGCCGCGCAGGCTTTCGGCCATTTTGGCCAGGCTGATGCTTTCGTCTACCACGTGCGCCTGGTTTTCTTCGCTGGCGGCGTAGCCGATCATCGTCAGGTTGTAGGGCACAAAGTGACGGCCGTCCGTAGCAAATTGATAGCGCGTAAAGGGCACATCATGGCCAACGGCCGTGCCCAAAATCTGCTGGACGCGCACCGCTTTGGTATCGTCCGGCGCGGTGTAGAAGCCGAAGATGGGCTGGTCGGAATCGGCAAAGGGGGTGTTGGGGGCGCACCAGGCGTCGCTGATGTCGTGCGGCCACTCCCCTGCCAGTTGGTGGACAAAGGTTTGCAGACTGTTGGTGCTTTCCACGGCCGTGCGGAAATCCAACAGCACCCGCGCCCAGGCCGGCGTCACATTGGTGCTTTTGGTGTCCACTTCGATGATGGTGGGAGCCACCGTCGTCGAGCCAAGAATGGGGTGGCTATTCAATTGGGTTTGGGCTGTTTCCAGCTTTTTCAGGAAAGCGGCTAAGGCATAGTTCGGGTTTTGCGCCTGTTCGGGCACACTGGCATGGACGGAACGGCCGTGAAAAGTGAGCCACATCTGGATGATGCCACGATGTCCCAGGGCGATCTGGTTGTCGGACGGCTCGCCCAGAACCACCAAATCTACCGGATAATCCGCATGTTTCACCCAAAATTCCGCGCCCGCGCCGCCAATCTCCTCCTGTACCACGCCGGTAAAGACGACATCACGGTGCGGCCGTTCCCCTGCCCGCAGCAATGCGGCCATGCTGTATACCTGCACGGCCATTGGCCCTTTGATGTCACACGCGCCGCGACCAATGAGACGGCCGTCGCGTACTTCACCGCTGTACGGGGGCACACTCCACAGGCTCGGCTCGCCGGGGTCTACGTGATCCAGGTGGGTGTTGAGTACGATAGCGCCCAGAGAGGGGTCTGTGCCGCGAATACGGCCGTTGACATTCCCCATCTCGTCAATCCACACCTCGTCAAAACCCAGTTTTCGGCATTCGGCCGCGACCACTTCAGCAATCGCTGCCTCCTCAAAAGACATACTCGGCGTTTGAATGAGCCGCTGAGTAAACTCCACACAATCAGCCAGCAGCAGTTCCCAATCAATATTCATCACTTTCCTCTTGGTAAAGTAAAGATAGGTTGATTTACTTGTGATCGACTTTTAGGCAGGCTGCAATTGGTGGTCCAGAGGGGCAGAAAGCAATAGCCATTTACTGAAGTGTTCGATCATGAGACCAGTCACAACAGCTTCATTATCCAGGGCAAAGCCAATGTATGCATAATCGTCCACATCATCCCAAACACTGGGTACAGGTTTTCCTGTGAAATAAATAGTCAGGGAGTCCGCTTTCTGATTATAGTTCACCCAAAGTTGATCAGGGTCAATCGCTTGTGGAAAATAGCGCTGTACAGATTCAGGTATGGTTATCGTTGCCATAAGAGAAGTTCCCCTTCTTTAAGTCGTTTAACCCTGTAAGCAGTAACAACTTCGTTTTGTTCTACCACCACTTTAATCAACCGACGTTGTGGCCGTCGTCGGTAAATACGGTAATAAACAAGCCGCATAAAATCTACGTCATCCTGTGAGATGTAATCCGGTGTCCTAATGGTCTGGGCTATCTCCTTCACATCCGCCATATCAGGATGCTCCACCAGAATGTGAAACACATAGCACTCTTCAGTTAGCCAAATCTCTCGCCCTTGAGGATCTGTGACGGTAAAAAGATAAGCTACCATGCCGGATGATTATAACATTAAATGTGCCTGCCTGTGTCTCAAGCCTGACGGCCGTCTTGCCCTTCCGCCACCAACTCCGGCAGTAAGTTTGCCAGCAGCAGCGTGGACAGCGCCGTTTCCTGGGCGCTGGCGCTGTGGTTGATCACAATCGGGCGGGGCGCATCCTGTACCAGATGTTCCGCCACTTCCAGGCGGCGCACCGCCAACTGGTATTGTAACACCGCCTGATTATCTTTGTAGGAACGGCCCAGCCGGTGCAGCGCCCGCGCTTCATTCTCGGCGGACTTCAGCTTGGCGCGACCCTCGGCTTCAATCTCCAGCCGGATTTTTTCCGCCTCCGCTTCTCTTCTTTGCAGCATCTCGGCCACATCCTCGCGCGCTTTGTTGATTGCTTCCTGCACGGCGATCAACCGGGCGTCACGTTCCTTCCTGGCCCGTTCATTCTCTAACAGCAGGGCATCATTGCGCCGTTTACGAATCAGTTCCCACTCTTTCTCATAAGCCGCCAGTTCTTTGGCTACTTTTTCGCGGGTGGAGAGATTGTCCTGGTATTGCTGCGGCAACTGCACGTCGGGAATGTTGGCGCCAGTGATGCGCACGCCGTAGGCGCTCAACTGCCGGTTCAAACTTTCCTGCATGTCACCCACATCGCTGCCGCGCAAATCGTAGGCGTTGGCCGTTTCCACCTGGCGGCTGCGGCGGCGGATGGCGTCTTGTACGGCGCTGCTGAGAACCATGTCAAAGTTGCTGGCGCCAATGTGCCGCACAAACTTCACCGGCTCTTCAATGCGGAATTTGAGGAAGAATTCGATGGAGCGCAGCGGTACATTCTCTTTGGTGGGGCAGGCCAGTACCGGCGCGGTGTACGGGATTTCGGTGGAGGTATCCACAATATACTCCACCTTATCCCAGGGCCACCACAAAAATTTGCGGCCTGGCCCAATAGTGCCGGTGATTTTGCCCCACTTGGAGATGACGCCCGTGGTGCCTTGCTCAATTTCCACGCGGGCGCTGCGCCACCAGACGATACCACCCACGGCCGTAAAAAAGAGGCCGCTGCCAATTGCCAGCATCAGGGCGAATGAGGCGCTCAGCCGCCAGAAGAGCCAGAAGTTGGTCACGGCCGTGTAAAACGCAAACCCGATCAAAAATGGCCCCCACATCTGTCGTTTATCCTTGGGGATAACAACCGGCACCAGGGCCCCCTTGTCGCCGCCGCGCAACATACGCTGCACGTTATCCCAGGTTGTAACCACCTCTTTAATTCGTGAAAAATTACGTGCCATTGTCTGTTCTCCGTTCGTAATAGGCGATTGATCGCCTATGCTCTCTTTGTTCTCTCCACCAAAGCCGCCTGCGCTAAATCCGGATCATCCATCACCGGGTCAATCTCATTGGCGCTCATCAACTGCTCTTTGTCTTCTACCAGGTCATCAAGTTGGCTCATCCGTTCCTTGATGCGCTTCATAATCTGGTCGGCGCGAGATTGGATGGCGTGAATATCTTCGGCCGTGTAGAGCGGTTTATCCTCCACGCCCAACATCTCGCGGGCGACGGCCATGAAGTCAATATGGTTCTCAGCCGCCGCGCCCACATTCACCAATTTGGGCAGACGGCTGGCAACTGCTTCCACTCGATCCAGCACCTCTAGTTTGTAGCGATACTCTAAAATTTCCGGGTAATAGGCGCTGTTCACCGTGCGGATGTCCAGAGCCTGCGCTTCCAGCAGGGCGGCGTTGGCTTTCGCTTCGCTTTCCGCTTCTATCAGCAGCAGGCGGGCGTAGGCATTGGCTTTGTTCACCGCCTTTTCGTGGGCGGTGTCAATTTGCGCCTGGTAAGTGGCAATATCCGCCCGAATTTCGGAAAGCGTCTGGCGCAATTGGGCCAGTTCCCGGTTCAGGTCGCCTTCATCCTGGCTTTTGCGCAGGTTCAATTCATATTGGTAGGTGTATGCTTCTTTGGCCACCTTCACCACTTCGGCGGCGGCCAGATCCATGCGATACTCCTGGCTGGATGGTTCGGCGTGGGTGATGTTGGCGTTCACAAAACGGACGGCGGGCGTAAACTGCCGGTTTAGTGTATCCAGCACCGACTGGGTGCTTTCGCCGACCAGGTCGTAAATATCGGCGGCGCGCTGTTCATAAATGAGGGCGCGGGTCACTTCGCTGATGGCATGGTGCAGTTTTTCGGAAAAGCCGGTGGCGCCGCCCATGCGGAAGATAAATTCCTCCGGGTCTTCAATACGAAATTGCAGAAACAGGTCTACCGAGGCATTGACCCGGCCCGACGTGGGCGCTTCCCGGATGGGGGCGTTGTAGGGATATTCTTTGGTGACGTTGACGATGTAGCTGACTTTGCGTCGCCAGCTTTTGGGACCGATACCCAGGTACTTTTTGCCGGGGCCAACCACTTCTTCCAATTTGCCAAAGCGGGTGATGAGCGCCTGACAGCCGTCTGGTACCATCACCACCCGGCTGCGGATGATGATGAAGGCAGTCAGGATAGCCAGCAACAGCCAGTAATGGAAGCCGAAAAAGATGCTGGGGCCGGCGGCTGCGCCAAACAGCTCAAAGATGAGATTGGTTACCCGGCTGAGCAGCAGGCCAAAGGCGCCGATGACCGCCAGCACAAAGGGGATGAGCAGGTAAACCAATGTGCTTGACCCTTTGGGAATGACCGCCGGGGAAATGACGTTGGTATAACTTTGGGTGGCGGGGTCTTCTTTGGGGAAGCTGCGGTTGAGGACTTCGGCGGCGCTTTCCAACGTGACCACCATTTGCGAGATTTGGGTATCGGCCGTGTCCCCCCGTTGGCGCGCCGAAAGGAAATCCTGCGCGTCTACCTTGAACTG
Source organism: Chloroflexota bacterium (assembly GCA_035444285.1). Taxonomy (GTDB): domain Bacteria; phylum Chloroflexota; class Anaerolineae; order Promineifilales; family Promineifilaceae; genus CAADGU01. Next base: position 102,618 of record DAOMOK010000019.1, read on the forward strand.
CTCAAATTGTTCTGACTGCACGATATTGGCCGCGCTGCGCACGATATTTTGGATGTTACTGGTCATACGTCTCTCCTGTAAACGTTTGTAGTAGGCGATTTATCGCCGTCTGACGGCGATAAATCGCCTACTACAAACTTGCGAACTATTTCTGATTGACCACAAAGAGCGATACCGGTGGGTAACGTGCCGTTAGCCCTCTTTACTGTCAATCAAGGGAGAGAATGAACCATGATTTCGGGGTTGGTTTGATGCCCATTATACGCCATTTGTAGAAACTGAGTTGCAACGGCCGTGACCACCCCCAATCGGTACGCCCCATAAGCCGCCACTTCGCGCACAAAGGCCCGGGTTTGGGTGAAGGGGCTGATCCAGCGGATGGTGCGGGTGGGCGATGAGTACGCTTCCATACCCAGATCTTCGGCGAGAGCCAGGGCACGGCGCATGTGGTAGGGGGTGCTGACGATGAGGAAGCTATCCAGCCCGTTTTCGGTGGCGACGGCCTGCGCGTTGGCCAGGTTTTCCTGAGTGTTGGTGGAATTGGTTTCGATGAGCACGGCCGTTGCCGGCACTCCCCGCGCCAGGGCATAGTTGCGTCCCACTTCTGCCTCGGCCAACTCGTCCCGGTGGCCCACGCCGCCGGTGAAGATGATGTACTGGACATGACCATCCTGGTAGAGGCGGATGGCGTGGTTGATGCGTTCGCGGAAGACGGGTGACGGCCGTTCGCCATACACCGCCGCCCCCAACACAATCGCCGCATCCGCCGGGCGCGTCTCGTCACGCAAACTAAAGCGGTAGACATCGAGAGCCATGCCGGTGATGACGGCCGTTGCCAGCACACAAAAGAGTAAGCTCAACCGTTTGATCCATCTTGCCATACCGGGAAGATACTATGTTATTGGCAAATGGGGGTTTTTTTTCATGGGTGGTTTAGGCGTCACTACCGGCGGAATAACTGGCGTAAGGGGAGGGAGAAGCCTGGCAGTACCTCTCCACCGGTTAAGGTGTCATCGGGCAGGAGGATACGGCCGTGCGCCAACGATTCATACACCGTCACCGTCTGCGTTTCAGGGTCTACCAGCCACACCAGCCGTACCCCCGCCTGCAAATACTCGGTGATTTTCTGCTGTACCTTGCTGGCGACATCAAACGGCGACAGCACCTCCGCCACTAAATCCGGGGCAATGGCCCAGAAGCCCGGCGGTTCCCCTTCCGGTGGAATGCGCTCGCGGTCTACAAAGGAGACATCCGGGGCACGGACAGTGTCCGGGTCTTCTTCTATGGTAAACCCGGTTTCAGCGGCGTACACTTCCCCCAAATTATTGTCCTCCACATAATTTCCAATATACCGCCCTAAACGAGCGGCAATTTTTCCATGTTGGGTTCCGGCAGGGGACATCGGCGTTACTTCTCCTTTCACCAGTTCAGTACGGCCGCCGTGATCGGGCATCTGGTACAGATCAACGGCCGTTAACAATGTCTTTGTTTGCGGTTTGACCATCGTTTGCATAAGCTCATTCTCCTGGCGATGTTAGTCATCCGATTTCTTGATGAAATCGGATGTCTGGTTCAAAGTAAGCTGCTGGATAAAGGTAATCTTCGCCAGAACCATCAATAATACGCAGCATATCGCCGTCATTTTCTTGAGGCAGGGCCACTTTGTACACTTTGCCAATGACCAGATGAGGCGAATAATTGGTCGCGCCATCATCGGCAAATAATGTCTGGTTTTTTATACAAAGCACATATTTGTTCATGTCTGCCTCTTCAAATTGCATGAGGGCAAGTATAGCATAGCAAAAAGGGGCCTACGACCACAAGCGATCCCAACTGCGTTCGCTGTCCCACTGCGGGGTGGGGGCGAAGTAGTCGGGGTCTTCGGGCAGGAGGTGGGCGCGCACGGCTTCTTCGTTGAGCGTGAAACCCAGGCCCGGCGTTTCTGGCATGGGGATGTACCCATCTTGAATGAGTGGTTTGGGCAGGCCATCTATAAAATCCCCCCAAAAGGGTACATCGGTGAAGTGGTGTTCCAGGGCGATGAAGTTTTCGGTGGCGGCGGCGCAGTGGACACTGGCCAGGGTGCTGATGGGTGTGCCCGCCATGTGCAGCGCCATGCTGACGCCGTATTGCTGCGCCAGATCGCCGATCTTTTTGGTCTCCAAAATGCCGCCGCTGGTGGCCAGGTCGGGGTGGATGACGTTGACGGCGTGGGCTTGCAGCAGCGGCAGGAAGCCTTCTTTGAGGTAGATGTCTTCGCCGGTGCAGACAGGGGTATGCAGTGCCCGCTCGAGCTGCCCCCACTGATCGGTATATTGCCAGGGCACCATATCTTCCAGCCAGGCCAGATTGAACGGCTCTAATGCCTGCCCCAACCGCAGGCAGTCATCCAGGCCGATGTGCCCGAAGTGGTCTACGGCCAGGGGGACTTCGTCGCCAATGACGGCGCGCACGGCGGCCACATAGTCACACAGCAGACGAATGCCTTTGTCGGTGAGGCGGACGTGGGTGAAGGGATGCATAGTGTAGCGCCAATCGGGCGGGCTGCCGGGTTGGGCTTCGCCGGGCAACATGCCCTTCGGCCAGGAGAGTGCGCCGGGCACGTTCATCAGCGATTCGATGCCTACGTCCATTTTGAGCATGGTGAAGCCGCGTTCTAGGCGCCCGGCCAGTTTGTGCCCCATCGCTTCCCCGGTTGGTTCGTTGGGGGTATCGCAGTAGAGGCGGATGTGGCTGCGGAATTTGCCACCCGCCAGCATGTAAGCGGGTACGCCATACGCTTTGCCCGCCAGATCCATGAGCGCCATTTCCACCGCACAGACGCCGCCTCCCTGACGGCCGTGATGCCCAAATTGCTTGATCTTGCGGAACAATTTATCCACGTTGCAGGGGTTTTCGCCCAACAGACGGCTCTTGAGCATGAGGGCATACGTTTTGCTGGCCCCGTCGCGCACCTCGCCGTAGCCGCTGAGTCCCTGGTTGGTGTCCAGGCGAATGATGGTAAAACGCCAGCCGCCCCAACCGACGGTGGCGGTGCGCATGTCGGTAATTTTCAGGTCAGACGGCCGTGAGGCCGTGTTGATATGGTCTTCCGCTCTTGCTTGCATGATTTTGCCTCTTACAATGCCTTTGCTTCCACTTACATTGCTCTTGCTTCCACTTACATTGCTCTTGCTTCCGCTTACATTGCTCTTGCTTCCGCTTACATTGCTCTTGCTTCCGCTTACATTGCTCT
>DAOMOK010000019.1:105952-149280 GCA_035444285.1 Chloroflexota bacterium
TGCTTCCGCTTACATTGCCTTTGCTTCTACTTACATTGCTCTTGCTTCCGCTTACATTGCCTTTGCTTCCGCTTGCATTACTCTTGCTTCCGCTTGCATTACTCTTGCTTCCACTTACTTTACCTTTGCGTAACCATCTTTTTCTCGTTTCCATGCTTGAAAATCGGCCTCAATGTCTTCACGCCAGGGAGAAACGTCAATTTCACCGCTGGTATAGCGGCCTTCGTCCAGGCGCAGTTTGCCAAACTCATCACGGACGCGAATCTCTTCGCTACGTTCCACCACCGCCAGCGCCAGATGGGGCGGGATGAAGATGACGCCCGTCACTGTGCCCAAGACCACATCGCCAGGCAGCACCGTCGCCTCGCCGATGCGGATGGGGATGTTCAGCCCCGCCAGCGTCACGTCGGCAATGGCGGTGGGATCAACGCCGCGTATGTAAAAATTCACATCTTGCAACTGCACCAACCCCTGATAATCGCGGATGCCGCCATCAATGACGGCCCCGGCGCGAGTGCGGGCGCGCACGGCCGTGCCCAGATTATCGCCCACCACCGTGCCATCCTTCACCTTGCCAAAGATGTCCACCACCATCACATCGTGCAATTGCAGGCTCTCAATAATCCACGAATTCTGGCCGCCAATACTGCTGCGCCCTTCGGCCAGCCCCGCCTGCTGAATTGCCTGGTGATAATCGGGGCGATGGGGCAAAAATTGCGCCGTCACCGCCCGCCCCACCGTAATCTTACCCGGATGCGTCTCGCGCCAGTTCCCGGCAAACTGGCGATGGTAGCCGTTATTCTTCAAGACCACCCACGCCTCCTCCGTCGTTACCAGTTTCATGCGCTCCAAAATATCATCGGGCACACGCGGACGGCCGTCAGCAAACCGCTCAAACGGATTCAACTTCGTCAATTCGATCAGATCTTCACGCCCAGGTTGTATGTGCATTTATTAAACTCCTTTGGAAGCGCCGGGCGTGACAAGTGACGAGTGATGGGGCAACTTACGCATCACTCGTCACTCGTCACGCATCACGCCTCTTCATGCCACCAGCCAAGCAGCCGTTCAGCCTTGCTACAATCAAAAAAGCCCTGATGCCCACTCAGGCTGCCGCGCAGGGGCACGTCGGGGTAGAACTGTTCTTTGAGAATGGGGGAGGGCACGGCCGTGAGCGTCTCCGGCGCGACAATAAAAAAGAGTTCATGCCCGGTAAAATCGGCCGTGACTCCGGCCAAAAATGCCCGCGCCGCCGCCCGCCGCTCCGTGTATCCCCACAACTCCTTCGCCATCCGTTCCGGCGGGTCGTGGCGGCGTTGCGCCACCGTTTCCCGGTCGGCCACCGCCCAATGAATACGCAACGTGGCAATCCTCATCTGCGCGTAGCGCCGGGCAAACGAATCCGCCTGCTGCTCACACAGCCATTTGGACAGGCTGTAGGCGTCCTCGTTGTATGTGGGGTGCTGTTCATCTAGCGGCAGATAATCAAACCGGGGCTGGCGGCTAAAGGCGGCGCCCACGGCGTTGATGCTGCTGGCCTGGCAGACGCGCCAGATGCCCAACCGGGCGGCAGCGCTCAGCACATTGTAACTGCCGACCACGTTGTTATTGTGTACCACATAATCGGGATCAAAACGGGGGTGGGGAATGGCTGCCAGGTGAATGATCGCCTCACAACCGGCAACCGCCTGCTCCAAAGCAGCATAGTCAGTCACGTCTGCCTGGATGTGTTGCAGGTGGGGGGAGGGGGCAGCCTGTTCCGGCTGCACGCGATCCATGCTGACCACCGAGTGCCCCTGTGCCAGCGCCTCTTGAATGACTGTTTGCCCGACACGGCCGTTGCCGCCCGTTACCGCAATCTTCATAGCGTGTACATTATCACGCTCTGTTGATTGCCACAAACGACAGATGTTGTTTCCCATCAGCCCTGGTGATATGCTCAGGCAGCAGGAGGAATGGTGAGATGCACGGCCGTAATGGATTCGCCAATGTAAACGGAACACAACTCTACTACGAGATAACCGGAGAGGGGCCGCCGCTCGTACTCATTCACGGTTTTGCCCTGGACAGGCGCATGTGGGATGAGCAGTTGCCAGCCTTCACACCGGCCTATCAGGTCATCCGCTACGATTTGCGTGGTTTTGGTTGGTCGGCCGTGCCTTCTGCTGAACGGTACGCTCATTGTGAAGATTTACAGGCACTGCTCGATTATTTGCAGGTGGAGCAGGCGCACATCCTGGGGCTGTCATTGGGTGGCGGCATTGCCGTAGATTTTGCGGCAGCGTACCCAGAAAGGACGGCCAACCTCATTCTGGCGGGAACCTCGGCGCTGGACGGCTATGAATGGCCAGATGAATTGGCGGGTTGGTTTGCCCAATTTGCGGCTGCCGCCCACAGCGGTGATATGGCGCTGGCAAAGGAGCGCTGGCTTAGTTGTGGGTGGTTTGTCCACGCGCAGCGACAACCGGCAGTGATGGCTCAACTGTGGCAAATGGCAGCCGACTATTCCGGCTGGCACTTCCTCCACAAAAATCCTGTGCGCGGTCTGAAACCACCGGCCAATGAGCGGTTGGCCGAGATTACAGCGCCCACGCTGGTCATTGTCGGCGCGGAAGATTTGTCCTATTACAATTTGCCACTCGCCGACAGGCTGGCCTCGCAAATCCCCCATGCCCAAAAGATCGTGATACCCGGCGTCGGGCACATGGTCAACATGGAAGCCGCCGCCCGCTTTAATGATGTTGTCTTGTCGTTTTTGCGCTAGACCTAACGCTCTGGCCGGCCTCCAGACCATGCCGCAGCTAGAAAGTCACAGTTATACGGGCGTTCCTCCTCACCTGTTCACCCCCTTACTCCACTTCCCATGCCCCTCTTCCCCCTGATCCTGGTCTCCATCTCTACCTTCATGCACGCCGGTTGGAATTTGCTGGCGCGGCGCAAACAAGGCCAGGACATCTTTCTGCCGGTGTTGGCGCTGGTCACGCTGGTGGGCGTTGGCCCGGCGCTGCTGGCGGAAGTTGTACGGTCGCCGATTTTGCCGGTGGTTGGGGTCTATTTGCTGTGGACGGGGGTATTTCAATCGCTTTATTTTCTGGGGCTGCTGCGGGGCTACCAGAGTGGTCATTTTACGGTGGTCTATCCGGTGGCGCGGTCACTGCCGGTGCTGGTGTTGGCGTTGGTGGATGTGGCCCAGGGACGGCCGCCCTCGCTGTGGGGCTGGCTGGGCATGGTGTTGATTTCGGCGGGCTGCCTCTTAGCGCCGCTGGAATCGTGGCGGGATTTTTCCTGGCGGCGGTATTGGAATGTGACGACGTGGTGGATTTTGGTTACGGCCGTGGGCATGATCGGCTACACGTTGATTGACCGGGCGGCAGCGCAGGTGATGAATCCGGGTTCGGATACGGCCGTAGGCGGGTTTGGGCTGGCGGTGCGTTATGCTCTTTTTCAGGCGGCCACCAGCTTCTGTGCCTACTGGCTGCTGCTGCGCTGGCAGCGCCATCGGCCTGCGCCCGTCACAAGGAGGGATTTGTGGACAGTGATAATTCCGGCAGCCATTTGCATGTTTGGCGCGTATACCCTGGTGTTGTGGGCATACCAGTTGGCCGCGCATGTCAGCTACATTGTCGCCCTGCGACAGTTTAGCATCGTTATCGGGGTGGCAGCGGCGGCGGTATTCTTCCACGAACCGGCCCCGCGCTGGCGCATCTCCATGTCCCTGGTGATTGTGGCCGGCGTGGTGTTGATTTCGGTGGGGGGATGAGGCTCAGTTATCAAGTGGCCTGTCACACCAGGAGAGGCAATGCAGGCCAGACGGCCGTGTCTCGGCCACCGTACAGGCAGTATAGGGAAATTCCTGACCGGCTAACGAAAAATCTACATTCGTCAGAATGGCGGGCAGCATCGCCATATACAGGCCGCCATGCGCCACCAGCAACAATTTGCGGTCTGAACCCTGTCCCTCTTGCACCAATCCCTCGATAAAAGGGACAAAACGCGCCTGAATGTCTAGCCAACTTTCGCCGCCCGGCATCTTGCTCTCCGGCTTGTGGTGGATAAACCAATCTTCCTGCACCTGCCGATGCAGTTCCCAACCGACCGGATCGCTTGTGCCCTCGTAAATGCCCACACTCCATTCCCGCAGCGCCTCGGTAATTTCCAGCCGGGTGTGCAAACGCGCCGCCAAAATCTCGGCCGTTTGCACCGCCCGCATGACCGGGCTGGCATAAACGGCGGTGAACGGCAGGCCCGATAATTTGCGCGCCAGCGTGTGCGCTTGGGCCACACCTCTTTCGGTCAGGGGATGTTTGAACCCACTGTTGGCAAACTCGTGCAGAAGATTGGCCGTGCTTTCACCGTGACGGACAAAGTAAAGTTGCATATTGGGATTTTAACCCAACCACCCATTTGCCCGTAACTTCGTTATAATTTCCGCCATTACCTACAGCAACTCTGCTCTGCTGCGGCCGGTCTCCGACCGTGCCGCTTTCGCAATTGAACCATGACCGATATTTTTCCCTATGACGAATTAACCTGGCCGGAGGTGGCGGCTTTGCCGCGTGATACGCCGCTGGTCATCCCGTTGGGTGAGGGGTATGACCTGGACAAAGTGACCGAAGCGTTGGCGCAGCCCGAACGCCTCGGCTTGCTGCCCGCCATTCCTTATGGCTGGCGCGGCAGCGGGCTGGCTGTGCCGGAACCGCTGCTCGGCCAGCTTGTGGCTAACCTGCTAGACAGCCTGCGTGACGATGGTTTCAGCCGCGTCTATGCTCTCACCCCGCAGGGGATTGACCTGGGCCTTGGCCCGCAGCGTCTTTCCCTCCCTCACCCTACCGCTAATGGGCGAGGCGGGCGGGGCATAGGTATTGGTGAATTGCCGGGATATTACCCGCCCGCCTCGCCCCTACACCCCATCACCCCTACACCTGCTCACCTGCTCATCCTCCCCATCGGTCACACCGAACAACATGGCTATCACCTGCCGCTGAACACGGACACGCTGATTATCGGGGCGATTGGGCAGGGCACGGCCGTGACCATTCCCGATCTCGCCACTTGCCTGCCCGTTTTCCCTTACGGCGTCAGCACCCATCGCGCTGCCTTTGCCGGGACGCTGAACTGCGGCGGTCGCGCGTTTGAGGATTTCTGGCTGGCGGTGGTGGATGTATTGGTGGGGCGCGGTTTTGATCGTTTCTACCTGATGAGTGGGCATGGCGGTAACTGTTCCTTCCTGGTGAATGTGGTCAAATATGCTGGGGAGCGCCACCGCCGGATTTTCTGCGCTACGGCCTGGCTGCACACCTCCGGCCATCTGGCTGCGCCGGTGGTGCAAGCCACCCGCCATTCGGCGCGGGGTGGTATGGGGCACGCCGGCGAACTGGAAACGGCCATGATTCTGCATCTGCGGCCTGACCTGGTGCATATGGAGCGGGTGGTGGATGAGACGGATTTTGTGAGCACCACCAGTTATTACATGGACTGGATTGAAGGCGGCGACCTGATCGCCAATCCACCCTGGGATGATGATACGAAGACGGGGGCGTATGGCGCGGGCAGTCTGGCTACCCCGGAAAACGGCAAACTATGGCTGGAAACAGGCATCGCCGAAAAGGTGGCCCATGTGCGCGAAATTCACGAACAGCACGGCCGTCGCGAAGAGCGGCGGAACGCGGGCTATGGGTTGTGGGGCGGGGGTAGGCAGTGAGCGGTTCAGTGAGCGGTTAGCAGTAAGCGGTTAGCAGTAAGCGGTTAGCAGTAAGCAGTTAGCAGTGGGCAATTAGCGGTGCGTTCGCCCTTCATAATTCATAATTCCTAATTCAAAAAACTATGAACCTGAAAGTTAACCGAAAAATTGTGAGCAAAGAGCCGAATGAGCGCGTGATCCGGGAAACGATGGCCGGGCTGCCACCGGGTAAAGGGGTGGCAGTGGAACTGCGGCGGGGGCGAGGGGATGTTCTGTACGCCCAGGGACGGCCGTCCACCGGCTACCGGCTGACCTGGCAAGACCCACTTGGAAACACGCAGTTCAGCCGCCGCAGTGATGTGGATGGGGACACGGCCGTGCTCACCCTCACCCTCTATGCCCAATCCGACCCCGACTGGCAGGGGCTGGCCGACTGGCTGCCGCCCAACGTCTACCGCTATCACAGCACCAATCCTGTTTTGAATGCCCTCGGTAGTATGCCGCCCGGTTTAGGAGCGCTGCTGATTTTTGGCACGGCCTTTTTCTTTTTTGCGGTGTATGCCCTGCTCACCAATGCGCCCGGCGTAGGACTGCAAGAGGTTCTGCTTGGTTTTGTGGCGATCGGGATGCTGGCGGCTTATATCCAGTACATTGAGTTCTTTTTCAGCGCCATACGGCCGTGGCTGGCACGATGGATGGGGGCGCTATTAGGGGTGCAAATAAACGAAGATCAGTCCGACGCCCGTTGGTTTGGCGGGGCGGGTGCGGGTACATGGGATGCCAAAGGCGGCAGCGCCATCAACCGCCTGCTGCTGCACATCATTGACATTGTGGTGTTGGTGGTGGGTTTGATCGGCCCTGTCGCCGTCGTCAGTATTGGCGCCTTTCTCATCTTTGATCGGTAAATGATACGCCTTTGAGCTGCCGCCAGACATCCGATTTTTCCAAAAAATCGGATGTCTGGCAGGGGTGGCGTGGTGGGAAACCGGCCACAGCAAGTATGGACGGCCGTTACCGTACTGCCGGTCGTTGTGTGGGCAGTTCCGTCATTATAGCCGGGTGTACGGCCGTGCCGTGGACGCCTGCACGCTGCCAGGCTTTCTCCAACTCTTCCCGTTTGCGGCTAATGCGCCGGGTGATGGCCTGGAACTGCTGCTCGGAAGCGCGCAGGTACTCTTGCTGCAAACGGTCGGCGATGGCGTCCAGATTAATGCCCAATTCTTCTACGCGCTGCAAATGGCTTTCAGCCTGCTCCGGCCAGGCGGCCACGTGCGATTCAACACGGCCGTGTGTCAGAAATGCAGCCAACGTGTCCAGCGAAAAGGTGGTGACGGTATTTGGGCAAATCAAGTCTTCAATGTAGTAAGTGTCGGCATAGGCCGGGTTGCGCGGTGTAGTGCGGCTCCATTTGGGGCGCAAGATGCGCCCGCCGCGCCGGGCCACTTTTTCCCAGCGGGGACCGCTGAAGATGGATTGGCAACGGCCGACTAATTGCCTGGCCTGGGCCACGGCCGTGCGCCCCATGAGGTCCCGTTCCCCTTTTTCCGCCAGCAGCGGGTCTACCGCCTCATCAATCGCCGATACCGAAAACGAGACGACCGACGTGGGCGTAAAACGCCATACGCTGTGTGTATCCAGAAACACCTCCAGCCCATCAATATACGCCTGAGCTACCCGCTCATACACATCCACTGAAAAGACGTGGGTGATATTCAGACTCACCCCATCCCGCGTCAACGTTTTCACGGCCTCAATGCCGGCGGGAGTTGCCGGCACTTCCACCATCACATTGGCCCGGTTGATTTGCGCTTCCAGATGGCGCACCTCGGCTACTGTGTTGATGGCGTCGTGCATCAGCACCGGGTCCAGTTCCAGACTCACATAACCATCCAGGCCATGACTTTCCTGGTAAATGGTGTGCATGTAATCGGCTGCTACCTGCACATCAGAGATGATGAGGGCGCGATGGATGGCGGGGGCGGGCGTTCCGGCTGTTACCTGTTCCCAAATGGCTTCGTCATAATCGGCTTCGGCGGCGATGGTGGCTTCAAAGTTGGCGGCATTGGCGGTGAGACCTTGAATGCCTTCGGCGACGCGGGCGCGCAGGTCGCCGGACTGTAAAAAGGAACGACGCATATAATTGAGCCAGGTGGATTGCCCCAGCTCATGTAACTCTTGCAACCTGTTCATTTTTCCTCCTTAAAGAGGTAATTGGGTAATAGTGTAATTGTGTAATTGGAAATGGTAATTACGCAGTTACCCAATTACTCAATAACAAGTCTGTGGCTGTGATGCACGGTGCGGGGTTATTTGAAGGCGGCTCGCCTGTTGGCAGTATACAATATTTGGGGGGCGTTTGATAGAGAGAAACGTCGCTTGTTAGACATGACAGGCTGCCAAAAACCTGTTATGTCTGCGTCTGATTGGTAACGAGTTCCTGGGTATCAGTGTCGAAAATGACGATTCCTTCGCGTGTGTCATCTAGCTGCCCCACCAGCGCCCCTTGATCATTCCAGACCGCCGATTTTCCGGCGCATAGGTCGCCATCAGCCAGACCCATGCTGTTAGCCATGAAAACGGTCATGCTGTATTGGCTGGCAATGTGGGATAGGCGGGGCACGGCCGTGTCCAACCCCCGCGCATACTTGGCCACACTGGCTACATAAATCGTTGCCCCGTTTTCAAGGGCGTTCGCCGCATGGGCAGGCACGGACAATTCATAACAAATCGCCAGCGCCAGATTGCTCTTGTCGCCGATTAAACCCACCGTGCTTTGGCCACTGACAAAATAGGGTTCTTCGTCGGGGTGAAGATACTTCTTGGCATACAACTGCCGGGGCTGGCCTGGCTGGAAAAGTACCAGGCCAATGCAGATACCGCCCGCCTGCCTGATGGGCGCGCCCACGCCAATGGTGAGCTGGTGGGCATCAGCGCGTTGTTGGAATGGGTGGAGACGGCCGTCATCCACATCCATTGCCAACTCTTTGGCCAGCGTTGGTTCATACCCCGTCAGCGACAGTTCGGGGAAGATGATGAGGTCCGGGTGGTGGGGTACGGCCGTGGCAATCAACCGCAAATGCCGTGCCACATTCCCCTGCACATCACCCGCCACCGGTCTCGTCTGCGCCATACAAATCTTCATCTGGTTCCCTGCTTAAATCGCCCCTGACGGTAAGTGTAAGCAACGACATATCCGCCGTCCGCTTCACGGCGTGTTGGGCAGCCGTTGGGTAGCCACCCACTAATCACACTTCCTGACGAGCACATCTGGCAGTGTACCTTCATAGCCGGAGCCGGGACAGGTGTGTGAAGTCGGCACGATCCTTCGCAGCGTCTTCCAGATCGTCACGAGGGGTTGACTTACCATCGAGCAGGGATGCAAATCCCATCAGACGCGACTGCACTCCGTGTAACTCACCAACATCGTCTGCCAGGGCATCCTTTCCAGGCCACACGACCGCCCCAGACCGCAAAGGGATGGATGCAAGTCCGTCGTCACCGCGAACCAGATACGTTAGCTCAAGACGGACCCCGCCACGCTCAAATCCTGTGCCTCCGTCTTCATCGTCAGATGGAGCATGACGCCAGCCGTAAATCAGAAGTAAATTTGTAATCTGCGGAACGTCCACGAACCACACGGCCAGGTCTACATCGTCATGCGGCCTCGTTACCGATCCAACGTAAAAGTCAACTGCCCAGCCGCCGAACAACCAGTAGTCAATACCCGCCTTCTGCAAACTTTCGCTCACTTCGGCAAGTGCAGACAACTGTAGCAATGCTTGCTCTTCAATCACATTCATCTTACTGCCCAACTATTTGACAAACCGACTCGTTACACAACAAATCATCATCAGTTCATTGTACGCCAATCATGAAAGTCCGGTCAAAGTAGCCAGGAGACACAGGTGGCTGTTTATATAAAAACGGCCGGAGAAACATGAAAACGTCGCGCCAGTTCTCGAATTTGCCTGACGTTTAGCTCCCGTTTGCCATTAAGAACTTCCGAAACCACTCCCTGTGACCCCACTTCCGGCAAGTCACTTTGCCGCAAGTGATGTTCCTCCATCAGGTATTGCAGCACCTCCGCGCCGCTCACTACTGGCATGGGGTAGTGCTTCTCCTCATAAAGCTGAATGATAGCTCCTAACGTATCTAAAAATTCATAAAGCGGGTGAACTTCATCGTCACCTACTTCATCAATCAACTCATTAAGCCGTACAACCGCCTGGTGATACTCTACCTCATTACGAATAGACAGATAAGGGCCAACCACTGTCCAATGTGGTTGGATTTCCTGAATCATTTTAGTCATTCTCTCCATGCTCCTCTGTTGTATTCAGCATGTGTCAGTACATGGCGGATGTACACCTTATTGCGGTTGAAATGGATGGAGGCGATGAGCCGATATTTGGTGCCGCTAATGTTCAACACAACTAAATTGCCAACCTTGTCCGCCGAAGGGAAGGTAAGGCGTAACTCATTTATGCTGGTAAAGTCGTTTTGCTCCATAATTTTGTACCAACCTGACAATGAAGGCTGGCTATCTGGATGTTGTATCCAAAATTGTTGGAGCGCCCTCCGTGAGATGATGTGCATAGGCAGAATTTATCTCAAAACGAGATATAGGGCAACGTGTGTAGAGACAGCGATACCCACTAAAAACACGACAACTATTCTCAAACATCCAGAACGGCCGTTACCACCGAAACTGATGCGGTCCCCACGTCACCCAGGCAAAACCATCATACCCATAATACGGCACAATTGCCCGTCCTGGCGGCGCAACCTGGTCAATTTGTTCCAGCTCTTCAGCCGAAAATTGGATGGCAAGGGCTGGTAAGGCGTCTTCTAAATGCTGCTGGCGACGTGGCCCAATGATGGGGCTGGTGATGCCTGGCTGCTGCGCACACCAGGCCAGCGCCAGTTGATAAGGCGTGCAGCCCTTCTCTGCGCTCAGCGCCAGCACCACATCCAACACCGCAAAAGCCGCCTCCGTATAGTGCATCTCCTTCGCCCGTGTCCAAAATGCATCGAAACGGGAATCGGTCGGGGACGGCCGTCCCCGCTCATACTTGCCGCTGAGGAAACCACCCGCCGTTGGCGAATAGGGGTTGATGGCAATCCCATACGTTTGCGCCATGGGGATCAATTCCCGCTCGGCCCGCCTGTCCAGCATATGATAAGACGGCTGCTCACTCACAAAACGATTCAGGCCATACTCCTTGGCCACCCACAGCGACTCCACCATTTGCCAGGCCGCAAACGTACTCGTGCCGATATACCTCACCTTGCCCGCCCGCACCAGATCGTCCAGCGCCCGCAGCGTCTCATCAATGGGCACCTCGTTCGACGGATGATGTAGCTGGTACAGATCAATATAATCCGTTTGCAGCCGCCGCAGCGACGCTTCACACTGCGCAATCAGATGACGGCGGCTGCTGCCCATCGCGTTGGGGTCATCGGACATAGGGAAATACGCTTTAGTTGCCAGCACCACCCGCTCCCGCTGCCCTTGCAGCGCCTTGCCCACAATCTCTTCGCTGCGCCCCCGCCCAAAGCTGAAATTGGCCGGATCATGCCCATACACATTGGCCGTATCTATAAAATTGATACCCGCCGCCAATGCCGCCTGAATAATTTTGATGGATTCCGCTTCATCCGTGCGCCCGCCAAAATTCATGCAGCCCAGACAAAACTGGCTGACTTTGACGCCGGTGCGTCCCAGACTTTTATATTCCATCCTGTCACACTCCTTGAGAAACTATTTAACAGGTATGGCAAGCCGGACAGTTTTGGCAAGCCCAACTGCCTTTCGTTATACGTGGCATGGTGAAGTAAAATTGACGGCCGTATTTGACGAAGCAGGGTGGTGAATATGAAGGATGAGATCAAACTGACGGAGAAGTATGAGTTTAACGGGTGGCCGGCGATTGTCCGGCCGGATGTGAAACCGCCGGCCGGATGGAGTTTGGAATTGCTCACGGCCGTAAACTTGCTCGGCGGCCACGAACTCAGCCCGGACGGGGAGCGGCTGGCCTTCACCTGGATGCGCGATGAATTGACCGATGTATATGTGATGCCTGCGTCGGGTGGTTGGCCGCAACGGGTATCACACGGCCGTAAACTCTCCTGGCCCGGTGAAACGGCAAAATGGTCGCCCGATGGCGCCTGGCTGGCGTTTGAGATGAACAGCCATGTCTACGTCACGTCCACATCCGGCGGCCTGCCGCGCAAGATCAGCGATTTTGCCAGCAGCGCAGGCAGCCCGGTCTGGATGCCGGACAGTCACGGCCTCATCGTCACCGTAGAGCGCGACGACAGCGAACAACTGCTGCTCACTAACCGGGACGGCCGTTGGCCGCGCCCATTGGTCACACGCAAGGATGGGGATTGTTGGGAAGCACGGCCGTCGCCGGACGGCCGTCTTGTTTGTTACACCTTCCGCCCCTTTAACGATCTGAATCGGCTGGATATTCACATTGTGGAAGTGGAGACCGGGCAAATTCGAGAATTGACGATGTGGCCGAAGGTGCGGAACTGGCACGGCCGTTGGTCGCCCGATGGCACACAGATAGCCTTTCTCTCGCAGCAATCGGGTTGGAACGAGGTGTGGCTGGTGCAGCCCGATGGCGGCGGCCTGCGTCAGCTCACGCACCTGGGGTTGGATGTGGCCGACATCGCCTGGTCGCCGGATGGGGCGCGGCTGGCCTGTACGCTGAATCATGGCGGCGCACTGCACCTGGCGCTGCTGGATGCACAGAGCGGGGAGGCGACCACGCTGCGAGCGGACGCTGGCATTTACGGTCGGCCGCAATGGTTGCCCGACGGCCAATCACTCATCACGTTGTTTGAAAGCCCGTTACAGCCGCCGGATTTGGTGAAAGTGGGGCTGGACGGCCGTGTTACCCCTCTCACCTTTTCCCAACTGCCTGCCCTGGCCGCCAACCACCTGCGCTTGCCGGAAACCGTCAGCTACCACAGCTACGATGGGCTGGAAATTCCCGCCTTCCTGTACCGCCCCGAAAGGCCCAACGGCGCAGCCATTGTGCATCCGCATGGCGGCCCCTCCTTGCAAAAACAGTTGGAATGGGATGTGATGGTGCAATACTTCCTGTCCAAAGGGTATACATGGCTGCAACCCAATTACCGGGGCAGCACCGGCTATGGTGTGCCCTTTGAACAGGCCAATTACAACGATTGGGGCAAAGGGGATATGCAGGATTGCCTGTTTGGGGCGCGGTTTTTGCGCCAGTTACCGGGCATTGATCCGGGGCGCATTGCCATTTATGGGGCCAGCTATGGTGGCTACATGGTGGCCTGCACCCTCTCGCGTGACCCGGATTACCTGTTTGCCTGTGGTGTGGACAAGTTTGGCGACGCCAACACCATTTCCAGCTGGGCGCAGTGCAACCGGGATTTGCGCCTGTACAGCGAGATTTTTATGGGGCATCCGGCGCAAAACCGGCAGGTTTACCTGGACGCTTCGCCCATTGTCCAGGTGGAGGCGGTGCAAAAGCCGGTGCTGATTTGTCATGGGCTGGAGGATGATGTGGTGCCGCCGCAGGCTTCGGAGGAGTGGACACAGGCGCTGCGGCAGGCGGGCAAGACGTTTGAGTACAAGACATACGCCGGGGAAGGGCATGGTTTTTTGCAGCGGGCGACGCAGTTGGATTTTTACGGCCGTATACAACGTTTCCTCGACTGGTATTTGCTGCCGTGAGAATAGATACACGGATTTGATGGATGACACGGATTTTTTCTTTATCCGTGGAAATCCGTCAAATCCGTATCATCCGTGTATCTATTCTTGGTGGGCATTAGCATACCAACTGGGAGGCAGGTATCATAACCGCGATGAGCATATTTTCTGGTAAAACGGTGTTTGTGACCGGGGCGGGGGTGGGCATTGGCTTTGGCCTATGCCGGGCGTTTGCAGAGGCGGGGGCGGCGGTGGCGCTGAATGATGTGAATGAAGTATTGGCGCAGACGGCCGCCGCTAAAATCAATGCCATGCTGCCTACCCCGGCCGTATCCCCTTATGCGTTTGATGTGGCGGAGGTCACGGCCGTACAAAACGCCATCACCCACTTTGCGCAGCAGCACGGCCGTCTGGACATCGTCATCGCCAACGCCGGCATCACCCAATACGGCAAATTCCTGGAATACACGGCCGCCGATTTTGACCGGGTGATGGGCGTGAACTTGCGCGGCAGTTACTTTACGGCGCAGGCGGCGGCGCGGCAGATGATAGAGTTGGGGATGGTCAACGGCCGTATCCTGCTCATGTCTTCCGTTACTGGGGTGCGGGCTTTTAAGAGTCTGGGCACGTATGGCGTCAGTAAGGCGGGCATCATCCACATGGCGCGGGTGCTGGCGTTGGAATTGGGCGCGGTTGGCATTACCGTCAACGTCATCTGCCCCGGCGCGATTGTCACTGAGCGCACGGTGGCCGACGACCCGGATTATGCCGACAAGTGGGGTGGGGTGACGCCAGACGGCCGTGCTGGGGAAGTGGCTGATATTGTGGCCGCTGCTCTGTTCCTGGCCTCGCCTGCCGCCCATCATATCACCGGCCAAACCATTCAGGTAGACGGCGGCTGGTCCCTGCGCAGCCCCATCCCCGAAGACCACCCTGATTAAAAGTAGCTTTAACGCGGAGGCGCAGAGACGCGGAGAAATCAACCCTCTGCGCCTCCGCGTCTCTGCGTTGAAAAAGATATGGATGATGAGCAGGTTTGATCTAACAACAATAGGGGAGGCGATGCTGCGGTTGAGTGTGCCGGCCGGGGTACGCCTGGAAACGGCGCGGCAGTTGGACATGTTTCCGGCGGGGGCGGAGGCGAATGTGGCTGCGGCGCTGGCCCGGTTAGGACGGCCGTGTGGCTGGGTGAGCGCCCTGCCAGATAATGCCCTGGGCCGGGTGGTAAGCAATGAATTGCGGCAGGCGGGGGTGGATGTCACGGCCGTACAGTGGTCGGTTAACGGCCGTATGGGCACCTACTTCATCGAATTTGCCGTCCCCCCACGCCCCACGCAGGTGGTGTATGATCGGGCTAACTCCTGCTTTACACAGCTACAGCCAGATCAGATTGATTGGGACTACTTGCTGGATACACGGTTGCTGCACCTGACGGGCATTACGCCGCCGCTGTCGCCAGGCTGCCTGGAGATTGTGCGGGAGGCATTACAGAGAGCGCGGGGGAAGGGGACGGCCGTGAGCTTTGATGTGAACTACCGCCAGCGCCTGTGGTCGCCAGAAACGGCCGCTGCTACCTTGCTGCCTCTCATCCAGCAGGCAGACCTGCTCTTTTGCAGCCAACGAGACGCCGCTGCCCTGTTTGGCTGCCAGGGTGAGCCAGAAGAAATTGTGGCCCAACTAGCCGCCAAAACAAAAGCTCACCATATTGTTGTCACGCTGGCGGAGGCCGGTGCGATTGGTTGGGATGGGCAGCATAACAGACGCGAAGCAGCACCGCCTGTGCAAATCATAGACCGCATTGGCGCCGGGGATGCGTTGGCAGCCGGCGTCATTCACGGCTGGTTAGATGGGGATTTTGCCGCCGGGCTGCGCCATGGCGTCACCCTCTCCGCCCTGGCCTTGAGCCAATATGGTGATATGGTGATTACGACTCAGGCGGAGTTAACGGATTTAGCCGTTCAGGCTGGCGGGGGAATGATTCGCTGAGAGCGGAGTCCAACGGCTTTAGCCGTTTAAGCTGGTGGGGTATGATTCGCAAAAGAAGAAATCAAATTGAGCGATTGGGAGTTTTCCCATATCCCAACCGCCCAATCTCTTAAGCAGCTGCCGGGGCATCACTTTCCGGGTTATACATGCGGTGGCGGGCCAGATCACGGTGAGTATCCACCAGGTGTAGCACATCTTCCGGGCGCGCCACGCCCCTGAAGGCAAAATGCTGCGTCTGGCTGGCCGTTTGGCAAATCACGTCGCCAAAGTTGAAAAGGGTCGCCAACACCCCCCGTTTGTGAAAATTCATATCCTGCACATTCACCAGATCGGCCGATGAAACCGTCTGATTAAACGGTGACGTGCGTGTAGAATCCACAATTCGCTGGTTGGTGAGCAGCCAGACATCATTGCGATAGCGGTAGAACTCAATGCCGATAAAAAGCAGCCCGCCTACGATGGCAATGCCAATCAGGATTGTCCATAACAACCCCAACCACTCCCAAGATGAGGTTAGATTCTTCAACCAGACGAGGGCTACCAGTACAATTATCTCGATGATGATGGTCAGGACGATATCTAAAACGAGGCGGGCAGGATGCCGCCGCAGCAGTTTGAGCACCTTCTCGTCCTTCTGCAAGGTAACAGGATATTTTTCAGCCACGTTTGACCCTCCTTAAGGGGATTGGAGATTGGAGATAGGCCAACTCTACATTCTCCAAAATTCACTTGATGATCTTTATGGGCATAGTATAACAATGGCCGTGACCTGGGCAAAAGATGGTGAGGTGGTTTATGGCGCGGTCAAATTTTGTGATTGAAAAAAAACGCCGTATGGAGTAAAGTTTAACCAAAGATTAAAATTGCCGTTTATGATGAAACTGATTCCCCAATTTAATGATTCCACGGAACAGACAAAGTTGAATGTTTCCATTTCACGTGTTAAGCCCTCAAGATTTCATGAAGTGATGACCCGCAGCGAAATTCAGATTTGATGCTGTTGTAAGTCGGCGGCAAACCTTTGGGATTGCCACGCCTTCCGTTGTTTGTTTTATCAATGAGCCTTTTGGAAAAGGAAGCAAAGGAAACGAAACAGAGCAGAACTTACCACAAAACTCCTGTTGTTCGTGTCATTTGCGGCTCATTTCCATCGGCCCAGTTCAGTTATAACCCCAAAGGAGGTTAGTATGAATCGCAGACAGATATTACAGTTTGGCGTCTTGTTTTTCCTTTTGGCGCTTGGTGCATGGCTGATAGCCAGACCCACCCAGGTGCAATCGGAATCACAGACCCGTTTCACGGCCGTGCGTGCCATGGCCCCTTATGGCGTTTCCGCTGCCGGAACAGCCGCCCAGGCTGCCAGCATGGAAGCCATTGAACCCGTTGTGGTGAACCTGACAGATATTCCCCCCAACGTCTATGACCCCAACAACTTATATGATCGTTGGCTGCGCGGTGAAGTTGACCTTGACGAAAATGAATACCGCATCAGCGCCCAGGAGGTTGCTAGACTCCAGCAAGCCTCCCTATCCCTTTCTCCCAATGCCGCTATCCAAATCGCCGAGAGTGGGCCGGGCTTAAGGGCTCCAGTCCTCGGCGTCAGCTTCGACTCCTTAGACCGGGCCGATTGTTGTGGCGGCGGCAGTGTGGTACCGCCGGATCCCATCATGGCTGCCGGCCCCAATCACCTGATTGCCATCGTCAACCTGGCTTTTGAAATCTATGACAAAACTGGCACAACCCTCGCCGGCCCCACCACCATGGCCAGTTTCTTTGCTTCAGTTGGCACCGGCTGCGCCACCAATCCCTTTGACCCCAATGTGGTGTATGACGAAGAAGCAGACCGCTGGGTAATTGCTGCCGATGGCAATGGCACCCATTATTGCATTGCTGTAAGCCAGACACCCGACCCGCTCGGCGCTTACAACATCTACTCTATCCCCGCTCAACCTATTGGTGGCGAGTTCCACGACTACCCACACACGGGCGTAGGTGACAGCTACATCGTAGCCGGCGCCAATCAGTTTGACGGTGCCATCCCTGGCGGTTTTGAAGGTCGCGTCTGGGCTATGGACAAGGCTGTCATGTATTCTGGTGGGGCTTTAACCCCGGTTACTTTCAGCACTGGTGGTGTAGAAGGGACGCCTCAGCCATTGCACCTGCACGGTTTTGACCAGGGAACGTGGCCCAGCTTGGGTTCAACCCATTACTTTGTCACCGACCCTTACGATGGCTGTACCGTCAATATCTGGCAGTGGGATATCCCGGCTGCCCCCACTATTGTCTCCACATACGATTTATGCACGGCTACCGGCGTAGCTTCTGGTATGCCGGTGAATTTCCCGCAATCTGGCGGCAGCAGCATCCAGGCCAACGACTTTCGCATGCGCGAATTTGAATATCGCAATGGTTATGGCTGGATCGCCGACAGTATTGCCTGTAACCCCGGCGGTGGCACAGTGGACTGTGTGCGCTGGCACCAGGTAGACCTGACTGGTACACCTGCGTTGGTACAGGCTGGTGTTTACGCCAGCGCCGGTCAATTCCGCACCTTCCCTGACCTGGCGGTAAACCAATGTGATGACATGGTCATTGGTTACACCAAATCCAGCACCTCCATGTTTCCCTCCGTCTGGTACACCGGGCGCGAAAGCGGTGACCCGGCAGGCACATTGCAGGCTGAGGCTGAACTGAAAGCCGGGGAAATCACTTACACCGCGTTTGATACGCCGCCGCATCGTTGGGGCGACTACACCGGCATGACCATTGACCCTGACGGCGTTACTTTCTGGTACCTGGGTCAGTACAGCAAAGACATCCCCGGCTCCGCCCGTTGGGGTAATTACATCGGTTCCTTCACTTACCCCGATTGTGCGCCGCCGCCAACCACCACTTATTGCAGCACGCCCAGCCTGGCCATTCCTGATAACAACCCGGCTGGCGTCACAGACAGCTTAAGCATTGCTGACAGCGGCGAACTGATGGATTTGAACGTTTACCTGGATGTAAGCCACACCTGGGTTGGCGACCTGATCTTTACCCTCACGCACCAGGATACCGGAACCAGTGTCACCTTCGTTGACAGACCTGGTGTACCAGCCTCCACTTTTGGCTGTTCCGGAGATAACATTGATGCCACGCTCGATGACGAAGCAGGCTCTCCTGTCGAAAACGAATGTGCTGCATCGGTCCCCACTATTCAAGGTTCCTTCATCCCCAATAATGCACTCAGCGCTTTTGATACGGAAGACCTGAGCGGCACCTGGGTCTTGACGGCTTCTGATAACGCCGGTGGCGATACCGGCACCGTGAACGAATGGTGTGTGGAAGTGGTCACGGTTGACCCCACTGCAGGCACTTTGGATGGAACCGTTACTGATGATTCCACCGCCAATCCCATTGGTGGCGCTTCTATTACAGCCGATGATGGCAGTTCGACTTATAACGGTACGACGAATGGAAGTGGGAATTATGCCATTTCCCTTCCAGCCGGTGTTTACACGGTCACGGCATCTGCTTCGGGTTATCTGCCAGAAACAGTTTCTGGTGTAACCATTATCACTGCCACCACCACCACCGTTGATTTTGCTTTGGTTGTTGCCGAAGCAGTTATCGCGGTAGACCCAACTGAATTTGTTGTGACCCAACCCGTTACTACAGTGACGACCCATACACTGACCATCAGCAATCTGGGTACTATTGATCTGGACTGGACGATTGATGAAGATGACATCCCGGACATTCGCTACTCGCAGGTGGTTGTTCCCAGCGCCTCGGCCGGCAGCGTGAGCATTGGTGATGGCGTCTTCAACTTCACGGCTCAGAGTGCAGCAACTGGCGCGACCGCCCAGCATACACTCAATGCGCCAGTCGGTCAGACAACCATTACCCACTCTGCCTCCCAAAACATTGTTTCGGGTAATTCGGTCTCCTGTAATGCGGGTGGTCTGCACACAGACAACAGCTACATCCGGCGCTTCAACCTGGCTGACTTTGGCATCACCGATCAATTCGACGTGACGGAAGTCTCCTTTGGTGTGGAGTTGGCCTCCGGGGCCACCGGGTCACAGCCGATCACGGTAAACCTGTACACCTGGGATCCAGGTGATCCGTTCACCTTTGCCAACTTCACGCTTGTCGGTACATCCAGCGTGGATGTTCCTGACCAGACGTTAAGCATCTTCACCGTGCCGGTAGCCGGTTCTCTGCCGCCAGGCAGCACCCTGGTGGTGGAAGTCTTCACGCCCAGCGGACAGGCTGCTGGAAACAGCTTCTTTGTCGGGTCGAACGCAGACGGGCAAACGGCGCCCAGCTATCTGGCGGCGGCTGCCTGTGGTGTAGTGGAGCCGACAGATACAGCGGCTATCGGTTTCCCGAACATGCACATTGTCATGAACGTAACCGGTGACGTTGTCCCGTCTGCCGGAGTGTGCGTGAACCCTGAAGACATCTCCTGGCTGAGTGTGAATCCCAACAGCGGTACAACAGCCAGCGGTGGCAGTGATGTGGTTGACGTGACCTTTGACTCCACCGGACTGAGCACAGGCGTCTACACCGGCACATTGTGCATCAACAGCAATGACCTGGTGAACCCGCTGGTGACGGTGCCGGTAACGTTGACGGTGGAAGCGCAGAGCTTTGGCGTGGAAGTGGCGGCGGAAGATGCTGCTCTGTCTGGCGATGCGGGGACAACGGTGATGTACATGGTCTGGATTACCAACACTGGCAACGTGGAAGACACCTTCAACGTGACGGTGAGTGGTAATACCTGGACTACCACGCCGGCTGTGACCAGCATTACCTTAGCTGCCGGGGCCAGTGGGTCGGTGATGGTGCATGTGGACATCCCGGCTTCGGCTGCGGACGGCGACACAGACACAGCCACGGTGACGGCTACTTCGCAGAGTGATGCGGCGGCGACCGATTCGGTTGATCTGACGACAACGGCCGTTGTCAGTGGATACTTCATCTACCTGCCCATCATCTTGAAACCGTAAGCCAATCGCCTGGTTGACTTATGATAAAAACGGCCGTGTCCTGGACACGGCCGTTTTTGTTTTCCCACAAGCCCGTGATTCCCATCTTTTGTGCTATGATAGCATTGTAGTTACCCGACCAACTCTATCCGCTATAGGTTGTGTGGTGAACAACCACCCACAACACCTCGATAAAAAGGAGAAAGCTCATGTTGCGATACAAGCGATTCACTCTGTTTGGGTTATTCCTATTGACCTTGATGTTGCTGCCCCTGGCTGCACTGGCCCAAAACGGAGCGCCAACCGATGTAGACTCTGCCGAGACGCTGCTTGAGCAAGCGATAGCGCGCGCGGCTGAACAGGAGCCTGCGGCAGCCGGGCCACTGACCCTCCTCTCTCCACAGAATGTGGATTACCCCTTGTTCATCGGTGTAGACGATGTTACTGCCATCCCCGCCTACCAGGTGGATGTCATTACCAACAACTTCCTGCCGGCCTTTTCCGGGGCACAGGTGTGGGGAGCAGCCTATGATGAAGCGAATAACCTGGTTTACTTCAATAGTGGCGCTACCCTGTACGAATGGCCGGTGGGCGGGACAATTAATCAATTAGGCACCATTGTTGACCCAGGTGGCGCTACGCAAGCCATGGTGGGTCTGGCGTTCTACAATGGCCAGTTGTACGGCACGAAAAACATTGCCAATGAGGCGATTTGGACGATTGATCCCTCCACGCTCGTCGCTGCTGTGTTTATTGATTACGTGGACGCCGAGCTGGATTGTGGCGGTTTTGCCGCGGATCCAAATACCGGCACTTTTTATTGTGCCAATGATACTGCTACGCCGCATGGCACCGGCTTGTTCATTATTAACCCAGATGCCACCGTGACCCAGGTCGCTCCCTACCCGGCCGGGCAGACCGATATTGATGGCCTGGCCATTAGCAATGACGGTTTTGCCTATCTGGTGATTGATGAGCCGGGCTTCATTTATGTGTATGATCTGGTAGGTGGCGCTTATACCACCCCTCTCAACAATCCCTGGACAACCTCAGAGGTTTTCTCTGCTGGCGCCTGGATTTGGGAATCAACGCAGCTTATTTGTAATACCGACCCCGTCTCTATTCCCAGTTCTGGCCCGGCCACGCCTTATCCCTCCACCATTACTGTGGGCGGCCTGGAACCAGCGATTACTGATGTCAACGTGCATCTGGTGGGACTGAGCCATACCTGGCCGGATGACATTGATATCCTGGTAGTTGGGCCTGAAGGCGAAAACCTGATCATCATGTCTGACGCTGGCGGCAGCGCTGATCTGGTCGGCGTTGATCTGACTTTTGACGATGATGCGCCTGGCCCACTGCCGGACAGTACACAGATTGTCGCTGGCATATACCAGCCTACCGACTATGAACCAGGAGATACGTTTGATCCACCCGCCCCCACCCCTTCAGCGGCCACTACTTTGGCTACTTTCAACGGCACAAATCCCAACGGTGATTGGAACCTTTTCATTATGGATGATACCGGTAGTGATTCGGGCGAGTTGACGGGTGGCTGGTGCCTGGAAATTGTGGCCGAACCAACTGATGCCCGGCTGGCAGTGGCGCATTTAGCGCCGTTCGCCATGGATCCGGGCACGGCCGTGACCGTCACCCTCAATGCCACCCCCGTCCTTACTGACTTTGTCTACGGGGATTCTACCCCATACCTGACGGTCACGGCTGGTAGTTATGATGTAGCCGTCTATCCTGGCAGCAGCCCCACCCCGGCTATTACCGGCTCCTTTACCTTGACGGCTGGTTCAGATTATTCGGTTATCGCTATTGGCGATGGCGTGAATCAGCCATTGGAACTGCTGGCGCTGCTGGATGACAATAGCGCGCCAGCTTCCGGCAACTTCAAGCTGCGTTTGGGTCACCTGGCCCCCTTTGCTGCTGGTAACGCCACTGCCGATGTACGACTGCAAGATGGTACGGCCGTGCTTACAAACGTCAACTTTAGCGATGTAGCTTCCTACCTGGAACTGCCGGCCGGTACGTATGACCTGAAGATTACCACCCCTGGCGGGACGACCACGCTCATTGACCCCATGCCGGTCACCTTTGGCAACGGAGACATTGTCTCCGCGTTTGCTACCGGCGACGGCAGTAATCAAGATTTAGGCGTCTTTGCCTGGCCGTCTGATGCTTTGGGTTTCTTCCTGCCCCTGGCCCCCGTAATCCATGTTAGCCCTGCCGAATTTATCGTCAGCCAGGTCGTCACTACGGTGATGACTCACACACTGACCATCAGCAATATCGGCGCTGGTAATCTGGACTGGACGATAGACGAAGATGACATCCCGGACATTCGCTACTCGCAGGTGGTTGTTCCCAGCGCCTCGGCCGGCAGCGTGAGCATTGGTGATGGCGTCTTCAACTTCACGGCTCAGAGTGCAGCAACTGGCGCGACCGCCCAGCATACACTCAATGCGCCAGTCGGTCAGACAACCATTACCCACTCTGCCTCCCAAAACATTGTTTCGGGTAATTCGGTCTCCTGTAATGCGGGTGGTCTGCACACAGACAACAGCTACATCCGGCGCTTCAACCTGGCTGACTTTGGCATCACCGATCAATTCGACGTGACGGAAGTCTCCTTTGGTGTGGAGTTGGCCTCCGGGGCCACCGGGTCACAGCCGATCACGGTAAACCTGTACACCTGGGATCCAGGTGATCCGTTCACCTTTGCCAACTTCACGCTTGTCGGTACATCCAGCGTGGATGTTCCTGACCAGACGTTAAGCATCTTCACCGTGCCGGTAGCCGGTTCTCTGCCGCCAGGCAGCACCCTGGTGGTGGAAGTCTTCACGCCCAGCGGACAGGCTGCTGGAAACAGCTTCTTTGTCGGGTCGAACGCAGACGGGCAAACGGCGCCCAGCTATCTGGCGGCGGCTGCCTGTGGTGTAGTGGAGCCGACAGATACAGCGGCTATCGGTTTCCCGAACATGCACATTGTCATGAACGTAACCGGTGACGTTGTCCCGTCTGCCGGAGTGTGCGTGAACCCTGAAGACATCTCCTGGCTGAGTGTGAATCCCAACAGCGGTACAACAGCCAGCGGTGGCAGTGATGTGGTTGACGTGACCTTTGACTCCACCGGACTGAGCACAGGCGTCTACACCGGCACATTGTGCATCAACAGCAATGACCTGGTGAACCCGCTGGTGACGGTGCCGGTAACGTTGACGGTGGAAGCGCAGAGCTTTGGCGTGGAAGTGGCGGCGGAAGATGCTGCTCTGTCTGGCGATGCGGGGACAACGGTGATGTACATGGTCTGGATTACCAACACTGGCAACGTGGAAGACACCTTCAACGTGACGGTGAGTGGTAATACCTGGACTACCACGCCGGCTGTGACCAGCATTACCTTAGCTGCCGGGGCCAGTGGGTCGGTGATGGTGCATGTGGACATCCCGGCTTCGGCTGCGGACGGCGACACAGACACAGCCACGGTGACGGCTACTTCGCAGAGTGATGCGGCGGCGACCGATTCGGTTGATCTGACGACAACGGCCGTTGTCGCAGACACAATGAATTACATCTATCTACCTATCATCTTGAAGCCATAAAGTTGATGGGTCGGCCTCTGGCCGAAGATGAGTGGTAGCTACAGGAGCGTCGCCGGTATCATCCGGCGGCGCTCTTTTTGTGGAGCTTGTTTACTCTGGCACCGGACGGCCGTCTGCGCCACACAAGACAAAATAGCGTCCTTGATCCGTGTGGTAGGTATATTCTTCCCCTTGAGCCGTGAGCGTGATCACATAACCCGGTGTAATAACCGTCAGGTAGCCCATACCCGGTTGGGGGCAGCCAAGTGAACTATCAGACCAATCCACGGCGACGGTTTCTACCAGGGCTACCTGGCTGATGTCTATACTGAGTCGGCGCGCCAGATCCTGGCTGACCTGGTTGACCAGGGCGGTTAGTGGGTTTGGCAGGCCGGGGCCGGGGATTACCTGCGGTGTGGCGGCTACGGCCGTGCCTGGTGGTGTGATCTGGCTCAGATCAACTGTTACCGGTGCAATGGCTCCTGTTGAGGCCGCCTCGGTTGGGGTTTTGATTATGGCAGCAGTGGCCGCTTTTGCTGGGGTTATAGTGGGGGGGAGCGTGGCGGCTGCCGGAGATGTGGTGGGCAGGCCGATAGTGGTGATTGTGGGAGCAATGGTGGGGAGTACGGCCGTTACCTGATCACCAACTACTGCCTCATTTTCAACAACCAGCTCATTGCCGCCGGCCGCACAAGCTGCCAGAAGTAAGAGAAACACTGTAAACAAATGCATCTTTTTCATACAACATCTCCTTCGTAGATACAGGGCGATTTTCCAAATCGCCACGCGATTTGGAAAACCGAGCTACAACTTACGTCCATCGTAGTGGGCAATTGCCATACAACTTTGGCAACGTCGTCCGGTACACGCATGTTCCCCGGTTGACCGTCCTTTGACAAAACGCTCATCTGCCCATACACTTCGGCCACTTCGTGGTTATGCAAAAACACCAACTCCTTCCCCGCTTATCTTACCAGCGCCGTGTGCAATTATTGCTACTTCCCTATGCCGTCGGCATTGGTTTGCTGGTTGTCATTCCGGCGGTGGTCACCTTTGCCCTGGCCTTTTTTCATTATGATGGCCTGACGCCGCCGCGTTGGGCCGGTACGCTTAACTTCGTCCTGGCCTACACCGATTCCTTGTTTCTCCTCAGTGTACAAAATTCGCTGGCCCTGATCATCCTGCCCACATTTTTGCGAGTCGTGGGGGCATTTTTATTGGCGCGCCTGTTGCAGCGCAACGGCCGTTTCCTGGCCGGGTTTCGCGCGGCCGTTTATCTGCCCAGCGTCATTCCGGCGGCAGCCTTTGCGCTGGCCTGGCTGTGGATTTTTAACCCCCTCTATGGGCCAATGAACCTGTTTCTGGCCGGGTTGGGGTTGTCACCGCCGACCTGGCTGGTGGACCCGGCCTGGGCCAAACCGGCCATTATTCTCATGTCTTTGTGGCAAATTGGCGAAGGTTTCCTGGTAAGCCTGGCTGCCTTGCAGGATGTGCCGCCCGAACTGGAAGACGCCGCCACCATAGATGGTGCCGGCGCCTGGGGGGTGCTGCGCCACATCATCTTGCCGTTGATGGCGCCGATTTTGCTCTTATTGGTCTTCCGCGACGCTATTTTAACCTTTCAGGAATCCTTTGTTTCTATCTATTTAATGACCGGCGGCGGACCGTATTATGCCACCTATACGTTGCCCTTTTTCATTTACGAGCAGGGTTTTGATCTGCTTGCTTTTGGCATAGCCAGTGCGGCCTTGTGGGTGATGTATGCCTTGAGCGGTCTGGTTGTCATTGTCTTGTACATCATCGCCCGGCAGTGGAATATCGGGACTACAGATGAAAGCTTTCTCCTTTAGGCACACGGCCGTCTGGCTGTTGCGGGCCGGTGTTGCCCTCATTTTCCTCTTGCCATTGCTGTGGATGGCAGCCGCGTCTCTCTACCCACCGGGCACGCCACTGCCCACCACACTGCAACTGCTGCCAGATGAACCAACACTGGGCAATTACGGCCGTGTCTGGCGGCTCATCCCCATCGGCCGTTTTACTCTCAACTCGCTATTGGTGGTGGCGTTGGCCGTGCCCCTCACCATAGTTATCGCTTCCTGGGCCGGATTGGGTATCGCTTTGCAGCCTCGTTCGCGGCAGCGCCTGTGGGTTCTCATTTCCCTGGCCGTCCTTATGGCCCCCGGCATTGCCCTCTGGTCTACCCGCTTTTTCATCTACCGTTACCTGGGCTGGTATGACACGGTTTGGGCGCTGGTAGCGCCGGCCTGGATGGCTACCAGCCCCTTTTACGTCCTCATTTTTTACCGCGCCTTCCGCCGCATTCCCCAGGCCATTTACGACATGGCCCGGCTGGATGGCGTGGGTGTGTGGCAGTTGTGGTGGTTGGTGGCGCTGCCCATTGTGCGGCCTACGGCCGTGGGCGTGGCCGTCTTAAGTTTTGTTTATTATTGGGGCGATTTTATCAGCCCGTTGCTCTACCTGCGCAGCCAGAGCCGCTACACATTACCCGTCGCCTTGCAGTTGTTAGAGCAGTTGAGCCGTTCTGATTGGGCGTTGCTGATGGCTGCGGCCGTGTGGACAACGCTCATCCCCGTCTTGATTTTTATATTGGTTCAACCTTATTTTGCCCTGGCCGGGCAGGAGCGTAACAAGTGACATTTTTATCTATCAGGGGACGCGGGTTTCTTCGAATTTTTTATTCTCAAAATCTGTGTTTACCTGTGTCCTATAAAAAAAGCCTTATTGCCGTTTTGCTCCTCTTTTTACTGGCGCTAACGGCCTGCCAATGGGGGCGGTCGGACGAAACAGAAAAAGTTTCTTTTATGGTGTTTGGCGACCCGGCTGAATACAATGCCTATGTCAACCTGGTAGATGCTTTCCACCAGGCACATCCAGAGATTCGCGTGGAACTGACGCATGTCCCTTCACCACGTGAGTATCGTACACGGTTGGTGACAGAGTTTACCGGAGGCGCACCGCCTGATGTGACGCTCATGAATTATCGTCGTTATGCCAGTTTTGCTGCCAATAATTTGTTGGAACCGGTTGGGCCTTATCTGGATAAAAGCGCCGTCATTCAGCCGGAAGATTTTTACGAGGTGACGCTGGACGCTTTTACCTGGCAGGGCACACTGATGTGTCTGCCCCAAAATATCTCCAGCCTCGTGGTTTATTACAACCAGGATTTATTTGACGAAGCCGGGCTGCCTTATCCGGCGGATGATTGGAATTGGGATGATTTTGTGGCTACGGCCGTTGCCCTGACCAAAGACAATGACGGGGATGGCATCATGGACCAGCATGGGCTGGGGGTAGAGCCTACCCTCTTCCGGCTGGCCCCCTTCGTCTGGCAAAACAGCGCGCCTATTGTAGATGATCAGGTGCGCCCCACCCGGCTGACATTGGGGCGTTTCCCCTCTTTGCAGGCGTTCCAATGGTTTGTAGATTTATACCAGGTGCATGGCGTAGTACCAGGCCGGGTGGAGGAAGCATCTCAAGACAGTGAAAGCCGCTTTATCGCCGGCACGACGGCTATGTATTTGAACAGCCGCCGGGGCACGCCAACCTACCGCGAAATCACCGGCTTCACCTGGGACATTGCGCCTCTGCCCCAACACAAAGTAGCCGCCGGAATTTTGCACAGTGATGCCTATTGTTTATCCAGTACCACTGCGAACAAAGACGCCGCCTGGACCTTCATCGAATACGCTAATTCGGTTGAGGGACAAACCATTGTAGCTGCGTCTGGTCGCACGGTACCTTCCTTAAAGGCTGTAGCCGAATCGCCCGCCTTTTTAGAGCCAGACCTGCCGCCGGCCCGCAGCCGCGTCTTCCTTGACACCATTCCCGCTTTACAGCTTGTGCCTGTTGTGAGTACCTGGCAAGAGATTGAGAGTACGGCCGACCAGGAAATAGAACGCGCCTTTTACGGCGACATCTCTACCGAAGAAGCCGCCAGCCTCATG
Source organism: Chloroflexota bacterium (assembly GCA_035444285.1). Taxonomy (GTDB): domain Bacteria; phylum Chloroflexota; class Anaerolineae; order Promineifilales; family Promineifilaceae; genus CAADGU01. The sequence goes on from DAOMOK010000019.1 coordinate 133,849, forward strand.
TTCCAACGTACCGAAGAGTATTTCCTGCTGGCCGACTTCGCCACAGAGCCATGACAAGTGTACAGGTATCCTTATGATCCATTACCCTGGCACGCTTCAGCATCAAGCTGTCCTGCAAGCCATCGTCGCTTTTTACGAAAACGATCCACGTATTCGAGCGGTGTTGCTTTTTGGCTCTCTCAGTCGTGGGAACTGGGACGCGCTGTCTGATATTGATCTGGATGTCATCATCGCCGATGGTGTGCAGTTTCATGTGATGACTGAAATTTGGCAATTATGCCAATCTTTGCAGGCAATGGGGGAAACGGCCGTACTCATCATTCCTGATGATACTGACGCTGGAGATGTGGTGTTTGCCTCGTTGTTACAGCTTTCCATCCGGTACCATCCGCTGGAGGCTACACACCCCAACATTGTGGCCCATATGCGCGTGTTGGCCGGTTCACTCGACCATGCCACCATCGCTGCGGCTGGCCGCGCTAACCAAAAACTGGATACCCAACCAGTGCGCCAATTGTTGGACAGATGTCTGCGGTATGTAGTTGAAATTGATAAAACAATCCAGCGAAGAAACCTTTGGCTGGCGATAGAACTCTTGCACCGGGTACGCAACTTGTTGATGGAAATTTTTACAAAGGCGAGAGGAGGGGAACGGCCGTATTATTATTTCCAAACCCACGCCTCTGCCAAGTTACAGGCACGGCTCAGCAGGTTGCTGCCGCAATGGACGGTCACATCTTTAGATCAAGCTCTGCTCCAGACTCTCAGTTTTTTAGAAGATGATCTTGAAGAGCTTACAAATGATACGCTCCACCTTTTGAATTCAGACAGAAAATTAATAGAAAACGTTCGTCTACATATGCTGGCAAGGCAGGAGGAAACTAATGGATGAGAATAAACAATTTCGCAGTTATGAATGGTTTGGCAACCGGGATGTGTTGGGGTTTACGCATCGCAGTTGGATCAAGAACCAGGGGCATCCCGATCAGATGTTTGACGGCCGTCCCGTCATCGGCATCTGCAACACCTGGAGCGACCTGACGCCCTGCAACGCCCACTTCCGCATCCTGGCGGAGATGGTCAAACGCGGCGTCTATGAAGCCGGCGGCTACCCGCTGGAATTCCCCGTCATGTCGTTGGGCGAGGTGCTGATGCGCCCCACCACCATGCTCTACCGCAATCTGGCGAGTATGGATGTGGAGGAGACGATCCGCGCCAACCCGCTGGATGGCGTGGTGCTGCTGACCGGCTGTGACAAAACCACCCCGTCCACCGTCATGGGCGCGTGCAGCGTGGACATCCCCACCATCGTTTTGCCCGGCGGCCCCATGCTCAACGGCAAATATCGCGGCCGGGACATTGGCTCCGGCACCTCGGTCTGGGAATTCACCGACGACCTGCGCAGTGGCAAAATCTCCATGGAAGATTACATGGAGGCGGAGTCCTGCATGTCCCGTTCCGACGGGCACTGCATGACCATGGGCACGGCTTCGACGATGGCCTGCATGGTGGAATCCTTGGGGCTGACGCTGCCGGGCGCGGCGGCCATCCCCGCCGCCGATTCACGCCGCCGCCGCCTGGCCCACCTGACGGGCAACCGCATTGTGCAGATGGTGAAGGAAGATTTACGGCCGTCGCACATCCTCACCCGCGCCAATTTTGGAAACGCCATCATGGTCAATGCTGCCGTCGGTGGCTCGTCTAACTTTGTGGTGCATCTGCTGGCGATTGCCGGGCGGGTGGGGGTGGAACTGGCGCTGGATGACTTTGACCGCCTGGGCAGTCACCTGCCACTGTTGGTGAATTTGATGCCCTCCGGCCAATTTTTGATGGAAGATTTTTATTATGCGGGCGGCGTCCCGGTGGTCATTCAAGAGTTGGCGGAAAAATTGCACCTGGATGCGCTGACGGTGACGGGCAAATCTATTGGAGAGAATACAGCGGGTGCCCCTTGTTACGGCCGTGACGTCATCGCCCCCTTTGACCAGCCTATCAAACGGCAGGCCGGGCTGGCTGTGTTGTATGGCAACTTGTGCGCCGATGGGGCCATCATCAAACCTTCGGCGGCCACGCCAGACCTGATGCATCATCGCGGGCGGGCAGTGGTCTTTGAGGATATTGATGATTACCACACCCGCATTGATGACCCCGACCTGGATGTGGACGCTGATTGTGTGTTGGTGCTGAAACAGGTTGGCCCGAAGGGGTATCCGGGCATGCCAGAGGTGGGCAATTTTGGCCTGCCCGCCAAACTGCTGAAACAGGGGGTGACGGATATGGTGCGGATTAGTGACGGCCGTATGTCCGGTACAGCCTACGGCACGGTTGTCTTACATGTGGCCCCCGAATCAGCCATTGGCGGTACGCTGGCGCTGGTGCAAAACGGGGACATGATTGAACTGGATGTGAACGGCCGTCGCCTGCATCTGGATGTGCCCGATGATGAACTGGCCCGCCGCCGCGCCGCCTGGCAGCCCCGCCCGCCACACACCGAACGTGGCTACGTCAGCCTCTTTCTGGAACACGTGCAGCAGGCCCACCTGGGTGTGGATTTTGACTTCCTGGTGGGTAAATCCGGCGCGGCCGTAGCGCACGGGAATCATTAGTTGGTAATTGGTTATCGGTAATCGGTCATGCCGATTACCGATAACCGATTACCGACGAATCTTAGGGTAATTCATTAACGCGGTCGGTGCTTGGCGGCGCGACCGGACTAAATGTGCCCAGGTAGTTGATAAGCGCCTGGAGATCATTACCGCCATCGAGCCGTGGCGTGGTGATCGTGCCGAACGTGGTGAAGTTATCGCCACCGTCGGCCAGGAAATTATTCACGGTGACGTTGTAGGTCGCGTTCGGGTCCAGGTCAACGCCGTTCAGCTTCACATTGCTCACCGTGACAGCGGTGCAGTTACCGCCTACGATGGTCTTGGCCAGGTCGTAGGTAAAGCCATCCGATACACCCAGGTGCAGGAACGGCCGGCTTGAACCCAGCGGTTGACATTGCTCCTCAAGTACGGACACGATCTCGGCGCCGGTCATGGCAAAGGTGATCAGCGTGTTGCCGAACGGTTGGAACGTGAACGCCTCACCGTAAGTGACAACACCGTCACCCTCTGAACCAGATTGCAGGTAGGTCAGGTCAGAACGCACACCGCCGGGGTTCATGAACGCAATCTGAGCGAAGTTGGACGACGTTGCCCATAGTTGGGCGTCGGCAACCAGGTTGCCGGCCGCCGACTCGACCCCGCGGTCCGATCCACCAACGCCGCCACGATTGATGTCTGCCGTAATCGTGCCGACCGGGTTGTTGCCGGCGGCATCAAACAGCGGCTGCCATTTGGCAATGACGGCCGTGAGCGCCGGGTCAGGGTTCAGAGACGCCTGATCAACGATGTGGTTGGTGGCGGTGCTGAGGTCGCGGCGAACATCGTGCGTCCGTTTATCCAGGACGAGGCTCATTTCTGAGACTACGCGCCCATAGGAGTAGGCGCTGGTGACGATTCGTGGTTGACCGGCGGGGTCGGCAAGTACGCAGTTGTACGGTAGATGGGTGTGGCCGGTGATGATGGCGTCAATCTCAGGATCAAGGGCATCGTTGATGGCGACGATGGGGCCGGAGATGCCCACACACGCATCCACGTCACCGGGAGGTGGTGTTTGTGACCCGCCTTCGTGCAGCAGCACGATAATGGCTTCAACGCCCTGAGCCTTCAGGATGGGGACGAGGGCGTTTGCCGTCTCGGCTTCGTCCAGGAATTCCCAACCCTGAATGCCGACTGCGGCGACCAGGGTGTCGGTTGCCTCAAGCGTCATACCAATGAAGGCGACCTTCACGTTTTGGAACCGCTCGATCCAGTAAGGGGGAAGGGGCGTCTCGCCGGTGGTCTCGTTGACGACATTGGCGGCGAGCCATTGGAAGTCAGCGCCAGCGTAGGGTGCATCGGGGAAGTAGCAACCATCTACCGGGTGACAACCGCCGTACTGCATACGGAGTAATTCGGTAACACCCTCATCGAACTCGTGATTGCCGACGCCGGAAACATTCAGCCCCAATGCGTTCAGCGACTCAACAGAGGGTTCATCGTGGAAGAGGCCGGAAAAGGCGGGTGAGCCGCCAATAAGGTCGCCGGCAGCGACGGTCAGGCTGTACTTCTGGCCTTGACGCAGTTGGTTGAGCTTGGCGGCGAGATACTCGGAACCACCGGCGGGCATGCCGTTGACCGTACCGGCTGTACTCGCCTCGAGATGGCCGTGGTAGTCGTTGAAGCTGAGGATCTGGACGTTAATGAGTTGGCCCCTCGGATCGGGATTGCCCGGACCGCCTCCTGCTGCATAGGTCGTTGATGTCAGCAGAAAGAGCAGGGCAAAAAACAATAAAACTTTAACTAATTTTTGTCGCATCTTTTTTCTCCTTTTTGCTAAAAAAATTATAAACTTGAAAGCTCAAACGTCTGGGTCTGAGGATTCTTACGCGAGGATTCCACTCCAAAATTAGCATATTACCCTTTCGTTACAGATTGCGGCCCCAAAAATCACCCGATTACCTCTAGGATACCCCACAGCTATGATTACTGACAACCTTGTTGTTGGCCTTGGGTGCGTGGAGTTTTTGTTGGCGCTGAAGAGGAGGGCGCACTATGAATCACGGTCAGCCTGTGTCAACTCTTGTGGGGTATTGATATTGGCGAAGGAACGGCCGTCGCGGTCGAACCTTTCTATTTCTTCGCGTTCCACAAAACGGACGGTGACACGGCCGTAAAAACTGGTGATCTTGAGCTTCTGTGCTTTCAGGTTTTCCTTGATGGGGCCAAGACAGTTTTTGCTATAGATGGCGTGCAGCGGTTCGGGATATTTTTGCCAGCGGGGCACAATCACGTCGGCGGCGTCACGGTGGGTGAGCATGTAGGCCAGCAGATCGCGGTTCAACCAGGGCATGTCGCAGGCAACAACCAGAGTGTGCGGGTATTGGGCGTGATGCACGGCCGTGTAAATCCCCCCCAGCGGCCCCTGATCAGGGTAAACATCACCAAACATGGGCAGCCGCAAATGGGCATATGCCTCTGGACGGTTGGTGATCAATATCAGTTCGTCCCCTAAACCGGCGACGGTATCACGTACAATTTCTATCAGGGGACGGCCGTTAAACAACACAAACGACTTATCCACCCCCATCCGGCTGCTCTTGCCCCCCGCTTGAATGGCTACGGTCACTTTCGACATGTGTGGTTTGTCCTTTGTCATTTGGGTAATGTCTTTATTTTTTTCGCCATGACTACAACGGATAATGAAATGAACGGATTCCCCTCTGGATATTTATCCGCTTATTTCCCTGTCCGTTGTAGTCTTAAAGGAGTGGGGAAAATTTCGTGACACTAACTCATTTGCCAATAACCAATGACCATTGACTATTGACCATTCACAGGAACCGGTAGAAGACCTGATTGCTCAGGAACCAGCCTTTTTGTGTCAGGCGCAAACGGCCGTCCGCCAGCGATAACAATTCCCACTCGATAAGTTGTTCCACGGTACGGCCGTACACATCCAGCAGCGATTGCCCAAATTTGGCGGCAAAAGCGGTCAGGTCTAGCCCCTCGTCCAGCAGGCGTAGTTGGGTGATGAGGGTGTCCGTCATTTGCTCTGGGGCGGTGAGGGTGTGGTGGGCGGCGACGGCCGTAGACAACGGATACCCCGGCGCTTCTGGCTGCTGCAAGCGGCGGATGTAGACGCGCGGTTGTTTCACCACTTCATAACGTATGCCCGCCGCATGGCCGTGCGCCCCCGCGCCCAGTCCCAGATATTCGCCATTGCGCCAGTAGGTCAGGTTATGGGCGCAGGCGTAGCCGGGCAATGCCCAATTGGAAATTTCGTAATGCACGTAGCCGTGCGCCGCCAGTTGCTCACAAGCCAGGGTGTACTGGTCGGCGGCTAAATCGGGGTCAGGGGCGGGGATACGGCCGTTTTCCAGCCACCGTTTCATCGGTGTGCCCGGCTCGATGGTCAGGCAGTACAGGCTCAGATGCGTAGGGCGTAAAGACAATACGGCCTGCACACTTGCCGCCCACGAGTCGAGCGTTTGCCCCGGTACGCCGTAGATCAAGTCGAGGTTTAGATTGGTGATGCCCGCCTGCCGCGCCAGTTGCACGGCCGTGACCGCCGCCGCAAAATCATGCTCCCGTTCCAACAGCGCCAGTTCGCCGGGGATGGCGCTCTGCACACCAAAACTGAGGCGGTTGATGCCCAGGGTGCGCACGGCCGTCAGGTAATCCAAATCTACCGTACCGGGATTGGCTTCCATGGTGATTTCGGCGGTTTCGGTGAGGGTGAAATGGGAGTGGACAGCCGTTAAAATCCTTTCTAGCTGCACAGGCGTCATCAATGAGGGCGTGCCCCCGCCAAAAAACAGCGTGTGCGCGGGGCGGTGTTCGTTGCCCGCCACTTGTCGAACTTCCGCCGCCAGTGCTTCCGCATACGTCATCTGCAAGTCAGCCAGACTGGTATATGTATTAAAATCGCAATACGCACAGCGGTGGCGGCAAAAGGGGATGTGGAGGTATAGGCTGAGGCTGTTCATGGGTAGGCGGGTCGTAGGGGCGAGGCAGTTGGGTGAAACCTTCTCTTGCAAGACCAGTTCTTTACCAACTGCCTCGCCCCTACATAGTTTTATGCACCAAAATCAGGTTGTCTAAGCTGTCTGCATACCGTATCATACCAATACCAAAGTAATGTATCCACTCTGCCCACTAGCAGTATCAGAGGCAACAACCCATGACAACAGGTTTCCTTCCCCAACTTGACAATCGGCGACTGGTGCGCATGGTCGAGATCAGCCGCATCCTCAATTCAGAAACACATTTGGAGCAACTGCTCTCTACCATCATCAAAGAAGCCGCCGAGCTAACGACAGCCGAAGCCGCTTCCATCTTTTTGTTGGACCCCCGTACCCGCCAACTGTTGTTTACGGCTTCGTCTAACCCCATCCCCGCCAACATGGCCAATATCCCGGTTTCTTTGGACAACAGCATCGCCGGAGCCATCGTTAAGGCTAACCGCCCTATGTATATCCAGGATGTCTCATCAGACTCGCGCTGGAATAAAAACATTGACCAGGCGATTGATTTCCAGACCAAATCCATTTTGGGTGTGCCCATGCGCAATGGTAACAAGGAGCCGGTGGGGGTACTAGAGGCGATTAACAAACAGGATGCCGCCCATTTTTCCCGTGAGGACTTTGAAACCCTGACGGTGTTGGCCGATATTGCCGGGGTGGCGGTGGAAAAAGCGCGCCTGATTGAGGAATTGGAGAAAGCGAATAATGAACTGGCGGAACTGGATGAGCTAAAAACGAATTTTATCGCTATAGCCTCCCATGAACTGCGCACGCCGTTGTCGGTGATTTTGGGGTATGTTTCCTTTTTGCGGGATGAGGCGGGGCCGGAGATGGCGGCGCAAATGGACAGTGTGCTGGGCGCGGCCGTACATCTGCGTACCCTGATTCAAGATATGCTCAATTTGCGGTATGTGGATGCCGGGGAAACGGCCGTGAACCGTGAACGGGTAGACTTCGTGGAGATTGTGCGGGGGATGAAGGCTCACGCAGATGAAACGGCCGTGGCCAAACAACAAACCATTAACGTCAAACTGCCCAATACCCCCATTCCTGTGATGGTAGACCGGGGTATGATCGAAGTAGTGTTGGGCAACCTGCTGGACAATGCCGTGAAATTTACGCCACAAGGGGGAAGTATTCTCATTGCCGTACAGCCGCAGGGGTCCGAAGTCTGGTTCCGTATTCAGGACACCGGCGTCGGTATTCCCGAAAACCAGGTCAACCGCATCTTTCGTCGCTTTTATCAGGTGGAATCGGCGCTGCGCCGCAGCTACGAAGGCATGGGGTTAGGGCTGGCGATTGCCAAAGAGTTGGTAGAGTTGAATGACGGCCGTATCTGGGCCGAAAGTGTAGAAGGGCTGGGTAGTGAATTTTTTGTGGCCCTGCCCCGTGTAAATGCCTGAGATTGGGAGATTGAGAGATTCAATAACATAACATAATCTCCTAATCTCCAAAATAGAATGGGTTTGGAAACAATAACAAAAACTTTAGAACAAGGCCCCCTGCGCCTGTTGGAACCATTAGAGCAGGAGATTTTTCAGTTGCGGTTGGAACAGGGGTGGCAGGATGTGGTACGGCCGTTGCGCCTGCTCTATGGCGCGCGTCCTGATTTTGAGACGTGGCTGGGGCGGTTCCTGGAAATCACGGCGAAGGCCTATGCGGCACGGCCGTCTGACCTGCGCCACCTGGATCTCCAGCGCGTCCACCAGCCCGACTGGTTCCAGCGCCCCGACATGATCGGCTATGTGGCCTACACTGAACGGTTTGCCCACAACCTGCCCGGCGTTCAGGACAAAATCCCGTACCTCAAAGAACTTGGCGTCACCTATCTTCACCTCATGCCCCTGCTCCAACCGCGCCCCGGCGCTAACGATGGTGGTTATGCCGTCATGGATTATCGCCAGGTACGTGACGACCTGGGCACCATGGCTGATCTGGCCGAACTGGCAGCCCAATTGCGCCACAATGGCATCAGCCTGTGCATAGACCTGGTCTGTAACCACACCGCCAAAGAACACCAATGGGCGCAAGCCGCTCTGCAAGGCGACCCCGATTACCAGGCTTATTACCTCATGTTCCCCGACCGCGCCCTGCCGGATGAATACGAAAAAACGGTGCGCGAAATTTTCCCCGAATTCAAATCCGGCAGTTTCACCTACTACGAACAGATCAACCAATGGGTCTGGACCACGTTTAACGAATTTCAGTGGGATTTGAACTACGCCAATCCGGTCGTCTTTGCCGAAATGCTAGACATTATGCTCTTTCTGGCCAACCAGGGCGTAGAACTGCTGCGGCTAGATGCCGTCGCCTTTATGTGGAAACGACTAGGCACCGACTGTGAAAACCAGCCCGAAGCCCATGCTATTTTACAGGCGTTCCGCGCCCTCAGCCGCCTCGCCGCCCCTGGTTTGCTGCTCAAAGCAGAAGCGATTGTACCGCCGCCACAGCTTGTGCCCTATCTGGGCGTGGGGGAAGCCACCGATAAGGAATGCGAAATTGCCTACCACAACGTGCTGATGGTGACGTTATGGAGCGCCCTGGCCGAGCGCAAAGTGGTGTTGGCCACCCATGTGCTGCAAAAAATGCCGCGCATCCCGGCGCGCACCGCCTGGGTGACTTATGTGCGCTGCCATGACGATATTGGCTGGGCCATCACCGAAGAAGATGCCGCCGGCGTGGGGCTGGACGGGTTTGCCCATCGCACCTTCCTGAGTGATTTTTACACTGGTCGGTTTGCCACCACCTTTGCGCGGGGTACCACCTTCCAGTTCAATCCCAAAACAAATGATCGTCGGGTCAACGGTTCTTGCGCTTCCCTTGCCGGGCTGGAAGTGGCCATCGAAAAAGAAAATTGGGGGGCGGCCGAACAAGCCATTCGCCGCATTTTGCTGCTGTACAGCGTCATTTTTGCTTTTGGTGGTATTCCGCTCATCTACATGGGGGATGAAATTGGTTTGTTGAATGACCGGGGTTATGTGGATGATCCTGACCTGGCGGCCGACAGCCGCTGGATTCACCGGCCTTACATGGATTGGGAAAAGGCGGCTGAGCGGCACAACTGGCAGACGATTACCGGACGGCTGTTTCAGGGTTTACGCCAGCTTGTCACCGCCCGCAAACGCACGCTGGCGCTGCATGCGCGCACGGCCGTGACCCCTGTCTGGACCCACAACGACCAGGTATTGGGGCTGGTTCGGGAGAGCGCCTACGGCCGTTTGCTCATCCTGGCAAACTTCTCCGAACATCAGCAAACCATCAGCCGCGCTCGCCTGCAGGAACTGGGATTTGGCGGTTTGCTGGTTAATCGCCTGGATGAACAGTTTATCCCACCCTGGCACGACCTCAACCTGGAGCCTTACCAGAGTTACTGGTTAGTGGTAATCAATTGACAGAAATATTCCCAATAAATTCGGGGTAATCTGGGCAGGTTAAATCTTTGGGTCTTCATGAATTCAGGCGGTTGACAACCCGTGAAGCGTGACCAGAGAGACATCACGTTTCACGCCTCAAGTTTCACGCCAAACTCCACGAAATCCCAAAGAGCCAAATCTTTTACCCTCTCCACGCTAACAATCGCCGGGAAAATCTTGTATGAATCTGTGGCATCAATCCCTTGTTCTTGTTACAATGCCCCCTCTGTGGCAACAACTCGTTACAATAATCAAGTACTTTTTTCCCACTTTGCCTTCCTTGAAGGAACGGTATTATTCTCCCCAAACAGGGCACTGCACGGGAGCCGCTTTGCCCAAAACCCAACAACGGAGGTGAAACATTTATTGATGTAATTCCCCATAATTCCCTCATTTCCCCACAAAGTTTGTTTACCCGATTCAAAAATATAGTATGGAGAACACAATGAACACAATGAAAAAAAGCGGGTTGGTGCTTATCGCCATTATTATGGCGATTCTGGCAATCACCAGCATCGTCATGGCGCGAGAAAGCGAAGGCCCAGCGCCGCAGGTGGCTTCTAATCCCGATGCCCTGGCGATTGCGTTGGCCCACCTAGATCAAAACAAAGCTTCCCTGGGCTTAACTGAGGCCGATTTGGCCGAAGCCAGAGTGACCGACACAGTGGTAAGCCGACTCACCGGTGTCACCACCTTTTATCTGGTACAGCAGTTGGGTGGCATTGAAGTATTTAATGGCCTCATCAATATCAGCATTCTGCCCAACGGCGAGGTTCTGACGGTGGGTAATCGTTTCGTTTCTGATTTAGCCAGCTCCGTTTCTGAAAGAACCGCCAGCGTCGGCGCCGAACAGGCCGTGCAGTCCGCTGCCGCTCATTTGGGCTTGACCTTGCAAGGCTCGCTGCAAACATTGGAACAAGCCAGTGGCTCAGCGCAGGAAACATTGTTTTCTGACGGCGGTATTTCCCAGAACCCCATCCCGACTAAACTGGTCTATGACACTTCTGGCAAAGCGCCGCGTCTGGCCTGGAACGTTATCATCTACCAGCTTGACAGCCAGCATTGGTGGAATGTACGTGTGGATGCCAACACCCGCGAGATTCTCTCCCAAAATGATTGGGTCGTGAACGAAGATTTCGGCGCGCACGTGGGCGGCCACGGAGCAGCGGCTGCTGCGCCTTCGGCGCGTACAAACAACAGCGCCAGCCAGCAGGCCCAGCAGGCGCCCTATGGCCCGACGCCGGCAGCCGATGGCAGCAGCTATCGGGTGTATCACCTGCCGATAGAAAGCCCCAGCCATTCGTCGCCACCTTCTCCGGCGGACGGCCGTACCCTGGTAAACCAACCGGCTGATGCCGGCGGTGGTTCCCCCTTTGGCTGGCACGATACCAACGGGGCGGCGGGCGCTGAGTTCACCACAACTCAGGGCAATAATGTTCATGCCTACACCGACTTAAATAATGACAATGCCCCCGATGCTGGTTCCAGCCCTGATGGCGGCGCCGGTCTGGACTTTGACTTTCCCTTAGACCTGAGCCAGCCGCCCAGTGCCTACCGTCCCGCGGCGGTAACCAACCTGTTCCACTGGAACAACCTGATGCACGATGTCAACTACCGCTATGGTTTTGACGAAGTGAATGGTAATTTCCAGGAGAACAACTATGGCAATGGTGGTTTGGGCAGCGACTACGTCAATGCTGAGGCGCAAGATGGTGGCGGTACCAATAATGCCAACTTCGCCACACCTGCCGATGGTAACAATCCCCGGATGCAAATGTACATCTGGACCGCCCCCACCCCGGACCGCGATGGTGATTTGGACAACGGCATCATTGCCCACGAATACGGGCATGGCATTTCCAACCGTATGGTCGGCGGCCCCAGCAACGTGAGCTGCCTGGGTAACAGCGAACAAATGGGTGAAGGTTGGAGTGACTGGCAGTCGGTCATCATGACCATGCGCACGGGAGATACCGCTACGACGAATCGTGGCGTGGGCACATATGCCTTGAACCAACCGATTAACGGTGTAGGTATCCGCCCGGCTCCATATAACACAGATATGGCGGTCAACAACTACACCTATGCCAATTTACCCGGCATGGCTGTCCCCCATGGTGTTGGTTTTGTATGGAATACGATGTTGTGGGAGATGAATTGGGGCTTGATTGCTGAGCATGGATTCAACGAGGATCTGTATCTGCCCAATACACCGCCCAGTACCTGGTCTGGCAACCAACTGGCGCACGCCCTGGTGACACAGGCTTTTACGCTGACGCCATGTAATCCTGGTTTTGTAGACGGCCGTAACGCCATCCTGGCGGCTGATGTGGCTCTGACCGGCGGCCAAAATGCCTGCACCATCTGGACGGCTTTTGCCAAACGCGGTTTGGGCTTTAGCGCCAGCCAGGGCAGCAGCAGCAGCACCAGCGATGGTACCCCGGCGTTTGATATGCCGCAGTCCTGCTTGACGCTAGGTGTGACCCCCACTTCGCATGATATTTGCCAGGGGGACACGGCCGTGTACAACGTGGACATCGGTACTGCTTTCACCCCGCCCGTGAGCATGAGCGCCACTGGCAATCCTGCGCCTTCCACCGCTACCTTCAACCCCAACCCGGTGCCGACGGTACCCAACACGACGGATCTAACCATCGCCAACACCGGTTCTGTGGCGGCTGGCAGCTACATCATCAACATCGTCGCCACAGATGGCAACGTCACCGATGATGCAGATGTGGACCTCAACGTCTTTGCCGGCGCTCCTGGCGCTACCACACTTGTCGCTCCATTCAATGGAGAAACCGGTGTGGCTACTTTGCCCACATTCCAGTGGACGGCCGTTGCTGGCGCCACCGAATATTTCCTGGAAGTAGCCACTAACCCCACTTTTACCAACATCGTTTACACTGCCAACACAGCGGATACAACTCATACTGCTACTTCAAACTTGGACCCAGACACACCCCATTACTGGCGTGTAACCAGTGGTAACCCCTGTGGTACGGGGTCTGTTTCGGCCACATTCACCTTCCGTACGGCTGCCATCCTCACCGTGTGCCGCACGCCAGGTCTGGCCATTCCGGACAATAACCCGACCGGGGCGAGCGACACCATGAACATTGCCACCAGTGGCAATATCTCGGATGTGGACATCTACATCAATGCTACCCACACCTGGGTTGGTGATGTGCGCTTTGTTGTTACCCACAACGCCACGAATGCCACCATTATTGACCGCCCTGGTGTGCCTGCCAGCACCTTCGGCTGCTCTGGCGACAATTATGATGTCACCGTGAATGACGAAGGGCCAGATGGCAACATCGAAACCCAGTGTGCGACTAACCCCGCTATCTCTGGCGACCGCGTCGGCGGTGACCCGCCCAACACCAGCCTGCTGGCTGCTTATGATGGTATGGATGTCAGCGGCGACTGGACAATCACTGTCTCTGACCATGCTGGTGGTGACACCGGTACGCTGGTCGAATGGTGTGTTATTGCCAGTCTGCCGCCTACAGGTGGCCCGGCCATTGATCTGGAGAAAACTGTCAGCACCGATGGCTCTTGTGGCAATGTTGATGCGCTCACCGTTGATTACGGTACAGATGTTACCTACTGCTACACCGTAACCAACACCGGAGATGTCACCTTCGACTCTCACACCCTGGTAGACGACCAGTTGGGTGATATTCTGATTGACTTTTCCTATGTTCTGGCTCCGGGTGAGTCTGTGTTTATCACTGAAACGGCTACCCTGACACAGACGACCACCAACGTCGCTACCTGGACGGCGACCGATGGCGCCGAATCAGCCGGCGATGTAGATAGCGCCACGGTGACGGTGGTGAGTACGCCTACTATTGAGGTAGCGCCTGATGCGCTCACTTCTGTGCAAGGTCCAGACACAACAAGCGACCAGACGCTCACCATTAGTAATGTCGGCACAGGTATTCTGGACTGGACTATTACGGAAGAGCCTCCTGTGGCGGTGATGACGGTTGCCCCGGCAGCGCCGGCTGACCCCAGCCACGCAGACAGGGCCGGAGATACGGCTGGTCCAACGCAAACAGGCAGCGCCGTCCGCAGTTTATTACCCACTGCCCAACCTGGCGTGGTTCAAGGTGATTTCTCCGAAGGGTTTGAAGACATTACCACCCTGCCAGGTGCAGGTTGGGCGCAAATTAATAACAGTGCGCCATTGGGTAGTACCAGTTGGTTCCAGGGGAACGACACCGTGTTCCCGGCTCAAGCGGGTCCGCCTACCTCCTACATTGGCGCTAACTTTAACAACACCAGCGGTGTTGGTACCATCAGCAACTGGTTGTTAACACCAGAGATCAACCTGTCAGACGGCTCTACCTTTACGTTCTACACGCGCACGCCTACGGGCAGCATCTGGCCTGATCGCCTGGAAGTGCGGATGAGTACAGCCGGCAGCAGCACGGATGTGGGCGCCACCGCCACCAGTGTGGGCGATTTCACCAATGTGTTGTTGGAAATCAACCCCACCCTGGCTCAAGGTGGTTATCCGGAAGTGTGGACTCAGTTCACGGCGACTGTGACGGGCGTGGGCACACCAACCACCGGGCGCCTGGCTTTCCGTTACTTTGTGACAGATGGCGGCCCCAGCGGTACCAATTCCAATTACATTGGCATTGATACCGTGGAATACACTTTCGTTGCGCCGCAAGGTCTGTGTAGCGCACCGAGCGATGTGACGTGGCTGAGTGTCTCGCCGGCATCCGGTTCTACCGAGATGGGCCAATCCAGTGATGTGGTTGTGACCTTTGATTCCACTAGCCTGACGATAGGCAGTACCTATACGGCGACACTCTGTGTGGAAAGTAACGACGCCGCCACGCCATTGGTGACAGTGCCGGTAACGTTGACTGTGGTAGCCCCGGTCTACGGCGTAGCTTTGTCTGACGACCAGGCTGCGAGTGGCGCGGCGGGTACGATGGTGACATACACTCTGACGGTAACGAACCTGGGCAACGTGGATGACACGATGGCGATCACGGCTGCCAGCGCCAATGGCTGGGTGATTGAACTGTCTGACGCTACTGTTTCACTGGGCGCAGGCGCCAGCACGGAGGTGACGGTGACGGTACACGTTCCGGCCAATGCCAGTGATGGTGACATGGATGATGTGACCGTGACGGCGATTTCGCAAGGGGAGGCCTCGGAGATGGACACGGCCGTGCTCACTACTACGGCCGTTGTGACGCCACCAGCACCTGGAAATATGATCTACCTGCCCATCATCTTGAAGCCGTAAACGTTCTTCGTCAGAAGACCGGGAAACGGGTATAAAAATGGGGTGGTCTGTGATAGACCACCCCATTTTTTATTGGAGGATTGTAACTATACAGGTACAAAACCTGTGATATAAATACGCATCATGGACGAGTT
>DAOMOK010000020.1:0-147158 GCA_035444285.1 Chloroflexota bacterium
CCGATATTCTTTTCTATTGGTTATTTTGTTTAGTCTCTACTGTCCGGTAGAGAATACGCAGATAGAGTTGCCAGCACGAATCTTCGGTAATCTCATTGGTACAGGTGAACACCGCACAGTGATACTTCAAAATGCTTTAGATAAAGAACGTGTTGGGTTGCTGGTTTATGTTTCGGAAAAGCGAGGATGGCGTACTGCTCATTATACTATCGCTCATGAAATATGTAAGCAAATAATTGGTGGAAGTATAGAGGGGGGTGAAAATTGGAAACACCATCTTGCAAATTGGGCGATCGAGTACATTCAATACTTTGGGGCATTAAACTTAAATTCTGACCGTCAGCATAGTGATTTTGTAATTGATTTAATGGAGGAAATGTTCATATCGCGTAATGCGATTAATCTAGATACTACAAAAAAGACAGGGAGCTTTGCCCGGCCAATTATTGACATTCAGACAAAGGAGGGTGAATTGGCTGTTCTCCAATGTCTGGCCGATAGCTTTGAGAACCAACCGCATTTTCGGGCGCACTATGCTCGAATGTTAAGTCAACAAGGGCGACATAAAGAAGCTCAAATCGAGGCCAGAA
The DNA here is from genome assembly GCA_035444285.1 of Chloroflexota bacterium. Lineage (GTDB taxonomy): Bacteria > Chloroflexota > Anaerolineae > Promineifilales > Promineifilaceae > CAADGU01. The sequence continues at coordinate 591 of DAOMOK010000020.1, forward strand.
AAGCAGCCAAGATCCAGTCGCATGATCGGGTGTTGCACCATATTTTAGGCATTGTTCTTCGTAAAGATATATATGAGATAATGCTATCAGTGGAACGAGACAAGCGACGGCGGGTTGAAATAGACGATCAAAGATTGATAGATATAGAAAATTTATTCCAAGAAGCTGAAAGCTCATTTGCCAGGGCCCGTGAAATAGATATTGAACATGAACATTCTTACACGTCACACGCAGAGATGTTAATTAGGGCAGTAGAATTCGGCTTCAAGTTGTCGGACAAAAAAACTTATAAGGAATTCTTTAGCGATCAGAAACTATCTAAATATCACGAAATGGTTGACAAAGCAGAAAATCTGCTGGCTGTCGCAAAGAAACTCTATGAATCATCTACACCAAGTTCATATCTGGTTAGTTGTGAGAATAGAATTGATGAGTTTTTTAGCAATGACTATCAAAGCATCATCAGAAATTGGCGAAAAATGCTTGATACGAGTGCGAGTGATGTACATGCTCCCACTATCAGGCGCCGCATAATACGTCTTCATCTTGCTAAAAACGGTAGATATTGGGACGACATGCCCGTATCAGAACTTGAAGATACTCTAATATTGACAGAGCAAAACATCCTAGAAGAACCCGAAAATGATTGGAATGTTAGGTTGTGGTTTGAAGCCGCGCGTCGGTTGCCAGATGTGAGTGTTGACTTAGCTATTGACCGTTTAACTTCTTTGCAGGCAAGAAATGACACTGTGGAAATATTGTACTATCTGTATATCTTGCAGACACTAAAAGCTATAGATGGTTCATATGTTGCAAAAGAACGAGCGGAGAAATTGATGGAGGAATGTCATAAACGCATATTGCCTCTCTCCCTTGCAGACCAAAAGTTTCGCTACAATTGGTTAGGTACCGAAGAAGGATTACCGCGTATTGTTTACTTTAAGAAGTTGGGCAAACTAAATGAACAAGATTGGTTTAAATATGATGATGATAAAATTCTTGCAAGGATTCCTGGGAAAGTAGCAAAAATTTCTTCACCAAAGGCGGGGTGGGTGGAACTTAGATGTGGGCTGAGGGCGTTTTTTACACCTGGACATGAACGTGATGCACGGAGCCATAAAGGTTCTCCTCTTATAGAAGGTTTTGTTAAAGGGCGAGATGAAAACATAGATGTCGATTTCTATCTGGGTTTTAGTTATGATGGCCTTAGAGCATATGAGGTCAAAAAAGTAGAACTCTAAATGGAAAGGTGGTATAAATGGGCCCTGAAATCACAGCAGCGATAATTGCCGGACTAATTTCAATTGTTGGGATTGGAATCAATGTTTGGTGGAGTCAGAAAAACGTAAAGGAAGAGTTGAAGTTTCATCAAGAAGAATGGCAAGCTAATTTGTTAAGCAAGGAACGTCAATGGCAAGAAAGCTTTCGAGCTGAACTTCGTAGAGATTTGGTCAGGGAAAGTACCCTAGAAATACTCAAAGGCCGGTTGATTTGTTATGGGAATGTGTGGGGAACGTTGAAAATCACATCTGGTCATAATATTAAGCATAGTACAGACCTAAAAAAGGACATTCAATTGCTAGCTAATGAATTAACAAATTTTGCTTACAGTCAAACAGGATTACTGATGACAGACAGGTCGCGTCGGTTATTGAATCATCTAAGGGTGGGGTGTGGGTCATTTCTCAAAGATGAGATTGAAATTCAGGAGATTCAAAATCGAGCACACCTTCTAAAGCATAGTATGAGAAGTGATGTAGGTATAGAAAATCTCGAATATGAAAGTGAAATAAACAGTATAGCAAAACGACTTGGGCGAGTTGACGATTGGCGCAGCTAAAAATAAGAATACTCCTTCCCCATTTAACCAATCTACTGATTCAAAGGGCCTCATGGCCCTTTTTTATTGCGTATTACCCGTTTCCGGGTACAACTATGTGCCAAAACTTGTGATGGAACGAACCCTATGGACTTCACTAAACTAGCCTTGACTCAACTACGAGACGCGCTGCGACGCGGCGAGACAACCAGCGTGGCCGTCACCCAGGCCATGCTCGATCACCTGGTGGCGACGGATAACGACATTCAAGCCTTTCTCACCATTACCGATGAGATGGCGCTGGAACAGGCGCAGCAGGCTGACCAGCGCCGCGCCAACGGCGAGGATTCGCCCCTGTTGGGCATCCCGGTAGCGGTGAAAGATATTATTTGCACGCAGGGGGTGGAAACGACGGCCGGTAGCAAAATTCTGGAAGGGTTCGTGCCGCCATATGACTCCTTCGTGGTGCAGAAATTGAAAGCAGCCGGGGCCGTCATCCTCGGCAAGACCAATACGGATGAGTTTGCTATGGGGTCATCCACCGAAAATTCAGCCTACTTCACCACGCGCAATCCGTATGACCAGACGCGGGTGGCGGGCGGCAGCAGCGGCGGCAGCGCAGCGGCGGTGGCGACGGGCATGGCGTATGGGGCGTTGGGCACAGATACGGGTGGCAGCGTGCGTCAACCGGCGTCGTTTTGTGGGGTGGTAGGGCTGCGGCCGACTTACGGCCGTATGAGCCGTTGGGGTGTGGTCGCTTTTGCCTCGACGTTGGACCAGGTGGGTACGTTTGGGCGCACGGTGGCGGATTGTACGGCCGTGTTCCAGGCCACCGCCGGCTACGACCCCCTGGACAGCACGTCGCTCAACGTACCCGTGCCTGACTTTGAAGCCGCGCTGACGGGGGATATTCGCGGGCTGAAAGTGGGCGTGCCCCAAGAGTATTTTATCGAGGGGATAGATGCAGAAGTGGAAACGGCCGTGCGCAACGCCATTGCTAAACTGGCCGAACTGGGCGCGGAAATCGTGGAAATTAGCCTGCCGCACACTGCCTATGCCTTACCCGTCTATTACCTGATCGCCCCGGCCGAAGCCAGCGCCAACCTGGCCCGCTACGACGGTATCCGCTTTGGCCCCCGCGTGGAGGGGATGGATATGATTGATTCGGTGAAAAAGACACGCGCCCTCTTCGGCCCGGAGGTGAAGCGGCGCATCATGTTGGGCACGTATGCGCTCAGTGCGGGGTACTATGAGGCTTATTACGGCCGTGCCCTGCGCGCCCGTACCCTCATCAAACAAGATTTCCTGAACGCCTTTGAAAAAGTAGATGTCATCGCCACTCCCACCTCACCCACCACCGCCTTCAAAATTGGGGCCATCGTAGATGACCCGCTGCAAATGTATTTGCAAGACATCTTCACCTTACCCATCAACCTGTCGGCAAGCTGCGGCCTCTCCGTCCCCTGTGGTTTTGACAGCCAGGGTTTGCCCATCGGCCTTCAGTTAATTGGCAATACATTGCAAGAGGCGGTGATTTTGAATGTGGCGTATGCGTATGAAAAAGAAAGTGAGCAGTGAGCGGTGAGCAGTAAGCAGTGGGGTTTGTCAAACCGCTCACTGCATACTGCTTACTGCTCACTACTCAATAGAGCGGAGTAAACATGAAAGTCATCATCCCCCTCGCCGGATTTGGCAAACGGATGCGGCCGTATACGTGGAGCCGGGCCAAGCCGCTGCTGCATGTGGCCGGTAAAACCGTCATCGGCCATTTGCTTGACCTGATGAGTGATATTACAACTGAGGAAGTTGTTTTTGTGATTGGCTACAAAGGGGAGCAGATTGAGGCGTGGATTCGCGAACAGTATCCGCATCTGGACAGCCATTTTGTGGTGCAGGAGGAGTTGTTGGGGCAGGCGCACGCGCTGTGGCTCTGCCGTGATTTTATGGATGAGGGGGAGCTAGTGATTGCCTTTGGTGATGGCATTGTGCAGGCGCGGTATACGGAACTGCCCGACGCGACGGCCGATGTGGTGATGCTGGTGCAGGAGGTGGAGGACCCACGCAAATTTGGCGTGGTGGCTACCGACGAAAATGGTTTTGTGACGGAACTGATTGAAAAACCAGACCATGACCGTTACCGGCAGGCGATTGCGGGCATCCATTGGTTCCGACACGGCCGTACCCTACGCCAGGCGTTGGATAGGATTATTGCGGACGGCCGTCAGACCAAAGGTGAATACTACCTGGCCGACGCTTACCAGGTCTTGCTGGAAGAGGGTATCAAAGTTCGCACCCAAGAAACCATCTTCTGGCTGGATGCGGGCAACCCCGAAAACATCCTGGCCACCAATGAACGGCTGCTGGGACTGGGCTACGGCAGCGAAGAGGCCATTGACCGCAGCTATGCCGAAGATTTCACCGCCTTGCCGCCCGTCTTCATCCATGCAGAGGCCAGCGTAGACAGCAGCGTCATCGGCCCCTACGTCAGCATCGGCCCCGGTGCCAAAATTAGCAACTGCATCATCAAAAACAGCATCATAGACGCCGGCGCGCAGCTTGAAAACTGCCTGCTAGAGGATGCTCTTATCGGCGAAAATGCAAAAGTCACCGGTAAACGAATGAGTATGTTTTTAGGTGATGATTCGAGTGTGGAGATTAGAGATTGAGAAATCCCCTCAATCTCTAATCTGTATTCTCCAATCTCAAAGGAAAATCTCATGCGCAACTTTATTTCTGATCGCGTAGCCCAGGCCCCGCCTTCGGGCATTCGCAAGTTTTTTGATATTGCCGCCACCATGAAGGATGTCATTTCATTGGGCATTGGCGAGCCGGATTTTGTAACGCCGCCGCCCATTTTGCAGGCGGGTATTGAATCGCTGCAACGGGGCGAAACGGCCTACACCTCCAACAGCGGCACGATTGAACTGCGCCGGGCGCTGGCGCAAAACCTGGCAGCACGATACCAGGTGAATTATGACCCGGAGAGTGAGATCATCATCACGGTGGGGGTGAGCGAGGCGTTGTATTTGGTGTGTACGGCCGTGCTCAACCCCGGCGACGAAGTGATCATCCCCGAACCCTGTTTTGTGGCTTACGGCCCGGAAGTGAGCTTTGCCGGGGGTGTGCCCGTGTATGTACCCACCACGATGGACAACGATTTTATGGTCACGGCCGCAGCGATTGAGGCGGCCATCACCCCACGCACGAAGGCGCTGCTGCTCGGCTACCCCAATAACCCCACAGGGGCGGTGATGACACGAGAGCGATTGGAAGAGGTCACGGCCGTAGCCCAAAAACACGACCTGCTCATCATCTCCGACGAGATTTATGACCGGTTGGTGTACGGTATCCCCCACACCTGTGTACCCTCCTTGCCTGGTTTGGCCGAACGCACCGTCTTACTGGGCGGCTTCAGCAAAGATTACGCCATGACCGGCTGGCGCATCGGCTACGCCTGCGCCAATCCCGAACTGCTGGGGGCCATGCGCAAAGTGCATCAATACACCATCATGTCCGCCCCCACCACCGGGCAAATGGCGGCTTTGGCCGCTTTCACTCCTGCCGCCGAAGAACACGTGGAGGCGATGCGCGCCGAATATGACCGCCGCCGCCGCCTGATTGTGGATGGCTTCAATCGGTTGGGACTGGATTGCTTTGAGCCGCGCGGCGCGTTTTACGCCTTCCCCTCCATCGCCCGTACCGGCATGAGCGGCGACGAATTTGCCATGCGCCTGCTGGATGAAGAGGAGGTGGCCATGGTGCCGGGCGAAGCGTTTGGGCCGAGCGGGGCCGGTTTTATGCGCGCCAGCTACGCCACCGCCTACGAAAAAATCGAAGAAGCCCTCAACCGCCTGGAACGCTTCATGCGCCGGCATGGATAGAAATCTGCTAAACTTACTTGTGAGCGGTTGGCTCGCCAACGGCGACGTGGAAGGTAGACCTATGGAAACCACGATTACTCAAGATATTTGGCAAGAAGTGAGCCAGCTTTTAGGCTTACAAGAACAAGCCGGTTTAGCAGCTATGCACTTGCAGGAGATTGAAAGCGAAGCAGAAAAATTATTGGAATTGTTGACTGTTTTGCGCACGGATAGTTACCGGGCAGATGCCAGTGGTGCGCAAGAAACGGCCGCTGAACTAACCATCGCCCTCGAACATTTGCAGCACCATATCCAGCAGTTACTACCTGTGTTGCAAAAACAGTTGGATTTAGACCCCTAGAGATAAGGTATGACACCCTACGAAATTTACGCTGGAAGAAGAGCTATTGAAGTTTGAGCGAAAATATGGAATTCGTTCAGAGACATTCTACGCGGCCTACGTAAATGGGGAAGAACCGGAAGATGAAAGTTGGACTCTTGATTTTGGTGAGTGGGCGAGTGTGTATCGAACCTGGCTGGAGTGGTGGAAAACAGCCCAACAACTTTAGCGAGAGAGTGAATGAGTAACAAATACGAAGCGATTATGGGGTTGGAGATTCATGCGGAGTTGATGACGGCGTCGAAAATGTTTTGCGCGGCGCCGGTGGTGGATAGCGTGGAGGCCGAACCAAACACGGCCGTACACCCCCTCTGTCTGGGTATGCCGGGCACTCTGCCCGTGATCAACCGGCAGGCGGTAGAGTACGCCTTGCGTGTGGCCTTAGCCCTCAATTGCCAGATCAACCAGCACAACATCTTTGCCCGCAAAAATTATTTCTACCCCGACCTGCCGAAGGGGTATCAGATCAGCCAGTATGAGGAGCCGTTGGGCGTGAACGGCTGGCTGGATGTGGAACTGGAGGATGGCACACACAAGCGCATTGGCATCCGCCGCGTCCATATGGAAGAAGACACCGGCAAACTCACGCACCAGGATGATGGTACATCGCTGGTAGACTACAACCGGGCTGGTGTGCCCTTGCTGGAAATCGTTTCCGAGCCGGACATTCACAGCGGCGAAGAGGCGCGGGCCTATGCCATGAAAATCCGCCAGATTTTGCGCTACCTGGGTGTGAACAGCGGCGACATGGAAAAGGGGGTGCTGCGTGTGGAGCCAAACATCAGCATACGGCCGTCTGGCAGCACCACCTTTGGCACCCGCACCGAACTCAAGAATCTGAACAGCTTCAAAGCATTGGCCGATGGCTCTGCCCATGAAATTGAGCGGCAAATTCAAGTGGTGGAAACGGGTGGACGGGTAGTGCAGGAGACGCGCGGCTGGAGTGAAGACAAAAAGCGCACCTTCAGCCAGCGCAGCAAGGAAGAAGCCGAAGATTACCGCTACTTCCCAGAGCCGGATTTGCCGCCGCTGTTTGTTTCCGAAGAGTGGATTGCCGAGGCCAGATCCGCTTTGCCAGAGTTGCCAGACGCCAAAATAGCGCGTTATGTCAATGAATTAGGGCTGACGCCGTATGAGGCGCGGGTATTGGCGGAGGAATGGGCGGTGGCGGAATGGTTGGACACGGCCGTAGCCGCTGGCGGCGACCCCAAATCCGTCAGCAAATGGCTGCTCAACGAACTGTTTCGCTTGATGAACGAACATAAACAAAGTATTGAGCAAATTAAAGTGTCGCCAACTGGATTGGTGGGCCTCATTGCTCTGGTAGATACCGGTGCGATCAATAACAACACCGCCAAAGAAGTGCTGGCAGAAATGTTCCGCGGCGGTCAATCGGCCGAGGCCATTGTGCAGGCCAGGGGATTAGCCCAAATCTCCGACGAAGCCGCTATCGAAGCTATCATTGAGCAGGTATTAACCTCAAACCCGGAAATGGTTGCCCGCTATGCCAACGGCGAGGAAAAATTACGTGGCTGGTTTGTAGGCCAGGTAATGGGCCAGAGCAAAGGCAAAGCCAATCCCGCCCTGGTGAATCAACTGCTGGCGCAGAAATTATTAAGACAGAGAGATTAAGATATGGGAAGATTAAGAGATTCAATCTCTCAATCTCCCCATCTTCATCCAAAAAACCCGAAGGGAGCAACAACGCTCCCTTCGGGTTTTTTATTTTGCCGGTAAAATCATCGTCTTTTTCACTGAACAAAGTGGACGCTTCTCATACAATGCTTTCGATGATCACATCAGAGCAACGGCAAAGAAGGAATGGTTTGTTTATGAAAATGCCAGCAAAGGGGATAACGGCCGTCCTGTTCGATTGGGATTTTACGTTGGCGTATACCTTGCAGCCGGAGATGTCGCACATTGAACGCACGGCCGTGTTGTTTCAGCATGTCGGTATCCACTACCCGGTGCGTGATTTCCGTATTGCCAGAGACTCCCTGTTGGCCGATATTGCCCTGGGTCGGGCCGATGGCGCCATCAAACCACAAACCCGGCAGGAAATCATGGAGTTCTACCGGCAAATACTCATTCGCCTGGGCTATCCTGATACCAGCCGTGACCTGGCCTACCGCATTTATATTGCTTATGGGCAACTGCCCACGACCTTGTATGATGATGTGCCGCTCACACTGCAAAAATTGCATCAGGCAGGTCTGGTGTTGGGTATTTTGTCCAATCATTCCACCACCGTGCGCCCGGTAATGGAAAATCTGGTAGGCGCCTACATTCCGGCGACGCACATCACCATCAGCGAAGAAGTTGGTGTTCACAAACCCAGCAAGACAATTTTTCGGCGGGCGGTAGCCCGGCTGCACACGCCAGCCGCCCAATGCATGTATGTGGGTGACAATTTGAATGTGGATGCGATTGGCGCGGTGGAGCAAGGGGCGTATGGTCGGGGCGTCTGGCTAGACAGAGCAAATGAGGGCACGGTGCAAGATGTTCCGCCCAATGTGAACCGCATTTCCCGGCTCTCCCAACTGCTAGATTTTGTGTTGGTGTAAGCGCGCCAACCATCGTTCACTCGATTAAATGCCGTAGTGAATGGCGCGTGAATAAGACCACACACGGCCGTACCGTTAAGCAACCCCGTAAGCCCGCCTGCCTAATCTCACGGTAGCTTGTAATGAAGATTGTACTGTATCAAAAGCGAGGGAAACGATGCAATTACAAGAAATTAGAAACCAGATGTGGGTAGTGGTAAACGGGCAGCCGGTGCGCCAGGCCAAAGATAACGAAGTTAAACGTTGGGCCGTCTTGCGCCTGATCGAGATGCTGAAAAACGAAAAAACAACGCCCCACCGCGCAACCCGTCCTGCCAAACCCGCTCTTTCTTAAACATTTAGCCTTGTGTGTCCAAACAAAAAGAGCTGCCGCGTGGCAGCTCTTTTTGTTTAGGTGCGCCCGTTCAGACCTGACAGGTTTTTGAAAACCTGTCAGGTCTTTGTGTTTAGGCGGTGATTTCCAGGAACTCTTCGTTAATGTAGGCAAGCGATTGATGGCGGAAGTAGGTGTTGTATAGGTCGGCGTAATGGCCGCCCTGGGCCATCAATTCGTTGTGTGTGCCCTCTTCAATAATACGGCCGTGATCCATCACGATAATTCGATCCGCGTGTTTAATGGTCGAGAGGCGGTGAGCAATCACAATCGCTGTGCGCTCGGCCATGACCACATCCAGCCCTTCTTGAATCTGCGTTTCCGTGAAGGGGTCTACGCTGGCGGTGGCCTCATCCAAAATGAAAATGGCCGGGTCTTTCAGCAGCACCCGTGCCAGCGCCACCAACTGCCGCTGTCCCATGGACAAATTGCTGCCTCGTTCGCCCACATCAGTCTCCAGACCGCGTACCAGCCCATTCAGCCATTCGCCATCGCTGATGCGGTTGGCGGCGGCGATGACCTCGGCGTCGCTGGCGTCGGGACGGCCGTAGCGAACATTCTCACGCACCGTCCCCGCAAAAAGGAACGGTTCCTGGGGTACGCCGCCAATGTGCCGCCGGTATTGGGACAAATTGAAGGAGCGAATGTCACGGCCGTCTACCAACAACTGCCCACCCTGAAATTCATAATATCGCGCTACCAATTTGGCAATACTGCTCTTGCCCGCGCCCGTATGCCCCACCAGCGCCACCGTTTCGCCGGGCACAATCTCCAATGAGAAATCGGGCAAAACGACCTCTTTCTCGCTGTAGCTGAAGGTGAGGTGTTGGAACTGGATACGGCCGTCAATCCCTGACACTGCTTCATCCCCCGTTTGCTGCACGTTGGGTTCCAGGTCAATCAGGGCAAATACCCGCTCCGCCGCCGACAGACCATCCTGAAACTGGCTCCAAAACGAGGCAATGCCCATCATCGGCCACCAGTAAAAACCAACCGCCTGCATGAACAAGAACCACTCGCCGGGTGAAATGGCCGTCACCCCGCCCAGGATGCTATCCGCCCGCGTGGCCAACCCACCGGACAGAACGAGTACGGCCGTACCAAAACCCGACGCCAGCACCATGATGGGAAAGATGGACATGAGCGTCATGCCCCGCCGCAAATTCACCTGGTAAGCCTGTTCGTTGTTGGCGTGGAAGGTCTGGTACACGGCCGTTTCCTGCCGAAAATTTTTGGCAACGATGATACCGCTGACCGATTCCTGAATTTGGGCGTTGATCACGGCCGTGACCCGGCGCGCCTTCTGCGTTACATCCCGCGCCCGGCGGCGAAACGCCAGCGCAATCCAGGCCGCCAGCGGCGTCATTGCCAGCAAAATGATGGTCAAAACCACATCAATCGTCAGCAGATAAAAGGTCAAAAACAGCACCAGAAACACCTGGCTGAGCAAATTCAACGTCAGGTCAACAGTCGCCGCAAAATCCTGCGTATCGGAGGTGATGCGGCTGACAATTTTGCCTGACGGATGCTCGTCAAAAAAAGACATGTCGTGGTTGACGGTAGCCTGGAACACATCCCGCCGCAGCGTCAGCACCACCTGGCCGATGATGTTGGCCGAAACGTATTGGCGAATGTAGTTAAACACCCAGGCCGCCGCCCCCGTTAGCGACACGCCCAACGCCATCAGCGCCATCGTCTGCGTCGTTGGGTTTTCGGCGATGATGTCAATGGCGCGGGCAATGATGATCGGCCCGGCCACCGCCAGCAGTGAGTTCAACGTCAGCGTCACCGCCACCAGCGTCATCCGCCCGGCATACGGCCGAAAATACCCGCCAACCCGCTTGACCAGTTCCCGGTCGCTGTAACTGCGGTCATAATCTTCAGTGTCTAATCCATCAAGAATGAAGCCCATAGAAATCTCAGGAGATTAGAGAGTGGAGATTGATGAAATCTCTAATCTCATACCACATTGTATTCCTGAATCAAACGGCCGTCCGCAAACCGCGCATAGTCCAACATCCCCACATCCACCGTGTGGGCGGCCCCGTCCAGCATGATCTCCGCCATCAGCTTGCCGGCGATGGGGCCGTGCATGAAGCCATGCCCGGAGAAACCGGCGACCACGTAGTAACCGTCCATGCCCGGCACGCCGCTGATGACGGGGTGGGCGTCTGGCGTCATCTCATACAGCCCGGCTAAACCAGATTGCCGCCCCGCTTTTTCCAACAAGGGCAGCCGCTGGATGGCCGCTTCCAGATGCACCAACTCCCACTCTTCATCAATGGCCTGGTCAAAACCGGGCTTCTCATGTGGGTTGGACATGCCGGTGAGCAAGCCCCGCCCTTCCGGGTGGAAGTAGAGGCTCTGGCCGAAGAAGATGATGAAAGGGAAATCCGGCGGCAAATCGGGCAGGGGCGTGGTAGTAATCCACTGGCGGCGCAGGGGCGTGATGGGCAGCGGTACGCCGAGCATGTCGCTGATCAACCCGGCCCATGGCCCGGCGGCGTTGACGATTTTTTGGCATTGGATGTCGCCCTGGTTGGTGTGGATGGTGTATTGGTTGGCGTGATGGGTGATGGCGTGTACGGCCGTGTCCGCCGCCAACCGCACCCCCAACCGCCTGGCCCCATTCACGTAACCTGCCACCACACCATTGGGGTCCGCCAGCCCATCTTCTGAGCAGACGGTGGCCGCCAGCACATCATCCGCCCGCAAATAGGGGAATCGTCGCCGCACTTCATCCCCGCTCAACCATTGCGTGGGCACACCCAACCGGTGCTGCAATTCCACATTGCGTTGGAACGGGGGCACATCCTGTTCGCGGGTCAGCAGCAGATAATAGCCACAGCGCCGCCGGTCAATGGCCTGCCCCATCTCCTCTTCAAAGCGATCCAGCATCGGCAAGCTGGCCTGCGACAGGCGAATGTTGACCTCGGTGCTGAACTGGTAGCGCACACCGCCCGCGCAGCGCCCGGTGGCGCCCGTACCGAAGAACGACTCCTTCTCCAGCAGGGCCACATCCCGCGCCCCCCGCAGCGCCAGGTGATACGCCGTACTCGCACCCATCACCCCGCCGCCAATTACTACAATTTCTGTGTGTTTAGGAAAATCAGTCATGAGTATGTTTTCGTAACTCAATCATACCGCGCAAAAATTCGTTGATACGCCGGGCTGCGCGCCAGCAGTTCATCATGGGTACCCTGGTCTACCAGTTCGCCGTGGCTGAGCACCAAAATCTGGTCGGCCCAGCGAATTTGGGACAGGCGATGGGTGATCAAAAATGTGGTGCGCTGACGGCTGATGTGGCGCATCGCTTTTTGTATCTGGTCTTCGGTGGCGCTGTCAATGGCGCTGGTACTGTCATCCAGGATCAGGATGCGTGGGTTGGTGAGGAAGGCGCGCGCAATGGCTACCCGCTGCCGCTGCCCGCCAGAAAGGGTGGCGCCCCGTTCGCCCACTTCTGTCTCGTACCCCTGGTCAAAGCTCAGGATGAAGTCGTGCGCCTGGGCCTGCCGGGCGGCCGTTTCTATTTCGGTTATGGTAGCATCCGGGCAGCCAAAGGCGATGTTTTCGGCGATGGAGCGAGAAAAGAGGAAGACATCTTGCTCGATGGTGGATATTTGAGAGCGCAACGATTCCAGGCTCCACTCGCGCACATCCACGCCGTCTACCAGAATGTGACCTTCATTCGCATCAAATATCCGGTTAATCAGCCGCGTCAACGTGCTTTTACCTGAACCTGTCTGGCCGACAATGGCTACTGTTTGTCCCGGCTCGGCCGTAAAGCTGACGTTTTTGATCACCGGCGAGCCATCGTAGCCAAAGCTGACATTTTCAAAGGTGACACGGCCGTGAATCGGCCGGTTTACTCCCGTTTCGTTTTCATCCAACTCCGTCTCATCATTGATCATCTCCAGCAGTCGCTCGGCGCTGGCAATGCCCAATTGCACCAGATTAAACGAGAAGATAGAGATAAAGGTAGGAAAACGCAGCATCCCAAACAGCCCCATATACGTCACTACCTGCCCCAGTGACAACGTGCCCGCCTGCCACAGCCACAGGGCGTGGAAAAAGGCCAGCCCCAGGCAAAGGCTAAACACCAGCAGTGGTAAATAGCGCGCTTGAATGATGCCCTGTTTCACAAAATAATCCTTGAATCGGGCGGCATTTTCGGCAAACTCCTCAAGTTCTTGTGACTCCTGGGCATTCCCTTTTACCACCTCAATGCCGCCAATCGCCTCCGCCAGCCCCGCGTTCATCAACCCAAACTGCTCCCGTTGCGCCAGGCTCACCGGGTTCAACTGGCGCGAATAATCCCACACCGTCACCACAAACAGCATTAGAAAAATGGCCGGAACCAGCAGCAAACGTGGGTCTAGCAGGGTAATGAGCACAATAGGAGCCACAATGCCCATCAGCGAATCTACAATAAGCATCAGGCCAGGGCTGAACATCAGGTTGAGGGTGCGCACATCGTTGGTCGCCCGCGCCATGACATCGCCAATACGCTGACGGCCGTGAAACGTCTGGTCCTTCCCCAATAAACTGATGTAAAACTCCTGCCGCGTATCCCGTTCCACCCGCTGCGCCACAAACTCATTCGTCCAGTTGCGCGCCAGCCCCATGATGCTCTGTACGGCAATCACCCCAAATACCGCCAACGACAAACCCACTAAAGCCGCTACCGCCCAATTATCAGACGTAATCAGGTCAAAGGTACGGCCGATCAACACCTGCACCCCACTGGCGGCAAAATTGTTCACCACCGAAGCCAGTATCACCAGCACCGGCAGCCAGGGGTACTGCCACAAATGCGACCATATCCAGCGCACCGCGCCCGACCGGTCATACACATGCTCATCTTCCAGGTGAAATTCGCGTTTACTCATAACCAACCACACACATCTGACAGGTTTCAAAAACCTGTCAGATGTGAAATTATACGCCAAACCGAACCGGCATTGAAATACAGGTTTCCTCTGCTAAACCGATGATCAGAAATACCGAACAGAAAGGAGTAACGCCAGCTAATATGAAACAAGGTTTGTAGTAGGCGATTTATCGCCCCTGGCGGCACTTCAGTGCCGACTACGAACGTTCACCCAAACAAGTCCCGCAACCAGTTGACAAAACGCTGCCACCAGGTAAGGGTTGGCGGAGGTGTCGCCGTGACCGGTGGTTCTGGTTCGGCTGGCGGTTCTGGTTCCACAGGTGGTTCAGGCGGTGGCAACTGTGCCGGGAAAATGAAATCCAGCCGGGCCATCACCGGATTGATGTCGTGCGCCAGGGCAAATTCCGGGTCGTCGCCCACTTCCCCGGCAAAATGTAGTCCCACCGCTTTGCCGCTGGCCTCATCCACCCAAATAGAGCCGGAATCTCCACCCATGCTAATTTCGGTGGGGGCAGAACCGGGGCGGGGCACAATGCGAAACACCTGCTCCAGGCGGCGCACCCCGGCGGCACCGTAGTTTAGCTGCGTAGTCATCATCATACCGTCAATAAAACCGGCAGTGCGTCCGGTGGTACGGCCGCTCTTCCACACCAACATGCCTAATTGGGGCACAGCGACATCTGCGATGGGGTCGCCTTCCAATGTTTCCTCCAGTACGGGGCGCTCGCCGGTGAGGCGGGCCAGGGCGGCGTCAAACGGCCCCAGGATGGAGCGGGTGACTTCGGCAAATTTATCGCTGCTCCTGCCGCCATCCAGCCGGCCTGGCTGCCAGATCGCTTCGTTGGGCGGGGCAGTGGGCAACCCCACCAGCACATGCCAGTTGCTCAGAATATGCGCTTCCTGGGTGGCGGCGTCATATACTTTGGCTCCCAACGTCCCGGCGGTCACGTTGGGGCAGCCGATGCTGACGCCCAGGGGGATTTCGGTAAAACGTTGGTCACGGCCGTCTACTGCTGCCTCCAATTGGGCATCCCCTTCCAGCATAATTTGAATGCCATACGTCGCTTCAATGACATCTACCGGGATACCCTCAATTTCTTTGGGGAACAGTTCGTCTTCGCTCAGTTCGGTCGGCGGCTTTTTGCGGGCCACATGAACACGAATAGCCAACCGCCCGGTCATTGCTCCGTGCGACCATTCGAAGCCCAGGTCTACGGCCGTGACCCCCTCCTGCGCCAGCCAATCTACCTGCACCTTTTCCAGAACTGCCTGTGCTTTTGCCATTTCTTCCGGGGTTATCATGGGGTTTGTCCTTTGTCATTGGTCATTGGTCACTCGTCCTTTGCCAATGACTAATGACAAAGGGCCAATGACCAGTGCCCAATAACGAATGTCACAATGTTGCCAGAAACCTGCCAGACAAATTTCTTGCGTTGCCGGGCTGGCCTGAGTATAGTGTAGCGCATAGATCGTCGCTGCCAAGATAGTCGCCAACAATCATCAAGCTGCCTGTCAGCAGAATTGTTAGCATTGTAAGTATAGTAAAGTTACGGTTTTGTGTTGAGAAAAGTCAGCGCCAACCTGAATCTATTAGCGGTATCCCTAACTGAATAATGTTCGCCATTTCAGCTCAGTCGGATTAAACGTTTGTTCAACGCTGGTTGTGTATTGTCTGGTAAATGGCTGTGTTGTACGGCCGTTTACCAATGGAGTAGTAACATGATCAATGTCCCTGTGCCCCCCAACGCCCTGGCTACCAGGCAAATCACCTGTATCTGCTGCCACGAACAGTTCAGCATTGCGGTAGATGAACCGAACCGTGGACGGCGCACGATGGCTGATAACTGGCATGTGCCTGCTGATCAGTCCCATAGCACCCAAATGCGCTTTCAAGCTGACCGTACCCGTGTGCAAACCTTACCCGTCGCCCGCACCGTGCCTGAACCTAACCCGGAAAACAGCACGCACCGTGATCCAGGGAAATTTTATTTTGTCACCTGCCCCCGCTGTGGCGCGGACAACCGAAACTGGCTAAATTTTCAAGGGCGGATGCCTTTTCCCCGGCAAAATTCGCTCTGGATTGGCCGGGGCCTCACCGTGCTGGCCGTAGCCGGCATTGTGATTTTACTACTCTTCCCCACCATACTGCCCAGTCTGGAACTTGGCAGATGGACACGCTGGCTGCCGCTGATTATTGCCGTTATCCTGGCCGGGCTGCTGCCATTATTACTTATCCCTGGCCTATGGTATCCCACGCGCATCCGCAACCACCTGGCCCAGGTTGCGCCCAACCTCACCGGTTCAGCGTCACCGGCAGCCTTGCGGGCCTTGTTCATTTGGGGCATTCTGGCTCTCTTGCTGCCCATCGTACTATATGTGATACCCCCGTTGCTGCGGGAAGTGAACGAGGCTATTTTTCACCGTTCCCCTGCACCAACCCTGGTGGCGCGGATTGATGTGGTGAGCCAACGGATGAACGAATTGGATGAAAGTGCGCCGGTGAATAATGCCTTTGCCGGATTAACGGCCGTGCTCAATACCCAACTGCGCGCCTGTGAAAAAACCCAAATTGACCAGATGATTGCCGATTTGCAAGCCATCGCTGCGGCCAGCCCGCACGGCAATTTACTTCTAATCAATAGCGCCACCAATCAACTCCACCGTATCCGCGAAATGGCCGATATTTCTTGTCGCCAGGATATGATCGAGAATGTTTCCACGACGCTGCAACCGATCATCTCGGCAAATGCCATCCAACCCTTACCCAGCAACATGACCTTGCAGCAATGCCGCGTCCAATGGCAGGCCGCTAATGAAGGGCAAAACGTGGTGGTGGACCCCACCTGTTACAACTTTATGCTGGCAGCCATATTGACGGATTTGGGGCGGATCAACGATACCCAGATGCCGATTAGAAACCGCGCCGGGATACTGGCCGAAGCGCGGTTGTTGGCAACTGACCCCAATCTATTACCGGGCGTACAGTCCCAAATTGCCGGCAATATCGCTACTCTGGAAAAAAGCTTGCCGGGAACGGCCTCGGCCCCACTGCTAAATTTGCGCTATCTGGTGTTTTGGTTCACGGCCGTGTCCCTTACCAGCCTCCTCTGTACCATTTGCGCCTTCAAGGTGTTAGACCAGCGCATTGAGTGGTTAGACCCACACGTACCCCGTCCCATTTTCACCAGCATTGCCGGCATGACGCGCGTCGCCGTCTGGGAGGCCAATCATTCGTTGGAAATAGGTCCTTTCATCAACAACATTCAATGGACACGCGCCGTCCGCAATGAGGTGGGCGGCATTGACCTGGTGGGCTTTTTCCGCGACCCACCGGAACTGCTACCCGACGGTACTTTGAACAGCCTAGTGCGCGCTCAACGGTATGGCGTCAGCACCGACATGTGGTGCCGCATCCGCGAAGCGCGCATAACCGACATGATGACCCAACGCCCGGCCGGCGCACCCACCTTTGCCCTGCCCGAATTTGCGCCAACCACAGCCCTGGTAACGGTGGGCAGAGAACGGCGTTAAGCGAAGAACGGCGCTAAAAAGCCCTTAAATCTAGTGTTGTTTTGGGCATAGCATACCCTGTACTATCGTTGCCTTACAGAGTATGCTATGCCTATGAAACCTGTTTCTCTTACTTATTTTCTTCTATTACTATTAACTGCCTGTGCCACGCCACCAGCAGCGAAGATGCCCACACCCACCGCAGCGCCTGCCGCCAGTGAACTCGTCGAGTTTGAGAGCCTGACTTTCCCCGGCCATTTGTGGACGCCTTTCATGCCGCCCGTTGCTGAAGGCACGGCCGTGACTGTCACTGCCGCCCTCTCTATTCCTGCCAGCAATGGGCCGGTTCCTGCCATCGCCCTCACGCATGGCTGCGGCAGCATCACCAGCGGCGAACTGGCGTGGGTTGACCGGCTGAACGAACTGGGTATAGCCACCCTGCTCGTCCACAGCTTTGGCGCCCGGCATATTCCCGAAGTTTGCACCGGCCAATACCAGGTGAATATCGCCAGCATGTTGGCTGACGCCTATGCTGCACTTAGTCTGCTGGCCTCCAACCCCCGCATAGATCCTGACCGCATCGGCATTATGGGCCTCTCGTTTGGCGGGCGCACGGCGTTGTGGGCCAGCATGGAGCGATTTCAAGAGCAGTATGGGGCTGGCGATGCCCAATTTGCCGCTTATCTGGCCTTTTATCCGGCCAGTTGCTACCTTCATCTCCAGGGTGAAACCGAGGTCAGCGGCGGCCCCATCCGCATCTTTCACGGCATGGCCGATGACTGGATTCCCATTGGTCCATGCCAGGAATACATCACCCGCTTGCAAACTGCGGGCGTAGATGCCGATTTGTTCGCCTACCCGGACGCACACCATTCCTTTGACGATCCCCAAGCCACATTCCAGACGTTGCCCAATGCGCTCACTCCCGGAAATTGCGCTTTTGTCGAACAGGATGGGCGAATGGTAGATCCAGAGACCGGGCGAGAGGCCAGCATTGACGCCGCTTGCGTGACGCGCGGTGTATCTATTGGTTACAACTCTGCTGCTGAACGGCAAGCAGTGGCGGATATAGAAGAATTTCTCCGAGACGTACTCAAAATACATTGAGAGTTTCAAACCATTACCTGACACAGGGTAATCGCATAGGTTAAAGATCTAAACTCGGTTCAAAAAAGGATTTGAGCTTCCCAGAGTGGTGATTTCATCAAAACGCGAGTTCTGCGTTTCGTCGGTGAAAAAAACGCTATAAAAATGCGCCTTGTTGGTTTAGATCATGTTGAGCATGCGATTACCCTATACCTGACAGTGTTTCCTTGTCCCTCGTTATTTTAAACAGGTATAATGATTTTCATCATTGACGTATTCTTTGATAATCAATGGTTTGCTACACAAAGGTTTTGTTTGAGTTTCGTAACGCTACGTCTATATCGCCATCCACTATGGTTACCAGACAGATCACCTGTATTTGTTGTCACGAAAGATTCACCATTTCGGTGGATGGCCCAGGCCATAGGGGGTTTAGCGAGGCTGATAATTGGCAAGCACCCAATTCGGACCACAGCCCGCACCGTGACCCCATTCAATTCTATTCTGTCACCTGCCCCCGCTGTGGCGCCGATAATCGAAACTGGCTCAATTTTCAACGACGGCTGTGGTTCCCCTGGCAACGTACACTCTTGATCGGCTACACCCTCACCGGGCTGGCTGTATTGGGCGTCTTGTTGTTATTGATCAACCCCACGCTGCTGCCAAGCCTGGAACTCAGCCGATGGACACGCCGCATTCCGCTGATCGTCGCTGTGATATTGGCCGGGCTGCTGCCTTTGCTGCTCATTCCTGGCCTCTGGTACGAGACACGTCTGCGAAATTACATGCCCATCGGGGTGCCTGCCATGCAAGGTTCACTTTCACCCGTTGCCTTGCGTGCTCTGCTTATTTGGGTCATTTTGGCTCTCTTATTGCCCTTCGTAGTGTATGTAATACCGCCTGTGTTGCGAGCCATCTTGGTTGATGATGAGCCAACACTGGTAGCGCGGATTGATGCTTTGAGCCAGCGGGTGAACGAAATGGATGGGAGTGCGCCAGTGAATAATGCCTTCGCGGGATTAATAGCCGTGCTTAATTCCCAACTTTGGACTAGCCAGCAAACTCAAATTGACCAGATGATTTACGATCTGCAACTTATCTCAAATGCTAATCCTCATAATAATTCCATGCTAATACAAAGTGCAATAAGCCAGTTACAAGTGCTGCACGAAACTACCAATAGCGCTTATCGTGCAGAGATCATCAGTAACATCAGAGAAAGGTTGCAGCTGGCCATCACTATTGCTTCAAATCAGGTGCAACCGAGTGAGCCGCTTGAGCAACAGTGCCGGGATCAGTGGCAGGCAGCTTATGAAGACCAAAGCGTTGTGGTGGATCCTGCCTGCTACAACTTTCTGGTGATAACGTTATTGACTGATTTAGGGCAGATGGAAAATCTCCAAATGCCGATTAGAACTCGCGCTGGGGTATTGGCTGAGGTACGGCAATTGGCGACTGATCCTTCCTTGCTTCCTGTCCCACGCGCCCAGATTGAAAGCAACATTGCCGCCCTGGAAAACAGGCTGCCAGTACCGCCCACACTTCTCTTGCTGAATTGGAGCTATCTGGTTTTTTGGTTCACGGCCGTGTCCCTTACCAGTCTCTTCTGCACCATTTGTGCCTCTTCTGCAATGGAGAAGCGTATTGGATGGCTAGACCCACATGTCCCCCAACCAATATTTTGTGATTTAAACCTGATGACTAACGTAGTAGAATGGGAGCTTACTAAACGAGAATTTGTTGGTAAACCCCAGTGGCTACAAATAGAACGTAATTCCATTGGTGGTCTTGACTTAGTTGGATTGATTGGAGTTGATAGTAGTCCAGGCGAATCTGACAATTCTTCTACAACCGAAATCCACAAAACTAAATATCAGATAGTTTCGGATATGTGGGCAAACATCACAGCCATCAAAGCATTGACATCGGATACATCCATGTCATTTCAAACGGGCCAAGAAACTGATATCGTGTTTGATAATTCTGTCAATGAAATTCACAATAGCGAGCAAGTTGCTCGTCAAAAAGAGGTAGAAATCGCTCGTTACGTTGTAAGAACTTACTTTAGCGAAGGCGAATTGCAGGAACTTTGTCTTGATCTACAGCTTGAATATGAAGATTTGGCCGGGAATTCCAGAATAGCCAAAGCAAGAGAACTTGTCTTACTGATGTATAGACACAATCGTGGCACAGAGTTGATGAACAAATTAAGAGAGCTTCGGCCAGGATTAGAAATTTGGTAGTTCATGATTCAGGATACAAGTGTTTTATATGTTCCAACCTGATTCCTTAAAGCCTACACTTGTTAACTTCTATAAGACAAGATAACTAATAGGATTGCACAACGGCCGTGAATCCGTACAATTCATCGCTGACAACATTAAACGGCCGTAACTTTCAAAATCCACAACAGCCCACCCGCCCCAAGCACCGGTAGGGCTGTTTTTTTGTGACTGTTACCGGCGAAAAAGAGGTATAACATTGATTGCGGTAAAAGAATCTACACTGATTACCCCCTATGGCGGGGTATTGATAGACCTGATAGTCCCGGCTGAATCCAGAGCTGGCTTGAGCCACTACGCCAACCGGTTGCCCTCCGTGCGCCTGTCTGATCGGTCCGTCTGTGACCTGGAGCTGTTGGCAACCGGCGCGTTCTCGCCACTTGACCAATTTATGGGCCAGGCCGACTACCAGAGCGTGCTGGACAACATGCGGTTGGCGAATGGTTACGTTTTCCCCATCCCCATTACCCTGCCCATTGATGACGAGGTAGACGTGGCAGTGGGTGAGGAAATTGCCCTGCGTGATCCTCAAAATGACCTGCTGGCGATCATGACGGTTGAAGAAATCTATAATTGGGATTTAGAAGAAGTAGCCCAAAAAGCGTTTGGCACGCTGGATTTGCGCCACCCGCTGGTGGCCGAAATGCACCGTTGGGGCAAACGGAACATTGCCGGCCCCATGCAGGTACTCAAACTGCCCGTGCATTATGATTTCAAAGATATTCGCCTGACCCCAGCCGAAACCCGCGCCCGCCTGGAAACATATGGCCATGAAAATGTGATCGCCTTCCAGACGCGCAACCCCATGCACCGCGTCCACGAGGAGTTGACCAAACGGGCCATTGAGGAAAAAGATGGCGTCTTGCTGCTGCATCCGGTGGTGGGAATGACCAAACCGGGTGATGTGGACTACTTCACCCGCGTGCGTACCTACAAGGCGTTGGCGGCTAACTATTATGATCCCGACCGGGTGTTGCTGTCATTGCTGCCTTTAGCCATGCGCATGGGCGGCCCGCGTGAGGCGTTGTGGCACGCCATTATCCGCCGCAACTATGGCGCCAACCACCTGATTGTGGGACGCGACCATGCCGGGCCGGGCAACGATTCTGAAGGCAAGCCGTTTTATGGCCCCTATGACGCCCAGGAATTAGTGGAGCAGTTCAGTGAGGAGATTGGTGTGGGCGTGGTGCCGTTCCAAATGCTGGTCTATTTACCGGAGGAAGAACGGTATGAAGAAATCACAAAAGTGACCCCGGAGGTGAAAACGGCCAATATCTCCGGCACGCAGGTACGGGAAGAGTATCTGCACAAAGGGCACCTGCTGCCCGCCTGGTTTACGCGCCAGCCGGTGGCCGAAATTTTGGGCGAAACGTACCCGCCGCGCCACCGGCAGGGAGTGTGCATCTGGCTGACCGGTTTACATAACGCGGGAAAGTCTACAACAGCAAGCGTATTGACCACGTTGTTGCAGGAACACGGCCGTAACGTCACCTTGCTCGATGGGGATGTGGTGCGTACTCACTTTAGTGAGGGGCTGGGCTACAGCAAAGAAGACCGGGATGATCACGTGCGCCGCATTGGCTACGTGGCTTCCGAAATTGTGCGGCATGGTGGCCTGGCAATTTGCGCCGCCGTCTCCCCCTACCGCGCCACCCGGAACGATGTGCGCAGTAACTTTGACCAGGGTCATTACGTGGAAGTATTTGTAGACGCCCCCCTGGAAATTTGCGAACTACGAGACACCAAAGGGTTGTACGAACGGGCGCGCAAGGGAGAGATCAAGGGCTTCACCGGCATTGATGACCCGTATGAAGCGCCACGTCATCCGGAAATTCGCATTGAAACGGCGCAAACCTCGGTAGAGGAAAATGCCCGCGCCATTTTGGATTTTTTGATTCAACAAGGATTTGTAAAAGCACATTAAATTGGGTAGGGGCGAGGCAGTTGGGTAGGAATTGGTCTGGCAAGACAATGTCATTCCCAACTGCCTCGCCCCAACAAGGATTTTAACATGAATGAACAACAAGGTTTTGTCGTCTGGATGACCGGACTTTCGGGGGCGGGAAAAACGACGGTGGCGTTGGAGATGCTGCGGCAATTAGACGGCCGTAACCTGCGCCTGGAACGTTTGGATGGTGACGTGGTGCGCGAGGGGCTGACCAGAGATTTGGGCTTTTCCGCCGAAGACCGCGCCAAAAATATCGAACGGGTCGCCTTTGTGGCCAAACTGCTCTCCCGCAACGGCGTCGGCTGCATCTGCTCCTTCATCTCCCCCTACCAAAACGTGCGCGATCACGTGCGCGCCGAAACTACCAATTTCCTGGAAGTATTTGTAGACGCGCCGCTGGACGTGGTCATTGGCCGTGACGTCAAAGGTATGTACAAAAAAGCGATTGCCGGAGAGATTCCCAATTTCACCGGCATCTCCGACCCCTTTGAAGCGCCGGAAAACCCGGACATCCACCTGCGCACCGACCGGGAAACGCCGGTTGAAAGCGCCGCCAAAATCATCATAGAATTAGAAAAACGTGGCCTGATCCCTATGAACGGCAGATAATAGATAGTCACTGATTATTTCCAACGCAGAGGCGCAGAAACGCAGAGGGCATATCTCTCTGTGTCTCTGCGCCTCTGTGGTAAATGATGATTGGGAGTTATTAAAAAACCATTGCGCACATTGGTGGAGATTGAGAGACTTAATCTCTCAATCTCCCAATTAACTCTTAAAAAGCGACGGCTACAAAGTTATGGCTATGGCACAAGAAGCACAAGAATGGCATCAGAAAGAGATTGCCGCTGTGGAAGCGGCGTTAGACGTTCAGGCGCAAACAGGTTTGGCTGCGGACAGCGCAGCGGAGCGGCTGAACAGGCTTGGCCCCAACGAATTACAGGAAAAGGGGCGCAAAAGCCCCTGGCTCATCTTATGGCAGCAAATCAGCAGCGTCATGGTGCTGATTTTGATCTTGGCGGCGGTGGCTTCTGCCTTTTTGGGCAAGGCCACCGAAGCCGCCGCCATTGCCGCCATTGTAGTGCTGTTTGCCCTGCTCGGTTTTGTGCAGGAGTACCGCGCCGAGCAGGCCATGGCTGCCCTGAAGCGGATGTCGGTGCCGGTGGTGCGGGTGCGGCGCAACGGCCGTACCACTGAAATCTCGGCCCGCGAACTGGTACCCGGCGATGTGGTCTTGCTGGAAGCAGGCAACATTGTGCCCGCCGACCTGCGCCTGGCCGAAAGCGCCAATTTACGCATTCAGGAAGCGGCGCTGACGGGTGAGTCTGAGCCGGTGGAAAAGGATACGGCCGTACTCGCCAAAGCCGACATCCCCCTGGGCGACCGCAAAAATATGGCCTACATGGGCACCAACGTCACCTACGGCCGTGGCGTCGGTATCGTCGTCGAAACGGGTATGAATACCCAACTGGGCAAAATTGCGGCCTTGATTCAAGAGGTGGAGACCGGGCAAACCCCCTTGCAGCAAAAGCTAGATCAGGTGGGCAAGCTGCTGGCAGTAGTAGGCATTCTCGCCGCCGTCCTGGTGCTGGTTATTGGCGTATTAAGTGGGGAGGCGCTGGATGAGATGTTTCTCACGGCCGTGAGCGTGGCCGTCGCCGTTGTGCCCGAAGGCTTGCCCGCCGTTGTCACCATCACCCTGGCGCTGGGCGCGCAGCGCATGTTGCGCCGCCGCGCCCTGGTGCGCAAACTGCCCGCTGTGGAAACGCTCGGCTCCGTCACCATCATCTGCACCGACAAAACCGGCACCCTCACCGAAAACCGCATGACCGTTACCGTCATTGATGTGGCCGGGCACAGCCTGGAACTGGCAGGTACCAGTCATACGCCGCCCGCCCTGCAACTGATGGACGCCGATTCTCTGGCGCGCCAACCCTCCGCCATTGCCGCCGCGCTGGCCATTGGCGCGCTTTGTAATGACGCTTCACTTCAACCCGACCTGGACACCGGCAAATATCTGGCGGTGGGCGACCCCACCGAAGGGGCGCTGCTGGTGGCGGCGGCCCAGGCCAACGTCAATCTGGATGGCCTGCACAAAGGGCTGCCGCGTGTTGCCGAACTGCCCTTTGATTCTGACCGCAAGCGGATGAGCACCGTCCACCAACTGCCTGCTGCACGAGACACGCTGCCCAGAGCGGTGCAGCCTATCCTCACGGAAGCGCCCTACCTGGTTTTCACCAAAGGCGCGGTGGATGGGCTGATGGATATTTGTGACCAGGTGTGGGTCAACGGCCGTGCTGAACCTCTGGACGAGAGCTGGCGGCAGCGCATCACCCTGGCCAATGAGCAGATGGCCCAAAATGGGATGCGCGTGCTGGGCATGACCTTCCGCTGGCTGGAAGCTATACCTGACGCCAAAGCGCTGCCCGCATTGGAAAGCGGCCTCATTTTCCTGGGGTTGGTCGGCATGATTGACCCGCCGCGCCCGGAAGTGAAAACGGCCGTACACACCGCCCAGACCGCCGGTATTCGCCCTATCATGATTACCGGCGACCACCCGTTGACGGCCCGGTTTATTGCCTATGATTTGGGGATTGCCACCAACGGCCGTGTCAAGACCGGCGAAAACCTGAACCAGATGAGTCCCGCGGAACTGGCCGAGGCGGTAGCCGATGTGTCCGTGTATGCACGGGTGACGCCGGAACACAAACTGCGCATTGTGGAAGCATTGCAGCAAAGTGGGCACATTGTAGCCATGACCGGTGACGGCGTGAACGATTCACCCGCCCTGAAAAAGGCAGATATCGGCGTGGCCATGGGCATCACCGGCACGGATGTAGCTAAAGAAGCATCTGAGATGGTGCTGCTGGATGACAACTTTGCCACGATTGTTACGGCCGTAGAAGAAGGCCGCACCATCTACGACAACATCCGCCGCTTCGTCAAGTTCTCCATTGCCGGGAATGTGGGCAAAGTGGGCGTCATGCTCTTTGGCCCGCTGCTAGGCATGACGGTGGCCTTGCTGCCGCTGCAACTGCTCTGGCTGAACCTGCTCACCGACGGCCTGTTGGGGTTGGGGCTGGGCGTGGAACCGGCGGAGAAGGGGATTATGAAACGGCCGCCCCGCTCGCCGCAGGCCAGTTTGTTTAGTGAGGGCCTGGGCTGGCATGTCATTTGGGTAGGCTGTCTGATTGCTATCATCGGGCTGGCCATTGGTTTCTTTTATTACACCCCCGGCGACCAGACCTGGCAGACGATGATTTTCACCACCCTGGCCTTTTTGCAGATTGGGCAGGCATTGGCCTCCCGTTCCACCCATGTCTCCCTGTTCCGCCTGGGGCTGCGCAGTAACATGCCGCTGCTCCTGCTGGCGCTGCTAACGTTTGGCTTGCAATTGGTCGTCATTTATCTACCGGCGCTGGAGCGTTTTTTCCAGGTAGACCCGCTCACCTTGCCAGAACTGATGGTTTGTCTGGTCGCGGGCAGCCTGGCGTTTGTGGCCATTGAACTGGAAAAGTGGTGGCAGCGGCAGCGCACAAGCGGATAATCAACCCCTATTTTTGTGATCCCCCCTTCCGTGATATAGTTCCCGCCAGAGGTTGAAGGAGGAAAAACCCATGAATACAAAAAATAATGTACTAACCAATCCCTGGGTAGCCATAGGGCTGCCGGCGTTGACCATTTTGTTGGGGGTGCAACTGCTGCGAGCATTATTCCCGCTGCTGCTGTATGTATTGGGCGACCGGATGGGGTGGACGGCCGTAGGTATTGGCGCCTTAGCCCTCATCGTGTTCACTGCCAGTTTCCTGGCCGAATTTCTGCGGCGGGCGGTGGGGACGCGGGTGCTGCTGATTGTGGCGGTGGTGGGTGTGGGCATTACCCGGCTGGCTTTGCAGTTGTGGCCGGATGCACCGCTGGCTTACCTGATTCTGTGCATCGTCGGCGCTATCTGTTTTGTCTTGTTTTTCCCCGTTTATCTGGCGGCGCTGCGGCCCCATGACCGACAGGAGATGGTGACGTTTGCCTATGGTCTACAATTGGGATTTATCCTGGTGGTGCTGTTTAATGGGTTGTATAACAGTTATGAGTTCAACTGGCAGTCTGGGTGGCTGAACGGCCTGTTGGCCGTTGTCCTGGTCTTATTGCAATTGGGCTGCCTGGCCTTTATCTTAAACAAACTGCCTCCAACCGCAAATGATCAGGATGCGCCTTTAGGACGGGCGTTTCCCTGGGCCATGATCGGGCCACTTCTTTTTTTGCAGCTTCTCTTCTTTTTGAATCTGGCACAGTTGTCTGCTGTTGGCGGTTGGCAACTGCCGGGGACGATGGCGTTGGCGCTGTTGGCCGGTTTGTCAGGGTTGGCGGCCATGATTTTTGTGGCAGCGCGTGGTCGCCCCTGGCTGATTGTGCTGCTGACCGGCCTGGTGCTGGTGGTGTTGGCCTGGTTTGGGGAGACATCGTCGGTGGTCACGGCCGTTTACCTCATTTTTGGCCAGATGGTGTTAGCCACCATCCTCATGGTGGTCTTGCTTAACACGCGCGAGGGAGAGGGACGTGCCCACACCATCCGCAACTTCACCATTGCCAACGGCATTGGTTGGATATTGTTCGTCATCTTCATTTTCCTCTACTACGCCGGTTATCAACTACCTTTGTTCCCCAATACCATCTTGCCGCCTATTGCTATTTTGATCATTGTGCTGGCAGGATTGGCTGCCAGCCGCCAGTTACCGGCCAGGCAAAATCAACCATTGGTTTTACGCAGCGGCCTGATTTTGGTACTTGTCTTGCTGGCAGCGGTGGTATTCAAATGGGTGACATGGCAGACGGCGACGGCCGTGCCCGCCCCTGGTGGCCCCGTGCGCGTGCTGGTCTATAACCTGCACAACGGCGTCAATCCCTGGGGCCAGCTAGACCTGGAAGCCATCGCCCAAACCATCGAATCGGAAAACCCGGACGTGGTGGCGCTGCAAGAAGTGTCACGCGGCTGGATTGTGAACGGTTCGGCCGATATGTTGCAATGGTTAGGGCAGCGGTTAGAGATGCCTTACGTCTGGGGCGCGACCGAGAGTGGTAACTGGGGCAATGCCGTCTTTAGCCGGTACCCCATCATTACCTCTGAAGTACACACCCTGCCGCCGGATGATCTGCTGCTGCATCGTGGGTTCATCTTCGTTGAGGTTGATATAAACGCGGCCGAACCGTTGCGCATCATTGACACCCATTACCACCACCTGGACGATGGCAGCGCCATTCGGGTGGAGCAGACGGAAGCGTTGTTGGCGTTTTGGAACGGCCGTGCCCACACCCTCGTCATGGGCGACCTGAACGCCAGGCCAGATACGCCAGAAATGCAGATGTTCCGCGACGCCGGTTTCACCGACGCCATTGACGCCGCCGGCATCACACCTGGCTACACCTACTCCTCCACCGACCCCGACCGGCGGCTGGATTACATCTGGTACACGGCTGATGTGACCGCCAGCGATGTCGTCATCAACCCCAGCACCGCCTCCGACCATTTGGGCGTCGCCGCTACTGTAGACTTCAATATACCTTAGCTAACATCGGAAAATGACTGAAGATTGACGGGCAGAACTTATGAAAACGCAAAGATTAGGGAGAGGGTGGCAGAGTACAAATTAAGAGGCAAGTTTGATGAGGGGATTCACAACCCAACAAGAACAAATCATCGAAATACGCTTTGTAAAGCTATCACCGAAGAGGATATCCTGATGAATTCCTCTCATTCCTCTTTGCGCCAATTCCTTGTGATTCTTAACTGTGCTGTTATTTTGACTTTGTTTGCAATGTTTTTCCAGTTGCGAACATTTGGAGATGTGTATCGAGATAAAACATTTGAAGAAAGTTATTATTACTTTTTAGAAAAGGGGTATCAGTACGAGGGTCACATGAATGTAATAAACGGTACTGCGGGCAGCCCCTGGCGTTACCGTTTGTTTGCAGAAGTTGTTGTCGAATTGTTAATAAACTTGTTTGATAGACTGAATGTGCCCCATCCAATCGCCAATGGCTTCATAATCATTCGATTTCTTCAGGGAATACTGGTTATAACTCTGGCAGGTTTATATTATCGTCTGTTGAGTCTAAATTTCTATCTTGTTTTATCAGGTTTGCTGATGCTAGCCTGGAGCATTTCTTATTCCCTGTACAATTCTGATTTAAGCCCGAATACATTCTTTGATCTAGCTTTTTATTTGCTGGCAGTTGTACTCGTCTTCAAACGCGCTGAGATTTTGGTAATACCGCTTATGGTATTCGCTGCTTTGAATCGGGAAACGTCGGTTTTAATCCCGGTTATTGTAGTTTCTGCTTGTTACTGGCGAGATGCGAGGGAAATTCCAAAGTTCCGTTTTTCAACAGATCTTTTCTCGTGGACTAAAATCGAATTAATGCGTTGCCACCGTCTATTGATTGTCGCGGGTTTGTCTTTTGTTGTTTATTGGACTGTTTTCATTCTGTTGCGAATAACAATCCCACCAGGGCCGTTTGCCACTCCATATAATATTTCTCCAGGCCTTCCTTTACTCATATTCAATCTGACGAGTTACAATACTTGGATGTTCATAATTGCCACCTTAAGTATCATCCCGCTTCTGGCGATTTTTTTGTACACTTTTTGGCCCCCTTCAATCAAAATGTTTTTCTGGATTATTGTACCGGTATGGTTTGGGGTACATCTATTGTTCGGGATTTTTGCTGAAACACGCTTGTTTTTGGTGCCACAGGCAGTTGTATTTATTCCAGGATTCTTGGCAGGCCTACAAAACCATTTGGCGGTGATCATAAAGGCTGAATCTTAAACTGCTTACGCCTGCTTTTCATTATGTTAATACACGCAACCCTTGATGAAACTTAAAATATCTCTGCGCCTTCCACAGTTGAAAGATGAGATTTACCAGCCAATGAGCCTCCCTTCTCCGATTTTCTAATCTCAAATCTTTAATCCCCTCTCAGGACAAATTTCCTACCACTCTGCTTCGATTGATTGTCTTCAGTCAGCCATTTCTTCAGGTTGCCCCCGCAAGCTACATGTCTGGCGTACTATGGTGGCAAATATAACAAATACATAAAATTTCCATAATCCGTTCAATCAATACGCTGGCAATGAAAAGGAAACAATGAACAGACGACAATTTCTCACAATGGTTACGGCCGTATCTGCTGTTGGCCTGGCGCGCTTGTCCTCTCCTCACCTGGCATTTGCTAAAGGGCTGACGCCTGCCCTGCGCCAGACGCTCTACCGGGGCACAAGAGATGGCAAATTGTATGAATCTACCGATGGCGGTAAAAGCTGGCAGCTTGTTGCCAATTTTGGCACTCATTGTACCGTTGACCAGATCGTTACCAGACGAGGTGGCATCTACGTCCACATTATCTGTTCTGGGTATTCTTTTGACCTGCACTCAACAGATGCCCGCGTGTGGCGCACAGCATAATCAATTAAAAACGGCTTCATAGGTACGGCCGTGTCCGTCCTCACCCACCGGCACCAGGAACAGCATCTCCAGTTTACCCATCGTGTCATGTTCCAGGTTATACATCCGCTGCGGTAGCGCTGGTCGGCTGGGGCCGTGAAAAGTAAGCGTAAACCCTTCCTGACGCAAGACGGCCCCCTGCAAAGCGGCGCGCTGAGAACCGGGATAAGCGGGGTGGGCAGTCACACTCGTCAATTGTAAGGGCACAAAACCCTGACCATCCAAATCAAGGTTGAAAATCTGATTCACGTGAGGCGCAAAACTTTCTTTAGTGAGTTTGTCTAGCATAGATCACCTTTTCTGTTCAACAGGATGCCCGATTATACCATCACCTTTCGCCCTTATACCGCTACTGACCTGCCTTTTATTCAGGCTGTTTACGCCACCTCCCGTGAGATGGAAATGGCAGTTGTGCCCTGGACAGAAGAAGAAAAAGCCCGTTTTCTGGAGATGCAATGTCTGGCGCAACTGCAACATTATGAAGCCCATTACCTGGGGGCGGAACACCTTATTATTCTAAAAGATGAACAACCAATTGGTCGTCTTTACATTCACCGCACGGCCAAAGAGATGCGCCTGATGGACATTACCCTGCTGCCTGTTTACCGGCGGCAGGGCATTGGCAGCCAGATCATCGGTGATTTATTGCACGAGAGCAAACAAACCAACCGCCCGGTGACACTGCACGTGGAAATTATCAACCCGGATGCCTGTCGGCTGTATGAGCGGCTGGGGTTCACGGCCGTAAGCCAACGAGGCGTCCACATTTTTATGGAGCGTCAGCCCATGTAAGGGCGAGGCCTGCCTCGCCCTTACCCAAACATGAGAGGTATTATGAGCGAACCATTTTTATCCGAAATCCGTATGATGAGTTTTGGTTTTGCCCCACGGGGGTGGGCGCTGTGCAACGGCCAACTGCTGCCCATCAATCAGAACCAGGCGTTGTTTTCCTTGTTAGGGACCACGTTTGGCGGCGACGGCCGTGTCAACTTTGCCCTGCCTGATTTGCGCGGCCGTGTGCCCCTTCACGTCGGCAGCGGCCATACCCTGGGCGAGCGCGGCGGCGAGCAGGCCCACACCCTCAGCATTGCCGAGTTGCCCACTCACACCCACGTTCTCAATGGCACCACCAACACCGGCAACATTCCCGTGCCCACCAACAACATCCTGGCCGACTCACCCAGTCAACTTTACGCCGCTCCCAGCAATCTCACCAGCCTCAATCCCGGCACTGTGGTTAATACCGGCGGCAGCCAGGCGCATCTGAACATGCAACCATTTTTAACCATTAACTTTTGTATTGCCTTACAAGGCATTTTCCCATCCCCTAACTAAAGGAGCAATGACCATGGCACAACCTTACGTTGGTGAAATTCGCATCTTTGCCGGAAATTTTGCTCCGGCCGGCTGGATGTTTTGCGAAGGCCAGCTTTTACCCATTTCGGAGTACGAAACTCTCTTTCAATTGATCGGCACCACCTATGGCGGCGATGGCCAAAGCACGTTTGCCTTGCCTGATTTACGCGGCCGTTTACCCCTGCATCAAGGGAACAGTTTTATTCTGGCGGAAACGGGCGGCGCGGAAGAAATCACCCTCACAGTGAACCAGATTCCCGCCCATAGCCACCCTTTGTTAGCCAGCACGAACATCGCAACCCAAACCTCTCCCGCCAACAACCTGTTGGCCCAATCTTCATCCGCCGATCTCTACATCGAAGATACACCCACGGCCAATTTGTCACCGAACAGTATAGGCCCAGTCGGCGGCAGCCAGCCACACACCAATTTTCAACCCTACCTTTGTGTCAATTTTATCATCTCGCTCTTTGGGATCTTCCCCTCCCCCACTTGATATAGGAGTCTAAAAATGGCCGATCCATTTGTTGCTGAAATACGTATCTTCCCTTTTAACTTTGCCCCTCGTGGCTGGGCCTGGTGTGATGGGCAGTTGCTCCCCATCTCCCAAAATACGGCTCTTTTCTCGCTATTGGGTACCACTTACGGTGGCAACGGTCAATCCAACTTTGCTCTGCCCGATTTACAAGGCCGCGCCCCCATGCATCCGGGGCAAGGGCCGGGACTGAGTTTGCACGATTTAGGCGAGACCGGCGGTTCCGAAACGGTCTCACTGCTAGAGAGTGAAATCCCCTCCCACAGCCATGCGCTGCGGGCCAACACCGACTTTGCCGATCTGCAAACACCTTCCCCTGCTCGTTCATTAGCCCGTTCCCAAAATGCCTCGGCTTATCAAAGTACAACCAATCAAGCAATCGTGGCCTTCGCCCCTGAAGCCCTGGCCCCGGCTGGCGGTGACCAACCACACAATAACCTGCAACCTTATTTAACGTTTTATTTTTGCATTGCTTTACAAGGCGTTTATCCACCCCGCACTTGAAAACCAGTAAATAGTGAGCGGTGAGCGGTAAGCGGTAAGCAGTGTGCAGCACTGCTCACTGCTCACTGCCAACTGCTTACTCAATTACTCATCAGGAGTCACCCATGTCTAAACCTGTATCCCGCACAGTGGTTAAAGTTTTCACGGCCGTTACCCTTCTCCTCCTTGCCTCTTTTGCTACCACCAACGCCAGCAGCACCCCCCGCGGCAGTCAGGCTATCCGCCAACAAACCCCGGCCCTGGCCCCAGAGGTTGTCACCGTTACCGCCACCAAAACCGACAGCCTGTTTACCGATGTCAATGGCAACACACTGGTTGACCCCGGCGACACGCTGGAATACACCATTGTCGTGGGCAACAGCGGCGATGAAGACGCCCTGAACACCCTGTTCACCGACATCACCGACGACACCGAAGTCACCGTCGTCGCCGGTTCGCTGCGGGCCACGCCCATCGGCCGTAACGACGCCTACAATGTCATCGGCAATACCCACATCACCCATGCTGCCGGTGCCGGGCTGTTAGCCAATGACCTTGATCCCGATGGGGGGGCCATCACTGCCTCCTGCTCTCCCTGCACCACCGCCAATGGCGCCGCCGTAACCCTCAACACAGATGGCAGTTTCACCTACAATCCCCCGGTCGGTTTTACAGGTTCAGACACCTTCACCTACACCGTCACCGACAATCACGGCCTCACGGATACCGGCACGGTCACATTCACCGTTGCCAACCGCATCTGGTGGGTGGATAGTGATGCGGCGGCTGGCGACGGCCGTGCCCTGACCCCCTTCCAGACCATCAGCGCGGCACAATCGGCCAGTGGCGCAAACGATATTGTCTTTGTTTATGAGCGGGGAGCGAGTTACACAGGCGGTTTTGTGATGGATAATGGCGAGCGTTTGTGTGGGCACGGTTCTAGTCTGCAAACCTGTTCCGGCATCACTCCCCCTACCGGAACCACCTTCCCCACCGTTTCTACCAATCCCACCATTATCAATGCTGGTGGGGCAGGCATAACGCTGGCGCAAAACAACACTATTTATGGCATTACAGTCGGCAGCACCACAGCCTCCGGCATCACCGGCGCCAATTTTGGTACGCTGACGGCCCAAAACGTCACCATCAACACCGGCGATGGCGGCCTTTCACTCAACACCGGCACAGCCAACGTGACCTTCAATTCCATTACCTCTACTGGCGGCACGAATAACATCACCTTAACCACGGTCGCCGGAACACTTAACCTGGGTTCTGGCGCGCTCAGCGGCGGCAGCAGCCATGCCTTCAATGTCAGCGGCGGCACGGCAACCATTAACTACGCCGGCACAATCAGCAACAGCACGGCCGAGGCCATCAACATCCAAAGTAAAACCGGCGGCACGGTTAACCTGTCTGGTGCGGTCAATAGCACGGGCACAGGTATCAATTTAATCAACAACACAGGCGCAACCATCAACTTGAGTGGCAGCCTGACCATTAGTGCCGGCACGAATGAGGCATTTACCGCCACAGGTGGTGGTACATTAAGCGTAACTGGCGCAGCCAACACGGTGAGTACGACAACGGGCACGGCCGTGAACATGCGCAACATAACCATTGGGGCCAGCGGCGTCACCTTCCGCAGCGTCAGCGCCAACGGCGGCGCCAACGGCATCTACCTGGAGAGCAACACCGGCGGTACGTTCACCGTCTCTGGCACAGGTAGCGCCGGTAGCGGCGGTACCATTCAAAATATGACCGGCGCCAATGGCTCAACGGCCGGAATTGGCGTTTACATCAACAATACCGGCAATGTTTCCCTCAATTGGATGCAGCTCAATGGCTTCAGCAACTTCGCCATTCGCGGCATTACCGCCAGCAACGTGACCTTAGCCAATAGTGTGGTGAGTGGCACAAGCGGTGACAGCGCCGCCGATGATGAAGGCGCGATTTCATTCACCAACTTAACCGGCACGTTCACCTTTACCAATAACACGGTGAGTGGGGGCCATGAAGATAATGTCAGAATTGTGAACAACACCGGTACGCTCAATGCGACCGTATCCGGTTCAACAATTCGGGATAATACGGCCGTCTCCCCCGGCAACAACGGTCTCTGGTTCCAGGCTGACGGCACGGCCAATATCACCGCCCTCGTCACCACCAGCAATTTCCTGCGTAACCGCGCCAATGGCATCCAGGCCATCACCAACGACGCCGGGGTCATGGACATTACCGTTGGTACATTGGGTGTGGCTGGCAGCGGCGGTACCTTCCAGGACAACAACATCGGCGTCAACATCGCCCACAATTCCAGCGGCACCCTCAACTTTGATGTGCAAGAAACCACTATCCAGCCCGTGGCCCTGATCACGGGCGCATCACCCATCAACATCAATCTCGGCTCATTGGGCAACCAGATGAGCGGGACCGTGCATAACAACTTCATCCGCAACGCCAATTCTGCCACCGGTCCCGGCATTCGCATTATTGGCAATGGCGCGGGCACACTGACCATCCTGGTAAACAACAACAACATCGCCCAGATCGGCAATCGTGGCATTGAAATCATCGCCCGCGATGGCAGTAACCGCATTAACGCTACCGTCACCAACAATACCGTGGCGTTAACCGACCCGCTTTCTGGTGATGGCATTCGTGCCGATGCCGGAGCCGTTTCCACGGATGCCACTACAATTTGCGCAAATTTCAGTGGTAACACTTCCACAACAATTGGTGGTCTGTTTGGCATTCGGGTGCGCCAGCGTTTTGCCGGGACTACCTACTTCTTACAAGGTTATGGTGGTTCCGCTACAGATATGACGGCCGTGCAATCATTCCTCTCCGCAAACAACAATGGCGCTACCACCCTGGCCGACTTTGGCGGCAGCGGTTTCCAAAACCAGGCCTGCCCCACCCCATCTTTTGCCTTTAGCGAAGATGCGGTAATCACGCCAACAACTCTGGATGATATACAGGAACTAGACGACCTGACCGGTGACGCCCCGATTCTGCCACTCCTCACCAGCGACACCGAACCCAAAGACGAGACCAACCCCAAGCAGGCTGCCCACAGCCCTGGGAAAGTAGCGACATCCGCGGCTTTTGCCGCTGCCTTCGCCCCAGAAACGCCTGAAGCTACCACCACCGTTGGTCCCTTCACCCTGCCGCCCCAGGAAAGCACCACCATCACCTTCCGCGTCGTCGTTAATGACCCCTTCCCGCCTGCCCAAAACCCCATTTGCAATCAGGCCGTTATCAGCGGCAGTAACTTCAGCAACGTACTGAGCGATGACCCGGATGTGGCGGGCGGCAGCGACCCCACCTGCACTACTGTGCAGATCATCGCCGACCTGGCCCTCACCAAAACAGATGGCGATGTCACGGCCGTGCCCGGTGACGCCATTGCCTACACCCTCACCTACACCAACACCGGCCCATCAGAATCCCCGGCGGTTGTCATCACCGAAACTGTACCCGCCCATGCCACCTTTAACGCCGGGGCCAGCACAGCCGGTTGGGTTTGCACGCCAGACAACAATGCCGGCAGCGTCTGCACCCTGGCGGTGGGTGCTGTGCCGGTGGGCAGTGGTACGACCGTTTTTGCCGCCACCGTGATCAACCCCGTCCCCGCCGGCGTCACCCAGGTCAGCAATACCGCCACCATTGGCGACAGCCAGGCTACCGATCCCGATCTGGCCGATAATGACGGCAGTGATACCACGCCGATCACGGCCCAGCCCGACTACAGCATTAGCAAGAGTGACGGTGCGACCACCGGTATACCCGGCGGTACAGTCGCCTACACCCTGAGTTATGTCAACAATGGCAACCAGGATGGTACCGGCGTGGTTCTCAATGAAACCGTGCCCGCCAACAGCAGCTTCAACCCTGGGGCCAGCACGGCCGGTTGGGTTTGTACACCCAACAACAATGCGGGCAGCGCCTGCACCCTGACGGTGGGCAGCCTGGCGGGTGGCGGCGGCAGTGGCTCGGCCACGTTTGCCGTCACCGTGATCAACCCCGTTCCCGCAGGTGTGACCCAAATCAGCAACACCGCCGCCATTGCCGACGACGGCGCAAATGGAGCGGACCCTACACCAGGAAACAACAGCAGCAGCGATACCACGCCGCTCAACGCCCAACCGGATTACAGTATCACCAAGAGTGATGGCGGGATCACCAGTACACCTGGCGGTACCATCGCCTACACCCTGAGTTATGCCAACAATGGCAACCAGGGTGGTACCAGTGTGGTTCTCAATGAAACCGTGCCTGCCAACAGCAGCTTCAACCCTGGGGCGAGTACGGCTGGCTGGGCTTGCACACCAAACAACAACGCGGGCAGCTCCTGCACCCTGGCAGTGGGCGGTCTGGCGGGTGGCGGCGCCAGCGGCTCAGCCACGTTTGCCGTCACCGTCGTCAACCCCATTCCGGCAGGCGTGAGCCAAATCAGCAATACCGCCACCATCACCGATGATGGCGCAAATGGGGCTGACCCTACACCGGGGAATAACAGCAGCAGCGACACCACCCCCATCACGGCGCAGCCGGATTACAGCATTGGCAAGAGTGATGGCGGCGCCACCGGTACACCCGGCGGTACAGTCGCCTACACCCTGAGTTACGCCAACAACGGCAATCAGGGTGGTACCGGCGTAGTTCTCAATGAAACCGTGCCCGCCAACAGCAGCTTTAACCCTGGGGCCAGCACGGCCGGTTGGTCTTGCACACCAAACAACAATGCAGGCAGCACCTGCACCCTGACGGTGGGCAGCCTGGCGGGTGGCGGCGGCAGCGGCTCGGCCACATTTGCCGTTACCGTCATCAACCCCGTTCCCGCAGGCGTGACCCAAATCAGCAACACCGCCACCATCGCCGACGATGGCACAAATGGGGCTGACCCCACCCCAGGGAATAACAGCAGCAGCGACACCACCCCCATCAATGCCGCGCCTGACATGCAAATTACCAAGAGTGATAGTGACATTGCCTTTTTGCCCGGCGATTTCATCACCTATACCCTCACGTACCAGAATGTGGGTGACCAGGACGCGACCGGGGTAGCCTTAACCGATACGGTCCCGGCCGATACCACCTTCATTCCGGTGGCCAGTTCGGCCGGCTGGAGCTGTGTGCCGGACAATAACGCCGGCAGCCTGTGTACCTTGAGCATTGGCGCTGTAAGTGGCGGTGGCGGCGGCACGGCCGTCTTCACCGTTCAGGTGGACGATCCCGCCCCAGGCGTGACCCTCATTACCAACACCGCAGGCGTGGCTGACGATGGCAGCAATGGCGCTGACCCCAACCCCGCCGATAATACTGGCACGGACACCACGCCCATTGCCAATCTGCCCCCCACATTGACAAATGTGGTCATCACCTCGCCGCTAAATGAAAACGGTGTAGCCACCCTGAGCGGCGACATCAGTGACCCGGATGTGGACGATGTCTTTACCTTAACGGTGGATTGGGGTGATGGCTCCACGCCGGACACCTTTAACTACCCGGCCGGTACCACCAGCTTTAGCGAGACCCATCAATATCTGGATGATAACCCCACGGGCACACCTTCCGATAACAATACGGTTTCACTCAGTTTGAGCGATGGTACGAATGTGGTAAATGCGAGTACGGCCGTGACCGTCAACAACATCGCCCCCACCCTCTCCGGCGTCAGCGCCACCAATGCCAATGAGAACGGGTCTGTCACCCTCAACGGCAGCATCAGCGACCCCGGCACACAAGATACCTTCACGCTGGTTGTAGATTGGGGTGATGGCAATAGCGACACCTACAACTACCCGGCGGGCGCAACCAGCTTTAGCGAAACGCACCAATATCTGGATGACAACCCCACCGGTACACCAGCCGACAACTACACCATCAGCCTGACGCTGACCGACGATGACACCGGCAGCGACAGCGACAGCGCCGCGACGACCATCAGCAATGTTGCGCCCACTTTGTCGAATGTGGCTGTGACGGCCAACGTGGACGAAGGGGGCAGCGCCACCCTCAGCGGCAACATCAGCGACCCCGGCACACAGGACACCTTCACCCTGGTAGTGGATTGGGGCGATGGCAACAGCGACACCTTCAACTACCCGGCAGGCACGACCAGCTTCAGCGAAACGCACCAATATCTGGATGATGATCCCACCGGCACACCCTCGGATAACGTGACAATCAGCCTGACGTTGACGGACGACGATACAGGCAGCGACAGCGAAACGGCCGTGCTGACTGTGCATAACATCGCGCCTGACCTGTTCAATCTGGCCGCCACGCCGCTGATTATCAGCGAAACCAATACCATCACCCTCACCGGCAACATCGCCGACCCCGGCGTGTTGGACACCTTTACACTGGAAGTGGATTGGGCCGATGGCAATGGGGAAACGGTCAATTATCCGGCGGGTACAACGGCCTTCACGCTAACGCACACTTACCAGGATGATGCGCTGATCGCCCTGCGCGCCCCGGAAGCGGACTTCACCATTGAGGTGACGCTGACAGATGATGACACCGGCAGCGACAGCGACAGCGTGACGGTGACGGTGGAGAATCTGCCGCCCACGCTCTCTGGCGTGACCATCAGCAGTCCGGTGGACGAGGGCAGCGCGGCTACCCTTTCCGGCAGCATCAGCGACCCCAGCCCGGCCGATACCTTCACGCTGCTGGTGGATTGGGGCGACGGTAACAGCGACACCTTCAACTATGGCGCGGGCGCGACCGGCTTTAGCGAAACACACATCTACGTAGACGATGACCCCACCGGGACACCGTCGGACGTGTACACCGTGACCTTGACGCTGACGGATGACAACGGCGGCAGCGATATGGGCACAACGGCCGTGACCGTGAACAATGTCGCACCGCAGTTGGGTAATGTGGCGGCTACGGCCGTGTCCGAAAATGACTTCACCACCCTCTCCGGCGACATCACCGACCCCGGTACGGCCGATACCTTTACCCTGGTGGTAGATTGGGGTGATGGCATCACGGAAACGTTCAGCTATGGCGCAGGCACAACCAGCTTTAGCGAAACGCACCAATACCTGGATGATGACCCCTCCGGCACACCCGCCGACGACTACACCATCACGCTGACGTTGACGGATGATGATACCGGCAGCGATGCGGACAGCACCACTGTCACCGTGAGCAACGTCGCCCCGGCATTGAGCAATCTAACCGCCACCGACGTGGATGAAAACGGCGTCGCCACTCTCAGCGGCGGCATCACCGACCCCGGTACATTGGATACCTTCACGGTAGTTGTGGATTGGGGCGACGGCAGCAGCGACACGTACAACCACGCCGCCGGTACCACCAACTTTAGCGAAACGCACCAATACCTGGATGACGACCCCTCCGGCACGCCCGCCGACGAGTACACCGTTACCGTCACCATTAGCGATGATGATACGGGTATGGGGAGTGACACGGCCGTACTCACCGTGAGCAACCTGGCCCCCGACCTGTTCAACATTGCCGCCACGCCGCTGAACATTGACGAAAACAACACCATCACCGTCACCGGGCAAATCAGTGACGTGGGCACGTTGGACAGCTTCAGCCTGGTCATTGATTGGGCGGACGGCATCACCGAAACGTTCAATTACCCGGCGGGCACCACCAGCTTCCTGGCGACCCATCTCTACGAAGATGACGCATTGCAACAATTACGCGCGCCGCTGGCCGACTTTGACATTGTGCTGACGCTGATGGATGATGACACCGGCAGCGACAGCGAAACGATCACGGTGCAGGTGGATAACGTGGCCCCGTCTCTGGACAATGTCTCCATCTCCGATCCCATCAACGAAGGGGACACGGCCGTCCTGACCGGCAGCATCATCGAAGTCAGCCCGGCGGACACCTTCACACTGACGGTGGCCTGGGGGGATGGCGTGGTGGACAGCTTTGCCTATGGCGCGGGCGCAACCGGCTTTAGCGAAAGCCACACCTATGCCGACGACAACCCCACCGGCACCCCAGCGGATGTGTACACTGTCACCCTGACGCTGGTAGATGATAATGGCGGCACGGCCGTACACATCACCAGCCTCACCGTTCACAATGTGGCCCCGGTAGTGGATGCGGGTGCGGATATGGCCGTGAATACGGGCACGGCCGTAACCTTCAATGGCAGCTTCAGCGACATTGGCCTTGAAGACACACACACCATCGAATGGGACTTTGGCGATGGTAACAGCACCAGCGGCACGCTCACACCCACGTACACCTACAGCACAGCCGGCGTCTACACCGCCACCCTCACGGTGACGGACGATGATACCGGCGTCGCCAGCGACCACGTGGTCGTCACTGTTACCGGCAGCACCATCTTCTTGCCCATCATCCTGAACAACAGTGGGGCGGCGCCTGGGCCAGACCTGGTGGTCAGTAGCCTGACGGCCGTTGGCAGCAACATTACCGTCGTCGTGAGCAATCAGGGGGATACGGCCGTGACTGATGACTTCTGGGTGGATGTGTACATTGATCCCGATCCCGTGCCCACGATGGTGAACCAGACCTGGCAGTTGATAGCCGCACAAGGGTTGGTTTGGGGTGTGACGGATGTCACGCTCAATCCCGGTCAATCGCTCACGCTCACCATCAACGATGGCTACTATCGCGCCGATCTGAGCGAATTTACCGGGCCGCTGCCCACAGGTACGCCGGTTTACGCCCAGGTAGACTCCGCCAACACCAACACCACCTACGGCAACGTGCTGGAAAGCCATGAAAGCGGTGGTGGCGTGTATAATAATATCACCGGGACAATAGCTCAGTAGGGCCGTGATGCGTGATGCGTGACCCGTGAATCAATCACGCATCACGCATCACAAAGTACGGATTACGATAATTCTGGAGTAAGAAAATGCTACACACACGCAGCCGACGATTATTCATCGCTTTGATCATGGCTTTGGTTTTATCCGTTTTTTTCATGTTACTGGGCCGAGGGCCGGGGACGGCAGCCGGGGCCGGCCTGCCGCCGCGCCCGACCACCAGCCCGACGCCGACCATCCCAACGGCAACACCTGCGCCAACGGCCGTGCCCCCCACCAATGGCGCGGCCATTCGCCTGCACACCTCCAAGCCTTATTCAGGCGCATGGACGGTGGTGCAGTGGCAAAACGAACACGGCAACTGGTATGATGTGGAAGGCTGGCGCGGCCATCTGGACGAGGGCAATGCCACGATGAAAACCTGGTGGGTCTACCCCACCAACTACGGGCAGGGGCCGTTTCGTTGGCTGGTGTATGCCAACCAAAACGGCAAACAGTTAGCCGTCAGCGACTCGTTTGCCTTGCCCACGCGCAACGGGCAGACCATCAGCGTTGAGGTAGAGCTTCCCTGAGTTGCACCCGCAAGAACAAAAGGCCTGACAGGTTTCTCAAACCTGTCAGGTCTTTTTTGTTTCATTGCCCACCACACTGGCTGTGGTAAACTTCCGCTTCGGAAAAACAAAGATAGGATCATAGCGTGATAAGCATTCAAAACGTCACCAAGCAGTTCTACCAGTTCAAAGCTATTGATAACGTCTCTTTCACCATCCCCAGAGGTGAAGTGGTGGGTTTATTGGGGCCAAACGGGGCCGGTAAAACCACACTGTTTAAGCTGATTGCCGGTATTTTGCAGCCGGACAAAGGCAAAATTTATCCCCATGCCGGTGAGTGGCCGGCCATCGGCTATAAAACAGACAGGCTGCTTTTTCCCAACCACCTGCGCGTCAAGCAGTACCTCAGAATTGTGACAGAGTTGAGCAAGGTGCCCCACTCTCAAACCGACCGTGTTCTCACCGAAGCCTTAGCCAGGGTGGATTTGATGGCGGCGGCCAATAAAAAAATTGGCGCGTGCTCCAAAGGGATGCGGCAGCGGTTAGGGTTGGCCCAGGCGCTCATCGGCGACCCACCACTGCTGCTGCTGGATGAGCCATCAAATGGCCTGGACCCGGCGGGACAGGATGAGATGTACCGGCGTATTCAGGAACTAC
The DNA here is from genome assembly GCA_035444285.1 of Chloroflexota bacterium. Lineage (GTDB taxonomy): Bacteria > Chloroflexota > Anaerolineae > Promineifilales > Promineifilaceae > CAADGU01. Next base: position 43,209 of record DAOMOK010000020.1, read on the forward strand.
ACGCCGCCGGGAAAACGATTTTGCTTAGTTCGCACCAACTGCCAGAAGTGACCCAGGTTTGTACCCACCTGATCATCTTAAATCGCGGTCAGATTCATTACCAGAGCAGCATGGTAGATGCTTTGACCGTCAGTCCCTATGCCCTCATTGAGACTGACCGGCCTATTACCAGCCCTTTACTCCTGGCGGAACTCCATGCGCTGCATCCAGGCATTCAAGTCGAAGGCAGCCGGGTCTATCTGCGTGATGCGGCCATGCGGCTGCGGCGGGATATTCTGGCGATGGTGCTGCGCGCCGGTTATGACGTGCTGCATGTGGAACAAAAACATATCACGCTGGCGGAGATTTATGCGGAGGCGGTGCGGTAATGCGGCGAATCTGGACGTTGACGAACTACTTTACAGCCTCTTTGTTTCGTTCACTGACCGGTGTGGGGTTAATTATTGCCACGCTGGTGTTCTGGTTGATATTTTTTAATCCGCGGCAGCAAACGCCGGAGATGGCGTATTATGTGTTGGTGATTGGTGTGTTCGGCGCGGGCATGGGGTTTTTGATAACGATTATGCTGGCGGCGCGGGCGAACCATGCCAACCTGTATTCGTGGGTGGTGCGGCTGCCCAGCCGGGTGGAGTATATGACGGCCGTTTTCCTCAGCGCCGTCATCACCACACTCATCCTGCAATTGTTGCTGGCTGTGCTGGCTCTGGTGAATGGCCCCCAATTGCAACTGCAACAGTTGATAGAGATTCCGCCGGTGTGGCTGTCGCTGCTCATTTTGGCGGTTGTGCTGGCTTTGCACGCGGCCGACCTGGTGGCTAGAGGCTGGTCGCGGGTGTATCTGTTTGGGCTTTTGGCGATCTTGTTGTTTGCCCAGAGCATCCATAACAGTACCATTCGCAGTGTGATCATGCAGTTGAACCGGGTTGCCCTGAGCCAGGGATGGACGGGTGTGAATGACAGGCTGGCTAATTATGCGATTACGTTGAATGGTAATGAGGTTAGCGTCGTGGGGCAGTTGTTTGGTCTGGTCTTTTGGCCTTTCCGGGCGCTGGCGGAAGCGACGGTGAATGGTTATTTTACAACGACGCAGGCATTGGCCCCCGCCATTTTATTGTTGTATGCAACGATTTTGTTTATGTTGGCGGCCGATTTGTTTGCCAATAAAGACCTGGCGTTTGTGGAGTAGCGGATATGGAATGCTGGCATTGTGAACGGCCGTCACACGCCAATTGCAAATTTTGTGGCCGGGCCGTGTGTAAAGCCCATGCCCAGGAAAAACCCTACATCATTCACACCTACCGCACAACGGAGGGTACCTACAAAGCGATTGTGGTTGCCGGGGCCGTCTGGTGCGGTGTATGTAACCCACAACAAGACCCCGTCACCCTACTAAATCTGGAATAACGCAAAGGTGTGCCAGGCACAGGGCCGCCCATCGTTGCTGGATGGAGGCGTGATACCCTGTGCCTGGCACTGTCCATGTCCACCGCTCAGCGAATGGTGGGGCGAGCCAGCGATACCCCCGTCACAATCCCAATGATGAGCGCAATCAAGCACATGATGATGAGGGTTGAGAGGGTGATGGATATAATCATCTCTGCCACTCCTTTTTTGTTGTTTGTAGTGGGCGATTCATCGCCTCTTTCTTAGCCAGAAATTTCCGGCTGGTTTTTAGGGCCAGTCACCCCGTTAGGGGCAGTCACCCCGTTAGGGCCAGTCACCCCGTTGGAGCCGTATGTGCCGTTGCTGGGGCGTGGTGGTTGCACGGCCGTTTCCCGCACCACCTCTGCCGCCGTTGGCTGTACATTTCCATCCAGCCCCGAAAAGAGCGTCACCTGTCCGTGGTTCTTTTCCAGCCCGTTCACCAGCCCGGCGCGGATGGCCTGTTCGATCAATTCGCCTTGCTGCCCGTTGAGCACCCGCAGCGTGTCCTGGTACTGCTTGGCAAGCAGTAGTGATTCGCGGAAGCGGGTTGGAGCCAGCGTTTCTTTGATGAACACGCCATTGTCCAGGGGCGTAATGCCGATCATAGCCAGACGGGTACGCAACAAACGCACCAGGTCTCTTTCCACATTTGCCAGCGTATCACCGCTGTAGAGCGTTTCCGCTTCAATGCGGGCTACCTGGCGGCGCAGGCCATGTTCGGTATGGTTGCGCACCACGCCTGCCAGCATCTCTGGGGCGGCGCGTACCACTTGTGGCTGCGCCGCCGGGATGGCGTGGGCCGGGTTGAAATTAAACATGACAGTGACGGCAATGCTGAAGGGAATCCCGTCCCGGCTCATCACTTCCTCGAATTTGAATTCACCCAGCCGCACCGCCAGGCTGATGGCGGGCAGGGTGGTTTCATGCATCGGGTTAATGTGGAAGTAACCTGGCCCGGCCAACCGGTGGTAGCGCTCCATGCGCAGCACCGGCACAACATGGTTGTCTGGGGCAAAACGACCGCCGAACCATTTGGCGGGAATCTGCACCATTTTTTTGATCAACTTCATCATGGCTAATTTATCACCTCCGGGGCTGTGGCCTTTGTGGCCGCAGCCACCCAAATGTTTGATGGCGACCAGTTGTTTGTAGGGGGATGCTGGCTGAAGCCGCTACTACAAACCTGTATGCATTATAGGGGGAAATACGCAGGGATTTTCGGGCAATTATCTGGCAGGGGATGGCTGACAGGTTTCAGGAAGATTGTACAACAGGTATCGCGCTTACGAGGTGATGCCATCGGGGTGGAGGCGGTAGCCACGGCCGTGAACGGTGAACAGGTAGCGTGGCTGACGGGCGTCTGGCTCAATTTTGCGGCGCAGGCGGCTCATGGCGCTGTTCAGGCGGCTTTGTTCCGGGTCGTGGTAATCATATGGTTCCTGCAGCCCTTTTTCCACAATGTCGTGCCGTTCACACAACTGCCCGGCGTGGGCATACAGGTAGGCCATAATGTCATATTCCTGGGTAGTCAGCTCAATTTGCTGCCCTTCCACCCAGACCGATTTGTTCACGTCGTCTAACCGCAGCCCTGGCGCTCCGGTGATGAGAGGGCTGGTGGCGGCGGCGCGTTGGGGGGTGAGCACGGCCGTACTCAACAGCAAATGCAGCCAGGCAGCCAGTGTATGGCCGGTGTGGAACGGCTGCGGTGGCAGGCTGAGCAGACGCGCCAGGCGGCAAAGATAAGCCATTTCCCGGTAGGCGTCCCAATCGCACCGGGCCAGCCGGGCGGCTTCTTGCCGCACCTGGTTGACCAGAGTGATGATGTCGGCTGCTTGTGGAGGCAGACCGTCCGCAGCGATCGGCTCATCAAGCTGAAGCGTTTGCCATAACCGTTCTTGCAAGGAGTAGACCTCGAGTATTTCCCCGGTATGGAAGAGGTCATAGGTCACGGCCGTTTCCAGCATCACAAAATCTATGAGCAGCGGCCCCCAATCTACCCCGGCAAAATCGAGCAGCCATACCTGCTGCTTGCCGTCTATCAGGATGGTATCGGCGTTGACACGGCCGTGTGTTACCCCCCAGACCGCTTCCCCTTGTAAGGTAAAATTGTCCCCTTCCCACCAGAGCGCCGGGTGGGGCAGGGCATGTGTTTCCCCATCCAGATGAATGTGAATCTCGGTGGCGGTGGCGGTGAGGCGTCCCGTTTGGGTTGCCAGCGTATCCGTGACGTGGCGGATGCGCCCGGCTATCTCATCGGTCGGTGGCAGATGCAGCCAGTTTTGGGCGAAGGTGAGCAGGTCTTGGTCTGGTTGGGGCACGGCCGTTTCATACCACGCCGCCAGATTTTGAGCATAGAGGGCATGGATGACGTCCGTTACCTCTGCCACCGGCTGGCGCTGGCTGAAAGTGCGCAGCGTCTGGCTGGCAGCCAGATCATCCCCCATGAATGTGTAGGCGATGGCGGCAAAACGGGCCGTTTCGGCATTGTGCAGTTTGCCAATGTTTTTGATGCCGAACCGTTGTGGCACCAGTTTTTCATACTGGTTGTTTTCCGTTTGCACGGCCGTGCCCAGCCCACAAGAGACAATATGCCGCGATTCCACCCCCTGCGCCGTGAAGGCATACACCGGCAAGATGAAATGTTCCGGTGTAAACGTCAGGGGGGGGCCAATGATGATCTGGGCATAGTCATAAAACAGTTTGCGGAACAGGTCTTCCAGTTCGGCGGCCCGTTCGGGCAGGTCGGCGCTGCCCGTCTCCGGGCACAGCCACTGCGCCATTTGCAGAAAGGCGGGTACTGTTTGCCATGAGATGGTGAGCTGCCAGTTAATGCGGACGAATTGGGCCAGGGCTTGCTGCACGGCCGTGTGCAGCGCCTCCAGCGTCGTTTCCGGTTTGGTCAGGTATTCCACCGCCGGCGGCATGGCGCCTTTGAGCGACTGTACGGCGTCGCGCAGGCTAGGCCAGGCGGTCAGGATGATTTTGGGCACACCCGGCGCTTCGGTGCGGGCAATGTTGTAGCCACTCATATCTTTGTCATCTTCTTCCCGTTCCAGGCGCATGTCCAGCACCGCCAGGTGGATGCGGCGTTGGCGCAGCGCCAGCCGCGCTTCCTCTGCATTGGTGGCGGTGAGGATGTGGTAGCCGGCATTGCCGAAAAATTCGCTGTACAGTTCCAATGTTTCGGGTATGTTATCCGCCCATAACAGGCAAAATTGATTCATCAGATCACACATCCCAGGCACGGTACGGCCGTGCCTGGCGGCACAAGTTGATCAACTCCGGCAAACGGCCGCGCCGTTGGTAATAAGCAATCACTTCTACGATCTTGTCGCGTTTACTGCCGGACAAACCATCGTAATCAAACTCCTCACCAATGAACAGCTCCCGCAGCTCGGGATCGCTAAACGCCTCATGGACCGCTTCCAGCAGGCGACGGACATCTACCTGGAATGCTTGCTGCACGGCCGTGAGCAATTGATTCAGCCCCTCTTGTTTGGTAATGAAACTGACAGCCGGGCGCACGCCGTTGCCATTGGGCTGCAAGGCATCGCGCACCGTGTCCACTGTGGCGTAGCTGGTGATGATAATGCGGGGAGCGGCATGGCCGTTCATAAAAGCCCGCGCCAGGCGCAGGCCGCTGGTATCTTTGTCATCCAGGTCATCTTGCAGGCGGATGTCAATGATTGCCAGGTCTACCTGTTGCTCTACCAGGGCCGACCATGCTTCCAGGGGATTCACGGCCGTGACTACCTCATAGCCGTGCTGTTCCAAAAACTCCTGGTGTAAAGCCAGCGATACCGGATCATTATCAGCCAACAAAATACGGCGGGTTGTGGAAGTGGATGCTGCTTCAGACATCAAAATTTACTTTCATCGCCTCACCACAAGTTTGCCTGATTTGCGCCGCATCAAACGAGTGGCGGATGTAGTCAGACGCCCCGGCCAGCAGCACGGCGCGGGCGTGCTGCCAGGTGGGTGAGGTGGAGGCCACAATAATGGGCATTTCACACTGCTGTTGGTGTAACTGTTCTACCAGTTTTACCACATCTTGGGCAAAACCGCTGGCATCTAGCAATAACAGGTCTGGTGGGGTCGTGTCCAGCACGGACCAGATGTCGTCTTCCCCAAACACAAACACATCGCTCAGCCCATACACGGCTTCGGCTACGGCCGTCACCCATGGCGATGCTTCATTTTTTGTCAGGATAAAAAGGCGTTTCTTCTCCACAAAAACCTTTTAGGGAGGCAATTGAGTGATTGGGTAATTACGCAATTACCCAATTACCCAATGACATTCTCATGCACCGGCAAAGATAGCACCAACGTCGCCCCCCGGTCTGGCGCGTTGCGCGCATACACATCACCCCCGTAAGTCTGCACAATCGCCTGCACCATCAGCAACCCGCGCCCTAAATGACCCTCGCGGCGTGGCCGTTTGAGCGAGCCTTTGAACAATTCCGGCAGCAGCGCTTCGGGAATGCCGGGGCCGGTATCTTGAACAGCAATTTCCACCTGATCCTGGCTGAGACTGGTTTCAATGGTCAGCCGCTGCACGGAAGAATGTTTCATAGCGTCAATGGCATTGTCCACCACCAGGTCTAGCGCCAGCCGCAGCCATTCGGCGCTGGCCCAGACCATAACCTGGCTGGTAGAGTCCAGCCGCAGCGTGGGCAGCGGCAAAATGGCGTATTTGTCATCCTCCCACAACTGCGCCATTCGCTCCCGGATCAGGTCGTTGATGACCAGCCGGTCTGCGCCTTCTTCGGAAGAGAGCGGCGGTGTGATGGGGCGGCTCATGACACGTTCGGCCAGGGTATGAATCATGGTCAGTTTGTTTTTAATTTGTTCGCGGTGCGTTTCGTGGGGCACGGCCGTAGCCAGTGACCCCTGCACCATATCGGCCGCGTTACGGATATTCACCGCGTCGGCCGTAATGCTGTGCCGCCAGGCATTGCTGGCCATACCCATCCAGGCCAACGCCGTATAGGCCCCCACCTGTCCTCTCGTCTTTTTTAGCTCTTCCAGATGGCGCATTTTGGCAATAGCCACCCCCGCCTGCGCTGCCAGCGTTTCCAGCAGGGCAATCTGGTTGCGTGAAAAGTGGCGCGGAAAGGTGTTAAAAATGTGCATGACGGCGATTACATGGCCTTCGCTCAAGACCGGCACGCCGATGAGCGAACGCCGTCCTTTTCGGACAATGGTCGGATTGGCGTTGGTCACGTACAGGGCATCGTAGATGAAAACGGGGCGGCGGGTGCGCACCACATTGCGCGTAAAACCGCGGCGGCGGGCGGTGGTCTGGTACGGCCGTAAAACCTCCCCCGGCCCATCCACCGTATACGCCGGGGAAAAACGTTCATTGGCTTCATCCCAAAACAAAAAACTGGCCGAGGTAGCGCGGGTCAACTTCAGCGCCGCTTCCAACACCAACTGCATTACCTCGTTCTCATCGGCCGCGCCAGCCAACGAAGCGGCCACATCCTGCAAAGTTTGCGCCTCGCGGTAGGTGCTGGCATTTTGAATGGCAATGGCTGCCTGGGTAGCCAGCGCCACCAGCGTTTCCTGATCCCGTTCATCAAACGCGCCCGGCTGCGAATGTTCCACATTGATCACCCCCACCACATACCCCTCCATCTTGATAGGCACCGCCAGTTCTGACGTGGTATCTTCGCTGTAAGGCAGATAATTGGGGTCTTGCCGCACGTTGGTGACTAACTGTGGTTCGCCTGTTTTGAAGGCGCGCCCGGTAATGCCGTGCCGCTGTGTCTGGCTCAAATCAATGTGGCCCGGTCGCTGGCGCAGTCCAGCCAGCATCTCCGGTGGATAGGCTGCCTCAAAGGTCAGGTGGCTGCCATTTTCCAGCAGCAAACAGCTAAATTCGGCCTGAAGCCCTTGTGTACCGGTGAGCTTCCACGCCTGTTCCACCAGATTGGTGAGAATCTCATCCAGATTTAGCGACTCGACTACCGCCTGCCCGGCGTTATACAGCGCCTGCAAGGTGACGGCCTGCTGCCCGGCCTGGCTGTATAGCTGCGCGTTGTGAATGGCGTTGGCAATCTGGTTGGTCATCATTTCCAACGTGTTTATCTGGTCTTCTTGCAGGCCGCCTGCGCCCCGGTGCTGCAAATCCAACACCCCGATGACCTGGCCGCGGGCGATAAGGGGAAAGGTGGCTTCGGAACGGGTGTGCAGCAGCAGCGGGTTGCGCAAATAGTAGTCATTCTGGCTGACATCACTGACGATCTGGTAACGGCCGTATCTTGCCACCTGCCCCACCAAACCTTGCTCACCGACCTTCAGTTTGTAGCCGTCCGCCACCATGCGCTGCCCATTTTCCGAAGAAGCGGCGCGCATGACCACATAGTCACGTTTCTCGTCCATCAAGAAAATGGCTACGTGGTAAAAGCCAAAATCGGTGGCAATGGCGTGGACGATTTTCTTGAGCAGTTTTTGTTCATCCAGGGTGCTGTTGGCGTGGCCGGCTACCTGGGAAGCCAGATGCAGCAGCCGGGCCTGGCGCACGGCCGTGTCGTACAACTGCGCATTTTTCATGGCAATGGCCGCCTGCGCTGCCAGCGCTTCCAGGGCGCGAATATCCTCTTTATCAAAAGCCGCATACTCTGAATGTTCCACATTGATAATGCCCACCACATCCTCTTCCAGGATGATGGGCATCACCAGTTCCGAGCGGGTTTCTTTATGGGAGCGCAAATAGTCGGGATCATCATCCACATTGGCCACCAACTGTGGCAGCCTGGTTTTGTAGGCGCGGTGCATGATCCCGGTACGGCCGTGCGCCCCCCCCACCCAGTCTACAAACGCCCCCACCGCCTGGCGCGTCTTTTGCAGTTCCTCTCGTGGATAAGCCGAAACCACTCTGGCTCTGGCCCCCTCCTCCACCTGCCAGATACTACAATAGCCGATGCGCCGCCCGGTAAAGCTCACCAGCCGCCACGCCTGTTCGGCAATATGATCCAGAATTTGCTGCTGGTTCAACGATCCGGTTACTGACTGCCCGGCCTGGTGCAGCACCTCTAGCGCCGCCGTGCGTCGTTGTTTCCGTTCATACAACTGCGCATTGTGAATGGCGATAGCTGCCTGATTGGCTGAAAGCTCAATATGCCGCAGTTCATTTTCCGTAAAATGGTGCGGTTGGCGGTAATTGATAAACAACATCCCAACCATTTGTCGGTTCATTTGCAGCCGCACCGCCACACATGAAACCACCTCCTCCTCTACTCGGAAGTGACTTTCAGCAAATAAAGGGTCGGCTAACGTATCTTCCACCACAATCAGCTTTGGTCCCTGTTCCAACAAGGTGCGCACCAACCGGCTGGGCCGCATCATGTCTGGCTCCACCTCGTCATGCAGCAAACCATGTACAGTCGGCGGCGGGATCAACAAGTCTCGTTCCTGGTCATACACATGAATCGTTACCAGGTCACAATGCCAGGCGTGGTAAATGCCGGCGGCTACGGCCGACAGCGTTTCGGGCAGATCGGCCAGCGTGGTGGCGTCAGCAATGAGGGCAGTGGTTTCTCTGGCCTGCCCCAACTGCGCCAGCAGGCGGGCATTGCGCAGCGCCAACGCCGCGTGGTTGGCAAATGTCTGGGCAATTTCCTGCTCTTGCAGGGTGAAGGTTTTGGGCCGGTTGTAGTTTACATACAGGGTTCCCAATTTTTCATCACCCACGCACAAGGCCATTCCTTGGAAACTACGTACACCCGCGCCACGCAGCAGCAGCAGCGTGGAATCGCCCATAAAGGAGTATGTTTCCAGATCATCCACATTGTGCATGCCCAGCCAGCCCATTTGCAGCACGGTGTCGGTGGTGCCGCCAGGTCGTGGCCCTTGTTTGCGAGAACGCAGCCAGACATCTTCGGGGATGCCATGCGCGACGGAATCATCCGGTATAAATTCCAGCCGGGACTCATCATAAGACCAGATGACGGCCGAATCGGCCTGCAATACCTGGCAGGCGCTCACGACAATTTGATTGAGGACAGCGGGCAGCCCGTCGGCGTGGGCCAGCATTTCGGCTGCCTGGCGCATGTGCTCAAGTTCGCCCATCTTGCGCGCGTTTTCATAGGCGATGGCAGCCTGGTTCACAAACAGTTGCAGCGCCTCAATTTCGGCTTCGGCAAAAGTGCGCGGGGTATCAAAATACACCCACATGACGCCCATGCGCTCGCCTTCAATAGAGACGGGCAGGCCGGCGGCAGCCTGGATGCCGCGCGCAAAAAAGCTGGGGTTGGCCCGGTCAAGCGCCTGTTGGTAATCCTCAATGATTTGGGGCTGCCCGGTGCGCACCACGGCCGTGGAGAGGCCGTTTGGTCGGATGACGCTTTTCACGTTGACGTGGTCGTCTTCAGAAATGAGCAGGTCTGTCACCTGGCCGGTGTGCTGGTCAATGAGGAACATGCGCACACCGGCGGCGGCAGCGACTTCTTTGGCCTGGGTGACAATATCTTGCCACACCTGCCGGGGATCGCGGGAGGAGACGAGGGTGTTGCTGGCCTGGTAGAATTGGTGCAGCCGCTGCCGTGCCTGTTCCGATTGGTTGAGCAGCCGGGCTTTTTCCAGGCCGATGGCGGCTTGTAGGGCAAAACGTTCCAGAATGTCTATGTCGTTGGCAAAGAGACGGTGGCTTTGTTCGCTATCGGCGATGAGGAGAACGGCCGTCACCTGCTGCTCATGTTTCAAGGGAATGGCGACAACGGTTTGCAGATTTAGCCCGGCAAAGAGGGCATCTTGTTCTGGCCAGTGGGGGTAATCATTGGTACTCAAGGTGGCGCCACTGCGGACGGAATGGCCCAGCATCCCATCGGCCAGGCTGGTCTGGCGGCCAACCCATTCAGGGGGCAGACCATACACATCGGCCAACGTCATTGTGTGGCCAGTCACATAAAAGAGGCCGCTGGCGGTGCAGCCCACCAGTTCAGCCGCCAGGCGAATCACGTCCTGGCGCAGGTGGGCCGTGTTCTGCTGCGCCAGGATACGGCGCGAAGTTTCGTCCAGCGTAGCCAATAGGTGGCTGCGGCGCTGGCTTTCCTCGTGGGCTTGTAGACGTTCGATGAGCACGGCCGTTTGCCGGGCAATGGTCAGGGCGAGTTCAATCTGGTTTTGGCTAATGGGTGCAGATCGCCAGGGGCGCATGTTGCCCATCCCCAACAGCCCCAGGGTGCGGCGTCCCGAACGCAGGGGCACGACGAGCAACGATTGAATGTCACCCTCTAGCTGTATCTGGCGCGACCAGCGCTGCAAAATGCCGCGCCCGGCACGGCCATTGATTTTGATGACGCTGTAGGCATGTTCGTAGAGCAGTTCGTTGAGGCGAGGCCAGTCGGCTACGGCCATTGGTTGGCCCAGGCCAGGCTGCCAGGTGAGGGCGGTGTTGTCATCGGGCAGAGGGGAGACGGCAACGGCCGTCAGGTAGCGGTTGTCTGGGTCCAGCAGAAAAATGTGGCAAAAAGAAGCGCCCATATGCCGGACTATCAAGTGCGCCAGGTCTTGCAGGCCGCGCGTCAGATTTTCGGCTTCGGCCAGCAAATTGCTGGCAGCCAACAGCAAATTGAGGCGCTGCTGCGTCTCTACGATTTCCCCTTTCAGGTTGTTGGCGGCCGGGTCATCCTGGCCGATGACCAGTAATTGTTCATAGGGAATGTCAATATGTGGATCGCTATGTAGCTGATCGGTTTTGCGCATGAACCGTCCCCTTCGAAATTAGGAATTATGAAGGATGAATGATGAAGGATGAATTATGAATTTTGTCCTTCGCTGCATCCTCCTGTTTGTCCAACCCCCCAAACCGGCGGTTGATAGGTTGTTTATACCATATTGTGACGGCGCCGGAACGGGTAATTGTCTGGCAATTTTCTGGCAGATGAGGAGGTGCTGGCGGATGAGGTTTACGGCCGTTCTACCAAATTCGCTTGCCCTGGCCAAACAAAGGAAGGGCGTAAAATAGTTATTGAGAATATTGACGATGCCGTTATAATTCACTCTTGTACCGGAAATCAAAATTTGTAGTTCATCATCAAAAGCGCGTTAACCGTAATTGGAAGTCCGTTATCCGTTGTTCGTCATCCGAACTCCGTGCTCCGATGTTCGGATAGCCGATTACCGATAACCGATTACCGGTAACGTTGGAGGAGGGTGTCATGTTCAGGCGACTGTTTTGGTTAACAACCGCTGTATTTTTGCCGTTGTTGGGTCTGGTGGTAATGGTGTCTGCACGGTCGGTGACGGCCGGCGGTACTACCGTACTCATTGATGCTGTTTTGTATGATGGGTACGAATCTGGTGATGCTGACGAGGCGGTGCGCATCCGCAATGTCAGTGATCAGGTGGTGGATATTTCCGGCTGGCAGTTGAATGATGGTGAAAGTTCAACGGCCGTCATCCCCCTCACCACCACTCTCAACCCCGGTCAGGCAATCTGGCTGGCCAAAAATGGCACTGCTTTCCAGCGGCAGTTTGGTTTCCCGCCTGATTTTGAACGCAACGATACCCTGCCCGGTGTGCCCAATCTGGGTGGCGCCTGGCCCAGCCTGGCGAATACCGGCGATCAGGTGATGCTGCGAGATGGGGCCAATGCGCTCATAGATTGCCTGGCATATGAAAGCAATCCCAATGAACAATGTGGCAGCGCCTGGGTCGGCCCCGCCCTCCAACCCTATGCCCCCAACACCAGCTTTAGCAGCAATGGCCAGATTCTCTATCGCGCCCGCGACCAGCAAACCGGGCTGCCCCTGCCGGACACGAACCGCGCCGCTGATTGGGTGCAGGGGAACACAGATGTCAGCGACGGCCGTAAAGTGATGTTCCCTGGCTGGGATTTGGACGAGTTTTTCTGGACGGCGCAGATGACGGAAACGGCCGTGCTTACCATCGCCATCGCTCCCGATAATGCCTATCATGCTATTGTTGACCAGATTGCCCGCGCCCAAACCAGCATCCACATTGAAACCCAGACCTTTGAAAACGTGGCTATCGCCGGGGCGTTGTTGGCGGCGCGGCAGCGGGGTGTGGCGGTGACCATCCTCATGGAGGCGGAGCCGGTCGGCGGCGTCAGTGACCAGGAGCGGTATATTTGCCAACTGTTAGCCAATGCCGGCGCCCACTGCTGGTTTATGTTCAACGAAAGCCCCCAGAGCATCTATGATCGCTATACCTATATCCACGCTAAATTTATATTGATTGATGGCGAACGGGTGATCATTAGCAGTGAGAATCTTAGCCCAAACAGCCTGCCCAACGATGACAAAAGCGATGGCAGCTGGGGACGGCGCGGCGTGGCGCTGATTACCGATGCGCCCGGTGTGGTCAATCATGTGCAGACCATCTTCAACCGTGATTTTGACCCGGCAATGCATGTGGACATTACCGGGACGCATCTCATTGGCGCCCCGCCGCCCGGTTTTGTGCCGGTGACGGTCACCGGCGGCATCAGCTACCCGGTGCGGTTTTTAGCGCCAACGGCCGTACACGGTACCTTTGCCTTTGAACTGGTGCAGTCGCCCGAAAACAGTTTGCGCCGTGATGACGCCTTATTGGGCATGGTGAGCCGGGCCGGGGCGGGAGATGTGGTGTTGGTACAGCAGTTGGATGAACGGCCGTATTGGGGTTCCTCTCTTTCCAACCCGGTGGACAATCCCAATCCACGGCTGGAAGCATATATCACCGCCGCTCGGCGTGGCGCTACTGTCCGGCTGCTGCTGGACAGCTTTTTTGATAGCGCCAGCAGCCCGATCAGCAACAGCGCCACTTGCGATTATGTCAATATGCTGGCGTTAACCGAATCGCTAAACATGGTCTGCAAAACGGGCAACCCCACTGGCCTGGGCATTCACAACAAGATGGTACTGGTGCAGGCGGACGGCCGTGGTTACATTCATATCGGCAGTCTCAACGGCTCTGAACTCTCCAGCAAAGGCAACCGCGAACTGGCCTTGCAGGTGCAGTCAGACGCCGCCTATACCCTTCTGGCCGAGATGTTTTGGGGCGATTGGGGCTATCGGCTGCACATGCCCCTTGTCATGCGCGATTACATTCCCCCGGCTCGTCATGTTCTCATCAGCGAAGTGCTTTATGATCCCTACGGCGCGCAAGACGATACCGAATTCATTGAACTGGTCAACCCTACCAATCATCCGGTTGACCTCAGCAATTTTAGCCTGGGGGATGCGGTAAACCCCACCGATTTTGAAGATGTGCGCCGTTTTCCGCCTGGCGTCATTCTTGCTCCCGGACAGACGTTAGTCATCGCCACGGCCGCTACCGCGTTTTTTGCAGAGTTCGGTTTCAACCCAGACTTTGAAATTCTGGACACGGACCCCCTTGTCCCGGATATGATTGATGATCTGGCCTGGGGCGACCCCAACACATTTTTACGACTGGGAAATGGCGGTGATGAAGTGATTTTGCGAGATGCCAGCGATCAGGTGGTGGACGCCATTGCTTATGGGACGGGGCTTTTCCCCGGCGTGGTTAGCTGTCCTCTCGTTTCCACCTCTCATGTCAGCCTGGAACGGTATCCCTACTGGATTGACCGCAACAATTGCCTGATTGATTTCCGGGAATGGCCCTTTCCCAACCCTGGTGTGTTGCCCTGACAAAAAAGGTTGGCGTTCAGTCCCTCTGGAGACCTGACAGGTTTTTGTTCAACAATGTTTCAAGTTGAACTGGTCAAAAACCTGTCAGGCCGGAACAAATATAAAAAAAGAACCTGCCTTCAAGCAGGTTCTTTCAGTAGAGCAAAGAAAACAAAAAGAGATGCCTAATCGTCGCCGAATAAATCAGCCGGGTCTACAACAGATGTACTGCCGTCTGGAATGGAAATTGGTGTACCGGCGCGTGTATTGATTTTGCCTTTGTAAATGATAGCGGGTTGTTCGTAGGGAATACGATTATCCACACTTATTGTCTGGTCATCGCGCCCAGATTCGTTTTTCATACCCTTTCTCCTCGAAATGTCACTTAAATGGGATTGGCGGTACCTCTGGCCACTACTCTAACAATACGACGCCTAATTAAGGCACACACAAATCATAAAAGAATTACAAAACAATTATCTTTAAGTTATATTAAAGTGTCAACTACACCCTAAGGCTATTTTTTAAGCGAGGTAGCTTACAAAAGCCCTGGCTATTGCCAATCAATACAAAAAGTGGCTGACCCTTTGGTCAGCCACTTGTCTGCACTTGTCTGCTGCGAATCTTGTTATATGTCGCAGTTACCGGCCAGGCAGGCCAGTTCTTGGGCGGCGGTGGTTAAATCTTCTTCCTCATACCGGTAAATCTTGGAGAAATCTATATCTGGGAATTTGGCTGCCAGTTGTTCGTATTCTTCCTGATCAATTTCGATGTACGGCATCTGGTCATATTGGGCGTCGAAGGCGGGTAAGAAGGCCATGCCCCCAATTTTGTCCTGGTGTTCCCAGACCCAACGGATGATGTCCAGCACTTCGTTGGGCTGGTAGGTGATGGTGACGCTGGGGTTGTGTTCAGTGTAGTTAATTTTGTTTTGCAGCCAAAACTCGCATTGTTCCAGAGCGGTGCGGTCGTTGCGGGTCACGGCCGTAGCCGGCGACTTCACCGGGAAATGCACCACCCAGGTAATGGCCGAATCGCGGGTTTGCCCATTTTCTGGGTCCATGGGCGCGCCGGCATCTTGCAGCGCTTTGAACACCGGCGAATGAGAGCCTACACGCACATTGCGGATGTAATAGGGCGCCCACCGCGCATGAAGCCCAGACGAAGAATCCACCAACTGTGAGGAATTCCCCGAGGGTTTGACACACGTCACCGAAGCTGATTGCTTGATGCCCAACAGTTCGGCATAAACACGGTTGGTTTCCACCGCCACTTCGCGTAAACGCGCTTGCACATCCGGTTCCTGTACCGTCAGGCTGTCCATTTGCCCGTTCAGGTCTACGCCCAGCAGCCGTTCTTCTTCGCAGTTCTTTTGCCATTCCTGGCGTAAGCCGGGGAAGTAGGTGGCCATGGACTGAATGGTGCCGATGATGGCTGCCAGTTCCACTTTGTCACGCAGTGTTTCATAGGTATCTTCGGCGCGGGCGATGGCGCTGGTGAGGTTGCAGAACTGATACGGCCGCAGCAAAATTTCCCCGCATGGATTACTGCCAAAGTCGGCTGGCGCACGCCGTGTCGGGCGATTCTCCACAGCCGCGCGCCGGTTGAAGATGCCCGGTTCCCCCCGGCCCGACTCCACCATATCCAGCACAAAACGGGTGATTTCCGCCTGGCTGAGTTCGCGGCTGGGCCAGACGGCGCTGTTGTTGGCGTTCCAACGTTGGCTGTTATTGCGCCAGAAGTCGCCATCTTTGCAGTGGCGCATTTCCAGGTCATCGTAGTCAAAAAGGGAGATCATGGCGGTGCGGCGCACCCCACCGGAGACGGCGGCGTTGCCGACGGCACACATGATGTCATGGGCGTCTAACGGCCGTAGAAAACTCCCCTGCCGCGCCGTAATCCGGCCCCGTGCAAACTCCAGCATTTGCCGCAGTGGTTCCGGGCCAGAAGCACGCCCCCCTTTCACCCGCAGGGGCATGCCTGCCGGTCGTACTTCTGAAAAATCAAACTTCACATCTTCGCCATTGAACCAGGTTGTCAGACCAATGCGCAGCGCCTCCGCCCAACCCTCTGAGGTGTCTTTGACCACATGGGTAGGCGCCGGTTTGCCAGACTGGCGGGCAATACGTGGGAATTGTTCCACGTACTGCCGCTCCACGGAAAAGCCCACGCCACAGCCGCTCATGGAGATGATGAGCGCCTCCACAAAAGAGTCAATGCTGTCTACGGGCATGTAGGAGCAGTTGTAGATGGCAATGTTGTTGCGGCGGGCCGCCGGGCCGGCCATCGCCAGCAACCGCATGGAGGGCATCACTTTCATTTCCAAAATGCCCTGGCGAATCCGGTCATAGACGCTGGCGGGCAGCCGGTAATCGGACAATTCCCGCAAGTAATCCACCGCCCGGTTTACCGTCTCCAGCCATGTTTCGCGGCGGCCTAATTCATAGTTAAAGCGGGAATACTTGTCATAAAATTGGAATTTTTGCAGTTGGGTGGGGAAGTAGGGGTCAGATTCGGCGAACGCTTCGCGCACTTCATCCGGGACGGGGCGTTTGGCACGGATTTTGGCATGTTCGGCGCGGTAGAGGATGTAATGTTTGGCGGCGTCATATTCACCGGCGGCTTGCAGCACCATCTCTACAATGTCCTGCACTCCTTCCACGGTGGGCAGGTCAAATTTGGCAGCGACCACGTTGACCACCTGGTGGGTGATGTCGTCAATGGAAGTTTTGGGTTCCAGCCCCAGGCTGGCAAAACAGCGTTCCAGGGCATTGTGGATGAGTTGATCGTCAAAGGGGACAATACGGCCGTCACGCTTCACAATGCTGGTGGGCACCGACACCTTAAAATAAATGCTGTCTGCGCCTAACTCATTTTTGCCATTCTTGCCATGTGTGCCGTTTTTGGATGGCGCGGCCGTTTTGAGTGCCTGAACTTGCACATTTTCTGTATCTGACATGGTTTCCTATCTCCTTATGGTTATGGGTTTACAAAGTGAACAATCGTGACTTGTTACTGTCGGGCTGGTGGGTTTTGTTGTGGGTTACCGGGTTACTTCGTGGCGCGCAGCCGGTCTATCTCTTTACGTATGGCTTCCAGGTCATCCAGATTCATATAAACGGTGACATAGCGAATGTAGGCCACCTCGTCCAGTTCTCGCAGTTTTTCAATCACGGAATCGCCCACCAGTTTGCTCGATACTTCCGCTTTGCCCAGTTGTTGCAATTCCGCTTCTACCTCACCGGCAATGCGCTCTATATCCTCGGCGGCAACGGGGCGTTTCGTGCAGGCAATGCGCAGTCCGCTCATCAACTTCTCGCGGGAAAATTCCTCACGGGTGCCATCCTGTTTGATGAGCAGCGGCGTGGCCAACACCGGCCGCTCATAAGAGGTAAAACGTTGCCCACAGTGGTCACACACCCGCCGCCGCCTGGTGCCGCCGCGCGTATCGTGGCTGGTATCTATGACGTTTGTTTTAGGGTGGTGGCAGTATGGACAATGCAAAATAGCCTCCGGTTTAAGGCAAACCCAGATATGGAGCGGGTCTCGATAAAAAGGCACAAAAAGCGCCATATATGGTGTTTATTGCTGCTGACCCCCCCACATTTGGCATAATGGCGGGCATTATAACACACGGCCGTACCCCTGGCAACCCGCAATTTTTCCAAAAGTTTGCTCACCCGTAAAAGGAGCGTTAATAGTCAGTCGTCGCGCAACCCAGGCGGTGGATGTTTTCCTTTTACGCATCGCCCATGCGTGGTAAACTGAATTTTGCCCAATGGAGGTGCATCTATGTGGATTCATTTACGTTTGCGACGGGTGGGATGGTTAATTGGCCTGACCTTTACTCTGGCGGCCTGTACGATTAGCCCGGGGGGTGCTGACCGTGACGGTCGTCCCCCGATTGGCCCCATCACCAGGATAGCGCCAATAGCCACAGTAGAAACCGAACAGAGCCGGGCAACGGCCGTGCCCCCCACTTCCCCCCCGCCATCACCCGCCATGCTGCCCGCCGCAGAGCCGCCGCCCGGCGCCGCCCGCGAATTCAGCACCGACTTTACCATTCACACCATCCCCTACAGCGAAATCTTCTCCGGCGGGCCGCCCAAAGACGGCATCCCGGCCATTGACAACCCCACCTTCATCTCCACCGCCGCAGCCGGTGCCTGGCTGGACGACCTGGAGCCGGTCATCCTCTTTAAAGAACAGGGCGACGTGCGCATTTACCCTTTCCAGATATTGACCTGGCACGAGATCGTCAACGATGTGGTGGGGGGACGGCCGGTGGTAATCACCTTCTGCCCCTTGTGCAACACAGCCATTGTGTTTGACGCCACCGTCAATGGGCAGGCGCTTGACTTTGGCGCCACCGGACGGCTGCGCTTTAGCAATCTGCTGATGTATGACCGGCAAACGGAAAGCTGGTGGCAGCAGGCCAGCGGCGACGCCGTCATCGGCGAACTGACCGGCGCGCGCCTGACCTTTCTGCCCGCCACCATCATTAGTTGGGCCGAGGCTAAAGCCCAATACCCTCAGGCGCAGGTTTTGTCACGGGACACAGGCTATACACGGCGGTACGGGCAAAATCCCTATGTGGGTTACGACAATATCAACGGCTCCCCCTTCTTGTTCCGGGGCGAAACACCAGACCAGTTACCGGCGATGGCTCGCGTGACTACGGTAGCTTTGCAGGATGAAGTCGCCGCTTATCCCAACCAGGTGTTGCAAGAAGTGGGCGTGGTCAATGACCGTGTCGGTGGTACGGAAATTGTCGTTTTCTGGCAGCCAGGGTTGGCTTCGGCCCTAGACAGCAGCAGTATTGCCGAGGGGCAGGATGTGGGCGCCAGCGGCGTGTTTGAACGGGTGGTAAACGGGCGAACGCTGACGTTCATTATAGCCGACGGCCGTATCACCGACGAACAAACAGGCAGCGTGTGGAACATCTTTGGTCAGGCAACGGCTGGCGAACTGGTCGGCCAGACGCTCACGCCGGTTGTGAAAGTGGATCACTTCTGGTTTTCCTGGGCTGCTTTTCGGCCGGATACACGGATTTACCAGCCGTGATGAGGACCAGTTAGGCGCTAACAGCGCCACCATCGACAAAAAATTGTTGATGCTTACTTCTTAAACAGCGATTCCGAGGATGTGGAACAATGTTCGTATCCCGGTCTGTACCTTTTTTGAATAACCAAATCGCTTACTTAGTGCGGTCTATTTGCCTTATAGACGGCCAACTTTTTTATAGTCCAGAAACGGCCGTTTTCGGCTCATAGACATAAGTTGGGCGCAAATAAGCCAGGTGGAAACCCGTGCGGAGCATGTTATGATAAGAGGGGTTCGGTGCTTCCAGCGTGTCTTCACCCGTTTCGGTTGTCAGCCATTGACAGCCTAAAGCGATAGCATCCTGAATCCGTCGCGCCATAATCGCCCCCTGTCCGCCGCGCCGACGATACTCTGGCAGGGTTGCGCCATTAAAGAGCGCCGCCACGCCGTCACCGATATACATCGAGCCGATGGCTGCTGGCTCGTTGTCGGCATAAGCCACATAGCTGTAGCTATTGGGTAGAGTCGCTAGAAACTCAAACAAAGGGACCATCCAATCCGGCATACCAAAACCTCCTACGGCAACATGAGCAAAATGGGCAGCGTTCGCTTCGGTCGCTGGCTCAATGCGCAAATCTGTCTCAATATGGGGTGGCGGTTCTGCCCCCCGAATTACCTTGGCCAGGTTATAACCGGGCTGCAACCCTCGTTCTAACAGCCAGTCCGGCAGTTGTGTGGGTTGGGCAGCCGGGCTAACGTCAATACCGAAGGGGGTTTGGCGACGGCCGTATAATTGCATCAATTCATCAACCATGGCTTCGGTGGCCGGTTTGCGCACGCCCAACCCAACCGCCCGATTAAAAAGAACAATAGGCATCCGTGCAAAAAACTCAGCTGCCGCACCGCCGACTTCCTGGCAACCAGCCCCATATTCCGCCGCCAGCTCGGGTGGCAGGTTACCCAGAACCGCACGAACCATATTCGCCTCGCTTGTTTCCACAATTTCGGCCTTTTCGGCCAGGGTAAGTGTTTGGGGATTCGTCGTTGTCGCAATCATTTTATAACCTTCGTAGTTTAGATAATTGCCTCGCCAGACGCCTCCCCCGGCTGTGGCAAGGTCTTCTTGGGTCGGTGTGGCCGGTGCTATCACCGTGCCACATGTGCTTGCCAGTCACCACCACGTTTTCCGTCGCGGGCTATCCGGCTATTCACGTGGTATTGCTCTGGGGGAGGCAGAGTTGGTAAACGGCCGTACCCCCTCCCACTACGGCCGTGCCCTCTCACCTGTTCATTACAAAAAATCCCCCCCGATAACCGTTTACCGCCTACTGATTCTCCCGTTTGCGCAAGAAGGCGGGAATGTCCATATTATCCATCGGATACGTGGCCGGTTTGCTCTGGGCCGGCTGAGTGGAGGCGGCTGGCCTGTAGCCGGAACCAGTGGCCCCGGCGCTGGCCGGCGGCGCCGTCACCCGCGTCGGCGGCTGTGTGGGGCGGCTGGTAACGCGCGTATCCGGCCGCGTGATCCGGTGCATCAGCGGCGAGCCATGCTCAAAGCCCGTGGCAATCACCGTCACCCGCACCTCATCATCCAGCGTCTCATCAATCACCGCACCAAAGATCAGGTTCACATCCGGGTGGGCCGTCTCCCGAATCACGCTCGCTGCCTGGTTAATTTCATGCAGGCTCATATTTGTGCCGCCGGTAATGTTGAACAAAATACCCTTGGCCCCATCAATGGTCACATCCAGCAGCTTGCTGGAGAGCGCCGCTTCTGCGGCAATGCGCGCCCGGTCATCGCCCTTACCGCTGCCCACAGCCATCAGCGCCGCGCCGCCCAAAGACATCACCGTTTGCACGTCGGCAAAGTCCAGGTTAATCAGACCGGGCACGGTAATCAATTCGCTGATGCCCTGGATGCCCTGACGCAGCACATCGTCCGCCAGTTTGAACGAGTCCAGCAGCGAAACGCGCCGGTCGCCCATTTCCAGCAGCCGATCATTGGGAATCACAATCAGCGTGTCCACATGTTCTTTCAACTGTTCAATGCCCGTTTCCGCTGCCCGCATCCGCTGCGTGCCTTCAAACATGAACGGTTTGGTGACCACGCCAATGGTCAACGCGCCCTCTTCCCGCGCCGCTTTGGCCACAATCGGCGCCGCGCCGGTACCCGTGCCGCCGCCCATGCCGGCGGTAACAAACACCATGTCTGACCCCTGCAATACTTCATGCAGTTCTTCCAATGACTCCTCGGCCGCTTTGGCGCCAATATCGGCCTTGCCGCCCGACCCCAAACCGCGGGTGGCCCGCTCGCCAATAGCCACTCGCGTGCGGGCATTACAGCCCCGTAACGCCTGCTGGTCGGTGTTGATGGCGATAAAGTCCACGCCGGCGATGTTAGCCTCGATCATGCGGTTAATGGCATTGCTGCCACCGCCGCCCACACCCACGACCCTGATCAAGGCGGATCCTTCGGCAACGGGCATCCGCTGCAAAGGTAACTGCTGCGCTGTTCCATTTTTTGTTTTCATCTCTTCAACCCTCTTGGAGGGGCGAGGCAGGTGGGAGACAGTTCCTCCTGCCAGACAGATTGAAACCCACCTGCCTCGCCCCTACGAATTAACCTGGTAATAACGTCTTCAATAACGACCCCACCCGCCGGCCCCACTCACGTTGTTGGCCGCGAGGCTGGTAGAGGTGGTTATCGCTCATGGCCCAGCGCAGCAGTCCCACGCTGGTGGCGTAAGCGGGCGAATGGAGTTTATCTATCATGCCTGTCAGGTTGCGCGGCTGGGCCACCCGCGCGGGCACATTCAGTACCCGCTCGGCAATGTCGGCAATGCCGCGCAGTTGGGCTGTACCGCCGGTGAGCACAATACCTGCGGGTAGCAGCCCTTCGTAGCTGCAACGCTTCAAATCTTGCAGCACCACCTGAAAAATCTCTTCGACGCGGGCTTCAATGACGTGAGCCAAATCCTGACGGCCGACCTGGATTTTTTCGCCGCCAAATGGTTCCACGGTAAAGACATGCTCCGGGTCAATTTTGTCCGGGCGGCAGTCGCCATACTGGATTTTGACCTGTTCGGCCACATCGTAGGGGGCGCGCAGGCCAATGGCGATGTCGTTGGTGATGTGGTAGCCGCCGATGGGGTAGACACGGGTATACCACGCTTTGCCCTGTGCATAGAGAGCGATGTCGGTGGTGCCGCCGCCAATGTCGGCCACAATCACGCCCATGTCGCGTTCGTTGGGTTCCAGCACCGCTTCACCAGAGGCCAGGGCGTTTAAGACAAATTCGGTGGAATGGATGCCCACGTTATGGGTACATTGGGAGAGGTTTTGCAGGGCAGGTCTGTCGGCCGTAACAATGTGTGCTTCCACTTCCAGGCGAAATCCATGCATACCCAGCGGGCTGCGCACGCCGTCCTGGTCATCAATTTTGTAGCCGCGTGGGATGATGTGGACGATTTGCCGGTTATGGGGCAGGGGAATGGCCTGGGCAATGTCCAGTGCTTTTTCAATGTCATCGGCGGTGACGCCATGACTGTTGCGGTTGATGGGCACGATGCCGTTGTTGTTGGTGGAGCTGATATGTTCACCCGCCATGCTGACGAGTGCCTGGGAGAGATCGTAGCCGGAGGTTTGTTCGGCCTGTTCCACGGCCGTAGCCAATGCCACCGACGCCTCGCCCACATCAATCACCATGCCCTTGCGCATCCCCCGCGACGGGGTGATGCCCAGGCCGATAATTTGCAGTTGCCCTTCCCGTATTTCACCAACAACCGCACAGATTTTGGTAGTGCCAATATCCAGTCCAAAGATAATGTCTGCCATGTGCCCTCTTCTTCAGTGAGCAGTTATCAGTGAGCAGTAAGCAGTGGTTTTTTTTTGCTCACTGATAACTGCTCACCGCTCACTTCTTAATTACTGCGATAAAACGGCCGTGCCTGATTGGCCACACTCACATAAGCCGGGGTAATGCCCTGACTTTGCAACTGCTCAATGATGGTCTCGTAGACGACCAGTTTTTGTTCCATATCCAATCCACTGCCAAAGTAGGCGCGCCAGCCACGGCCGTCCTGGTAGCTGAGACCGTTGCCCGGCTGGTAATACAGCCGCTCAATGTTGGGGCGCAGCGCCTTTAGTTGCAGCGCCCCTGCCAGCACATCGGTGGGGACAAAAGCAATGTCGGCAGTGGGGGTGGTATTTTCAGCGGCAGGCACGGCCGTCGCCGCTGCCGTCGCCGTGGCCGTTTTCCCTTCGGCCTCAATCATCAGCAGCCCCAACACATGCGCGCGGGCAGGCAGCAGACGGCCGTCGGCCAATATCCAGTATTGCTCGCTGCCCTCCACCCACAGGGCGGTGGGAGAATTTTCCTTGATTTGAATGTGAACCTGGTTCGGCCACTGCACCGTCACCGTGGCCGACAGGACGCCGGGCACCGCCAGGATGCCCGCCGCCGCCCCGGAGGGATCGGCGGCAAAAATGTGCTGCCGCGCCAACTGGCTGGCGGTCACAATCTCCGCCGCCGGAATGGCGTTGGCCCCATCCACCGGAATCGTAGTCACATAAAACTGCTCATCCTGCCCAATCATCACCAACGCCATGACCACCATCGCCAGCAGCAGCAGACTCACCCAACGCGCCGACAATACCACCTGTTTGATGCCTGCTACCGGCACACGCACGCGCCGGAAATTGCGACGCTGCCGTTTGCGAGCAGTTTTGGGCACTTTCAGCCGGGGCTGGGCCACAAACGCCGACGCTTCCAGCCGCCGCATTTTCGGCTGTTTGCGTAGTCGTGGTTGGTTGAGGGGGCGTCGTGTTCTCATGCTTATTGAGAGATTAGAGATTGGAGATTGGAGATGGCGACATCTTCAATCTTTAATCTCCAATCTCAAAACTCTTCTTCAACTGCTCTTTTTCCTCATGTCGTTCCATTGCCAGTTCAATCAATTTATCCAGCAGGTCGCTGTAGCTGAGGCCGCTGGCTTCCCACAGTTTGGGATACATGGAAATGCGCGTAAAGCCGGGGATGGTGTTGATTTCGTTGAGGTACAACTTACCATAATCTTTGTCGAGTAATAAATCTACCCGGCCTAACCCGGCGCAATCAATAGCCCGATAGGCCTGTATTGCCAGCTCGCGCACCTGCGCCGCCATTTCTGGCGTTAAGGGCGCGGGAATAATCAGTTCGGAATCGTCGCTGATGTATTTGGCGACGTAATCGTAAAAATCGCGGCGAGGGCGTATTTCACCCACCACGCTGGCGATGGGGTCATCATTGCCCAGGATGGCGACTTCCAGTTCACGGCCGTTAATGCCCTGTTCCACCACCACCCGCCGATCATACCGGGTGGCTTCGTCCAGTCCGGCGCGCAGTTCGGCCCGGTTGTGGCATTTGCAAATGCCCACGCTGGAGCCAAGATTGGCCGGTTTGCTAAAGACGGGGTAGGGCAGTTCCGCTTCAATCGCCGCCAGCACCGTTTCCGGCTGCGCCCGCCATTGGCTGGCGAGTACCAATCGCCAGGGCAGCACCGGCAGCCCATTGGCCGCCATCACCTGCTTAAAGATGGCCTTGTCCATGCCCACCGCCGAACCCACCACACCTGCGCCCACATAGGGCAGGTCTGCCAGTTCCAGCAATCCCTGTACCGTGCCATCCTCGCCATACGGGCCGTGCAAGACGGGGAAGATGACATCGAGTTCGGCCACAGCCCGCAGCTGCTTCGGGTTCGCCGTTAATCCTGTGATTTGTCGTTCGCTTTCTTCCACTTGCATCAAGGCCGCCGATTGGGGATCGGGCAGCAGCGTCGCCGGTTGGGAAGCGTGTCCTTCGGTCAGGGCCGCCAGGGGATCGCCAGTCAGCCAACGGCCGTGTTTGTCAATGCCAATCGGCACCACCACATACTTCGCCGGGTCCAACGCCTGCATCACCGACTGCGCCGATTGCAGCGACACTTCATGTTCGCCCGACCGCCCGCCGAAGATGACGCCGACCCGTATTTTGCGCTCTGAACCGTTTTCCATAAGTTATTCGTGATGCGTGACACAATCACGGGTCACGTATCACGCATCACGTTTTACGCTTCAAAATCCCACTTACCCACCAACTCCACTTCCAACTCCATTTCCACGTCAAACTGCTCGCGCACGGTATTCCACGCTTCAGCAATGAGGGTGCGCACATTTTCGGCGGTGGCGTCTTCGTCATTCACAAAAAAGTTGGCGTGTTTTTCAGAAATATGTGCGCCGCCCACACGGTAGCCTTTCAAACCGGCGGCTTCAATGAGATACCCAGCGTAATAATTTTCCGGGTTTTTGAACATGGAGCCAACGGTAGCCCCGCCTGGCTGCGTTTGTTTGCGATGGGCGGTAAACCCTTCAGCGCGGGCGGTCAATACATCCACGCTTTCCGGCGTCAGCACCAGTTCGGTCGTCAAAATGACACGGCGGAAAATTTCACGGCCGTGTTCCTTCTTCAATATGCTCGTCCGGTAGCCATATTCCATTTCGTGGTTGTTATAGATGCGCACACCGCGCCCCGGTTCCCACACCGTGGTTGCCCGCAGCGTGGCCGCCATGTCGCTGCCATGTGCGCCCGAGTTGCCCACCACCGCGCCGCCCACCGTGCCCGGCACGCCAATGGCCCATTCCAGGCCGCCCAGTCCCTTGCCAATGCACTGCCGTGCCAGCGACGACAGGTTCGCGCCTGATTCCACCGTGCAAACTACGTGCGCCCCAATGTGGCGGTAGCTGATGTTTTTAGCCCGGTTCATGATCACCAGACCGGCCACGCCTTCGTCAGATACCAAAATGTTGGAACCGCCGCCTAAAATGAAATAGGGGATTTGTTCGGCGTAAGCCAGTTCCACCGCTTTTTGCAGGCTGGGGGCGTCATACACGGTCAGGAACATTTCGGCCGGGCCGCCCACCCGCGCCGAGGTGTACCGGCTGAGCGACACATCAAGCTGCAACTCATCACCAAATGTTTCATAAAACAGTTTGTAGGTAGCCAGACGAATAGTGGTTGTTGTTTTCATAGGTTCGATGAGAAGTTCAACTTCTGCCAGGAAGTTGAACTTCTAGTCCTTCTAATATCCATTTTCCCACTTCATTGCCATCACCCGCGCCCAGCGTGAGGATGACATCACCGGGGCGGACGCGCTCCAGGATGTAGTCGGCGGCGTCGCGGCGGTGGGGAATATGCACGGCTTGTGGGTGGTTCATGGCCTGCACGATCACGGCCGTGTCCATGCCCAACGTCTCTGTTTCCCGACTGCGATAAATATCCAACGCCACCACCCGGTCGGCGGCGGCAAAACAGGCAGCAAACCGGTTTTGCAGCAGTTTGGTGCGGCTGAAGGTGTGTGGCTGCCACACCGCCCACAGGCGGCGGCCCGGATACCGCTGCCGCGCCGCCTGCAACGTTGCTTCAATCTCGGTGGGGTGATGCGCATAATCATCAATGATCGTTACAACGTCTGTTGTAGCGCCGGTCACATCACCCACCTCACCGATCAGTTCAAAGCGCCGGTTTATACCACTGAAGGCGGCCAATGCCGTGCGGATGGTGTTAAAATCTACGCCCAGGTCTAAACCCACAATAATGGCTGCCAGCGCGTTGAGGACATTGTGTTTTCCCGGCGCCCGCAGCCGGGCCAGCCCCACCATCTGCCCTTCCGTTTCTACCAGAAAGTCCATGCCGCCCAACTGATTGGGACGCAAATCAACCGCCTGATAATCCGGTGGTGCGCTGTTTTCTCCCAGGCCATACGTAGTCACTTCTACGCCGGGCAGATTCAGCTTTTTCAGCAGCCGGGCCACGCCGGGGTCATCGGCGCAGGCCACCAGCCGCCCGCCATCCGGCAGCAGCGCTGCAAATTGCTGGTAGGCGTCGTCGTAAGCGCGGGCGGTGGCGAAGATGTCCGGGTGGTCGTGTTCGATGTTGGTGATCACAATCAATTCGGGACGCAGCCCCAGAAACATATGGTCATATTCGTCGGCCTCAATGACAAAGTAGTCACCTTGCCCGGCACGGCCGTTGCCACCCACTGCCGGTAACATGCCGCCCACAATCACCGTCGGGTCCAGCTCCGCTTCCAGCAAAATCTGGGCAATCATGCCCGTCGTTGTCGTTTTGCCATGTGTCCCGGCAATGGCAATGCCGATATGCCCGGCCATAAGCTGCCCCAAAAAGTCGGCCCGCTTCAAAATGGGAATTCCGGCAATTTCCGCAGCCACAATTTCCGGGTTATCCGGGGCCGCCGCCGAGGTGATCACCAGCGCATCTGCGCCGGTGATGTGTTCGGCCTGGTGGCCTTCGTCAATGATCGCGCCCTCAGTTTGCAGCACGGCCGTGACCTCATTCAGCTTCATATCCGAACCCGAAACCACAAATCCACGCCCCAACAACACCCGCGCAATCGCGCTCATGCCTGCGCCGCCAATGCCGAGCAGGTGCAGGTGCATACCAGGTTGGAGGGTGAACTTTGTCATTGCCTATATCATCACAATAATCACAAATAAAAACATCAACACCATCAAATATGGCAAATAGGGCGATAGCAGCGGGATGGGCATGCGCATAGCCAAATTGGCTGCGGTTGTGCCCACCGCCGGACGCACAATAATTGCCGGGTCAAACGGGTACGGCACACCCGGCGCTAACTGTACCCACTGTGACGCGCCCACGTTAACATACTCCAAAAAGGCCCAGATGGCCCCGGCGATGAGATAGCCATTGACGCCGCCTACTATCGCGCCTAACAATTTGTCTTGAAAGGTATCGCGCGGCCGTAAACGGGCGCCAATGGTGCCGGACAGCCGTGGACTCTGGTAGCTGAAAAAGGCCAGGAACATCAGAATGGCCGAATAGAGGTAAAACTGCCGCTTCTGCGCCAATGTCGGGTCGTTTAGAGCGGCTGGCGTCTGGCCTAATAAACTCAAAAGGGTAAAGCCAAACTGGTTGATAATGAACAGCGCCAACACCAGCCCCGACGTGGCCACAATCTCTCTGGCCCAGCCGCGCAGCGCGCCCACCAGGGCAAATGCCCCCACGGCGATCCAGAATAAAGACGACAAACTTAGCATGTATGATGTCCTTCACGGTCTTGAGATTGGAGACTGGAGATTAGAGATTGGCAATCTTCAATCCCGAATCTCCAATCTCATACTTCCAAAATCAACTGCGCCAGCCTCTCCGCTCCATCCGGTTTATCCAGAGTGCGGGCGGCGGCGCTCATGCGGGCCAGGGCGTCGGGGTCGTCCAGCAAACGCCGGATGGTGGGCAGCAGTTGGGCGGCCAGGGTGTCGTCGGTGAGCTGCACGGCCGTGCCCCGTTCCGTCAGGTAGTCCGCATTCACCTTCTGGTAGCGCCAGGCCCAGGCCAGCGGGATTAAAATGGCGGGCAGGCCAAACGCCGGGCACTCGCCCAACATGCTGGCCCCGGCGCGGGCCACCACCAGGTCGGCCGCCCGGTAGGCCGGCCCCATCTCGTCGTGCAAATAGGGATACGGCCGATACCACTGTTTTTGTTCATCCGTCAAGCCCTGCCAGTTGCTTTCCACTTCCGGCCAGGTCAACGTGCCGCTGACGTGGATGATTTGCGTCTGCGCCAGCAGTTCCGGCAGGCAGCCCATCAGCGCCCGGTTGATCTTTTGCGCGCCCCGGCTGCCACCAAAGACAAAGAGGGTGGGTCGCCCCGGCTGCAAACCAAACCGGGCTAATGCTTCTTCCTGGCTTAATTGTGTTGCCTCTAGCAGTTCCGGGCGCACCGGATAGCCCGTCACCACCAGCTTTTGCGGCGGCACAAAACGGGCGCTGTCTTCTGTGGTAGCCGCGATTTTGCGGGCAAAACGGAGGGAAAAACGTACCGACGCCCCCGGTTCCACATCGGGCAGATAAATGACAATGGGCACACCCAACGCGCGACAGGCGAGTGTAACCGGCGCGGCCATATAACCGCCGGTCATAAACATCACATTCGGGCGAAAGCGGCGCACGATGCGCAGCGATTGTGGCAGGCTGGCCGCCAGACGCGCGCCATTTTTCAGCTTCAGGGGCAGTGAGACCCCGGCAATGGCGCCGCCGCTAATCGTTTCCAGCTTCAAGCCGGCTCGTGGCACTAATGTCTCTTCCATTTCACCTTTTGTGCCGATCCACAAAATATCCTCTTGGGCAATGCCCGCCTTTTGTAATTCGGTAGCGGCGGCTAAAGCGGGATAAATGCCGCCACCTGTGCCACCCGCGCAGATGAGAACTCGCATTTTCAAGAAGTGAGCAGTAAGCGGTGAGCAGTAAGCAGTGGATTGACTGTTTACCGCTCACTGCTTACTGTTCACTGTTTACCAACCGGCTGCGGCCGTTTCTGTAGGGCTTCGTCGCGGGAGATGTTGAGCAAAATGCCTACCGCCACCAGCGAAATTACCAGTGACGAACCGCCGTAGCTAAGAAAGGGGAGGGGGATGCCGGTGAAGGGAATCACGGCCGTGATCACCGCCACATTCATCAACGCCTGATACCCCAACCAAAAGGTAATGCCCAGCGCCAGCAAAAAGCCAAAACTATCGCGCGCGTGCCGCGCCGCCCGCAGACCGCGCCATATCAACATGATCAGCAGTCCCAACACAATGAGGCTGCCAAACAAGCCTAACTCTTCACCCAATACCGCAAACACGCCATCCGTGTGCGCCAGCGGCAGCGGGCCAAACTTTTGGGTGCTTTCACCCAAGCCCACACCCCAAAGGCCACCACGCCCCAGGGCAATGAGGGTTTGCTGCACATGCCAGCTTGCCTGTTCCGGGTCGCGCAGGGCGGTTGTGTAAGCATCCATGCGCTCGGCGGCGTGGGGCAGTGCATAAGCCAGAAACACAAAAGCCAACCCGCCCACCAATCCGGCAATAACAAACTGCCGCCAGTCAGCCCCGGCTACAAAAAAGATGGTGAAACTAACCAGGGCAATCAACCCGGCTGTGCCCAAGTCTGGCTGCTGCACAATCAGGGCGCAAATAACGCCGGTGATAATAGAAAAAGGAATGAGGCCATAAGTTAGCAGCTTGATACGTTCGCCTTTGGTAGATAGCCAGTGGGCAATGTAGAGAATGGTCACCAGTTTTGCTACCTCTGAGGGCTGGTATGAGCCTTCGTAAAAACCACGCTGCGCCCCCAGGAAGCTCTCGCCAAAAAAGAGGACAAAGAGCAGCCCGACCAACGTGACGACCATGAGGGGAATGGAAACCCGGCGCAGGATGTGGTAGTCAAACTGCATGATGGTGAGCATACAGGCGAGACCAATGACCAACGCCACCAATTGCCGCTGGAAGTAGTAGGTGGCGTCGTCTTTGAAGCGCAGGCCGTAGTCAAAAGTGGTGCTGTAGACCATCAGCATCCCAATAACCAACAGCCCGGCTACAGCCAGCAGCAGCCAGTAATCAAACTGGAAACGCAGCGTGGGGCTGACACGGCTGCTCTTTTTGCGAATGACGGTTACGTTTGCCATAGCTTTGCGTCAGGCATCCGATTTTTTTGAAAAAATCGGATGTCTCCATTACAACTCATTCACCAATTCTCTAAACTTTTCGCCTCGTTCGGCGAAATCTTTGAAGGCGTCGAAGCTGGTGCCGCCGGGGGAAAGCAGGACGATGTCGCCAGTCACGGCCGTACCTGCCGCCACTTCCACCGCTTCTGCCATCGTCTCTACCCGCGTCACCAGACCTGACAGGTTTTGCAAACCTGTCAGGTCTAATTTCTGTTCTAGCAAATCGGCCAATTCGCCAAAGAGGATAACGTGTTTGGCGCGCTGCGCTACCACCCGCGCCCATTCGTCCCACTGCATGTCCTTATCGCGTCCGCCAGCCAGCAAGATGAGCGGCTCGTCAAAGGCTGCCAGCGCCGCCAGCGTCCGTTCCGGCGCGGTGGCGATGCTGTCATTGATGTAGCGCACGCCGTTGATTTCCCGTACCAGTTCCAGGCGGTGTTCCACGCCGGTAAAGGCGCGAATGGCTTCATACATGGCCTCGGCGGGAATACCGGCAGTATCGGCCAGGGCCACAGCCGCGCACACGTTTAGCAGATTATGGCGACCGCGTAATGGCACGTCTTCCACCCGGCACACGGCCGTTTCGTGCCCGTTGCGCAGCCAGATTTTGCCATTGTGCAGGAACGCGCCGTCCGCCACCGGTTTTTCCAGGCTAAAGAGGCGCAAACGGCCGTGGACCAACGGCCGTAACGCCAGCGCCCCAGGATCATCCAGACAAAGTACGGCCGTGCTGTCCTCATCCTGAAAGCGCAAAATGTTCGCTTTGGCGTTGGCATACGCCGTCATCGTCTTGTGCCGGTCTAAATGGTTGGGCGTAATGTTTAACACAGCGGCAATGGGTGGGCTTTGTTCCCAAATTTCCAGTTGGAAGCTGGATAATTCCTGTACCACAACATCATCTGGCCCCATTTTATGTAAATCTGAAATGAGTGGGCGGCCAATGTTGCCGCCCACCCAGGTGCGCCGCCCGGCTACCTGGGCCATCACGCCCGTCAGCGCCGTCGTCGTTGTCTTGCCCGCGCTGCCGGTAATGCCGATCACATCCGCCGGGGTGCGGCGGATAAATTCCTGCTCATCATTGGTCAGGGGGATACCCCGCACCCGCGCTGCCTGCACAAAAGGGGCATCGGCCGGCACGCCGCCGCTGATGGCTAAAATGTCTGTTCTCTCTAACAAAGTCATCGGATGTTCTCCTAAGACCAGTTCAATGGGCAAATCGCTCAATTCGGCCAGGTCAGCCTGTAGCTTTTCTGCCGGGCGCAAGTCTGAAATCGTCACCACTGCGCCTACGCCTGCCGCAAAACGGGCCAGCGCCTTGCCCTGCCGCGCCAGACCCAGAATCAAGAGGCGTTTGCCTGTTAAAGCGTCCATCTTCCAGTTAGCAGTGAGCAGTGAGCAGTGAGCAGTTTCCCGTACTGCTCACTGCTCACTGCTGACTAAATCAAGGCCAGCGCCATACCGATCATTGCCCCGGTGAGGCCGATGAGCCACCAGCGCTGCACAATTTGGGTTTCGCTCCAGCCGAGCAGGACAAAATGGTTGTGCAGGGGGGACATTTTGAACGGCCGTATATCCCTTCCCAAAAAACGCCGTGACAACACCGCCGATGACACTTGCAGCACCACCGAGATGAGCGTAGCCAGGGGGATGATGGCAATGATGGGCAAAATAAACCATTGGTTAGTCAATAACGCTACCACGCCCAGCGCACCGCCTAACGGCTGCGAGGCCACATCACCCATGAACATCTGCGCCGGGTGGGCGTTGTACCACAAGAAGGCAAAACAGGCGCCCACCGTCACAAAGGAAAAGGTGATGAGAAATTGCTGGTCTTGCATGGCAGCGACAATACCATAAGCCACAAAACAGGTGGCGGCGATCAGCCCGGCTAACCCATCCAGCCCATCGGTAAAATTCATGGCGTTGGCTGTTCCGGCAATGACGATGACGGCAATGGGAATGTAGATGGGGCCAATGTCAATCAGATAAGGTACGGTGGGGATAGCCATGTAGCCGTGCCCATCGTTGACCACGAAGTAGATGGCCATGGCGGCAGCCAGGGCAATGCCCAGTTGGAACCAGATTTTGGTGCGGGCCAACATGCCCACACCCGGTTTCTGGCGGATGCCCTGGTAATCGTCAATGCCGCCCAACACGGCATAGGCGACCATGACGCCCAGCGGGATGATGACGCTGCGGGCGATCTCAATCGTTTGCACCAGGGCCACAATGTTGACGATGATGGTGATCACCACCACCCAACCGACGATAAGGATGCCGCCCATGGCCGGCGTGCCCATTTTGGTCATGTGGGACTGCGGCCCTTCAATGCGAATTTGTTTGCCCAGGCGCAAGCGGCGCATCATTTCGATGAACGGCCGTCCCCAAATGACGGCTAATAAAAAGGTAAATCCACCAGCGGTTAGAGCAAAAGGCATAGGTGTTTGTAAAACGTAAAACGTGAGGTACGTTTTACGTTTTATGTTCCAACATCGTTACAATCCGATCCATACGCATGCCGTAAGAGCCTTTGATGAGGATGACATCTTGCGGCTGTATGCGCGTTTCAATGACGTGTACGGCCGTGAGCGCATCCGTCGCCAGGGCCACATTTTCCGGAGACAGGCCCGCTTTCACCGCCTCCTCGGCAATCCAGCGCGCCCGGTGGCCGACGGCGATCAATACCTGGCACACATCGGCCACGCGGCGGCCCACCAGCCGGTGTGAGGCCTCTTCCAAATAGCCCAGTTCCAACATATCGCCTAACACCGCCACCTTGCGCCCCGGCAAATCTTCCAGCAAATTGAGCGCCGCCAGGGTGGATTCCGGGTTGGCGTTGTAGCTGTCATCAATGATGAGCGACCCTTTGGGGCCGGGGGCGGAGACGACGCGCAGTTCCACGGCCGTTTGCTGCAAACCGCGCACGATGCTGTCCCAACTCATGTCCAGCGCCAGGCCCACGGCCGTGGCCCGCAGCGCCGTATGCACACTGTGGCGGCCAATGAGGGGGGCTTGAATGTGCAGATGGTCACGGCCGTAGTGCAGCACAAAGCGGATACCATCCAGCCCTCTGGATTCAATGCGGTCGGCCCATAAATCGGCACGCTCATCCAGACCATAGGTGAAAACCCGCGCCGCCGTGTGCCCGGCCATGCTCATTACCTGGTCATCATCCCGGTTCAAAATTGCCACGCCATGCGTGGGCAGCGCTTCCACCAATTCTCGTTTGGCGGCCACAATCGCGTCCATGCTGCCGGCCCGTTCCAGATGCACCGCTCCCACCAGCGTCACCACGCCAATCTCCGGCTGCGTCATCTCGCACAGGGTGGCAATTTCGCCGGGCACATACATGGCCATTTCCAGCACCGCCTTCTGGTGATGATGTTCCAGGCCAAACAGGGACATGGGCAGTCCCAGGATGCTGTTGCGGTTGCCGGGTGATTTGAACGTGTCAAACTGCTGTGATAACACGGCATGTGTCAACTCTTTGGTGCTGGTTTTGCCCACGCTGCCGGTAATGCCGATCACCTGCACCGCGAAGCGAGCACGCCACGCTCTGGCGGATGCCTGCAAGGTGGCGATGGGATCGTTCACCACCAGGCAGACGGGCGTGGTCGCGCTTAAGGGCATGGGGAACGGCAACGGCTGACCAGCGCGAAAATCTATGGTTGCGTGGTCGCCATCTATAGGCCGCGCCACCAGTGCCGCAATCGCTCCGCGGGCAAAGGCGTCGGCCACAAAGTCGTGCCCGTCTACCTGCTCGCCTCTGTAGGCGATAAACAGGCAGCCCGGTACCACTTCGCGGCTGTCCATGACCACAGCCGAAAGCGCCGGCTCTACGCCGGTCGCCTCGTACTCTGGAATCAGGACGTTGAAAAAATGGGCCAGGGTTAACATAAAAAATTATGAATTATGAATTAGGAATTATGAAGGGGTTTCATAATTCATCCTTCCTAATTCCTAATTCCCTCTTGCCTCCATCACGTCCGCCTGCAAACGGACGCTGTCGGGAGGGATGTCTAACAGCACCACTAGCTCATCGGCCAGGTCGGCAAAGGCAGGGGCCGCCGTCATGGAACCCCAGGGCTGTGTCTTGGGCCGATCAAGTTTCACAAAAATAATAATCTCCGGGTTGTCGGCGGGCAGCCAGCCGACAAAAGAGCCGATGGTATCATCGGGCAGATAGATACCATTTTCGGCGATCTGGGCAGTGCCGGTTTTACCGGCGATGGTGTAGCCGTCAATACTGGCGGTGGTTACTTCACGGGCTACGGCCGTAATAGCCATCGCGTTCACCTGCTGCGCCACCTCTGGGCTGATGGGGCGGCTCAGTTCTCTGGGTTCGCGCACAAACGTACTATTTTCGCCGTGAATTTCCTGCACAATGTAGGGCTGCATAATGACGCCGTTGTTGGGGATGGCCGAGATGGCGGCAATCATTTGCAGCGGCGTGACGGCGATGCCCTGGCCGTACGAATTGGTTGCCAGAAATGACTCTGTCCAGAATTCAGAGCCGGGCAGCCACATGGTGCCAATGGCTTCTGACAACAAATCTATGCCCGTCGGCCGGCCGAAGCCAAACTTTTGCATATAGCTGTAGTAGAGGTCTGGGCCGAGCGTGGTAGATAGTGTCGCCGCGCCCACATTGAGGGAACGGGACAGCAAGGTGGTCATATCGGTGATGCCCGGCCCGCTGCGGTCCCAGTTATAAGTGCGGTGCCCGCCCACTTCCAGCACCCCGGCGTCGTAGTAGGTGGAACTGGGCGTAAACAGGCCGGAGTCCAGGGCGGCGGCCATAGTGATTAGCTTCATCACCGAGCCGGGTTCATGCTGCTGCTGCACAGCCGGATTTTGCAAGACTTCCCGATCTTGCTCATAAAATTTATACGGGTCATAACAAGGCCAACTGGCCATGGCCAGAATGGCGCCGGTGCGAGGGTCCATGACAATGATGGAGCCGCTGCGGGCGCGGTAGGTTTGCAGGGCGTTGGCCAGATGCTGCTCCACCAGATACTGCATGGAGCGGTCAATGGTCAGCACCAGGTCAGCGCCTTCGTGGGCGATGACGTTGCGTTGTTCGGTGAGGGGGGAGATATTGACCACGGCCGTGGCTGCTTCCCCGGCCAATTCCCGCTGATAATATCCTTCGACGCCGGCGCCGCCCCTGCCTTCAAAATCCACGTAACCCAACACATGGCACAGCAGTTCACCCTGCGGGTAAAAACGGCGGGGCAGGGGGTCTATCTGAATTTCATCGGCATATTCCAGGCCACGAATCGTGCTGGCGATTTGTTCTGACACTCGCCCGGATAACAGCACATATGGCGCGCCGCTTTGCAGCGCTCCCAAAATCTCGTAGCGTGGTTTCTGCAAAATGGTGGCCAGGTCGGTCGCCATTTTTTCGGGATTAGAGATGAGACGGGGCGAAACGCCTATCTGGTAATCGGCGGTATTGGCTGCCAGCACCGTGCCGTTGCGATCATAAATAATGCCCCGGTCTGGCCGAGCGATGACGCGCACTTCATTGGTGGCTTTTTCCGCCCAGACGCCGGCCTGCACCACCTGAAACAGAATGAGCCGCCCCATGATGATGACGGCGACGATGGCTAATCCTACCGTAATCAGGGTCAGGCGGCGTTGTTGACTTTTATTCATTGGCTTCTCCCTGAACAAAGCCGTTGATACGGCCGCGCAGCGCCAGCCAGAGTGCGTCGTTCATGGTAGCGGGCGGCGGGGGCAGGGGGGTACTCGTTGGTGCGGCTATGCTGCCGCTGCTGTTTGTTACCGGATAGTTGGGCACAATGATGTACTCAATGTCATCCGGGCCGGCAGGCACAAAACCCAGCCGGGCTGCTTCTGCTTGCAGGCGGGTCAGCCGCTGCGCTTCGGCAATTTGCCGCTCCAGCGCCGCATTTTCCCGCTTGAGTGACTCCATTTCTGCCTGCATCATCTGGATGCGACGCCCGACGCTGGCGGTGCGGCTGGCCTGGCTGACGTAGATGGTGCCCACCAGCGCCGCCAGCACCAGAATGACGGCCCAGCCCAACACGGCCTGGGCTTCGGTCAGGGTGCGAAAACGGCGTAGCTGGTCACGTGTCTGTCGGGCCATCATAATGGTAGCCAACGACCCTATGGGTTTCAAAAACCCTTAGGGTCTGATTTTCTCCACCACCCGCAGCCTGGCACTGCGGCTGCGGGGGTTTTGGGCGATTTCTACGGATGATGCCTGGATCGCTTTTTTGGTGAGCAGGTGCAAAATGGCCGGGCCGCTGTCGGCTGTGGTCGGGTAACCGGGCGGCGGGGTGTGGTCCTGGCTCAGGTGGCGAAAGGTTTGTTTGACGATGCGGTCTTCCAATGAATGAAAGCTGATAACCGCCAATTGGCCGCCGGGGGCCAGCAGTTCAATAGCGGCGGCCAACCCTTTTTCCACTTCTTCCAGTTCGTGGTTGACGGCAATGCGTAGGGCCTGGAAAACCTGGGTGGCGGGGTGGATGTGTTTGGGGGTGTGGATGTGGGCGGCGATGCAGTCGGCCAGTTGGGTGGTGGTGGTAAACGGCCGTGCCCCCACCACCAGCCGGGCAATTTTACGGCTCTGCTGTTCTTCGCCGTACTGCCAGAACAGGTTGGCCAGTTCGTCTTCGGATAGATTGTTAATCAGGTCGGCGGCCGTTTCCCCCTTGCCGGGGTCAAAGCGCATGTCCAGCGGCCCTTCTTTCATAAAGGAAAAGCCCCGTTCGGGGTCATTTAGCTGCCGGGAGGATAGGCCCAAATCCAGCACAATGCCATCCGGTTGGGCAAACCCCATCAGCGGCGCAAACTGCCCCATTTTGGCATAGCTGGCGTGGACAAAAGTAACGCGGTCGCCAAAACCAGCCAGCCGTTCCTGAGCAAAGGCGAGGGCGTTGGGGTCTTTATCAAAGGCCAACACCCGCCCGGAGGGGGCCGACTGTTCCAGGATGCCGGCCGTATGTCCGCCCGCGCCGACCGTACCGTCAATGTAACGGCCGTTCCGCTGCGGCAGCAGCAGCGCCAACACTTCATGCAACAAAACCGGCTGGTGTTCGATGGCGGTCATCATGGGTTATATTCCCAAATCCTGCCAGCGGCTGGCGTCGTCCTGGCGCTCAATAGAGTGGCGCACGGACGTCCAGGCGTCGCTGCTCCACAATTCCAGATAATGAAACATGCCGGCGATGACCACCTCGCCATTGATGCCGGCAAATTCGCGCAGGTAGGGGGGCAGCAAGATGCGCCCCTGGCGGTCTGGCAGCAGGTCGGTAGCGCCGGAAAAGACGCGGCGGCGGAACATGCGCATATCTTCATCGGCTAACGGCCGTTCGGCAATGCGCTGCGCCAGCTCCTGCCAGCCATCCAGCGGAAAGAGCATCAAGTTCTGGTCAAAACCGCGCGTCACCACCAGCCCCGAAGCCAACAGCCCGCGGAACTTGGCCGGAATGGTCAGCCGCCCTTTTTCATCAATGGTGTGCGTGTATTCGCCTAAGAACATTGGTAGTTGTTAGACCTGACAGGTTTTGAGAAACCTGTCAGGTCTTGTATTAGAACATATGTTTCAATTGTGCCATTTTACCATACATTTGGGTGGGTTTTTGCGCTAAAACGTCCCACAACGCCCCACTTTTTACCACAATAGGCCACAGTATACACCAAAGCCCCCCTTATGTGAAGGGTTAGCAGGAAACAAAAAACCTCCTGGTTGAATTTCAACCAGGAGGTTCTGTCGTTTTCTTCTAGATTGGTTCAATCTAAGAGATTGAACCAATCGCACCGGCGGCATTATCTTTCCAGATAGGGTAGGCCATCCACTGTAATACGCCAGACATACGTGTCCTGATACCCGGCTGTGACGTGAGCGGTGAGCCGCCCGCCGTAAAAGGGTACACAATCCGGGTCGTTTTGTGGGTCGCCATAGTTACAATTGGCCGTATTACCACCTGGTACTGTTATCTTGAGGGGGGGGGTTATCCACTTGTTATTACAGCTGGTAGCGTCATCAGGTGGCACGTTCAGCACACAATTGCGTGTCTGCTCATCCGGATCAGGTACGCCGGGCTGTAAATAACGCAGTTCCCAATCATCGCGGGATATAGAGTCAAAGAAAAAGATGATGGGTGGCTCCGTGTCATCCTGGTCATAGTCAAATAATGAAACATGAATATCCCGGCCGGCCATTTCTGGCCCCACGTAAACCAGCGGAATGTCAATGGGGAAGGCAAAATTGGAGTTCAAGGGCAGGATGCCGGAAGCAAAGACGGCTACCCCTTTTGAACTATGCGAGCCGGGATTATTGAGCACGTGTAAATTCCGGGCATTCACATCACCTGGCACCGTACCCACATAGGACGGCGGGCCGGCCCACAATTCAAAACCGTTTTCAGAAGCGCCGCTGAGCGTGGTCACGTCCAGATTCAGGTAGCGAATGCCACTGCCCGCTTCTACGACGATGCCAGGCACACTGCTGCTTAAGTTTATCTCAAAGCTGCCGTTGTTGGCCGGTACACCGGTGGCCCCGGGTATGGTGTAATAATCGGAGCTCTGTTCGGCGGCGCCTGGTGAAACCCACTGCATATCGGTTTTATGTTCGCCGTTATCACGCACCCCATCCTCTACCTGACCGATGTAAAGTCCCAGATCATTTCTAATCACCGCGCCACCGGCCTGCTGCTGCCAGTAATAGAGTTCGTATTGGGTTTGGGTATTATAGGTGGCAGTGTAGTTTTCGGGATCAGCGCACTGGCCGGAGGTATCGCTGCCGCGATTTTCATCCATGCGGATGAACCAGTATGGGTTGATCGCCGCCAGTGGCAGTGTGCCATTCTGATACAAAGCCAGTTCGCCGGTACCTACCAGGCAAGGGTTTTTACGTTTGTTGGTTTTTTCGCACGTACCACTGCCGGTTGCCGGCAGGCCGCTATTCTGGGCAGCCGTGGTGCGGGTATAGGCAAATGGCCCACTGGCGTTCACGTTGATCGAGTCGGGGTCGAGTATTTCCACGCGGAGGATGGAGGTGCCGGCCCGCTCTTCATAATCCGGCGGAATCATGATGCGGTACTTATAGGTGTAAGGACCGGGCGCCCACTGGCTGTTAAAAGGAGAAAAAGGGTCACCATAGCTGGTGCAGATTTGCGGCCCAAAAATACCCTGGCTGGAGGTATTGATAATGCCGTTTTCGATGTGGCGGCTGGTGTAGACGTTGGCCAGGGAGAAGACGGCAGACGTAGCCGAGCGGGAAAGGTTGATTGGCGCCCGGAAGCCAATCACCTTCAGGAAGAAAGTTTCCACCGGCCAGGTGCCGGTGATGGCATAGGAGGTCACACCCAGGCCGGTCTGCTCCACATGCAGGTTCCCCTCGTCGCCTAGCGAGAGGGTGACGGACAGAGGCATGCCGTTGGCGTTCAGGAATTGGGCAGATTTGGTGCGGGCGGCGGCTTCCAGCTCTTGATTGGCGCTGCCACCGCCGGGCGACCAGCCGCTCAGTTCGTTAATGCCGGCCAGGGCGGCGGAGTCAATGGCCGCTTGCAGTTGGGAACCACGCATGAAGATAAACCCCACGTCCAGGGCAACCCCCATGAAGGCGATGATGCCCACCAGCGCCAGGGCGATGAGGACGATACTTTGCCCGGCCTGCCGACGGGTGGCCCGGTCTGGAGAGCCGCCCATTGAGGCTGAGGGGCGGTCACAGCCGGAAGATGACAGATGAGTGAATCTTAAAAGGCGTTTTATGTTCATAACCATTCCCTGCCTTGTGAAAAAGGGTAGGGGCGACCCTTGTGGTTGCCCTTTATGGGGCAGGCGCCAGGCCTGCCCCTACCATTCCCCGATTTAATTATTATGAAAACTACG
Source organism: Chloroflexota bacterium (assembly GCA_035444285.1). GTDB lineage: Bacteria > Chloroflexota > Anaerolineae > Promineifilales > Promineifilaceae > CAADGU01. The sequence continues at coordinate 83,673 of DAOMOK010000020.1, forward strand.
GCCCGGTGACGGCCTGGCCGCAGGAGTCATCCCAGCGGATGAATTCAGCCAGAATAAAGGAACCTTGCTGTCCATTGGCACTGAGCTGGAAGCCGAGTAAGCGGAAGATGGCAAACCCAGTAATTTGATAGCGCAGGTTGCTACCTGTGCCATGAGTAGGATGGTACAGGATCAAACGTAATTGTCGGCCGCTGTCAATGTGTCCTCTCAATACGGATTGCGCTTCACTGGAATTTACTGCGCCAGTGTTGCCCATTACCCAGTCATCAATATTCATGCTGGTATCGAAGTCATCTAGAGGATTTATGTAACCATTAACCCGGTGCGGGAATGGGGGATTGGGCGGGGCAGCACCACCTGTGACTACCGTCGTATAATCCTTGCTGTTACCCGGCCATGTCAAACTACCTCCCAACGTTTCAGAGCTGGCACTAACATATTTATTCCACTTCAGCCAGCCAAAACCACCCGATCCACCACCATTTTGCACCAGGTAGATATCCCCTTCGTGAGCCTGGCTAAAAGGTTTATCTGGCCTGTGATTGAAAAATGTGTTGTAAGCTGGCGCCGGGTCCGGATAAAAGTTTGGCGACCCGGCTACCACAGCATTATAGTAAGCTTCAGTTACCGAACGTTCCCCGTCGTAAACAACAATGGGGAAGCCGTCGCAGCCATCGGTGGCGTTGAGGCCGAAGCCCAAGACGCGCATGACGGTGAGGTCCCGCACCGAGGTGATGTTGGCAAACTGGGGCAGGGCGTTTAAGCCCAGGATGGAATCTATGTCATGCATGGCATAGGCGCCCACAAACTCGATGTTGGCGGCGATGATGTTCTGCTGGTGGCCCTGTTCGTCTCTTTGCAACTGCTCCAGCACCTCTTGCTGGATGGCGGCTTCGTCCACGGTGTCAAACTGCTGGGTGTTGGAAATGCCATAGACATGGCTGAATTCCCAGGAGTCAATGCCGTTGCCGGTATCGTTGACGGTACCACGGATCACCCAGACATCCCATACTTCCTGATCGAGGTCCAGGGTGTGGGTGACGGTGTTGAGTACGACGTTTTTGATACCTTCGTTTTCACCACCATCGGCGCCAAAACGGGCGCCGGCGCGGGCGGCGCTGCTGATGCGGTTTTGGGTGATGATGATGTTGGATATCTCCACCACGCCGGCCAGCATGATGATAAAAATGGGGAAGAAGAGGGCGACTTCCACCAGGCTTTGGCCGCGTTGGGCCGATTTATGGGGAAAAATGTGTAAACGATTCATGATTACCTCACTTATGGTTACAAACTTACGGTACGGTTTTGTTTTCTAAAATTTCGCCAGAAGTGGCGTCAATTCGCATTTTCAGGCCACGGCCGTGTTGGGGAGCGATGAGGGTTAGCTGCCATTCCATACGGCCGTTGCCATCACTATCATCCATCGTCAACATCATGGTCAACGAGGCCACACCGGTCTCGCCCAGGAACTGGCTGCCGCCTGCTGACAGCAGGGTGGCAACCGCTTCCTGGCTGTCCAGGTTCCAACCGGAGGCGTTTAACAGGTTGCCGGTCTGTTGGTACGGCCCCTGGGAAACAACCCGGGCGGTATCTTCCACCACCGAGATAACGGCAATTTCCTGTGCGCCGGGAGAGTAAAAGGTAAATCCCCACGTCGTTTTGCCATGGCGCAGTTCTTGCGCGTTGTTCACCTGCGGCCAGGAAGCCTGTGTGTTTAGCAGGCGGGCGTCTGGCTGCCAGGCGGCGGCGGCGCCCTGCGCCCGGCCATAGGCCATCAGCGACGTTTCCCCGGTAAAAACGGAGGTGGGGGCCACCACAGCCGCCTGCCGGGCAATGACGGTACCGGTGTTAGCTGCTGGTTGGAGGTGAATGGTGCTGCCCTGGGGCCGGAACCAGAAGACCAGCGACAGCGCCGCCACTGCCAGCAGCAGCACCACCAATACAATGCCTAAAATCCATTCCAAACGATTCATGTGTCCAGTATGTAGTTGGGCTATGAGACCATAGCCCAACTACGGTTTCCGTATGATCGGCAGATAAACGGCCGGATCATTGCGCACGAACCAAACGGTACGGCCGCCGGTGTTGCCCACTTTTTCATAAACCATATAGAGAAACCAGTTGTTGTGTGGGACCATCTGCGGGCTAATGGCCGCTTCGTTGGCCGGGGTAACGGTGTCACGTCCACCGGCGCTCCAATTGCTGCAACTGTTGACGCCAAAAATTTGTTCATTGGTTAAACCCGGCGGCACCCCGTGAAAGTAGACATAGGTGCAGCCGCCCATCCGGGCCAGGGTAGATTTGACGCTAAATGGATTGATGCTTCTTTCCTCTAGTTGTGCCCCTGACACCGGATTAGAAATAGATTGCCAGTTGGCGATATTGGTGCAGCCGGTGGCGCAACGGACGTAGTGGACATATTGCTCATCGTGTTCACTAACAGGGCTATCCTGTCGCCAATCTGTGTAGGCAACATAAACTGTATTACCATCAACAACCAGTTGTGGGGTTAGCGCCCGCTGCGCGCCGCTGACATCTGATATGGGAATGGGTGTTGTCCAAATGACGGAATTACCTGATACGGTCCCTTGCGAGTACATAATGTGCTGCGGGAACGGGGGAATGCCTCTTTGCCATACCAAATGCACACGGCCGTCGGCGCCGATGGTCATATCTGGTTTTACCGACACATTGAACTGCTGTGACACCAGATTGTTGGCTGACCAGGAAGTGCCGCCATTGGTGGAAAAGCGATAATAAATCTCAAGTAATCCAGCACCTACGTTATCTTCGGCCCAGACCACAAAAACACGGCCGCCGCGGGCAGCAATAGCCGGGGTAGTAATGAGTTGGGGGTCTTGAACGGTTGAAAATGGAGCCGGTGAGGCCGGCCAGGTGTTTTCACGGGCATAATAAATGTTCAGGATATTGGGGTTGCCAGTTAACAGATCCGTCCAAACGGCATGAGCTACATTGCTATCATCCAGGTCTATATCCAGGAAAGTAACCTCAGCCGCCCCATCAGGGGCAATGGCTACCGGATTGGCCCAGGTGGCCCCGTTATTGGTAGATTTGCGGGCGGAGGGCGCTGTGTCATTGATATTGGCGGACATCTGGCGAATATAGGCAACCAGAACGGTACGGCCGTCGGAACCCGCTTCAATGACCGGCAGTTTACCGCCAAGGATGTCGGTGGTGATCTGTACCGGCGTGCGCCACTTCGGTTTGCCGGCCTGCACCTCGGCCGGCGCTTCTGGCGTAGCCAGAGCCGGCGCAGCAGCCACAACCAGCCCGGTCAGCAAAGTAATGGCCGTAATGGCGATCAATAAAACTAGCGCGCGTTTGTTCATCATGGGCATGGCCCCTTAAACATGACCAGAATTACCATCGGATTGGGGGGCATAATACCATTGCGAAAACCAAACCACGTTTCGCCGTCAATGGTAATACAGCCGGTGACCGTGTAGGTCGTGCCGCCAGGTACGCCGCTAAAGGCAAAGTAACCAGACTGGTCGGTTAACGTAGTCGCTATGGTGCGCCCATCCGATTCGTCAATCAACTGCATAAAGGTACGGAAGCGCGGAATCAAATCATCTTCAAAGGTGTAAGCTGCGCCGGCGATGGTGTCGCTGCCGCCGGGCGTGGGCGACGGTGTGGGCGTGGCGGCGGGTGTCACCAGGACCCATTCGGCGTCGGTAATGTTGTTGGTTTCATCTGTTTCTACAATCTGTTCCAGCGAGTCGGCAAAACCATAAACCGCTTGCGGGGTGGGGGTCATCAGGGGGTTAGGAAAACCCAGGTAGGCCGTAATGGTGACCACGCGACTCTCACCGCCGCCTAAAAAGCTGATGGCGGAATAACCATCACTTTCTTCAATGGGAATGGTGGTGCTTAAGACTGAGGATGGGTCCGGGTCCAGGTAGATGTCCACAAAAAACTGGGTATTGATGTTCACGTCGCCGGTATTGGTGACCGGCAGGCGGAACTGCACCGGCTGGTAAGCGACGATGGGCGGTGTGCTGATCATTTCCACAGGGCCGAAGACCAACAGGTCGGGCGGGCTGGGGGTGTTGCTGGGCGTGGGCGAAGGCACCGGCGTCTCATTGCCACAAGGGGTAAAGTATTGGGTGGTGAAAGAGCCGGAATTAGCGCCGCCAACGGCCGTGACCGTATACGTCGCTACCGTTTGCGGCAGACTGCGGGTGTATGTTTTGGAGAATGTGCCTGAGTGCTGATTTGCCCCGAAGAAATCAATCTGCGTTCCATTCCATTGCAGTGTGATGGAGCGGTTTATCGGCCAGTTAACATAGAAGACGGTAAAGGTGACGTTGCCAGGGTTGGCGGCCGGCCAGCCACAGTTAGGCTGCAGGGTGATGTATTTCGTGACCGGCGTAACCGAAGGCAGCGGCGTGAAAGTGGGCGAAGGCGTGGCCGTGGGTATCAGCGTGGACGTAGGCGACGGCGTATCGGTTGGGGGCGTTCCCAGGACAGTGATAGTATCCAGGGTAGTATCGGTCAGATTTTCCACCATCAATACATGACCGAAAATCAACTCATCGGGATTTACAGGAAACCCGGCAAAACCGGGACAGACGAAAGTGCCGCCTTCTTCCAGTACACCTGAGGCCAGGAGTTGGCCGCCCTCTGTCAGGTCCCGAACCTCGACGGTGCTGCCCACAGCGCCGGTGATCCAGACGTGAGTGTGGGTGTCCAGCACAAAAGTGGCAAATTTAACCGCACAAGGAGCCGGCGGCTCGTCGGTCGGTGTAGGCGAAGCTGTAGGTGTGTCTGTAGGCGGGGCTGGCGTGGGCGTGGGGCCGGGTGTCGGTATCGGCGGTTGGTCGGGCGGCAGAGCCACGCCGCCGGTGCTGCTGAGCTGCCCAAACGATTCATTGAGCAAGGTTTCCTGACCAAAAACGGGTAGAGAGGCCAGGATGGGGCTGAAGAAGGGAGTGATGATGGGCACACGGTAGGTGGCGCGGACGATGACATGGTTTTTGGGCACGCCGGCAAAATCATATTGCAGTTCACCATATTCGTCTACGCCCCACACTTCAATATTGTAGAAGTGGTCATCCTCATACGTGGTGGACGTTTCGTTGAGGGGTAAGCCAGTCAATGCCTGGTGGGCTTCGGCGATAACGGAAGCCAGGCGCAAATCATTACAGACGTAACGGCCGTCAGGCCCTGACTGCAGGAACTTTTCCGCGCCAAAGTCAACGACGCACTCTGGCCCTTCCCAACTGCCGGTAATGGCGTAGCGGGCGCCAATGCGGGCGGCGTTTTGCACGGTATTCCAGGCCCATAAAATGCGCGCGCTTTCTATGATGAGGAAGATCATCATCAGGACGGCCACAATAACCAGGGCAAATTCAACCAATGCCTGGCCTGGTGAATGATGGAGTTTTTGTTTGAAATGATTCATAGTCATTGCCATTCAGACCTGACAGGTTTTTGAAAACCTGTCAGGTCTCTTGTTTCCGGGAACGTGACGATAATGTATACTGTCGTTAAGTTTAACCAATACTTCACCCTTGAATCATACTCGCAGGATGCCAATTAAGCGTTGATCAAGCGTTGATCGGTGGTTATTCTGGTCTATTTTGATGATACTGGCACATGACAAAGGTACTAACACTCTCGTTATTAGGCCCCCTGGAACTGGCATTAGATGATACCCCTGTGATGGGATTGGCGTCGGCAAAGGCGGAGGCGTTGTTGTGTTACCTGGCAATGAACGGCCGTGCCCATTCCCGGCAGGCATTAGCCGGGCTGCTCTGGGGCGACTTGCCAGAAGCAGACGCCCGCCGCAATTTGCGCGGCGTCATTATGAAGCTGCGCCAACTATTTGATCCCTACTTGCTGGTCAACTTTCAAACCGTTGCCTTTAACCGGCAGGCGACTTACCGGCTCGATGTGGAGCAATTCCGCGCCGGGCTGCAATCACGCGACCTGGCGACGCTGCGCTATTGCGCTGCCCTTTACCGGGGCGATTTTTTGGAAGAGCTGTTTGTGCGCCAGTCGCCGGAATTTGAAACGTGGCAGCAGCAGCAGCGCGCCCAACTGCACCAGCAGGCGATTGCCGTGTTTACCCTGTTGGTAAACAGGCTGCGCGAGCAGGGCGAATGGGAAGAAGGGCTGGCGGCGGCGCGCCGCCTGGTATCGTTGGATTCCACCCGTGAACTGAGCCAGCAATTGCTGATGCGGCTGCTGGTGCAAAGTGGGCAGCGGGCGGCGGCGTTGGCGCAGTATGAACAGTATCGGGCGCAGTTGCAGGCAGAATTAGGGGTGGAGGTATCGGCGGAAACGGCCGTACTTGCCGAACAGATTCGCAATGGGGAGGTAGGGGCGAGGCAGTTGGCAGAACGTTGGCTGAGCGAGACAAATTTGCTCCCAACTGCCTCGCCCCTACAAATCACCGCCTCACCCCCTCACCCCCTCACCCCCTCACCCTTCATCGCCGGGCCGCCCATCACCCAACCGGCGCGCTTTTTTGGCCGGGAGCGGGAGGTGAAGCGGCTGTTTAATTTGTGGCGGCAACGGCCGTTGCAAAATGCAGCCATTATCGGTCCCCGGCGCAGTGGCAAAACATCGCTGCTGCATTACCTGAAAACGATAACGATGACGCCGCCGGAGCGTTTACGGCCGTCGCAGGCGCATCACTGGCTGCCCGACCCGGCCGTTTACCGCTGGGTGTTTGTGGATTTTCAGGATGCGCGCCTGGGCAGCATGGCCCATTTGCTGCGACACTTGCTGACGGAAATGGCCCTGCCCGCGCCTGAAGAGTGTCGGCTAGACCAATTTTTAGATATTGTCAGCGCGCAGTTACAAAATCCCACCGTCATCCTCTTCGATGAAATTGGCGTGGCGATGGAGCGGTACCAGGAACTAGACGATGCCTTTTGGGAAAGTTTGCGCTCCCTGGCCACAAACCAGGTGGACGGCAATCTGGCTTTTGTGTTATCCAGCCACGAAGCGCCGGATGCGCTGGCGCGGCATCGTGGCTGGGGATCGCCGTTTTTCAACATTTTTGGGTATACGGCCGTGCTCGGCCCCCTCGCCGAACCAGCCGCCCGTGAACTCATCGCCGCCTCACCGCTGCCTGTTCCTGACGCCGATGCCAATTGGATGCTGGAAATCAGCGGCAACTGGCCCATGCCCCTGCAAATCCTCTGCCGCGAACGGCTGCTGGCGTTGGAAGAGGGAGACATGGGAGACGGGTGGCGGGAAGATGCGCTGCGGCAGGCAGCCCCGTTTTTGATGGGGTGAAGGGGTGATGAGGCGTTTGGTGTCAGGTGAATCTGACGCCCGATGCCTGCGATGTAATCACGGAGAAACTATGCGCGGCGACCTCCATTATCGTTACACCGATGTTCCGCCTTTGCCTAAGAGCCTTTTTTTAGGCAGCGCCCGTTTGTTGTTCTGGCTGTTTTTTCATCCGGCAGCCTGGCGCAACCATCTGGCGCGGCTGGATATGCGTCTGCCAGCGGACTTCTGCCTGGCTGACCTGGATGGCCGGCATTGGCGCAGCCTGGCTGTCTGGCGGTTCCTGATTCAAACCTATCTGGCCTGGCCGGCGCTGGTGGCCCTGGCGTTGATTTTTTTGTTGATGGCTTGGCGGCTGCCAACGGCCGTTATCTTTTTTGGCGTCATGTCAGGGGTGACCTTTGGCATTATGGCCAGCCTGGCGGCCAGCCTGGCGGGCAGTGTGGCGATAGGCGTCACCATTGGCATTGCTACCGGGTTGGCGGTTGGTCTGGGGGGCGGCTTGATTTTTTACACACCGGCGGGCCTGGAAATCAATGGCGTGCCCTATGAGCAAGAGATGGTGGTTGCCGTTCTCATTGGCCTGATGAGTGGGTTAGCTGGGGGGCTGGCTTATGGCGTGGGCATGGGGCTGACCCGCGAAAAACGAGAAGAGGCGTCATTTTCACTGCTGCGGCAGGTGAGCGGCGTGGTTATTGGCATCATGATCGGCGTGGGCGCGGGACAACTGGCGGCGCTGGCGCAAAACGATTGGCTGGCAGGGGTGGCGTCCGGGGTGTTATTTGGCACGGCCGTTGGCTGGCGCACCAATAATCGTAGGCGTGGGCTGTCCGCCGGCCTCATTCTGGGTGGGATTGTGGGGGTATCTGGTTTGCTGGCAGGAGCAGGTATCGTCGGCAGCAGTATCCAGATCATCAGTCTGGTAGCTTTTGTGGCCGCTACGTTTGCCCTGCCCTATGCCCTGGCCGAAAAGATTGCCGGGACCTGGGCGGCGGGCCTGGCGGGGGCATTAGGCGGCGGCGCCGGCTTATTTTTGTTTGCCAGCGGCAGCGCCCCCTTCGGACCGTTTTTATGGTTTAGTCTGGCCGGAATGCTGTTGGGGTTAACGCTGGCCTGGTGGCGGCCCGTTCTTATGTACCCGTTGTTATTAGCCTGGAATGGGCTGCTTTACCGACTCGATGAGCGACGTCTGGCCGGGGATGCAGCGGGGTCTGGGGCGTCGCCTGTTTTCCATTACCATTCCGCCTTTTGGGACGAATTTCAACGACTGCCCTTACTCAACCTGGATGACTACCTGCTGTTTGTGCTGCAAAACGATACGGCCGAAGCCCGCACCGCCATGGCCTATCTGAGCGGCACCCGGCAGCGTTGGGCGGCGCAGTCGGCGCAAATTGAGATGGACGCGCGCCAGTTGGCGCAGTGTGGCAGCGCCGCCGCCATTGCCGCCGTGCATCCGGGATTAGCTACCAGCGACCTGACAGGGCCAGCCAGCGCCTTGCTGCGCAGCTTTAGCCGCGTCAGCAGTGACGTGGCTGCCGCCTTGCAGCAGGAAAGCGCCTATAACAAACGGCTGGCGCTGCACGCTGTGGAAGACCGGCTGGATGGGCTGCTGCGCGAATTGACGCGCAGCAATGAACCCTATGCGGCCCGCTTCCGCCCCATTGCCGCCGAATGGCGGCGCATCATTGGCCAGGAAGAGCAACTGCTGGCGGCCGAAGCGGAACTGCGTCAGGAGATTGACAGCCCGTACATCATCGGTGTGCCGCTGACGGAGAAGCAAGAGATTTTTATTGGCCGGACGGATGTCAGCGGCCGCATTGAACAGCTTTTGCGCGACCGCCGCCAGCCGCCGCTGCTGCTGTACGGGCAGCGGCGGGTGGGCAAAACGTCGCTGTTGAATAATTTGGGGCGGCTGCTGCCGGGCAGCATTGTGCCTATGTTTGTGGATTTGCAGGGGCCGGCGTCGCGGGCGCAGGATGAGGCGGGCTTTTTGTATAACGTGGGGCGGGGCATGGCCCAGTCGGCGCAGCGGCAGCGCGGCGTGGAACTGCCGCCGCTGACGCGGGAGATGCTGGCCGATGACCCGTTTACGCAGTTTGACGAATGGCTGGACGCAGTGGAAGGGGCATTGGGCGACCAGTTGGCGCTGTTGATGCTGGATGAGTTTGAGGTGTTGGAGCGGGTGCTGGAACGGGAGCGCTTTGACCCGGAGATTGTGCTGGGGATGCTGCGCCACCTGATTCAGCACCGGCCAAAGTTTAAGGTGCTGCTCTCCGGCTCGCATACGTTGGATGAGTTTCAACGCTGGTCGAGTTATTTGATCAATGTGCAGGTGATTCATATTGGTTATTTGAATGAGGCGGAGGCGCGGCAGTTGATTGAGACGCCGGTGAAAGGGTTTGCGCTGCGCTATGAACCATCGGCCGGGCATCGGGTGCTGGAACTGACACGGGGGCATCCGTTTCTGGTGCAGTTGCTCTGTGCGGAGATTGTGGCCCTGAAAAATGAGCAGCCCCCTTTGCAGCGGCGGCTGGCGACGGTGGATGATGTGGAAACGGCCGTGCCTGAAGCCTTACAACACGGCAGCTTTTTTTTCGCGGACATCAAACAAAATCAGGTGGACACGGCGGGGTTGGCAGCCTTGCAGACGCTGGCGGCAGCGGGGGAAGGGGCGCAGCTAACGCTGGCGGAATTGGGTGGGGACGGATTGGCCGACACGCTGCGCGGGCTGTGCCATCGGGAGATTGTGGAGTTGGTGGACGGCCGTGCGGACGGCCGTTACCGCTTCCAAATTGAACTGGTGCGGCGCTGGCTGGCGCTGAATTGACGTGTGGCTACACTTGGAGGCGGTCATCGTTAGTGTCACGAAGTTTTCGCCACCCCTTAAGACTACAACGGATGGAGAATTAAGCGGATGAATTTCCAGAGAGGAATCCGTTCATTTCTTTAATCCGCTGTAGTCATGGCGAAAAACTAATGACACTAACGGTAATCCGTAATCCGTAATCCGTAATCGGTAATCCGTGAACCGTAATCCGTGAACCGTAATCCGTTAATCCTAATCCAAAGTCCGAAGTTGGAGGTCCGAATCAGGTTTCGGACTCTGATGAGGGTAAAGAAGATGGCGACGGAAATTGGGATTCGGGAATTGAAAAATCAGGCGTCTAAAATTGTGCGGGCGGTGCGGGAAGAGGCGGCCGAATATATTATTACGGTGAATGGGGAGCCGGTAGCGGTGTTACGGCCGTAGGACTGTTCACCGTAAACCAGCTTTTTTCAACAGGGCGTCTATCCAGGCAGCGTCTTCTGTGGCAAAAGGGGGATCCGGCTCTTGTTTGTAATCAATCCGCAAATCAAAACCGGCCCGGTCATACAGGGCATGGAGTAGGTGGCCCAGGTCTACTTCCGGTTCGTCGTCGCCGGGTAATAACGGCAGCCTGAACGTGGGGATCGGCTGCTGGACGGCAAAGGGGAAGAGGGTGGCCGACGGCCGTTGCTCAGCCCGACTGACCAGCATGTAATAATGGGATAGTTGGGGTGCGGGGATAAATTTCGGCCGTTTACCGGCGCGCAGCAGGTCAATCTCTACCAGATGGGCCTCGCTTTCTAAAACAGCCTGCCGTTTTTCGGTGTAAAGCTGCCGTCCCTTGCCGGTTTGTTTGTTGGTGGGGGATAAAATTTCGATGGCGGTGACGAGACGGCCGTCCTCGACCAATCGTACTTCCAGGAAACGCTCGCGCACCTCTTCTAGCGGGGGAATGGTGATGGTGATGGGCCGGGCAGCCGGTAAGGTTTCGGGTGGGGCAGGTACGGCCGTTCCTACCAACGCCGCTTCATAAACCGGCGCCCTTTCCCGGACAATGCCCACATCCGGCCGCATGATTTTGTCCATTTCGTCGGATTGCAGCAGATAGGTGCGCTCTTCCACCGAAACGTAATAACGCGGTCGAATTTTGGCTGCCAGATCATCCGCCAGAGCCACGATCAAACGTGTGTGAATGTTTGGCCACCGGTGAGCTTTTTCCAGATAAGGATCCATTCCCGGAAATGGTGTGGGCATAGGTACTCTCCAAAATGGTTTGTATTGGGCACTTCAGTGCCGCAGAAGGCGATAAATCGCCTACTACGAACGTTTGGCCGTTGATTATAAAACCATTTTCCCAAATCTCCACTTTGTTATACCATAGTGCCTAATCCCACGAATAAGCAGATGGAGCGTTATGATTTTGAAAACATTGCACCCGGCATTTGACTGGCACGAAGTGGCGCGATTGGCCCTTTGTTCGCGTTTAATGGATGAGATGGAAGAGGAGGAACTGACGCCGCAGGGGTTGGTAACCTACCAGTTTTCGGCGCGGGGGCATGAGTTGGGGCAGTTGCTCATCAGCCAGTTGTTAGACCGGCCCTTTGATGCAGCGAGCGCGTATTATCGGTCACGGCCGTTCCTCCTGGGCAGTGGTCTCACCCTCACCGAAGCGTTCGCCTCCGACATGGCGCGGGTGGGCGGCCTCAGCGGCGGGCGGGATGTGGGGGTGGTGTTTAATATGCCCCGCCGCCAGCGGGCGCTGGTGCTGCCCATGTCTGGCGATGTGGGGTCGCAATTTACGCCCGCCGTGGGCTGGGCGCAGGCCATCGTTTACCATAAAACCGTGCTGATGAATCCAGAAGCCGGTAATAACATCGCTGTGGTGTTTGGCGGGGACGGGGCGGTGGCGACCAATGGATTCTGGTCGGCGCTGACCATTGCCACCACTCTGGAACTGCCACTGTTATTTGTGGTGGAAGATAACGAATACGCCATTTCGGTGCGCAGCCCGCTGCAAACGCCGGGCAGCAATATCGCCCAAAACCTGGCGTGTTTCAAGAACCTGACCATTTGGGATGGCAGCGGCACCAACCCGGGGGAGACGGCCGAACTGGTGCATACGGCCGTGCGCCACATGCGCGAATGGAATGGGCCAGGTCTGCTGCGCCTGACGGTGCCCCGTCTGTCCGGCCATTCCAGCGTGGACAACCAGGCATACAAAAGTGAAGCCGAACGCGCCGCCGAATGGGAGCGCGACCCATTGGCCGGGCTGCACCAATACCTGGTGCCCGCCCTGCTGACCCAGGCCGAATGGGAAGGGCTGCGCCAGGAAGCGGCCGAAGCAGTAACCCAGGCGCGGGATGAGGCGCTGGCGCAGTCACACGGTGACCCGGCGACGGTGACACGCTTTGTCTTCCACAGCCCGAAGACGCCGCCGCAGGTGGGTGGGCTGTTGACAGCGGGCATTGAACTGCCCACCGGTACAGATACGCCCCAACCGCCTGACCCGCGCCGCATCAACATGATTGAGGCCATCCGGCGCACGCTGGAAGTGGAACTGGCGCTGAATAACCGGCTGCTGGTCTTTGGCGAGGATGTGGGCTTGAAGGGGGGTGTCCATGCGGCCACGTTGGGTTTGCAGACGCGCTTTGGCGACGGCCGTGTCTTTGATACCAGCCTGAACGAGGAGGGCATTATTGGTCGCTCGGTGGGCATGGCGTATGCGGGGTTGGTGCCTGTGCCCGAAATCCAGTTCCGCAAATATGCCGACCCGGCCACGGAGCAGATTAACAATTTGGGCACGGTGCGCTGGCGGACGAACGGCCGTTTCGCCGCCCCCGTCATCATCCGCATCCCCGGCGGCTACCGCAAAATTGGCGACCCCTGGCACAGTGTCACCAGTGAAGTGACGTTTGCTCACCAGCCCGGTCTGCTGTTTGCCTGCCCGTCGAACGCGGAAGATGCGGTGGGGTTGCTACGCACGGCGCTGCGCGGCCATGACCCGGTCATCTTTTTTGAGCATCGGGCGATGTTGGATGCGGCCTGGGCGCGACGGCCGTACCCCGGCGATGAGTACATGTTACCCTTTGGCAAAGCGAAGTTTGTCAGCGAGGGGGACGATTTGACGGTTGTGACCTGGGGGGCGATGGTGGAGCGGTGTGAACTGGCGGTGCAGGGAATAGGAGCGGGCATTGAGATTATTGATTTGCGCACCTTGTCGCCGTGGGATAGTACGGCCGTGTTTGCCAGCGTGCGCAAAACGAGCAAATGCCTGATTGTGCATGAGGACATCCAGTTTGGCGGTTTTGGCGCGGAGATTGCCGCGGCCGTGGCCTCGGCCTGTTTCCTTGACCTGGATGCGCCGGTAGAGCGGGTGGCGGCCCCGGCCGTGCCCGTGCCCTTTAGCACCTCGTTGATGGAGGGGGTGGTGCCCACAGTGGCCGCCATCCGCCAGGCGATGGAGAGGTTGCTGGCGTTTTAGGGGGACGGCCGTTGCCTGGGAATGGAACTCCCAGGCTGTTACAAGAAGTACGCTAAAGCGCACTGCGGTCTTGTTTACTTCTGTAGCGTAACTCAGTTAAAATGGCCGCGACTAAGTTTGCTGCGTAAAGGAGTGGCTTATGAATATGGACGTGACGCTCTCCCATGATGTGGTTGAACACTTGCAAAATTTGGAACTGGGGTCTAAACAAGACCTGAGCGAAAAGGTGCGGCTGTTGTTGATCGCTGAGTATCGGCGTCGCTTGACCCGTTATCACCTGACAAACGAGCAATTATCCCAGAAATACAACATGGATTTTGAGGCGTTTGAGCAACAACAGATGACGCGACAGCAAGGGTATAGTTGGGAGGTGGAGTCGGATGCGATTTCTTGGGAAACGGCCGTAGATGGTATAACGACAGTGCAGAGGCAGCTAAAAGAATTAACAGTTAAGGATTGACCGCATGACCATTGACGCCTTTGTCAATGAGGCGATTCTGGCCGGGGAACGCTTCTGGTTTATTCGGGATTTTAAACAAGTGGAGCGTACTGACGCTACCGTCACAATTCATCTTGAAATCGAGAATGATCTTTTTGTGCAGCTTTATTTCAGCCAGCGTAGCGGCCGTTTAAGTCTGGCGCTGGTGGGTAACACAGGCAGGATTTATGGGCGAGATCGGGAGTACGGCCGTTGGCATCTGCACCCTTTTGGAAAACTGCATGAACACATAGACACACCGGAGGGAATGTCTGCCCAACTCATCAGTCAATTCTTGAGTGAAGTAGAAAAACTGCTGATTGAACACGATTTGATGTAAATGTCCCCATCATTCTGCTAACCGTAACACCAACAGTCCACCCGCCCCATCCGCCACGTAAATCAAGCCATTGTACTCAACCGCATCCAGGGCATTACCCGGCGTTGTCAACTCGCCAATCAGTTGGGGTTGGGTGGGGTTTGTTATATCCACCAGCTTGATCTTATCTCCACCCAATAACAGTTTATCATCAAGCAACATCAGATGGGTTGCACCACCGGCAATTGGCAGCGAAGCAAGAACAGTCATATGGGCTACATCTGTTACATCAATAATTCGCAGCAGTGAGGGTGTGAGCAGGTAAACAAGATTGTCGCGGACAACTAGATCACCCACGACAGCCTGTAATGGATCTTGCCAGGCACCAATTTCTTCTGGCATGGTAGGATCTGCGATGGAGATAATCCGGAATCCTTGCCCACTTCCATGATCTGTCCAGACGAAAAGTCGCTCGTTGTCAACGGCTAACTGCGGATAATTGGATGATTGCTCCAGTTCACCAACTCGTTGCAGTTGAGTGGGATCAGAGATGTCTAATACCACCAGGTTGTCATTTTCTGATGTATATGCATAGAGGTAGTTACCTTGAACGGTCATGTTGCTGACGGTTTCTATTCCTATGGGGCTGTTGAAAACGGCCGTCTCCTGCCAGGGAATCACATCCGTTTGAAAGCGATGAATGCCCGCCCACCAACCTGTTGTAAAAACAGCATTGCCACTTAGAATAGCCTGATCAATATACATCTGGTCATGCTTGTATTCATAAAGTAATCGCAAGGTCTGCGCTGAATCCACCTCAAATTGGTAGATGCGATGATCCAGGTCATTCAACGCAAAAAGCTGGTCTGCATTGGTTTCTATCCAGTCTAAATCACCTAAACCACGCCATTCAGCTAGTTTTTGCAACCCGGTATCCTTGCTTATTTCGGCAATAACAAGGCTTTCGCCAGCAGCAATATATATGATATTTTCATCAATCAAGTAATTGTAATACCGGTTGCCTATTCTCAGTCTGGTTAGTTGACGTACATGCTCCGGATCAGATATATCAAAAACCTTTATCCCAGCCGCATAAAAACCGGCGTCAGAGGCATTTTCTAGCTCATATAGAAGATCATCTTCGACATGAATAGAATCAAAAGTATATGAAAGGAGCAACTCATTAAGCTTGGTTGGGTTGCCTGTGAAATTTTGTTTTTCAATAGTCCAAATGGAAAATGAGGGTTCAAAGGTGAGAAAATAGAAACGGTCTTGATCAACGGCAATAAAATATCCAGTTAAATTTGTAGTAAATTCCGCAACTGGGCTAAGCTGACTCAGTTCTGTGGCGTCGGCCATTAAGATGGTTATCGGATTTTCGCCATCATTTCTGGATGCATAAACGAACTGGTCATCTGACATCGGGTAATACTCATAGGGGAGTTCACCAGCAAGAACAGGTTGAAGCGGGTCATCCACGCTGAATATCAATGTGTTTTCCTCGCGTGCCGTAGGGCCGACATACAAACGGCCGTTCCACTCTTGCAGAAAATTAACAGCCAAGGCCGTTTCAAAAAAGTCAACAATTTGCGGTTGTTTGGGATGGGAAACGTCCACAATCCAAAAGCCCGATTCATCGTTGGTCAATACATAAGCTGTGTCATTCAAGACCGCGATACGCTGAATCAAGCCGGGCAAGATGTCGCTTTGACCAAGCGCCGCAGGCGTTTCTGGTTGCGAAACATCCAGCAGCCAGAGACGTGGCCCTACTCCCACATAGGCAATGCCATCTTGCACTGTAACAGTATTAATACGCCCGCCCAGCTGATCAACTACCTGGAAGCCAGTTTGGGCATCTCCCAAAGCAGAATCCCAAAACGATGTGGTGGGCAAAGGAATTGGTGTGACGGTAGGCACGGCCGTAGCCGTTTCTGTTGGTACGGCCGTACTCGTTTCCGTCGGTGGCAGCGTGGCTATGGGTGTGGAAGTATGAGCGCGGGTGGGCGGCACGGCCGTAGCCGTCATTGTCGTCGTGGGGGATAAAGTGCGGGTGGGGGGTACGGCCGTGACCTCCACTTCCGGCGGTTTACAGGCCGCCAGCCCCCAAATAATGCTCACAAAAAAGAAAATTTTCCACCAGCGTTCCATGCTTCCTCCGGCAAATGACAGATTCAAAGTGTACTATACCCCTTTCCCGCTCACCAATCCCCACGCCCACAAAACGGTTATCCCGCGTTTACCATTCCCCCACACCCCATCACCCCCTCGCCTGCTCACCCCATCACCCCCTCACCTGCTCACCCCATCACCCTATCTCCGTTTACGCCGCCTTCACGTTGAATTTACGGGGCACATACGGACGCTGCCGGGGGGGTGGCGTATGCTATGCAGCGAAACAACGCCGCGCCAACCATCCGCTTGAATCCCCCGTTTAGCTGTTTTCGGGAAGCGTTGTTGTCTCCACACCCTGATAGAAATAAGGAATAACCGACAATGGTGGAAGCAGAAACACAATCATCCGTGCAGTTTATCAACCACCTTCAGCCAAACCTGGCCAATAGAATTGTCCTGTTAGAGGAGCCGGAAATGATTGCTTTCAGCCATGCCGGAGAACAAGAAGAGCGGGAAGAGATGAGCGAAGCCCTGACGTATACGCAACGAATGGCCGGGATTGGCCTATTGACGGCCAGCATTGGGCACGAAATGAACACGCCGCTGAGCATCATTGCCGCTACGTGCAGCAATTTGCAGCACGAAATTGAAGAGAACAACCTGAGCATGGAGCAGTTGCTCAAATATGTGACCATGATTGAGCAAAATGCCTGGCGGGCAGCGCGTATTGTGGAAGTGCTGCGCAATTATTCCTACGAGGAAGAAACCCAAACGGCCGTGACCGACCTGAACATGATTGTCGAAGATGCGCTGGCACTGGTGCAGCATCAGTTCCACGGTGAATATAACATTCAGGTGGAGACACAACTGGCGCATAACCTGGGCACCATCGTTTGCGACCACAACCGCATGACCCAGGTGTTGGTCAATTTGCTGCTCAATGCCCGCGACGCCATCGGGCGCGGCGGCGGCAAAATCACGGTTAAATCCTGGCCTATGCCCCCACCGACCGTGTCGCTTTCGCGGGTCAATGGGCTGGTCCCAGCCGCGCCCGCCCGCGAAGAATATGCCTTTTCCGTCAGCGATACCGGCCCTGGCCTTGACCCGGCGATCATGGGGCAGATTTTTGAGCCATTCTTTTCTACCTGGCCCAATGGCAAAGGGGCCGGTTTGGGGCTATTTGTTGCCAAACGCATTGTAGAACAACATCACGGCCGTATCACCGCCGAGAATAACCTGACCGGTGGGGCGCTGTTTACGGTGGTGCTCCCCAGGAAATAGGACGTAATCCGTAACTCGTAACCCGTAATCCGTGAATCAAAGTCGGATCACGGATTACGGATTACGGATTACGAACCCCCCTCCGCCATTTTCAAAAAGTACGCATGAAAACGGCCGTCCCCCGTTAGTTCTGGATGAAAAGATGTCACCAGCCATTTGCCTTGTTGGGCGGCGACGGCCGTGCCGTCCGGCAATGTCGCCAGCACTTGGGCTGTGCCTTTGACCCCTAAAAGGCGCGGCGCACGGATGAATACCGCCGGGAATGGCTTGACATAACCATTATTTAAGGCGGGCACATCCAGATTAACCTCAAAACTATCCACCTGGCGGCCAAACGCATTACGCTCCACCACAATGTCCATAATCCCCAACAACGGCTGGTCTTTGCCCGCGCTGCCGCTGCTGATCTCCTTAGCCATGAAGATCATGCCGGCGCAAGTGCCCCACAGCGCCTTCTCCTGGGCAAATGCCCGCAGCGGCTCCATCAGCCCATACGTCCGCGCCAGCTTGCCAATGGAGGTACTCTCGCCGCCGGGAATGATCAGCCCGTTCAGCCCTTCGAGATGCTCTGGTAGACGCACGTCAACGGCCGTGACCCCCAACCGTTGCAGCATCTTCATATGCTCACTAAATGCGCCTTGCAGCGCCAGGACTCCGATTTTCATATGCACCACTTTTTTGAGCAGGTGAGCGGGTGAGGGGGTGAGGGGGTGAGCAGGTGAAAAATCACCCCATCACCTGCTCACCTGCTCACCCCGGCGTCGCGGTTGGCTGCCAACCGACCGCCGCCATCACCACCCTCTTGTCGCCAACTGCTCGCCCTCCGCCAGGCTGCTGACGGTACGGCCGACCATTGGTTCGCCCAGGTTTTCGCTGACGCGGGCCAGGATGTCCGGGTTGTTATAATGGGTGGTCGCTTCCACAATGGCGCGGGCGCGGTGCGCCGGGTCGCCACTCTTGAAGATGCCGGAGCCGACAAAAACGCCATCCACGCCAATTTGCATCATCAGCGCCGCATCGGCCGGGGTAGCCAGGCCACCGGCGGCAAAATTAACCACCGGCAGGCGACCCAACTCTTTGGTCTCTTTCACCAGGTGGTAAGGCGCGCCGATATTTTTGGCGTAGGTCATCAACTCTTCATCGGGCATCAGTTGCAGGCGGCGGATTTCGCCCAACACGGCGCGGGCATGGCGCACCGCTTCCACCACATCGCCCGTGCCCGCTTCGCCTTTGGTGCGGATCATGGCCGCCCCTTCGCCAATGCGCCGCAGCGCCTCGCCCAGGTTGCGGCAGCCGCACACAAACGGGATTTTGAAGTTGTGTTTGTTGATGTGATGCTCCTCATCGGCCGGGGTGAGGACTTCGCTTTCGTCCACGTAATCCACACCGATGGCTTCAAGGATTTGGGCCTCGACGAAGTGCCCAATGCGTGCCTTGGCCATAACGGGGATGGTGACGGCAGCCATGATTTCTTTGATCAGGCCGGGGTCAGACATGCGGGCCACACCGCCATAGACACGAATGTCGGCCGGGACGCGCTCCAACGCCATGACGGCGCAGGCGCCCGCTTCCTCGGCAATCACCGCCTGTTCCGGCGTGACCACGTCCATGATGACGCCGCCTTTGAGCATTTGGGCCAGGCCCACTTTCACTTTGAAGCTGGCCACTTCGGCCTGCCCGTTGGGGGATTTTCCATTTTCACTCATCTGTTTACCTCCAGAGTGAGTTTCCTGATCCGTGAAGGACGCGAAGAGCGCGAAGTTTATTGGGGACCGTACCGCCCTTCATCGTCTTTGAATTGGTTTTTCAGGAGACTCGTTGTGTATTGCTTAAACGTATTGCTTTGATTTTAGACTTTGGGTGGGCGGAAAACAAGGGAATTGGCTCTGCGCATGTTGCATTGAATGAAGCAGAGATAGTGCCAATTTTGGCGTGGGGTAAGGCCGTCTCATGTACCAATAGTCATGTTTTCGTTTGCCGGTCGTCGGGTTGGTTGAGGGCAGGTATGGTATAGATGGAGCAACGGCCGTCTGGCTGAGGAGTACAAAAATGAAACAACATCTGATTTCCCTGATTTTTCTCTGGTTTGTGATGGGGTTGGTTGCCTGTACCGCGCAGCTTGAATCAGCGTATGAACCGGTCGTCATAGTACCCACGCAAGACACGGCCACTTCGGTTACACTCAGTTCAGGCGTCACCCAACCTCCACCAGCTCTTGTCCACGTCACAACCCAACCCACCAGGGCGATCAACACGGCAACGGCCGTATCCACCGAAACCGCTACCGCGACACCAACGGCCGTGCCCCCCACCGCGCCTGCCAGAGAGACGCCGACGAACGTGCCTGTGACCATTTCCCCAACCATCGAACTATCCCAAACCATAGCCATCACCGCCACCACGCCGCCGAGCAATACGCTGCCCAATGCACAAACGCCCACCCCCGGCTGGTATTATTACGTCAGCGACCCACACGGTTTGATGATGCAGTTCCCCGCCCACTGGCAGCCAGCCCTGGATCATCCATATGGGTTTGATGGGGACGATGGTTTTATGCGGCTGTACGCCACCGATTCGCAGGATAACTTGCTGCTCAATGCCTGCCAGGATATAGCCCTGGCTTTCGGCACGGCCGTGCCCATTGAATGGCTCACCGTTGCCGGGCAGGAGGCATGCCTGGTGACGGACGATGACGGCCGTGTGGCGGCGCTCGTCGTGCGTTTCCCGGAACCACGCGCAAACATTGTGCCCGGCGTGGCCTACCATTTCCTGGTGCTGCAAGCCGACCCGGCCCACATGCCCGATTTTGTGCAAACGTTGTATTTTATACCGGTGACGGCCCTCACACCCTGATGACGACTATAATGCAGTTACCAATGTAAAGCCCATGACAAGGAAATGATGGTCAAAAGCAAAAACCTCGGTAATGTTATGCTGGCGCATAACTACAAAACTGGCAGCATCCACCAGACTAAAATCCTGGTCGGCATATTTCTCGATCAACTGTTCGGCGGCCAATTCCACTGTTTCATCGGTGTACAGTCGGGCGAGGCGCTGGCTCTGGCGCAAACTGCGCAGAAAACGAATACCCGGTTGATAACCCAACCGGTAGCGAATCAGCGCATAACTTTCGGCGATGACCAGATTGGTAGTAATGAGGCGAGGATGCTGCTGCAAGAGTTGGGGGTACACGGCCGTAGCCGCCCCATGATATTTGTCACGCCTATCCGCCAGCGCCAGCCAGGCCCCGGTATCTACAAAAACACCGCTCATGACTGACCTGATGTTTCCATTTCCGCCAGATACCGATCATGGTTTTCAGCCAGGTCGCCCAGGCCAGAATCGCCTAACCCAACAATATCGAGTAGAGGGTCTTCTGCCACCGGCAAAGAAACGATCAATTGGTCAATGCTCTGCCGCACCAGCAGAGCTACTGAGGTGCCACGTTCGTCAGCAATCCGCCGCAAGGCGCTTAACTGATCTTCCCGCAAATAAATCTGGAATGGTTTTTTGGTCAATGTTGACATAAATACACCTATTTTTGCCATATACCTTTATATATCACCTATTGTGCCATATAAACAGGACTGTATCAACGGGGCAACTTTTCCAGCACCAATAGATGCGAAATGCCCAGGATGGCGAAGGGGGTTTTTTCGGCGGCGTAGAGGCTGTTTTTGATCGTTTTGCCCAGGCGGGGCAGGCGGTATTCGATGTTGTCGTAGCCGCCGAAGATGCGTGAATGGTGGATGATTTTAACCGGCAGGCCGTGAAATAGTTTGAGCAGGCTGCCTTTGGTGTAGGTGCGCACATGGGGGGCCAGCCGGTTGCGCAGCGGGTTGGGCAGATAGTTGACCAGGGGAATGTTGCCAAATTTGTACTGCCCACGCCAGTAGATGCCGTGCTGCTCCACCGGGTACCAGCGGTTGGGACAGAAGATGAGAACACGGCCGTGAGCCTTCACCACCCGTACCATTTCCGCTGCCGCCAGCCGGTCATCGGTCACATGCTCAATCACCTCATTACTGAACACAAAATCGAACGTCTCGTCGGCAAAAGGCAGCATTTCGCCGGCGGCCTGCACAATGCCGCGGGCAGTGGGCAGCGCTTTCACCGCCCGGTCATGCTCAATTTCCAGGCCAAACCGGTGCGGGGTGTATGGCGCAAAGTGGTCAAGATAGGTGCCCAGGCCGCAGCCATTATCCAGAATAACCGCCCCTTCCAGGTCAACCCACTGCCGGATCATGCCCAGCCGCCGCTCCTGCCCGGAGCGCCACACATAACCCGGTTCCCCCCTTTGTGCTGCTTTTTCGGAGTAGCTCATGGGGTAATCGGTAATCGGTAAACGGTAATCGGCTACTGTTAACCGATTACCGTTTACCGATTACCTCATCATACTTCCGGCGCACTTCCTGGATGTCCTGCCAGGTGAGGGCCTTCGGGCTGCCGGGGGTGCGGACGGGGTTGCGTAGCAGGTAGGAGGGGTGGAAGATGGGCATGACCTGACGGCCGTGCCAATCAAACCACTGCCCCCGTAACTTCGTAATCCCTGTTTGCCCCAGAATAGATTGCGTCGCCACATTGCCCGTCAGCAGCATAATCACCGGGTCCACCAGCCGGATAATTTCCAGCACATACGGCTTGTACGCCTCAATTTCCTCATTGGTCGGCTTGCGGAAGTTGGCCCCAGCCTCACCCGGCGGCATCCGAAACACCGAATTGGTGATAAACACATCCTGCTCCGGATCAAACTGCACCGCCTGCAAAATCTGATCAAGCATTTGCCCGGCCCGCCCCACAAATGGTTTGCCTACCCGGTTTTCTTCCGGCCCCGGCGCTTCGCCCACAATCATCAGTTTAGCCTTTGGGTTGCCGCGATAGATGACCACATTGGTACCCGCATTCGCCAGTGGGTCATCGGTCATCTGCATCATCTTTTGTATCAGTTCGTCTAGCGATGTGTTATAGGTGGGCCGATTCTCAAACAAACCAGGCTGCATGATTGTTCCTCCTCGATATTTATTGACGCAAAGGCGCAAAGTGGCAAAGAATAAGAATGGAAGAGGTGAATTGTTCTGTAGCCAGTGCGTCTAATTGATTATGGGAGAAAGTTTATCGCAAATTGGACTTGTTTTGTAGTTTTGGAGTGCCAGGTTACTCATGCCGCAGGGCGGAGACGGGGTCGAGGCGAGCGGCGCGGGCGGCGGGGTACAGGCCGGCTAATACACCGATGAGGGCGGCAAAGGCCAGCGCCCCCAGCGCCAGCCAGGGCGGAATCACGGAGAGCAGCCCCACCCCTGTTACCCCTTCTTCAATCAGGTACAGATGGGCAATGTAATCTACCAATCGCCCCAGCAGCGCCCCCAAAATTAGCCCCACAAAACCGCCAATCAAGCCAATCAAGCCCGCCTCCACCATGAACAGCAGCCGGATTTCACGGCGGGATGCCCCCAACGCCTTTAACACGCCAATCTCCCGTGTGCGCTCATAAATGGCCATAAGCATGGTGTTGGCCACGCCGAGGGCTGCCACCAACAGCGCCAACGCCCCCACCGACCCCAATAAGGCTTGCAGCAGCGACAGCACCTGATTGGCCACATCCAAAATGGCCTCAAACGATTGCGGTGCAAAATCCATCTCTTCAATGGCGGGAATCACGGCCGTCACACTCCCCAAATTCTCGGCGCGCACAATCAGCCGGCTGTACCCCTCCGTTTCCAGCAGGTCAGGCTGGCCAAACCACCAGGTGGTGATCGCCGCCCGCTCGGCCAGCCCCAGGTCAATGGTGCGGCGGCCAAAACTCTGGCGCACGCCGACGACGCGGCTGGCGAACTCCTGGCTCTCGCCGCGCGGTAGTTCCGCCCGCAGCGCCACCGCCTGCCCGATGAGATCGGCGTAGCGTTGCTCCGGTCCCAGCAAGGAATCGGCCAGTTGGTTGGAGAGGACAATGCCTTGTGTTTCGCCTTCGTCTATGCTTTCACCGGCCAGCATCTCATTGGTCCCGCCAAAGCTGAAGCGCCCTTCGCCGCCTTCGGTGATGCGCACCGGGATGGCTTGCTCGTCGGCCGTGAGCAAGACCACATTCACCCCACGCGGCAGGTCGAGGATGGGGGTGACGATTTTGACGCCGGGAAGCTGGGTAATTTCAGTCACGGCCGTTGGCGTCAGCGCTCGTTCTGGTTTGGGTGCGGCAAAGGGGTCAAAGGCGTCCGTTTCCGCATAACGTGGGTTGACGAAGATGTTTTCCAGCCCAATCGTCTCAAAATTGCGCTGCACTTCCTTTTGTACGCCTACACCAAACGAAACCATGGCCACCAGGGTGATAATGCCAATGACCACCCCGGCAGCGGTTAACACATTGCGCACCGGGCGGCGGCGCAGGTTGCCCAGGGCGCTGCGCAGGATGTCGCGGTACAGAAGATGCGCAGGTGAGGGCGGCGAAGACGCCGGGGTGATGAGATGAGCAGGTGAGGGGGTGAGGGGGTGATCTGCTCTCACCTGCTCACCCCTCCACCTGCTTACCTGCTCATCTTCCACACGGCCGTCACGCAATTTCACGATGCGGTGGGCGTAGGCGGCGACTTCTTCGTCGTGGGTGACAACGATGAGGGTAATGCCTTGCTCCTGGTTCAGTTGTTGCAACAAACCCATCACTTCAGCGCCGGTGGCGCTGTCCAGATTGCCGGTCGGTTCGTCCGCCAGGATGAGCGCGGGGTTGTGGATAAGGGCGCGGGCAATGGCCACCCGCTGCTGTTCGCCGCCGGAGAGTTCGGTGGGGTAATGGTGCAGCCGGTGTCCCAGCCCCACCTTTTCCAGCAGGGCGGCGGCTCTGGCCTCGCGCTCACTTTTGGGTAGCCCGTTGAGCATCAGGGGCACGGCCGTATTCTCCAGCGCCGTCAATTTGGGCAGCAAGTTAAAACTTTGGAAGATAAAACCCAACTGTTCGCGGCGGTGGCGGGTGCGCTGTTTGTCGTCGGCGTTGTGCAGCGCCAGCCCGTTCAGCCACAATTCGCCGCCTGTGGGCCGATCCAGCCCGCCCAGCAAATTGAGCAGCGTAGATTTGCCGGAACCGGAGGGGCCAACCAGGGCCACAAATTCGCCCGGTTGGATGGTGAGGTCAATGCCATGCAGGGCATACACGGCCGTTTCGCCGCGCATGAAGCGGCGTTCCAGGTTGGAGAGACGAATAGGATCGGGCATAGGGAGAGGGCGTGATGCGTAACCCGTAACCCGTCATCCGTCACGGTTCACGCATCACGCATCACGGATTACGTGGTTACTGCAAAGATTCTGCTATCGCCATTGCCTGCTCAGTCGTCAGGTCGCCGCCAATCCAGAACTGGATGTCGCCTTCTGTCCAGGTGAGCAGGGCGCGGCTGGCGCTGTCGCTGGCAAAAAGCTGCCCGGCTACGCCGCGCACGGTCACGGCCGTGCCCTCACCCTCAGTCGGCGTAAAGCGGTCGGTGGCCGGCCCCTGGGCAATGGTGAAACTGGCCCCACCTGGCAGGCGGTACTGCTGCACAACCACGCCGCGTATCACGGCCGTGTCCACCAGTGTGGCCTCCTCCGGCAAGGTAGCGGGCGTCAGCAGCACCATATCCGATTGGGCCAATGCCTCATCCAACGAAACGGCCTCTTTTTCTGGCAGTTCCAGGTCGGCCACGTGAATCACGTCCGCCCCTTCGGGGATGGCAAAGGTGAAGAACGCCTCGTCTACCCCCTGGTTGATTTCCAGGGTGGTGGCAGTTATTTTGCCGTACCCGGCGCTGCTTTGCGCCAGTTCGGCCCCCAGCAGGGCGCGGTCATCGGGGCGCAGCCAGATGTTGACATAACCACCGGCAGCGCGCACTTCGGCCGGCATCTGGTCGGGGATGGGCAGCAGGCGCAGGGCAATGGCCCGCGCCCCGTTCAGGTTGGTATATCCCTGTCGCTCGGCTGTGAAGTAGGTGAGCAGTTTATCCACCGCTTCGGCGGCCGTTTGCGGTATGTCTTCTTTGTCAAAGTCATGGTTGGGTGCGTCAAACTCTTTGCCCGCCATATGGTCGGCCAGCAAGATAGCCAGTTCATCGGACGTGCCGGTGAGAACGGTGTTGTGTTGCGGGTGGTAGAGCCAGAAGGTGTAACCATCGGTCACGGCCGTGAGGCCCACAAATTCACCCAGGTTGGCGTCCAGTACCTGGGCGCGGAAGGCCGGTTCGCCATTTGGCCCCATGCCCAACTTGCCCCATATCTCCACTGTGCCGCTGCCTTTTTCGCCCTGGGCGTCAAATTCAAAGGTGGCGATGGCGTGGCCGTCGCTGACCGTCTCGGTCAGGGCGGCTGCTTCCACCAGCAGGTCGCGGGCGGAGGGCTGCAAGGCAATGGCGGCGACGGCCGTGCTCGCCAGAATCAATAGGGCCGCCAAGATAATGAGGATTTTGCGATTTCGTTTCATGTGTTCTCCTTTTTAGTAGTGGTTTGTAGTCGGCACTTCAGTGCCGTCAGCAGGCGATAAATCGCCTACTACAAACAGTCTCTGCAAATTCCACCCCTCTAAACACCACGTTTGTGTCATTTGTGACAATTGTAGTGGAATGGGCACGGCCGTGAACAAAATCTCATCCGATGGTCACATCCGTCTCACCTGTCAAATCCATGATCCCCATCTCAAAACGCCCGGTGTTTAAACTGCCCATCCACCAGCGTCGCGTCAATCGTTATGTCTAGTAATTCGTCGGCGGGAGTGGTGAAGGGGTCACGGCCGTAGATCGTCAGGTCGGCCAGCTTACCGGGGGCAATCGAACCGAGCCGGTCGGCCTGCCCACTGGTCAGGGCGGCGGCGGTGGTGAAGGCGTGGATCGCCTCCTGCATCGTCAATTTTTGTTCCGGGAACCAACCGTCGGGGCCGGGCGACCCGTCGGCGCGGCGGCGGGTGACGGCGGCGTGGATGCCCGGCAGCGGGTCAATCTTTTCTATCGGCGCGTCCGAGCCAAATACGACCAATGCACCGCTGTCCAGCATGGCGCGCCAGGCGTAGCTGTGGCGGGCGCGTTCACCCCAATGGGCGTTGGCCATCTCCATGTCTGAGGTGGCGTGGGTGGGCTGCATGGAGGCGATGATGCCCAACTGCGCCAGCCGGGGCTGGTCGGCGGGGTGGATGATTTGCACGTGTTCGATTCTGTGACGTAATCGGTAATCGGTAATCCGTAACCCGTAATCGGTTGCCCGTTGTTTTTCTTCGGCGCGGACGGCTTCGTAGACATCGAGCACATCATGGTTGGCGCGGTCGCCGATGGCGTGGATGGTAGTGCTGAGACCGGCGGCGCTGGCGGCGCTGACCTTTTCCATCATCTCTTCTTTGTCGGTGACGACGATGCCCAGATTGGTGGGGTCGTTTTCGTAGGGGGCGAGCATGGCGGCGGTGCGTGGGCCGAGCGCGCCATCGGCAAAAATTTTGACGCTGCCGATGCGCAGCCAGTCGTCGCCAAAACCGGAGCGCAGGCCGACGCCGATGGCGTGTTCCAGCCGGTAGACGGGCACGTTTTTGACGATGCGCAGCCCCAATTCGCCCTGTTCGCGGAGGAGTTGCAGGGCCAGGAAACAGTCACGGCCGTCAAAATCATGCAGTCCCGTTAAGCCCACCTGCCAGCAGTGCTGCTGGGCGGCTTGCATGGCGGCGGCAATCTGGGCGGGCGTCTCGCGGGGGATGTGCTGCGTCACCAGGTCCATGGCGTCTTCAAAGAGGATGCCGGTGGCCTGCCCGGTGGCGTCGCGCTGAATCTGACCGCCGGGTGGGTCGGGTGTATGCTCATCAATCCCGGCGATGCGCAGGGCACGGCCGTTTACCCAGGCGGCATGGCCCGATTTGTCACGCAGACAAACGGGGCGGTCAGGCACCACGCGATCCAGGTCGGCGGCGGTGGGGAAGGGGCGGGTTGTCCCGCGGGTGGGCCAGTCGTCTATGCGCCAGCCGCGGCCTTGCAGCCAGTGATCGGTGGATCGTAGGGGCGAGGCAGACGGGGAGGAATCCATTTTTCCCAAATAGTTGTTTCCCGTCTGCCTCGCCCGTACCGCGTGTTGGATGCGGGCGAGGGCGTCGTCGAGGGAGGTGGCGCCGTCCAGGTTGACGAGTTGCAGGCTGAGGGCGAAGTGTTGGAAGTGGACGTGGGCGTCTACCAGGCCGGGGGTGAGGGTACGGCCGTGCAAATCTACCCATTCGCCGCCCGATCCCAGCAGGGCGCGCATGGCGTCATCATCGCCGACGGCGAGAATGTGATTGTGGCGGATGGCCACGGCCGTAGCCTGGGGCTGCTGCGGGTTCATGGTGTGGATACGGCCGTTGCTGAGGACAAGGGTTGCAGACATGAGGTTCTCCTTTTTTATGGTAATCAGTAATCGGTAATCAGTAATCGGTAATCAGTAAACGGTGGTCGGTCAAGAGACGGCCGTTACCAGCACCCCCGGATTAAACTGGATGGAGGCGGTACGGCCGTGCCACAGCACCGGTTCGGGCAAAACCTGGTCAGGGTCAAAAGAAACGGCCGTGCGCAATACCAGTTGATGCCCGGCCACAGTGATGGGATACGGCCGTGCCCATTCGGCCGTGCCGTGCATGAAGTTGAAGGCTCGTCGCGCCGACCAGTTTATATCCAGCCGGAAATCATCAGCAGTGGGGACGGGATGGTAAGAGCCATCTACCGGTTGGGGTTGGCGGGGGAGACGGCCGTCTGCCAATTGCCGGACCGCCTCTAGCAGCAGCCGCCCGCCCCGTTCGGCGGCCATTTGCTCCGTTTGTGCGCCGCTGATGCCGTCTGGCAGGGTCAGGCTGGCTTGCAGGGCGATGTCGCCCGTGTCTATGCCCGCATCCATAAAGTGAACGGTGACGGCCGTTTCGTTTTGGCCTTCGTGGAATACCCAGAACAGCGGCGAGGGGCCGCGAAAATAGGGCAGCGGCGAAGGGTGTACGTTCAGGCAGCCCAGGCGGGGCAGCGCCAGCAGCGGCGGCGGAAAAATCTGGTTAAAGCAGGATACACAAATGAGGTCGGGGGCGACGGCCGTGAGCATCGCTATCGTCTCCGCTTCCTTCAAGCGTCCCAATGGGTAGACCGGTAATTGATGTTGGGCAGCCAGTTCCAGGATGCCGGGATGATGGCGCGAAGGGGTGAGCAGGTGGGCTTGGGGTTGTTTGGGTGAAGGAGTGAAGGAGGAGGTACGGCCGTGTTTGGGCAAAATATATGGTGGCAGGATGGATGCAGGCACGGCCACGCCGCACACATTCACGCCACTATTGAGCAGAATCGTCAGGGGAATGCGTGATAATATGCCGGTCATGCCAAAAAACAGCACCCGCATTTCGGAAAGTTGCCCCGGCTTGCCTGTGGCTTCCATCAGCATATAATCCTCCATGTGGCAATTACTGGCAAAGTGATTGCCACATGGAGGTAATCATGGCAAGAAGAGAAAAAACCATCTGGGTAGTAGATTGTGTGAAGTTAGGCCGCGAAGCGGAAGCATTATCTCGACCGCCATTTCCCGGTGAAATGGGCCAGCGGATATTTAACGAAATATCTAAACAAGCCTGGGAATTGTGGCAGCAGCAGTCTACTATTCTCATCAACCATTATGGTCTGAATCTGGCCGACCCGCGCGCCCAGGAATTCCTGTTTGAGCAAATGGAAGAGTTCTTCTTTGGTGAAGGGGCACAAATGCCCGAAGATTGGACGCCACCATCGGCCGCGCCGCGCAAAAAGTAATCGGTTAGCAATCATAATCCCCAGGTGACAGCATTCACAATCAGGTACACGAGAGGAGGTTGACATGTCCTATATGAGCGATGAGGAGAGTCCGTTTGTTTCTATTTTGGCCGGAGATGCGGTGGGTGAAGTTTTGGTCCGCGATGATGCCAGGCGTTTTGCGCTGGTGAAGAGTATGCACCCGGAGGGGGCCATCCACTGGCTGGCCATTCCCTATGAACCGATTGCCAGTATTGAGGAACTGGAAAAGACAGACCGGGCGCGTTTTTTAGAACTGGTAGAGTTTGCCATCACCCAGACACAAGCATTGGCGGAGAAATACCCTCTGCTGGAACGTGGGTTTACCATTAAGTTCCATTTCGGCGGCTACGAAACGGTACCCCATGCCAAACTGCATGTGTTGTCGGTGGAGTAAGGGTGTGACCCGTAATCCGTAATCCGGTCACGGATCACAGATTACGGATTACGGATTACGAATTACGGCCCTGGGGTGGGAGTGACGAGGATGTAGCCCTTGGGGACTTCTTGCACAAAGGGCATAGGTGTGGGGGGAATGGTGTCGGTGAAAATAACTTCGGTAAAACCTAAACCTTGCAGGAAGTTGCGCATGTAATTTTGGGCGTTGAGATTGGCGGTGGGCAGCAGGCCGGTAGCCAGCGCCTCTTCGCGCAGGCGGGCCTCGGCCACACGGCGAACTTCCGTTTCCATTTGGGCGTCAGCGCCAGCCAGCAAGCCGGTACTCCGGTGAGCGACATACGATTTTTCATTGTTTAGCGCCGGCAGGTCGTCAAAGATTTTGGCAGGTGGCAGATAAACCATGACGGTTTGTGGGTCAATCACCTGCACGTTGTCCGGCGTCATTTCGGCAAAATCTACCCCGGCTACTATCTTGCCATGCGCCACAAATATCAGATTCTCGCTCATCACACCCCACAAGAGATTGGCGTCGCCGCGTTCGGCCGTGACCACTTTTTCCATTTCGATAGAGGCGGTTTCTAAGCGGGCCAGGTTGTTGATTTCGCGGACGATGGTGGTGTTGCTGGGCAGGATAACCGGGGTGGCGGGCACAATAAGCTGCCGGAACATATCACCCAAAGGCTCGGTGACGGCCTTGTCTACCTTGTTGACGGTGGCGATGACGGTGTAGGCGGCGAAAGAAGCCATCACAAAAAAGATAATGAAGAATAAGTACATTAATTTGCGTAACATAGAAGCTCCTGTGTTTCGCTGTTCAGTTTCGGACGTGATCATTAATTTTTCAGACATAAAAAATACCTCATGCAGTGTCAAACGCCAACGGCCGTAACTCGTTGCGTTTGTTTATCAATACCTCATGTTCAATTGTCCGTTAAATCTGAAAGCAGCTCCTACCTACACACGGCGGCATTATAAACCATAGGCGGCGCCTGCGGCGGCCCATTCATAAAATTCTCAAGATATTGTTTTGTCGCTGGAGTCGAGGCTTCAGCCGATTTGCACTTTCGGCTAAAGCCTCGACTCCAAAATCAACCGGCGTAGCTCCAGCCCACATGGGGTAGGGAGAGGGTGTCGGTCACTTCGCCTTCCTTGAGAACGTTGCCGCCGATTATTTCCCCCACCAGCAGATCATGGTCGCCGCCGACGTCAATCATCTGCTGAACGCGACATTCCACGTAAGCGGCGGCGCCCTGCAAAATGGGGCAGCCCGTCTCCGGCGCTGGCGTATAAATGGCTTCAGCCATTTTCCCCGGCTTTTTGGCGCGCCCTTTGGTGAAGGGCATCATCGCCTCCTGGTCTTCTTTGCGGAAGATGTTGATGGCAAACACGCCACCTTCCGCAATGACCTGGTGCGAGTATGCCTTTTTTTGCAGGGCTACCACCATGAGGCGGGGTGTGAAGGAGGCTTGCATCACCCAGTTGGCGACCATGGCGTTGACCTCATCGCCGCTGCGGGAGGTGATGCTGTAGAATCCATAGGGCATCAGGTGTAAGGCATCTTTTACGGGATCGGTTGACATAACATTTCTCCTCGTGGGGCGATTTTCCAAATCGCCCTACCACAAATTTTCTTTTGTTTGAGGATAGCACAAATTATGCGGTGATAACTGGACAATAGTCCAGTTTGGAGTAGACGGTATGCAAATTCCGGCAAAATTGCCCGGTCTGAAATGGTTGACGATTGTGTGGGCGGTGTATGGTGTGGTCTGGATCGCCCCAGAGGGGGTGCTGTGGCAGGCGGTGTTGTTGGGCGGATTAAGCACGGCCGTGCTGCTCGGCTACCTGGCGCAAAAAGTGGCGGGTGGACGGTTGGTGGCGTGGGGCTGGTGGCTGGTGGGCACGGCCGTAGCCGGCGCCTTAGCAGGTTTATTGACCTGTTTGCTCACCCTCTTTTTCATGGCCCTGAAAACGGGCCTGCACGCCCACGGCCCAGAGTTTACGCCATCAGAGATTAACTGGGTGATCGCCCAAATTCCGCTGTGGACGGCCGTGGGCCTGCTGAGTGGCGCGGGGTTGGGGCTGGTGGGGTTGGGCGTAGCCGGTAATCGGTGAGCAGTGAGCAGTAGGCCGATAACCGCTCACCGCTTACTGCTCACTGCTAACTTCCCCTCCAGTGCCTTCAACGCACTCTCCAGGTCAGACTGGCGCAGGCTGGTGGTTACGTCACCACGGGTGCGTTCCAGGACGGCGCGCACGGTGTCGGTGCGGCGGCGCAGGCCGCCGGTAATGCTGTCGTTGAAGTCAAACGTGACCAGCAGACTGTAAATCTGATCCATCTCATCCAGCAGCCGTTCGGCTTCATCACTGTGGCCGTGGCGGATGATGTCCAGGATGCGGCGGCGCAGTTCGGTGGCGGCCTCGGCCAGCCCGTTGAGCCAGGTGGCGCCGTCGGCAGCCAGGATTTCTGGCGTGGGCAGGGGGCGGTTGCGCACCAGGGCGTAGGTAAGGTGGGCTTCCACAAACTCTTTCACGGCGTCCTGGGTATAACCGGCGTAATAGAGGTTGGGGTACGGCCGTACCCCATCCGTTAATATTTGGGTGGCCGTATGCGCCTCGGCAATGAGCGTTTCCGCTTTGTCCCATTCTTCCCGGTGAATGGCGCGAATGGCGCGGGCGCAAATGCTAATCAACTGCCGCGACTGTTCATATGCCTGGTTGCGGGCATTATTCATTTGCTCCATTTCCTGGCGGATAGTATCGGCGATGGTATCTAGTTGGTCCATATTATTTCCTTGTATGAGA
This sequence comes from Chloroflexota bacterium, assembly GCA_035444285.1. Lineage (GTDB taxonomy): Bacteria > Chloroflexota > Anaerolineae > Promineifilales > Promineifilaceae > CAADGU01. Next base: position 116,367 of record DAOMOK010000020.1, read on the forward strand.
ATTGAGATTGGAGATTAGGTAATGTCTTTACTTTTTCGCCATGACTACAGCGGATAAAGAATTGAACGGATTCCCCTCTGGAAAATTATCCGTTTATTTCTCCATCCGTTGTAGTCTTAAGGAAGTGGCGAAAACTTCGTGACACTAACGAGATTAGAGATTGACCGATCTCCAATCTCTCATTCCTCCTTATCTCCGCCTTCGGGCGGGGGGAAGCGGAAAAATTGTTCGGCCAGATTGGTGGGCAGGCGGATGGGGCCAAATTGTTGTTCAAATGTTGCCAGGCTTTGCGCCAGGGCGGTGTGCAGCATTTTGGCGTGCATGGGGGACATGATGACCCGTGACAAAATTTTGCCACGTGGGGTACGGGGCAGCACCTGGGCAAAATCAATGACAACTTCGGCCGGGGTGTGGCTGATGAAGGCAACGTTGGCGTAAACGGCCGTTAACTCTTTGGGCATATCTATCGTAATTTTCTGGGGTGTTGGTGTGGGCGGCGTTGGGGGTGTTTCCGGAGCAGGTTGTTCTGACATGGTATTTTCCTCATCTAAGGATTCACTCGGTATCAGCATCTCGCAGTATCGAAGTTTTGTGGGTCAAAATTAAATACCTGCCAAAGATACTATAACTGGCGTTTTTTGAAAAATGCCAGGGTATGCTAAAATGTGGCTGTTCTTTTGTATTTCCACAATTACATAGCTGTAGGACTACATAACTGTAGGACAACGATGATCTTATTGGGGCGGCAGTTTGTTTCCCATTAACAACTGCCGGTAAAAAGGGGAAATAACCATGCGCAGTCCAATTGCTTGGGGATGGTTAGCTGTCAGTTTCTTATCAGGTATTGTAGTTGGGGTGGGTGGATTGACCATGCTCAATCGGGTGCAGCCGGCGGCGATTGTCATTCAACCACCACCGCCAACCAGCACACCGGCGCCAACCGGTACAGCGTCACCTATTCGTATTTATGTCAACGGGCAGGTCGTTGCGCCGGCCGTTTATATGTTGCCGCCGGATAGTATTACCCAGATGGCGGTGGCTGCTGCGGGTGGTTTTACGGCAGAGGCAGACACGGCCGTTGTTAATCTGGCGCAACCACTGGCCGACGGCATGCAAATTTACGTCCCGGCGGTGGGCGAAGCCATGCCCGCGCCGGTATTGGTGGCGGAACCGGCCGTGAGTGGTATGGGGGTGGGCGGCATGGCTGCCGGCGGCATGGCTGCCGACGGCAGCAGCCTGATCAACATCAACACGGCCACACTGGATCAATTGGACACCTTACCGGGCATTGGCCCCAGCACAGCCGCCAACATTATCCAACACCGCGAAAGCAACGGCCCATTTGCCGCCATCGAAGCCATAATGGACGTTACAGGCATTGGCCCGGCCAAATTCGGCCAGATCAAAGAGTTGATCACCGTTGATAATTGACAATTGGCAATGGGCAATTGTCAATTGTCGGGGGTTTTGCGCTAAAATCAGCGGCCTATGCCCCAGAATCATGTGGTCACTTCCATAGCTGCCCGTGCGGCGAGCATTCCTTTTCGTTTAGTGCGCCGCGCTCCCTTTGCGCCGCCCCGCAAGGCGCTCATCTTGCACCCCTGCTGCATCAGCCAGGTGATGCTGGCTACTCCCTTGTTAACCGTTTTGAAAAGAGCTTACCCACAGGCGCAGTTTGATTGGGCGGTTAGTGATTGGGCGCGGCCGGCCATTGCCGGGAATCCCCTTTTGACGGAACTGATCAGAACAGGGGATACGGCCGTGTCCCCATTATCCTGGTCGGAAATTCATGCCCTCATTCAGCAGTTGCGCCAGGAGCAATATGACACCTGTTTTATTCCGGGGCGGTCCAGCTTGCTGGCCTATGTGGCCTGGCGGGCCGGTGTTCCGCAGCGGGTGGGCATCAATGTGCGGGGATATGGTTTTGCCCATACGCTGCCTGTGCTGCCGCCAGCAGGGGAACGGCACACGGCCGTTGTCTACCTGGCGTTGGCGAAAGCCATTGGCGTAGATACCGACGCTGAAGGGCGGCTGCCCATGGCTTTTTACCCCTCGGACGCGGCGCGCACGGCCGTGACCAAACGCCTGATTGATGACATGGAGTGGTTGGGCGATGTGCCCCTGGTCATCATGCACCCTGGCGGCGGTACGGGGCTGGGCCATACACACAAAAACAAACAATGGCCTGTGGAACGATTTGTGCGGTTAGGTAACTATCTGGTGCGGAAACACAAGGCGCGTTTATTGTTGGTTGGTAGTCGGCAAGAAGAAGCGCTGGCGGCTGACATCGTGGGTATGATGCCCGTGCCGGTGGCTAACTGGACGGGGCGCGTCAGCCTGAGCGAGATTGGTGCATTGGGTGAAATGGCGGATTTGTATGTGGGCAATGACACCGGCCCCACCCATATTGCGGCGGCGGTGGGCTGCCCCACCTTAGCTATTTTTGGCCCCAGTGACCCGGCCATATCGGCGCCCTACGGCGCGGAAGGGAAAGTGACGGTGTTGTGGAAAGAATGGGAGGGGGGCGGACGGCCGTTTACCTGGGAAAACGGTGTTGGTGTTAGCGAAGCCCAAAAAGCCGCCGACAAATTATTGGCCCGCAAAACCTGATAGCCACATGACGTAGCGGCATATCAAGGTAAAGGGGTGACGAAGTACCCCTTTACCCTGTCTAAAATTACTCGGTGATTTCCACGGGGTCGCGCAGCCAGGTGGGCACCAGTTGCACCCAGGTGTTGCCAATTTGCAAGGGGAAAGGGTCGCCGTTGGCATCGGTGAAGGTGAGCATGTCGTGACGGCCGTCGCGGTGCCAGGTCACATCATATACCTGCCCGTCGCGCAGCACCACACCTTGCCCGCTGCCCCATATCTGAATTTGCACCGTTAGTGCGGTGCAAACACCATCGTTGATTTGTTCGCAAATGGTGGGGTCTTCCACGTGGAAGGGGGCAATGATGACCACATTGGCGGCGCTGACCTGTTCCCCGTCCAGAGCGTCAATGATGTCTTCGTTGTCGGCGCGGCGCAGGTAGCGGTTGGTGGTCGGGTCATAGGTCCATTCGACAAAGGTGGAGCGGTAATTGACACTGGCGTAGTTGGCGGGACGGCCGTTGGCCGGTGGTTCGCTGCCAAATGCAACCTGGGTCTGAAAGTCGGGGGGGTGGTTGCGACCGCCTGCTTCCAGCCCGGCCCATATCTGATCGGGGCGGGCATACAGGGTGTGTTCAAATGGTTTACTCTGGTCGCCGGTGCGGTAGTAGCCGGGTTCGTTGCTACGCACCAGGTCGCCGGCAATGTCGGACTGCAACATGCGGTTGCCCACGCCGGCGCTGGTGCCGGAATAAACCAGGGCGGCGTCATACATGGCGGGCAGTTCCAGGTCAATGAGGCGGGCGCTGCGGATGGGGCCGACCGTTTCGGGTGACTGGCTGTAAAGCAGCAGGGTGAAGCGGGTGACAGCGCCTTCGGCGGTGTGTTCAAAAACCCAGTCGGCGGAATTCAGGCCGGATTGGGGGCGCACGTAAAAGGCGGGGGCGTTGGAGATTTTGATGGCTAACGGCCGTCGTTCCAACACGCTTGAATCGTCCAAAATCTCCCCTGTCAATGGGTTGCGGTCAGGGGTAAAATCTTCCGGTTTCAGCAGCAAGAGGCTCTCTGGCGCGGCCGGGGTGGGTGTCTGGATGGGGGTGGGCGTGGCCGGTGGAGGGGCCAACGTGGGCGGCGGTGGCAGGGTGTTGGTAGCGGCAGGCAGCACGGCCGTGGTCGCCGTAGCTTCGGTGGTGGGTTCGGTGTTCTGGGTGACGGCCGTGGCCGGTGGCGCTATCAGGGTCGGCGGCGTCTCTTCCCGGCCACCACAGGCCGCCAGCGCCCACAGGCAAATAATCACAATCAGCAGCTTTTTATTCATATGCTTCTCTCTTATCTCTTCGCGTTATCTTCGCGTACTTCCCGGATGGTTTTCAAAAAATACGCGGTATTCTGACGAGGCGTTGCTGGTTTGTCAAGAAGTAATAGAGATTAGAGAGTGAGAGGTCAGTAGGGGACATGAGGTCTTCATATCGTTATAATCAGCCGGTTATGATGAAAAGATTGAGGTTATTCATGGCCCAGCGCCCGTCTGAAAAGATTAATTTGATAGCGATGGTGATGATTCTTTGCCTGGCCGGGATAGGGCTTTATGTGGGCTGGCGAGTTTTCTGGTTTTTAACAGATGATGCCTATATTGCTTTTCGATATGTCAGTAACAGCCATTTAGGTTTTGGCTACACCTGGAATCCACCGCCCTTTCGCCCGGTAGAGGGGTACACCAGCTTTTTGTGGGTTGTGTTACTGGATGTGGTCTGGCGGTTGGCAGGAATTGAGCCGCCGGTTTCGGCCAATGTCATAGCCTTGTTCTTTGCCCTGGGCACAACGGCGCTTGGCGCGGCTATGCTCCTGCTGATGCCGCTGCGCCCCGCGCTGCAAAAAATCCGCCTGCCATTATTGGCGCTGGTTCTGCTGGCTGTCCTGAGCAATCGCACATACCTGGCCTGGGCCAGTTCTGGGCTGGAAACGGCCATGTTTAACTTTTTTGTCACAGCCTGGGTGTTTTGCGGACTGTTCCTTACCCCCAAAACGATGCGTTGGCTGGTGATGTTGGTGGTGACGGCCGTATTGATCACACTGTCCCGCCCCGATGGCCTTATGTTTGTGGCCTCCACCCTTGTTTTGGCGCTGTTAACCTTTAGCGAACAAGTCAAGGAAAAACGTTTTCAGGCCCGCACCTTGTTGGCGCTTCTGCCGCTGCTCATGGTGGCTGCTCATTTTCTCTGGCGCAAACAGAAATATGACGAGTGGCTGCCCAATACATACGCCGCCAAATATGTGGCTGCCTGGCCCGAAAGCGGTTTGAAATATCTATTTTCATTTATTTTGGAATATGCTTTCTGGTTTTGGCTGCTCCTGGTTATTTTATTTTTGAGCCAGATGCTGTTTCATTGGCGAACGCACCTACGACCGGTGGCCGATTACAAAACATTTGTCTTCAGCCGCCCGGTAATTGTCAGCCTGATTTTGGGTACGGTGCTGGCTCATTTTGCCTATTACACCCTGATCATTGGCGGTGATCATTTTGAGTATCGTGTTTACAGTCAACTCATTTTGTTGATCTTTGTTTCGGCGGTTTGGCTGCTCAATCAGCTTCGGTTTAATGCGATTGGCGCTATGGTTTATTTGGGGTTATTCATCGTGGCTGGCTGGCCCATCCAATGGGTGCATTGGCAAGAAACAAACGCTGTTCACCAACAGCAGGCCGAATTTTTTATACATATCCCCATTGCCCATCGTTTCCCGTCGGTGGTACGGCCGTATATCCAGACATTCGATGATGTTCAGGCCTGGCTAATCGCCCACGAAGTGGGCGTGCGTACCCAGGAGCACAGTCTCTTTCATCAATACCAACTGCGGCTTTTTCCGGCGCGGGAGATAGGCTTGCAGTTGGACGAAGACAGCTACCCGGTCATCGTGAGCGGTGGTGTAGGTGTCCCCGGCTGGGTATTGCCCACAACAGCCGTTATTGATACCCATGGCCTGAATGATCATGTAGTAGCCCATAATCCGGTGGTCGAGGATGAAGAACGGCGGATGGCGCATGATCGCTACCCGCCTGCCGGCTATGTGGATTGTTTCCAGCCTAATTTACAGCTTGTTGGTCATAACAAAATTGTGGTTGCCCACCAAGAGCTGGATGCAGCACAAATTACAAAGTGTGAAAGAATAGCATGGCCACCCAGTGAAGGTGATGGCAAAAGTACCAGCTATTTGCCTGTCAGCCCAGAAAATGCACCCGCCGTACACGATTATTTGTGGCATAACTGGCCGGCCGATCCCCTTTATTTCTACTTTGTACCGCCTGATGAGGCCAGCCCGCAACCGGCCGCTGCCTTGATTGAGTCTTTTGCTGCTTATGAAGGTTTGGGTTGTACTATTCTGCCGCCGCTCCATCAGGCGGGCGGCGATGAGTTCCTGTTTGCTTTTTTCCCTGATGCGGGGCGGCCAGAGCTGGCAGAGTTAACGGCCGTTTTCCCCTGGATGGCATTCGTTTCGGAAGAAATGGGCGGGGAACGGCCGTATCATCTGGGGTATGCCGCGCCGATGGAACCGGGGGTGAACGTTCAGCCTTTGTTCAGCCAGGCAGGTGCATGGGGTGAGCAACTCCACTTTCTGGGATACGATCTGAATGCGGCCAGCTTCCAACCGGGGCAAACCGTTCATCTGACTCTGTATTATCAAACAGACAGCGTAATTGAAGCCGGGCTAACCACCTATACCCATCTGGTTGGAACCGCCTTCAACCCGGCCAGTGGTGGCCCCTTGTGGGGGCAGGATGATGGTGAACCTTGCCGATCCCTGTTCCCGATGACGGCATGGCCGGCCGGTTCGGTTGTGATGCATAAAGTGGCTATGACCATTCCTTCGGATGCACCACCTGGCGCGTATCAGTTGAAGACTGGTTTTTATCAATGGCAGACCGGGGCGCGCATGTTACTGACCAATGGTACAGATGGGGTTGATCTGGCAACCATTGAAATTCTGCCCGCTTCAAGATAGAAAGCGGCGCATTTTGGTTGGCGGCTGCTGGTTTGTCAAGCACGGCCGTGGGGTCGTAGCTCTCACAAGGGGAAAAATGTCGTTTGCCCGGTGTGTATACAAACACCCGCCTACGTTTCCAAAAAGCGGTAAAACTCACTCAGGAAGTGCTGCCAGGCGGGTTCATCTGCCAACAAGACGTGGTTCTTGCTTTCCAAAGGCACAAAACGGGCATGGGGAATGAGCGCCGCCAGCAACTGGCCTTCTTCAAAAGGGATACGGCCGTCGTCACGGGCATGTAAAACCAGGGTAGGCGCTGTGACGCGGCGGGCCAGATCGGTCACGTTGATCTCGTTGAAACCACTCACAATCCGAGCCGCATTTTCGGGCGAACTGGATACACGTTGAAGTTCGTTAAAGGCGCGAAATTGCTCAGGTGTGCCGTCAGGCATAAAAAGCGCCGCGAAGACCTGGCGAAACGCCGGGTTCTCTCGCCCCCAACCGATCTTGATCAGGTCAACGAGCGTATTGGCTTCCAGGATCTGTGCTGCGGACGGATTGCGCTGTAGTTTGCCACGCGCATAACTGCCGTAGAGGATAAGATGGCTCACCCGCTCAGGGTGTCGCACGGCATAAGCAATGGCGATAGCCCCGCCTTGTGACATGCCCAACAGGGGGAAACGGTCAACGCCAGTCGCCTCTACCACCGCTTCCAGGTCATTCAGCCAGGCCGCAAAGGACATGTCGGCCACGTGCCAATCAGACAGGCCACAACCACGCTCATCATAACGAATGAGGCGATGATAGCGAGCCAGACCTTCCAGCCAGTGACGCCAGACCAGGGAATGCCAGTCAAACTCCAGGTGGCTAAGCCAGTTGGCGACCTTAACCAATGGCGGCCCTTGTCCCACGGTGGCATAAGCAATGCGCACTGCATCGGCGGAAACACAGAATTGGATTTCTTGCGGAAGCTCTTCTGTGACCAGGGGGGGAGCAGCAGCGGGTGACGGCGTCACGGGTGATGGCGCCACTGGCGGCGTCTGGCGAACCGGGAGTTCTCCTTGTGACAAACGCTGATAAAGCGCCTGGGTTTCTGTTGAAGGCGAAACGTCTAACATTTCCTGGAGAGACTTGACACAGCGACGATAAGCCGAAGCCATATGGGATAAATCACCCTGAGCGGCGTGGCTCATCATCAACGCCCGGTAGGCCGGTTCAGGCACGTAACCCAACGAAATCCAATGTTCAGCCCAACGTTGGACTTCGCTCCACTGCCCCTCATGCGCCAACCTGTCCAGCAATAGTTGTATGCGCCGTTCAAAGACATCGCGCAACCGCTCACGCTCCAGTTGCACCCAATCTTCGTAATAGCCGGGCAACAGGTCGCCGCCATAAACAGAAACCGCTCGCACCAGGGAGGCGCTATCCGATTCAACCGGTTGTTCTAAGATAGCGATATCCAGTTCGTAGGGGGTGGTTGTCGCAAAAGTCACGGTCGTTTTGTCGGCCATCAGATATTGATCGCCGATGGCTTTGCGAATCAGCCAGATGGTGTTACGCAGATTTTTGCGCGCGCTGCTATCCAGAGAATCGGGCCAGAGTAACCCGGCTAACTGCTCGCGCCGCAGGGAAACCCCGGCATTTAACAATAAGTAAGCCAACAACACCTGCGCCGGTTGTGATGACAGGATAACTGGTTTGCCGTTGAGACGAACATCAAATTTACCCAACAATGTTACCTGGAGCATTGCTGCCTCTCTAACCCCTCGCTCATCACATCTCTGTTTTGCGTGGCTTTCGGAGTGTTGCAGGAAGGCGTACATTGTACGTGCCAATCCCTTTCACGGCAATGACTACACGGCCGTGACTGCGCCTGGAATCGCCAAACGAAAACTGTAAGAAGGACGGCACAAAGACGCACTGCTGGCGATGCCAGGACGAACAAACCATATGCTGATGCAAATGTTCAGTCAGGTGTGGCCTCTCCCAAGACAGCGTTCGTGTTAACAGGGCCACAAGACAGACACATCCACTAAATCATTTTCATGGAGAAAACATAGTGAATACACAACTCGCTCACCGCCAACTGTTCTATCTATTTCTATGCAATCTGGCCATCGTTTTTATCGGTATGGGGCTGTTCCCCATTTTGCCCCTTTATGCCATGGAGTTTGGCGCGTCGCCGGCTGTTTCCGGCCTGTATATGGCCTCAACCTACGCGGCTATATTGAGTGGTACGCTCGTTGCCAACAGGCTGGCCTGCTATATAGGCCGTAAGCGGCTATTCGTCGCTACCGGCCTGTTTAGCCTGCCGGCTGTCTTGTTGTTAGGCCAGGCAACAGCGTTGTGGCAGGTGGTATTACTCACAGCCATCATCTGGTTCGCTGGTGGCATCGGCCTGATCCTGAACAATGTCTTTACCGGTCTGATTGCCGGTAGCCATAACCGGGGTAAATCTTTTGGCCTTTTACAATTATCCACCCCACTGGGGGCACTTGTGGGCGGTATGACGGTTAGCTACCTGATGGCCTGGCGGGGGTACGCCTGGCTGTTTGCCGTCTTAAGTTTAGTCTGGGCTGTCTGGCCCCTGGTAGGGTTATTGGTACGAGATCGGCCAGGGCCGGTAGCTGCTGTTGGTATTGTCCATCAAGAAAGAGAAACGGCCGTTTCTTTCACCCCATCCTTCAAATTGCTTTTATTGGCGACGTTATTGCTGGGTGTCACGCTGAATGTCTCCCGATTGGGCGTCCCTCTTTCTATGCGCGCGCTCAGCTTTTCAGCCAGTGCTGTGGCCAGCACTGCCACCATCAGCGGGTTGGTAACAATTCCCGTCGTCTATTCTGTCGGTGCGTTATCAGACCGCCTGGGTCGCCGCCGTTTCCTGATCGCCAGTTACGGGCTGGCTGCTGTGGGCGCCCTGTCTCTGGCCTTTGCTACCCATCTGTGGCATTTCTGGCTGGCGGCGACCCTCATTCTGATTGCTCACTCCGTCAGCGCCAGTGTGGGCGCGGCTATGGCCGCCGATATTCTGTCGCCAGATAAGCTGGGGCGTGGTCTGGCCTGGCTCACCAGCGCCGGTTGGTTCACGGGTGTCATCATGTTTGCTGTTGCCGGTCGCTTGATGGAAATGGTAGGGAGCGACGCATTATTCCTGGCAGTCGCCTTTCTGGCCATCCTGGCAGCATGGCAACTGCGTCGCATCCATTACGGTGTGTCCCCAAAACCAACACCAGCCGCCGAACGAGCGGCGGTTTCTGTAAAAAGGACGATCCAAAGACGGTCTACAGGCGTCCCTGAGACGAACACCCTGTAGGCTGCCTGGGTCAGCTAAACGGCGCCGTCCTGGCGCAAAAGATCAATCACACTTTTGTTCAAGGAGATAGTCAAATGAATACAGAAAAAGTAATCAATGGCGTGAACGTCACCAACCTGTTCGCTACGCTCGACGTGGTGAAGGCGCAACCGGCAGCAGCTCAATTCCAATTCCGGGCTACCAACGAATGGTTGGCTGGCACCCACAGCCGGTCTACGATGGGTGGTTTTTTCGGCGCCGGCCAGGAGCATGAACACAAAGCCACCTACGCCTATGAGGCCGACCACCCCGCCGTATTGGTCGGGGCAGACAACGCCCCTACGCCCGCAGAGTTTTTGCTGCACGCTATTGCCACCTGTCTGACGGCCGGCATTGGCAACATTGCCTCCGCTCGTGGCGTCAAATTGACCCGTGTGGCGTCAACGGTCGAAGGTGACATCAACCTGCTGGGGCTGCTGGGGCTGGACGATTCTGTCCGCAATGGCTACCAGGGCATTCGTGTCAACTTTGAGATTGAGGGTGACGCCCCCGCCGAGAAACTGCGTGATATTGTGCAACGTTCCATTGCCCGTTCGGCCGTGTATGATGTATTCACCAACGGCGTACCGGTAACGGTCACTGTCGCCGTCTGAACCAGACAGAAAGCCACGACGGTATCTCAGGGGTATCTCTGAGATGCCGTCATGGCCTCGCCAGAAACAATCCTACCATGTGCAGCGTGACCACAGGTATTGAACGGCACGTTTCACGTTTTTGATTTGGAGCTATTCAACATGAAACCACATTATGACGTCATTATCGTTGGCGGGCGGGTGGCCGGGGCGGCTACAGGTTTGCTGCTCTCACGACTGGGACATCGGGTCTTGATCGTTGACCGTAACTATCCATCTACTGACACTTTATCAACCCATGCGTTGATGCGCACCGGTGTGCTGCAACTCCAGCGCTGGGGTGTTTTACCGCATATTATTGAACGTGGTACACCCGCTATCCGCCAGATGACGCTGGGATTTGGGGCCAAGCGGATTCACTTTGATATCCGGGCGGAGTATGGTGTGGATGCGTTATACGCGCCGCGCCGTCCGGTTCTGGATACCGTTTTGCTTGATGCGGCCATTGCTGCCGGCGCGGAGTTCTGGCAAGGCCAGCGGATGGAAAGCCTCACTTTTGACCCATCGGGGTTGGTGACGGGGGTGAGGTTAAACAACGGCCGTCGCCAGACAACAGTACTGGCTTGTTATGTGGTCGGCGCTGATGGTCTGCGCTCTAAGGTGGCCGCCGCCGTGGGTGCGGCCGCTTACGAAGCCCACCCACCGGCTAATGTGGTGACTTACGGGTATTTCGCGGGCATCAATGATAAGGTGTATGTCTCCCAGTTCACCCCTGGTTACTCTGCCGGATTTTTCCCCACGAATGATGGCCTGACCTGTGTTTTTACGGCGCGCCCTGTGGCCGCGGGTATGATCGGTGATAGCGCGGAGTTCCAGCGCGTGGTAACGGCCGCTTCGCCGGAGATGGGTGAGCAACTGTACGCCGCCGAACAGGTGGGACGTTTCTATCGCTGTGCCGGTATCCCTGGTTTTCTGCGTGTTCCCGGTGGACGCGGTTGGGCGTTGGTTGGCGACGCCGGCTTTACCAAGGATCCCTTGACCGCGCACGGCATCTCTGATGCATTCCGGGATGCGGAGCTGGCCGCCCAGGCCATTGATGCTGTTCTGACCGGCAGGCAAAATGCGGAACGGGCCATGGCCGGGTACCAGGCGCTGCGCGACCGCTTCGCCATTCCGCTGCAACGGGTGGCGCGAGACCTGGCTTATTTTGCCTGGGATGCGGCTGAGGCGTCGGCCTTGCTGCGCCAATTGGGCCAGATAGTTGACGAAGAAAGTCACTTTCTCTGTCAACTTGACTCGCCTGGGGCGCCCATGCGCAGCGCCCGGCCAGAGAATGGCTTCAGTCCTTATCTTAATCTGCCAATCTCTGGATATGCCGCAGCTTATCAGGGTTGACGATGTTGTAAATGCGCTGGATACGGCCGTCATCAATATCCAGAATTGTCACGTTCACAGGAGCGCCGTCAATGTAGGAGATGATGGCCGGACGGCCGTTGGCAATGGTCAGCCGGTGCGCCAGGCTGTCCGGCAGCTTCTTCATCAGCCCCAGGAAGAAGCGGGCTACCTTGTCCGCGCCGCGCACCGGTTTGATGGCCGCCACCACCTGGCCGCCGCCGTCCGAATATTCCACCACGTCTTCGGCCAGCAGCGCCAGCAGCCCGGCCATGTCCCCCTGCACACACGCCTGGGCAAATTGCCAGGTGATGTGCTGCTGTTCTGCGGGGGTGGCCTGGAAACGGGGACGGCCGTCGGCCAGATGTTGTTTGGCGCGGCGGACCATCTGGCGGCAGTTGGCTTCGCTCTTGCCCACCATTTCCGCGATCTCTGCATAGTCGTAATCAAATACTTCACGCAGCAAAAAGACGGCGCGCTCGGTGGGGGAGAGCGTTTCCAGCAGCACCAAAAAAGCAATCGAGAGGGTATCCGATAAAGCAGCCATATCTTCCTGGGGGGGCATAGGATCCAACAACAGCGGTTCGGGCAGCCATTCGCCCACATACGTTTCACGCTGCACTTTGGCCGAACGCAGATGGTCAATGCACAGTCGGGTGATGATGGTCGCCAGATAGGATTTCGGCGATTCAATGGCGGCCTCATCACTGTTTTGCCAGCGCAGGTACGCCTCCTGCACCATATCTTCGGCGTCCATCACACTGCCCAACATGCGGTAAGCAATGGCAAAGAGGTAGGCGCGGTAGCTGTTGAAGGTATCCGTTTGCTGCATAATGGTGATTATACCGGATGGAGATTGGAGATTGCCCCAATCTCCAATCTCTGTTCTTGGGCCAATTCCGCCGCCTGTTTGCCGCTGAGCAGGGCGGCGTCGGCCAGCCAACCCTGCGGGCCAACCCAGTCACCGGCCAGGTAAATGTGCTGGCTGTGCGGTAGAGCATAACCGGGACGGCCGTGCAGTCCCCCATTTTCCGCCCGCGCCAGATCATTCACCACCGTCATGTGCGGCAAAAAGCGGCGTTCAATCAGTTCGGCGCGCCAGCCGGGCTGCACCAGGTCGAGCATGGCTTCCAGTTCGGCTTCGTCTTGGGCAGCGTCCGAGGGGCCAGGCGGCAGATATTTGGCGACGTGGATGACACTGCCGCCATCTGGCCCAAAACGAGCCACGGCCGAATGGTTGGAAAAGTATAGCGGCTGATCCAGCCCCAACACGTAACGGCGGTCGGGCTGGGGAACATGGCGCAAAACCACATCGAGACAGGCGGCCCGGACGGGCACGGCCGTTGCCGCCCATTGTTTGAGTTGTTCATGTTCCGGCAATAGCTGGCTGGCGGTTTGGGGATCAACGGCCAGGATGACGGCCGTAGCCTGAATGTTTTGCCCGTCGGCCAGGAAAATGGTGGCGTGGGTGAGGTGTTCGTGTACAGACATGACCCGCGCCCCGGTGTGAATGATGACGCCGGCGGTTTGCGCGGCGGCGTACAGCCCATCTACCAACGTTTGCCAGCCGCCGTCCAGGTAGCGCACATTGTGGCGGTAGGCCAGTTGGAACTGGCGCAGGAAAATGCCGGCGCTGGAAAGTTCGGGCGCGTTGGCGTAGGTAGATGTGCGCGCCAGCAAATGCAGAAAACGGCGCAGCGGTTCGGAACGGGTTTGCCCGTTGACCCAATCGGCCAGGGAGATGCCAGCAACCGATTCCGGGGGCGTGTGGGTCATCCGCCACAGCAGGCGCATCATGGCCGCTTTTTCGGCCAGCGTCAGCCAGTCGGTGGCTAACAAATCCTGGGGTGTGCCGGGCATGGGCACGAGCCGGTTCTGGTACACGGCCGAACCGCGCAGGTTGGGTTTGTGGCCCGTCCAGGCGACGCCCAATTCCGCCAGAATATCAGACGCGCCGCCGCCGATGTAGAGGGCATGTGGCCCCAGGTTAAAGGTATAATCGCCGCGCTGCTGGCTGAGGGCGCGGCCGCCGATGTGCCGCGCTTTTTCCAGCAGCAGCACGCTTTTCCCGGCGCGGGCCAGGGTGGCGGCGGCCGTTAAACCGGCCAATCCACCGCCGATAACGGCCGTATGTACACTGGTAGTTGTCAATTGGTTCATGTTTTGTCTCCTGTTTTATTCATTTCGTTCGTAGTAGGCGATTCATCGCCGTCAAAAGGCGATGAATCGCCTACTACGAACAGAAGACGGGGGGCACGGCCGTTTTGTGACACCATCCTTGCGTAAATATGTTAAAATGCCGCCAGCAATCTATGGATTCTCTCAAAGGAGGTTAATACCATGTATGAATCAGATTTTACGCAGAGTGAGCCTGTGCCGGTGCAGATTTCCGAGCAGCAGCTGAGCGAAATGTTTAATGCCGTCATGGTGCGGGTGTATGGCTGGATGACGTTGGGGTTGTTCGTCACGGCCGTTGCCAGCCTGCTTACCTTAATGAGTCCGGCGCTGCTCAATTTTATCTACAGCAGCGGGCTGGTCTATTTTGGCTTTATGATTGGTATGTTTGCCCTCATTTTTGCCATCGGCCGTTCGGCCAGCAAGATGGCGACGGGGCAGGCGCTGGCCTTGTTTATGGTTTTTGCGGCGTTGATGGGGGTGTGGTTGTCGGCCATATTCATCATCTATGTCGGCGCATCTATTTTATTTACGTTTGGGTTGACGGCCGTGATCTTTGTGCTGCTGACAGTGGTGGGGCTGACGACCAAACAAGACCTGACGCGCTGGGGGCCGATTTTGCTCTTTAGCTTGTTGGGGCTGATTCTGGCTTCGATTGTCAATATCTTTTTCTTCAGCGAGACACTCTATTGGATCATCACCTATGCCGGGGTGCTGATTTTTATGGGGCTGATTGTGTATGACAGCCAGAAGATTAAGAAGATGACGGCCGTAGCCGCTCTATCCGGCCAACCGGCAAACAAAGTAGTTAGCTCCGTCGGTGTGATGGGCGCATTGAGGCTCTATCTGGACTTTATCAACCTGTTCCTCTTCCTGCTGCGCATCTTTGGCCGGAGGCGGTGATTTGGGGGGTGGCAGGTGGCAAGTTGCAGGCGGCAAGTAACCTGCCACCTGCAACTTGCCACTTGCAACCAAAAATTGAGGTCCCGCATGAACTGGAAAATAATCTTAATTGCTGCCATCTGCGCCGGTTTGGGAACGGTGATTGTGGGCATAACGGCCGGGATACTGGGGCTGGGCACAAGCTGGCTGCCGGGGCTGGGTGGTGGCCTGGGGGCCATCATTGGTTTTGGGATAGGGTACAAACTTTATCCACCCAATATTCCCCAATGAGAAGGACAGTGAAAACTTTTGTTGAGGCATTGTGGGCAAAGACAAAGGACACGGCCGTGTTATCATTGCATTGCCTCCTACATTCTGACTCATTAAAATGTGAGTATGAAGGTCCGAGAAGTCATCAAACTTATTGAAAGCGATGGTTGGTATCTGGTACGTGTAAAGGGTAGTCACCGGCAGTTCAAGCATCCTGAAAAAGCGGGGACCGTTACCGTGTCTGGTAATCTGGGGAAAGAAATGCCACCTGGCACCTTCAATAGTGTTTTGAAGCAGGCCCAATTAAAGGAGTAAGGTATGGAATATATGGTTGTGATCGAACAAGGTAAAGATAGTTATGGGGCATATGTGCCTGATTTGCCCGGATGTGTGGCTGTTGGTGATACGCGGGAAGAAGTCTTAGAGCTTATCCAGGAAGCCATTATTTTGCATCTGGAGATGTTGCAGGACGATGGTTTGCCTATTCCCCAACCGCACTCGGTCAGCGAATATGTGGCAGTACCTGCATGATGCGGAGAGGGGAAACGCCGTATCCCCTCCCCCTCTCCTAACCTTTCCCGCCATCCCTAAGCGATGCTGGCGCAGTGGGGCACCGCACCGGCCAGAATAGGAAGGATTTATCATGTAATCGTGTGGTATGAGGAACGTTAAATTGTTTCGTCTATATATAGGATTGTGTTCAATATGGCAAACCAAGAGGATACCCTCAAACAAATTAACAAGTCTGGTTTCCCCTTCCAACTTAGGGTTGAGCATGAAATTCGTCTAACGCAGGAGAAGCATCACTGGTCAGTAGCCAGCCGTGAGCATCCTTGGACGAGTGCTGATAATTTAGCATCAGGCTTTATTGACATTGTATTGAGACACGATACGTATCCAACTTTTCGTTTGGTTATCGAGTGCAAAAGAGTCAAAGCAGACGATGCGCGACAACTTCGGTGGATATTTCTGCTCCCAGACAAAGAATCACAGCCAACGGGGCTGACCTCATGCTTTGAGGTTGAAGGATCGGGAAGGCAGAATCAAATAGATGAGCATGAATGGAACGATATTCGAGTTTGGGACAATGTCCATCTTACACCGACTTCGCTTCAGTCAGAATTTTGCATTCTAACGAGTGATGAGCAAAGGAAGCAACCGATTCTCGAAAGTTTAGCCACTGAGGTGTTGGAATCAATCGAAGGTCTTGCTGAGGAGGAAGTAAATATTGAGAGATCATTGGGCCAGCCTATCCATACCCGTCTATTCATCTTTCCTGCTATCGTGACTAATGCAGAGATTGCTGTTTGTCGCCTTGACCCAGCTAATATCAAAATCGCAGATGGCACGTTGGATGCGGAGCATATTGAAATCACAACAGTTCCTTTCATCCGTTTTAGAAAGAGTTTGGCAACCAGCTTTCCGCAGGGTGCGTTTCATTTCTTGGAAGCAGCTAATAAGGCTCGCGAGAGAACTGTATTCATAGTCAACGCAGCGTCATTGCCCGAATTTCTAAAGAATTGGAAGTTGGAACCACTGCCTAACAGTCAATATGCGATTAGCAGACTTTTTCGTTAGTCCACGGCCGTATCCTCTGCCCCACCCCACCTTTGCCTCCAAAAACAGGGAAGGAGGATTCACGGCCGTACCCCTCCTCCTCTTCTCTCTCCATCCCCCGTCCTCATGCATCAACCCATCAGGACATCCAGACGCCTCTGATCACCGTGATCGCGTCACTGCGACATTGCAGGCTGTCTGATCACCCGTGGAAGAACCCGCCAATTAAGCAAATATCTCCCGTACTCCGTGACCCGGCACAATCGGTCCACGGCCGTATCCTCCCCCCTCCCCTCTTTCATCTCTATACACAAACCCATCTGGATATTCAAGTCTGCCGCGCATTCGTGCAGTATAATAGGCGTTCGGAGGCTATACATTCAACATGATAACGCACGAAGGCAATGCCTATAACCCCGACATTCTATGCGGTGAATTCGCACACCGCCACAACCTTCTTGATACTCAACTTGTAAGACATGACTTACTTGCCATCTACTGGACAACTCGCACGAAACTTGAGATAGACGCCAGCCTTGAGACTCACACAAAAGAGCTTGACCACTTAGACCCCCTGTGGGCACTATTGCGGTCTATGCTTGACCGCATCTTCGAGCACGTTGAAGGCGCTATAGTGGCATATGTCACTGGATCACCTGCATCATCCGAAGTAATATCTCGAACTGCCATTGAATCATCCATAAATCTTCTCTATATTCTCGACGATGAAAGGAAAGGCGACCGTCTCTCTCAGTACCTTGCTCACTACTACAGCAATGAACAGAGGGAGCTTGACCAATGGCTGAAAGCTGCTTCCAAGTTAGCTGGTGAGGCTCAAAAAGTTCATCAATTGGCGGCTACCGAAAAACGAACTCGAATACATAAGTTACAGGGAATTACGGACTTATCCCTTTCGCAGGTAGGCTTACCTACAACTAGAGCATCAGCCACAAGTTGGCCGAAAATATCAGAGAGGTTCAGACTTCTGGGGTTGGAAATTGATTATCGAACAGTATATGCCGCACTGTGCTCGCAAACGCACAATGACGCCGAGGATTTGCTCAATTACTTTTTCGCTGTTGCGAGTGGTAACCAAGAGTTGATAGAAAAAGCCGCACTTGAGACAATCAACTTTAGCCGTTTGATGCTGTACTATGCGGTTAAGTATTACATCGCGGCAGCAGGCGGCTATGCTATTCGGTTTGAGTTGACAGAGGCGTTGGAGGTCATGAACTTGGGGCGAAATGCTATCTTGCAAACACTGGAAAAAATAGCGAAAGAATTATAACAAAATGACGGCGGCACACTGCCGAACAAGCACATACAGCCGACACGCTCCGCATTGTCGCTTCGCGTGTGGCTGATGTGTGGTATTGGGCAGCCAAAGAATGTGTCAGCGGCTAAGAGCGTTAAATAAAGAATATGATCATGACAGCTTAACAAGCGGGGATAAAAAGAGAGAAGTAAATAGCAGAAAGATTAAGCCGAGTATGACTGTGCAACGGTTCAAGACAACAATTACAAAATCCGGTTCGCGCACGTTTATAACCATTCCCTTTGACCCTGATGCCGTGTGGGGTGTTAAACAACGGCATCATATTACCGGTACGGTCAACGGGTGGGGCGTGCGTGGTTGGCTGGGGTCTGATGGTAATCACTATTTTCTGCCATTGGGTGCGGCCTGGCGGCGAGACTGCGGCCTGGATGTAGATGACGAGGTGGAAGTGGCACTTGCGCCCGAAGGCCCACAATCGGAAAACCTGGCGGCTGACATTGTCAGTGCGCTGGACACAGACCCACATGCAAAGGCTTTCTTTGAAAGTCTGGCGACCTTTTATCGCAACACGTACATCAAGTGGATTGAGAGCGCCAAACGGCCGGAAACCCGCCAGGCGCGTATTCAGGAGATGCTGACGCTGCTGAAGGCGGGCAAGAAGCAGAAATGAAATACATGCTGTTGGATTTATGATGATGTAGACAGTGATGTTTCACGGCCGTATCCCCTCCTCGCCTCTTTCATCTTCATACACAAACCCACCTGGACATTCAAGTCTGCCGCGCATTCGTGCAGTATAATAGTGTCGGGCCGCTATGGTGGCACACCTATTCCCTTATTTAGAGGCATAAGGATTTGGGCCATGAACTGGTATATCATTCGACACGCTGAGAAAGAGCCAGGGGACTTTTATAATCCCGCTTTGCGCCATCAAGATCAACCCATCAGCGCCAAAGGTCGCACCGAAGCCAGGAAGTTGTGTTCATACTTCGCCCCCAAAGCGATTGCCGCCATTTACGTCAGTGAATACATTCGAACCGGCCAGACAATCGAGTATGTGGCGCAACATCTAAACCTGCCAGTGACCGTAGACGGCCGTCTCAATGAAATTGATAATGGGGTAATTGAAGGATTGTCTGCCCAGCAGCTCAGTCAGGAATTCCCGGCTGTCTGGCAAGCCCTTCGGGATCGGGATCATGATTTTCGGTTCCCAGAAGGGGAAAGCGGTGAGGAAGCGCAACAACGGATCCGGTCATTTTTTGAGGAACAGCAAAAGAACCGGGAGAATATCATACTGGTCAGCCATGATGGCTGGATACGCCTGTTAATGTGTTATCTCTTGGATATTCCCGTCTATCGGCGCTGGGAATTTCAAGTTGATACTTGTGGAATGATGGAAATTGCCTATCAACCGGAAATTGCGAAGTGGAAGTTAGTTCGGTTTAATCAGAAACTACAAACAGAGTAGAACGGCGAAAGCTGTGGCAACCACAGCGCCTAAAACTAAACGCAAAAACAGTAAGATGAGGTTATTATGCCAGATAGAGTAAGCCTGTTGCGTCCTTCCACGTTACATACCATTGGCAACACGCCCATTGTGCGCTTGCGCCACATTGTGCCCGAAAATAGTGCGGCCGTGCTGGTGAAATTGGAATACTTCAACCCCACCGGCTCCTACAAAGATCGCATGGCCCTGGCGATGATTGAAGAGGCCGAAACACGCGGTGATTTGCGCCCCGGCATGACGGTCGTGGAGTATACGGGTGGCAGCACAGGGTCATCACTCGCCTTTGTCTGCGCCGTCAAAGGGTATGCCTTTCAAGTCGTCTCGTCTGATGCCTTTGCCCAAGAAAAATTGGACACCATGCGCGCTTTTGGCGCAGAACTGGAAATTATCCCCAGCCAGGACGGCAAAATCACGCCAGACCTCATTCCGCGCATGATTGAAAGAGCAAAAACCATTGCCCGGCGTGAAAACACCTATTTTACCGACCAGTTTAACAACCGGGATTCCGTGAAAGGGTATAGCCAGATTGGTTATGAGTTGCTACAGCAAGTAGATGTGCCCATTGATGCCTATTGTGGCGGCGTAGGTACGGCGGGGATGCTGATGGGCGTGGCTCATGCCTTGCGCCCGGCAAACGCAGCCACCAGAATCGTGGCGTTAGAACCGGCCACTTCGCCGGTTATCTCTGGCAAACCCGCGGGCACACACCATATTGAGGGCATTGGCGCGGGCTTTGTGCCGCCCCTGTTGGATAAGGCATATTATGATGAGGTGCGGCCCATAGATGAAAGTGAGGCGCGGGCGATGGCGCGGCGGCTGACGCGGGAAGAAGGGATATTTTCGGGAATCTCCACGGGGCTGAATGTGGTGGGCGCACTGCAACTGGCTCAGGAGTTAGGTTCTGGACATACGGTGATTACAGTGGCCGTTGATTCCGGCTTGAAATATCTGGCCGGCGACCTCTATAAGGCATCGGGCGGATGAGGATTAACATGGTAAATCGTGAGGAGCTAAAGTCGCTTGCCGAAATCGGGGCCTGGGGCAGCGCCAGATGAGGCCAATACTATGAGCGATAAATCAATGGAGAATGGACGAAGCCCCAGTTTGCTGTGGCCTGGCGGCGAAGCCACACCGGGTGCGGCCCGGCAGCCGGGTGCGGCCCGGCTGTCGGATGAGGTTATCCGCGACCTGGGGCTGGCGGCCATTGTCCAGGCGATGTGTTCCCATAGGCTGCACCGGGAAGCGATTGAAGAGGTGCTGTACCGGCTGTGTATGGACACGGCCGTTATCACCTACCGGCAGGCAGTTTTGGCCGACTTACTGCGCTTTCCGGCGCTGGCCCAAACATTGCAAGCCCTACTGCCCCGGCTTGACGAATTGACCCTTTTCACCTACCATCCCCCGGTCGAAGGTACAACGCTGCACGAAGTCATCTGGCGTACCGGCGAACTGGAATTGCTGGTTGAATGTTTGCAAGCGTTACATGACGCCATCACCGCCCTCGATGGCGAATTGCAGTCCGAGGGACTCAACCAACTGCGCCAATACGTTCAGGCCATCACCGGCGACCCCCTGTTCCATCAGATGCGCCAGGCGCTGCCCGACCTGCTGAAAAATTTGCGCACCAGCGCCAGTATCACGTTAGGCGTCAACCTGGATTCCTACCTGCGGCCCGAAGAAGCAATCCTGCTCTCGGTTAATAGCCAGCGCTTCAGTGAAAGCGGCCTGCTAGACCGGATCACCGGGCGCGGGCCAGATGAGGGTAAGGGAATTGGCCCTTTGCACAAACTACCTTTACTTCTTGGCCCGAACATTATTGGTGCGGTAGTCCCTCTAGGTGGGCCGCCAGAACGCGCCGCGCCGCTCATGGTTCCCCTTTTCCGCGACCTGTCCGAAATTTTGGATAAGATAGCCAAACCCATTGCCCGCCAACTAGAGCAGTACATGCGCATCAGCGCCCAGCCGCTGGCCGGTTTGCGGCCAGAAATCATTTTTTACGTCTATGCCGCCGGACTGGCCCAAAAGCTGGCAGCATCTCATTTGCCCACCTGCTGGCCGGAAATTGCGCCGCTGGACGAGCGGGTCGGCGAAATTGAGGAGAATTACAATCTGCATCTGGCGCTGCATTTGAGCCGGGAAGTGGCGGGCGCCAATCAGGTGGTGGTCAATGATGTGATTTTGGGGGAAAACGGCCGTATCGTCATCCTCACCGGTCCCAATCGCGGTGGTAAAACCACCTATTTGCAGGCGGTAGGCCAGGCGCAGGTGCTGGCCCAGGCCGGCCTGTTCGTCCCTGGCCGTCAGGCGCGAATCAGCCCGGTAGACAACATCTATAGCCACTTCCCGGTGGAGGAACGGCTGGAGCCGGGAACGGGTCGTTTTGGCGATGAGGCCAGCCGCATCCGGGCCATCTTCAACAAGGTGACGCGCCACAGCCTGCTCTTGCTCAACGAAACGTTGTCCACCACCAATGCCAGCGAGAGCCTTTACCTGGCGCGGGACATCGTCCGCATCTTGCGCCAGATTGGCCTGCGTGCCATTTACACCACCCACCTGCACGATCTGGCGGCCAGCGCCCCCCAATTGAACGAAATGCCGGGAGATAGCAAAGTTGTGAGCATGGTGGCCTCATTGCCGGCGGAAGATGGCGAGGATGCATCGGGAGTGTACGGCCGTGGCCCCTACAAAATCAGCCTGGGGCCGCCGGCGGGACGCAGCTATGCCGAACGCATCGCCGCCCGCTACGGGATTGCGCGGGAGCAGTTAATCGAGCTGCTGAAAACCCGCCACGTTCTTGAGCAAAACGAACACGGCGCTGCCGACCATACAGAACAGGCGCCTTCGGCTGCGGACGGCCGTTAAGCCCGCACCGCCCGTCGCCCCACCAGTTGAAGAACCCGGCAGATCATTCACCGCCTGACCCCACAGAAAAACCTGGCGCTCCACCCACCAGACCCCTTTTGTCAGTCTGGCTTTAATCCATCAAATTTCCCTCATTCATGCGGTATAATACCTGTTGGACAACACCGACTCTTAAAACCAATTAGCAAGGGAGAAAAACATGAGAGAACTAATCGTTTCCGAATTCATCACCCTGGACGGCGTGATCCAGGCTCCCGGCGGTGCAGACGAAGACACCGACGGCGGCTTTACACACGGCGGCTGGACCCACCCCTACTGGCACGACGACATCGGCGCCCACTTCGACGACGCCATCTCCCAGACCGACGCCTTCCTGCTTGGCCGTAAAACATGGCAAATACACGGCGCCGCCTTTGAAGCCATGGCCGGCGACCCCTTCGCCGACACCTTCAACAGCATCCCCAAATACGTCGTCTCCACCACCCTGCCATCCGCCGCCGCCTGGCGCAACTCCACCCTCATCCGCGACAACGTCATCGAAACCATCCGCCAACTCAAACAACAGCCCGGCAAAAACATCCTCATGGACGGCAGCAGCGTGTTGGCACAAACCCTGGCCCAACACGACCTCATTGACGAATACCGCCTGCACGTCTACCCCCTGGTACTCGGCAGCGGCAAACGCCTATACTCCGCCGACAAACGGCTCAACCTCACACTGGTCGAAGCAGCCCCCTTACCCACCGGCGTCGTCTACATGCGCTACCGCTGCACTGCATAACCCTCTTACCAGAGGAGCGGGGCACGCCCTCGTGCCCCGCGTGGGACGTGGGCGTGCCCACTCCCCTCAAATTATTCCTATGAACATCGAATTCAGCGGCAAAATCTGGTTCTGGAAAGGCCCCGCCCCCTGGTACTTCGTCACCATACCGGCGCAGGAAAGTTACAACATCAAAGCCATCGCCAACTTTGTCACCTACGGCTGGGGCGTCATCCCCGTCATCGTGCGCATCGGCAAAACGGAGTTTCAGACCTCCCTCTTCCCCAAAGACGACCGCTACCTGGTGCCCATCAAAGCCAGCGTGCGCAAAGCCGAAAAGCTCGACGAAGGCGACGAAGTGACCATCCATCTCAAAGTCGGCTAATAAACGAGACACGTTATCGCTTGTCTGGCTGCATTCAACCCTTGACGACAGTATTGCAAAGGGTTACTATCGTTGTTATGATCAGGACGTTCAAGGATAAGGAAACGCGCAAAGTATTTGAGGGACGTTTTTCGAGAAAGTTGCCACACGATATTCAGCCAATGGCTGAGCGCAAGCTGATCATGCTCCACCGCTCCCTAAACTTGAACGATCTTCGTGTACCACCTTCCAATCGGCTAGAGGCGTTGAAGGGCGATAGAGCAGGCCAGCATAGTATTCGCATCAACGATCAATGGCGAATTTGTTTTGATTGGCGCGATGATGGTGTGTATGACGTGGAAATAACGGATTATCATTGAGGTGAGATGATGAGAGATTATCCCCCTATTCATCCGGGTGAGATATTAGAAGAGGAATTCCTCAAACCGATGGGCATTAGCCAATATCGTCTGGCGCAAGACATTGGCGTCCCGGCCATGCGGATCAACAAAATCGTTCGCGGCGAGCGGGGCATTAGCGCAGATACAGCCCTGCGATTGGCGCGTTATTTTGGCATGTCGGTCGAGTTTTGGACCGGTATTCAAACGCATTATGAGATTGAACAGGCTAAAATGAACCTGGGCGACCGACTAGAGACAGAAGTCAAAGTATTCGCATGATGCGTGATACGTGACATCACGCATCACGCATCACGCATCACTTTACGGCATCATCAACACCGGCTCCACCTGCTCCAAAGCCCAATCAATCTCCTCTTTACTGATCACCAGCGGCGGCGCAAAACGGATGACGTTTTCGTGGGTTTCTTTGCACAAAACGCCCCGCTCTTGCAACGCCTCACAAAAACGACGTGCCTTCGTGTTCAATTCTACGCCAATAAACAGCCCCTTGCCGCGCACCTCTTTGATGTGGTCACTTTCAATGCGTTCCAGGCGGCCCTTAAAATATGCACCCAACTCGGCCGACTGCTCTACCAGCTTTTCTTCTACCAGCACTGATAGGGCGGCGCGGGCAATAGCCGCGCCTAGCGGATTGCCGCCAAAGGTGCTGCCATGATCGCCCGGATGGAACAGCCCTAAAATGTCGCGGTCTGACAAGACGGCCGATACCGGATAGAACCCACCGCTCAACGCCTTGCCCACGATGGTCATATCTGCCTTGACGCCTTCATGGTGGCAGGCAAACAACTTGCCGGTACGGCCGAAGCCGGTCTGAATCTCATCGGCCACAAAGAGGACGTTTTGCTCCTGGCACAAATCATAGGCGGCGCGGATAAAACCGGCGGGCGGCATGACCACGCCACCCTCCCCCTGAATCGGTTCCACCAGGAAGGCGACGGTGTGGGGCGTAATAGCCTGGCGCAGGGCGTCAATGTTGCCATAGGGAATCAATTTAAAGCCGGGGGTGAAGGGGCCGAAGTGTTGCTTATAAGCCGGTTCACTGGAAAAGCCGACGACGGTGGTGGTACGGCCGTGAAAATTCCCCTCGCACACAATAATCTCCGCTTCGCCATCCGGTACGCCTTTGATTTCATAGCCCCATTTACGGGCCGCTTTGATAGCCGTTTCTACCGCTTCCGCGCCGGTGTTCATCGGCAGTGCCATGTCGTACCCTGTCAGTTCGCACATCTCTTTCAGGAATGGCCCCATCTGGTCATTGCGGAAGGCGCGGGAGGTCAGCGTCACCTTGTGCATCTGCGAAACGGCCGCGTCCATGATTTTGGGGTGGCAGTGCCCCTGGTTCACGGCCGAATACGCCGCCAGGCAGTCCAGATACTTCTTGCCATCCACGTCATACACCCACACCCCTTCGGCCTTTTCCACCACCACATCCAGCGGGTGATAATTGTGGGCGCTGTAGGTTTCATCCAGTTCAATATAATGTTGGCTTTTCATGTTACAAACTCCTTTAATAAAGACCCTAATGGTTTTCAAAACCCTTAGGGTCTGGGCAGTTGCCTGTCAGGTTTAGTCAAAAAAAGCCTGACCATGTAGGATGATCAGGCTTTGCTCAGACCCAGGCCGGGCACGGCCGTTGGTCATCTTTTTAAGTTGAGATTGCCGCTAATTATATGATAATCGAGGCAAGCTGTCTATCAAAAACAGGCTGTTGACGACTTTGGTATCATTGTGATACTATGCCTGTATGCCTAGAAAAATCAGGCAACTTATTGCAGACCTGGAACAGGGCGGTTTTGTCAATCGGGGTGGTAAAGGCAGCCATCGCAATTTTCTCCACCCCAAAGGAATTAAGATTACACTATCTGGCAATCCAGGCAATGATGCCAAACCTTATCAGGAAAAAGCAGTAAAACAGGCGCTTGAGGAGGCAAACGAATGAAACTTGCCGATCGTTATCTAAAAATTGTGGAATGGAGTGATGAAGATCAATGTTACGTGGGGCGATGTCCGGGGCTGATGCTTGGTGGTGTTCATGGTGATGACGAAATCAAGGTCTATGAGGAACTATGTGAAGTGGTCGAAGAATGGCTGCAAATTCATGGCGCGGACAATCTCCCACTGCCAGCATTTACGACAAGTAGGAACTACACAGGCAAATTTATGCTGCGAATTTCTCCAGAATTGCACGAACGGCTGACCATAAAAGCGATGGTGGCAGGGGACAGCCTGAATAACTTTTGCAGAAAAGTTCTGGAAGATGTGGTGTAGATAGGTAGCGCCTGGCACTCCTAAAAGAACGAAACCAGCAAATACCCCCCACCTACCACAGCACAGTAAACGGCAAAGATGTACAGCGTATGGCTGCGCACCCAGCGCAGCAAAAAGGCAATGCACACATATCCGGTAACGGCCGCGGCCACAAAACCGGCGGCATAGACGATGGGCGCTTCACTGGCCTGGGCGCTGACAATGTCCAGCAGCGACAGCAGCCCCGCGCCGGCGATGGCCGGTACACCCAACAAGAAGCTGAAACGGGTAGCGGTGGGCCGGTCTAAGCCGCGTATCAAACCGCCGACAATGGTGCTGCCACTGCGAGAAATGCCGGGCAGCAGGGCGAATGCCTGGAAGGCGCCAATGGTCAGGGTATCGGTCCAGGTCATGTGGGCCACGCTCTTTTGGCCGGATAACATGCGTTCACCGACGACCAGGAGCACGGCCGTGATCAGCAAAAAAAACGCGGCCGTTTCCGGCTGGCTGAATATCTCTTCCAGCTTGCTTTCAAACAGCAGCCCCAACACCACCGCCGGAATGGAGCCAACCACAATCAGCCAGCCCAACCGGGATTCGGTGGAAGCCAGGGGTTGTTTTTGGCGCAGGTCACGCAGCACGGCCGTGATAATGGCCCACAAATCCCGCCCAAAATAGACCAGCACCGCCAGCAATGTGCCCAAATGCAGCACACCTACCATTGTCAGATCGGCCGGCGGCATTTCAAAAATCGCCGGAATAATCACCAGATGTCCTGAACTGGAAATGGGCAAAAACTCCGTAGCCCCCTGCAAAATGCCTAAAAAGATAGCTTCGATGATGTTCATAGTTTCACAAACAAGACATCCGATTTCTTCAAGAAATCGGATGTCTCATATCCTCAATCTCCAATCTCCGGGTAATCACTCAAAAACTGGTCCGCAAACAACTGTAATGTCCCTTTTTCTATCGCCGCCCGCATTTGCGCCATCAGGGCGATCAGAAAGTGGACGTTGTGGATGCTCAGTAAAACATGCGCCAGGATTTCATCCGCCTTCACCAGATGGCGCAGGTAGGCGCGGCTGAAATGCTGGCAGGTATAACAGGCGCAGTCGGCGGCGATGGGGGCGGCGTCCCGTGTGTGCGCCGCGTTGCGCAAATTCAGCCGCCCGCCGCGCACATACGCCGAGCCATGCCGTGCCAGCCGGGTGGGGGCCACGCAATCAAAAATATCCACGCCGCGCAGCACCGCATTCACCAAATCTTCCGGCTCCCCCACGCCCATCAGGTAACGCGGTTTATTGGTGGGCAGGTACGGGACTGTGGCGTCTAACGTGGCAACCATTTGCGCTTTTGTCTCGCCTACCGCCAGCCCGCCAATGGCATAACCGGGTAAATCCAGCCCGGTGACAAAGGCGGCGCTTTCGGCGCGCAGGTCAGGGAAGATGCCCCCCTGCACAATGCCAAACAACGCCTGATCGTCTCGTGTTTTGGCCGCCAGGCACCGTTCCAGCCAGGGGTGAGTGCGCGTTAGCGATCCTTTCACATAGTCGTAATCGGTTGGCGGCGGGCACTCGTCGAAGGCCATGATGATGTCCGCGCCCAGGTTTTCCTGGATGGCGATGCTGCTCTCCGGGGTGAAGCGGTGGTAGGAGCCGTCCAGGTGGGATTGGAAGGTCACGCCGTCGGCGTCAATTTTGCGCGTCTGGCTGAGGCTGAACACCTGAAAGCCGCCGCTGTCAGTCAGAATCGGGCCGGGCCACTGCATGAACTGGTGCAATCCACCCAAATCGCGCACCAGCTCATCACCAGGACGCAGATACAAATGGTAGGTGTTGCTGAGAACCAGGGTGGCCCCCAACGCCGCCAGGTCATCTGGTTTCAGGGCTTTGACCGTTGCCAGGGTGCCTACGGGGGCAAAAACGGGGGTGTGGATGGGGCCGTGTGGGGTGTGGAAACGGCCGTTACGCGCCAAACCCTCTACGGCCGTGACCTCAAACGTAAAATCAAATCCCATAGGGGCGGGATTATAACAGGTAATTGGGAGATTGAGAGATTGCCAATCTCTCAATCTCCCAATCTCACCCCATCATTATCTACGGCCAAAACCCACGTCCGGCTGGTGAGGCCATGTTGGGCGAACACGGCCGTGACCGCCGCCCCAATCCGTTCATGTCCATCCGGGGCAAAGGCGATCAGGCTGGGGCCGGCGCCGCTGAGCGCCACCCCGCTGGCCCCGGCTGCCTGCGCGGCGGCAAATGCCGCTGCCATGCCGGGAATCAGCGGGAGGCGGTAGGGCTGGTGCAGCCTGTCTTGCATGGCGATGGCGAGTAAGTCGTAGTCGGCCGTTTGCAGGGCGCGGATCAGCAGCGGTGTGCGGGCGGCGTTGAAGATGGCGTCGTGGCGGGCAATCTGCGTGGGCAGGGCGGCGCGGGCTTCGCTGGTGAGCAGGTGAAAGTCAGGCAGAACCACCACCACCCGCAGGTTGGGTACGGCAAAACGTTCGATGTGCAGACCGGCGTCGTGAACCACGCCCAAAACCAGCCCGCCATAGAGGGCGGGGGCCACATTGTCCAGGTGGCCTTCCTTTTCGGTGGCGAATTGCAGGATTTGGGCGGGGGTAAACGGCCGTCCCCCCAGTTCATTGGCCGCCAACATGCCGCCGAGTACGGCCGTGGAACTGCTGCCCAACCCACTGCCCACGGGGATGTTGTTTTCCTGGTGGATGTGCAAAGGGGACGGCCGTTGGCCTACCTTGTCAAAAATGATGTTGGCGCACTGGTACACCAGGTTGCTCTCGTCGGTTGCTACCTTGTGGGCGTCCACACCGCTGACGGTGATGGTGAGGGGCGGGGTAGAGGGGGCGGGGGGTACGCCTGCGCTGAGCGCGGCCGAAATGGCCGTGAACGTGATGCGATTATGCAGCGCCAACGCCAGCCCCAAACAATCAAAACCCGGCCCCAAATTGGCCGATGTTGCCGGAATGGTGACGGTTACTTGTGTCATGCGCCTATTTTAGAACGTCCTGAAAAAATCCGCGAAGAGTGCGCACTTTTTCTCCGGCAATGGTGCGTCCCCGTGCGGGTTTAGGTAACAGGCCCTATCTGTTCACTTCATCATCTGCTCTAGCCCCCATCAAGCATATCCAGACTACAGCGGATAAAGGATAAAACGGATAAAAAGCACCCCATCCGCTTATTCCCCCATCTGCTGTAGTCCCCATCCAGACTACAGCGGATAAAGAATTAAACGGATATGAGGCGTTCCCCCATCTGTTCATTTCCCCATCCGCTGTAGTCCTCATCCAGACTACAGCGGATAAAGGATAAAACGGATAAGAGTCGTCCCCCCATCCGTTTATTTCCCCATCCGCGGTAGTCCCCATCACCCCCGCACAAACACTGTCTCCAACGCCGTCCCATGAAAATTAGCGATCAGACCCAACTTGTGATTTAACTGCTTCATTCGTACCTGCAACTGCCGTTTCATCGCTTCCGTCACCTCTGCAACGGCAACCGTAGCCAACAAAATCCGCCCCTCGACAGACAAGAGGCGAACTGGTTGATTCACAAGGTGAACATTTTGGTAAAAGATGGGGATTTCCTTGATATACTCATACCCAATCGCCTGCTCATTCAACTCGACCATTGTTGATCGCCGGTAGACCTGATGTAGGAATCCTGGCCCCAAGGTGAAATGCACCATATGGAGTGCCAATAACAGTTCATTGACCAGATCGGGATACAATAAATCATCGCCTGGTGGTTGTTTTTCCCAGTTAAAAGCAACCGGTTTGTCGCGCACAAAATTAGGCAGACGTTGAATCGCTACCTTTTCCTCGCCAAAATTAACCACAAAAGCCAGGTCCGCATCTGTGACCTTCAAATAGGAGATGGCCTGTGCTTTGTGTAATGGTTCAATCTGAGGGGCAACCTTGAGTTCTAGCAAGAGTTTGCCCCCCTCAACCCACACATCTACCACGTACCGGCCAACCTGGACACCACGATAAGTCACTTCAAATGGTTTCTCTGTTTCACAATGAATCCTCTGTTTTTCCAGGCCAATAGCCACAGCCTGAGTACAGACTTGTTCTGGCAGCATCGGGCCAATCTGGTTGTGGACATCATATAAAACGCCACGCACGGCATAACTCAATTCTTTGTGAAGCAAATTGCTCATCACCCATCTCCATCATCGGCTGTAGTCATCATGTAGACTACAACGGATGAAGAATGAAACGGATGAGAGGCATCCTATCCGTTCATTTCCCCATCCGCTGTAGTCACCGCAGCAACAGCACAGCCCCCCGAACCCCCCAGAAAAACAGGAATAAAGAAAACAGAAGACAGAACAGGGGGGATTGGAGGATGTCACTCCTGGGCGCAGCGAAAACCCACATTGAGGTCGCGATACGCGGGGTCGCTGTTGACGCGGGTGGCGGCGCGGACGACGCTATCGCTGACGTACAACGAGCCGCCGCGCAGCACCCGGTATGTGCCTGTGTCCGGGCCGGTTGGATTATCATAAACCAGTTGTAACTATTCAGGTGTGAGTTGAGGCATGAGGAGCTCGCCTTCAAAGAGGGAA
>DAOMOK010000021.1:0-142332 GCA_035444285.1 Chloroflexota bacterium
GCAACTCGTCCATGATGCGTATTTATATCACAGGTTTTGTACCTGTATAGTTACCATTTTGATTAAATGTATTGCAGTTGATTCTCGTTACCACTGACCCGTTGCCCTCGACTATAGTCCCCCTTTTTTAAGCGACCCCTATCTCTTCACAGAATCGGGGTCACTTTGATCCTGAGCAAAGCCAGAGGGATGGATTCACGGCCGTGCCCACAACCCGCGTTTCTTCAAGGCAGTGTGCAAATGTGGCTCAATTTGGGCGCGGATGGCGGGGTTGGCGTAACCCACCCAGGTGACATCACTTTCCACATCGAGCGGGGCGGCTAACGGCCGTCCCCCTTCATCCGTCACGATCACCCCCATTTCCCGCGCTATCAGTTCCGTACACAGGTCATACGGGTGGCAGCAGATGCCCAATGCCTGCCCTTTTTGGGCCAGGAGGGGTTCCAGCAACGGCCGTAAATCGGCGCAAAACCGGTCATGCCCGCTCATCAACTCATACAACTGCCCGCCGCTGCAAATGTACTGGTCTTCAAAACAGTGCGCCTTGCCCGGCTGCACCGGCCCCAAGGCTGCCAGCACAATTTCCTCATCAATCGCCGCCAATATCTCTCGCGCCCCAGGGAAAAAACGGGAGATGGCGGCAAAACCGTGGGCGATGGTAGTCGCCCTTGAAGGCTGGAGGCGCAGGGGATACGTTTCATGGGTGAGGCGGTTGTGGCGCACGGCCGTGACCCCTTCCCCACGCACCGCCCATACCATGTCCGAAAGGTGCTGTTTCATCAACGGGATTTCCGTCTGGATGGCCAGTTCTATGTCTTGCAGGTTGGTTTGCGGCCCTTTGTTGCGAGCCACGCCAGTGAGAATCCAGCCGCTCCGCTTCTGATACATCAGCCCCCGTGTCCCGTCAATGGGGTCTACGATAATGCGCCAGCGGGCGGCCTCCTCTGGCGTTCCAGTGGGCAGCACCAACTTGCCTCCCGGCAGCCCTTCGGCAATCAGCACAATCGGCGTATGGCGGGCGACCTCGCGGCTAAAAAAGTCAACCAGCAGTTCCTCGCTCACCCGATCAATGGTGTAAATGGTGTCGCCCGCTTCTTCCTGGGCAATACCCGCCATCTGCTCCAGAGTGGCCGTTTCACAGGCCGCCACCACCGCTTCGCGGATGTGGGTTTGTAACGCTTTGATGGGATCGAGTAGTTGATGAATCCCCACCGGTATTACCCTGTTGGCGTTGGCGTGGCCGACCGTGGAGTGGGTGTGGGAGAGGGCACGGCCGTGTCCGTTGCCTCCACCTCTTCTTCCGTTACCGTAGCCTCCTCCGTTGCCGTTGGCTCTTCGGTGGGGGTCTCTTCGCCCGTCCCCTCACCCTCTTCCGTCGGTACTTCCTCCGCCGGTTCTTCTTCCACTGGGATTTCCTCTACCGGCGCTTCCTCCACCGGCTGAATGGCCGGGGCGAAGATGGGTGGGTATTTGAGGACGCGGTTGTTGCCGGCGTCGGCCACGTAGATGTTGTCTTGCCCATCAATGAAGATACCGGTGGGCAGCGCCAGACTGTTAATGTCCGTGCCAAACTGGCCGAACTTGCCCAGGTAGCTACCGTTAGGGCCGAAGATGAGAACGCGGAAATTTTCGGGATCGGTGACGTAGATGCGCCCGGCGCTGTCACTGGCGATATACGGTTTGTTATTGATGGAGAAATTACCGGCCCAGCTTTCCACCGGCCATTCGCCGACGGGGAAGAATTCGGGAGTGAACTGCTGCACACGGCCGTTCCACGTATCCGTCACATACACAAAACCATTCGGGTCTACAGCCACGCCTACCGGCTCATAGAAAAAGCCCAGGCTACTGCCGGACATGCCATTTTGTCCGCCAATTTGGCCCAGGAAATTACCGTTCGGGTCCATAATCTGGACGCGGTGGTTGCCCGTGTCGGTGATGAGCAGACGGCCGTCGGCCAGCAGAGCAACATCACGCGGCCCAAAAAACAGCCCCAAGCCCTGGTCTGGCGCCTGGCTGATGTCCCCGGCCTGCCCAAAGCTGGCCACAAACTCACCGGCATGGGTGAACTTTTGCACGCGGTGGTTCCAGGTATCGGCCACATACACAAATTCCTCATCGGCGGCAATACCCCAGGGACCTTGCCCATCGGCGCTAAATTCGCCGGGGCCAACGCCCGGCCCACCAAAGGAGTGCAGCAGCGTACCATCCGGCGCAAATGCCTGCACGCGCTGGTTGCCGGAATCCAGCACAAAAATCGTGCCATCCGGGGCCACCGCCATATTGCGCGGCGCCAGTAATTCACCAGGCCCCGCGCCAGGGA
Organism: Chloroflexota bacterium; assembly: GCA_035444285.1. GTDB lineage: Bacteria > Chloroflexota > Anaerolineae > Promineifilales > Promineifilaceae > CAADGU01. The sequence continues at coordinate 2,324 of DAOMOK010000021.1, forward strand.
AACCCGGTGCGTGCAGCACTAGCGTCGGCGCTACCGGCAGTTCTCCTTCGCTGAACGGTTCCACCACCGGTTCTACGCTCACCGGGGATATGCCCTGATCCCATAACTGTGCCATGACGTCATTGCGAATGTAAAGGCGCAGTTCATCCCGCAGCGGCCATTGGCCGTCTGTGTGCGTGCGGGCAAAAGTCTGATCATACTTCTCATAATTGCGGTGGAACCAGATGTCCCAGATAGCCTGGCGCACATCCGGGTTGCCTAAACCACGTTTGGTAACGCCTTCGGGCAAATTGGGGTCGCCCCAAATGGCGTTCCAGTTAATTTGCCGGTAATCCTCCATCGGCCACCAGAGGTAGGTGTAGGTCTTGTAGCTGTAGTCACGCCCCAGAACGTTATCGGCCTGATCCCAACTGCTGCGGCCGACGATGACTGCCGGGGAATCTTGCAGGCTGGCTGAGGGGTTTTCGCCAAAATAAATGGAGTTGGGATATTGGCGCATGTACCAGGTGAAGGGCCAGGGTACGCCGCTGCCCCCATAGGCCACTTTGATGCTGTTATCGCCATACAACCGCTGCGATAAGTCGTTGATCTGGCTGAGTACCACGCTTTTGGCGGCGGGTGCGCCGTGGGCATAGACCAGGTATTCGCGCACGTAGTCGGCGTTGGGGAAGCTGGCCAGGTAGGCAAAACGGATGGTGAGGAAGGCCAGGATGGCAAAGATGCTGAGTGACCAGATGGCGCTGCGGACACGGCCGTCGTCAATCTTCTCCCGCGTCTTCAGCCATAACCAGGCCAGGACGCCAAAGGCCACCAGACCACCCAACAACCGCCCGACATGTTTCAAAGTGGTCAACTGCTGGTCGCCAAACGGGATGATCCCCAGGATGACCGGGCCAAAGGCGATGAAAAAGGCGACGACGGCCGTGATCGAAACCAGCCAAAACCACAGCGCCTCCTTCGTAAACAGGCGGTTCAAGGCAAAGCCTTGCAGCTTTTCATTGAAATACCAGCCGGATAGCATGGCCATGGGGATGACAAAGTGGGTGCTGAGCCAGGGCATCTTCTCGCCGGCATAACTAAAGGTGGCCCATGTCAGCAGCAGCCACCAGAACACAAAAGGCACAAAATCGAACACCATTTGCCAGCGGAACAGGGCAAACAACGAGCCATCGGCCATGTTGTACCCGGCTTTGATTTGCGGTACACGCACAAAGTACCAGAGCAGCGCACCGCCCAGCAGAATGAGCGCCGCCGCCATGCCGCCTGGGATGCGGGAGGTCGCCTGCCCCATGGCCAATGCCTGCCCGTTATACCACCAGTTGATCAGGCTGTAGCTGAACCAGGAAAACAAAACAACCACCAGCCAGTAGCCGACGATTTTGTTGAGCCGTTCGCCGATTAAATAGAGACGGATGGCCAGCAAGGAAAAGAAAAACGGCAAAAATTCGTAAAAGGGGGTGACAAAAAAGTAGTAAAACCAGGGCTGGCTGCCGCGCTGCACCTCTTGTTGTTCCAGCCAGTAACCGAGCGACCCCACCGTGCCTGTGACCAGGCCGTTGGGATTAGTGAAGACGGAGGTGTAAAAGACCAGGAAGATGGCCCAGAATATACCGGCGGCAATAAGCCAGCGCCGCCGGTTCCACCAGACGCCCACCAGGATGGAGATGGTCAGCGTGATGAGGACGGAGAAGATAATGCGCATTAGCCCGGAGGAGATGGAACAAGACCACCAACTGGGGGAGATGAGGCGGGTGAGGGCCAGTTGCAGCGGCGTCATCACCTCTTGCCCGTCCAGGAAGCAGGTCGCCAGGGTGTAATCGGTGGGCTTCCAGCCGACGATGATCATAAATGCTGGGGCGATCATGGGCAGGATGAGCGTGGAGAAGAGCATGATGAAGTCAAATTCGGGATAGTCGTCCAGGAAAGGGCGTAGGGCGCTAATTCCCCACAAAAGGGCGACGGCGGCGGTGACAACCCCGGCCAATCCTAGCCAGCGGAAGAGTCCCTCGTTTGCGGCGAGGGGGGCCGCTGGGGTCACGGCCGTGTCCTGTTCTGGGTCCGCCGCAAAAGGTTCAATAACGCTCTCCGGGGTGGGGGTAACGGTGGCGGGGGCGAGAGCCAGCCTGTGGCCAATAAAGCCGGTACCGGCCAATACCAATCCGATGGCTAACACGCCCACCGGCCACAATAATTTGCCGCGCACCTTTGTAAACCAACCTGCCGTCAGCACTTGTGGCAGCAGGCGAATGGTCAGGAAACTGCCAAAAATCGCCACGTAAAAGAAAGAGACCTCTTTGGTGGCAAACAGGTAGGAGAGCGCCCCGGCAAACAACCACAGATATTTTTCTTCGCGGCGATCCAGGTAGTAGAGGATAAAGATGAAGACGAGTAAGTAGCCAATAATAGCGAAAATATCTTCACGGATGTAGCGGGTGTAGTACATCAAATAGGGGGAGATGAGGAACATGAAACTGGTGAAGAGCGCGCCAACACGGCCCAGATACGGCCGTAACAGATACGGCAGCGCCACCAGCAGCACCCCCAAAATCGCCGCCGGAATCCGCGCCGTAAAGTCATTGGGGCCAAATAACCAGTACGACAGCGCCGTGGCATGAAACAGAAACGGCCCGTGCATCAACGGCGTATGCTGGAAACCATCGCCCCGGTAAAACTGGTAGGAGAACTGGGTGTGCAGGCTTTCATCATGGCTCATCACCCGGTCGCCCAATCCCCAAAAGCGGGTAACGATAGCGAGCAGGATAAAGAGCAAATAGAGCGCCTTTTCCCAATCAAAGTTCAGGGTGGCAATTAACGGCCGTGATAGGAAAGAATCGTTTGCTGTTGGTTTTTCGTGAATTTGTGTCGTCATAGGAATTTGGAATTATGAATTATGAATTATGAATTAGGAAGTGATCGGATATCGGATTACGGATTACGCCTCACGGATTACGGATTACGGCTACCGGCAGCGCGGCTACCGGTGTTGGTGGGGCAGGGGTAGCGGTCAGGGATGGTTGGGCTACGGCCGTGCTCGTCACCGTTTGTGTTTCTGTAGCCGTCGGTTCGCTGGTAAAAGTAGCGGTGATGGCTACGTAGGTCGGTGAGCCGCCGGCGCCCGGCTGGTTGCTCTGGTACAGCCCAAACATGCCCAGGCAAACCAGCAGCGCCGCGCAGGCGGTGGCTAACTGCCGCTGCCAGACGGGCCGTGTGCGGCGGGTGGGAATAGCCGGCATCAGTTGGCGTAGACGGCCGTTATCCACCTGCCCCGCCGCCTGCACCGTACCGCGTACCAACCGGGCGATTTGTTCCTCGTCGTGAAAATGGGGTGATTCGATCATAGGGTTACGAAGACCCTAAGGGTTTTTGAAACCCTTAGGGTCTGTCCTGCAACATCTCTTTCAACGCCTGATGCGCCAGCCGCATCCGCGATTCGGCCGTTTTGCCGGGAATGCCCAGGATGTCGCCGATTTCCTGGTAAGACAGGCCCTCGTAATAGCGGAGCACGGCCGTTTCCCGCAATTTGGGCGTCAACTGTTGTAAAGCGTACCAAACCGCCTGCTGCGTTTCCGTCAGGCGCACCCTCTCATCAGGCGTGGGCGTTTCCTCATCCGCTGCTTGCCGGGCATCCTGGTGGTTGAGCGAGAACGTGGGTAGCCATTTGCGCCGCCGCTTGTTGTGGCAGCGGCTGACGGCAATACGGTACAGCCACGTCTTAAACGCCGACTTATGGGGATCAAAGTCCGCCAATTTGCGGAAGGCGTACTCAAAACTATCTTGCAGCACTTCCTCGGCGTCTTCCCGCTCTTGCAACATGCTGTAAACCAGCCGGTAAATCATCCCAGCATACAGGTTATACAGCGATACATAGGCCGCTTCCTCACCCGCCAGGCAGCGGGCAATTAGCGCCTCGTTTTCCACGTCAGCATACGGGGCGGCCTCAGGCCGGGGAAACAGTGGTTGATCTAAGACCATTTCAGACTAAATCTTCCATGTCATTCCGAGGAGTCTTCGACGAGGAATCCCTATGTTTTGGCTAGAAAGATTCCTCACTCCGAAGACTTCGTTCGGAATGACAGTGCTCACTCTTGCGCTTTAACCCACACAATCACCCGCTCATTGGCCGGGCGGGCGGGGCTGTCGTGGAAAAACCACCAGCGCAGGGTATCGGTGATGGTGCGGGCGTTAATGCCCTGTTGTTCTGACGGGTTTCGGCGCAGCGTCAGATCAAAATCCGCCCCGCTGTAGCTGTCTGCCAGCGCCAGTTGTGCCTGAGCCGGGGTGATTAGCACATCGGCCCCACCCACCGGCAAGGTCTGGCCGAGGCGAGCGTTGCGGAAATCGCGCAAATACCAGCGCATCACGGCCGTGTCCACACTACTGGCCAGGTCTAGCCCCGTGGCGCTGCCGGTTCGTTGCAGCGACAGGGTGTGTAACGTGTCCAGCAGCAGGCGCATATCATCATCAGTGGCCGTATGCACCCACCGTTCGCGGGGGTCATTGGCCGCCAGATGGCCCAGCCACCAGCCCGTGCCCCAGGTGATGATGACCAGGAAAGTCATTACACCTAGCAGGAGGCCCTGAGTCACGGCCGTGACATCCAACGTCAGTACCAGATACAGCAGCATAGCCAGCAGCATCAGGCCAACGATCATCATTGCCAGATATTGCATCTCGTTGGGGTTAAACACCACCACGCGCACAAATCGGCCCAGATTCACCAACATCAACATGAAAAACAAAAACACACCACCGGCCACACCCCAGGCTAACCAGGTGACGGGCCGTTCGGTCAGCACCAGATTAGCCAGCAGCCCAACCAGTAGATAACCAGGCAGGGTGACTAAGGCGGCGTTGCTCATCACGCCTGGCTGAACCAGCAGTAAAAGCAGCATGGCCAGCAGCCAGTAAACCAGCGCCAGCCCCGGCACGGAGGTGCGCCACAATGCCCAGATAACGGCCACTGTGCCCAATACCACCAAGGCTGGTTCATAACGCGCCAACGCCAGAAACGGTTCGGCCAGGCTACGGCCGTTGCCCACACCACCGAATTGCGCCAGCCATGTCCCCAAAATCTGCGCCGAACTGCCAAACCCGGCAGGATGCCACAGCATGAAACTGCTCAAAGCGACAAAAACCCCACCCCCAACCAGCAGGGCATTGCGTTTGATGTGTGTGGCAATAGGTTCTCTTTCGGGGAATAGGGGCAGCTTTAATAACCGGATGACGACCCATACCACCAGCAGCGTCACCAGCCCACTGTAAAAGAGAGGGGCGCTGGCCAATCCCAGGCCGATGGCTGCCGCCGCTGCATAGAGCCAGGAGCCGGCGCCGGTATCGCCAAACCGCACCAACGCCGCCGCCAGCAACAAGACGGCAAACAAGGCGATAGCATCGCCGCCAGCGGTGCGCGACAAGATGACGTTCAGCGGTGAAATCGCCAGAAACACACAGGCAACCAGGGCGCCCGCATCCCCCAACCGCCGCCGCAGCAGCCAGGGCTGGCCTACCAATGCCAGCCCAAACAGCGCCGGAATCAGCCGCATCACCGTATCACTGAACCCAAAAAGTTGCGTCAACAGCGCCGTCAGGGTGAAATAGGCCGGGCTGCCGGGGATAATGTCGGCGCTGCTGCCCGGCTGCCAGAAACGCCACACCGCCAACGCTAGTTCCGCCTCACTTTCTGCCAGCGGAATGCGTCCCAAATTCACAAAGCGCATCACGCCCCCGGCCAACACAATCAACACAAACAGGCCATCCGCAACGGTCAGCCGTTCCCACCAGCTTTGGGCGGCTGGTTCATTTACCGACGTACCTGAAAAATCTCCAATCTCCAAATCTCCAAATCTCCTAATCGCTTAAACCATCCGAAAACGAACTGCTGAATGACTGGAGTAGAGGCTTTAGCCGGTAGTGTTACGGCTGAAGCCTCCACTCCGCCTCACTCTCGCGGCGACCACCTGTAAATCGTAACAGAGTTATTCTGATAGGCCACTTCCAGCCGGTCGCTGAATTTTTGCAGGGTAGGGCCAAGCAGGCTATAGGCGCTGCGTTCCAGGCCGCCCACGTAGATGAGTTCTACGCCGTAATTATCCAATAGCAGGGCGGCGTTGCTGTTTTCCCAGTTGGCGGCCGTGTAGATGTCACGCACGGCGGGGTCACGAACCGCCGGTTCCTGGGTGGAACTGCCACGCCACTGGTACTGATGCCCGGCCCAACCGAGCAGGGTGGGCAAACCGGTGCTGGCGGAGACACGGCCGTATTCCGAATACTGCCCTCCCACCGCCTCCAAAATAACCGGCGTCCCATCTACATTTTCGCGCAGCCATTGAATAGCCGCATACTCGTCAAAGTTAAAGTTCTGCATGGCTGCCAGCCCGTTGAGCGTGGGTGGCTGACGAAATTCGGCGTCCACCCGGCCACGAAACTCCACGGCGCGGGACTGCACCGCGTAAAACGGGAAAAGCAATGAAAGCAGCAGCGCCAGTCCATACCCGGCCGTTGTCAGCGCCGGAATGATTCTGGTTGCGCCGGATGTGGCGCGCCACAAGGCATACAAACCATAGATAGCCGCCACGCCAAACAGCGCCCATGCCTGATAATAAAATTTGAAAATGGTATTCAGCCGCATCCCGAAATTATCGCGCAAGTACAAAAACTCCGGCCCCAGCGTTAGCAGAACGCCGGTGATGATGAGCAGCATGGCAAACGGAAGTGGGGGGGGCGGCGAAGACGCCGGGGTGAGCAGGTGAGCAGGTGAGGGCGGCGGGGACGCCGGGGTGAGAACCTGCTCACCCTTCCACTCGTTCACCTGCTCATCTTCCCCCCTGCTCACCTGCTCAACCAGAATCATGACGGCCAGGGCGAGCAGGGCCGCCAGGAGCAGGGCGAGGGCGGGGAAGGCCAGGCGGGCTTGCAAATAGGTGGGCAGGATGGCGAACACGGCCGTGACCGCCCACCCCGGCGCGATATTCTGTTCAGGTCGAGGGGCCAGAGGGATGCCCAATTCGTTTGCCAGATTGCTGACACGCCATGCACCTTCAGACGAGGCAGCCACAATCCAGCTAAAGAGCAGCGCCAGCAGGAGGAGGGAGAGCAAGAGGGCCACGGCCGTACCCAACCCCACTTTCCATTGCCGGAAGTGTTGTTTCACGGCTAACACCAGCAGCAAAATGGTAATCGTGCCCAACGGCAGGCCAAACACAATCAGAAATTGCGCCAGCCGCGTAGGGCGGTTCAGCATGGGCAGCAGATAAGGAGCGCCCGCTTGTGACCGGAAGCCAAAATAAAAGGGCAGGTAGAGCAGCATGGCCGGTATGACCAGCAGCAGCGCCATATAAAAAGTTTTACCCAGAATGTGGGTTGCCCAACCCTCACGCCGCCATTGCGCCAGCAAAAATGCGCCCAACACCACAAACAGGTGAATCAATACATCCCAGGTATTCAGGAACGAAAGACCGCCGAGGATCACGGCCGTTAACAACCACAACGGCACGCCTACCTCCTGCACCAATCCGGTAATCTGCCCAAAGAATGAATCCACAGAACCAGTCCTGTGCGTGTCGAGGGATTGCACAGATTCGGATTCTTCTTCCTCTCCTTTGCCCTCTTTGCCCCTACTTCGGCTTTGCTCAGCACAAGGTTGCGCCTTTGCCTCACCCCTCCCCATATACCAGGCCAGCGCCACGCCCAAACTCAAGAAGGCAAACGGCAGCGCCATGACGTGCGGGTGCAAGTCGCCCAGGACAAAACTGAAGGCGGGAAACTCCACAATCGGTTCCAGGCCATCAATGCGCTGCCCACTCAGATTGTATTCATTGATGGGGCGGGAAGAGCGCCACCACCACCAGAAGGCATTTTCATAACGGGGCGGCGTGGTCGGGTCGGGCGCTGTGTTCAGGTCGCGCACATCCAGCCAGGCCCAAAACTGCGGCGAACCATAACCGCGCCCATGTGCCGCTTCCAGCACAATTTCCAGATTACCGGCAATGGGGATGGCGATGGCAGCGACCAGCCCCAGGGCAACGGCCGTTCGTTTTGCCTGTTGACCATAGGTCGCCACCATATTGTAAACCAGACCAAAGGCGCCTACGGCCGTACCCGCCACCAACCAGGCGATGGCTAAATTGAACGCATAGGGTTCGGGCACGGCCGTCAACCGCGCCAACACCGACTGCATCAGATAACCAAAGTAGTAGTAGCTAATGGCATACCCGGAGAGCCAGGGATCAAGCGGTGGGAAAGACGGGCTGCGGCCGATGGCGTTCAAAAAGGCAAAATCCATCGGCTTTTCGGTGGCCACAATGGCCGGATTTTGCGCCCGCACCCAGGCCCACAGCAGGAAGATGCTCAGGAACAGCAGTTCTGTCAGCAGCATGTAGCGCCAGTTGGCCCGCAGCCAGCCGACAATTTCATCCCGCCCCTGCTGCCAGGCCCAGATGGAGAGCGCCGCCACCACCAGCAACCCCACCAAAATACCACCCAGGTTGTTGCCCAGGACACCCAGGCTGCTCAGCAGCCAGAAGAGGTAGCTGGTGAGCAGCAGCCCCAACAACTTGCTAAAGGCGTAACCCCGGTCAGGCAGGCGGTGGAGGAGGTGCAGGGTGAGGGGGGTCACGGCCGTGCCCAATACCAGCAGCGCCAGCCACCAGCGAATGACCATCCCGATTTCGTCAAATGGTGTCATACTCTCCAAAGGTTCGTAATAGGCGATTTATCGCCATCAAAAGGCGATAAATCGCCTACTACGAACGTGTTATTGTGCATTCACAGGTGTATCAACTACTCGATACACGCTGGTGCCGTCGTTACGGTAGGCCTCTTCCAGCAATCCCATATCGGCCATTTGCTCAAATTTGAGCAGGCCCAAGGGGTCATACAATACCCACTCCAACTGCCCGACATAGATATATTCCACGCCGTATTTTTGGATGATGCTCAGGGCTTCGGCGATGCTGGTGGTATTGTAGAGCCGGTGGACATCCTGAATGCGCATGTCAATCATCATGCCGGGCAGGGCGGCCCGCTGCTGCCGCTGATGACCGCTCCAACCAATGATGTTGGGCAGGCCGGTGTACATGGCCACGCGGTTGGTGATAGAGCGGTAATAGTTGTCGCTGTATCCTTCAGCGATGAGGGGTGAGCCGGGTAAGTTACGTTGTATCCATAAAATGGCGTCGTGGTCATAGCCCAGCGGCACAGTCTGGCCGTTTTCCTGGTAGGTGACGTAAGGCATAAAATCTATGCCGTTCAGGGTGTTCGGGGTATCTTTGCTCATGCGGATGTCCCACTTGGCGCGGGTTGCCAGGATGGGGTAGAGCGCGGCGGCAACCACCAGCACCGTCAGCGCCGACACCCACACGATCTTGCCGGTTTGGGCATTTTTGAGGCGCTGCCAACACCACACGGCCGTGACCCCGCCCGCCACACTCATCATTAGCCACACCTGCATGTACACCTTGAAAACTGTATTCATACGACCGGTGCCGTCGTCTACGACAAAAAATTCCACAAACAGCGTCAGTCCCAGGGCGGAGGCGATCAGGATGAGCACGATGCGCCGCGCCGGGGACAGTTTTTGGCGTAGGCCAAGCAACCCGGCAGCCAGTGTCAAGGTCAGTACCACCGGGGCTGCCCAGTATTGCAGCCGCCACAAGATGAGCAGCAGCAGCACGTAGAGCACGGCCGTGATCAACAACGGAATCGCCGCCATCTCCATCGCCCGCATCCCCTCATACGTCCAGCTTTTGGCCCAATCGCGGAACTCGATGAACAGGTAGCCGACGATGAAAAAGAGGAACAGTCCCCAGATAATCAGGTAGCGGCTGAGGAACGTGTTGGAACCATCCCACAAAACCACTGAGGTGTACCCGGCGGCAAAGTTGTTGCTGAAGGGCAGAAACGCCAGGAACGCCAACGCCCAGAGCAGGAAAATTTGCATCACGGCCGTGCCCAGCAGGGGCAGGCTGAGTTTGCTGCCGTGCATCTGGTAACTGTAGAAAAAGACGGCCAATGCGCCAATCACCAAAAAGGTGGGGAAGTCCCAGCTATTGGCTGCCAGGAACACGCCAAAGATTATACCGCCGATGAGCCACTGCACGGCCGTTTCCCACCATGTTGACTTGTAGACATCCGATTTCTTTAAGAAATCGGATGTCTGGAAGGATGTCTGGCGGCGGAGCGACGGCTGCAATGCCAGCGCTACCGCCCAGGCCAGCGCCAGCAGCATCAGCGGCAGGCTGATCATATGGGCGTGCAGATCGCCATAGAGGAAGGTGAAAAAGGGGAATTCGGTAATCGGCCCCACCTCACCAGGGTTCACATTGATGGCGCGAGAGGCGGTCCAGAACCAGTCGCCGGGGTAGATGGGGGCCGTCTTTTCGCCAATCAGACTGACGCCGCCTTCCAGAGTGCGCACGGCCGTGCCCACCACCGGCACAATCTCTTCCAGCGCCGGGTTGCCCGCCCGATACCAGGCATTGGTGATCACCCCCACCTGGGCCAGGTTGCCGAGCAAAACGGCGAGAGCGGCGGCGATCAAACCGGCAAAGAGTGAGGGGGTGAGCAGGTGCGGGCGGCGAGGACGCCGGGGTGAGGGGGTGAGGGTCTCTACCTCTTTACTCCTCTGCGCCTCTGCGCCTCTGCGTTGAAACTCTACCAGATCATAGGCAATGGCAAAGGCGCCCATGCCGGTGAAGCTGAACAACATGGGCAGGATGAGGTTGTAGGCCAGGGTGGGCATAATGCCCAACAGTTTGGCCAGCACACCGACAAAAACGAAGCCGTAGTAGTAGTAGTTGAGATAGCCTCCGGCAAACCAGGGGTCATAGGGCGGGAAGGTGGTGGATTTGAGCACGGCCGTGAAATAGGTCAGATCCATCGGTTTTTCGCCGCCCCAAATCACGTCCCACAGGTCGGGGTTGCCCAGGCGGATAAAGATGGCGAGCAGATACAGCCCCACCGCCACGATTTCGACGGTCAGGATGTAGCCCAGGTTTTGCCGCACCCATTCGGTAATCTCGGTACGGCGGCGCAGGAAAATGAGCAGGTTGGCAACGGCCAAGAGCAGCACGCCCAACCAGAGCGTCCCGGCGGTGTTGGGCAGGATGTCAAAACTCGCCAGCAGCCAGCCAAAATAGGAGACCAGCAGCATCCCCAGAACGCGGGCGAACAGGTAGCCTTTGGAGGGCAGGCCACGCAGGACGACGGCCGTGAGCGGAAACGCCAGCCAGCCCAACAGCAGCACCGCCAGCCACCAGACCACCGCCGCCAATGTCGGGTTCTGGTTCAGGATGCCGTCCAGGTTGAATATCTCGCTGAACGTGCCATTGGCGCGCTGCACGGCCAGCGCCGCCGGGCTGAGAAAGAGGGCGTTGGGGGTGCGGGTGGCCTGTCCCGGTGTCTGGAATAGCTGCTGCGTCAGGTCTACCGCGCCCAATAGCTGCACCACGTTGTCGCGGTCATAGTCGGCCGTCTTTTTGAATATCCAGACGGGTGGATGGTCGTAGACGCTGAACGCTTCTTCGGCCGCCAGGTCGCCGGGCGGCGGCCAACCGACATCCGGCGGTGCGCCCCAGCTAATTTTTCCGGCGGTGTCGCTGATGTACAGCGGGCCGATATGAAAATCGGCGTGCTGTTGTTTGACCAGTTCGAAGCCCAGTTCACCGTTGAACAGGGCTTCGTAGTAGCGAATCATGAGAGGGTAGGTGAGGGGCAGGCGGGGTAGATGCCAGACGGCGCGCTGGCTGCTCATCACCACGTAGTCGGCTTCGTCCAGCCAGGCCACCAGTTCTTCGCGTTTGCTTTCGCTGTCCGGGTTGGTGACGGGGCGTTGGCTGTTCTGCACCTCGGTGTAGTAACTGCCAAAGGGGTAACGGCCGTCTACCGCCACCGGCAGCAAATCATCCCAATGTTCGGTGAGGAAACGGCTGGTATCGGCCATGACACGGCCGTTCGACAACATTTGCACCTGTAACTGCTGTGATGTATCACCCGCAAGGGATGTATCGGGCAAGTCAACCAGCACTGGGGCGCGTTGGCTGGTGACGGTGACATCTGTTGTCATGGTATCGCCGCCGATGGAGGGTAGGCTGGCGGCAAAGGTGTGGGTTTGCGGCGGGCCGCCGTCCGGTAGTTGCAAATAGTTGAAGCGCACGGCCGTGACCGTGCCATCTTCCGGCAGTGTAAAACCGAGGAAGAGGGTGGGGCCGCCGGGCACAAATTCAAACCATTTCAGCGGCAGGTGCAGCTCTTGTTCGCCGACGGCCGTTTCATAGAGCAGCGTAGCCCCGGTGGGGATATTCTCAAACATCCAGGGTGAGACGGCGACGCGGGTGACGGGTTGGCGGTAAATTTGCACAAAAGCGTTGGCCCATAACAAACTGGGCACAATCGTCAACAAAATCAGCCCCACTGCCAGCGCCCGCCGGAAAAACTGGCCCCGGTCGTGGTCGTGTTGGGCGGCCCGCTGCCATATCATCCACAAAGCCCACCCCCCTAACAAAAACAGGGTGGGGTAAATGGGCAGGAAGTAGCGGATGGATTTGACCCAGCGGGTGCCCATAAACAGAAAATACAAACCCGTCCACACCACCGGAATGGCGTGAACGACCCAATCCGGTCGGCCGCGCAAAATGCGCCACAATGCCCAGAAGAAACCAAACCAACTGACAATGGCGGCGGTAAGGCCCATGCCGTACAGCACCATATTCGTCAGCGGGAAGAGGATGGGGGCGCGGTTTGTCCATTGCAGGGCGGGTGGGAAGGAGGCGTCTGGCTCTTGCAGCCGTTGAATTTCGGACATGTTGTTGCGCCACTGCGGGTTGAAGCCAAACACGGCGCCTAAGGTGGCCCGCAAGGTGCCGGCTTCTTGCCCTGTTTCCGCCAGGGTTTGCTCCTGAATCATGGCGGCGTCGGCGAAGGCGTAGGGCATGGCCAGGCGGAAGGTGACGATGGAGAGGACGGCTGCCAGCAAGACGCCCAGGATGACGCGCTGAATATCGGCGTGGCCGCGTTCTGTTTTGAGCAGGCTGTCCCAACTGTGGCCGCGCTGCACCAGCCAGATGACGGCGGCGACATTGACGATGAGGGCCAGGGGGGCGATGTTGATGCGGGAAGCGGCGGCCAACCCAAAAAAGAGACCAAAAAGAGCGTACCAGTGCCAACGGGGTTTGGCTTCTTTGTCACCCAGGGCGGCGGCGCGCACGGCCGTGTACAGCGTGATCGTCGTCAGGGCGGCGGCCCAATTGTCCATCGTAAAGAAGTGCGACTGCTGAATGGGCATGACGGCCAATGCCAGCAGCAGCGCCGCCAATACACCCGCTTTCCAGCCATACAATCGCCGCCCAATGAGGAAGGTGAAGAAGATGGAGATGAGATCAACCAGCCCGGAGAGGAAACGGCCGAATAGATGCACGCCATCATACGCTGTAAAGACGTAAGGGCAGGGGGGTGGCTGGTCGGGGTTGTTTTCGGCCAGGGTAATGCAGGCGCGGGTGAGCAGTTCGGCGGCGTAGCGGGTGACGGTCATGGGAAAGTTGCCGTAGACGTAAAAGCCTTGCCCCTGGTTGTATGGGTTGAGGGTGGATTCAGAGGTGCGCAGGTAGCTGCTCAGTGACGAGACAGGTTGCAGTTGGGTGGCAACGATGGTCAGGAAACGTTCGTCGGGGTGCAAATGGTAGCTGCCGTCCCAATTGAGGCCGGTGAAGCGGAAGTAGGCGCCAATGAGCAGCACCACCAGGGCAAAGAGGATGGCCACACTTTCCCAGTTGAAGGAACGTGGTGTGGGTTCGGGGGTAGGTATTGGGTTTTCGAGAGGTGGCTGGGGGGTGTCTACGGCCGTGTCCTCCCCTGCTTCTTGTTCTTCCGTCATGCGCTCGGCGTCCGTTGTCATTGCGTGAACCGTGATCCGTAAATCGTGATGCGTGATGCGTGATGCGTGACGATTCACGGGTCACGCATCACGCATCACGGTTTTTATACACAGCCCGGCTGATGGCTGCCTTAGTAAAAGGTAAAATTTGTCTAACGCGCTTCACATAAGGCGCAAACAGGGGGGATTGTAGCCAAACGAGGGGGGAACTCCAAACAGGTTAAGCTTACGGCCGTTGTGAATGGCTACGGGCAGGCTTCCTGGTGCAAGAACTTGCGGCACTCCTCCGCCGTCAGACCTCTGGTGAGGCGGGCCTGGGCCAGGGCAATTGTTTCATCGAGGGCCAATGTGTAGGTCCGTACCGTGCCATCGGCGCCGGCCGTGGCCAGGTGAGCGCCATCCGGGCTGAATGAGACGCCAAAGACGTTGCTCAGATTCCCATACAGGCTGAATAACTCCTCGCCGGTAGCCACATCCCATATCTTCGCCAGCCGGTCGAAACCGGCCGAAGCCAGGCGCATGCCATCCGGGTTGAAAGCCAGACGCAGCAGCAGCCCGGCATGGCCGCCAAAGGTGCGCAGCTTATCGCCAGAGGCCACCTCCCACAGCGTAATCGCGCCATCCTGATCGCCCATCGCCAAAATCTGCCCGTCCGGGCTGATGGCCAGGCCGTAAATGTCTTTGCCCTCGCCGGAAAAGGCGTGAATCTCTGCCCCCGTTGCCGCGTCCCACTGGCGTACAAAGGTATCATCGGCGCCGGTGAAAACGGTACGGCCGTCTGGACTAAAAACGACATTGGTAATCAGCACCGGGGCGAGATGGCCGGTAAAAGTGGTAATCTCCTGGCCGCTGGCCAGGTCCCACACTTTGGCTGTGCTGTCCCAACTGGCCGTCGCCAGCCGTGACCCATCCGGCGCAAAAGCCAGCCCCACCACCATGTTTTCATGGCCGGTCAGGGTTTGCCACAGTTTGCCGGAACGGGTGTTCCATAACCACACCGTCCCGTCCAACCCACCCCCTGCCAGAATTTCCCCGTCCGGGCTGTAAGCCAGGCCGGTAAAACCGCCGGATTCAGCGCCGCTCGTCAGCGTTTGCCGCAACTGGCCCGTGTCTGCTGCCCACACCTTCAGCGCCCCATCCACACTGGCCGAAGCGATGTCACGGCCGTCTGGACTGTAGGCCACGTGCCAGACAACCGCCTGGTGCGCCGGAATGGTCAGCAGTTCATATCCCGGTGCGGCGTCCCACAAGCGGATCTGCCCGTCGTAGCTGCCGGTCACAATGTGCGTCCCGTCTGGACTACCGGCCACAGAAATGACGGTGCTGGCGCCGCTGGCCAGGTTGAGCAGTTGTTGGCCGGTGACGGCATCCCAGACGCGGGTGACGCCATCCTGCCCGGCGGTAGCCAGACGGCCGTCGGCCAGAAAAGCCAGATCATACATCCCCGTCAGGCGCGGCAGGTTGACCAGTTCCTGGCCGGTGGCCGCGTCCCAAATTTTGGCGCTGCCGTCTTCGCTGGCGGCGGCTACCTGCTGCCCGTCCGGGCTGAAAGTGAGGCTGTGGATGATGCCGCCCAATGTTCGCGTAAAAACGGCCGTCCCGCTAACAGCGTCCCACATGGTGAGAATGCCTTCGTCGCCGCCGGTTGCCAGCAAACGGCCGTTAGGATGATAGCCAATCGCTTTGGCAGGCAGGCCTGGTGGCGGCAGGGTCAACACGACCTGCCGCGAGGCCAGGTCCCATACTTTGGAAGCGCCATCCATGTTGGCTACGGCCAATCGCTGCCCATCAGGGCTGAAGCTGATTTTGCCCACCCCGATGTTATAGCCAATGGTCGCGCCCGCTGACTCGCCGGACAGGGTGAATAATTTTTCACCCGTGTTTGCATCCCAGAAGGCAACCTGGGTAGCGCCGGCAATAGCCAGCACCCGGCCGTCCGGGCTAAAGGCGATGCTGTTGCTGAATTCAATCTCCCCATCCCGCAATGTGCGCAGCGGCTGCCATGAATCTGTCTCCCAGATGGTGAAATCGCCAAATACGCCCATACTGGCAAACCGAGCGCCATCCGGGCTAAAGGCCACATCCGGCACGCCGCGTTCGTGGGCCGGGATGGCGCGCAAGAGGTGTAGTTCCGGTAGGGTCTGGTGCAGGGCATTGCGCGCTTCCAGCGTGTCGGCCTGGGCCAGTGCTTCCAGGGCCAGCAGCAGACTGCGTTCGGCGTCTACGTCCAGATTGGTGACGGCGGCGGCGGCCAGGGCGCGTGACGAAGCGAGCCGTTCGTTTTTCCAGGCGCGTTGCTCCAGGAAAACGGCCGTTACCGCCAACACTCCCACCAGCAGCAAGGCCAGCGCCAGAAACGCCGCCCGCTGCCTGAAGCGTCGGTTGGCCTGCGCCTGTTCTTCGGCCCGTTCCCGCGCCGCTTCGGCCAGTTTGCGTGCCGCTTCCAGTTCACGCTGGCGCTGCGCCTCTTGCTCCCTGGCTTCCGCCTCATGCAAAGCGAAGGAAGCATCCAGGAAGGCGCGTTCCAGAGCGTTGACGCTGTCTGCATGGGCGTCGGCCCATTCCCCGGCCTGCGCCAGCCGCGCCCCCCGGAAAAGCATACCGGGATCATAATCTAGCGCCGCCCATTCCTGCGCGGTTTCGGTGAGCTGGCGGTGCAGGCGCAGCCCTTCGCGGTCTTCTTCCAGCCAGCCGCGCAGTGTGGGCCATTCGCGGATGAGCGCCTCGTGGGTCACTTCAGCCATGTTCTGATCGGTGGTGACCAGGCGGGCGTCGGCCAGGGCGCTGAGTACCTGGTGGACGGCGTCGCTCTCCTCCGGGCGCGAGAGCAGTTCGTCAATGTTTACCCGGCGGCGGGTGTCGGCGTTGGCGTCGCCGCTGCCCAATTCGGTCAGCCGCAGAAAAATCTGGCGGGCAATCTGGCGCTGTTCGCGGTCTAGCTGGTCGTAAAAGACGGCTTCGGCTGTTTCGGTGATGGCCCCGCCTACACCGCCGCAGGCAGTATAGCCGCTGAGGGTGAGCAGTCGGCCGCGCCGCCGTTCCCACGTGGCCAGCAGGGCATGGGAGAGCAGGGGCAGCGCGCCTGGTTCTGGTGCCTGCCCGGCGGCTGCGCCCATGTCGTGCAGCAGCAGATCAACCAGGCCTGGCTCCACTTCCCAATGGCCCTGACGCGCCGGTTCTTCGATGGCCCGGCGCAGTTCGGCGGCGCACATGGGGCCGATGTATTCCTGGTGTTGGGCCAACAACTGCCGCAGTTGGTCAAAGCGGGCGCAGTGGGCGTAAAAGTCGGCGCGCAGGACGATGACGACGCTGCCCACGCCATTGGGCTGGCTGGCGGCGGTGAGTAGGTTCTGCACAAAAGCGTATTGCTCCGGCTGGCTGCGGCAGAGGGTGAACAGCTCTTCAAACTGGTCAATGATGAGGAGGGTGGGGGTGGGAACGGCCGTTTCCGCCATGTGCTGTAAAGCCAGACTGAGACGATCCGGCTGCTGCGCCAGTTCATCCACAAATTTGCGGGAGGGGAGACCGGATGGCGAACCGGACGGCGTTTCCCGATGCAAACCCGCCGCCAGACTCTCCAGTGGATGGGCGGTGGGGGTGATGACGAAAATGGGCCAGCCGGAGGAGTGGGGCTGCCAGCGCAGCGCCGGGATCAAACCGGCGCGCACGACGGATGATTTGCCGCTGCCCGACGCGCCCACGATAGCCAGGAAACGCTGGCTGCTGTTGACCCGTTCGGCTACCCGTGTGACCAGGTGTTCCGTCAAGGATTCCCGGCCAAAAAACAGCTCGGCGTCGCTTTCGTCAAAGTAGCGCAATCCTTTGTAGGGTGGCAGTCCGGCGGCGGGGGCGTCTTCGCGGCGCACGGCCGTAGCCAGTTCTAAAAGCCGGGTGGCGACTTCTGGCTCTTTTTCCAGGTTGAGGATAGGCAGGAAGCGGGCGGTGAGGGTGGCCAGGTCGGGCAGGCGTTCGTTGTGTTCCAGGCGGGAAATCTGGGTATCGCTGTAGCCAACGGCGATGGAAAGTTCACGTTGGGTGTAACCGGCGCGGCGGCGGAGATATTTGAGCAGGTCGCCAAAAGTGGTGAAACGTTCCAGGGCAAAGGTGACGTTTGCAGTAGTCATATTACCCCCTTTTTTGACCAGACAGGACACGGGTCTGGTCTATGGCACAGTATACGACTTTTCCGGGCCGGATGGGGAATTTTGGCAAGTTTTGGCAAATTTGGCAGCAGTTTTTTGTGTACGCTGGCGGCAAAGAAAGATAGCGATGGAGAGGTATGAACGATGGACGGCAATTACGAATGGCAAAAGTTTCAGGCGAATGAGAGGGTACAGGCGCGTTTGCAGGAAGCAGAGACGCACCGGCAGGTAAGAGTGTGTGGGAACGGCCGTGCGCCATTCGCTTCCCCCATAAGGTTCATACTGAAGGTATTTCGGTCTGTTTTGATAAGGTTTTTACATGGGGACGTTTCGCGAACCATCTCTGCCCAGGATGACAGAAAAAGACGCGAGCGCCTGGTTTGAAAAAGGAGAGTGAACCATGAGAACCCAATTTTTACTCTTTATTGTGGTGTGTTTAATGGCGGTGTGGGGCGTGGCCGGTTGTACTGGCGCGCAAAGCCCGCCGACGCCAACGCCAGCCCCGCCAACGGCCGTGCCCGAATTGCCCACTGTACCGCCAACGGCCCCTTCGGCTGGCTCAGGGCAGACTGTGCCAGAGCCAACAGTTGATCCGGCAACGGCCGTTGTCCTGGAGATGCTTACCCGTGTC
The DNA here is from genome assembly GCA_035444285.1 of Chloroflexota bacterium. Taxonomy (GTDB): domain Bacteria; phylum Chloroflexota; class Anaerolineae; order Promineifilales; family Promineifilaceae; genus CAADGU01. The sequence continues at coordinate 20,964 of DAOMOK010000021.1, forward strand.
AATGCCGAAGATTATGGCGGCGCGGCCGAACTGGTGGCGGATGATATGATGGTCTACCTGATTGGGCTGCCGCCAACGGGCATGGAAATTTACTGGGGCAAAGAGCAGTTCCAGACGTTTCTGGAAGAGTGCTGCACCGGACAGCACTTTGTGTGGGAAGCGGTTCCAGAATGGGTGGAAGATGGCGTGGTTTACGCTGAAAGCAAAACCTGGATGGATTTCACCCGCGAGCTGGGCGTGGCGCCGAATCTCTGGCATGAGATCTTTGTGGTGGAAGAGGGCAAGATTACGCTGTATGTCTCGATGATCGCGGAGGAATCGCTGGCGCATTTCAAGCCCATTCTTTTTGAGGTGATGCCGGAACTGGCAACGGCCGTGCAGCCCTCGGCCGAATCAGACGAGACGCCGGCAGCGGAAGTCACCATCACCATCGCCAACGGCACGTGCGCCTACGACGGCCCGATGACGTTGCAAGCCGGGGAACTGCCCATGCATGTGGATGTCCAGGATCAAAACTGGGAAAAGTACGCCGTAACCTTCTTTACTCTGGATGAGGACAAAGACCTGCTTGATTTGATGGCTTCCACGTATAATCCCGGCCCGCCATCCTGGTCGGACATGGTTTTCCTGAAAGAGATGGACCCAGGCGAAAGCCAGACCTACAATGGTTTTTACGTGAAAGAGGGCTTGCTTTACATGGTTTGCTGGGCCGGGCCGCCAGACATCGCCATTGGCAATGCCGGGCCGTTTGTGGTGGCGCCGTAAAGTTATGGGGGGGTTACGGCCGTGATGCGTAATCCGTGATTCGTGAGAATCCGTCCAATTCATAAGGGCGGGACGGCGCGGCTAGAATTTGGTCAAAACGGGGAAGGTTGTCCCGCGCTGTCTCGCCCCTTGCGGGCAATGGGCGGGGCGAGACCGGCATTGGTTGGAGAGAAGAGGAGGAGGGGTACGGCCGTAGGAGAGCTTCATAACCTATCATAAACTAACGCCTGCTTCACCTGCGGCGAGAAAACCCAAGAACTTTGCGGGCGTACTGCCTCGATCTCGCCGTCAGAGTGCAAGCGATGTTAGCCCCGGCGGTAAAAAACTAACCCTGCATTACAAAACGAAATACTGAAAGTTGCCGCGTGTTTTCAAAGTAGATTACAACTGTGTCACCATCAGCCGCCATAAAAATAGATGTGTTAACAAAATCAAAGTTTTTAGGAAAGCTGGGAGTGAACTTTAATGATCCCAAAATCTTGCCAGTCTGTGTGTCTAACGCCAACAATTCGTTTTGTTTTGTCAAAGCGTAAGTAGTGGTTCCGCCAACGGCTACATTACTTACAACATCCTGATTAAATTGCCAAACAATCACGCCGTCATTTTTTCTAACCGCAGTAATCGGACTGGATGAACTATGTCCACTTTTTACTATGATTAACTCGTCTAGAATTATCGGTGCGGCTAAATCTCGGTCATAAAAACCGGCACCCTCGATGTGTGTTGCCCAATTTATTTGCCCTGATGCTTTCACGGTGCTTCCAAACCATTCGTAAGTTGTGCCATTTTCAATTGCAAAAACAAAGCCATCTTTGTCTATGAAAGTGGTGATTTCGCCGCTATCTTGGTCAAGAACATAAAAAGCCCCTTTTCCTCGATGATATGTTCGTACATTTATGCCACTGTTAGCATAAGTTAAGTTGCTGATTCCAATGGCATATTTCCAATCAAACGTCGTTTCCCAAATTTTTTCGCCTGAATTAATATGGTAGGATGCAATGCCCGTTGCCCCTCCAAATGGCTGATTCTCAGTTTCAACATAAACGCGATTTAAATCAGTTGCAATAAATCCTGATCCAGTGACGATTTGCCAATTGACCTTTCCTGTTGCAATGTCTGCGTTTATCAAATCACTATTGATTCCAGATGTATCTTCTTTGCTTACGTTCCCGACAACAAGAACCATGCCATTGACAAGGGCAAGAGGCACCGCCATATAGCTTCCCCAGGCAGAAATATTCTTATACGTGTTTATCTCGGTAAAATCTGGTGAATCTGTGGCTCGATAAAATTGTGAGCTGACTTCGCTTTCATTATAAATTGGCAGGTTATCTAAGTTAGACTGAGAAAATCCGTTAAACCCATTGCCCAAAAAACCGAATAGAATGTTTGATAGCGGCAATACAAAAATAAAAAGCAATTGAACGAACACAGCAACTATCATCAATATACCAATCCCAACGGCATTTTTCCCTCTCGCTGGTTCTTTTTTACCTTTGGATCGGAAGATGGAAACTTGATTTTTGATTGAACTAACACCAATGAATAACAGTGGTATTGAAAGGGGCAAAAAGATATATTTGATTGAGCCATTAAAGATATACAAGGACAGAATGGCTGTAGGAAAAAAGAGTACAAACATCAGTGCAACCGCACCATACTGCCACCGCATAACCTTTTCTTCAGGGGATAGTTGATTATATTGCTTCATACATGATCCTATTACCAAAAACTGATTGAGGGGCTAAATATTTATTACCCTGCACCTATTGCAGGGTATTTCTTAATCAAGAATGATACCCTGCCATTTCAGGAGGACAACGGTTGATTTTGGGGTGATAACCCGGCACTAACCGGCAGGGTATTCCCCTCTACCGGGCTGTTTACCTGGCAGCAATAGGAAAAAAACCGGCAAGAAAATGTCCTCCCAATAACGGCCGTGAATACGCACGAAAAAGCGTATCAAATGGTGCCGCCGGAGAGTTGGATCAGGTTGACGAGTTCCTGGCGTTTGACAATGGTGAATTTACGGCCGCTCACCTTCACCCAGCCCGCCCGCCGAAAGCGCCCCAACGCTTTGTTGATGCTGACGCGGGTGGCGCCGGTCATTTCCGCCAGGTCGGTTTGCGTCAGGGCAATTTGAATGGTGATGCCTTCAGGGGTGGTACGGCCGTGTTCGTCGGCCAACTCCAACAACTGCCGCGCCAATCGGGCGGGCAGATCAAGGAAGAAAATATCACTCACCTGATTATTCAGGCGGCGGATGCGTCGGGCCATCGTTTGCAACACATGGAGGGCAAAGTCCGGGTTGGCCTGAATGAAGCGCATAAAATCTTCGCGGTGCAGCGTCAACGTTTCCGTCGTTTCCAATGCTTCGGCCGTCGCCGACCGGGGGGAATCATCCAGCAGCGCCAGTTCCCCAAAAAAGTCGCCGACGCCCACAATGGCCAGCATCGCTTCCTGCCCATCTGGCGTGGAGTGGGTGATCTTGACCCGACCCTTGCTGACAATATAAAGCAACCCCCCCGGATCGCCATGGTGAAACACAATCTGCCCGGCGCTAAAACGGCGCACGACCAGCAGCCGGGAAAGGTTTTCGGCTTCTTCTGGGGTGAGATTTACAAAAAATGGGACTACCTGTAAGATGGCTGCCTGCATCCTCTTCACCTTTCTCCTCAATTCCAAAAACAATTCAAACAATTCCCCACACGCCTTGAGCGCGTTGAGAACGGGGCGTCATCTATGCTGCTCTTCCCGCCAATTGTATCTCATCATAAATATGATCCAAACTACATTTGATTTGCTGCCGCAGCCAGTCAAGAGGCAGATTGTCTGTGGGAAATAGTTCCAGAAATTCGGGGATGTAAACGGCCGTTTCCTCCCGCGTTTTTCCCTCCATCACATGACTCTTCACTTGTGCCTGCATTTGTTGCAAATAGTTGCAAATGGGCGCGGTACTGTTTTCCGTCTGCAAGTCCCCCCGTCCAGGCACAATAGCGTGCAGCGTATGCGGCCAATTGTCCAGCCGCTGCAATGTTTGCAGCCATTGATGGCTGACAGGTTCCAACAGCAGCGGGTGCTGCCCGGTGGTGAACGTATCACCGGTGAACAAAATACCTTTGGCAGGCAGATGCACCCACAAATTGCCAGACGTGGGTCCCGGCGCTGCCAGTAATTGCAGATGCACGCCCCCGTTGTGCAGATGAAATGATTTGGTAAAGCTGACGGCGGCTTTTTCAACCGTACCGCTCATGGCTTCACGGCTGCGGTAAGGGTTACGGGCCGCCATGTTTTCCAGCAAATTGGCCGGGTAGCGTTTGATGTAATTGTCCAATTTCTCCGCGGTCACTCGATGAGTGATGATGGGCGCATTGAGCCAACGGGCGTTTAAGATGCGGTCACTGTGATAGTCGGTCAGGATGGTGAAAATAACAGGCCGGGGGGATAACGTTTGTAGGCGCATGGCCCAATCGCGCGCCTGCCGGGGATAAGTGGGGGCGTCTATGGCAATAATGCCCTGTCCGGTAATTACAGCACCCACATTGACGCCTTCATAGGCTGTTTCAATGTAGATATTTTCGGCGATTTGTTCCATGGGGGATGGGTAATCAGGTAATTGAGTAATTGCCCAATAATTACTCAATTATTTCAAAGCTGTCCTAACAGGAGCCTTTCCGCTCGTGCCACAGCCTGCTCTACCCGTTCCACATCGGCCGCCGGCCCGCCACCCTGGGCCATTTCCGCCGTGCCACCGCCGGAGGCCGAGCCTAACATTTGCAGGGCTGGCTTGATGAGTTGGTTCATATCGCCGGGCGCTGCCGCCGAACGACTGAAAATGAGCATACATTTTTCCCCCGCTAATCCCAACAGAGCCACCACATTGCCCTCTTTGGTCAGGCGTGAAGCCAGCGTGCGCAGATGACCGGCGTCGCTTTCGGCGTCGGCGTAGACGCGGGTGATGATGGTGGTGGTATTCTTTTTCTTGCCCTGAGCCAGCAAGCTATCCGCTTCCAATTGAATGAGGCTGGTTTGCTGGCGTTTGATCTGGCGGCGGGCTTCTTTTACTTCTTCCTGCAATTTGGTCACAGAGTCTACCACTTCGCCGGCGCCGGTGGTTAACACGGCCGTCAACCGATTCATTACACTATTTTTCTGCCGATAGTCCTGCAAAGCGCGCCGCCCACAGCAAAACTCCACGCGCAAATTGGCGCCCACCCGACCTAATTTCACAATTTTGATCAGGCCCACTTCGCCGGTGGCGCTGACGTGGGTGCCACCGCAGGCGGTAATATCAAAATCCGCAATCTCAATCAGGCGTAGACGGCCGTCTCGACTAGCCGGAATCTTGCGCAAAGGTAGCTGTTGGGCTTCCTCCACTGACGCGGCGCGGATGTGAACCGGGCGATTTTGCCAGATCACCTGGTTTGCCAGATATTCGGCCTGGTCAATGTGTTCGGGCTGCACGGCCGTAGCTTCCAGATCAATCGTCACCGTCTCATCGCTCAGATGAAAACTCAGCGTCTCCGCATTCGCTACCCGGATAAACGCCTGGGACAAAATGTGCTGGCCTGTGTGCTGCTGCATATGGTCAAAACGGCGCGTCCAATCAATATCGGCCACAATATCGTCTGACCAGATGTCTCCTTTGCTAATCCAGTGCAGCACCGCTCCATCCTTTTCGCGGATGGTGACATCCAACACCGGCACATCATTGATAAACCCTTTGTCAAAAGGCTGCCCGCCGGAAGTGGGATAAAAATAGCTTTTGTCCAGGACAACGGCCGTGGCTACGGCCGTGTCATTTTCCACACGCACCCGTTCAACAATACGCGCCTTAAAGCGTGTGGTATAGGCATCTTCATAATAAAGTCGTTTGGTAGTCATAGGCACATATCAGAGAATAAGAAATGGGGGAGATTTAACCAATCTCTCAACCCCTTATTCTCCCAATCTCAAAACGGGAAATGATGGATGGAAAGCTACTTGCGAAAGTCATCAGGTACTTTGAAGGGGATGGTAAACCGGAAACAGGCGCCGCCGCCGGGAGCATCGTCTACCCAGATACGGCCCTTATGCGCATCCACCGCCAGCCGGCAAAACGCCAGCCCCAGTCCCAACCCTTTGGAATCGCCACCCCCCTGTTTGATGCGCTCAAACTTCTCAAAAATAGATTGCCGGAACTCCACCGGAATCCCCATGCCCTGGTCACTGACCGAAAAGAGTATGCCCCCCTGATCCTCGGTCAACTCTGCCGCAATCGTAATTTGCTGGCCTTCCATGCTGTACTTCAAGGCGTTGTCCACCAGATTAACCAGCACCCGGCGAATCATATCCTCTTCCACATACACATCAGGCAGCGCCGGCGCCAGCGCCTCCACAAACATCACCCGACGCTGTTCAAAGTTCGGGCGCTCAATTTCCCGCACCTCATCCACCAGGTCATAGATGTCCACCAGCGTGCGCTCGATAATCGGGTTGCCCGCTTCCAGCCGGTTAATATCCAGCAGCGACCGCACCAATGTTTGCAGCCGCTCACTGCTGCGCCTGGCAATATCCAGCATATAGAGCAGCGGCGAACCGGGGTCCATGGGCGGAATCTCATAAGAGAGCAGTTCCAGACTGGAAATCACATTCCCCAGCGGACTTTGCAGGTCATGGAACAGCATCGCCGTTAAATCGCGGCGCATCTCTTCCAGTTCCACATGCTTGGAAATGTCATGGAATATCCACTGCAAAATTTCGCTCTGCTCAAACAGTGTACGCCGGGCATATACCTCTACCGAAAGTGACTGCCTATCTTGTGTGACTATCTTGCTGGTGAAAACCTTGACCGTATCGCTTTGTACGGCGCTGGCTTTCAGTAGTTCTGCGCCCGATTCATGAAGCTGGCTGATGTGTTTGCCCAACAGTTCTTCACGTTGATAACGAAGAAGTTGGGTGGCCCGGCGGTTCACCTGGGTAATGAATCCATCTAAATCCGTGAGGACAATGGGGTCAATGGTATCCTGAAACAGGCTGGCGTACTGCGCTTCGGCGGCCTGGGTGCGGGCAAATTGCTTGGCATTGGCAATGGCCGTGCTGGCGATATTGGCCAGGTTCATCAGCAAATCCAGGTCTTGTTCCATGAACGATCCTTCTGAAGGATTGATCGCCTGGATAGTACCTAATACATCGCCCTTGTATTGAATGGGTGCACAAATCATGGCGCGGGTGGGGTAGCCGGTGCGTTTGTCACCCAGGCCGGGTTGAAAGCGAGGGTCACGGCTGGTGTCGGCGATCAGCACGGGCTGGCAGTGTTGCAATACCCAGCCTGAAACGCCCTGGTTTGTGGGGATGCGCAGGCCACGAATCTCATTTTCACCCACACCGGCGGCAATCTGATAAACCAACTCTTTGGTCTGTTCGTCTACCAGGGCAATGGAGACAGCTTCTGCATTGAGAAATTCATTCATTTGCAGCAGCAGGGATTTCATAATTTCGGTGAGGTCTAATGAGGAATTGATGGCGCGGCTGGCTTCATTGAGCAGGGCGGCAATTTGCAGTTGCCTTTGCGACGCGGCAAATAAACGGGCGTTTTCCACATGGCTGGCAGCTTCGGTGGCAATATTTGCCAACAATTCCACGTCTTCCGGCGAGAAGGGGGGGGCATTCTGGCGGTGCAGGGTTAACACGCCGATTGCTCGACCTCGTGTGAGTAGGGGGACACAGATGGCAGATTGCGTGGAACTGTTAGTGGTCAATCCAGGACGCTTGAGCCATTGTTTGTCACTAAAAACATCCACTGCCAGGTACGGCCGTCGTTTACGAATGACCCAACCGGCTACACCTTCCCGTATGACATTTTGCAAGAAGACATCTGGTTGACGGCGGTGTGGTTCATCCTGGTAATAACAGGTTTGTTCGATTTGTTGGGCTTCGTTGATGACAATGAGGCTGCCATCAAAGGCATCGAAGTGGCGCACGGCCGTTTCCACCACCGCGTCCATAATGCGCTCAATATCCAGACCATCTTTCTCGATGTGCCGGAGTACATTCGCAATTGTTTGCGTCAGGGAGTCGGCGTCGCCGTTTCCAGTTTCAAACCCTGAGAGATCAGGCATTTCAGATGAATGAATCATACCATTGCGCCACTACTGTCCATGATCAGTAATCGGTAATCGGTCCAGCGCGGCTATTATACCAATTGCAGGCTAGGAATGACATCCAGATCAAGTGGATGGTGCTGCCCGGCGCTAAAATGCCAATGGGCAGCAGCGGCAATCATGGCTGCATTGTCTGTGCAGAGGATGGGTGGTGGAAAGCGAACGGGGATGGACAGCCGCTCTTTCATGGTTTGCCGCAGGGCGCTGTTGGCGGAAACGCCACCTGCCAGATGCACGGCCGTGACCCCATAAGCCTGCGCCGCCCGTTCCGTTTTGGTCACCAGCGCGTCTACCACGGCCGCCTGAAAGCTGGCGGCCACATCGGGCACGGATTGGCGGCTGGTCGTGGGTTGAACCTGCCGCATCACGGCCGTTTTCAATCCACTAAAACTGAAATTAAAACCATCATCCATTACCCCGCGTGGAAATTTGTATGCCTGTGGATTGCCGCTGCGGGCGGCGCGGTCAATGGCGGGGCCACCAGGGAAGGGCAGCCCCAACAGCCGCCCCACTTTGTCAAACGCCTCGCCGGCGGCATCGTCCAATGTGCCACCCAGATGTTGGTAACGGCCGTGCCCCACCATCAGATACAGTTCCGTGTGCCCGCCGCTGACCACCAGATTGAGAATGGGGAAGGTAAACTCTTCTGCTTCTTCGCTGAGCCACAACGAGTAGATGTGTCCTTCAATGTGGTTGATGCCCAACAGCGGTTTGTTCCGGGCCAGGGCTAACCCTTTAGCCATATTCACCCCCACCAGCAGCGAGCCGACCAGCCCTGGCCCCTGGGTGACGGCAATACAATCCACATCATCCAGCCCCAGATGCGCTGTTTCCAATGCCTGGTTGACCACAGTTTGAATGACCTCGATGTGGCGGCGTGACGCCACCTCCGGGAAGACGCCGCCGTACTGCGCGTGCAAATCTACCTGGCTGGCGATGATGTTGCTGAGGATGGTACGGCCGTTTTCCACCACCGCCGCGGCCGTTTCATCACAGGAAGTTTCGATGGCTAAAATTCTGGTTGATGTAGTCATGTTATTCAGAGATTGGGAGATTGGAGATGGTCAATCTCCAATCTCCTCTTTTGCCCAGTTTACCAGCGATTGTATCAGGTTATCAACCTGTTCGGGTAATACGGTGCGGGGGTCGAGCAGGGTGCGGCCGTCTTGAATGCGCCCAATCACCGGTATGTCCTCTGCCCGCAGCCGGGCCGCCAGGGCGTCGGGATTGGTTGTTGCCAGGGCCACCAGGCAGGTGGGCAGGCTGGTTCCAGGCAAACTGCCACCGCCGACAGTAGATTCGCCGTTTACCAATTCGGCAGCCACGCCGTGTGCCTGGAGGCGGGTAAGCCAATCCTGGGCCACGGCCGTGACCTCGGCCAATGACATGGAGATCATGCGCCAGACGGGTACGGCCGTGAGCGCCTCCTCCTTCACGTAATGGGTCAGCGTGGCCGCCAGACCGGCCAGGCACAGCTTATCGGCGCGCACGGCCCGCGCCAGCGGGTGCTGTTGGCAGCGGGCTATCAGGTCGCCTCGCCCCACCAGGATACCCGCCTGCGGCCCGCCCAATAGCTTGTCGCCGCTAAACGCTACCAGATCACAACCGGCCTGGATAGCGTCCGGTACAGTCGGTTCCGGGTCTAGGCCGAAGGGGGTGGTATCCAGCAGCGCGCCGCTGCCCTGGTCAAATAGCAGCGGCAGGTGGTGAGCATGCGCCAGTTCTGCCAGTTCGGCCAATGAAGGTTCGCTGGTGAAGCCGACGATTTTGTAGTTGGAATGGTGCGCCACCAGAATGGCGGCAGTTTGTTCGTTGATGGCGCGGGCATAGTCGCGCAGGTGGGTGCGGTTGGTGGTGCCTACTTCCACCAGCGTGGCCCCGGATTGGGCCATCACGTCTGGGATGCGAAAACCGCCGCCAATTTCCACGAGCTGCCCCCGGCTGATGATGACCTGACGGCCGTGACCCAGCGCCGTGAGCATGAGCAAAACAGCGGCGGCATTGTTGTTGACCACCAGCGAGCTTTCTGCCCCCGTCAGACGGGGCAGCAGTTGGGTGGCGTGGACGCTGCGCGAGCCACGCTCCCCGGCGGCCAGGTCATATTCCAGGTTGCTGTAGCCACGCGCGGCGGCTTCGATGGCCTGGCGCGCCACCTGGCTGAGCGGGGCGCGCCCCAGATTGGTATGCACAATGACGCCGGTAGCGTTGATGACAGGGCGCAGGCTGGGCGTGAGCAGGTTAGCCAGCCAGTCGGCGGCGGCTTGCACAAAATCAGTGGGGGTGGGCACGGCCGTGACCGTTCCCTGCAAAATGCCCGCCCGCGCCCCGTCCAGCACATGGCGCAGCGCCTCCACGGTGAGGGCACGGCCGTAGGGGGAGAGGAGGAGGACGGCCGTTTCCGGCATTTGCAACAGCCGGTCCACCCCTGGCAGTTCCCGCAGTTTCAGTTGTTGAGAATCATTTGTCATAGGGTTTGTTTCAATCTTTGAGTGTGAACCACTCTCAAGCAGGTAAAGCGATGCGGAAGGTGGTGCCGACGCCGACTTCGCTGGTGACGGAGACCTCGCCGCGATGGGATTGCACGATTTCTTTGACCAGGGCCAACCCCAGGCCGGTGCCACCGTGCTGGCGTTTGCTGTGGTTGACAACCTGATAGAAACGTTCAAATATCCGCCCCAACTGCTCTTCAGGAATGCCCATGCCGGTGTCTGCCACCTCCAAGATCACCTGCTCGTCTTCTGACCACAGGCGCAGCGTAACTGTGCCTTCGGGTGGGGTGAACTTAAAGGCGTTGGATACCAGGTTGTCTACTACCCGCCGTAGATGGGTGATGTCGCCCATGATGGGGGGGATGGTTTCGGCAATTTCCGTTTGCAGGGTGATGTTTGTTTTGTTTGCTTGCAGGCGATATTCATCCAGCATGGCGTAGAGCAGCACGTCAAGCTGTACCTCTTCGCGGCGCAGTTCTTGTGTTTCGGCGGCGAGCATGGCCGTCAGGTCGTCCATCAGGTCAATCAACATGCGCACCCGCCGCGAGATAATGTCCACCGATTCTTGCAGGCGCGGGCTTAATTCGCCCATAGCACCCATGCCCATGAGTTCGGCATGGCCGTGAATGATGCCTAATGGGGTGCGTAGTTCGTGGGAAACGGTCTGGATGAATTTGTTTTTCAGGTCGTCTAGTTCGGCCTGGCGGGCCAGGGCGTGACGCAGGGCGGTGGTGCGCTGGTTGGCTTCCGCGTACATGCGGGCATGTTGGATGGCGATGGCCGCCTGGCGGCCAATGGCTTCGGCCAGAGCCACCTGGCGCTCAGTGAACTGACGGCGGTTGTTGTCCAGGTTAAAGAGGATGAGTGCGCCCAGGCAGGTATCGGCGGCGGTAAGGGGCACGGCCGTCAGCGCCTTTACCCCTACCGCTATCCATTTGGGCTGTGCCAGATGGTAGTCAGGATAATGATCCAGATGTAATGTTTCCCCGCTCTGGGCCACCTCCCAGGCGATGCCCCGGCCACGCGGCGCTGGCCGCAGCACAATATTCTCCGGAATGTTGTGTGGGTAAAAGGTCATAATCTGGTGGTCAATGACCAAACCCAATAAACCGGCGTCAGCCCCGGTCAGGTCGGCCGTCATGCGTAAGACGTGGCCAAGGATGGTGGGCAAATCCATGGTGCTGCCCAGGGCGCGGGTAATCTCATTGAGCTGCTGTTCGCGGATCAGGTTCAATCGCGTCTCGTTGAGGAGTTGGATATTGTGCAGCGCCAGCGCCGCCATGTGTGCCAACGTTTGTCCGGCGGTCACATCGTCGGTGGTGAAGGGCACAGGTTGGTCGCGGTAGGTGATGAGCGCTCCTAGTAACGTGGCTTCGGCGGTGAGCAGGGGAAAGATGATGTAAGCATGGAAACCTTCGCTGGCGGTGGCTGCGTGTAAATTGGCGGCACGGCCGTCGTTGTGGATGTCGTTGATGACGATGGGTTCCAGGTCTGCCCATATCTGTTGCCCGGCGGCAGTGTCAAAATTTGCACACATGGCCGTGATGTAGCCGGGTGAAAGACCTTCGGCGGCAGGGCAGGTGGCGCCATCGTCACCATACAAACAAATGGCGGCGCGCTCGGCAGCCAGCGTACGGTTAGCGGCAACCAGAACGGCCGTCCACAAATCTTCCATCGTGGTTGCCGCCAGCAATGACTTGGCCGTTTGCATGAGAACGGCTTGCTGCTGGTCTGGCGAGGTGAGGGTGGGAACTAAGGCCCCTTTATTACCGGCAGAGGTGGCACAAGACTCGGAGGATGGTGATTGACGAGTGGCAAGTGTCTGGTCAAGTTGGCTCATGATGGGAACCCCCTGAGGCTACGTGTCAACTGCCGGCATAAGCGGCGGCGCGCAAGGCAAACAAAGCCATTTCTTGCACGGCCGTTTCCGCCTCCCGCTCTGGTTCTGGATATGCCAACAGATTGAGCACCATTTCATCAAATGCGCCAGCATAGGCTTCGGCCACGCGGCGCACATTTTGGGTGGGGATAGTTCCTTGGGAGAGGGCGGCGGCTAACGGCCGTTGCCACATCTTGATTAGCCGCTCTCGAAATTCCAGCCGCCGTTCCGCCAGCGACGGCACCGCGCCTACGCCACCCACCAGCAGCAGTTGAATCACCGCCGGTTCATACAGGGCGATGTTCACATATGCCTGAATCCCTTTGAGCAGTTGGTGGGGCAGGTCGGTGCGGCTGTTGATGGCCTGCTCCATCGCTTGCAGCAGGAAATCGGCCGTTTCCTCATATAGATGGACAAACAACGTCTCTTTGTCTGGGAAGTAAAAATAGAACGTACCAATGGCCACCTCGGCGTCGCGCACAATGTCACGCACCGTAGCCGCGTGGTACCCCTTTTCCGCAAATACACGCACCGCCGCGTTCATCATTGCCGTGCGTTTGGCATCTTTCTTCTGCCTGGTTCTCTCCGATGTACTGTACTCTGTCATCTGCTCTTCCAGGCGTCCCCACCTTATGCGTTATGGCGTTAGCTGTAGCCGCCTCTCAGTCCCGAAGGGCTGCTCTCTGACCGCGCCACCCGCCTCTAGGAGGATACTTGACCTTTGCATGGGGGTCAATGCGTGGGGGTAATCGTTTGTTCCTATTTTTGCCACTCGTCTGTACCTTGACGACCAATTGACCATCCAGCATACTTGTGCATAGCTGTGGTTAGCTCTGCTGCCTGCCCCACTCCACACAAACGAATACTATAATAGATGTAAGCAGCGATTTGGAAAATCGCCCGACAAAAGGAGTTTTGCCATGTCTGAGAGTGTTTACAAAGTGATCGAGTTAGTGGGAACTAGTTCCGAATCATGGGAAAAGGCGGCGGCCGCGGCCGTGGAACGCGCCGCCCAATCTTTACGCGACCTGCGCATTGCCGAAGTTGTGACCCTGGATATGCACCTGGAAGATGGCAAGGTAGCCACCTACCGGGCCAAAATCAAAGTTTCGTTTAAGTACGAAGGCGGTTGAGCCTGAATCTTAACCTCATCCATCGCCGAGAACGGCTCCCCTGACGGCCGTCCGAAAACGCAGACAAACCCAGGACGTTTTTCGGACGGCCGTCTTTTATACTCCCCTCATCAATAACCAAAACCGGGCTTTGCCCCCTCGCCACTTTACACCTTAACGTTAATAAGGCATCAGGATTTCATGGGGTACAACGTGATACGTGAGGTTTTTCTTCTCACACATCACGCATCATAACCTGCCATCCCTCTGAATTCCCAAAGAGCCACGTTTACCTTTCAACTAAAAGGAGATATTCAGATGCGACGATTCATCGGCTATTTGATCCTGCCTGCCCTCCTCCTGGCTGGCATCTTATTCATGGTTATCCCCACCGGTTCCAGTGCGCTGACGGGCGCTTCGACCCTGCCCGCCCCCATACCTGGCGGCAATGAACCGACCATTGCCCTCAGTGTGAATCATGGGCTGCCAGGCACGGCCGTGACCGTTTCCGGGCAGGGCGTCTCCCCCTATCCCGGCGTGCGCGTGGCCTGGCTGGACGAAGAAACGACCGCCAGCCTGGCCGTCGCCCCGGTGGGGAGTGGGCAGGCTTACAGCGTGCAGGTGCATGTGCCGGACACGGCCGTGCCCGGCCCCTACCGCATTTGCGCCGCCGTCACCGGCACAGCGCAGGCTGCCTTTGCCTGCCAGAACTTTACCGTAGACGCCCCCACCCCCGGCAGCGTCAGCGGCCAACTGCCGCTTTCGCTCAACGCCGCCCCCAATGGTGGCATGGTCATCAACAATCCCACCGTCCTGGACGCCGTGGCTAACCTGTATGACCGGCAGGGCAACATCATCGCCAGCGCCCCCGTCAACGTCAACGGTAGTTTCAACCTGAGCAACGTGCCGCCGGGCAGCTACACCGCCGCCATCGCCGGTATCGTGCCCGTGGTGGTGCAAAACGCCCAGGTGACAGTCACCAGCGGCGGGCAGGCTACCTTCAATCCAGCACCCTTCCCGCAGTGCCAGAAAGGCAGCGTCGTCGCCGTGCGCATGTCCCCCTCCGGCAAAGCCACCGACCAGTTCGAGTTTGGCTCTTATGTCAACTACTGGCCCTATGACCAGGCCGGGCCAAAACTCAACATTCAGGTAGATATGCAGCTTCCCAGCGGGGCGACGCTGGGCCTCATGCCCGTCTATTTCGACCGGAATGAGGGCAATGATTATCTGTGGACGGCCGTTGATCCGCCCGCTCAAGGCACCACCTACAACTTCGACAAATGGGTGGCTACCGTAGATGTGGGTGTGCGCCAGTTCAAATTCCGCCCCGGCATCTCCGGCGGGCAGGGTTGCGCCAACGCCGCAGATGGTATCCGCCGCGTCCACATCATCGAACACCCCATGCAAACCAACGCCTTGCAGCAGTACGTTGACCGTCGTGTCACCGATCTGGTGTGGGATGGCAGCCGTTACGCCTTCAACGTCAAACTGCACAGCAGCTATGACGGTTATGACTTTTTGATTCCGTTCTTTTCGGTGAACGGTCAGCAGCGGTTGCCCATCGCTTTCCCCAGCCCGTCGCCCAACCTGCCCTATCTGGGTGAGCAATACAACACGCTGGGGGCCGCCCCCTTCAACATTAAGGGTACCATTGACCTGGATGGCAACATCACCTTGCAAACCGTCCGCACCCGTTCGCGCTCACATATTCTGAGCCAGAATGACATCATCAACAGCATCGCCCCCATCTTCCCGGAAGGCAGCCAGATTCCTGCCGGCGGCATGGCCTCGGCGCAAACGGCCGCAGCGCAAACAGCCGGTATTCCTCTTTATCGCGCCAATGCCGCCCAATCATTGACCGACCAACTGCGTCAATTTACGTATACCGTTGACCCTATCACCCTGTTTGAATATGACAAAGAGGTGCCGGTATATGAAGGGCTGCTGTTTTCGGCTGCCGGCCTGGCCGACGTGCGCATCAGCATCACGCTGGGCGTCAGCGGCGATATGGTTATTAACGGCACAGTACGGCCGTTAGACCCCAGCATGAATATCACCTCTGTCACCCACACCAGGCCACGGGTTGACATTACCGTTGCCCTGAATGCGCTGTTTGGCGTCGCCAGTGGCGGGGCCACCACCCGCACCGAGGCGGAAATGCGTTATCCCATTTCCATGAACTCCGATGATCCCGACGTGATTTCCCTCTTTGACGCCTGTATGCGGCTGAAGGTGACGCTCATGTTCTGGGCGCGGGTAAACCTGTTGTTTGCCGACATGCAGTGGAATCTGGCCGAAGAGACGATTGTGGACTACGCCGAGGGCAACTGCTCGTTACCGCTGGCGCTCATGGGCGGCGCATCCACAGCCTCCCAAACACCGCCGCGCCTGATGACTGTACCTAAAATCGCCTCCGGCGCAAACGGGGCTATGCTGGCCACCTTTGTCGAAGATACCGCGCCGAACGCCGCCGTGCCCAGCCCCAAAGTGATGGCCGCTTTCTGGAACAGCCAGAGCGGGCAGTGGGGTGCGCCGCTGGCGCTGACGGACGGAACGCGCATGGTGCAAGACCCGGTCGCCGCCTTTTATGGCAATGGCGGGCAGGCTATGGTGGCCTGGACGGATAATGTGATCACCCCGGCCGAGGAACAGGCCGCTACCGGCCTGAATGACATTCTCAAGTGGCAAGAAATTTATTATGCCACCTGGAACGGCTCGCAGTGGAGCCAGCCCGCGCGCCTGACCGATGACCAGCTACCGGACGGTCAGGCGGCCATTGCCGGGGACAGCCTGGGCATCACCCTGGCCTGGGTCAATGACGCCGACGCCGATATAGCCACTCGCACTGACTGGCGCATTGCCGTGCGCCAGTGGGACACCAGCAGTTGGAGTGCGCCGGTGCTGCTAAACGGCCATGTCAGCAACGCCGCCAATTACCAGGTGAGCGCCGACCGCCAGGTGGTGCAGGGTGTCTCGCGCCAGGTGTTGGCCTGGACGGTGGACACGGATGGCAGTCTGGCGACGTCGAGCAACCGTTGGGTCACAGTGTTTGATTGGAATGGAACCAACTGGATTAAAGACCCGACCAATACGCTGCCGCTGCACAGTGATTCAGCCAGCGTAGCCTACATCCCCGGCGGGCAAGACCTGGCGCTGACCTTCTTGCGCCGGGTGAATGACGGCAGCGGCAACAACGGCGGGCTGGGCAATACCGCCCACCTGTGGAGCGCCTATCGCACCTATGGCGGCAGTTGGCAGAAGTTTGTGGTGGCCGATGAAGCTGGCGACCCGGTGCGCGCCGAGCAGCCGCAGGTGGACGTGAGCGCCAACGGCGAAGCGTTAATCGTCTTTCGCCGGTTTGGGGCGGTGGCGACCAATGGCGAACTGGGCCAGGTGGCGTTGACGCGGCTGATGCCCGATGGCCAGGCGTATCCGCCACTGTATCTGACGGATGATACCCGCCAGCACTGGCAGACGGCGCTGGGCGTTAACACGAGTACGGATGAGGCGGTGCTGCTGAATGTGGCACGGCCGTTGCCGGGTGCGGGCGCCCTTGTGGGGTTGCAATCAGCGCAAAGTGGCGCGGCTACGGCCGTCAGCCACACCATCCTCAGCGGCAGCGATGATACGCTGGAAACGGCCGTGATGTCCGCCGCTGCCGATCCCGCCCTCGACCCGGCGCTGGTACTGTCCCAGGTACACGCCCCGGTTGGTTCGACGGTGACAATCACAGCCACCGTGCGTAATGTGGGCCGCGCCGACGCCACCGGCCTGGAGGTGAAGTTGTATGCGGGCACACCGGGCAGCGGCTCTTTGCTGGACACGCAGGCAACCGCGCCGCTGGCTTTCAGCGAATCCCGCACGGTCAGCTTCCAGGTACCAAGAAGCGCCGGGATGATGCCGGTGTATGCCCAGGTGGTGACGAGTGGGGGCAATGTGACGGCCGTGAATGATGTGGCGACGGCCGTACTCGGCGCACTCCTGTCGCCGACGCTGGTGCGGGTAGACCCCAGCCCGTTGGTGGACGGCGCGGCGCAGGTTGCCTGGCAGGCCCCGGCCATTCCCGGCGTCGCCGGTTACCGCGTCTTGCGGGCCACTGCTGCCGGTGGGCCGTATGAACTGGTCGGCGAGACCACTGCCACCTACTTTGCCGACCTGCTGCTGACGAGCGGCACAACGTACCATTACGTGGTGCAGGCGTATGACGCCGATGGGTTGGTGTCGCCCAACAGTGACGAAGTGACCTTTACCCAGGCGGACAACACCATCTATCTGCCCATCATCGTGCGCTAATGGAGGTGCGACGCACTTATCAAGTGCGTCGCACCTCTTACGGTGGTATGATGCCGTTCATGCCCACGGAACTGGAAACTTTAACCACCACCATTCACTTAAACCAGCACGATCAGACGCCGCTGTACCAGCAGCTTTATTTTGCCCTGCGCGCCCGCATTTTGGCGGGCGCGTTGCCGTCTGGGGCGGCGCTGCCGCCCACACGCCGCCTGGCGCAGGCGCTCGGCGTGGCGCGGGTGACGGTGACGGAGGCGTATGCTCAGCTAGAGGCGGAGGGGTTTGTTACTTCCCGGCAGGGGGCGGGCACGTTTGTGGCTGAAGGATTGATGGGGGTGGGCGAGTTGACCGCTGCCAGCCCGCCGGTTTTGTCGGTCTGGGGCGAACGGGTATTGGCAGCACGGCCGTCAACCAACCAGCCCCTCACTCGCCCGGAAATTGACTTTGGCTTCGGCCGTTCCTTTCCCCACATCTTCCCCTATGACATCTGGCGGCGGCTGCTAGACCGCTACCTAAGCACCGACGATGTGATGTTGTCGCGGTATGGCTCGGTGGCCGGTTTTTATCCGCTGCGGCAGGCGTTGGCCGATTATCTGGGGCAGTGGCGGGGGGTGCGCTGCACGGCCGAACAGGTGATTATTGTCAATGGCGCACAGCAGGCGTTGGATATTCTCACCCGCCTGTACCTGTCGCCGGGTGACGATGTGTTGGTGGAGTCGCCGGGTTATGCGCAGGCGTTTGCCGTTTTCCGCCTGTTTGGGGCGAATCTGACGCCGCTGCCGGTGGACGATCATGGCTTTCCGGTGGAGTTGATTCCAGCAGAAAGCCGGGCGCGATTGGCGTTTGTGACGCCATCGAACCAGTTTCCGCGGGGTGGGGCGCTGTCGTTGCCGCGGCGGCTGGCGCTGCTGGCCTGGGCGCGGGCACACGGCGCGTTTGTTGTGGAAGATGATTATGATGGCGAACTGCGCTATGCCGGACGGCCGTTGACGGCGCTGCAAGGGTTGGATGACGACGGCCGTGTCGTTTACCTGGGCACGTTCTCCAAAGTGTTGTTCCCGGCATTGGGTCTCTCGTATGTGGTGCTGCCGCCGGATATGGTGAGGCCGTTTGTGCGCGCCAAAGAGGTAGTAGACCGGGGCGCGCCCACCCTGACCCAGGCGGCGATGACTGACTTTATTACCGAGGGGCATTTTGAACGCCACCTGCGCCATTTGCGCCAGGCATATGGGCAGCGGCGGCAGGTGTTGGTGGATGCCCTGGATGCACATTTGAGGGATAAGGTGCGCTTTTCGCATGCGCCCGCCGGGCTGCATGTAATGGTGTATTTGCCGGAGGGGGCGGTTGAAACGGCCGTTGTCACCAGCGCTGCCGCTGCCGGTGTGGGCATCTATCCTGGCGCGCCCTACCATCTCCATACCCTCACACCCCCGTCTATTCTGCTCGGTTTTAGCGGTCTGACGGAAGCGGAAATTGTCGAGGGGGTTCGGCGGTTGGCGATGGTTTTGTAGGGGCGAGGCAGTTGGGTGAAACCTCGTCTGCCAACACTATTTTTGGCCCAACTGCCTCGCCCCTACCGGTTGATTTCATAGAGAATAACGGCCGTAGCCGCATTGACGGAGAGGGAGTCTATGCCGGTAGCCATGGGGATGGTAATGCGCTGATCAAGCTGGCGTAGCAGGTCGGCGGGCAGGCCGTGATATTCGTTGCCCATGAAGACGGCCGTGCCGCCTTCGCTGAATTGTGCCTGGGGCAGCGGCACGCCATCGTCGGCGGCCGTGCCCACCGTTTCGATCCCCAATTGACGTAGTTTGGACAGCAGATCGGCGGCGGTTGGGTAATGGCAGACGGCCGTTTTGAACAGACTGCCCATGCTGGTGCGCACGGCTTTGGGGTGGTAGGGGTCGCTGACGCCGACGGCGATGAAGGCGGTGGCGCCGCTGGCGTGACCGGTACGCACCATCGCGCCTACATTGCCAGGGTCTACCACTTCATGAGCAACCAGGAGCAGGGGGCGGGGCATGGCCGTGACCAGTTCGGCCAGATTGGCAGCGGGGGGTATTTTGACCAGGCTGATGAGGTGGCCCAGGTCACGGCCGTTGACCAGTTCGGCCATGGTGGTGGCGGGGACGGGTTGCAAGTGGCAAGTCGCAGGTGGCAGGTGGGTGAGCAGGTCGCGGATGCGTGGGGCGGTGTCCTGAAAGAGATTTTCGGCCAGCAAAATCAGTTCAAATGTGAGACCGGCGCGTAGGGCGCGCTCGTGCAGGCGGATGCCTTCGATGGGGTAGAGACCGGTCTGGCGGCGGCCTACGGCCGTCATGGTGCGCCGTACCATTTCTACTGCGCCGCGCCAGTTGGTGGGTGGGGTTGCCGTTGACATGTTTCCTTTATGCTAACACAGAATTGGCAAAGTCGCAGATGCAGTGACGGGCTGGCCTGTGATATGATTGGCGACGGGAGGATATACATGATGAAGTTGCACATGTTTTTTTTGTTGTTTGGATTGGTGTTGGTGGTGGGCACGGCCGTGTTCCCCTTTATGCGGAATGTGCCTCTTGAACCCCCTTCATTTGTTGAATTGCGAATCAATGAGCTAGATTATGATCAAGGTTTGTTTGACAGCGCCCAATTCATTGAAATTATCAACAAGGGTGATGAAGCAGCCAATTTGAGCGACTATTATCTATATCTAGTTGATGGGCGAAGCGGCCAGGCAGTTGTTTACCAGACGATCAACTTTCCGACGGTGATGTTAGCGCCTGGGGATTATTTTGTCGTGTGCAACAGCATATCCGTTATCAACTGCGACCACCAATTTACCGGTGTTGTGCAAGACAGCGGCCCGGCCGCCGTCGCTCTGTTGTTGAGCAGCGCAGTGATTGACACTGTTAGTTATGAAGGTAGTACACCATCTCCTTATACTGAAGGTTCTGGTGTGGGGCTGGAGGATGATGGCACGGCCGTGATGCAGGGCATTGCCCGCTGGCCGAATGGGGAGGATACCAATCAGAACAATATAGATTTCAGCCCCCGCTGCGTGACGCCTGGTTTGCCAAACGTGGCTCAAGATTCTGACTGCGCTACCCTTTTTGAGCCGGTGATTGCGGTGACGTTAACGGCCGTGCCTGGCAGTATACCAGAGCCGGGCGGCGTAGTCACCTTGACGGTTCGTATAGACAATGATGGTTTGCTGCCTGTTACACTAGAAACATTGACGGCCAATGAGGTCCAAAACCTGAATGGTCAGGGAAGCTGCCAGACCGGGCAAGAGATTGCGGCAGGCGGCTATTATTCTTGCCAGTATTCGGCAGCGATGGTTGGTCTGGAAGGGGATCAGGTGGTGTATACGGTAACGGCAACGGCCGTTGACTTTTTTAATAATAACGCCACCGATACCGGGCAGACGGCCGTCAGCGTGACCAGACGCCTCAGTTGGGAACTGTATCTGCCGGTGGTAGTGCAACCTCGCCTTTATGGGGAACCCAATAACAGTTGCTCTGAAGCATACCAAATCCCCTTAAACCAGACGCTGCCGTTTCTGGCGGAAGATATGAATGACTGGTATCAATTTGACCTGGCGCAGCCGGGAGCGGTGCGCATTCACTGGCTAAATTTTGTGCCCCAGGAAGGGCAAATCCTGCTGTATAGAGGGCTGTGTGATGACCGCGTGTTTGTAGCCAATAACGGGGAAACGGCCGTGAACCGGGTACTGGATGTTGGCGTGCAGCCGGCGGGCCATTATTACATCCGTATCATCAGCGATGCCCTCCCAAACGACCAGGACGAATATACGCTGCGCGTGCAGTTTACACCGTGAAACGAAGACCGATAACCCACAACCGATTACCGATAACTGATTACCGATAACCGATCACGGCTCTTCCGGCGGTGGGGTGCGTGTTGGTTCCGGCGGTGGGGTGCGTGTTGGTTCTGGCGGTGGTTCGGTGGCGGTGGGCGGTGGCTCTGTTGGGGGTGGATTGGTGGGTGGTGGATTGGTGGGTGGCACGGCCGTTGCCGATTCAGTTGTCGCTGTGGGCATCAAGGTGGGGGCGGCAGTTGTCGCCATGGCAGTTGGCGCCACTGTTGGTCGTAGGGTAGCCGTTGCCGTTGAGGTAGCGGCAGAAGTGGCGGTCGGCGTGGCGGTCGGCGTGGCGCTCGGCGTAGCGGTGGCTGTTTGTGTGGGGCGCGGTGTGCGGCTGGGCGTGGCTGTCGGTGTGTGAGAAGCGGTTGGCGTGGGCGTATGGGTTAGTGTATGAGTCGGTGTTACTGTCGCCGTGGCTGATGGTGAGGGGGTTAGGGTTGGCGTATGGGTTGGCGTGTTGGCGATGGGGAGAATGTTACTTCCCGGCAGTTGGCCACCCAGGCCGTTTAACGGCAGGGGAAAGGGGGGTCTGATCATGAATGTCAAGGCGCAGGCCAGGAGTAAAAGCAGCGGCAGCAGCGCCAGCCATTTGCGCCGGGATGGGGGTGGCGCTGGTGGTGGCGGAAGTGCGGCCTTTATCCCATCAGCTATCACATTTTCGGGCATATCCGCTTGCATAATTTGCGCAAAAGCTGCTTGCATTGCCGATACACTGGCATAACGCGCCCGTGGCTCAATGGCCATAGCCTTGAGAATGAGGGCAGCCAGGGCATCGGGAATGGCCGGATTAAACAATTGGGGCGGCGGCGGTGGGTCTTCGATTTTGCGCAAGATGAGCGCCAGCACATTACTGTCTTCGTAGGGTAAATGACCGGTCAGCATCTGGTAAAGGATTGCACCTAACGCATACACATCGGTGACGGCCGTTGCCGGGCCATTTTCTATTTGTTCCGGGGCCATGAATACCGGCGTACCCAGCGTCATGCTGCTGCGCGTTTGCAAGTCTACACCTACCAGTTTGGCAAAACCGAAGTCGGTCAGGTAGATGTGGTCACGGCCGTCTAACAAAATGTTGGCCGGTTTCAAATCACGGTGAATGGTGCCCCGCTCGTGGGCAAATTGCAGCGCTGTGGCAATCTGGCAAAAGAGCATATAGGCCCTGTCCAGTGGCAGAGGTGTCTCCCGTTCTCCCAGAAAATGATCCAGCGAAATACCATTCACATACTGCATCACAATGTAATAAAGACCATCTTCGGTCACGGCGAAGTCGTAAACCTGCACAATGTGGGGGTGCATCAGGCCGGCTACCGTCTGTGCTTCCTGGCGGAAACGTTTCACAAAACCGGGATCATTGGTATAGGAGGGGTACAAGATTTTGATGGCGACTTCACGTCCCAGATCAGGATGGACGGAGCGGTAGACTTCGGCCGTGCCGCCGCTGCCTAACAGTTCCAACAGTTTATACCGGCCGATGGTGCGGCCCGTATGGTAGGCATATGTAGTTGGCGCTAACTGATTCATCACTGCTTTCCTGGGGGAGAGGTAATCGGTAATCCGTGACCCATAATCGGTAATCGGTAATCGGTTTACGGATTACGGATTACGGGTCACGGATTACGCTTCACGCATCACGCTTCACAAAATTCTGCCCCATCCAGGCTGGATTATAGAAAAAGTGGTTGCTTAACTGTGTGAAGATGTCGTGACGTTTGGTAAGGGGATGAGCAGGTGAGCAGGTGCGGGGATGAGGGGGTGAGCAGGTGAGGGGGTGAACAGGTGAGCGTTAATTCTCCAATGACTAATGACCAATGGCCAATGTCCATTCGCTAAACACCTAAATAGCGATGTTTGATCTCTGGCTGGTAATGCAGGTCGGCGGGGGTGCCGGCGAAGGCGATCTGGCCTTTGTTTAGCACGTACAGGCGGTCGGCGATGCTCAAGGCCAGCGAGAGGTTTTGCTCCACGAGGAGGATGGAAAGCCCTTCCTGGCGTAGCTGGCGCAGAATGTGGCTGATTTCAGTGACAACCAGCGGCGCCAGCCCTTCCGAGGGTTCATCCAGCAGCAGCAGATCGGGGTTGGTGAGCAGCGCCCGGCCCAGCGCCAGCATTTGCTGTTCACCGCCGCTGAGATGGCTGCCTCTGGCATGCAGGCGCTGTGCCAGGGCGGGAAAGATGGACAAGACCCGGTCAATTGTCCAGCCGTGTTTGTGGCTGTGGCGGGCCGCCAGTGTCAGGTTTTCGTGGACGGTGAGCAGGGGGAAGATGTCCCGACCTTGAGGAACAAGCCCTACGCCCAGGCGGGCGATGCGGTGGGGGGGCTGGTGGGTTATATCGGCTTCGCCCAGGTGAATACGGCCGTGACGCGGCGGTGTGAACCCCATGATGCTGTTGATGGTGGTGCTTTTGCCCGCGCCGTTGCGCCCCAACAGGGCAACCGTCTCCCCCGGCTGGATGTGCAGGGAGATGCCTTGCAGGATGTGGCTACGGCCGTAGTAGGTGTGGATGTTTTCAAGGGAGAGCATGACTAAACGAGTGCCGCCCAAAACAGCACGGCCGTACCCAATACACCGGCAAACTGCCCGGCAATGGCCATACTCCAGGCCGATTGCCCGGTGGTGCGGGTGATAATGAGCGCCATGATGATACAAACCGCCGCCAGCGCCAGCAAGGCAACCCCGACCAGCGCCAACCCCGACCACCAGAACGAGGCCAGCAGGGTAAGAACGGCCGTGATGCAAACGGCCGTAAGTTTGCGCCCTGTGCTGCTTGCTGCCTCGTCCATCGTTTGTGTGTAACTATCAATCGGGGTAATCATCTTGCGCCTCCATCATCAGGTTGAGTTAGCCACAAGTATGCATGCTGGCGGCGTTGGCTGCCTGTCGGAAAAACGGCATTTAGACAATGCCTTCCCTACGCACTGAAGCCGTAATCCGTTACCCGTGACCCGTAAACCGATTACGCATCACGCATCACGCATCACGGATTACGGATTACCGCCACCACCACCGGTTCCTGACTAATGATTACGGCGTTGTCCGGCAAACGGCCGTTCACCACAACCTCCTGCGCTCGTGTAATGCTCATCAGGTCGGCGCGGCTTTGTGGTAGCCAGTCTGCCATCTGGTCGTCATCCGTATGCAGGTAAAGGGCGGTCAGTTCGGCCCCTGGTGACAGGTTGTGTTCGCTTTTGTGGCGGCGCACGGCCGTTGCCACCTCCACCAACCGTTCACCTGCCGCCAGCGCCGCCTCATCCAGCCAGGCCGGGTCAGCCACCGGCCACTGCGCCCGATGAATAGAAGGCGCCCCTTCGGCGGCGGCAAACCAGCCCTGGTAAACCTCCTCCGTGATGTGGGGCAGGGTGGGAGCAAACAACTTCAACGTGGTCAACAGCGCATGATAAAGGGCATACACGGCGCCGTGCGCCGCCGCGTCGTTTGCATACAGGCGCATTTTTGCCATTTCCAGGTAATTGTCGGCCAACACCCGCCAGAAAAACCCCTCCGTTTCGCTGCGGGCGGTGGCGTAGTCAAGCTGCTGCCACAACTGGGTCGTGCGTTGGATCAGGCGGGCGGTGTGCGCCAGCAGCCAGCGGTCGGCGGGGGTGAAAGCGGTAATCGGTAATCGGTGATCGGTAATCGGTGATCGGGGCAGGAATTTTTCGCTGAATTTGGCGACGTTCCAGAGCTTGTTGACCAGTTTGGCCCCGGCCTGGATTTTTTCTTCGCTGATGATGGCGTCTTTGCCCAGCGAAGTGCTGGCCGCCCAGTAACGCACGGCGTCGGCCGAATACTGCTCAATCATCGCCAGCGGCGACATGGGGCCACCACCCCGGCTTTTGCTAATTTTGCCCATGCCTTCAGCGGCCAGCCCCCAGCCGGAAATGGCAACCTGCTCAAACGGGATCGTGCCAAAGTGATGGTGCGACTTGACGATGGTGTAAAAAGCCCAGGTGCGGATGATTTCATGTGCTTGCGGCCGCAGCGTGAAGGGATAGACCTGATCGTATAACTCGTCATCGTGCTGCCATTGCCCGGCAATCTGCGGCGAGAGGGAGGAAGTGAACCAGGTATCGAACACGTCCGTTTCCGGTGTGAAGTGGGTGCTGTGGCAATGGGGGCAGGGGTGCGACGGCCGTGAGACCATCGGGTCTATCGGTAAATCTGACTCCGCGGCCAGGATGGCCGCGCCACAAGCGGCGCAGTACCACAGCGGAAAGGGCACGCCAAAATAGCGTTGGCGGCTGATGCACCAATCCCAACTGAGATTTTCTACCCATTGGCGGTAGCGATTTTGCATGTGCGGCGGATGCCAGGTGATTTGTTCCCCGGCGGCCAAGAGCGCTTCTTTGTGGTCCAGCACGCGAATGAACCACTGCGGCGTGACTACATATTCCACCGGCGTGTCACAACGTTCGTGTACACGCACGGTCTGGGGGATGGGCTGTTCGGCCAATACGGCCCCCTGATCACGCAATGTCTGAATGATGGCCTGCCGCGCTTCGGTAACGGTGAGGCCGGTGTAGGGGTGAGCAACGGCCGTGAGACGGCCGTCCCGCCCAATCGCTTCAATAATGGGCAACTGGTGCGTCTTTTGCCAGGCTACGTCGGCCGTGTCGCCAAAGGTGCAACACATTACCGCGCCTGTACCCTTGTGGGGGTCGGCGGCAGGGTCGGCCAGCAGGGGCACGGTTTGCCCCAATGGGGTGTTGATAGATTGGCCGATGAGGGAGTGGTAACGGCCGTCGCTCGGATGTACAAACACGGCCACACAGGCGGGCAGCAGTTCCGGGCGGGTGGTGGCGATGGGCAGAGATGTGCCATCAGCCAGCCGAAAATCCAGCGTGTAAAAGGTGGTTTCCCGTTCCAGATCATCCACATCGGCCTGGGCGATGGCCGTCTGGCATTCGGGGCACCAGATGGTGGGCGACTGCTGCCGGTAGGCCAATCCTTTGCGGTGCAGGTCAATAAACGACCACTGCGCCAGACGGCGGGAATGGTCGTCAATGGTGCGGTAACTGTAGCGCCAATCCACGGACAGCCCCAACCGTTGCCACAACTGGCGGTAATCATGTTCCGCGTCTTCGCTGGCGGCCAGGCAGTGGGCGATGAAAGTGGCCCGGTCTACGTCGGCGGCGCGGATACCCTGCCGTTTTTCCACCAGGCGTTCGGTGGGCAGGCCGTTGTCATCATAGCCCATGGGGTAATAAACGTTACGGCCGTTCATGCGCCAGAAACGGGCGATAAAATCGGTCTGGCTGTAGGAATAAACGTGCCCCAGGTGCAAATGCCCGGACACAGTGGGTGGGGGGGTGTCAATGGTAAAACGCGGCGCATCGGACGCCGGGTCATAATGGTAGACGCCCTGTTCTTGCCAGTGTGCCTGATGGCCGGGTTCGGCCGTTTGGGGATGGTACCGTTTCGGTAGAGACATGTGAACCTCCATATTTTGGGCCATTGGGCGTTAACCCAATGCCCCATAAACTAATACGAGCCTGTTCATCCCTGAGGACGAAGCAGGCTCGACTCCGTGGTACCACCTCAATTCGGCCGTTTGTTTGGCGGTTGAAACCGCCACTACCAACGTGGCCGCACTTTTCCCGACAAACATCGGGTCAACGCTGTAACGGGCGCTCCCGTACCGGTCTACTCTGGCTGGTAATAGACCCTTAGGGTCTTTGTTTACCGTTCATTTCTGCGGTATTCATTCCGGGTGACGTTCGGCCGGTGATTCCTGTGTGAGCTTTCAGCCGAGGCTCTCTCTTTTCTGTCAGGTTCTTGCCAGCGTACTCCTCCCGGAGTTTATGCATATAGAATTGTGGCCGCATTATAGCTAAAGTGGGGAGGGGGTGGCAAGTGGGATGTGGCAAGTGGCAAGTGACTACCTGCAACCTGACGGGCATTACTTGTTTGGGTAGAGGCGGTGGCGCTGGCTGTAGGGGAGGATGTGGATGTATTCGCCGTTTTGCAGGCGAGTTTGGGTGGTGTGCCAGTAGGGGGTGTCGAGCAGGTCGCGGTGATGGGCCAGAAATTCATCTTGCAGAGTGGGGGGCAGCCCCATGAAATGCAGAAATTCTTCGGGGAAAATGTCGCCTTCGGCGATGTGAAACCAGGGTTCGTCAGACAATTCGTCTTCATAGGTGGCGGCGGCGGGGAAGCGGCGGAAGTGGCAGTCGGTGAGCGGTCGCAGCTCGTCGTAGTCATAAAAGGCGACACGGCCGTGCCGCGTTACGCCAAAGTTTTTCAGCAGCATGTCACCGGGGAAGATGTTGGTGGCGGCCATGTCTTTGATGGCACGGCCGTAGTCCCGGATAGCCGCCCGCGCTTCCTCTTCGCTCACCTGGCGAATGTAAATGTCCAACGGCGTCACCCGGCGCTGGACATAGGCGTGGACAATCACCACCGCGCCATCCTTCACCTGCACGGCGTGCCCGGCCACCGCCAGCAGTTCAGTCAGCAGCGCCGGATCAAACCGCTCCTGGTCAAATTCCAAAAATTCAAATGACTGCGCGTCCACCAGACGGCCGGCGCGGTCATGGCGAAAGACCATCTCATATTGGGCCATCACATTCTGGCGCGTCACCTTTTTCGGGTCGGCAAAACGGTCTTTGATCAGTTTGAACACCAGGTCATAATCTGGCAGGCTGAACACGGCCATGACCATACCTTTTTGCCCTGGCGCCGTCTGGAACTGCGCCTCAGAATGGGCCAGATGGCGCAAAATGTCGCGGTATAGTTCCGTTTTGCCGTGTTTGTTGTAACCCAGCGAGATGTAAATTTCGGCGACACGTTTTTGAGGGATGAGGGTTTGAATGAAAGCTACCAGGTCATAGGGGCGGTCTATTTTGACGTGGAAGTAGGAGCGGGTGAAGCTAAACAGAATGCTGACGCTGACATCATCGAGCAACACGGCGTCTACATAGATGCCACTTTCACCGTGCAGCAAGCAAAAAATGCAAGGGATGGTCTGATTCCCAGCTTGAATGCGCCCCACCAGATACGCGCCCTGTCCCCGGTAGAAGCCACTCTTAACCATATCAATGCGCTGCATAGACAAACCCCGCGTCACCAGAAGCGCCTGGATGCGGGCGGCGATAAGCTGGCAATCTTGCTCCAGGTGGGCAAAATGCGCGGTGGCGTGATAACTGCCAATGATTTCATAAAAGAGATTGGCTTTGGGTTGGGGTGTTTTGTAACTGCGATACACTTTGTAGCGGGAGGGGGTGGGGGGTGATTGGTAGTCGGTGGTGACAAATTCGATCTGGTGGTCTACGCCGACGGTTGTGAAAATGCGGCGGGTGACGGAGTTGAAAAAGGTTTCGGCCAGTTCCCAATCATCGAGCGGGAAGATGTGACCGGAGTAAACGGCCTTCATGCTGGCCCAGACGAGTTTGTCACAGAGGCGTTCGTCCAGGAGGTTGTGAATCTGATCAACGGTCTGGTCAATGATGGTTTTGTAGAGTTGCAGGCGTTCTTCGGCGTCGGCGCGACGGCCGTGCCACTCTTGCTGCTCAAACCGCTGCGGGGCGCGTTCCGTGATGGCCTGAAAGTGGGCGCAATAACTCTTGAATGCCTGGTAGATGGCCGCTGCTCCCATATTGGCTATGCGGCTGTCTGAAAGGCGAGTAAGGTCTAACTGCATGGTGGAAGTATAACGCGATTGGCTTACGGGATGTAGAAAGGTATGTCGCTTGCGCGTTTGACGGCCGTACCGCCTGTTAAGACAATTACACACATGGTCTATTCTCGATTTTGTTTTCTGAGTTGTTTGCTGTGGCTATTGGCTGCCTGCCAACCGCCAGGGGAGTTGCCAGTGGCAAGCAGCCCGTTGCCAGTAACGGCCGTATCAACCGTACTGCCAACGGTAAGCAGCACGTTGCCGGCAACGCCAACGGCCCCTTCGACCGCGCGCAGTGCAAGCGTGCCCACCTTCACCCCGGCGTCTTCGCTGCTCTCACCTGCCCCGCCGGTCACCGCCACGCCGCCCCCGTCGCCTACGGCCGTACCTACTATCACTCCGGCGTCTTCGCCGCACTCACCCTCTCACCTGCTCACCCCCACATCTTTTCCTTGCCCAGACCCACCACCCGTCAAACCGGAGTACCAGCGTAACGTACTGGGGGCGCAACCCTGGCCCACGCCGCATACGGCCGTGCCCCAGTCCCACTTCTGGCTGGCAGACCCGGTAACGGGCGGGCGCAAGCCGTTGGAGAATGCGTATTATCCGTATGGGTGGGATGGCGACGGCCGTTTCCTGCTGCACAATGGCGCCGATATGCCCAAAGAACGGGGGACATTGGTGACGGCCGTTGCCGATGGTACTGTCATTGTGGCTCAGTCTGATACGGAAGAATTGTATGGCTGGCGCTGCGACTGGTATGGGCAGTTGGTGGTGCTGGAACTGGATGAACAGTGGCAGGGGCAACCGGTGTATGTGTTGTATGGGCACGTGCAGCTTATTCAAGTAGAACCTGGGCAGCGGGTGACGCGGGGCGACCCGATAGCCGAGATTGGTGTGGAGGGGGTATCGGCCGTTCCTCACTTACACCTGGAAATTCGTATAGGCAATAATGGTTTCGCTGATACCTACAACCCGATGTTGTGGCTGGAGCCATTGCCGGAAACGGGGGTGCTGGCGGGGCGGCTGGTGGATGAGGCGGGACGGCCGTGGCAGGGTGTGCGACTCACCCTGATTGAGTCTACCGCCGACGGGCCGGTTTACCGCTACACGTTTACTTATCTGGATGATCCGCAGCATCTCATCCATCCAGACGCGGCGCTGGCCGAAAACTTCCTCTTTGCCGATTTGCCGCCGGGCAATTACACGCTGTTTGTGTCGGTGGCGGGGCGGGAGTATCGGCAGCCGGTGGTGGTGAATGTGGGGGAGGTAACGGCCGTGGAGATTGTGGCTGAAATGCCGTGAAACGTGATGCGTGAGCAGAGAAACCTCACAGGTCACGCATCACAGATCTTTGGAGGAGAGAATGAGAGGAAAACGGTTGAGCCGGGGACGCTGGATCGTGGCGGTGGGTTGTCTGTTGGTGATTGGGCTGGCGTGGTTGATGGTGTGGCGGGCGCGGGATGGGTTGGTGATACGGCCGTTAACCCAAAACGGCATCCCTATGCGGCTGATTGCCCCGGCGGATGCGCCGCCAGCGCCGGGCGTCATCATTGCGCACGGTTTCAGCGGTTCGCAGCAGTTGATGCAGGGTTTTGCTTATACGCTGGCGCACGCCGGGTATGCCACCTTGCTGTTTGACTTTGACGGCCATGCCGCCAATCCTGCCCCGTTGGGAAGTACCATGACACGCGGCGCAGCGGTGCTGCAAGCCAACATGGATGCGGCTTATGCAGCATTGATAACGCAGCCGGAAGTAGACGGCCGTCGTCTGGCATTATTAGGTCATTCGATGGGCAGTGGGGCGGTGATGACGGCGGGTATTGACGACCCTGACCGGTATCAGGCGACAGTGGCCGTTTCACCCACCGGTGCGGAAGTGACAGAAACGGAACCGCGCAATCTGCTGCTGCAAGCGGGCCAATTGGAACCACAGTTTGCGGCCAACGCCGAAGATTTATTGGCGCGGGCAAGTGGGGCGAATACGGACTTTGCGAACGGCCGTGCCCGTTCCTTCCAACTCATTCCTGGCGTGGAGCATATAACCATTCTCTTCAGCCCTACCGCGCACCAGACGGCCGTGGGTTGGTTGGGCCAGACCTTTGGCTTGCCAGCCACCGTGGCTTACACAGATAGGCGCATGGTCTGGTATCTGGTGCAGTTAGGGGCCTGGCTGGTGCTGGTGATGGCGGTTACACCGGTTATCCGCCAACCGCGCCTCACCGCCGATATGCGCCGTCCACCCTGGCATATTTTGGGGCTGTTGGTTGCGCCGCTGGCGGCAACGGCCGTGTTGTGGCTGGCAAATCAGGTCACGGCCGTTGGTGAAATGGGTGGCATTCTGATTGCCGGCGCGCAGGCGTTGTGGTTCCTGGTGTTTGGCCTGGTCTGGTTCGCCCTCGGCTGGCGACAATCTCCAATCTCCCAATCTCCCAATCTCTCCTCCCTCCGCCGCGCCCTGGCCATCTTTGCCTTTTTGTGGTTGGTTTTTGGCCTGATGGCGCAGGTGGTGTGGCTGCCCTGGTTTCTCATTCCGGCGCGGCTCCTGCGTTGGCCTGTGCTGGCGTTGGCCTTTTTACCCTGGTTGTCGGCAGCCGGTTGGGCGCAGCAGGGGGCGTCTACGGGCAAGCGGATCGGCTGGTGGTTGGGGCAGAGTGTAGTGTTGATGGTGGGGTTGGGCACGGCCGTGCTCCTTGTCCCCTCGCTCTTTTTCCTGGTGCTGGTGCTGCCCGTGCTGCCCATTGTGCTGGGCATCATGGCGCTGGTGGGTGGGGCGGTAGATGATCCCTGGGCTTATGGCCTGGGTAATGCCCTCTTTTTTGCCTGGCTGCTGCTGGCTCTGTTTCCGCTGGTTGGGTAGAATGTTGGCGGTGTGACACACTTCAAAAGTGCGTCGCACCTATATTTATTTAAGGAAAACCCGATGCTTTTTGTAGATAACCAAAACATAACAGACCCGCGGGTGAATCTGGCGATTGAGGAATATGTGCTGCGGCATGTGGCGACGGAGGATCCGATTTTGCTCTTTTATATCAACGAGCCGTCGGTGATTATCGGCCGGAATCAGAACACGCTGGAAGAGATTGATACCGATTTTGTACGCACCCATAACATTCACGTGGTGCGGCGGCTGTCCGGTGGGGGGGCCGTGTACCATGATTTGGGCAATTTGAATTTTAGTTTTATGAGCAACGGCCGTGACCATCTGCACAACTTTGCCCGCTTCACCGAACCGGTGGCGCGGGCGCTGCGCGTGCTGGGTGTAGACGCCGAGTTGCGCGGCAAAAGCGACATTTATGCCGCCGGAAAAAAAATTTCCGGCAATGCTCAATATGCGGCTGCCCACCGCATGTTCAGTCATGGCACGCTGCTCTTTGACAGCCATCTGGAAACGCTGCTCAAGGCGTTGAATCCCCGCCAGTTGGAGATTACATCCAATGCGGTGCAATCTATTCGCGCATTTGTGGTGAATATCCGCGAACTGCTGCCGGTGGATATGGACATTCACCAGTTGAAAGAAGCGCTGTTGCAGGAGATTTTTGGCGGCGTCGGTGTGTCTACCTATGACTTGACCACCGCCGACTGGGAAAAAATCCACGAATTGTCTGCTACTCGCTACCGGACCTGGGAATGGAATGTCGGCCGTTCACCGCGCTTCAATGTGCGCAAGCAGGATCGCTTTGAGGGGGTGGGCAAAATTGATATGCGCATTGAAGTACACAAGGGGCTGATTGAGCAGATCACGATTTACGGCGATTATGCCGGTTTGCAGCCGGTGGCCGAACTGGAAAAACGGCTGATCGGTGTGCGCTATGACCCCGACGCGCTGGCGGAATTGTTGGAACCGGTGGACATGACGGCTTATTTTGGCAATCTGGAGAAAGCCGATTTTCTGCGGCTTTTGTATTGAGCGGTGTAGCGACATCCGATTTTTGAGAAAAATCGGATGTCTGATGTCTGATAACCTATGAAACAATATCTCGATTTGATGCAGCATGTATTGGACAATGGAGTGGAGCGCAGCGACCGCACGGGTGTGGGTACGATTGGTGTGTTTGGCTACCAGATGCGTTTTAATCTGGCGGAAGGCTTTCCGGCAGTAACGACCAAGAAACTGCATTTTCGCTCTATCATCCATGAACTGCTCTGGTTTTTGCAGGGCGACACCAATATCCGCTATCTGCGCGACAATGGCGTGAGCATCTGGGATGAGTGGGCGGACGAAAATGGCGACCTGGGGCCGGTGTATGGCTATCAGTGGCGTTCATGGCCTGGGCATGACGGCCGTGCCATTGACCAGATCACCCATCTGTTGTACCAGCTTCAACACAATCCCTACTCCCGCCGCCACATTGTTTCTGCCTGGAACGTGGCCGACGTGGATGAAATGGCGCTGCCACCCTGCCACTGCCTGTTCCAATTCTTCGTGGCCGATGACAAACTTTCTTGCCAGCTTTACCAGCGCAGCGCCGACATTTTTCTGGGTGTGCCTTTCAACATCGCTTCTTACGCCTTGCTGACACTGATGGTGGCCCAGGTGACGGGCTACGAGCCGGGTGATTTTGTGCATACCTTTGGCGACGCCCACCTTTACCTGAACCATCTGGAGCAGGCGCGTTTGCAGCTTTCGCGCCAACCGTATCCGCTGCCGCAGATGCATCTGAACACGGCCGTTAAAGACCTGTTCGGTTTCCGCTATGAGGATTTTGAATTGGTCAATTACCAATGTCATCCGGCGATCAAGGCGCCGATTGCGGTGTAAAGATGTAATTGAGTAATTGGCTAATTGAGACGCCAGTTACCCAATTACCCAATTACCATGATTGTTTCCCTCATCGTTGCTATGGACCACAACCGCCTCATTGGCGCAAACAACGGCCTGCCCTGGCGCTTGCCAGACGACATGGGCTGGTTTGTAGAGCAAACAATGGGCAAGCCGGTGATTATGGGGCGCAAGACATATGATTCGATTCCGGCGAGGTTCAAGCCGCTGCACGGCCGTCACAATATCATCATCACCCGCAACCGGCATTACCATGCCGAAGGTTGTACCGTTGTCCATTCTTTCCCGGCGGCATTGGCCGCGGCAGCGGAACCACCAGAGGTGATGATCGGCGGCGGCGCCCAGATTTACGCCGAGGCGCTGCCCCTGGCGCACCGCCTCTACCTGACACTGATAGATGGCGAATTTAGCGGCGATAGCTATTTTCCCCCGTTTGACCCGGCCGAATGGCGTGAAATTTTCCGGCAGGTGCATGAACCGGATACCCGTCATGCGCATCGGTTTACGTGGTTGATCTGGTCACGGCCGTGAGCAAAACTCGCATTTTCACATAGGCAACGTATAGCTGCGAGCCATCGCCAACCCCGATTTTCCCTAATGCACAATAACACACTTTGGCCGCCCCAAAATGCTGCCCAATGGTGTAAAGATGAGGAAACACGGATGATATGTACGGCCGTAGATGCTACCATCTATACCTGATATACGGGCATGAGTGACCGATGATCCCCTATATGTGGGTGGTACGGCGAATTGTCAAGTTGCCTGGCTTAAAAGTTGGAATTTTTTAAGATTCCGGCAATCTAAAAATGTTCCAGCTTTTAAGGCAAAATGGGCTGTTTTTCATT
The DNA here is from genome assembly GCA_035444285.1 of Chloroflexota bacterium. Lineage (GTDB taxonomy): Bacteria > Chloroflexota > Anaerolineae > Promineifilales > Promineifilaceae > CAADGU01. The sequence goes on from DAOMOK010000021.1 coordinate 55,748, forward strand.
GCATCCCTGGCATCCTTTTGCTAGAATGAACGTGCCGTTGTAAACATATCTGCATACCACAAAAAGCCGATTGTTAGCCAATGTTACTGGTCGCTATGTGGCATTGGTCATCGGGCAGTGGGGGCCGCAGAATCGGCGAAGAGGAAGCGCTGTCGGGTTGAGAAGAGTCCCCGTTTGATCCTTCAAATGTTGTGAGCAACGGCCGTATACCTACTCCTACTAATTGATTTTTGTTTTGTGACATGAGGTCATGTGTTGCTGCCTGCTTGTTATCTGCCGGATATCAGGCTGCCCATAATGGATCAATGACGATGACACCTGAAACTGCCTGGAAAGCTACCCTGGGAGAGCTGGAACTACAGATGACCAGAGCGACCTTCAACACCTGGTTGAAGGACGCCTGTTTGTTGACCTGTGACGATGATGTTTTTGTCATTGGCGTGCGTAACGATTATGCCAAAGATTGGCTGGAAAATCGGCTGCGCGACACTATTTTGCGCACATTGTCGGCCATTGTGGGCCGTACAGCAGAAATACGATTTGTGGTGTGGGCGGATGATCTCATCAAGCAGCCGCAGCCATTAGCTGCTAACGGCGCCAATGGTTCGGCTCCCAAAACAGCTCGCTTGAATGGCAAAACAACAGCGACGACGGTGGCTAATTTGAACGGCCGTTTTACCTTCTCCACCTTCGTCGTAGGTCCCAGCAACCGGCTGGCTCATGCCGCCGCTCTCTCTGTGGCCGAAAATCCCGGCGAAACATACAACCCCCTGTTCATCTACGGCGGCGTTGGATTGGGCAAAACCCATCTGCTGCACGCCATTGGTCATAAATGTATGCAAGATGGCTACACCGTCTGTTACATCCCTTCCGAAACCTTCACTAACGATCTGGTGCAATCCATTCGCAACAAGAAGATGGCCGAATTCCGCGAACGCTATCGCACCCCCGATGTGTTGATGATTGACGATATTCAATTCATTGCCGGCAAAGAAAGCACCCAGGAAGAACTGTTCCACACTTTCAACGAGCTGCACAGTCAGGGCAAACAAGTGGTCATTTCCAGTGACCGCCCACCGAAGGCGATGATGACGCTGGAAGAACGGCTGCAATCCCGTTTTGAGTGGGGCTTGATGGCCGACATTCAAATGCCAGATGTGGAAATGCGCAAAGCCATTTTGCAGACCAAAGCGGAAGAGTGTGGCGTGTATGTGCCTGACGCCGTCATGGATTTCATTGCCCAACATGTGCGCAACAACATTCGGGAATTGGAAGGGGCGTTTAACAAGGTGATGGCTTATGCCCAGCTTTCTGGCAGCACGGTAGATATGGAACTGGTCAATATGGCCATGGCTGACCTGATCCGGCGGCCTGACAAGTTGACGTTTGAACTGGTGCTGGAGGCGGTCTGCCGCTACTTTGGGGTGACGGCTGACGAAATGGCCGGAGCCAGCCGCAAACGTACCGTAGCCTATCCGCGGCAGATGGCGATGTATCTGGCGCGCATGGAAACAGATGCCTCTTTACCGGTTATCGGTGAGAAATTAGGCAACCGTGACCACACGACGATCTTGTATGGCTATGAAAAAATTGCGGCCATGATTGAAGTTGACCCCACGGTGCGCCGCGATTGTATGGATATTAAAGCAGCCATGTATGAGGCTGCGCCTGTGCGCAATTAACGGTGGCGTGGTTTCACGCCACGCCATTGTTAATTCTTAAATTGTATCCCCTCGGTAGCGAGGATTGAGAGATTCCGGGAAGAGGAAGTGTTGGCCAATAACATTGGGCAGTAACAATCTCTCAATCCTCGTTTCTTTAATTATCAGCAGACCTGACAGGTCTCCAAGACCTGTCAGGTCTTTTTATTTCAACTCCCGTCGCGAATATCCCCTTCGTCAAACAAAAAGGCGCTCTGCGGTGAACAGAACGCCTTTATTATTTGTGTGAGAGTTTGGTAGCACTTATTGTTCTGGATGCGCCAGAACCTCATCTACCAGACCATATTGCATCGCTTCTTGTGCTGTCATGTAGCGGTCACGGTCAAAATCTTCGGAAATTTGGGCAGCGGTTTGCCCGGTGTGGTGCGCCAGTATGTCATTGATGCTGGTGCGCAGGCGCAAAATTTCATTGGCCTGAATTTCAATATCGGTAGCCTGCCCTTGTGCGCCGCCGAGGGGTTGGTGCATGTGGATGGTGGCATGGGGCAGAGCGTAGCGCATCCCTTTTGTCCCGGCAGCGAGTAACACCGTGCCAAAGCTGGCCGTAAAACCCACGGCTACGGTAGAAACCGGACATTCCACCTGGCGCATGGTGTCATAAATGGCCATACCGGCGTACACATGGCCGCCAGGGCTGTTGATGTACATGCGAATCGGTTTGGTATTGTCTTCACGCGCCAGAAATAGGATTTGGGCCACCGTCAGATTGGCAATCTGGTCATTGATGGGGGTGCCGAGGATGATGATGCGTTCCCGCAGCAGCAGGGAAAAGATGTCAAAAGCACGTTCCCCACGGCCGGTCGTTTCAATCACCATGGGGACTAAGGATGTTGGAAGGTTCATCATGGAAAGTTCTCCTGACGGTGGGCGGCGGCCTCTAAGGGCCGCCGCCCATCTGGGTTGAGTAATGTCGGAGGAGTGTAGCCGGGTCGTGTTAGATTTGTGTTATTCCGGCTCAGCGTCGGCAACGGCCGTTTCTGTTTCAGCCTCTTCGGCAACAGATTCAATGACTTCAGCCGTTTCTTCTATGGCCTCCGTTGGTTCATCGGTCGGTTCCGACGCCACGGCCGTTGCGTCTGTTTCCAATTCTTCTTTGTCTGTTTCCAATTCTTCTAATGAAGGAGCAGCGCCGCTTTGAATAGCCTTCATCCGCTCCGTCACTTTGTCCATAAGAATCTCGCCGCTGAGCATATCGAAGCCGGCGCCTTTCTTGTAATAGTCACGCATACTGTTGGCCAGCGTTTCATTGTCCTTAAAAGCGGCAATGCGCTCCTCTATTTCTGCTTCAACGTCTTCATCTTTGATTTTGAGCTTCTCATTCAAAATAAACTGGCGCAAAATCAGTTGGTGGCGTATGGCTTCTTCGGCTGTTTCCCGGAAGTCTTCCCGCATGGATTCTTCGGAGGCGGCATTCATCTTCAAATAATCTTCCCACTGCCAGCCGGAGCGTGTCACCTGGTTTTTGAAGGATTGGATACGGCCGTCAATTTCCATTTCCACAGCCGCCGGGGGATAAACCAGGGTAGACATTTCCAACATGTCATGCACCATGCTATCCACCAGTTCATTGTTAGCCTGGGATTCAGCCATTTCATGCAGGCGCTCGCGGGTGGCTTCTTCCAACTCCGCCAGCGTCTCATGCCCTTCTTTTTGCGCCAGTTCGTCGTCTAGTTCGGGCAGGTGGCGGCTTTTTACTTCCAGCACTTCCACGCTAAATATCGCCTCTTTACCGGCCAACTCTTCCTCTTCATAATCTTCGGGGAAGACGAAGGTGAAATCTTTGCTTTCACCCACGCTCAGACCCACCAGATTTTCCACAAAAGGCGTGCCGGGGAAAATCTCGGTATTGTCCAGGGGCAGTTCCAGGCGAGTGGAATCAAAGAGGATGTCATCATCGTTATCATCATAATCGTAGTCGTCTTCATCCTCATCTTCGTCGAAATCATCCTCATCTTCGTCGAAATCATCCGCATCGTCTGTTTCAATGGCGGCGATGGGAGGTTGGGGTACGGCCGTTTCTTCCTCCCCGCTTTCGATTACCTCTCCCTCCTCATCCTCATCCTCATCCTCGTCCACTTCCACAATTAACTCGCCGCGCCCACTAATGACAATCATGTCCCCGTCGGCCGATGGCCTGTCTACTTCCTCTACCTCCTGATACCGGGCGCGAATCTGTTTGAGCGCCTGCTCCACAGCCTCATCGGTAACAGTGACCGGGTCAATCTCTTTGCGCAAGCTGCGATAATCACCTAGTGTCACTTCTGGGGTCAGCGGAATGGTAAATTTCAAGACGAGCGGTTCCATTTCCAGGTCGTCAAATTGGGCCTGTGCATAAATGTCTGGTTTCACTTCATCCAGCGCTTCTTCAAAAACAGGCTGCAAAATATCTTCCACGGCCTCAGCGCGCAGTGCATCGCGGCCTACGCGGTTCAAAACCACAGAATAGGGCGCTCTGCCGCGGCGGAAACCGGGCATGTTAATATCTTTTGCCAGCTTGCGGGCGGTTTCCCGCATCTGTTTTTCTACCCGTTCTTCGGGCACTTCAATCGTCAGATGTAACTGACGCCGGTCGTCTTGTTCAGTATGAATTGTTAGAGTCACAGGTTTACCTCGTTGATTGTGGTATTGCAGCAAAAAAGCGTTGCACTGGCAACGCTTTTGCTTTCTTAAACGTCAGTGGGGATGGAGGGACTTGAACCCACACGCCTTGCGGCACATGATTCTAAGTCATGCGCGTCTGCCAGTTCCGCCACATCCCCAGTAAACTAGCAATTATACCAACAGTGAGGGAGATGCCAAAAATGAGTATACTTGAAGAGGTGAGCGGGTGATTGTCAATCTCCCAATCTCTCAATGACAAAGGACAAATGACGAATGACAACACACACCACATACAATCATTTAGGACAATCAATTGGTTTGCCGATAGCTGATTGGCAGCCACGGCCGTGGCCGCCACGAACGACCATGCACGGCCGTACCTGCCACCTGGAACCGCTTGACCCGGAACGCCACGCCGACGAGTTGTACCGGGCTTATAGCGAAGATACCGACGGCCGTCTCTGGACATATCTCTCTTATGGCCCCTTTCCCTCCCTGGCGGCGTTTCGGACGCATCTGGACAAGATGAGTATCGAGGACGATCCCCTGCTTTATACCATTATCAACCACACGTCAGGGCAGGCGGAAGGCGTCGCCGGCTTCCTGCGCATCACCCCGGCCCATGGCGTCATCGAGGTAGGGCACATCCATTACGCGCCCTGTCTGCAAAAAACCGTCGTCGCCACCGAAGCCATGTACCTGATGATGCGCCGCGCTTTTGATGAACTGGGCTACCGCCGTTATGAGTGGAAGTGTGATGCGCTGAATGCCGCGTCGCGTCGCGCTGCTTTACGGTTGGGTTTTACGTTTGAGGGGATTTTCCGCCAGGCCATCGTCTACAAGGGGCGCAACCGGGATACGGCCTGGTTTTCCATCACCGATAGCGAATGGCCGGCTATCAAACAGGCGTTTGAGACCTGGCTCGACCCGACCAATTTTGACGATAAAGGGCAACAGCGCCAACCGCTAACTGCAAGAAAGTAATGAAATCTGGAGGGGAGGCTTTAGCCGGAACCGTTCCGGCTAAAGCCTCCCCCCCTTCGGTTGACTCGCCAGCGTCACGGCCGTGACCCCGGCAAATTCTACCGTCAACTGCCACTCTTTTTCCGGCGCAAACCAGGCAAAGGTGGGCACAACACCGGACTGAATGGCAAACCGTTTTTCAATCTCAAAACGGTGGGAGTCATATTCGTTCAACTGGTAGCGGAAGGATTCATTTTGATGGTTATTCCAGAGGAGGAGCAGGTGAGGCACGGCCGTGTTCCGCACAGAATGTACGCCTGCCTGCCGGGTCACTTCCAATATGGCCCGCGCCTGGGCCGGTTTCAGCAAAGGCGCAAACTGGTTCAACGCTGCCGGATTTGTCAGCAAAGTTTCCACTTGCTGTGAAATGCCCAGTTTTACCTGACTTTCCAGCTTGAAGTTGTGCAGCATCGTATTCACTTTTTCGGCCGTGCGGTTGCGGTGCGATAATAAATTCTCTTCATCCGTGCCAATGGTGACGGTAAGCGTCTCCCCTTGGGGCACGTTGATGCCGCTGAGATGGATGGTTTCGCTACGGCCGTCGTACCGCAAATGGCAGGACAGGGGCGCATCGGCCAGCATCACCGCCACATAAAGGGGATACCGGACGCCATGCACATGCAGGCGGATAGTACGCACCGCCGGATGGTGCCTGGTATGTCCGGCAACCGGCGTAATGCCCAGTTCCATTTCTCGCTCCCGCCACGTTTGTTGGAACTCCAATAAGCTGTAGTCGCCAGATTGGTAAGCGGTGGTTTCGCCATCATCTTCATAGAGCGTGAAACGGCCGTCTGCCCCCGCAAAAACGTGTACATCCAGTTCTGTCGGAACGCCCACATTGCCCCAACCCACCTGTGGCCCTAGCGGCACAATCGCGCCCGCTCTGGCAAAAACGGGGATGTCTTCTAGCTTGCCATATTGCACATACCAGCCATCACCCGGCAGATATTCGCCGCTGAAAAAGTGATACCAGCCACCGGGCGGCAGCCAGACTACCTGGCGGCTCAGGCGCGTGTCCGGGTCTGCCGGTTCCACATACGGGGCTACGATCAGTTCGCTGCCAAAGGTGTACTGCTGCGGACAGTAGTAGGCGGCTTCCGCATCCGGGTAGTCGTGGTAGAGGGGGCGGACGGGCGAGACGTGTTCGCTGTGGTTGCGCCAGGACTGCGTGTAAAGATAGGGGATGAAGGCATGGCGCAGTTGCATCGCTTCTTTGGTGACGCGGTACGTTTCCGCGTCGTAGGCGTGGGGGCGGCGTTCGTGGAATGGGTTTTTGGTACTGTGCAGCCGCAGGATGGGACTAAACAGACCAAACTGCACCCAACGGGCATATAATTCGCTGTCTTCCAAGCCAAACATATGGCCGCCGATGTCATGGCTCCACCAGCCGTAACCGACATTGGCAGCGGTGGCAGTGAAGTAAGGCTGAAAGGCCAGTGATTCCCACGTCACCCAGGTGTCGCCGGAAAAGCCGATGGGGTAGCGGTGATTGCCCAGACCACCCCACCGGGAGAAGATAAACGGCCGTTTGCCCGCCCGCGCCAAATCGTAAAAATGCAAGTGGTTCAGCCACCACAGCGGGTCTAAGCCAGGCAAATCGCTGAGCGTACCTTGCTGCCAATCCATCCACCAGAAATCCACGCCCATCTTTTCATACGGATGGTGCAGCAGTTCAAAGTAGGCGTTGGCGAAGGTGGGGTCGGCGATGTTGAAAGGAATGGCCTCATTGGCGGCGGGATCAAGCCCCAGCCGTTTTGCCATTTCCGGGTATTGCTCTTCATACGGCCGTATGCCCAACGCCGGGTGCAGGTTGAGCGCCGTTTTCAGCCCCAATTCATGCAGCCAGCCGATGAAGGCGTCTGGTTCGGGGAAGAGGTCGCGGTTCCAGGTGTAACCCGTCCAGCCGTTATATTCGCCCACGTCGGTCAGGTGCCAGTCCATATCCACAATGCAGACGGACAGGGGGATGTGGGCGCGGCGGAACTCTTCCATCAGGCGGGTCAGTTCATGCTGCGTGTAAGCCCAATAGCGACTCCACCAGTTGCCCAGCGCCCAACGCGGCAGCAGCGGTGCGGCCCCGGTGAGGCGGGCATAATCCTGCAAACAGGCGGCGTAGTCACGGCCGTAGCCAAAAAAGTACCAGTCTATTTCCTCCGGTGTGCGTGGCTCAAGCCAGCCATCTTCCCGGAAAATCAGCGTGCGCGAATCATCCACCACTGTCCAGCCATTCTGGGACAACAACCCCGGTTCCAGCGGCACACTGCCGCTGATGGTGTCCAATGTGCGGTACGTGCCGCGTAGGTTCCCGCTATCCACCGCCCCGGCGTGCCAGGTGACATCGCTGTCTGGCAACTCAATGCGCAACGATTCGGCCGTAAACGGCCGTCCGGTCTGGTAGCTCAGATGGAGATGGGTGGTGTGGATGTGGACACGGCCGTCCCGTTCTTCCACACTAAATTCTGGTACCGGCTGTTGACGATACCAGACAAGCTGTGAGGGGGCGTCCTGGAAACGGCCGTGTTCTTCATACTCCAACCGGATCAGCCGCGACGCCAGCACTGTAAACCGGGCATTACCGGAAATGACCATTGCCTGGGGATCAGCCAGTGGCCGAAAAGGTAGCTGAAAGTGAAGGGGGATGGAGGTCATGGAAATGGGCTTTGTGTTCGTAGTAGGCGATTTATCGCCACAGCAATTAGGCGATAAATCGCCTACTACAAACTGATTATTGTGCGGCTGCCCGTTCCTGGTCTACCAGGATGCGGCGCAGGATTTTGCCGGAGAGTGATTTGGGCACCTGGTCGGTGAATTGCAGGCGGCGGATTTTCTTTTGTGGTGATACCCGTTCGGCCACCCAGTCCATAATTTCCTCGGCGCTGGCTTCTGCGCCCGGTTTGAGCACCACAAACGCCTTCGGCACTTCGCCTGCTTCCTCGTCCGGGCTGGGAATAACGGCCGCGTCGGCGATAGCCGGGTGCGTCAGCAGCAGCCCTTCCAATTCCGCCGGGGCCACCTGGAACCCTTTGTACTTAATCAACTCCTTCAAGCGATCCACAATGAAGAAGTAGCCATCATCATCTACATAACCAATATCGCCGGTGTGCAGCCAGCCATTTTCGTCAATGGTGGCAGCGGTGGCGTCCGGGTTGTTCAGGTAGCCTTTCATCACCTGCGGCCCACGCAGCCACAGTTCGCCGTTCTCGTTGTGGCCCACCGGCTCACCCGTCTCCACGGAAACAATCATCGTCTCGGTGTTGGCTACCGCCGGGCCGATGGAGGCGCGTTTGATCATGCCGGGAAAGTTGGGGCAGACGTGCGTGACAGGGCTGGTTTCCGTCAAGCCGTACCCTTGAATCACATTGCAGCCAATCCGCTGCACCACCGCTTCGGCCAACTCCTCGGACAAGGGGGCCGCGCCAGAGGTCAGTTCTTCCAGGGAAGAGAGATCATACTGGTCAATGAGTGGGTGTTTGGCTAAGGCCAGCAGGATGGGGGGCACCACGTTGGTGCGGGTGACTTTGTGTTTCTGCACCAGTTCCAGAAATTGGGGCAGGTCAAAGCGGGGCATGGTGACGATGGTGGCGCCCATCATCAGGCTCATGTTCATAATGACCACCATGCCGTAGATGTGATAAAAGGGCAGGATGCCCATGATGGTGTCGGCCGGGGAGACCATCTTGAAATTGGGAATACCTTCACATTGGGCCATGTTGGCCACGATGTTGCGGTGGGTGAGCATGACACCTTTGGGATAACCGGTGGTGCCGCTGGAATAGGGCATGACGACCACATCATCGGCCGGGTTGATGGTCACGTCGGGCAAACGGCCGTCGCTCTGCAACAACGTCCCAAACGGCGTGGCCCCCTCTACCGGGTCAAACGTAAAAATCTCCTCCACGTTCGATTTGGCGGCAGCGGCTTTGGCGTTCGGCAAAAAGAGGGAGATGGTCAGCAGATACTTTGCGCCCGAATCTTGTAGCTGGTGGGCCAGTTCATCGGCCGTGTACAGGGGATTGACCGTTGTCACTGTGCCGCCGATGAGTGAGACGGCATGAAAAGCGATGGCGTATTCGGGCAGGTTGGGGCTGTAAATAGCAAAGACATCCCCCTGACCAAAACCGCGCTGGCTGAGGCTGGCTGCCACCAGGCGAATGGCTCCGGCTAACTGGGTAAAGGTAATGGTACGGCCGCTGGGGCCATCAATCAACGCCGGTTTGTCGCCAAACGGCTTGATCCGCTCCAGCAGGAACGGCGTCAAGGGCATATCAGGAATTTGAACATCAGGGTAAGGACTTTTGAAGATCATGCGGGGCCTCCTGGGGAATTGGGAATTAAGAATTATGAATTATGAATTAGGAACCGTGCTGTGGCCGGTTTCTAACCGTGCCAACGCCGGGTATTGTTTGTGACGCGCCTATTTTCTGTCACAATGGCATAGGGGGCAAGTGGTAACTGATTCAGCCCTGATTCGATTGATGCCCCTATGTCATCCAGACGGCCGTTGCCGGATGAAAAACAGGATCAACAAAAACAAAACGCCTGAGAGCAGGAGCAGTATCACAATGCCGGCATCTGGGCCGGATGTGACCGGCAAAGGTGGCTGTGTTGTCAGCGGAGTCGCCGATGGCCAGGGGGTCGCCGTGTTCTGACCTATCACCGTCAACGCCTCTGGCGTGGGTACTGTTTGCGTCATTAAGTAAGCGACCAACGTCTCGACCTGCACGGCCGTCAGGCGGTGCGCGTAATCCTGGGGCATGATATTTGGCAGGCAGGCGCTATTGGGGCAGTGCGGGGCGATAAAAGCGTTTGGTTCCAGAATTGACTGGCGGATGTAAGTGGCGGCGTCCAAACCCGGCAGCCGCTCGCCAGCCGCCGCGCCAATGTCAGACAGGTCTGGCCCCACTTTGCCGCTTTCGCCCAATGCGCCAATGCGGTGGCAAACACTGCAACCGGCATTAAGGATGATTTCCTCGGCCGTTTCCCCATCAATAGGGCGCGGCGTCGCGGTGGCGGCTGGGGTGGCGGTAGGAACAGGCGTGGCCGTGACGGTGGCGGTCTGGGCGGGTGGCGGCGCGGTGGGCAGGGTGACAGCCGACTGGTAGAGCGCCAGGGCCGGTTCTGCCCGCAAGGTGGCGTTACACTGGTTAATGCCCGGCTGCGGATCAGGCATACACCACCAGGGGCCACCCTTTTTGGTTTTCATCAGAGGCACAAACCACAACACCACGTCTTCGCCGATAATCGTTTCCTCGTTGAGCCATTGGCGCGGCGGTTCGTAGCTGTCGCCAGGCCCGGTGAGGATGGGGCCATCACCTTCATTTTCGTGGGCGCGCAGCAAAAAGAGGCGCGCCTCGTCTTGCCCCAACGGGTCGGTGAGTGCCATGCGCCATTTGTACAACTGGGTCTGGTTCTGCCAGGCCAGGCGGTGCCCATCTGTCGAGAGAGGCTGGACAACTGGGTGTAGTTCTTGTTCGCTAACGGCCGTGACCCATTCCCCCTCGCCGCTTGGCTGTAGCTCCTGATCCAGCCCCGTAGCCAGCCATTCGGTGGCCTGCCACTGCCAGAGTCCCTGGGTGCCAGCCAGGGCAATCCGCCAGAAGGGACGGTAGACGGACAGATCATCACAGCCTGGCCCGTGGGAAACAAAGTCGAACTCAAACGCGCCGTCGGCATAGAGGCTGACGCTTTGTTCATACCGGTAACAGCAGATGCAGTTAGGCCAGCGTACAAATTCGGTAAAAAGCTGGCGCACGGTAAAGCCGTCTTCCAACTCAATCAACTCGGTGCCGCCAAACGGCCGTACCGTAGCATTAAACCCAATTTCATCGCGGTATCCACCCGGCCAACTGGGGTACCAGGTTTCCACCTGCCCTACTTTGGCGCTGTCAAAAACGGGACGGCCGTTAAAAGTAGCATCCGTAAAATTCAGGCCATCGTCGGCTGTCATTTCCCAACAAATGGCCCAGCCATCTTGCTCGTGGCAGCCATCCTGGAAAGCGTTACGCTGGCTGACGGGCGGCGGCACGTTTAGCTCTGGCCGACCGCGTGTGTAAAAGGTACGCGCCACCCGGCCCTGTTCCAGATTGACAAAAACGTGGTAAACACGGCCGTCGCCCTGCGGCGCATGAAACGTCAAATCCACGCACCAATCCTGGCGGCAATCATCATCCGCCAGCCAGCCAGACATGGGGATCATGGCCGGCTCGGCTGCGCCAATATCCCCCAAAGTGGCCTGCACCTGGGGGTCGGCGGCGGCAATTTCCAGCGCCAACGGTAAGATGTGGCGGCTGCCGGCCGGGCGGGCATGTGGCTCTTCCCAGGCTGCCAGGACGGTCTGGCTGGACAGGTCAATCACCCGGTTCAGCGTGACGCTGCGATTCAGGTCATAAAAGGTAGCCAGGGCACAGGCGTAGGCGGGGCAGTTCCAGCGAGCTGCCTCGCTTTTGGCCAGCCGGACCGCCTGCACAAATTGGGCTGTGCTTAAATGGGGCGGCAGTTCGGCCAGGTCAAGGGTGAGGTGGGGGTCGCTGCCCATGGCCAACATCTGGCTGCTCTTGGCCAGGGCAATGGCGATAGGGTCGTTGGCCTGCCTGTGATGATGAATGAGAAGAATGGTCAGGAGCACGGCCGTGACCACGAGCAGGCGGGTGATGGTTTGTGGGCGGGACGAATTCACTTAGCCTTCCAGTAGCAGCGTTTCCGGCTCTTCGATCAGTTCTTTGAGGCGTACCAGGAATTGTACACGACCATAGCCGCCTTCACGGCCGTCTACCATGCGATGATCTTAGCCCTGCCCTATGGCAGGCATCGGTATTCGGGGAGGGATCAAGCTATCTGCAAGCGTTCCTGAACCCATCGGTAGATCAAGTCTGAATCAGGAACACCCTGAGACGAGGCGATTCTCTTAATAGCTTTTGCTTCTTCTGGTAACAACCGAATGATTACGGCCGTTTCCCGCACAAAGACAGGTTCAGTGATTTCTTCCAGTTCATCTTCAAAACTGGTCAGATCATGGGTGTCCCAAAACCGGGCCAGTTCCTCAATCGAATCAGTCTGTGGTAGTTGTTGTTTTTTCATTTTCTTCGCCATTTTTGAAACCGACGTTTTTCGCTGTCGGTCATCGGTCGGGCAGTGACCGGATAGCCATTTCCATCTGAAAACTGAATAATAACACAAAAGAGATACCGTCCGGCCTCTGTTTGACCCAAAACGTAATAGAAGGGGTTCTCGCCTTCAGATTTAGCCCGCTGCACCAAAGCCCGACCAAAACATACAGCCTCAACTTCTTCAGGGGTAATGTGATGGCGGGCGATATGTTCAATCCGATCTTCCGGCCAGATGATTTGCCTGATTCTCATGGAGCAATTGTAACGACAGGCGTCGTATTGACCAATCGGGGCAGGAGGAAGTTATTGTGGCACGGCCGTCTCTCATCCTTCCAGTAGCAGCGTTTCCGGCTCTTCGATCAGTTCTTTGAGGCGCACCAGGAACTGTACCGCTTCACGGCCGTCTACAATCCGGTGATCATAACTCAGCGCCAGGTACATCATGGGGCGGATGACTACTTCGCCGCTGCGGGCCACGGGGCGCTCGTCAATGCGATGCAGCCCCAAAATGCCTACCTGCGGCGGGTTCAGGATGGGGGTGCTGAGCATGGAGCCAAAGACGCCGCCGTTGGTGATGGTAAATGTGCCGCCGCGCAAATCGTCCAGCGTCAGCGAACCATCGCGTGTTTTGGCCGAAAAGTCACGCACCGCCTGTTCAATGGCGGCAAAAGACAGCCGGTCGGCGTCCCGAATGACGGGCACCACCAGCCCTTCTTCTGCGCCCACCGCCATGCCGATGTCATAATAATGTTTGAGAATAATCTCATCGCCGTCAATTTCGGCGTTCAACTGCGGGAACGCCTTCAACGCGCCCACCGCCGCCTTGACAAAAAAGGACATAAAGCCTAATTTGACGCCGTGCCGCTCTAAAAAGGCAGGGCCGCGCCGTTTGCGTAGTTCCATGACTGCGCTCATGTCCACGTCGTTGAAGGTGGTGAGCATGGCGGCGGTGTGCTGCGCTTCCACCAGGCGTTGGGCGATGGTGCGGCGGCGGCGGGACATGCGGATGCGCTCTTCGGCACGGTTGCCGCCGGCACGGCCGTCGTCAGATGGGGGCACGGATGGGGCAGGCTGAACGGTGGGTGGCGTTGGTGGTGGGGTGGGCGGCTGTTTTTGCAGGTGTTTTTCCACATCCTGGCGGGTGACACGGCCGTGCGCCCCGCTCCCTTCTACCTGCGCCACATCTACCCCTTCCGCCGCCGCTACCCGTTGCGCCACTGGCGTAACCGCCGGTTGGCGGGCAGGCGTGGGTGGGGTAGTAGCGACGGCCGTAGCCCCCCCATCCGCTTTATCCGCTTTCCCATCCGCTGCCGCCCCATTTGGCTCAATCTCCGCCAGCACATCGCCAATCTTCACATCGGCCCCTTGCTGGTGGATGATGCGCGCCAGCACCCCGGCCGTCTCCGCACTCACTTCCAGGTCTACCTTGTCCGTTTCCAACTCCACCAATACATCACCAACGGCCACAGCCTCTCCTTCCTGCTTATGCCATTCGCCGACCGTTGCTTCTACCACTGATTCGCCCAGTTCGGGGACGGTTATTTTTGTTGTCATATGTGCCTCCAAGAAATCGGGTTTTTGTCAAAAACCCGATTTCTAGTCAAACTCAAACGCATACTCCGTAATCGCCTGCTGATTGCGCCGGTGCCAGGTGGTGGAGCCTTCGGCGGGGCTGGTGCGGCGGGGGCGGCCAATGTAACGGAGGGGACGGCCGTCCACCCATTGCTCCAGACACGGCCGTACAAATTCCCATGCCCCCATATTGGCCGGTTCCTCTTGCAGCCAGACCACCTCTTCCAGATTGGGGTACGCCGCCAATGCCGCCTGTACTTCCTCATCCGGGAACGGGTACAACTGCTCCACCCGCGTCAAAGCCACCTTCACCTCATTCGTATCCCCTAAAATACGCTGTTGTATCTCAACTAAATCTACAAAGACTTTGCCGCTGCAAAAGACCAGGCGGCGAATATCTCCAGCCCTTTCCAACGCCAGCGTATCTGGGATGACCGGCTGCCAGATGCCCTCCGCCAGTTCGCGGGGGGTGCTGGCGGCGCGGGGGTGGCGCAGCAGGCTTTTGGGCGTCAGCACCACCAGCGGCAGCGGGTCTGTCACCAGCACCGCCGCCTGCCGTCGCAGCAGGTGAAAATACTGTGCCGCCGTTGTCGGGTAGGTGATGCGGATGCTGTTTTTGGCCGCCAGTTGCAGAAAGCGCTCCGGGCGGCCGCTGGAATGATCCGGCCCCTGCCCTTCGTAGCCGTGTGGCAGCAGCAGCACCAGCGACGGCGTCTGCTCCCACTTGGCTTTGCCGGAGACCACAAATTCGTCAATGATGGCCTGGGCGGTGTTGATGAAGTCGCCGTACTGCGCTTCCCAGATGACCAGCCGCTCCGGAGCCTGGATGTTGTAGCCATATTCAAAACCGATGGCCGCATTTTCGGAAAGCGGGCTGTTGCGGATTTCAAAGGCGGCTCTGGCCTGGGGTAACTGCTGTAAGGGACAATACTCAACCCCCGTGACCGCATCGTGAAAGACGGCGTGGCGATGGCTGAAGGTGCCCCGTTTTACGTCTTCGCCGGTGAGGCGCACGGCCGTGCCCGCCGCCAATATCGAAGCTAATGCCAGTTCTTCGGCCGTGCCCCATTCGACGGTTGGTTGGTCGGGGTCGGCAAACAGTTCTTGCCGTTTACCCATGCCTCGCTTTAGTTTACGCTCCAGTTGGAAGCCATCGGGGAAGGTGAGCAGTGCTTGGTTGAGGGCGTTCAGGTCGGATAGGGGTACGGCCGTGACCGCCTGCCGCGCCGCCCCCGCCGGTGGCAGTTCCAACTGCGGCTCCAATTCCTCGGCCACTTCCTCTACTTCCAGCGATTCGTACAACGATTGCAGGTCGGCCAGATAACGGTCGGCCAGTTGTTTGGCTTCGTCGGGCTGAATGTCGCCGCGCTCGACCAGTTTATCCGCCCATTGCTGGCGCACGGTGGGCAGGTCGTCAATGCGTTGGTACATCGTCGGCTGGGTAAAACGTGGTTCGTCTCCTTCATTGTGCCCATAACGGCGGTAGCCAATCAGGTCAATCAGGAAATCTTTGTGGAACTGCTGCCGGTAGGCAATGGCCAGCCGCGCCACCGCCATGCACGCTTCCGGGTCGTCGGCGTTTACATGCACGATGGGGATTTTGAATCCCTTGGCCAGGTCGCTGGCGTAAATGGTGCTGCGCCCTTCCTGCCAGTCAGTGGTAAAACCAATCTGGTTGTTGGCGATGATGTGGATCGTGCCGCCGACGCGGTAACCAGGCAGCCGGTGCATGTTCAGCGTCTCGGCCACAATGCCCTGACCGGGAAAGGCGGCGTCGCCATGAATGAGAATGGGCAGCGTGACGGCGTGGTTGAAACGGGGCGCGCCTGGGCCATCCACATACGTCCCGGCGGCGCGGGCCATGCCGATGACGACGGGGTTGACGTGTTCCAGATGGCTGGGATTGGGAGCCAGGGCGATGGTCATGTCTACCACATCATCGGCGTTGAAGTCCAGGGTGTGGTAGCCGCCGGCGTGGTATTTCACGTCGCCCGTCCAGCCCATACTGTTGCGTTTGTCATAGAAGTCACGTTGGGCGGGGTCTTTGAACATGGTCAGCAGTTGGGCATACGGCCGTTCCAACAGATGGGCCATCACATTCAGCCGCCCCCGGTGGGCCATGCCAATGAGGACGGAGTGAATGCCGACGGTGGCGGCGTCGCTGATCATTTCGTCCAGCATGGGCAGCATCATGTCCAGCCCTTCAATGGAGAAGCGGGTCTTGCCGGGGTAGACGCGCTGCAAAAATTGTTCAAATGTTTCTACCTGAGTGAGGCGTTGCAGCAGTGTACGGCCGTCTAGCGGCGTGTGCGGTGGGGCAAAACGGCCGCTTTCGGCCATATCACGCAACCAGCGGCGTTCCTCGTGATCGCGCAGATGGTCGTAGTCGTAGCCAATCGTGCCGGAGTAAATGCGGCGCAGTGCTTCAATGGCTGCCAAAGCATGGGCGCAGTCGGCGGCTGCCGGGCCGCCGATAAGTCTGGCGGGCAACTGGCGCAGGTCATCGGCCGTCAGGCCGTGATAGTCCAGTGCCAGCGACGGTTCGCCGGGTGGCTCTGTGCCCAACGGGTCTAGCCGCGCCGCCAGATGCCCAAATTCGCGGATGGCCTGGGCCAGATTGACCGCGCCCATGATCTTTTCGGTGGGAAGGGACACGGCATCTTGCCCTGAGCCTGTCGAAGGGGCCGCCCCATTCCCGCCAGCGATGATCTGCCGGATTTGGGCGGCGTTTTGCTGAAAAAAGGTCTGGGTCGTTTTGTCCAGCGAGGCCGGATTCTGTTCGTATTGGGCAAACAGCTCTAACAAATAGGCCGCATTTGGCCCATGAAATTCACGCCATAAATCCATAGAAATCCTCAGCGGGAGTGTGGTTGGTTTATCTAGCCAGGTTCAAGTTTTGGAGATTGTATGCACTGTTAGCAAAGCTTGCCTAACTTATCAATTTGGTCTGTCATTCCGACGAGTCTTTGAGGAGGAATCCCGTCCAATTGTACAGGGGAGGGATTCCTCGCTCCGAAGACTCCGCTCGGAATGACACATGAATTGTATAAGTTAAGAAGATTTAACAGCGTGTTGAACCAATCTGAATGGTTATCCCGCTCCCTTGATTTTATCATGGGGCCGGTGGTTTGCACTCTTATTCACGAAGTACGCAGGTTTATTCCGATGCCCAACTTTTCTGTCTGCGGAGAGCAGCACGCTCACATGCTGCTTGTTCGCACGTGGGTGTGCGAACTCCGCTATCTGCCAAAACAACATCCCAACAAGCTCTTAACAAGTTCTGAACAGGTGGCGGCTATGCTGGTGACCATTACAGGAAAGCCAACAGGGTAGCCATTGAGACCTGACAGGTCTCCGAAGACCTGTCAGGTCTGGGCACAACAGTTGGCGAAAATTTGTCAAAAGGAGACAAAACAATGTTAATGCAGAAACGAATTGCTTATATGATGGTGGGTGGGCTGCTGGCGCTGACCCTGGCCTTTGGTGGGCTGGTGGCCTTTGCCCAGACGGATGATGGCGATGCGGAACCGACCGAAACGCCGACGCAAGAAGAGGACACGGCCGTTCAAACAGCACCAACTATGCCCGGTGGATTCGGGAGTGGTCACGGCCGTCCTGGATTCGGCGGCAAGGGCATGGATGAAGAAGCGCTGGCGGCCGCGCTGGGCATCACTGTTGAGGAACTGGAAGCGGCGCAAACGGCCGTTCGCGCCGCACAGATTGAGCAGGCGGTCGCCGATGGGTTGTTGACTCAGGAACAGGCTGACCAACTGGCACAAGGCGGCGGCGGTTTCCATCTCCGGGGTGGGTTGATGGTCGGTGATCAGGGTGAAGCATTAGCCGAAGCATTAGGCATCACCGTGGAAGAGTTGCAGGCGGCTCAGGCACAGGTGCGGGCTGATGAACTGGCGGCGCTGGTAGCAGCGGGCACGATCACCCAAGAACAGGCCGACCTGATGCTGGCGCGGCAGGCGGTGCAGAACTATGTGGATCAGGATGCGTTGCAGGCGGCCGTGCAGTCAGTGTACGAAACGGCCGTAGCCGAAGCCCTCTCCGCTGGTGCCATTACCCAGGCGCAGGCTGACGCCCTGTTGAGCAATCTAGGCGATGGGTTCGGCGGGTTAGGTATTGGTGGGCACGGACATCATGGGCATCGGTGAACCGTAATCCGTGATGCGTAAACCGTAATCCGTGAACGGCAATCGGATAACGGGTTACGAATTACAAACTACGAACAGAAGAACCTCCTCCTTTTTCAAAAGGCGCACTGCTGAGGCCGGTGCGCCTTTTTCTATTTACTGCGCCCTGTCATGGGCGCAAGATGACCGGTAGGAAAATGTTTTGTTCTGCTTCCAGCACATACTCCTGGCTGGTGGATGTGTTCCCGCTGAGATCGGTGCTGATGATGCGGTAGTAGTAGATATCGCCAGTCAAGCCGGGGATCACGGCCGTGTGCTGCCGGTTAAAAAGCGGGTCGCTTACCTGGTTGGGATAACTGTTGGAAGTGACGCCGTATTGCAACACATAGCTGGTGAACTCATCCGTCGTCCAGGTGATGCGGCCGGTGCTGCCGTTGAGACTACCTTGTGGTGTAGAGATGATGGCAGGTGGTGCAGTGTCGCCGATGACTTCCAGGGGGTAGTTGAGGGCAAAGTGCCGATTATCATCGGGATATTGCAGCACAAAGCGGTCGGCAACGGCGTCCAATTCGGCTTGCAGCGCGGGTGGCACAACTGTCAGTGGCAGGTGGCGCACCCTGTCCCCATACGTCAGGCGAATGCGGTCGGCCACGGCATTGAGAAGGGTACTCAATGCCGGGGGCACAGCCGTCAGCGAGAGATGGCGAACGGTATCACTGTAGGTCAGCGTCATGCGGTCAGCAACGGCATTCAAAAGGCCCATTAGTGTCGGTGAATCGGTCAGGGCACTGGTTTCATACAAGTCCGCATGTTCGACAATGATCACAGTGGGATCGGCGGAAAGGGAGAGAACCGAGTAAGCCAGCAGCAGAACAATGCAACCAATAAGGGCAATGTAACGCTTCATGGCCTACTCCGTGTACACTAAGGCGATACCACCGACATCTTCAGTCCCATGCCCAATGACAATGGTATGGGTAGTAGATGGGGGCATCTGTGCGGCTGAAATACTACCAAAGTTATGTGGGCTACATCCATCATATAAGTTGGTGCCATTTAGCTGAAAAAAGGCGCAATATCCACCGTCAAACAGGGACCAACTCCTTTCCGCTACCCCAAAGCTGGTAGGAATGTTGACGGTAAAATAGTTGTTGCCGGTCCCCTCGGCGCGTTCAGCAATGAGCATCATGTTGGTGGCGTTGGGGAAGCGGAAGTCATAATGGGTAATGCCAGGAATGCCCACCCCTGCCGAACCGGCTACAATGGCCAGAACATTTGCCAGCTTGGTGGAAATAATGGTATCGCCGGAGGCGGTGTAGGCGTTCCAGTCAATGATCTTCGCCACCGGGTCGGTGTCCAAATAATAAGCCAGGAACCAGCCATCCACATGCACGTAGACATGGGGGGCGTGGTCTTCCGGGTAGCCAGCCAGCGCCACACTGCCCAGGATGTATTCAGATGTCTCCAGTTCAATGGTCTGGTACACCGGGCGCACCGAGGCAATGGTGACAGGGGTGGTGGCTTCAAAATAGGCGGACATGCCCGCTTCCTCTTCGATAATCTCGGTGGCGGCATTGGCGGGTGCGGCGTGAGCAACTCCCACAAAGGAAGGGACGGCGAGGGCATAGGTAGCGCCATTGGCCGGCCGGGCATTACTACCCACAAACAAAAATGCAAAGGCGACGATGACCGCTATGCCCAACGGCCACAACTTCGGAAATGGTATGTTTTTCATGTAACTTTCTCCTTATCTGGATTGAGAAATGAACTGGCTGACCCCGACTGTAAACAACCGCAAATTACACAATGTTCTCAACACATAGGCATCTCTCCTGACACATAAAGCACGAAGCGACTCGTTAACCGGAATTTTTCAAGAAGGCACGAACCGCCACAAACTGGTTAAAGGCAGGCATCAAACAGAAAACGCTGTCAAGTAATTGGAGTTGATCGGGTGTACATCTGGCGTTTCCTGACTGATGTCGTTGATATTTTAGCACATTTCCGGGTCGTTGCGTTAACGGGTTTTTTGATGCGGGTGCGCGGATTTATTGTTGACGTGACCCAACGGCCGTTATGCCACCGGATGGAATCCGGCGTCTGTTATAAAAAACGCACTCAAAGTGCGTTAAAGAGTGGCTGTCCTGGCGTACTGAACTTTCTTCAGTGCGCTTTAGCGTACTTTGTGATAACAGCCTGGGAATTCCATTCCCAGGCGTAGGTGGCAATTTGTCTTCGGATTGATAGCAACTGACTGACTGACTCGCCATCAACGAGTGACCCGCTCCCCCTCTTGACATCTTATAAGGAACCGGACCTAAGCGGGTTGCTTGGTGTCTTAACAATTTCCCAACAACTTCTTCAATCTGTCTGAAAACGGGTGCGGTAGGATGCAGTACAATACCATGGCAAAAAGGAGTAAACGTGATGACTGATAACGATGATGAACCGGTAGGACGTATTTTGAGTCGGCGTGAAGCGTTGAAGTTGTTGGGCGCGGCGAGTGCGGCGCTGCTGGTGGGGTGTGGGACGGAGCAGGAAACGGCCGTGCCCACGACTGCACCCACCACTGTACCATTAACAGCAGCTACGGCCGTGCCCGCTACTAATACCCCCCTGGCGACGTTGGTTTCGGGGAGTACGGCCGTGCCCGTTTGTGTGGCTCGCCCGGAATTGACCGAAGGGCCGTACTTTGTAGACACAGGGCTGAATCGTGCCGACATTCGCTCCGATCCGGCCACTGGCGTGGTCAAAGACGGGGCGCTGCTCACGTTGATTTTCAATGTGTCGCAGATCAACAATGGCTGTACGCCGCTGCCGGGGGCGTTGGTGGATGTGTGGCATTGTGACGCATTGGGTGTGTATTCTGATGTGACCGACCGCACGTTTGATACCACCGGGCAACAATTCTTGCGGGGATATCAGGTGACAGATGCTAACGGCGTGGCGCAATTTACCACCATTTACCCTGGCTGGTATCCAGGCCGTGCTGTTCACATTCACTTCAAAATCCGTACCAGGCCGGATTCAGCGCGGGGATATGAGTTTACGTCGCAGCTATTCTTTGAGGAGGCGCTCAACGACCAGATACACGCCCAGGCGCCGTATGCCAGCAAAGGGCGGCGCAATACCCTCAACAGCACCGACCGCATTTTTAACGAGCAATTGGTAGTCACGGCCGTGCCTGATGGCGATGGTTACACGGCTACTTTTGATGTGGGGTTGGATTTGTCGGGTTAGAGATTGGAGATTAGCGATTGGAGATTGCCCAATCGCTAATCTCCAATCTCCGATCTCTGATGAGGCTTAAAGTGGCACAAACAATTTTGGTGGTAGACGATGAAATCAGATTACGGGATATGCTGCGGGTGTATCTGGAAAAGGAAGGATATCGCGTGGTGGAGGCCGGCAACGGCCGTGAAGCCCTCTACGTGGCTCGTTACGAAAAACCCGACCTGATCATCCTGGACTTGATGATGCCCGAACTCGGCGGTTATGACTTCATGCGCACCTACCGCAAAGAGGCGGAGACGCCGGTCATCATGCTGACCGCCAAAATCGAAGAAACGGACAAGGTGATCGGCCTGGAATTAGGCGCGGACGATTACGTCGCCAAGCCTTTTGGTATTAGCGAACTGATTGCCCGTGTGCGCGCCGTGCTGCGCCGGGTAAACAAACACGACGCCACCTCGTCCATTCTGCGCGTGGCCGATATTGTGTTGGATCGCGCCGGGCGGGTGGTGCAGGTTGGCGGTAGGCAGGTAGACTTGACGCCTTCGGAGTTTGAGATATTGGCGGCGCTGATGGCCTTGCCGGGGCGCGCCTTTTCCCGGCTGGATTTGCTGGAACGTACCAGCGGCGATGCTTATGAAGGGTATGAGCGCACCATTGACGTACACATCCGCAACCTGCGCGCCAAAATTGAGTCTGACCCCAGTAATCCCCAATATGTACAGACGGTGTATGGCATGGGGTATCGGTTTACGGCGGAATAGTCATAAGACCTGACAGGTCTCTGAAGACCTGTCAGGTCTGCGTGGATGTATGCGCTCTCTTGTTGTTAAACTCACGCTTGCTTTTGTCTTTGTCGGCGTCAGCGGCGCGGTGCTGGTGGCGTTGGTCATTGGTCTGCGCACGCGGCAGGAGTTTAGCCGCTTTATGGAGAACCAGAGCCAGCAGGAAGTTGCCGCAGCCCTGGCCGATTTCTATCAGCAGAACGGGGGTTGGGACAATTTTTATGAAGGCATGGAAAACAATCCTGCCTGGCGGGGGCTGATGGCGCAGGTAGTGGTGGTAGATCAGACTGGGCTGGTACTGTTTGGGTTGGGGCGGGAGAATGACGGCCGTGCCTATCCCTACGACGACTTGAACAAAGGGCTGCCCATCGAAGTGGAGGGAGAAACGGTGGGTACTGTCTTGCTGCGCGCCGATCAGCCAGGTTATGGATATGGGTCGGGTGCGCCGCCGGGGCGGGTTTCGCCGGAGGATGTTTTCCTGAGTAATGTGACCATTGCCACCATCACCAGTGCGGTGATTGCCGGGCTGATTGCCCTGGTACTGGGCGTTTTGCTGGCGCGCACGCTGACCCGGCCGATTCGCGCCCTGACGGAAGCCACCCATGCCATGGCGGCCGGGAATCTGGGCCAGCAGGTGGATGTGCATTCACGGGACGAAATCGGCGAATTGGCGGTTTCTTTCAACCAGATGAGCCGCGATTTGGCGCAGGCCAGCCAGCAGCGTAAACAGATGACGGCCGATATTGCTCACGATTTGCGCACGCCGCTTTCCGTGCTGCGTGGTTACACCGAAGGGCTGCGTACCGGTTCGCTGGATGGGTCGCCTGACCTGTATGCCATCATGCACGAGGAAGTGATTCACCTGCAACATCTGGTGGAAGATTTGCGCACGCTCTCGCTGGCCGATGCCGGTGAACTGCCCCTGCACCGCCGGGCTGTTGATCCCCGCGCCTTGTTAGAGCGCACCGGGCTGGCCTACATCATGCAGGCCGAGGCGAAGGGGGTAGCGCTGCGTATTGATGCGCCGGACAACCTGCCCTCGGTGTCTGTGGATTTAGAGCGGATGACCCAGGTGTTGAACAATCTGGTGGCAAATGCACTGCGTTATACCGATACGGGGGAGATTGTGTTAGCGGCGGCAATTGATGGGCAGGCGGTGTTGTTGCAGGTAAAAGATACGGGGGCGGGCATTCCGGCGGAGGAGTTGCCCTACATTTTTAATCGCTTTTACCGGGCGGATAAGGCGCGGCAGCGGCTGCCGGATAGTTCTTCCGGTTTGGGGTTGGCAATTGCGAAGGCGATTGTGGTGGCGCATGGGGGGGCGGTCACGGCCGTGTCTACTCTGGGCCAGGGCACAACGTTCACCATCACCTTACCCGTTTCATAAAAAACGCCACTGCTGATAGTCAGCAGTGGCGTTTCTAGTTACCAATACAACGCTTCTCAGTGGGTTAACGACAAGTTACACCCGCATCATTTCCTGTCCAATTTACTTGTTGCTACCGTTACCGTTGTTACCGTTATTACCGTTACCATTGTTTCCATTGTTGCCGCCATCATTGCCCGGCGGGTCGCCGCTGTTGCCTGGCGGGTCGCCACTATTGCCCGGCGGGTCGCCGCTGTTGCCTGGCGGGTCGCCACTATTGCCCGGCGGGTCGCCGCTGTTGCCTGGCGGGTTGCCGCTGTTGCCTGGCGGGTCGCCACTATTGCCCGGCGGGTTGCCGCTGTTGCCGCCGAGCAACGCCTCCCGGATTTGACCCCAGCCCATGCCATTGGCGCTCATCGTGAAAATTATGGACACGGCTGCGCCGGTTTCCTGGCTGAGTGCGTAGGCCAGGTCAATGGTACCGAAGCCAAATCCGGCACAGAACCACCCCATGATTTCTTCATAGGAGACGGCATACTTTTGTGCCAGGGTAAGGCCGGTGGGCTGAACCTCGGTGCCAGTACAGGTACTGGGGGCCGGCGTCACTGTTGGGCCAGGTACGGTGCCAGTGACGATGGGTACCGTGTTGATTGGCCCTCCAGGTACGGCCGTGTTTGGCGCGGATGGTGTGGCGGTTGCCGGTGTGTTTGGCCGTACACCTGCGTCCGTGTTCGCATCCGCATCCGCATCGTCGGCTTGTTCCGGTGTTTGTGGTTCAGGCTGTGCCGCCGGGTCGCCGGTGTTATTTCCAGGCGCACCGGGTACGTGCCCCATGATCGTGAGCGGTTGACCAACAACGGCCGTGACCGCCTCGCCTGGATGTACGTCAATAAAATCGCCACCCATTGTGACCCGGACAATCCCTTCATCTACGGCGATGTAAGATTCGGTGTTCGAGATGACGGCCACGGTAAAGACTGTGCCCCGCACGGAAGCAGTAGATGAGGGGGTGCGTACCTCAAATTTATCGTCGGTGCCTAGCAATTTTACGACGCGGTTCAGGGTACGGCCGGCTGCCAACGAAAGCTGCACGCGGTATGTTTTATCATTGGTGACCAGTTCGGAAAGTTCCAGCGTGCTGCCACCGGCGATTTCAACAATGCTGCCATCATACAGGCTAAGTTGAGCAGCGGAACCATCGGGGATGGTGATACGGTCGCCCTGGTTGACGGTGAGAATGCTGCCCGCCGCCACTGTGGTTTGGGTCTGGCGGGGCACAATCAAGAACATGGTTTCACCCTGAATTACTGTTGCCTGCCCGGCGGAGACCACCAGGGTGGCTTCCGAACCAGAAGGCTGGGCAAAAGCAAAAGCAGCAAAAACCAGGAAGGCTATAGAGGCGAGCGCAAAAGCGATGGTGCGTCTTTTGAACATATGATTGGTATCCCACTTAAAAGAAGGCCAGGCAAATGAGGTGCGTTGACGTTGGGGCTGGGGTTGCGCTGGCAACGGCCGTGCCGCTGTCTGTGTGGAGGCGTTGCGGCGAATAAAGGCGGCCAACTCGGTACTGCTCATGTCCACGTAGGCGGCTATTTGCCTGATTTCTTCGGCTGTGGCCTGTCCATTCGGGCGGCGGCATAGCGCCAGCCGGGCCAATTGATCCTCGTCAAGGGTTAGTTCGGCAGCTACCTGGGACCAGGTGAGTTCCTGCTGCCGGGCGTGTGCCTGGATGACGGAAGCCATGAGTGAATTATCGTCACTGGCGCGCTGCGCCATTTTGAGCAGTAATGTGTCCATATCTATAGTTCCGAGAAAAGGGGGAAAGTTCGACAAAAAGCGGATTTTTTCAAAGAATCCGTTTTTTACTCCAACTGATTGCCAAAACGTTGCAGTTTTTTGGTCAGGCGGTCTTTGGCGCGTTTGACCTCCTGGCGTTGCTGGCTAGTGTCCAGGTGGGTCAGGCCCATGGCTTTGGCATATTGGCGACTGTCACGCACGCCGTTGAACATCATGGTAACGAGTTCTTTATCTGTTCTGGACAATTCCTTGTCTAACGCCTGTAATATCTGTTGGCGTGAGAGGCGTGTATGTTGGGTTAACCAGCGGTCTAGTTCATCGGTTTGGGCGAAGGAGTTTGGTTCTGTGAGGTACGGTTTGATGGTGGGGTCTTCAATGTCGCGCAGGTGGTTTTGGTCACGGCCGTGTTTAGTCAGGGCGTTGATCATGTCATTGCGCGCGGCCATACGGAGGTAAGAGAAAAGAGAAAGTTTGTCCGGGTCGTATTGGGTAGGACGGCCGTAATACTGCATCAGGCAATCAACGGCGGTGGCTTCGTGCAAATGGCTGTCGCTTTGCGGAAAACGTTGGCGCAAAAAGACGACCAGATGGGGCAAGGCCAGTTCACATAGTTCGGCGAAGGCCGTAATGTTTTGCCGCAAAATTTGTTGGTGTATGCGCTCTTGCCAAAAACGATCTGGTTCAAAATTGGACATATCTGGTTATGCCACTGTTCCTGCTCTGGTTAAGTGTGACCGGCAAAGTATAAATCAGAAGATAAAAATTGTCGCCCCCCTTAGCCCATTTATCTTATGGTTTACCTCTTTTTTGTCACCTTTTCACGGCTCTTTGTGCGGCTATTGTTACACTGGGCCATATTTCTCTGGCTGGTTTGCCTGAGCCGCGAGCCACAGGAGGTGAATGATGAGCAAAGTAAGCAGGCAAGTGTTAACAGGTTTGATGGTAATGTGTTTGTGGGCATTGTTAACGGCCGTGACCCTGGCGCAGACCACTTATGTGGTGCAGCCAGGTGACACATTATACCGGATTGCCATACGGTTTGGTACATCGGTGACGGCCTTGCAGACGGCCAACAACATTACCAACGCAAATTTGATTTATGTGGGACAGATGTTGACGATTCCGGGCAGCGGCAGCCCGCCGCCAGGGGCTACGGCCGTGCCGCCTACCAATCCCCCGGTTCCGCCGCCCCCCAGTCCGCCACCAACGGCTGGTACCACTTACGTGGTGCAGCCGGGGGATACACTGTATCGTATCGCCGTGCGGTTTGGGGTGACAGTGCAGGCTATGGCTGCGGCCAACAACATTGCCAATACCAACCTTATTTACGTAGGGCAGGTGTTAACGATTCCGGGTAGTAGCAGTGCGCCGCCGGTGGCGACGGCCGTGCCCCCTGGCAATCCCCCTGCGCCTCCCCCACCATCTCCCACAATCGTCCCGCCGCCAACAGGGGCAAATCTGTTCAACAACGGCTCTTTTGAAGGTGGCTGGTACCATCCCGGCAACTTGCCGGAACTGCAAATTCCCAATGGCTGGCTGTTTGAGTGGGATGAGGGGCCAACCGGGTTTGGCAGCGCCCCCTGGGATGTGTGGCTGCGACCAGAAGTGCGGGTGTTGCCCGCGGCCCAACTGCCACCCCATGAGCAAAACCTCTTTATTTTTGATGGGAATCAGACGGTGAAGGCGTTTAAGGGTAATGGGGCCATTAGTTACCGGCTGCTTCAGGACGTGACACTGACGCCGGGTACCTACCGGTTTGTGGCGAATGTGTACCCTGATCTGGTTTTGGAATATGTGAATGGGCAGAAGGTACGGCCGTCTGACCCCATGGCCGGTGAAGTGCGCTTTATTGTGGGCGGCGGCGGGTCGGGTTGGCAGATGGTAACCTTTGGGCAGAAAAATACGTTGGCCCATACCTTCACCATTAACCAGACGCAAACGGTGCGCCTGGGTCTGGGTGTGCGCGGCAGATATGCACTGAACAACAATGGCTGGTTTTTGGATGCCTGGTCTTTGGTCAGGATTCAGTGAACTGCATAGGGCGTGCAGATATGTCTGCTTTAAGGGCAGTCATCAGGCAGGTGTTGGCAGATGGTTTGCCTGTCTGGTTTAGTGGCATGTTGGATGATTTGATGGCATTGAGAGGGTAGTTCTGATGGTATTTGGCCGGGGGGGAGCCACGTGTTACCGCTCATGGTGGGGGCAGAAGGGTGGGGTACGGCCGTGAACACCATTAACATCCGGCTGCTATTCTCAATGACGTAAATGCCGCTGACATCCTGCAATTGTGGCGTCAGGCCGGTTTGCTGGTGGGTGAGGGTGACGGCCGTGTCCCAGGGCGCTGTTTGGGGCGGTACAATTCCTCCTGGCAAGCAATATGCGCCATTTGCCTGATGCCACAAAACCGCGCCTGACTCATTTTGCAGCACCACCCGCGTATCTATTTCCCAATTGGGCGGCGTCTGGTAAAGGGGTAATCCCTGTGCCTTGCGCCGCCAGTCATACCAGCGATAGATGCCGTTGAAGAGGAAAAAGCGCCCCAGCCGCATGAATAGGGGATAAGGCACTGTCCACCACTGCACGGGACCGCCGTCGTGTTTCAGGGCATGGTCTATACGCTGACGATTGACGGGCAGCATGGGGCGCGGCAGCGGGTGGGTGGCATAAAAGCCGACACGGGGAGATTCGGCTGAGGTTTGTAATTCACCACCCCGCTGCAAACAGCGGAAGGTAAAAGCCAGAAACCCATGGGGGGGCAGCGCCCAATAATTCAGCGATACCAGACGTACCGGCAGGGCAATGATGCCCGTTTCTTCCCGCACCTCGCGGGCGATGTTATCGGTGGGTAATTCCCCTTTTTCCAGCCCACCGCCAGGCTCGGCAAACGTGCGCGTGTCGTTGCGCTGAATCAGCAGGAGTTGGTTGAATTGATTGACCAGGATGCCGCTGGTAGCCAGACGCATGGATAAACCCTCGTTGTTATGTCAATAAACTGGCCCGTAGTTGGTGCATTGTCTGCTGGCTGATTCCTGCCTGTTCTTCAAGATAGCCTGTTATTGAACCATACTTTCGCTCAATGTGTGCCCACGTTTTTTCCAGGCGGGTGGCTTTAACCAGGATGACGGCCTGTAAATGGTCAACGGTGATGCCCCAGCGCTCCAGGCGGTGCAGGTCTTGTTGGATACCGGCGCGGAACTTGTCATAATGTAGATTGCTCAGGGCATAGTCGGCCAGGATGGTTTCTTGCGGAACGCCGAGGATATGTAGCAGGAGGGCGATGATCACGGCCGTGCGATCCTTTCCCGCCGAACAGTGAATGACAATGGGTCGGTTGGTGGCGTTCACCATCAGGCGCAGGGCCTGTCCGATGAGTGGCCCATTTTCATCAATCATCACGCGGGTGTACCCCTCGTCCATCAAATTGTCCAGTTGGGAGCGGTTGAAAAGCACGGCAACCAGGCCGCGCAGCCGGGCCGAGCGTTCCATATTTTCGATGGGCAGGTGCAGCCACTGGCACTCCGGGTTGCCGGGCAATTTATCCGGGCGCTTTTGTACTTCGCTTTCTGTGCGCAGGTCACACACCAGGCGAATGCCAAACTGACCCAGGTATTGCTGATCAGCAGGCGTGAGCCCAGAGAGGACGCCGGCGCGGTAAACCAGACCCCAACGAATGGTACGGCCGTCTACCGTTTCATAGCCGCCAATATCCCGGAAGTTAATGCCACCCTGCAGAGGGAGAAAACGGTCGGGGGGACGGCCGTTGGCTGGCCCGTGACCATCAGCCGATGTCGGCAGCGGCAATATCCAGTCTACAGGATCATGGAGTTCAGGCGGGGCAGCAGTAAACCACGATTTCAGGCGCATGGGGGGATTGTAAGTTCAATTGTCGGCCCCTCCTCCAAGAACTTACCATTTACTCAAAAAAGACGCCAGGTAACAAAACCTGGCGTCAAAACAGGAGTGGTGCAACATGGCAAAAATTACACAAAAGGTTCTGTCTCTGGCATCAATGCCATCTGGTTTAACAGATCGGTGACAGTAATAATCCCTACCAATTCCTCATCTTCCACTACTGGCAGCGCACCATATTTATAGGCGCTCAGAATTTGGGCCACTTTGTGAATGGGTGTATCGGGTGTTACAGTTTTGGGATTAGAGGTCATGCATCTACCGGCAGTAAATTGATCTAGCAGCGTAATACGTTCCAGCGGATCATCCGTTACCAATGGCGAATTGACAGCCAGACGGACATCCCTATCGGTAATAATGCCCACCAATTTGCCATTACTCACGACCGGCAGTTGGCGCGTATTACGTTTATTCATCAGAGCCACAACTTCACGCAAAGAGGTTTGGGGTGTCACTGTGTCGGGGTCAATTGTCATCAAATCGTTTGTTGTTAACATGTTCTCTCCTGTGTCAAGGATGGGCGATTATCAAAATCACCCTATGGTTATGGGCGGTCAACACTTCCCATTCTAGGGCCTGGAGAGACCATGAGCGCGTGGCAAATGTCACAAATAACCAGTGATTTTTAGCGGAGAAATTGAAAACTGGCAGCCGACAATCAATCATCGGCTCACGGACTACGGATTACGGCTCACGGATTACGGTTTACCGTTCACGGATAACAGGCACTAATCCGTGGGCACAGGGGCGCGGGTCATCGGCTTGGTGGTGCGGCGTTTGCCCTCTTCCAGGCGGCGCTGTTCGGCGCGGTTAAGCTGCCACAACACAAAACGTACCCGGCGGGACATGGCCAGTGACATGTTCCACAAGAAGCGGTAACCCAGGGCGGTATCATCTTCACACAGCGCCAACAGCCGATCACGAGTGAGCACCAGCAGCGTGGCTCCTTCGCTACCGGCAATCAGGTCGGCGCTGCGCTCCCCTTTGTCTAACATAGCCAGTTCCCCGGTAATTTGCCCGGCGCGCAAATTAGCCACATGTTGCACATCCTCGTGGTTGTGGTTCGGGTCATCCAGTGCATCCGGGTGTTTCCACACCTCCACATAACCTTGTTGAATGATGAACAACTCATCGCTCGATTTAGTGGCTTCGGCAATCAATTCACCACGGGCAAAGGTGCGTATTTCGCATTGAGCCGCCAAACGGATACGCTGGGCCTGGTTCAGGTTGTCGCCCACATCGGAGTGGCTGAGGAATTGGGCAATATCGCTGATGCGTTCCAATTCGGCATCACCAACCGGCGTGTACAGGTCGCTGCTGCTCAAGGGCAAGCCCAAATAGGCGGCAACCTGGCGGCGGGTGGCGTCTGGCGTTTCAAATTGAGGCCAGTGCCCGGCTTTGGGGAAGATGCGCAGGTCGGCCTGGGGCCATTCGTCGGCTACTATGCCAGCGTCGCGCAGGGGCACAGTGTTGTCTTCGGCGCCCCAGATGATGAGAGCCGGAGTGTCTACCTGACTGAGTTGGCCGCGCAAATCGCTGTTGCGCATGGCGTAAAAACATTCAAAACGGACCCGGCCTTGATGTGACTGTCGGGCGTCCTGGCGTAATTGCTCATAGTCTGCTTCGCTGATGCCGGTGCGTTCCGCAAAAGAAACGGGGCGCATGAGCCGGTCGGTGAGACCAACGAAGGTGTGCTCGACGGCCGAAACCAACCAACTCCCCAGGCCAAAGCGTTCCATCATGGTAATGGGGGAGATGAACATATTGATGGAGGTGGAGAGATGGCCGCTGATGGTGGGGCAGAGCAGCACCATGCGTTCGACAAGGATGGGGTATTTGAGGGACAGGCTGACGCTAATCATGCCGCCCATGGAATGACCAACCAGGACAACGGGGCTATCGCTAATTTGCTCAATGAGGTCGGCCAGCAAATCTACATATTTAGGGATGGTGGTTTCTTCTGGCAAGGGAGGGGAGTCGCCGTAACCGGGCAGGTCTATGGCGATGCAGTGAAAACGTTGTGCCAATAAGGCCAGAATGGGAGACAAAGCGTACCAGGAACTTGACCAGCCATGAAGGAGGAGTGCAATTTGTCGCCCGCGTTTGCCCGCTTCTACAAAATGAATGTCTTGACCATTGACGTTGAACGTACCCTCTGCGTATGGTTCCATAGCTTTAGCTGCCTACCTGTACTGAATATGTTGTTGGCCGGGCGGGTACTTCTACGGCCGTAACCCTCTTTGCAATATGATAATTGTGGGGGTGTGTGGGCGCAGTGACAATAGGTAAAACACCCTAACAGGATGCGGGTGGCGGTGTTTGTGTGTATACGGTGTGTTGATTTGGTTTCAAGGCGGCTTACGGCCGTCTGGCGGTGGCAATGTTTTACGAGTTGTTCACGAGCGGGGCGGTCTTACAGCTTTTCGCCCCATTGATTCCAGGATGTGACTTCCGCTGCTGGAATGCGTTTGGCCGGTTGAAACCCTTCACCACTGTAATAAGCAACTGGTAACAAAGCGGCCTGGGTGATGTTATCGGGAATACCCAGGATGCCGGCTACTTCTTTTTCATAACGGAGATGTAGGGTTGTCCAGGCTGCGCCGAGGTTACGAGCGCGTAAGGCCAGCATGAAAGACCAGGCGGCGGGCAGGATGGAGCCATATAGTCCGGCCTGCGCCATCGGGCCGAAGTTTTCCACACGGCCTTGAATGCAGGGAAAAACCATCACCGGTACGCGCCCCATGTTGTTAGCCAGATAGATGGCCGATTTCGCCACGCGCATTTGCTGTTGTTCATACAATTCGCCTTTACCTTGCGTGGCCGCTTGTTCTTCTCTGGTGCGGGCGTAAATGTAAAAGGATTCCCGGTAAAGCTCGCCGATGGCTGCTTTTTTAGCCGGGTCTGTAACCACCACAAAGTGCCAGCCCTGGGAATTGCCGCCGGTAGGCGCTTGAATGGCGATGGCCAGACATTCCTGGATGATTTCAGGCGATACCGGGCGTTCAAAATCCAGCCGTTTCCGTACCGAACGGGTTGTTGTTAGCAGTTCGTCTATTACAGTTAAATCCATCTCTTTTACTCTAGCCAGGTGGGGCAAATCAGTGGGCAGGCAACGGCCGTTACCCGGTGCTGATTTGATCCGCTGCCACATTAAAACGATAGCCGGTGCCGCGTTCGGCCACAATGTAGCTGGGTTCCGAAGGGTCCACCTCGATTTTGCTGCGCAGCCGGTGGACATGTACATGCAGGCGGTCTTCCTGAGCGTCTTCCATGGGCCAGATACGTTTGAGCAAAAATTCGGTGGTGACAATACGCCCGGCGTTCCGCACCAAAATGTACAGCAGCTTGGTTTCGGTGGGGGTCAGGGATACCGATTGGCCATTGACCAATGCTTCGCGGTTGGGGAAGTTGACCATCAGCCGCTCATCAATGCGAGTGGTGGACTCCAGCGTATAGTTGTAATCCCCCATGCGGCGCAGCACCCGCCGCACTCTTGCCACCAATTCTTCGGGGTTAAACGGTTTGACGATGTAATCCTCGGCGTACTGTTCCAGTCCTTCAATGATGGTCTCTTCAGTGTTCACGGCCGTGAGCATGATAATGGGCAAATCGCTAAATTCGCGCACGGCATGGCAAAACTCAAAACCGCTCATAATGGGCATGTGCAGGTCTACAATAGCCAGGTGGGGCATGCCGTGGCGGTTAATGAGTTTGAGGGCATCGGCGCCGGACACGGCCGTGATCACCTGATACCCCGCCTGTTCCAGCGTATGCTGCACAATTCGTAAGGTAAAAGTGTTGTCGTCAACTGCCAGAATTCGTTGTGATTCGATGGGGTTTTCAAACATACAATCATTCCATCCAGTGTTGATTCAGTATGATCTCTGGTTAATACTGCTGCCAGTATACTTGAACATAATCATAAAAAAAAGCCAGCCTCGCCGAAGGCGGATGAATTTTGGTTGGTGTTTCAAAGTTTTTGCCACGCGCAATTGGTCATGCCTGGCATGGTCACGAAGCATAACCAAAAAGAAAAGGGCGAGACAACAGGTTTCATCAGGAAAGGTACCTGGTTCAGGTGGGGGCAGTCCGCCATTGCCTGACTTTCACTGGCGTTGACTGATCAGAAGAGGGGCTTGTTTGCTGGCAAACGGCCGTGTCTCTCACCTGTTAGAACCCGGTGCAATGGGTGGCTGGGCTGGCATGGCTGAGTGGGAAATGGTGTTGACAACGGCCGTGGTGTGGTGAATAGTCTGGTTCCGGCGGGTAAAGGTGGGGCGGCACGGTGGGGACACCGGCCTCGGCGCCACCACAACAATCAGAAGACCGCGACGCACTGCCATCACCAGGTATCAAGAGCCTGATCAACACGGCCTTATCCCCCATACGGCCGTGTTTTTTTGTGTAATGGGGTGGGGGCACGGCCGTAGCCCCACCCCACCGCTTCACCTTCTCATACTTCAACCGGCTCAAAGCACCGATCCGCCCATATTTCCTTTGCCCATGTTTAGGGCATGTGTTATAACTATGCGCGGTAAATGGGATAAAATTCACAAATCAACCTCTAAGGTTCAATCTCTAAGGAAAAGGAGTAGAAGGAACCCCCCGTGCAAAATGACTGGTATTTTATCTTGCTATTTGTAGTCTTGTCGCCCATTCTGGCGGCGGTTCCCATGCTCATTAACTATCTGCTTGGCCCTCGAAAACCAAATTTCATCAAGCAGCAAACTTATGAATGTGGCGTTGAAACAGTAGGCGACGCCTGGGTTCAGTTCAAAGTTCAGTATTACATTTACGCCCTCGTCTTTGTTATTTTTGACATTGAGGCTGTTTTCCTCTTTCCAGTAGCGGCTGCTTATGGGCAACTCCCGTTGTTTGCCATTGGCGCAGCCGTGTTGTTCATCCTGTTACTTGCCGACGGTCTGGCTTATGCCTGGGGTCGCGGCGTCCTGGAGTGGGTTTAAGAATCGCATAAACTAGAAACCGGGTTTTTCATCAAAAACCCGGTTTATTTTAGTTGTGTGCTGGAAGTAAACGTTTGAACGTTTGTTTGGAGTTAACGTCATGCAAATTGACCCAATTCAACTCTTAGTAAGTGTGTTAGACCTGACGCTGTTAAGCTATTTGCGTGAGCAATTTGCCGACCAACCAACCGCTTTGTTGATTGTCAATATCGTGATTGTGCTGACATTGGCAACCATACCGCTGCTTATGGTATTCATAGTGGGCTGGACAGAGCGCAAAGTGTTGGCGCGGATGCAGGACCGCATTGGCCCCAACCGGGTGGGTGGTCGTTATGGCGTGCTGCAAATGGTAGCCGATGTGGTCAAAATGATGACCAAAGAGGTGATTATTCCCGCTGGCGCAGACCTGTGGGCCTATTTGCCCGCGCCCGTTCTGGCGGTGATGACATCAGTATTATTGTTTGCTGTGCTACCTTTGGCCCCCGCAGTCATTGGCGTAGATCTCAATGTAGCCGTCTTCTATATATTAGCCATCAGTTCTGTTTCTGTAGTGGCTATCCTGCTGGCGGGTTGGGGATCAAACAATAAGTACGCGCTTTTGGGTGCGTTTCGCTCGGTGGCCCAATTGGTCAGCTACGAAGTGCCCATGATCCTCTCTATCCTGGTGCCTATTTTGCTGGCGCGCAGTATGTCTACGATTGGGTTAGTGGAGGCGCAAAACATCCCCTTTATTGTGTTTGTGCCCGTGGCGGCGCTCATATTTTTTGTCTCTTCGCTGGCGGAAACGGGGCGATCTCCCTTTGACCTGTTAGAAGCGGAATCAGAAATTGTGGCCGGTTTCCACACCGAGTATACGGGTATGTACTTTGGCCTCTTTATGGCCGGTGAGTACATTGCTATCATGTTTATGTGCGCCATGTTCTCGACCGCTTTTCTCGGTGGTTATCGCTTCTTTGGCCTGGAAGATTTGACCACTACCCTTTTTGGATACAGCTTCTTTGTGGGTAATTTGATTGGGGCGGCGGCGCTCTTTGTGAAATCAGCCATTATCTTCTTCATCTTTATGTGGCTGCGGGGTACGTTGCCTCGGTTCCGCATTGACCAACTGCTGAACTTCAACTGGAAGTTCATGGTGCCGTTGTCCCTGGCGCTTTTATTTACGGTGGCAGTGTTAGATAAGATGATTTTTATCTGGTTCCCCGACATTACTGAGTGGGGACGGGCGCTCATTCATCTGGCCAGCAATTTGCTCATCGCGGCCGTTACCATCGAAATTTTGCGTCGTCGTATTCAGCGGCAGCGGCGGGCGTTAGAGCCAGCGGTTGCGGTCGAAAGTGTACCAGAACTGGAACATGCACACGCGCATTGATCGGTAAATCTGTAATCCGTGAGCCGTAAACCGATTACGGAACACGGATTACCGATTACGGATTACGGAGTGATCTCGTGACTGGAGAGCAGATAGTTTTCTTAGCAGTAAGTGGGTTGACGATTGTGGCCGGTATTTTGGTGGTGACACAGCGTAACCTGTTTCATGCTGCCCTGGCGATGATGGTGTCGTTTCTAGGGGTGGCGGGCATTTATATTACGCTGGAAGCCGGTTTTTTGGCGGCGGCGCAGTTGTTGATATACATTGGGGCGATCTCCATCCTCATCATTTTTGCCATCATGTTGACACGGCGGATGATGCAGGCACAGGATACGCCGTTTAATTCGCAGGTAGGGGCGGGGTTGCTCACGGCCGTTATCAGTTTTGCCCTCCTCGTTTTTGTCATCACTCGGCTGTGGCGCAATGAGATTTTTGACAGCCCGCCGGAAGTCCCCACTGCCATCATGGATCAAATCGTAGTGCAGTTAGGCGCAGATTTTGTCAGCCCCAACGCCTATGTCATCCCCTTTATCGTCGCTTCCATGTTGCTGCTGGCGGCTTTGATTGGCGCTATATACGTGGCCTGGCCCCAGGTGGAGGATGAGGCATGATTCCTTTAAGCTGGTACCTCATTGTTGCTGCGCTTCTCTTTTCCATTGGCGCTTATGGCGTTTTTGCCCGGCGAAATGCCGTCGGTATTTTGATGGCGGTAGAACTTATGCTCAACGCCGTCAATATCAATCTGGTAGCCTTTTGGCGTTACAGCGTCTTGCTCAATCCAAACCCATCCATGCCGTATTTCACCATTACATCCGGTTGGGCCTGGGCAATTTTTGTGTTAACGGTAGCGGCGGCGGAAGCGGCCGTTGGTCTGGCGCTGATCATCTCTGTTTACCGCCGCCGTGATTCGGTGGTAGCTGAAGAGTTGGACTTGTTGAAAAATTAGTCAAGGGCGTAGCCCTTGACTAATTTTTGAGAAAAAGTATGACTGAAGAAACCCTAACCCTAATGACCTGGCTCATTCCAGCCGGCCCACTCCTTGTTTTCTTCATTATCACCCTGTTCACCAACCGCAACCGCACGTTGAGTTGGGCGCTGGCCTGGGCGGGCGTGATTGCCTCCCTGGTTCTCAGTTGGACGGTGGTGGCGAACATGGTGGGGCTGGATGTGCATGAACTGGCCCATCACCCGGTGCAGTATGCCAGTTCCATTGACTGGCTGCCCTTTGGCCCCTGCCCGCCGCAATCTGGCGACAACTGTACCCTCTGGCTGGATATGGGCGTAGCCGTAGATGCGCTGACCACCATCATGCTGTTCATGGTGCCGTTAGCTGTCTTTATGATTTTTGTCTACAGCGTGGGCTACCACAACTACGGGCAGCCACGAGGCATGATCAAAGGCGTACCTAATCACGGTCAGGAAGACCCGCTCTTTTCCCGCTTTTTTGCCTTGATGAGCCTCTTTGCCGGGGCGATGCTGGTGCTGGTAGTGGCCGACAACCTGCTGCTGCTGTTTGTTGGTTGGGAGATTATGGGTTTCTGCTCCTACGCTCTCATCGGCTTCTGGTATGCCCGCGATTACCATATACAGCCTGGCGACATCCCCCACATTTCACCCCGGCAGGCAGGGCGCAAGGCATTTATGACCACTCGCATCGCCGATGTGGTCATGTTGTTGGGTATCGTCCTGTTTTACCGGAGCTTTGGCACACTGAACTTTAGTGAGGCGTTTACGCTGCACGGGTTTGAACATGCCATTGCCGGCATTGGCCTGGGCGGCATTGCCATGATGACTTTATTGCTGTTCACCGGCACGGTGGGCAAATCATCGCAATGGCCGTTGCACGCCTGGCTGCCGGACGCCATGGAAGGCCCGACGCCTGTCAGCGCTACCATCCATGCGGCGGCTATGGTGTCGGCCGGTATTTACATGCTTTTGCGCATCTTCCCCCTGGTTGCGGTTTCCTTGCAAAACAATCCGGAGGTGGGCTGGATTATCGCCGGGATTGGCGCATTTACGGCGCTGATGGCGGCGACGATTGCGGTGGCGCAGTATGATGTGAAGGGGGTGCTGGCTTATTCCACCATTTCGCAACTAGGGTTTATGGTGGCGGCGATTGGTGTCGGTGGATATGTGGCGGCTGCCTTCCATCTGATTACCCATGCCTTTTTCAAGGCGCTGCTCTTCCTTTCTTCCGGCTCCGTGATTCATGGCATGGAACATGGGGCCATGCACGTGCATGATCATCACACCGACCCGCAAGATATGCGCTACATGGGTGGTCTGCGCCACAAAATGCCGGTGACGTTTTGGGCTTTTATGATTGGTGGCATGGCGCTGTCTGGTCTGCCCTTTATTACCGCCGGTTTCTGGTCAAAGGACGAGATTTTTGCTCATGCTTATGCTGAGTTTACGCATGGCAACCCGATGGCGCTGGTGGTGTTGGTGATGCTGGCGCTGGCGGCGTTCCTGACCGCGTTTTACACCACGCGCCAGTTGGCAATGACGTTTGCCGGTAAACCGCGTACTCCTCTGGCGGAACATGCCCATGAGAGTAACAAGTTCATGACTGTGCCGCTGATGATTCTGGCTTTTTTTGCCATTGTCTTGGGCTGGCTGGGCATTCCTGACCATTTCCTGGGGCAGGATTTGGGGCAAATTAACTTTGTGCATCATTTTGTGCTCACGACCATTGAAGAGCCGATGATTGAACTGCACGAAGCGGGTTTGACGCCGATAGACGTTCACGAAGAGATTGTATGGTCATGGGCGCCGTTGATTACGTCGCTGGTGGTGGCATTGGGTGGTATTGGCGCGGGGTGGTTGGTCTACGGCCGTAACCCCCTCAAAAAAGAACAACCAGATCCCCTCATTCGCGCTCTGGGGCCACTGCACACCTTCCTCAACCGCAAGTGGTATTGGGATGAGCTGTATCACGTCATCTTTTACCGCCCTACGGTCTGGTTTTCCGAGACCTTTGCCAGTGAATGGGTAGACAAGGGTATTGTTGATGGCACACTGCATGCCATTGCCAATATCATCTACGCCATCGGCCGTTACTGCAAACGATTTGAAGAAGTGGTCATCAGCGGCGGTGTGGACAAAATCAAAGATGGGTTCCTCTACCTGGCCCGCGAAAGCCGCTTGTTGCAATCGGGGCGCATTCAAGAATATGTGTTGTACTCTGGGCTGATTGCTGTCGCCCTCGCTTTTATGATGTTGTTCGTCAGCATTTATGGCGGTTTGGACTGGCTGGCGGGACTGTTTTAGTGATTGATTAAGTAATCAGGTAATTACTCAATTACCCAATTACTCTGGAAAAGCACGATGGATTTCTTCTTAGATAACATCATCAACCTGGTTATTTTCTTCCCAGCAATTGCCGCTTTTATCCTCTTCTTGATGCCGGAGGATGCCAAGTCAACCGTGCGGCGATTGGCGCTGGCATTCAGTCTGGTACCGTTGGTGTTGGTCGTTGCCATGTGGCTGGATTACAACACCAATTTTCGTGGCCTGCCCGGGTTTGCCTTTGAGTATCAGGCCGAATGGTTGCCCCTCTTAGGTTCCACCTATCACGTCGGCGTAGATGGCATTACCATGCCCATGTTTTTGCTGACCACGTTGCTGACCCCACTGGCTATCCTGGCATCCTTTAATATCGAAGACCGGGCCAAACTCTACATGGTATTATTCCTGATTATGGAAACAGCCATGCTTGGCCTGTTCGCCTCGCTTGACCTGCTCATCTTCTTCATCTTTTGGGAGTTTGGGCTGGTGCCGATGTACTTCCTCATCCGCATTTGGGGCAGCGCCGACCGGGTATACGCTTCCTTCAAGTTTATGATTTACACCATGGCCGGCAGCCTGGGGCTGCTGCTCTCCATCCAGATTATTGGTCTGGCGACGGGCACGTATGACATTCCGCAGCTTTATGATTCCTGGGTGAATTTAAGCGGCGGTACATTGCCGGTGGTGGGGCTTTCCACAGAGACGGTGAAGTGGGTGGCCTATGTGGCCTTTGTCATTGCCTTTGCTATCAAAGTTCCCATCTGGCCTTTCCATACCTGGCTGCCGGATGCGCACACGCAAGCGCCGACGGCCGGCTCCATGGTCCTGGCCGGTGTGCTGCTTAAGTTGGGCGCGTATGGTTTCATTCGCCTGGTTATCCCCCTGTTCCCGGAGCAGGCACACCTGACAGCCGGTATTCTGGCTACCTTTGGCATGTTAAGTATTGTGATGGGTGGTTATGCCGCCTTTGGGCAGTGGGACTTCAAACGGCTGGTGGCCTATTCCTCCATTAACCACATGGGTTTTGTGGTGATGGGGGTAGCGGTGATGGCCTATGTGTATGGCTCGGCCTACAGCATACCTGAGTGGACAGGCGATGCCATCATGGCCACTAACGGCGCGGTCTTCCAAATGTTTAATCATGGGTTGTCGGCGGCGGCGATGTTTTTCCTGGTGGGGGTGATTTATGAGCGGGCGCATACCCGTGACTTGAAAAAGTTTGGCGGTATCTGGACGGTACTGCCCGTCTTTGGCGCCATCCTCGTTTTTACCAGCATGGCTTCATTAGGGTTGCCTGGTTTGAATGGATTTGTTAGCGAATTCATGGTGGTGCGCGGCAGTATTGGCATTTTCCCCGTCCATATGGCGTTGTCTATGCTCGGTTTGCTGATGACCGGCGCTTACATTTTGAAGGGAATTGGGGCGACGCTGCATGGCCCGGTGAAGCCGGAATGGCAAAGCCTGAAGGGGCAGGATATGACGCTGCGGGAACATCTGGTCATCTGGCCGCTGATGATCCTGATGCTCAGCCTGGGCCTCTGGCCGCAATGGATTGTGACCTTTATTAACGATACAGTGGTGTGGTTGTTTAGCTAAGAAAAGATTGGCGATTAGAGAATTGGAGATTCGTCCAATCTCTACTTGCCAATCTCTAATCTCTTTGTTGGGAAGAGGCTTATGGAATTTCCCTTTTTATCCATTATTGCACTTTCGCCGATAGTAACGGCCGTTATCATCCTCTTGCTCCCCAAAGAACGGGGCGAAAACGCGCGGATGCTGGCATTGGCGGCTATGATTTTGGGACTGTTGCTCTCTTTGTATGTGTATTTCTCCTATAACGCGGCGCTGCCGGATCCCAACACGCCCTGGGGGGAGACGCTGGCC
The DNA here is from genome assembly GCA_035444285.1 of Chloroflexota bacterium. Taxonomy (GTDB): domain Bacteria; phylum Chloroflexota; class Anaerolineae; order Promineifilales; family Promineifilaceae; genus CAADGU01. Next base: position 96,503 of record DAOMOK010000021.1, read on the forward strand.
TATCTGGAGGAGTACCGCTGGATTCCCAGTGTAGGCATCAACTACATTGTCGGGGTAGATGGCTTGAGCGCCACGTTGGTGCTGCTGACATCCATTGTCGGTCTGGGCGGCGTCCTCATCTCCTGGAGCATTGATGACCGGCCGCGTGAGTTTTTTGCCTTTTTCATGCTGCTGGTAGCCGGTGTGCAGGGCGTATTTGTGGCCGTAGACGCCTTTTTGCTCTTCTTCTTTTACGAGCTGGCCGTGCTGCCCATGTACGTCATGATCGTCATTTGGGGCTGGAAACAGACGCGGGAATATGCGGCCATGAAGCTGACGCTCTATCTGCTCATCGGCAGCTTTGTCTCCTTCATCGCCTTCCTGGTGCTCTATTTCCAACTGCCGCAGCCGACGTTTGACCTGCGCGTGTGGGCGGAAGCCAATTTCCCCTTTGACCTGCAACTGGTGACGTTTCTGCCCCTCTTTTTTGGTTTTGCGGTGTTGGCGGGTACGTTCCCGTTCCACAACTGGTCGCCGGATGGGCACGTGGCTGCGCCAACGGCCGTGTCCATGATTCATGCCGGTGTCTTGATGAAACTGGGCGCGTATGCCTCCATGCGCGTCGGTATCCAGATTTTGCCGGAAGGTACCGTCTACTGGATGCCCTTTGTCATTCTGCTCACCCTCATCAACGTCGTGTACGGCTCCCTTATTGCCATGCGCCAGCGTGACATGAAATACCTGATTGGCTATTCCAGCGTCAGCCATATGGGGCTGGTAGCCATGGGTTTTGCCACGCTAAACCTGAAGGGTTACACCGGCGCCGGGGTACAGATGGTCAGCCACGGTGTGATGACCGCTCTCTTCTTCTCCGTCGTAGGCATGATTTATGACCGGGCGCATACCCGCGATATGGACCAACTGAGCGGTATGAACAAGGTGTTGTCCTGGGGTGCGGTGGCCTTCGTTATTGGCGGTCTCGTTTCTATGGGTATGCCTGGCCTGTCCGGTTTCATTGCCGAGTTTCCCATCTTTGTGGGGTTATGGGAAGGTAATGGCATGAATTTTAGCGGCGCATTTGGCTTGAATCCCGGTAATTATTATCGCTGGATCGCCATTATTTCCGTGCCGGCGATTGTGATTACGGCCGGGTATATCTTGCGGGCTGTCGGCTCTGTCTTTTTTGGTGAATATGACGCCGAAAAATGGCACGACATGCGCCCCATCTTGCCTATTGATAAGCTGACGTTGGTCATGTTTGTGGCTATTTTGGTCGTCATCGGCGTGTATCCGCAGATTATTGTGCCTATGGTGGAATCGGGCATGACCCCGATCATTAACCGGTTAAATGAGGCGCAGCAAGCCATGACTATATTGGATACGGTGCAGATGGGCGCGTCTAACCTGCTGCTCTGGTTGGGAGGTGCATAACGTGGAAATCCCTTCATCCTGGTACCTGTTTTTATTACCAGAAATCTCACTGACGATTTTGCTTTTTAGCATTCAGATTTACAGCCGGATGCTGCCCAATGATCGGCAGCGGAATGTGGGCCTGATGACCGCCTGGGGGGCGTTTATTATTCTGGTGCTCACGCTGGGACTGTGGTGGTATGCTGATATTCCCGCGGCGAACGCATCGCTGCAAGAGACGCTCATTTGGGGCGGGATGCTGCGCAATGACATGATCACGCTGGTGTTTCGGGTCATTTTCCTGACGGCGCTGATGACGACCTGTCTGGTCTCTTTGGATACGCCCTGGCTGCAAAAGATAGAGTATTTTGCGCTGCTTATTACGGCAACCATGGGTTTTAGCCTGATGGCGGCTTCGGCTGACCTGATCATGCTGTATATTGGCCTGGAAATGGCGAGTATTTCGTCCTATATTCTGGCGGGCTTCTACAAAGCGGATGACCGTTCGGCGGAAGCGGGCATGAAGTATTTTGTGTATGGGGCGTTTGCTACGGCCGTGATGCTCTTTGGCATGAGCTTCATTTATGGCATATTTGGCAGCACCAATATCTACGTTTTGGGCGACATCGTGCAGAGTATCCCCACCATAGCCCAGGCCCAGCAAACCGGTACGGCGCAGATGGTAACACAGGTTCAAGATTTGACGGCCGTTCTCCTGGTCGCCGTCGTGATGATTGTCGTTGGTTTTGGCTTCAAGATCTCGGCCGTACCCTTCCACTGGTGGGCGCCCGATACCTACGAAGGCGCGCCAACCGCCTTTACCGCGTTCGTTTCTACCGCTTCCAAAGCGGCCGGGTTTGCCATTTTCCTGCGCGTGTTTACGGCCGGTGTGTTTGGCGCACCCACCTCTGTGCCCAGTGCCCAACCCGCCTGGTGGGCGTTGCTGGTGGTTATTTGCATCATCACCATGACACTGGGCAATCTGTCTGCCATTTTCCAGAAGAACATCAAGCGTATGCTGGCTTATTCCAGTGTAGCCCAGGCAGGCTATGCCATGATTGGGTTGATCATCTTTACCCAAGATGGATACGGCGCCTCCATGTTCTATCTGCTTATGTACGCCTTTACCAATATCGCTGCGTTTGGCGTCATCATTATCGTCAGCAACGTCTCCAAGTCCGACCAGATGGAAGACTTGTATGGCCTTAACCGGCGTTCGCCCTATCTGGCGCTGGTGATGATGGTGGCGCTGCTCTCTCTAGGTGGCATTCCCCCCACAGCCGGCTTCCTGGGCAAGTTTTTCCTGTTCAAAGCGGCTGTAGACGCCGGGTATTGGTGGCTGGCTGCCATTGGCATCTTCAATGCTTTTGTAGCCTTGTATTACTACCTCACGGTCATTAAATATATGTACCTCTACCGTTCTGATGCCGAGGCGATTGAAATTCCCGTCTCACGGGCGGCGGTGATGGGGTTGGGTATCACCACCCTGGTGGTGATTGTCTTAGGCGTCTACGCCGGACCGGCTTATCAATGGACATTACAGGCGGCTGCCTCCTTTTTAACGCTGGCAGGTGGCTAAATTCGTAAGTCGTTGCCCGTGAGCCGTTATCCGAAAGGGTCGGATTACGGCTTACGGATTACGAAAAATTGTCACACAATTCCTTTGTGATATAATGCGCAAACTCGCGCTCTGGTGGGTGAATAGTGAGTAAGAATCAACAAGATATTAATACCCAGGCACTCCTGGCAAGTGTGGTGGGGCAGGTAGGTTGTTTGATTGTATTCATTGTTTTTATCGCCCTCGGTGCGGGTCTGGCACTTGATAAATTCCTGGGTACGAAGGCATTATTTACAGTTTTTTTGATGGTTGGCAGCGTACCGGTTGCCCTTTATTTCACGGTGCGCTTGAGCCTGACGGCCGTAAACCGTGCCCAGATAAAAATGCAACAATCTGAACAAACGGAGGAAGATACCACCACATGAAAAAACGGTATGTCATTTATCTTGGCGTCCTGCTCTTGATCCTCTTCGGCGGCGCGATGGGGAGTGACCCTATCAGCGGTATTATGGGGCTGGATTTTACGTTTTCACCAGTACGTCCGGTCATCCAGTTGCCGGGTGAAGTTGTGATGCACTGGCCTGAGGGCAGCCCCCTGGAAGGCCCATTTTCATATGGCTTAACCAACACCTTCATCGCTGCCCTTATCTCCTTCACCCTCATCTTCATTATCGCCTTTGCCGTGCGGCCCCGTTCGCGCACGGCCGATGAGGTGCCCACCGGCTTCTATAACTTCTTTGAAATGGTGTTTGAAATGGCCTACAACTACGTAGGAAATTCCGCCGGTAAGTGGACTAAAGCCTTCTTCCCCTTCTTTATGACCTTCATCCTGTGGATCCTCATTTCCAACTGGGTTGGGCTGGTGCCTGGTGTTGACTCCATCGGGAAATGGGAAAACATTCCCCATTTGCGGGCCGAACAGGCGGAAAAGATCACCTACGAAGCGGCGCTTGCTGCCGGTAAGTCTGAAGCCGAAGCTAAAGAAGAAGCACATATTGTGTTTGAAGATGTTGAGCACGAGGTAGAAGAACGGAATGATGCCGCTCTGCAACGGGGTATCTTCCTGGTCAATCCGCGCCCAGACGAAAACGGCGAAAACCCGCCCGGCGCTGTGTGGGCCATCATCCCGTTTGTGCGGCCTGCCGCGACAGACATGAACTTTACTCTGGCCATCGCCATCATCTCCGTTGTTATGACCCAGTACTATGGGATGCGGGCGCTGGGGATACGTTATTGGAAGAAGTTTTTTGTCTGGGATGGTGACAAGATTGCCAAAAGCCCTCTGGCTGTCATGGATACTGGTGTTGGTATACTGGAATTCATCAGTGAAGTGTTCAAAATCGTTTCATTTGCCTTCCGGTTGTTGGGTAACATCTTCGCCGGTATGGTATTGCTGTTCGTGATCGCTTCCTTGCTGCCAGTGGCTAACCTGGCCTTTTACTTCCTGGAATTTGGCGTGGGCGCATTGCAAGCATTGGTATTTGCCCTGCTCACCCTGACCTTCATGGCCGGCGCCACGCACGGGCATGGCGATGATCATCATTAATTGAGTTAAGAAGTTCAACTTCTCTGAAAGTTTAACTTCTAAATAATTACCAAGTAAAGTAAATCAAACCTTTGGAGGATAATGATAATGGATCCAGAATCCGCAATTATTTTAGCAACTGGCCTCAAATACTTAGGGGCAGGTCTGGCGATGACGGGTGCTATCGGCGCTGGCGCTGGTGTGGGTATCGTCGTCGGCGGCGCGGTGCAGGGTATTGCCCGCAACCCAGATGCTTCCGGTCAGATTGTTGGTAACATGATCTTGGGTGTAGCTTTGGCCGAAGCCGTGGCTATTTATGCCCTGGTCGTTTCTCTGATTCTGATTTTCGTGGCGCCTGTCGGCAGCTAAACTGTTCATTTGCCTGTTGGCGGTGTAGCTGCCAACAGGGCTGAATGGAATTGAGAGGAAAGAAATGGAAGCATTAGGTATTAATTTGGGCTACCTGTTTATGCAGATAGTCCTCTTCACCATCCTTCTCTTTGTGCTGCGCGGTTATCTCTATAATCCTATCATTCGGGTGCTGGAAGAACGGAAAGCGCGAATTGCCAAGGGGTTGGAGGATGCGCGCCAGGCGGCCATTGCCCGCGATAGTGCGGACTCCCAGGCGAAGAAAGTATTGGATGAGGCTCGCGCCGAAGCCGCCAAAATCCGCCAGGAAGCGGCCGGTCAGGCTGAAGAGCAGGCCAGGAGTATTTTGGCCCAGGCCAATGAAGAAGCTAAAGCGGTAGTGGCCAGCGCCAGCAGTGATGCGGAAGCGGAGCGAAACCGTATTCTGGCCGATTTACGCGGTCAGGTGGCTTCTATTGCGATTGCAGCAGCCAATAAGCTGATAGGTGAATCGCTGAGTGAAGAACGCCAACGGTCGCTGATTGCCGACTTCTTTGCCAAAGTGCCAAGCGGTGTGGCCGCTATGAGCGGCGATACGGCCGAAGTCACCAGCGCTTTGCCGTTGACGGATGCGGAGCAGGCCAATGTGAAGAGCGCCTTGAAGGCAGCTACCGTAACATTCAAGGTTGACCCTGGTATTTTGGGTGGCCTGGTGGTGCGTGTAGGCGACCAGGTGGTGGATGGTAGTGTGGCTAACCGCATGAGCGCGTTAGGTGAGTCTTTGAAGTAAACAATCAGACCTGATAGGTTTTCCAAAACCTGTCAGGTCTTGTTTTTGCTCTCGTTTGAAGCGAGGAGAATGGTACGGCCGTACCCAACATTACGGCCGTACCCAACGCCCTAATTGTCCGAAAAAGCCAGGTCTATTTCCTGGCTTTTTTTGTGTTCTATGAATCAACTGCCAGATGAATTTACGTGGCCGGCGTATGACGGCCGTTCCATTGCCAATATCCCCGCTACCGCCGCCGAGATTTTACATGTACCCTTTCGGGGGCTGCTGCCGCTGCACGCCGATCTGTGGCAGCCGCTGGCCAGCGGCGCAAAACGGGTCGTCTTGCTGGTACTAGACGCCTTTGGCTGGAATTTGCTGCAAGCAGAAGCGCCTAACCTGGAGCGGTTGGTGCAAAAAGCAGGTGTGGTCGGCCAACTGACCTCCATTTTCCCTTCGACAACGGTGGCCGCCCTCAGCAGTTTGTGGACGGGCGCCGCTCCGGCGCAGCACGGTATGTTGGGATTTACCATGTTTTTCCCGGAGTTTGCCACCGCCACCGAAATGCTCAGGTTTACGCCCGTGTTTGCCCACCATCCAGATGCCCTGGTGGAGGCCGGTTTAGAGCCGGAGACATTTCTGCACTGGCCTGGCCTGGCCGAACAACTGGCCCGGTATGGCGTGCCCACTTACTCCTTTAAGGGCCGCGAGATCGTTGGCTCGGCGTTGAGTAAGATGCACACTCGTGGTGTAGCCGCCGACCTGGGGAGCGTGACTTTTGCCGATATGCTCACCCAAATGGGGCAGTTGTTGCACGAAAAGGCGGGTGAGCCGATGTTTATCTTCGCTTACTGGCCGGTCATTGATACCTTGAGCCATTTCCGCTTATGGGATGGCGCTGCCACTCGCGCCGAAGCCCGCATGTTGTTTTACCAGATTGAGCAGGAGTTTCTGAACCGGCTCACGGCCGTGGCCCGTCAGGATACTCTGCTCTTTGTTACGGCCGATCATGGGCAGGTGGCCTTGCCCGATTACATATTTTTGGAAGACCACCCCCGTTTACAAGAGATGTTGTTTATGCGGCCCACCGGTGAACACCGGGTGAGTTATTTGTATGCAAAACACGGCCGTACCGAAGACATCCTCCATTACCTGCACGCCCATCTGGGCCATGCCCTGGTGGCCATGCGTTCGGCTGAAGCGTTGGCTGCAGGATTATTTGGCCCACCGCCACATACGGCCGTGGCCCTCGACCGTCTCGGTGACGTAGTCGTCATCATGCGCAGTGGTTACAAACTGCTTATTCGCGCCCAGGAAAAGAAAGCCCGGCTATTTATTGGCGGCCACGGCAGCATGACCCACGCTGAAATGCAGTCCCCCTGGTTAGGCTTTCGGCTGGATGGCTGGTAATGCTCAGCTACCGATTACCACTTACCGTTCACAGATGACGAAAGTTTGACAGTCTCCTCCACTTTCGGTAGCATCCACCAAACTCCACCAGAGGAAGAGAAAACTATGGCAGAAACCGATGCCAACAAGATACCCCCTCCTGAACCTAAAGTATTAACTGATAAACTGCGCGTTTACGCCAGGATCGTCATAGACCCCATTGTCAATTTCCTGGCGAAATACAAAATTTCACCAGATGTGCTCACCGTGCTGGGCATGTTATTTCATTTCTTGTTTGCCTGGCTCATTGCCAATGGTCAGTTCCGTTGGGCTGCCGTGGCCATGTTATTGTTGTCGCCTCTGGATGCACTGGATGGTTCACTGGCGCGCAAAATGGGGCGCAAACAGGGCGGTTTTGGCGCATTTCTAGATTCCACACTTGATCGACTGGCCGAAATCATCCTGTTTGGCGGCTTCATCTATTACTACTGGCTGCAAGAAGACGTGACCATGATGGCTGTTTCCTACCTGGCTGTTACCGGTTCGATCATGGTCAGTTATGCCCGTTCTAAAGCGGAATCATTAGGCTACAACTCCAAAGTGGGCATTGCCAGCCGCGTGGAACGGTATGCGGCCATGATTGTCTTGCTGTTTTTGAACCAACCGGAAATCTTGTTGGTGCTGTTGGCCGTAACCACTTATTTCACATTGTTCCAGCGTGGGTATCATGTCTGGAAACAATGGATTACCGAACTAAAAGCAGAACAAAACAAAGAGCAGGCTGATTGACCCATGCGTAAACATCTTTCAAACTGGCAACAGCGCCTGGGTTTGGAGCCATACTGGTATCTGATCCTGGGGGGATTGCTTCTGGTAACGATCCTCTTTATCAACCATCTGCGAACGGGCAACACGCCGACCGCAGCCGCCTTTGTCATTCCCGTTCTGAATCTGCCCATCTTCTGGTATGGCATTTGTATTGTGGGGGGGATTGCCTTAGGCGGTTATGTGGTTTCTAAACTGGCAAATGAACGGGCAATAGCTTTGTTTGACCGGTATGTGCCACCAACTGTGCAAAAGCAGGACACGGCCGTACTCGGCCTCAGCGCCGAACTTAGCCTGAAATTGCAGCAGCGTCACATCACCACATTAGGCCAATTGCTCTTCCGCTGGGGGCTAGACCCGCGCAACTTAGGCTTCAAACCGGCCGAAATAGACACAATTGGTCAGGCGCTGGAAGAAACGCCGGGCGTGGAAACTTCATGGTTGATGGCCGGGCCACAAAACGGCGCCCCCTGGCGTATTTGGAACCCTGACCACGTTTGGAATGGGTTGATGGTTTGCCTGTTGTTTGCCGTCATTGGCGCCCGCCTGTACCATGTGTTGACCCCCTCACCCAGCATGGCGGCTTTTGGCATTGAGACCCCCTGGGATTACTTCCGCAATCCGATGCAGTTGATCAACATTCGCGCCGGTGGATTGGGTATTTATGGCGGTCTGGCCGGTGGGGCGCTGGGGCTGTTTATCTACACGCGCCGCCAGCGGATTCCTACCCTGGCCTGGGCTGACCTGGCCGTTGTTGGCGTGGCTTTGGGGCAGGTATTTGGTCGCTGGGGCAACTTTTTCAACCAGGAATTGTACGGCCGTCCCACCACGCTCCCCTGGGCCGTCACTATCAGCCAGGCCCATCGCCTGCCCGGCTATGAAGAATTCAGCCGGTTCCACCCCGCCTTTTTATATGAATCCCTCTGGAATTTGCTGGCCTTTCTGGTGCTGTATACCCTGGCCAAACGGTACAGCGCCCGCCTGCTCACCGGCGAATTAACCGCCCTCTACCTCATCTTTTACGCCACCGGTCGTATCCTGCTGGAAATGGTGCGTCTGGACAGCCGTACCCTCAATTTGCTCGGCCTCGATCTGAACATGGCGGTGGCTACCTTCGTTTCCCTGCTGGTTGCCCTGATTATGGCGGCCTGGGTGCTGGCCCGCCGCTGGCGGCAAAGATCGGTAATCGGTAATCGGTAATCGGTAATCGGTTATCGGTAATCGGTTATCGGTTAATGCTCAATTACTCAATTACCTATTTACCCCCAACTTCAACTGCCCCATAATAAAGTTGTGTCTCTGTCACAATCCCGCCAGCTGCGGTGTTTTGTGGTGTGGAGGGGCACGATAGGAGTGCAACTATGATTGAAATTGAAAATTTAGGGAAGGTGTTTGATACGTTCACGGCCGTGCAAAACCTCTCTCTCAATGTGCCTGCCGGGCAGCTTTTGGCGCTGCTGGGGCCAAACGGCGCGGGTAAAACAACCACTGTGCGCATGATTGGCGCAATTCTCAAACCCACTACCGGCTACGCCCGTGTGAACGGCTATGACGTGGTCACACAAGCTGACGGCGTGCGCCGCTCCATTGGTATGCTCACCGAGCAGCCCGGCCTGTATACACGCATGAGTGGGTTGGAATATCTGGAGTTTTACGGCCGTCTCTACGGTATCCCCGACAAAGAAACCCGCGCCAGAGGCAAAGAAATGTTTGCCCGGTTTTATATGGCTGGGGCAGAAGAGAAGCGGTTAGGAACCTATTCCAAAGGTATGCGCCAGAAAGTTGGTCTCATCCGCTCTATGCTGCACAACCCCGCCGTGCTGCTGCTAGACGAACCTACCTCTGCTATGGACCCCCACAGCGCCAAACTGGTGCGCGATGCCATCCTCGAACTACGTAATGATCGCCGTACCGTCATCCTTTGCACCCACAACCTGGCCGAAGCCGAACTATTGGCCGACAAGATCGCCATCATCAAACAAGGCCAGTTGGTTGCCCAGGGCACATTTGCCGAACTAAAGCAGCAGCTTCTAGGCCAGCCCCAACTGGAAGTGCGGGTAGACAAACTGCTTAACGGTGAGGTGAAAGAGTTGGAACACCTGATCACCGTCGAGTCCATCCATAACGACACCATTCGCTACCGCACCGACAACCCGGACGTGATCAATCCCCAACTGGTGCGCTGCCTGGATGGCCTGGGCCTGGGTGTGATCTCCTTGCAGCCGGTTTCCCAAAGCCTGGAACAGATTTATTTGCGTGTAATCGAAGAAATTGAGTAAAAGAGTTTGTAGTAGGCGATTTATCGCCGTATAAAGGCGATAAATCGCCTGCTACGAAACAAAAAAGATGTTATGGCTTCTTTAACTACATTCATCCCCGTTAAACAAAATTCTATTCGCATGGCGCTGGTGATTGCCCGGCGTGAAATTCGGGATTCGTTCCGCGACTGGCGCATTATCATGCCCATTTTTCTGCTGACGCTGGCGTTTCCTGCCTTGATGAACTTTACCGCCCGGCGAGCGATCACTTTTGCCGACCAGTATGGCGCTGAAATTATTGCCACACAGCTAATCCCCTTCCTGCTGCTGGTAGTCGGTTTCTTCCCCATGTCTTTTTCGCTCATCATTGCCCTGGAAACGTTTGTGGGTGAAAAGGAGCGCAACAGCCTGGAGCCGCTGCTGGCCTCACCGTTGAGCAATACAGAGTTGTATGCCGGTAAGATGCTGGCGGCGCTGGTGCCCCCGTTGACGGCCAGTTACCTGGGTATGTTGGTGTATATGGTCAGTCTATGGACAAATCTGGACTGGCGGCCAGAACCGGAATTGATTGTCCAGGTGATGCTGCTGACGACAGTGCAAGGAGTGATTATGGTGGCGGCGGCGGTGGTGGTTTCCAGCCAGGCGACCAGCGTGCGTGCGGCCAACTTGCTGGCGAGTTTTATTATTGTGCCCATGGCCTTGCTGATTCAGTTTGAGGCGGGGGCGCTGTTTTGGGGAAACCATGCCGGGTTGTGGTGGCTGATAGTGGGGTTGGGGTTAACGGCCGTTGTCCTCATTCGCATGGGTCTCTATGTCTTTAACCGCGAGGAATTACTGGGTCGGGATATTGATCAGATTCGCCTGGGCTGGATGTTCCAGGTGTATTGGCGGCGCTTGAGTGGGCAAGGATGGCAGGGTCGGTATCCGCGCCCCCTTGCCTGGTACAAGGAAACATTTGCAATTTTTCCCGCACTTCTGCAACCAATGGGGGTATTGCTGCTGGCTTTTGCCGGCGCCGTCCTCTTTGGTATCTGGCTGGCTTACCGCTACACCCTGCCGCCAGACATGCAGGCGGAGCTAACCGGGGCCAATATGGTCGCCAATCTGGAAGAATATGCCTTCCTGTTTGCTGCCTTGCCAATAGTCATTATCCTGCAAAATGTACGTGTTATCGCTTTGCAGGCGTTGTTGGGCGTGTTCACCTTTGGCGTGTTGGCGGTTCTTATCTTTATGCTGCCCTGGGGTGTCATGGCCTTTTTAGCCGCGCAATTTTACCTGGCGGGGCAGAATCCGTTTCAATTCTTGCTGGCGGCCTTTTTGCCCCATGCCCTCCTTGAATTTCCGGCGCTGCTCATTACCACCGCTGCCATTTTGCGCTGGCAGGTGGTCATTATTCACCCCTCGCCTGACCATACCTTGAGCGAGAATTTCCTCATGCGCATGGCCGATTTCACCCGCATCTTCCTCGGTGTTGGCCTGCCGCTGCTCATCATGGCTGCTTTTGTGGAAGCGCACATTACTACGCGCGTGCTGCAAATGATATATGGCTAGTACCCGTATTCGGTAATCCGTAATCCGTAATTCGAAGGCACCACCTCTGGAAAATCTGTCGGATAACGGTATTCGGACTTCGGGTTACGGATACCAGGTCGGTGGCGTCAGGTATATAGACAACTTCTTACCTGATCGCTGCTGGCGCTTGTCCTGCCTGCCGTGTCGCTTTATACTCCGTCTTCTGCCTGGAGGTCGGCATATGCGACAACGAAATGTTTTTTTATTCTGGCTGCCCCTGTTCTTAAGCTGGTTGCTGATGACGGCTGAAGGCCCCATCGTCAGCGCCACCATCAACCGCCTGCCCAATGAGGTGATTATGCTGGCGGCGATGGGCATTGTGGTCAGCCTGTCGGTGATGATTGAAAGCCCCATCATCAATATGCTGGCGACTTCGACGGCGCTGGTGAAGGATCGGGCTACCTTTTTGTTGGTGCGGCGTTTTACCATTCATTGGATGGTTTTGCTCACGGCCGTGACCATCCTCATTGCCTTTACCCCCGTTTTTAACCTGGTGATGGATTGGATGGGCGCGCCCCCGGAAGTGGCCGTCTGGGTGCGTCCTGGTATGCAGATCATGACCTTTTGGAGCGCGGCTATTGCCTGGCGGCGCTTTTTGCAGGGGGTGTTGATTGCCTATGGGCAGCCGGGTAAGATGGCCTGGGGCACGGCCGTGCGGTTGGCAGCGTCCGGTGGGGTAGCGATTGTGTGCGGGCTTTTTTCTCCCTGGCCCGGTGTGGTCATTGGCGCGCTGGCGCTGATGGCCGGGGTGGTGGCCGAAGCGATTTTTGCCACGGCGGCGGTACGGCCGTTGCTGCAAAACCAACTCAGCCCCAGCGCGCCATTGGTGAGTGGGTCTGCGCTTTCTTATCGCCAGCTATTCTGGTTTCACCTGCCGCTGGCAGCTACCAGCCTGATGATTTTGATGGTGCAGCCGCTGGTTACCAGCAGCCTGGCCAAGCTGGATAATCCGGTGGCGTCACTGGCGGCCTGGCCGGTGCTGTTTCAGGTATTGCTGATGGCCCGCGCGGCGGCCTTTGCCCTGCCAGAAGTGGTGATCGCCCTGAGTAACGGCCCCGAATCTTTTACGATGATTCGTCGTTTTGCCCGGAATCTGGCGTTGGCCGTCACCCTCTTCATGCTCCTGTTTATCTTCACACCGCTTTCTACCTTTTACCTGTTTGTGGTGCAGGATATGACGGCCCAGGTAGGGGCGCTGGCGCAATATACCCTGGTCTTTTATCTCTTTTTTCCCGGCCTGACAGTGGTGGGCATGTGGCTGCGGGGAATGTTGATTCACGGCCGTCACACCACCGATGTGAACGTGGCGATGGCGGTGAATCTGGTGGTCACGGCCGTGACGCTGGCGTTGGGAGTTCGGCTGCGTTTGCCCGGTTTACCATCGGCGGCGGCGGCGCTGAATCTGGCGCTTGTCAGCGAAATCTTTTATCTGTCCTGGCGGGCGCAGCGCATGATTCCCATGAGCCTGTTTGCCTTTAGCCGTACCCGCGCCAAACCGACGCTGCCGGGGTAATGGGTGGCAGATAGCAGGTGGCAAGTAGCAGGTGGCACGTGAATACCTGCAACCGGCCACTATTATGAGGTTGTTATGATTGAAATCCTACAACTCCCCCTGGGGCCATTGCAAACGAATTGTTATCTATTGGGCTGCCAGCAGACGATGGAAGCGGCGATCATTGATCCGGCCTGGGATGGGCGCGGGATTGCGGCTACGGCCGTGGAAAAAGGGTACATCGTCACCCACATCCTGCTCACCCATGCCCACTTTGACCACGTGGGTGGCCTGGCCCAACTGCAAGAAGAAACCAACGCCCCCATTTACATCCATCCCGACGCCGTCACCATGCTCTCCCAGGCCACCATGTCCGCCGCCTTTTTTGGCCTGACCATTCCTGACCCGCCAGAGCCGGATCATCTGCTGGCCGAAGGAGATGTGATCCAGGTAGGGAAGCTGTCACTGGAGGTGTTGTATACACCCGGTCATGCGCCCGGCCATGTCTGTTTTTATTTACCGGCGTACCGGGTTATTTTTGATGGGGATGTGTTGTTCCAGCAGAGCATCGGCCGTACCGATTTGCCCGGCGGCGACCATACCACATTGATGCGTAGTATTCGCCAAAAACTGCTTACCTTGCCAGACGAGACGCACGTCCTCAGCGGACATGGCCCCGCTACCACCATCGGCGAAGAGCGCGAAGGTAACCCGTTTTTGCTGTAGGTTCCACGTTTGTAGCGGGCGATTCATCGCCTACAGACGGCGCTAAAGTGCCTGCTACGAACCTGGTAAAGCAGTGGGGGAAGGCGTAAAAGTGGGGGTGGGCGTAGCGGTGGGGAACGCGCCCAACCAGTTGAAGCAGGCGGGGTTGCTGCTTTCGCCGCCAAAGGTGTAAATGGGCAGTCCGTCCGAGCGGTAGCCGGTGACGTTCACAATGCTGACGCGCCAACAAAGCTGGCGCGTTTCCGGCACATCAGGGCGCCACTCTGAGGGGACGATGAAGGAACTGTCGCGGGTGAATCCTCGCTGCGGCAGCGTATCCAGCAAGTTCACATCGGCCAGTTCCACCATGTACCATTCGGCGGCGGTGAGATTTTTCACGGCCGTCCACTGCAATCGCACCACGCCATCCGGCGGCTCAATCACCGTTTCGTTGACCGGGTAGAGCAGCTTTGGTCCGGCGGGCGGTGGTGTATTGGTGGGCGTGGGGGACGGCCCCGGCGTGGGCGGAATATCTTCCACACTACCATAGCTGATGCGCGGAATGCAAACTGTATCCCCTGGCTGCAAAATAGTGGCGTCGGTAATGCGGTTTACCTGTGCCAGTAACTCAAACGGAATGCCAAACTGGGAAGCAATTGCCACAATGGAGTCGCCCGACTGCACTTCGTACCGGTCGCAGCCACGCGGATCGGCGATGACTGTCTCGCCATTCACCTCAACGGTGATGATTTCCAAAGGTGGTGTAGGCGTGGGCCAGGGGATGAGCAGGTTCTGGTTGACCTGAATTTGGGCGTTGTCCGCTAAACCGTTGAGCGCAGTGATGCTGTCCATGGAAACCCGGTAGACAAACGAGAGGCCAAACAGCGTCTCGCCGCTGCTAACGGTATGGGAGCGCGGCGGCGGCGGCGTTTCGGTGGGGGCCGGGGTGGGTGTGATGGTGGGGGTGAGTGTAGGCGGCTGGGTTTCGGTGGGCAGCGGCGTCCAGGTAGGGGTGAAGGTGATGGTAGGCGGGATGGGCGTCACGGAAGGAGCGATGACCATACTGACTTCATCGGGGCGGTACTGCCAGACAAGCGAAGCCAGAATGATGATGAACACGGTGAACACGGCCGTCATCACCAATACCAACGGCGCCTGCCGTTCCCGCATGACACTTTCGACCACATCCGGCACGGGCATAGGGGGCACGGCCGTTACTTCTGGTTCTGGCGTACTGGCAGTGGGGGGCATGGCCCCTTCAGCTTCGTTCAGGGCAGGCGTGACCGGTTCCGGTTCAGAAATGAGCGGTTCGGCCGTTATCTCGGCGGTAGGTACGGGGGTGGGTGCTTCTGGTGGCGCGGCGGTTTCCGTGACCGGAGGGGACAGCGGCGGCAGCCGGTAGCCGCACATCAGACAAACGCTGGCTTCTTCCGCCACTACCGCATCACACACCGGGCAGCGTCGCTCTTCAGGGGTAAAATTTACCTTCTCACTCATCATGCCAACTCAAAACGGGGCATTATATCAGAGATAAAGGGGGGCACAAACGCGACGGCCGTTGTGCCAACCGCTCTCTCATTTTATGGAGAATTCAAATAGAGTTTGTGCAAACTTTAGCGATGCAGACCTGACAGGTTTCAGAAAACCTGTCAGGTCTATTGTCCAACTTCTAACTGAATTATCTATAGGTTTTGACATGACACGTGATGCGTGGTAGGAGAAACCCTCACGCCACACATTACGTGTCATTGAAGGTGAGGAATGTCACTAACGGCCGTGCCGCTGTAAGGCTACACTGGATAGCATCGTCAAATGGGCAAATAATTGATATTTGGTAAGGCGATTTTCCAAATCGCCCACTAATGGAGAAAGAATGGAAGCAAAAGTTACATGGAATAAAGGATTACATTTTACAGCGACCACCCCTGACGGGATGAGCCTTGAGCTAGAAAGCAGCCCGCCACCAGGTGAACAAAAGAAGGGGATGAGTCCCATGCAGTTGCAAGCTGTAGCTACCGTTGGCTGCACGGCCATGGATGTCATCTCCATTTTGGAGAAGATGCGGCTGGATGTGACCGGGTTTGAGGTGAACTTCAACGGCGAACGGGCCACCGACCACCCGAAGGTGTTTACGGATATTGAAGTGGAATATGTGGTGTACGGCCGTGACCTGGACCCCACCAAAGTAGAAAAAGCGGTCAACCTGTCCATCGAGCGTTACTGCTCCGTCCACGCCATGCTTTCTAAAGCCGTGCCTATGCATCACACCATTCGCATTGTCGAAGAGTGAGTTCGTCTCACTCTTCGCCTCATGTTATAATCCTCGCCACACCTTGATAACTTAAACAGGCGAACGCTGGCAGCATCGTTCGCCTGTTCTATGTACAGGCAACATTTCCCACAGCAAAGGAGACAGAATAGTGAATCTGCACGAATACCAGGCAAAACGGTTATTTGCAGAACACGGTGTGCCTATTCCTGATGGCAAAGTCGCTTCTTCCCCGGCGGAAGCACGCGAGATTGCCCGCGAATTAGGCGGCCGTGTCGTGGTGAAGTCCCAGGTGCATGTTGGCGGACGCGGCAAGGCCGGTGGTATTGGCCTGGCCAATACGCCGGATGAAGCGGAAACGCAGGCTGCTCGCATCCTGGGCATGGACATTAAAGGATACAAAGTCCGCCGCGTGCTGGTAGACCAGCAAGCGCCGGGCATCAAACAGGAAATCTACCTGGCCGTTCTCATTGATCGTGCTGCCCGCCGTCCCATGATCATGGCTTCGGCCGCTGGCGGCATGGATATCGAAGAGGTAGCGGCTGTATCCCCGGAGAAAATTTTGACGGTGCATATTGAACCGGCGTTAGGCGTGCGCGGTTACCAGGCCACCTATCTGGCCTCGGCGATGGACTTGCCGCGCGAACTATGGCGCGATTTTCACAAAATTGTGGCCTCACTCTATGCCTGCTTCCAGGCAAACGATGCTTCACTGACCGAAATTAACCCCCTGGTAATTACCGGCGACGGCAAGTTAATGGCGCTGGACGGCAAAATGACGATTGATGACAATGCCCTCTCACGCCAGACGCGGCTGGCCGAAATGCGCGATGTGGACGAAGAACCCCTGGCCGAACGGGAAGCCCGGCTGAGTGGTATCAATTTTATCCAGTTGGAAGGCAATATCGGGTGTATGGTTAACGGCGCCGGCCTGGCCATGACGACGATGGATGTGATCAAATTGTTTGGCGGCGAACCGGCCAATTTCCTGGATATTGGCGGCGGCGCGAAGGCGGAGCAGGTGACAACGGCGCTGCGCCTTATCCTCTCTGACCCGAATGTGAAGGCGGTGCTGATTAACATTTTTGGCGGCATTACGCGGGGTGATGAGGTAGCGCGGGGGATCATTGAGGCGTTGGCACAGATTGACACGGCCGTGCCCTTGATTGTGCGTCTGGCTGGCACGAACGCCAAAGAGGGGATGGAGATATTGGTAGATGCGGAGATGGAGACGGCCGTGACCCTTTCCGACGCCGCCCAAAAAGCTGTGGCAGCAGCCAAACGGGGTGATTCATGAGCATCTTAGTTGACAAAAACACACGTTTATTGGTTCAGGGCATTACCGGGCGTGAAGGCGCCTTTCACACCAACCAGATGATCACCTACGGCACCAACGTCGTCGGCGGTGTTACCCCCGGCAAAGGCGGCCAATGGTTTGACGGCGACAGCAAACGAGTGCCCATTTTTGATACGGTTAAAAGCGCCGTAGAAGCAACCGGGGCCAATGCCAGCATCATCTTTGTGCCCGCCCGTTTTGCCATAGACGCCATCTACGAAGCAGCCGATGCCGGCGTAGACCTTATCGTTTGCCTCACCGAGCATATCCCCGTGCTGGACATGATTGCCGCCCGCGCCTACCTGGAAACCCGGCGTATCATCCTGGTGGGACCAAACTGCCCCGGTTTGCTGACGCCCGGTCAGGCCAAGGTGGGCATCATCCCCGGTAATATCGCTATGCCCGGCAACGTGGGCGTGGTGTCTAAGAGCGGTACGCTCACCTACGAAGTAGTTGATGCGCTGACGCGGCGGGGCATTGGTCAATCCACCTGTGTGGGCATTGGCGGCGATCCCATCAGCGGCGTGTCGTTCATTGACGTGTTGCAACTGTTTGAAGATGACCCGGAGACCGAGCAGATTATCATGATCGGTGAAATCGGCGGTAATGCAGAGGAGCAGGCGGCGGCTTATATCGCCCGCAACATGACCAAGCGTGTCACCTCGTTTATTGCCGGGCGCACCGCTCCCCCAGGACGCCGCATGGGTCATGCCGGGGCCATTGTGGAAGGCGGATCGGGAACGGCCGATGGCAAAATTACCGCCCTACGCCAGGCCGGCGTCACCGTCGCCGACCATCCTGACCAGATTGTGGATTTGATTGGCCAGGTAAACATCTAAAATGGTTCCCCGGAGGGGAGGCTTTAGCCGACACTGTGTTGGCTAAAGCCTCCCCTCCGTTCAAAATGGGTGATTTGAAGCAACTTTTGCGCCGGGTAGACCCCGGTTTTTTTGTGGTAGTGGCAATTGCTCTCATCGCCATCTGGCCGTTTGTTAGCCGTGCCAGTTTGCCGGTAGAGACGGACGCGGAACTGCACATTTTCCGGCTGCATGAGTTGGGGCTGCTGGTGCGCGGCGGCGATTATTATCCGCGTTGGGCGCCTAATTTTTATCATGGCTATGGCTACCCCATTTTCAATTATTACGCACCGCTGGCGTATTATGTGGGGTTGTTGTTTGAGTTGTGGCCGTTTTGGGATGCGGTGGCGGCGGTGAAGGCCGGTTTTATCATTGGTCTGCTGGCGGCGGCGTTGGGGATGTATGGGTTTGTGCGCGACAATTGGGGGCGACCTGCCGGGTATGTGGCGGCGGCGATCTATGTGTATGCGCCCTATGTGCAATATGTAGACCCCCATGCGCGTGGGGTTTTGCCGGAGTCGTTGAGCCTGGGCATCTTTCCGCTGGCGCTGTGGGCGCTGGATCGGCTGCGTAAAGGAGGCGGGGCGCGGGTATGGGTCACGGCCGTGCTGCTCACCGCCGCCGTTATCCTTTCCCACAACCTCATGGGGTTGCTTTTTTTCGCCTTGCTCTGCGCCTGGGCAGTATGGCAGATTGTGTGTTCACGCCTCACGCATCACGCATCACGTGTTACGCCTCACGCCTCACGCATCACCTTCGCCGCCCTTCTCCTCGGCTTGGGCGTGGCCGCGTTTTTCTGGCTGCCGGTGCTGTTGGAGCGGAACGCGGTGACATTGCAGACACTCATTGGGCAGGGGGGGAATTATGATTTTCACACCCATTTTCTATCATTGCAGGAAATGCTGGCCCTTTCGCAGCAGCTGGATTGGGGGGCGTCGGAACCGGCGTTTCGCTTCAATTTGGGGGTGATGCAGTGGGTGATGGCGGCGTTGGCGGTGGTGCTGCTGTTTTTGCGGCGGCTGCGGCAGGGAGCGCATGTTGTGTTTTTTGCCCTGGCGTTGGTAGGTTTACTGTTTTTGATGTTGCCTGCCGCGACGCCGGTTTGGGAAGGGCTGTCGTTTATGGCTTTTTTCCAGTTTCCCTGGCGGCTGTTAGGGGCGGCGGCAGCGATGTGTGCGGTGCTGGCGGGGGCGGCTACAGATGGGCTGCTGGCGGCCTGGCAGGGACATAAGCGGGTGGAGGAGTGGCTGACGGCCGTGCTCGTTTCTCTAACCATTGCCCTGGGGCTGCTCATGAGCCAACCCGCGCTCTGGGATGATTTTGGCGAAGTGAATACACTGCGCATGTCGTTGATTGAAAATACCGGGCGTTGGTTGGGCACGACCTCGACGGCCGATTATGTACCGGCGACGGTGGATGTGGTACCGGCGCGCAAGGCCAGTGTGGTCAGCGGTATTGTTGAAGGACTACCCATGGATCGGGTGAATTGGGATGTGCTGCCGCCGGAGGTGATGCTGGAGACGCAGGTGATACGGCCGTTACACACCCGCTACATCATGGATACCCCCCAAAAGCTGCTGTTCCGCCTCTATCTGTTTGATTTCCCCGGTTGGGAAGTGCGCATTGATGGCGAGCCGGTTTTGACAGAGTTAGGGCGGCCTGAGGGGTTTTTGGTTGTGCCTGTACCGGCAGGGCGGCATGTGATAGATGTGGAATTTGGCAGCACGCCGACGCGCACGGCGGCGCATGTGGTCACGGCCGTGTCATTGGCGCTGATGCTATTGGTGGCCTGGGGATTGCGGCGACGGCAGGTGGCGGATAATTCTCAACTACCACCTCTATTCCCACCCCGGCTGGAACGACCGGATTGGGTGACGTTGGTGGTGGTGTTGGGTGTAACGGCCGTGACCATTTTGCTGCTGGAGCCAACCGGCGTTTTGCATTACAACTCCTCTGGTCTGGAGGCCGAACCGGCGGCCACGGACATGATGGCGAATTTTGGCGAGCAAATAGCTCTGATTGGGTACACAGCGCGGCGGCCAACGGCCGTGCCCGGCGACATGATTCCCCTGGAACTTTATTGGAAGGCGCTCAATCCGTTGGACATCAACTTTCAAGTCTTTGTACACCTCTTATCGCCAGATGGTGTGCTGGTGGCCCAATCAGATAAACTCAACCCGGGTGAATTTCCCACCCGGCGCTGGTCGCTGGATACTTATGTGCGTGACGAGCATTACCTGGCGCTGCCGCCAGACCTGCCACCCGGTGAATATCGTGTCAGCGCCGGGTTATGGGTGCAGTCTGAAGGCTGGCGGCTGCCGCTGTTGGTAGATGGTGTGCAGGTGGGGGATAATGTGGAACTGTTTACATTGGTGGTCAGGTAAGAGGGAAGCTGGTGTGGTTGTAAATGAGAGATTGTGAGATTGAAGATTGGAGATTGAATCTCCCAATCTCTTAATCTCAGAAAAAAACATGCGTGTTATTGGCGGTAAGGCAAAAGGTCGGAAGTTGAAGCGTGTGCCCGGCGACAGCACCCGGCCGATTATGGATCGGGTGAAGGAGAGCCTGTTTAACATCCTGGGTGATGTATCCGGGCAGCGCTGGCTGGATTTGTTTGCCGGGACGGGGCAGGTGGGTATTGAGGCGCTCAGCCGGGGGGCGGCCGAAGTGGTGTTTGTGGACAAAATGCGCCCGGCTATTTTGACCATTCAGGAGAATTTGCGACATACCCAATTGACAGAGGGGGCGGAGGTGCGCCAGATGGATGCTTTTGCCTATTTGCAGCAGCCGCCGGCACGGCCGTTTGACCTGATTTACATTGCCCCACCGCAATACAAGGGCATCTGGTTGGAAGCGCTGCAACTGGTGGCGGCACGGCCGTCGGCCTGCATAAATCCCGATGGGCTGGTGGTAGTACAAATTGATCCTAAAGAGATGCAGCCGGTGGAGCTGCCCTCTCTCAAACTGGCAGACAGTCGCCGCTATGGCAATACACTGCTTTGTTTTTATGAGATTAGAGAGTAGAGATTGGCAATGCGCCAATCTCCACTCTCTAATTCTCTAGCGTGATCTGAATGGCGCACTGATAGGTGGCCTCGCCGCTGCGGTTGAAGGCTGTGAGCCGGACGAGGTATGGCCCTGATTCCCATTGGCTGAGGTTGACATTACCCAACAGACCGTCTACAACCGGCTGGTTGATGGTGCGCCCCACCAGGGAAGCCCATTGGCCGTTGGTTTGTGGGCCGTTGGCTTCCAGCGTATAGCCGCCAAAATCGGGGGTGTTAGCCGTGCCGAAAAACTCGATGAATCCGGACACAGTGGCGCCATTGCGCGGCTCGCTGATGGTGAGCTGGAGGTTGCAGCCAATGACGGGGGTGGAGGCAAGTGCGGGGGTGGGTAGGGTCACGGCCGTGTCGCCGTCCTCTTGTTCTATGGCTTCAGTAGCGGTGGCAGCCGGGGCAATGGGCGGTGGCACTAATGGCTGGCTGGGCAGGGTAATGGTAGGCGCTAAGGGTGGTGTGGGTGTGGATGAAGGGATAACCGGCGGCGTGGGGGAGGTCAATGGCGTGCGCTCCAGGTCTGGCGTGGGTGTTGGTGGTCGCAGCAGTTCGGGTGGGAGCGTGGGTGCTACCTGGTAATTAACGTAGATGACGATGCCGATGACGGCCGTTAGCGCCAGAATAAAGATGGCTGCATTGTTGCGCAACTGACGTCCCCGTTCCAATTCCAGGCCAAACACAGCCCGCTGCAACAGGCGGCGTGCCCGCAAATATTCGCTGATGTACCAGATGAGGCCAAGCGAGGCCAGAAGTAACATCCAGACATCATTGCGCAGGATGAAAATATAGATTCTTTCCATCGAGGTGGAGAGTGGTGGGAGATCAGGAGACTGCGGATTGGAGATTGTGCGCATCTCCAATCCCCAATCTCCAATCTCGAACCAGGCAGCCCATTAACCGGTGACGGCTTCTGATAATCTGGGCAAGATGCCCCGAATCAACGCCATGAGATTAGGAACAATTTGTTTGCCCGTCTCTAGCACTTCATCATGGGTGACGGTGGCGCCGGGTTGTGGGTCTGGATCGGCTTTATTGGTGATAGACGAGATGCCAACCACGCGCATGCCGGCGTGCCGGGCCACCACCACTTCAGGGACGGTGGACATGCCTACCGCATCAGCGCCGGCGGTGCGTAAGAAACGGAGTTCGGCAGGGGTCTCAAAACTGGGGCCGGCGACGTAACTGTAGACGCCTTGTTGCAGGGTGAAGCCCTGTGCCTGGGCGACTTCTAAAGCAATCTGGCGCAGGTGAGGGTCATACGGCCGTGTCATGTCGGGAAAACGGGGGCCGAAGCTGTTCTCATTGGGGCCGCGCAGAGGGTTATGACCGGCAATACCTAAAAAGTTGATGTGGTCGGTGATAAGCATCAAATCCCCTGGTTGGAAGGAGGCATTGATGCCGCCGGCGGCGTTGGTGACGATGAGGGTCTGGATGCCCAGCAACCGCATGACACGCACGGGCAGCGTGATGTGGGACATGGCGTACCCTTCGTAAAAATGGGCGCGCCCCTGCTGCGCCAGCACCGTCTGCCCCTCTAGCTGGCCGATGACCAGCCGCCCACCGTGCCCGGGCACAGTTGAGGCCGGCCAGTGGGGAATTTGCTCATAGGGAATAATGTCGGGATTTTGGATACTGTCGGCCAGGGCATTCAGGCCGGAACCCAGTACCAGTCCAACGGTAGGTTGATACCGGGTGAGTTGGCGCACGGCCGTGGCTGCTTCGGCAACATGGGTAGCAGTCATTTCGTTCATAGGGGTTTTAGTGTACAGGTTCTAACCAAGGCAGGGTTCAAGGAGTGGGGACAGCCACTGCTTCTTCAAAAAACAATTCCGCTTCGTCAGCATCTTCCTCATCGGGATCATCGTCACCCAAATGTGTGTAAATTTGTGTGGTGGAGATATTGGCGTGGCCCAGCAGTTTCTGAACTTCTTGCAGGTCAGAGCCGCTGTGGAGCTTGTGCGCGGCGAAACTGTGGCGCAGGGTGTGGGGCGTCACCGAGGTCCTCAGGTCAGCCTGCTTCGCATATGCCTTAATGATCAGCCATAATCCCTGGCGCGTCAACTGCTGCCCGCGATGGTTGAGAAACAGGGCTTTTTCTTCTTTGTCTTTGACCAGGTACGGCCGTCCCTCGTCCAGGTACAGTGCCAATATCTGCTGCGTGTGGGCGTCAAAAGGCAATTTACGGCTGCTTTCATCTTTGCCGGGGCAAAAGAGCAGCGCATGTTCCAGGTCAATGTCTTCAACTTGTAAAGATACGACTTCTGTTACCCGCATTCCGGTTGAGTACAAGACATTCAGTAAAGCGGTGTCACGTAAATTTTTGGGTGTTCTCTTTTGGGCCGGGGCTGCCAGGAGTTGCTCAACTTCCTGAAAGGTGAGGGTTTGTGGCAGGCGTTTTTTGACTTTGGGGGAATCAACTTGAGTGGTAGGATTATCTTTAATGGCATTCTGTTCATGCAAATAGTTGAAAAAGGACTTCACCGCTGCTACTTTACGCGCTACTGACGAGGAAGCATACGGCTGGCTTTTCATAAATTCGACGTAATCATACACAATGTCCGGTGTGATCGCATTCCAGGAATTAATCTCACCGTAACGGCCGTTGTGCAGAAAATTTACAAACTGGTTGAGGTCGTTTTTATAAGCAGCGGTTGTATTATTGGAGTAGTTGTACTCTTCCTGAAGGTAATCCAGAAAGGCGAGCAGCTGTTCATCCATCCCCTGCAACTCCTTACGAACACACCGACTATTCATGCAGCGCCGTGCATTCGTATAGCAATACTGGCGGGTTGAATCACCAAATGAGTGCCATTGTTGTTTGATTGAGGTAACTATGATCTTTTGATTACATTAACGCCGATGCAGATACCTTCAAACAGTGGATTATGTTATAAGGCCGACTGTAATCTAAGATTATGTTAGTTAAATCTGCGAGCATTATAGCAATTACTTTGCATAAGATCAAACATGAATCAACATAAAATGCGGAATTAACAACTACACGAATTTTTCTGTTGCGTGACCGTATGCGCAATCTTAATGAATGTGTGATGATGATAAGAACGTGGTAGCATAGGCAGTTATAAAGGTGGGGGCATGTATATGATTGAGAGTGAAAGATGAGTGAGACAAAAAAACAACATAAACCGGCGCAAAGTCAGTTTGAGGCTTATTTCCGTCGGGGAACCGAACTACTACATGAAGGGAAGGCGGCTCAGGCAGCGCCTCTTTTGCAAAAAGCGTATGATTTGGAACCGGAACATGTAGACACGGCCGTCAACCTCAGCGGCGCTTATATCCTCACCAATAAATTTCGCCAGGCAGTACCCATTTTGGAAGCGTTGGCCGCCCGTCGTCCTGATGATCCTGCCATCTGGACAAACCTGGGGGCCGCTTACCTGGGCAATCCGGTCCTGGCTGCTGATGAAGATCAGTTGAGAGCCATTACCGCGTTTCAGCAGGCATTGGCGCTTGATCCCGGCGCTCCCCACGTGGCCTATAACATTGGCCTGGTTTACCGCGACCGGCATGAAAATGAACAGGCCATTACCTGGTTTCAGCGCGCTTTGCAAGCCAACCCCCATGATCGGGATGCCCAACGTTTGCTCAACCAGTTAAGCCAGCCAAATGATCCCACCCCACTTCAATAAATAAAATAAATGAAACGTCGTAGAGGGATTTTCACAATCACCCACCATTTGGAGCACATATGTCGTTAGATGCCGCACAATTCAGCCCGCCATTCCGTCCATTTGCTGCGCGGATGCAGGCGGAGGGTTTACCCGATGTGTTTATTCGTACCTTTGCCGGTTATTATGAGCAGTTGGTAGCCGGTAACACCGGCCTTATCTCTGAGTCTGAGATTGAGCCGGTGACTGCATTGCCAGATGCCGATACGTTTTCGGAAGAGATGGCAGCCATTGGTGAAGAGGCCATGCCGCACACGGCCGTTATCAAACTCAATGGGGGCCTGGGCACCAGCATGGGGCTGGAACAGGCCAAATCCTTGCTGGTGGTCAAAGAAGGCCTGTCCTTTTTGGATATTATTGCGCGGCAGTCCATTTGCACGGCCGTGCCCCTCATCCTGATGGATAGCTTCAGCACCCAGGAAGATGCCCGTGAAGTCCTGTGCCGTTATCCTGAATTGGATAATGGGCTGTCCCAAAGCTTTTTGCAGCATAAAGCCCCAAAGATTACCCAGGCCGACCTGACGCCTGTATCCTGGCCCGATAACCCGGCTTTAGAATGGTGCCCGCCTGGTCATGGTGATATTTATACTGCCCTGGTTACCAGTGGCACATTGACGGCGTTGCTGGCACGGGGATATGAATATGCCTTCGTTTCTAATGCTGACAATTTGGGCGCCGTCATTGATCGGCGCATTCTGGGTTACTTTGCCAGCCAGCAACTCCCCTTTATGATGGAAGTGGCAAACCGCACGGAAATGGACCGCAAGGGGGGACATCTGGCGCAGCGACCAGACGGCCAACTCATTTTGCGTGAATCGGCACAATGCCCAGAAGAAGACGAGGATGCTTTTCAGGATATAAGCCGTTACCGCTACTTTAACACCAATAATCTCTGGTTTCATTTGCCATCCTTACAGCGAGTGATGGAGGAGCAGAATTATCAGTTCGGGCTACCGATCATTCGTAACGGCAAGACGGTTGACCCACGTGATGCCGATTCAACGGCCGTATACCAGCTAGAAACCGCTATGGGGTCAGCCATTGCCATCTTCACCGGGGCGCAGGCGGTGCGCGTGGGGCGAGAACGTTTTGCGCCGGTCAAAACGACCAATGAGTTATTGGCTGTGCGCTCCGATGCCTACGAGCTAACGGCCGATTTCCGGGTAATTCCCGGCGCTGGTCGGCACATGATGCATTTTGTGGTCAACCTGGACCCGACGTATTATAAATTTCACTATGATTTGGAAGCGCGTTTTCCTCACGGAGCACCTTCTTTGATTCAGTGTACACGCTTTGATGTGCGTGGGGATGTTTGTTTTGGCAAAGGAGTGGTTTGCCGGGGAGAGGTCATCATAAAAAATGAGAGCGGTCGGCAAGTCACTATTCCAGATGGAACTGTCTTAGAAGGAGTTGTAAAATTTACATCACAATCCTTGCCATGGTCATAATCTGGCATTTTTGCCAGAGGTGGCACGGTTGGAAACGGGCCACAGCAGGGACACATTGCTGGTGGTTGAGGGCTGCGGGTTAGTGGCTTGTACCGGCAGCCAGCCACCGGTCACTATGGGAGAGAACAATGTACCAGCATATTTTGGTTCCGGTAGATTTCTCGGAGCGTAACCCGCAGGCTTTGATGGTGGCGCTGGAAATGGCGCGCATGGGTAACGGCCGTGTTAGCCTCCTGCACGTTATCAAACTCATTAGCGGCGCACTTGAGGATTTCCAAGACTTTTACGAGAAACTGGAAGCCGAAGCCCATGCCAAAATGACAACATTGATTGCCTCGCAGCCAGATGTGGAGATCGCGCTTACGTCACACATCATCGTTGGACATCGGGTGGAAGAAATTTTGCGTTTTGCCGCCGGGCAGGACGTTGACTTAATTGTAATGAGTTCCCACAAAATTGATTTGCAACACCCGGATGAAGGGTGGGGTACCATCAGCCACAAGGTAAGCATTCTGGCACAATGTCCGGTTCTGCTCGTGAAGTGATGCCCCATGGTCATGTGAGGAGTGGAGGCTTTAGCCGGAACGTACCGGCTAAAGCCTCCACTCCCACCAGGAAAGTTATCTACGAACAGACCCTAAAATCACCAAAGTGGGATAGGCAGGCTGCCCCGAAATGCCTATACTTCCCGATGGACTTCCCCCGGCGGTATTAAGTCAAACCAAGGTTACCTTGAGATTAGTGTTTGGAAATCCCCAGAAGACCAATCCCTGATCTCCAATCTTAAATCTCAACTTGCAATTGGAGGCACCCTAAGATGGCAGAAGCGCAGTATTATCAGAACGATCCCCGCTGGAAGGACGTAAAAATTGGCACAGACCAGCATATGACCATTGGTATGGTGGGCTGTCTGCTTACCAGCATGACGATGGTGATGAACCACTTTGGCGCGAACGAAACGCCATTGTCGCTGAATCAAAAGATGATAGCCAGCGGCGGTTATAACGGCGCGTGGATTAAGTCGGCGACGGTGCCGGGGCAGTTCCCGTCGCTGGGCGTGAAACGGCAGCGCTATGTGGAGTGCAAAAACCCCATCCCCGCGCCGATGGCTGACATTGACATGGGACTGGCAGCCGGATCAATGGTGGTGGTGCAGGTTGACCGGGAAGAAGATCGGGCCTTTGAAGAGGAGGATGGGCATTGGGTGGTGCTGACCGGGAAGGTGGGGGATGATTACCAGATGTGGGACCCCTGGCAGAAACAAGGCGCGCCGGAGACGCTGGTAGGCCGTTATGGTTTTGGTAACAAACGCCCAGAAGAGATCATCCAGAAAGTGATCTGGCATGGCACAGGCGACCTGCCCAAAGCGGAAGACAAACCGGCGGTCCCCACTGCTCCGGCTACCCCTGCCACCCCTACTGCGCCCGCCGCACCAGCTACTCCCCCTGCACCGGCAGCCCCTGCCCAGCCAGCGCCCGGTGATGACAAACCCATGGCGGTAAAACCGACGACGGAGATTACGCTGCGTCGCCAGCCGGCTGTTGACCCGGCCAATGTGATCAAGTCGGTGCCGGTCACGGCCGTACTCACCGTTCTCGATCTGCCTTCTCAGGCGCGGGCCAAAATTGGCAAACAAGGACAATGGCTGCGGGTACGCGAGCCAGGTGGTGGTGAGGGGTATGTGGCAGCCTGGTTTGTGCAAGAAACGGCCGTGCCCCAAACTCCACCCCCTACCGTCCCGGCGCCCGCCGCCCCGGCGCCCGCCGCGAAACTGACGGTCAAAACAACAGGCGATAGCGTCTCTTTCCGCTCCGCGCCCCGCGTGGGAGATGACACCTTGATTGCTTATCTGCCTAAAAACACACAGTTGCAGGTTATCGAAGCGGGCGCGCCAGCCAACAAAATTGGCGTGCAAGGCCAATGGTTAAATGTGCAAATGGCAGACGGCCGTCAGGGATATGTGGCTGCCTGGTTCGTTGCCAAAGCTTAACCCACCTGGGGTCAAATGGGGCATAAACAAAAACGGCCTGGACTAAGTTTCCAGGCCGTTTTTTTGTGAACAATCCTGTTAATTCAAATTCTCAAAAATCCCGGCGGCGCCCATGCCACCGCCGATGCACATAGTCACCATGCCAAACTGTGACTGGCGGCGCTTCATTTCGTGGATGATTTGCACCGTCAGCTTAGCCCCCGTTGCTCCCAACGGGTGGCCGAGGGCAATGGCGCCGCCGTTAACATTCGTTTTCTCTTCGTCAAAGCCTAGTTCGCGGATGACGGCCACCGCCTGGGAAGCAAACGCTTCGTTGAGTTCGATCAGGTCAATGTCGGACAGGGCCATGCCGGTGCGTTTGAGTAGGCGAGGCACGGCCGTGATCGGCCCTACGCCCATTACCTCTGGCCGCACGCCGCCCACGTTGAAGCCCACAAAGCGCACCAACGGTTTTAGCCCTAACGCTTCCGCCTTCTGCCGTTCCATCACAATCACCGCCGCCGCGCCATCACTCAGCGGCGAAGCGTTCCCGGCGGTGACAGTACCACCTTGCATGAAAACGGGCTTGAGTTTCGCCAGCCCTTCCAGAGTGGTCTCCGGGCGCACGTGTTCATCTCTGTCCAGCATAATGGTGCGTCGTTGCGCCCCGTTGGTTCCTGGTGTCACTTCTTCCATTTCCACCGGCAAGATTTCATCTTTGAATAGACCCCGTTCATAAGCGGCGGTGGCGCGCTGGTGACTGCGCAGGGCATATTCGTCTTGCGCCTGGCGGCTGACTTCAAATTCATCGGCCACGCGCTCGGCCGTCAGCCCCATGCCCATATACACTTCCGGCTGGTTTTCCACCATGTACGGGTTGGGGTTAACGCGGAAGCCGGTCATGGGCACCAGGCTCATCGTCTCTGCGCCACCGGCAATAATCACATCCGCGCCGTTGGCGATGATGCGCTCGGCCGCCAGGGCGATGGTTTGCAGGCCGCTGGAGCAAAAGCGGTTGACGGTCATGCCGGGCACATCCACTGGCAGCCCGGCGCGCAGGGCGATGGTGCGGCCGAAGTTCAGCCCCTGTGCCCCTTCCGGCATGGCGCAGCCGATAATCACATCATCTACTTCGTGCGGGTCCAGCCCTTCGGCCTGGCGCAATGCTTCACGGATGACGGCGGCGGCCATTTCATCGGAACGCCAGTGACGGGTGGTACCGCGTTTAGCTTTGCCGACGGCCGTGCGGCTGGCGGCGACAATTACTGCTTCTCGTGTCATTTGTTTTCTCCGTTAAGTAGGGCGATTTTGCAAAATCGCCCTACAGATTAGTTCCGCAACGGTTTCCCTGTCTGTAACATGTGCATAATGCGCTCGCGGGTCTTTTCTTCGTGCAGCAGTTCGATGAACATTTGCCGTTCCAGGTCGAGCAGGTACCAGGGGTCAACCCAGGCCGGTTCGCTCAGGTCGCCACCACATAACACGTAGGCCAGCTTGCGGCTGATAAGGGCGTCGTGGGCGCTGGCGTAGCGGCCCCATTCAAAGCTGCGGATACCCAGATAGAGCGCGTAAAGGGTGTCCCGGCCGGCGGCGTAAATTTTCTCTATTTCGGGCGGTCGCACGCCGGCAGAGACCAGTTGCAGCGCCTTTTCTTTGGCTTTTGCCAGCCGATGGTCGCTGTTCATCATAATCGTGTCCTGGTCGGTGAGGAAGCCCAACTCCCGCGCTTCCCAGGCGCTCGTGCCCACTTTGGCGGTGGCGATGTTTTGGAAAATCTCTTGCATGGCGGGCAGCACGTCGGCGTTGGCGCTGCGCATCACCGGGTTGATTTTGCGGCGTACCAGCTCTTTGCAGCCGCCGCCGGCCGGGATAAGCCCCACACCCACTTCCACCAGGCCGATGTAGGATTCGTGGTCGGCAACGGCCGTCCAGCCCGCCATCACCATTTCCGCCCCACCACCCAGCGACATCTGATGCGGCGCTGTGACCACCGGTTTAGGCGCATGGCGCAGGTTGAAGGTGAGTGTCTGTAAATCCTTGATGGATTTGTCCAGGGTATCCCACATGCCTTGCCCGGCAGCGATGCCGACCATGGCAATGTTCGCGCCCACGCAGAAGTTGTCGCCATTGTTGCCCATGACCAGCGCGTCAAAGTCGGTATTGAGCCGATCCAGGGCGGTGTTGCCCATGGCCACGATGTCGGCGTCAATGGCGTTCATCTTGGCGTTGAACTCGTAGAGCAAGACGCCATCACCCATGTCGTGCAGGCGGGCGCTGCCGTTTTGGGCCAACATTTTCTCGTTTTTCAGCAGATTGGCGACAGTGATGTGCTTTTCATCTTTGGGCAGGTCAACGTATGCGCCGGTGTGGAAGTCATAAAAACGGCCGTTTTTGTAAAAACTCTCATGCCCACTATCCAACATCTCCTGTACCCAATCGGCCACTTCGTAGCCAGCTTCACGCATTTTCACGGCCGTTTCCCGCACCCCCAGCATATCCCACATCTCAAACGGGCCGGCTTCATGGGCAAAACCCCACTTGTTGGCGTTGTCCACGTCCACAATGTTGTAGGCAATTTCCGGCGTCACATAAGCGGCATAAGCCAGGGCATAGTAGGTGGTGGCGCGGATAAATTGGGCAGCGCGGTCGTCAAATTCCAGCAATTTGCGCAGCCGTTCACCCAAATCTTCAATTTTGCGAGTAGCGCCGATGGAATCAAAGCGCACGCTGGGCGGATTGAAGTATTCCAGTGTATCCGGGTTCAGCGTGTGGAATTCGCGCTGACCG
Source organism: Chloroflexota bacterium (assembly GCA_035444285.1). GTDB lineage: Bacteria > Chloroflexota > Anaerolineae > Promineifilales > Promineifilaceae > CAADGU01. The sequence continues at coordinate 127,747 of DAOMOK010000021.1, forward strand.
CCAACCATAACCGTCTTGTAGAAGCCTTGTCCGGTCTTGTTGCCCAGCCATTTGCGTTCGGCCATTTGGGCGTTGAGGGCATTGGTCTTGGGCGATTTGAGGACTTCGCGGTAGTTGTCGTGGGGGATGGCGGGGTAGAGGTTGTTGTTGACGTGCATCATCACGTCCAGCCCCACCAGGTCGGTCAGGCGGAAGGTGGCGGTTTTGGGATGGCCCACCACCGGGCCGGTGATGGCGTCTACTTCGGCGATGGTGTAGCCGTTTTCCAGGGCGTATTCGCTGATATAGGAGCCGACGATGGCGATGAAGCGGTTGGCGATGAAGTTGGGTGTGTCTTTACAGACGACGACGCCTTTGCCCAACACCTCGCTGCCAAACTGCACCATAAAATCCAACACGGCGCGGCTGGTGTCGGCGGTGGGGATGATTTCCAGTAGTTTCAAATAGCGGGGTGGGTTGAAGAAGTGGGTGCCGAGGAAGTGGGCGCGGAATTCGTCGCTACGGCCGTCGGCAATCTGGCTGATCGGAATCCCCGACGTATTGCTGCTGACGATGCTGCCCGGTTTACGCACCGCCTCAATGCGTTCCATGAGCGCCTGTTTGGGCGCTAACTGCTCGATGATCACTTCCACGATCCAGTCACAATCGGCAATCTGGTCAAAATCATCTTCCAGATTGCCCAGGGTGATCAGGTCGGCGCGGTCAGCGCGGGCCAGGTTGGCCGGTTTGGCCTTCGCCATCCGGTCATACAACAACTGCACGATGCGGTTGCGGGCTTTGCGGTTGCCCTGTTCCGCCGCGCTCAAATCGGGCGGCACAATGTCCAGCAACACCACCGGAATACCGATGTTTGCCAGGTGGGCGGCAATGCCGCCGCCCATCGTGCCCGCCCCAATCACAGCTACTTTCCGAATTTCATATGACATGTGCTTCTCCTTCAAAATGTTTTAGCGCAAAGGCGCAGAGGCGCAGAGAAGGGCAAAGCTGAAGAAGTGAAGTTATTTGCCTTGAAACCAACTGCGTCCAAGCCGCTTTGCTTCTTGCCTGAAAAATGCTTTCACCTGTTCCCAGGGTACGTCCGGCACAGTCTGGATGGGAGATTCAGTGTCCGCCTTTTCAAAATCTACCAGCGCCATTAAAACCATTGTGCCGAAGTCACGAACCATTGGGAATTTCTGTTGTCCTTGATCCAGTATCTCCTCCAGGGACAAATGTTGGGCAATAAAGTACAGATCGTAGAAATCTTTCTTCGCCCCTCTGGTAACGATGGCATCCATTTTCATCAGACCAATATCCGTCATACCGGCTAATTGAACGCCAGAGTAGGGGCAGCCAGTAATGGGTAACTGTAGCTGAAAAACCCGACATCAACCCCAGCTACGTTCAAATACAAACTGGCTAAACCACCTTCCTCAACCGTAACCGGGAACTGGTCTGTCAGTGAACGGATAATTTCCTGACGGCTGTCTTCTTCCAGTTCATCGGTGCTGGAAAAGAAATCTAAATCGGCTGATGTGCGATGGCCTAATTGCAACGCCAGGGCAGTACCGCCTGCCAGATAAAAACGGTGGGCAAATGGTTGGCTGCCTATTGCTTGCAAGACCTGTTGTAAAGGTAACGGTACCTGTTCCCAGTGGGGCGTGCTTAGTGCGGCCATATGCCTGAGCGTTCCGGCAATTGATCCAGTTCAAAGTATGCCTGCCAGAAGAGTAAACGGCGGCGGGGCAAGGAGCGCCAACCCACTTTTTGTAACCACGACAGTAATCGCTCCTCACCGTAACAGGAGAACAGCCAACACAATTCATTCCGGCGGCCCCGCGCCAGGGTGCGTTCGATGATGGTGAAGGCGTCCTGAGCCGGGTCGAGGTCGTCCAGGTTGTATTCCTGGAAGTACGGCCGTAACGAAACCGGAATCCCTTTGGTTGTTGTGTCCATCTCTATAAATCAATGACAGCTTGAGCCTCAGAAGAAGGGTATCTGCCCAAACCGTGCAGCTCCTGACGTTCCAATAACCTGTCAACACTATTGAAACCCAAAATCCGGCCTGTCACTCTGCCAACGGCCGTAAGTGGAACGATCTGGTAACCATCCAGGTTAAAATGTTCGCTCCATCGGTCAATTCTTGGGTTGAAAAAACGAATAAAGTCGCTACTTTCCCAATCAATTGACCCAACATCGCTGCCTTTTTGCCGATTACAGAATGTGCAGGCATAGGCCAGATTATCCAATTCCGTTGGGCCGCCATGCTTTTCACTGATGATGTGATCCACCTGACAGCCAAAGTAACTATCATCCTGGTGAATCAGGCAGTATTCACACAGTCCATTAGCACGAAGTATGACTTCTTGCCGAAGTGGGGCAGGAATATAGGTGCTACTCATGCTGAAGATGTCGCCGTGCGCGGGCCTTGGCTAATCGCATCAGGTGTTCCAACTGCATGTAATGGTCTAGCTCGGCCGTTTCTTCTGGGGTTAGCCCAACCGTTTTTTCACGATGGATCAAGTCTGCTACCCGCTCTTTAGCCACCTCTGATGGCTGGAAGGTAACCAAACTATCGGGTGTCGTCCCCGCCGCAATGAAATCTATAATCTCTTCATACACTGGTGATTCGATCATTGGAAATCTCCATCCTCCAGACCATCATAGGCTTTTGGCAAGTATACCTGATTTGCTGATGAGATTGGGAGACTGGGAGATTGAGAGATTTAATCTCCTCATCTCCAATCTCATCCCCCTTACTTCAACTCGCGGCGGGAGTAGCCGAGGATGGCGCGGGCGACGATGAGCAGGTTGATTTGCCGGGTGCCTTCGTAGATGTCGTTGATCTTGGCGTCGCGCATCCATTTTTCGGCCAGCGTTTCCCGGCTGTAACCGAGCGGGCCGAGCAGTTCTACCGATTTTTGGGTGATGCGGGTCACGGCCGTACCGGCATGGGCCTTAGCCATAGATGCTTCCAGCCGGTTGCCACGGCCATGCATAATGGCTTCGGTCGCTTTGAGGGTGAGCAGCCAGGCCGTTTTCCACAAAGCTTCCATTTCCAGCAGGTCACGTTCTACGGCCGTTAACAAATGACGCGGTTTGGTGTAATCTACCACAATCCCTTCTGCCGCCAGTGTTTCCTTGGTGAACTCCAACGCGGCGCGGGCAATGCCCACGGCGCTGGCAGCCACTGCCGGGCGGCTGGCGTCAAATGTCTTCATCGCCCCCTGGAACCCCTTGCTGGTGTCTGCTTCCTTCACCTCGGCGCTGCCCAGCAGGTTGTCATACGGGATGCGCGCGTCCTGGAAGGAGAGGACAACGGTGTCACTGGCGCGAATGCCTAATTTGTCTAACCCTGGGCTGACGCTGACGCCAGGGGTGTTGGCCTCCACCACAAAGGATTTGATGCCCTTGCGGCCCGCATTGGGGTCCACCGTGGCCCAAACCACACAAAAGCCATCAGACTCCGCCAGCGCCAACGCGCCGCTGGTGATGAAGATCTTCTCGCCGTTGAGTATCCATTCGTTCGTTTCGGGGTCGAGCACGGCCGTTGTCCGCATAGAGCTATTATCGGACCCGGCGTCCGGCTCGGTGATCGCCATCGCCCCCCAGGCTGGTTTGTCCCCTTCCGCAAAGCGGGACATGAAGCGGATTTTCTGCTCCGTGGTACCTACCGCTTCTACAGCCGCGCCGCCCAGACCACCGGTGGGAATGCACAGATATTGACCGGCGTCACCATAGCTCAACATCTCAATGTTGAGAATAAGGCCCAAGATGGCCGTATTTGGCCCTTCTTTTTTGGAGGCAGAGCCGTTGGCTTTCCACCGATCGACCTGTGCCTTGTTTTGCTGCTTCATGATCGGCCACATCATCTCAATAAATTCCTTTGGCCGTTCGTGTTCGTGTTCGTCATAATGCCGCGAGTAGGGGCGCATCACCTGTTTGGCCACCATCTCCGTCATGGCAAGCTGATTCTTGATTTTTTCGGGAATTTCAAAGTTAATCATGGCATATCTCCAGAGTAATTGTGTAATTGGGTGGTCCCCTAATTACACAATCATCAATCCATCCCACTGCACAAACCCACGTGCATTTCGCAGCCACAGTTCCACCGGGTATTCACGGATGTAGCCGTAGCCGCCCAGGATTTGCAGGGCTTGATCGGCCACCCGCACGACGATATCGTCTACAAAATGTTTCATCACGGCCGTTTCCTTCGTCGCGTCTTTCCCCTGTTCCAACAGCCAGGCCGCTTCCCAGACCATCATGCGCGCTCCGTCAATATCAATCGCCATCTCTGCCAGCATGAAGGCGATGGATTGGCGATGGGCGATGGGTTCGCCAAACTGGATGCGCTGTTTGGCGTAGTCACGGGCATATTCATACCCGGCGCGGGCCACGCCTACGGCAGCCGCTCCCAGCGCCACCCGGCTGTGATTCAAAATGAGGCCAATATCACAACCGGCGTCGCCGCCCAACCGGTTGACGACCGGAACTATTACGTTATCCAGCGTCACTGTAAAGGTGGGCAGCGCCTTGAGGCCCATCAACTTTTCGCGCTCACCCACCGTCAGACCGGCAGCGCCGACGGGGACGAAGAAGGCCTGGGTACGGCCGTTTTCATTGGCGTAGATGAGAAATGTTTCGGCTGTATCCGCCAGCGGTACCAGGCTCTTTTTGCCGTTGAGGGTGTAATGGTCGTTGGCGAGCACGGCCGTTGTCTTCAAATTCTGGGCATCATATTGCAAACCTGGCTCCTGCATGGCGGCTGTGGTGTGGGGCATGGTCTCTTCGCAAAATAGCGGCAAGTGCGCCTCTTTTTGCGCCTCAGTGCCGCACAACATTACCGGCACAGCCACATTGTTCGGCGATAAAATGTGTGTGGCAATTGCCAGGTCACCAAAGGCCAACTCTTCGAGAGCCAGCACATTCGTTGTCACCGAATACTCGCCGAAGCCGCCATACGCTTCCGGGATGCTGGTGGGCAGCAGCCCCAAATCCCACCCCGCCTGCGCCACTTCCGGCGGGATGTGCCCTTCCTCGTCGGCGTCACGGCTTGCCTTGCGCATTCGCTCATTCGCCAACCGGCCAATGGCGTCGGTCAGCATCTTCTGTTCCTGGTCAAGTTCAAAATTTAACATGGCTCTACTCCTAAAAAATGTAGCGCGATTTGGCAAATCGCGTTACAGCCTTACTATCCTATCAACCATCTTCGCCACCCGTGCCATCACCTTCACATCATGCACGCGCACAATGTCTGCGCCGCGGTCAATACCGATGGCGATGGTTGCGGCGGTGCCTTCTACACGCTCGGCAGGTGGCAAATCGAGTGTGTAACCGATAAAAGATTTGCGACTCGTGCCCAACAAAATGGGAAATCCGAGCGCCTTTAACTGACCTAGCTGGTTGAGCAACTGCAAGTTTTGGTCTACCGTCTTGCCAAAACCAATGCCAGGGTCAATGATGATTTGAGATTCACGCACCCCGGCAGCCAGCGCCAGATTGATACTTTCTTGCAATTCGCGTTTGATGTCGCCGATTAAATCGCCGTATTCCATGCCCACATAACGCCCCCCCAATTTGTCTTGCTGCTCCACATTTTTCGGTTTGCTGCGGTTGTGCATAAGCACCACCGGGCAGCCGGCGGCGGCGGCTACTGCGGCTAGACGGCCGTCCATCCTTAACCCCCACACGTCATTCACCCAATTGGCCCCCGCCTGCAACGCCGCCTCGGCCACATCGGCGCGGTAGGTGTCTACAGAAATGGGCAGGTTGACGGTCTGGCGCACGGCCGTGATCACCGGTATCACCCGCGCCATCTCTTCTACGGCCGTAATGGGCTGGCTGCCCGGTCGCGTGCTTTCGCCGCCAATGTCCAGGATGTCAGCGCCGTCGGCCGCGAATTGTTCGGCCTGGCGCACGGCCGTAGCTACCCAATCCTCACTCACCGCCAGCCCATCCCCGGAAAAGCTGTCCGGCGTGGCGTTGATAATGCCCATGATGTAGGTGCGCTGGCCCCAGGCGAAAGGGCCGTCATCCGTAATCGGTAATCCGTAATCGGTGATCGGATTACGGTTCACGGATAACGGATAACGATTTACGGCTAACGGTTCACGGTTCACGGCCGTTCTCCTCCTGATTCCGAAGCCCATTCCACAAAATGTCGGTGACTTGCGTGCCCAACAATTCCGGCGACGAGTGGTTTACCGTGATGCCCAGTTCAAACAGGGCAGCAAAACCCATAATGGTGGCGCTCATGGTGCGAGCGGCAATAGTGGGGTCTACATTGCGCAAAGTTCCCCGCTCAATCAGATTTCCCATGTGCTGTTCGGTTTGGGCGATGATGTGGTGCATTGCTTCTTCCACATAATAGCGGCGCACATCTTCATTCCAGCGTGATTCATGCAGGAAGACCATAAAAAGACGGCGTTCCCGTCCTCGCCGAAATCGGTTCGCCATGAATTGGGCTAGCAAATCTTCATACCCTTCTGGCTGAATGGAGGCCATATCGGCCATAATCTCATCGGCGTAAGCGCGGGCCACGCCGATGAGCAGGTCACGTTTATTGGCAAAGTAGTTGTACAGGGTGCCTTCAGACACATCGGCCATTTCTGCGATTTCTTTGGTGGTGGCGTTTTGGTATCCCTTTTGGCTGAAGACATGGGCGGCGGCATCCAGGATTTGGGTCTGGCGGGCGGCAATACGGCGGTCGCGGCGGGATTGGGTATCTATCATGGTTTTCAGGTAATTTGAGCCATTACTCATTTTTTGAGTTTACACTCAGTTTTTATCAAAAAAAAGAGAACTTTCAGGCTATCACGGCCGTGTCAATGGCTAATGGTTCGGGTAAACGATGAACGCCAACTGGGGAAACGGCCGTCGCCAATTCCTGAATCGTCAGATCAAGCTCCGGGTGTACAACATCTGGGGCTATATCGGCCAGTGGAATTAAAACAAAAGCGCGGTCAGGCAAGTGAGGATGGGGAACCGTGAGAGACCCCAATTGCATAACGAGATCATCAATCAGCAAAATATCAATATCAATCAGGCGCGGTCCCCATTGGATGGTGGGAGTGCGGCCCATTTCTGTTTCCAAATTCTTGATAAATGCGAGTAATTCCAGAGGGGGGTAATTGGTTTTGCCGGCGAGGCAGGCATTATAAAACGCCGGTTGCTCCGTGAGACCCCAGGGGGCGGTTTCGTAGATGGGGGAAACGGCCGTGATCCACACAACGTCCTGCAAACCGACTATTGCCCGTTCCAGATTGTGCCGTCGCTGACCTAAATTTGTACCCAAGCTCAGATATACCTGGTGTCTCATTTTAAGTAATTGGGTAATTCCGTAAATGCGTAATTACCTTCGTCTGTACAAAGTACACTAAATAATGCCTTGCTGCATCAGGCATGGTTTATAACACAGTGCGTCATGGCTGTCAATAAATCCAACTTATCGTTTGCCTTTTTGCGCATCATACAGCATTTGCGCGGCCGTCACGGCGGTAATGTGTTCCTCAGCCCAATGGCGCACGGCCGTGAGCGGGGTACAGAGCGTTTGTCCCATGGGCGTCAGCGTGTATTCCACGCGGGGTGGCACCTCTGGGTACAACGTCCGGCTGACCAGCCCATCCCGCTCCAGGTTGCGCAACGTCTGGGTTAGCATCTTTTGTGAGATACCTTCAATACAACGGTGCAGCTCAGAAAAACGTTTGGGGCCATCTTCCAACAGGCCAATAATCAAAGCCGTCCACTTATCGCCAATGCGGTCAAGCACAAGCCGGGATGGGCAACTGCCACTATAAACATTCCCATTCATTTCAATAGTTTCCATCGAGTAACCTCCTTACTCTAAAGTGCGCACTTCCCATTATATACTAAATCACTTATAGTTACTATTGAAAATTCAATAAAACCGTTAGGAGTTAACAAAATGACAAAAAATCATCAACCAACCTTGTTAGTGACGGGTGCTTCCGGGCACATGGGCCGCCGTGTGGTGGAACTGCTGCTGGAAGCGCAGGCCGGAACTATTATTGCCGCCACGCGCTCGCCGGAGAAACTGGCTGATTTTAGCCAGCAGGGAGTCATTGTACGCCACGCCGATTTTAATGACCCGGCTTCGCTGGCGAAAGCATTTGCCGGTGTAGACCGCCTGCTGCTGATCAGCACGGATGCATTGGGTGAACCGGGATTGCGGCTGCGGCAGCACCAAACGGCCGTGAAAGCCGCTCAGGATGCCGGTGTCAGCCATGTAGTCTACACGTCGCTGATAAATCCTGAACCAGATTCGCCGGTGCTAATTGCTCCCGACCATTACGGTACGGAAATGGCGTTAGCCGCCAGCACGCTCAATTATACGGTGCTGCGCAACAACATTTACACCGAAGTGCTGATTCCTACGCTGAGCCAGGCAGCGCAAACGGGGCAGTTGTTTAGCGCCGCGGGGGAAGGGAAGACGGCCTACGTGACGCGCGAAGATTGTGCGCGGGCGGCGGCGGCGGCATTGGCTTCATCTTTCAACGGCCGTCGCACCCTGAACATCACCAGCCCCGAAGCCCTTTCCCGCGCCGATCTGGCGGCCCTGGCTGCCCAGATCACCGGTAAACCCGTCACGTACATCCCCTTAGAACCGGAAGCGATGATCCAGGGGATGGTCAGCGCCGGTCTGCCCCATTTTGTCGCCGAGATGTTAGCCTCGTTTGATACTGGCATTGCCCAAGACAAATTTAGCGCCGTTTCCAACGCCGTGCAGGAACTCACCGGCCGCCAACCCATGCGTATTGCCGACTTTCTATCTGCCCAAAAGAGTGCCTTGCTGCCCACCCCTACCCAATAAAAAATGGGGCCTCAACCTGAGGCCCCATTACTACATTACTGCTTACTGCATACTGCTAACTTCTTACCAAATTACGGTGTGCAGATGCGCACACTCCAGGCATTGAGCGTCCCGGCATCGGCCGAGGTATACAGGTCGGTCACTTCCAGCACCCAGGTGCCGTTGCCGCTCTGCCCGTCAAAGGCGCTGAGCGCATTGTTGGGAATGAAGGTGCCGTTGATGGTGGGTGTGCCGCTGGCGCACTGGTTCTCCACCGGGGAAGCCGCCTCATCGCTGAGGGTGGCGTTGATATTGTCACCAGAGCAGCCGTAGGTGGAGGCCGGCACACCAGGACGGTCAATGAAGGTCACGGCCGTGCCCGTCGTCTGGTTGCGCAGCACAAAGCGCAGGTCGCCCACCCAGGCATGAGCCATCGTCACCGACACATCCAGGTCGCCAATGGTGCCCGCGCCGCTGATGGTCAGGTTAGAGCTGATAGTGGAGGTGCCATTGGGCAGGTTGATGGGCACATTGGTGCTGGTGTAGGTGGTGCAACTGCTGGGTGGTGGGGTAGCCGTCGGCGGCACAGGGGTGTTGGTAGGCGTCGGTGGTACCGGGGTGTTGGTGGGGCCAGGGGTCGGTGTGGGCCCACTGCCGGTAATACGCACATCATCAATGGCCGCTTCCACCAGACTGGCCGAGGAGGCATCGGCCGCTGAAATGAGCAGGTAGACCGTCTGCCCGGCAAAGCTGTTCAGGCTGCCGCTGAAGGTAGCCCAGACGGCATCATCATCGTTAGCCGCCCCCAATTCCTCAAACACCGTTTGCGTACTGCTGCCCACCACCTGCACGCGCAGGAAGTCAGCACTGGAAGAGTTGGTGCCGTGCGCCAGGTAGTAGCTGAATGACAACGTAATGTTGCCTGACGAAGGCAGGGTAATGTTGGGTGAACGGATGGAGGTGGTGCCGCCATCAATGTCATAGCTGCCGGCGCTGCTGCCGGCCAATCGTCCGGTCACCAGGTCATTGCTGCCGCTGACGGTAGTGCCCAGTTGTTTGGGGCCACTGCTGTTGGTGTCTTCGGGGTTGCCGCGCTCCCACTGGCCGGTGGTGGCATTGTCAGTGCCGTTGGGGTTGACCGTCCAGCCCAGGTTGGTCTCGAAGTTGTCGAAGAAGACATCACCGCTGGGTGGTGGTGTATTGGTTGGCGTGGGGGGAACGGACGTGTTAGTAGGAGTAGGCGTAGGCCCAGAGCAGGCGGGTGGCAGGTTGAACGCCTGTGTGCCATCGCCGCGATTGTTTGTGCTACCCTGGGTGGCGCTATAACCCAAACCGCGTTTGGCAAAAGCTGTCCAGATGGTGCATTGGTTGGCGCCACCGTTGTTATTTTGGTCGGCCAGCAAAATAGCATTGCGGGCATCCACAAAACCGGGACTACATGGTTGCAATTTCAAGCCGTCAATCACCAACTGCAAGGCCAGATTATTACCACCGTTGCCGTTATAGAGGTCAGCATCCCAACCATGGACACCAATAAGCCCCCAGGTCATTTCCCAGACCATAGCGGCCCACACAGAGCCGACGCCATGAGGCACAGCGGCTGTTTTGATGGTGTCATAGGTGCGCGGGTCAATGCTCATGTCGGTGGTGTAGGGGTGGGTGCGGATGCCTACACCATCAGTTGGCTGGTTTAAGGCATATGTACCTACGCCGCGCCGTTTTGGCCCGGTATCACCCGGCTGCATGGTCATCAGCACGGCAAAGTAGTCGCTCCAGCCCTCGCCGGCCTGCTCCTGGTTGTTTAAGCAGCTAGAAGTGCCGGGGCCGCCGGTGAGGCGGATGGAAATGCCGTGCCCATATTCGTGAATGACGATACCGTTGTCCAGGTCGCCATCCCGGTCGGGATTGGGGGCTGTCCAGATGTACATCTGCATCCGGGGGTTGCCGCCGTCGGTGGGGGTGGCGAAGTTGGCGTTGTTGGTGCCGCCGCCATCCTGAGCTTCGGCGTATACGTAGTCGCTGCCAGAACCGCCACGGCCGTAGTTATTTTCCTGGAAGTTGCCACTGGCCTCATTGAAGCCGTATTGGTACATCACGTCGTGGATGATGTTGTTCCAGTAGAAGAGGTTCGTGACGGCCGCCGGGCGGTAAGTGCTGGGCGCCTGGCTCAAGTCTAAGGGGAAGTCAAAGATAAGGCTGCTGCCGCCACTAGGGCTGGAACCAGGGTCCGGGGAGTTGTTATTATCTGTATCGGTGTAAGCATGGACGTTATTGCCTTGTGTGGTGGTGAATTCAGCGCCCGACGAGCCGTTGGTATCATGCCAGCCATAGGGGGAAGCCAGGGCATTAGCTGGGTTACCCACAATAGCGCGGTTGCCGTGGCTGGGGCTTTCCACGGGTAGGGGGTAGACATTATATTGCGAACCGGCCTGCAAGAGGAAATTGCCACTGCGCAAAGGAGAGGCGGCGGCTACGGCCGTGCCGCCCGCATTTGCTGGCGTCCCAAAATGATCGTGGATAACATAGTTGAACCGATCCAGTTCAGCGCCGTTGGTGGCGTCTACCCGGATGCTCCACGTATTCTGGTGATCCAACTCGTGAATTTCCACATTCCAGGCCAGCTTTACCTGCCCGTTTTCCAATGGCTGGTATACCAGCCAGGCGGGAATCGGTTCCAGCGACAGACTGCCATTGACGAAGACGGTTTTCTGATCTGTGTCGCCGGACGTTTCTTGCACACTGAGTGGCCCTTCATATGCCAGACCCAGCGCATCGGCGGCGGCATTGACGGCTTGTACGGCCGTTAGTTCTGCTTTTGTTGTGTTCACTGCCTGGGCCAGATTGGGCACAAACCGGTTGCCTACATTGATTACACTGCCATCTTTGGCAATGTTGATGTTGATGACAGCGTTATACACCAGATAGCCGGCATGGCGCTGTTGCAAGTAGATATGGGTGGTGCCATTGTGATCGCTGACGTATTGGTCGGTAATCACATAGTCGCTGACATCAGCCGCCGCTAGACCATAGGCAGCTCGGTTTTGCTGCAAGTAGCCCAGAGCAATGTCGCGGGGTTGTCCGGCGTTGGGACCGGTTAAAAAGCCGACATCTTGAGCGGGTGTAACTTGTAGAGATTCGCCGGTGGCGCCTGCTGCGCCGCCGACCGCCACAAACAAAACGAGAATGGCAATGATGAGTATGCTGCCAACCAGACCAAATGAGAATTTTTTACTTCCGTTTTTCACTGACTTCCTCCTCAAACGAGTGAATGATTACGGCCGTTGCTTAACCAAAAGCCGTAGACGCCAATAGACAAAAGTGGGGGTGTGACGTTCACTTTTACATAGGTGTGTGTCCTCTTTGGTTTGTGGATGAACCAGATGTGCAACTTCTTTCACCAGAGAAGCGGGGTACGTGGGTGTGCTCCGTGGGGAACAAGGGCATTCCACATGCCTCGGCTCAATTGGGCGAAAAGTTGCCCACAAACCATGCTGAGGATGTACAGCTTCACCTCCTGTAGATGAGATTCTATTGTTAGTGAAAGGGGAGAAAGTGTATGTTGTTTGTAGTGAAAAGGGGGGAGATGTTGAACGTGTGGTGTATGGTAAAAAAGGTAAGTGGCATGGTTTAGCAGTGGGGAATAGACCGTATGCCATGCTGCGCGGTTGCAATGAAGGACCGGGATGATTGATGAGTTGGTACAAGCCACACTTACAAAATGGACGCAGAACCACCTGTGCCAACAGGTTTATTGGCGTCCAGATTTCGGGACGGAAAATCAGTCAAGGTAGCAAACAATGGCCGGTTAGCCATAATCACGTACCAATGCAATGGGAGTTAAGGTTCCAATACAGGTTTTATGTTGTTGATCGGACCACTTCTTCAGGTGAAGCATGGCCTTTAGCGCCACACTCACAAGATTCTAAACATTGCTGCCTGATTGTCAATCATTGGGGCTGATAATAGATAATTGCAATTACAACTATAGACATTCTTTGCAGGATGACTACAAAGCGTCTGGTCGTGACCGCACCAACTGGATTAGCTGCGGAATTTCACGCCCGCCAACGAGGGTATGCAGCAGCAGGTATACGGCCGTGCCCACCACCGCCACAACTCCCAGATAGACCACCTGCGCCAGCAGATTGGTGATGCCGGTGAGATTGGCGGTAACGGCCGTTAATGGCACCACCCAGCCCATCGCCAAAATTACCAGCGCCATACCGCCTGAGGCTAGCAAAGCGCGCCCCCCAGTTGCTGCCAGCTCCCGTTCGCCCAGGTAGCCCAATTCGCGCCGGTTGAGCCAGTAGAGCAGGCTCGCCAGAAAGGTGAAGGCGAGCGTGCTGGCGATAGCCAATCCCACCACGCCCCAGGTTGTCACCAATAGATAGGCGAATGACACATTCACCACCAGCCAGCCCATGTAAGCAAACATGGGCGTGCGGGTGTTGTGCCGGGCATAAAAGAGCCGGGCCACAATTTCATTGGCGGCCTCGCTCACCAGCCGGATGCTAAAAACGAGCAGCACAGCAAAGATGATGGCCACCGCTTCGGGCGCAAACAGCAGTGATAAGGCCGGGCGGCCTAACAAGACCATCAACACCGCCGCCGGGATGGTGAGAAAGAGGATGATGCGCAAGGTGTTCACGGCCGTGCGCTTCAATGCCGCGATGTCTCCCCCGTTATACAACTCGGCCAGCGTGGGGAAAACAACAATAGCTACGGCCGTGCCCAACAGTGTTTCCGGAAATTGCATAAATGTGTAGCCATAAAAATAGCCGGAGGTGCTGCCCTCCGATAGCTGCGAGGTCAGGCGGATGATGAACAGGTCGGCCAGTTGAATGACGCCCAATGTAACAATACGCGGCCCCATCAGGCGAATGATCTCCTGTACCCCGGCCATCTGCACCACCAGCGCCGGCCGATAGCCGATTTTGTACTTAACCAGCGCCGGTACCTGGATGAGGATGTGTAACACGCCGCCCAAAACGGTGCCCCAGGCCAACCCCATCACGCCCATTTCGGGCACGAGAAAAAACAAACCAAAGACGTAGCCAATGTCCAATGCCACCGGCGCCAGGGCAGGCAAAGCGAAGTGCTGGTGTGCGTTCAGGATGCTGCTGAGGACGCCGCTGATGCCAAAGAGCGTGGTCTGGATGAGGATGACGCGCATGAGTACGGCCGTTAACTGTTGCTGTTCTGGCGTAAAACCAGGTACCAATAACTGGCTGGCAATCCAGGGTGATAAGATGGCAGCTACCAGGCAAATGCCGCCCAACACCAGCAGCACCAGCGTCAAAATGGTGTTCGCCAGCCGCGCCGCTTCCCGGTCGCGGGCGCTGGTGAGGTATTGTGAATAAACGGGGATGAAAGCTGCGGCCAGCGCCCCCCCGGCAATCAGCGTGAAAAAGAGTTCGGGCAGTTGGTTGGCAGCCACAAACGCATCATATTCGGGTGATGTGCCAAATGTATTGGCTACCAGTAACACCCGCGCCAGCCCGGTTATTTTGCCTAAACCAAAGAGAAAGATGACGATGAGCGAGGAGGTCAGTAAATGACGGGCACGGTTCATGGCGCGATTGTACTGGATTGAGGCCAGGCAGCAAAAAAGGGACGGCCGTGTCACGGCCGTCCCTCTTTTGGTAACCGGGTAATTGAGTAATTGGGTCATTGAACACCCAATGACCCAATTACCTTAGATTTACGGTTTCAAGATGATGGGCAGGTAGATGAGATAACCCGGCACCGTCGCCGTCGTGGTCAGGTCAACAGTGGCCGAAACGGTGTTGTCCGCG
>DAOMOK010000022.1:0-110955 GCA_035444285.1 Chloroflexota bacterium
TATGTAAATTCAGAATAGAAATGCCCTCTGTTTGATCAAAAACAAGGTGACAGATAGCATGTTGAATCCCCGCCAAAGATAACTGGTAAGGCGATCCTGACCTGCCTACAATTTGCTCCATCTCAACAAAACGAGGAAATCACGATGAAAAACAGATGGGTATTAACCGTGCTGGCGCTTGTTTTCGTTTTACTGGGCTGCCAACAGCAGCGCGATGCTTACAAAGCTCTACAAACGGTGATGGCAGATACGGTAGCGGCCGATGGGCCGGGGGTGGTGCTGCTGGTAGAAGGGCCAGGCATCGGCCAGCAAATTTTCGCGCGCGGCCTGGCCGACCGCGAAAAGGGTACGCCGATGCGCACTGTCAGCCATTATCGCATTGGCGGTCTGACGAAGCCGTTTATCAGCAGCCTGGTACTGCAAATGGTATCAGAAGGCAAGTTGAGCCTGGATGACACATTGGCGCAGCGGCTGCCGGACACGCCTGCACTGAATGAAGATGAAGTGGCCGTACTCTTCCCCCACAGCGACCAAATCACCATCCGCCACCTGTTGAACATGACCAGCGGCATTCCCGATTACCGCGATAACCCCGCCTTCTGGCAGGTGGTAAACGCCCAGCAAAAACGGGGCTGGCAGCCGGAGGAACTGCTGCCATATGCCGCCGAACTGCCAGTTACGGCCGTGCCCGGCGAAGCCTTCCATTATTCCAATACCAACTACCTGCTGCTGCAAATGATCCTGGCCACGGTACTCAAAGACCCACTGGCCGAAGAACTGCGCGACCGCATCTGGGACCCGGTGGACATGCCTGATACCTACATCGAACCAATCGCCCTGACTTCCGGCGGGCATATTGCCGGTTACAAGGATATGGACGGGGATGGCGTTCTCGAAAACACCCTGCTCTACGATGATGCGCGGGGACTGGCCGACCTCGGTCTCATTTCCAGCGCCATTGACCTGGGTGAATTTGCGCCCGCTTTGTATGCGCGCACCTTGCCGGGGGCAGACGGCCGTGCCCAAACCCTTTCCACCCTCCCCACCGGCAATGGCGCGGACGAATACGGGCTGGGCATCATGCGCCGCCCCTCCGCCTGGGGCGAGATGTGGGGCTACGACAGCACCACCAGCGGCTACAGCCACCAGATGTGGTATCTGCCTGACCACAAAGTGACCGTTGTCGTCTTGATCAGCGGCGAAGAGCCAGAACTGGCAAATGAATTGGTGGAGCGGGCGTTGACGGCCGTGCTCTTTTCGGAATGAATCTGGACAGAATCCAGATTCATTCACTCCCCAAACCGGTCTTCGCTGCGGGCGCGGAAGAAGAGGCGGATGGGCGTACCCGTGAACGGCCAGCGTTCGCGGAGTTGATTTTCCAGAAATCGCTTGTAGCTGAAATTGATCCAGTCCGGTTTGTTCACAAAAAAGATAAAGGTGGGCGGCGCCGTCTCCGCCTGGGTGGCATAGAAAAACTTCACCCGTATCCCCCCCTTTTGCGGCGGCGGATGCAGCGTAGTGGCCTCGCGCATAAACGTATTCAGGGCGCTGGTCTGCACCCGCTGATGGCGGGCTTCATTCACTTCCAACACCGTCGGCAAGATTTTATTCACCCGCTGCC
The DNA here is from genome assembly GCA_035444285.1 of Chloroflexota bacterium. GTDB lineage: Bacteria > Chloroflexota > Anaerolineae > Promineifilales > Promineifilaceae > CAADGU01. The sequence goes on from DAOMOK010000022.1 coordinate 1,622, forward strand.
CCGTCAGCGCGGAGATGAAAATGATGGGCACGTAGGGCAAAAAGTTCAATTCGTAGCGCAGCTTTTGCTCCATCTCGTGCAGCGTGTGGGTGTCCTTTTCCACCGCATCCCACTTATTCACCAACACAATGATGCCCGCGTCCTCCTCGGTTAACATCCCGCCGATGTGGGCATCTTGCGCCGTGATCCCTTCTTCAGCGTCCAGCAGCAGCAGGGCCACGTCGGCGCGGTTGAGTGCTTTTACCGATCGCAGCACGCTGTATTTTTCCACGCCCGGTTCAATTTTGCCGCGCCGCCGGATACCGGCGGTGTCAATCAGGGTGAATTCCTGACCGTGCCAGCGCAGTTTGGTGTCTATGGCGTCACGGGTGGTGCCGGCGATGGGGCTGACGATGGCTCGCTCTTCACCCAGCAGTTTGTTGAGCAGGGTGGATTTGCCGGCGTTGGGCCGGCCGAGGATGGCAATTTTGATGGAGTCGTCCTCTTCGTCGCTCGGTTCGCTGGGCGGGATGGCTTCCACAATGGCGTCGAGCAAGTCGCCCACACCCACGCCATGCAGGGCAGAGGTGGCAATCACTTCGCCCAACGCCAGTTCATAAAACTCCATGGCCTGGTCTTTGAGATTGCTGGACTCCAACTTGTTGGCGGCGATGATGACCGGCTTATCGGTGCGGCGTAAGATGTCGGCGACTTCGCGGTCGGCAGCGGTGACACCGGCACGGCCGTCTACCACCTGCACAATCACGTCTGCATCCTGCATGGCTACCCGCGCCTGCTGCCGAATGGCGGGCAGGAATTGTTCGGAATCTTCTGACAATGGTTCGGTGTGCCAGCCTTCGGTGACTTCAATACCGCCGGTATCCACCAGCGAAAAGGCGACGCCGTTCCATTCACTCTCGGCATAAAGCCGGTCACGGGTGGTGCCGGGCACGTCAGACACAACGGCTAAGCGGCGGCCGACAATGCGATTAAAAAGGGTGGATTTTCCTACATTGGGGCGGCCCACCAGAGCCACCAGAGCTTTTGGTTTCATAGATACTCTTCTGATCCTGTTTTCGACCACATCGTGTTAAGACGTACTTCGTCGGACACGGCCGTGCTTTCCCGGCTCTCTGTATCGGTTGGCGGCGGCGTAGGGGTGGGCCGAGCAACAATCACGGTAATCAGCGCCGGCTGCACCGAGCGAATTTCCAGTCCACGATTGGGTGGGATAGTGACGATGGGTTCCAATTCATATACACCCGGACGCAAGCCAAACAGATCCACCGTTACCTCCACTTCCTGCTCCGGCATGGCGTCCAACACTGGCAGAGGCCCAAACAATACCACCCGCGCTGTTTCCGGTTGTATCAACGCTTCCAAATCACTGCCCAGGCCCAGCACTTCAATGGGGCGGTTAAACACTTTGGTGCTGGAAAACGGCTCGATTTCTACCGTGGCCACAATTTCCTGCACTTCGTCCAGGGTAATGCCGGGCGGCAGCGCCAGCGAGACGCGGGTGGAGAACGTTTCCGTCAGGCCGGTGACGTCAATCGGCTCTGTTTGCAAGCGAAAGGGTTGTTCTAAAAGCGACGGCCGTCCCGTCAGCAGCACACTCGGCGGATTGACCGACGTGTTGAGGACACGGTAGCCCGGCGCCGGCTCACCCACCACATTGACGCTAATCACACGATTGGCAAAGTCCGCCGATTCTTCAATGGGGATGGTCACCGTCACCTGGTTCTGGCTCAGTTCCAGATTACTCACTCCGGCTACCCGCCCCTGCTGGTCATAAAAAATGGGCTGCGGGGAAACCACTTTGGTCTGGGTATCTTCATTACTCAGAAAAACAGTCACCCGCGCCAGCGCCAGCCGGCTCACATCAGACTCAATACCTCTTACGGTGATAAAAGCCGGTTCCAGCAGCGCCTCACTGGCCGTATAACCACGCGGCACACTGCCGCGCAAATCCAGCGCCACCGGTACTTCTTTAGACACCAGCGGCTCCAAATGAACACTGATTTGATCGGGGGCCGGCGGGTCGAGTGTTATCTGGGAAGCGCCGGTGCGCACCTCTACCGGCGCTAACTGACCCTGACCATAAGGCGTCTGGCTCAAATCTACGGTGGCCGAAAAATCGGCGGCCGTCAGCGTGTCCACCACCGAAGTTGGCCCCTGGAAAACCGCTACCACAGCCACATTGTTCAAATTAGATGGTTCAATAATGCGCACGTTTTCGGGCACGCCAATAAATTCAACGGGAAGTTGCAGCGCCCGGCGCAGGATGGGGTCATCCCCTTGTTGGGCATTAACCCAGATGACCACAGCTAACAGCAGGGAGAGGAGGAGAGCCATGAAATCGGCCAGGCTGGATTTGAAACGACTCATAAGACGCCTCCTTTGGGGCCGTCTTTGGAAGGGCTGTCTGGTTTGACGGGGCTGTTCCTCAGGGAGGTGGAACTGGTGAGCATGGTGTGCAGCACTTCATCCAGACGTGAAGGTTCCAGGCGGCGCACAATGAAACGGCCGTTATGCGTAATGGAAACCTGCCCTGTCTCTTCTGACACGACCACCGTGACAGCGTCGCTCACTTCGCTGATGCCCAGGGCAGCGCGGTGGCGCAGCCCCATTTGCCGGTCAGACAGGCTGCTGGTGGAAAGGGGCATGACGCAGGCCGCTGCCATCAGTTTGTCGCTGCGGATGATGACGGCGCCATCGTGCAGTTCGGTATGTTTGTTGAAGATGGTCAGCAGCAGTTCGGGAGAAATGTCGGCATTCATGGCAATGCCGGTGTCAATGTACTCTTGTAAACCGGTGTCCCGTTCAAAGGCGATCAGCGCCCCATGACGCCGTTGGGAAAGGCGCAGACAGGCTTCTCTGACGGCCGTAATCACCGGGCTGATCTCATTTTGCCGCCAAAACCGCAGGTAGCGCCCACTGCGGCCAATGCGTTCCAACGCCCGGCGCAGTTCCGGTTGGAAAATAATGGGGATGGAAATCAGCAGCACCGGCAAAATGGTGTTGACCAGGGAACGAAAGGCAATGAGGCCGGGAATGGAGGCCAGCACCAAAACCGCCAGGGCGATGACCACCAGGCCACGCAGCACTTGCACCGCCCGTGTCCCCCGAATGAGCATGAACACGGCAAAGATGACGGCCGTGACTAATAAAATATCCAGCACACTGATCCAGTCCCATCGGAGATTACGTACTGTTTCCAGAATGCTGTCTAAGGTAATTTCATTCATCCTACCCGGTTATTGGCGTAATTGTGAAAGTAACTGTTGGTAACTGGCGGCATTGGGTGGATTCAGCGTCAGGATTTTCTGGATAGTTTCGACGGCGCTGGTGGTATCATTGGCTTCCAACTGCGCTTCACCCAGTTTGTCCAGCAGCTCAATCGCTTCAGTCACCCGCTTCTGCTGCACATAAAGGCGAGATAAACGCTCGACGATGCTGGCGTCAGACGGCCGTTGCCGTACCATATCTTCCAAAATACCTACCACTTTGGCCCCCCGCCCACTGCGCACCAACTGCTTCAAATACTCATCCAACTCCATGACCGCATTCACCGGCTGGCCCACTTTGTAATAGAGGTCAACCAGGACAATGGCCGTGCGTTCGTCTTGTGGGTCTAGTTTGCGCAGTTCTTTATAAGCAGCCAAAGCCCGCCGCCAGTCAAAACGCTGCATATCAATATCGGCCATCAGCCGCAGCAGCTTCATTTGCCATTTAGCGCTGTCTTCGGCGCGTGGGGCCAACTTGGACGCTTCCTGGTAGGTTTCCCGCGCTTTGTCCACCTGGGCAAGCTGGTAATAGGCTTCGCCCATGGCCAGATATTGCTCCAGAGCGCGGTCTATCTGCCCATGCCGCTTTTGCATTTCAATCAGCCGCCCGCGGATGGAAAGGTCAAGCGGGGTAAATTCTACGGCACGGCCGTAAGCAATCATAGCCCCGTTGGCATCACCCCGTACCTGGTATGTTTCACCAATCACAATAAATTTACGCGCGGCCGTATCCCGCCAGCCTTGTTTGCCCAGCACATCCCCCAACTGCACATGGGCAGGCAAATAATCGGGGGAAAGTTGGATGGCGCGGTAGGCTTCTTCCACGGCCGTGTCAAACATCCCCCGCCGCGCATACTCCTGGCTTAAAAACAGCGATTCCAGCACCAGTTCCGACCCGGCTGTGAGCATATCCCCCAGCGTCATCAAACCGGCATCCGAAATGGCATTCAGCCGCCCGCGCGCTTCTTTCACCTTGTCCTCCCACCCCTTATGGCTCAAAAAATCCACCAACGCATTGGCAAAACTCGTCGCCTGGTCCACCTCGCCCTTGGCCGTTAAACCTTCCGCCAGATTCTCATACAATTCAATCAGGCGGTCAGCCTGGTTATGCTGCACTGTGCCCAGGTCTACAATTTTTAGCACATTGATGAAATGTTCGGTGGCTTTATCAATGTTGCCCCGCGCCCGGTAACATTCACCCAATGAAAAATGGCTGGCTAAGCGATATTCATGGTCTTTAACCGAAAACTCAAACTCCTTGATGGCATCTTCAAAACGCAGTTTGTCCTGGTACAACAGACCCAGATTGAAGTGGGCGGCAGCGCTGTTCACACCGGCGGCAATCACCTGTTCATAGGCGCTGATAGCCTCATTGGTCATGCCCCGCCGCTGGTAATCCAACGCCTGGCTCACCAACGCCGTGCGCTTCAACATACGCGCATCCAATTCACCATCGCCAAACAAATCCCCGGCCAACTGCTCCATGGCCATGCGGTGCGCATCCTGGACGGGAGTGGCAGCTTCAGCGCGTTTTTGCATGCCACCTTCGCCATCCACCATCAACCGTTTCGCCAGACCGCCGATCAGGCCCGAAGTTTCCGCCGCCGGAACGGCGCCGGCTTTAATCGGACGCCCTGATTTGATCATCTCAATCGCGGTTAACACCTCTGCGTTACGCGGGTCCAGGCGCAACGCCAACTGGCAGGCCTGCGCCGCTTTTTCGCGCTCCCCCTGTTTGTTGAGAATCCGGGCAATCTCCAGGTATTCATGAATGGCGTTGTGGGTAACGCCCTGTTTTTCATACACGGAAGCCAGCCGTTGGTGGGCTTTCAGCAGGTTCGGCTCCAGGCGAATGGCCCGCAGCCAGTTGTCCATGGCATCATTCAGGCGGCGGCGGTTCAGCTCCACTTCGCCAATAGCCATGTAGGTTTTACCGGCGTCTTCATTCATGCCCAACTGCTCTTGCATGTCGGCTACCTGGCGCAGGTAAATAATGTCACCACGCGAGTAACGGGCCGCCAGTTTGAAATTGTCCAGAGCTTTGTCTAGCCGGTGAAGTTTATGATATGCGGTGCCCAGCCCATCATAGGGGGCCGGTTCATTCGGGGCTAACTGGGCCGCAACCTCAAACTCCTTGATTGCCGCCTCCCATTTTTCATCCCATATGTAGGAATGACCGTTGTTGAGTGCCTCTTCGTAACGAACACGGTTACCTGCCACAGCAGCGCCTCCAAAGATGTTATTTCCTATATAAACCAACGACGGGGTGAGTATACCACAGGGGAAAAGTGACGAAAAGCGTCTTATCTGGTGGCAGGTGGCTGGTGATTACCTGCCACCTGCCCGGCACGGCCGTAGCTAGTATAATTGCCCCAATGAGCGTCTACCTCCCAGCAAAACGCCCCCTTTCCGTAACTCTCGTTTGGGGGGGTGTTATCCTTTTTGGTGTGTGGAATGTGAGCAAAGCGGTGTTACTGATGCAAAGCCGGCCCGTGTTAGACTCCTTTAGCATCCGGCCTGAGCCGTTCTGGCAGGCGGTGTGGGCGTTGGTGTGGGCGGCATTGTTTTTGGGGGGGGCGTGGCAGTTGCGGCGACGACGGCCGTTGACCCAATTCACCATCCCCCTTTTACTTTTGCTCTTTGGTCTTTACACCGTTGGCCTGCGCCTCATCTTTTCCCCACTGCCCTTTGCCGTCAACGGCGGCTTCGTCATCACCATTTTTTTCCTGACGGTGGTATTATTGGCCTTTCTTGCTTTGAGACGCGCCGGACGACGGCATTATTTTCAAGAGGAGAGAGTAGAGATTGGAGATTAGAGATTAGAGATTGCCAAAATCTCCAATCTCTGATCCCCAGTCTCCCCAGCACTATGAACCCCAAAATCGAACAACTGCGACAACTCAGACATGAATCCCATCAAGGGGGCGGGGAAGAGCGCATTGCCAAACACAAAGCGGGTGGCAAGTTAACCGCCCGCGAGCGCATTGAACTGCTGCTAGACAAAGGCTCGTTTCACGAAATTGACGCCTTTGTCGTCCACCGGGAACGCAACTTTGGCATGGACCACAAAAAGTACCTGGGGGACAGTGTGGTAACGGGCTGGGGAACGATAGACGGCCGTCTCACCTACGTCTTTTCCCAGGACTTCACCGTTTTCGGCGGCAGCCTCAGCCAGGTACACGCCGAAAAAGTGTGCAAAATCATGGACATGGCCATGCGTAACGGTGCGCCCATCATCGGCATCAACGACTCTGGCGGCGCCCGCATCCAGGAAGGCGTCGTCAGCCTGGGCGGCTATGCGGACATCTTCCTGCGCAACACCCTGGCTTCCGGCGTCATCCCCCAAATCAGCGCCATCATGGGGCCGTGCGCGGGTGGCGCCGTCTATTCCCCCGCCCTCACCGACTTCATCTACATGGTCAAAGAGAGCAGCTACATGTTCATCACCGGCCCCGATGTGGTCAAGGCCGTCACCGGCGAAGATGTCACCTTTGAGCAGTTAGGTGGGGCCATGACACACAACGCCAAAAGCGGCGTGGCCCACATGGCCGCCGAAAGCGAAGCCGACGCCCTCTTCCTCATCCGCGAATTGATGAGCTACCTGCCATCTAACAACATGGAAGACCCACCCTTCAAACCGAGCAAAGATGACCCGCTGCGCACCGAAGCCGCCCTGGACACCCTGGTACCGGACAACCCCAACAAACCCTACGACATCAAAGACGCCATTCACCTGATTATGGATGATGGCGAGTTTTACGAAATTCAGGAGCATTATGCCCAAAACATCGTCGTTGGTTTTGCCCGGTTGGGTGGCTTTCCGGTGGGCATTGTGGCCAACCAGCCGATGGTGTTGGCGGGTGTGCTGGATATTAACGCCAGCGAGAAGGCGGGGCGTTTTGTTCGTTTTTGTGACTGCTTCAACATCCCGCTCATTGTCTTTGAAGATGTGCCTGGTTTCCTGCCAGGCGTAGACCAGGAACTAGGCGGTATTATCCGGCACGGAGCCAAGCTGCTTTATGCTTTTTGCGAGGCGACCGTGCCCAAGATCACCGTTGTCACCCGCAAGGCATATGGCGGCGCATACTGCGTGATGAACAGCAAACACATTCGCGCCGACCTGAACCTGGCCTGGCCCACGGCCGAAATCGCCGTGATGGGGCCAGATGGGGCGGTGAATATCATTTTCCGCCGCGAACTGATGGAGGCGGAAGATCCCGTCGCTAAAAAAGCGGAACTGGTGGAGCATTACCGCGAGGAGTTTGCCAATCCGTATGCAGCGGCACGGCGTGGCTATGTGGACGACGTGATTGAGCCGCATGAAACACGGCCACGCCTGATCAACGCCCTGAACATGCTGCAAAACAAACGCGACGAGAACCCACCGAAGAAACATGGCAATATGCCTCTCTGAGGCGTAATCCGTAACCCGTAATCCGTAAACCGTCGGATTACGGGTTACGGGTTACGGGTTACGAAAGATGACAACAGACCAATTACTCCTGCAACGATTTGACAAATTACTCATCGCCAACCGGGGCGAGATTGCCATTCGCATTGTGCGGGCGTGCCGCGATTTGGGCATCAAGACGGTGGCAGTCTTTTCGGACGCCGACCGGCAGGCGCTGCATGTGCGCTATGCGGATGAGGCGTACAATATTGGCCCACCGCCGGCGCGGGACAGTTATTTGCGCATTGACAAGATTTTGGACGTAGCCAAACGTGCTGGCGCGGAAGCGATTCACCCTGGGTATGGCTTTCTGGCGGAGCGGGCCGAGTTTGCCCAGGCGTGTATTGACAGTGGCATTGTCTTTGTGGGGCCACCGCCGCAAGCTATCCGGGTGATGGGCGACAAACAGTCGGCGCGGGAAACGGTGAAGGCCGCCGGTGTGCCGGTGGTTCCAGGCACAGAACCGGGCCTGAATGACGAGGAAATGATAGCGGCGGCGGCAGGTATCGGTTTCCCGGTGTTGGTGAAGGCGTCGGCGGGCGGCGGCGGCAAAGGGATGCGCCCGGTGTATGATCCGGCAATGCTGCCGGATGCCATTGCGGCGGCGCGGCGGGAAGCGGCGGCAGCGTTTGGCGATGATACGGTGTACCTGGAAAAGATGATTCTGGACGGCCGTCACATCGAAATCCAGCTCCTGGCCGATATGCATGGCAACGTTATCTACCTGGGCGAACGGGAGTGCTCCTTACAGCGGCGGCATCAAAAAGTTATTGAAGAGTGCCCGTCTTTTGCCGTAGATGAAGGGCTGCGACGGCGCATGGGTGAGGTAGCGGTGGCGGCGGCGAAGGCGGTAAACTACGTCAGCGCCGGTACCATTGAGTTTCTGGTAGACAAGAACAAGAACTTTTACTTTCTGGAAATGAACACCCGTTTGCAGGTGGAGCACCCGGTAACCGAACTGGTGACGGGAGTAGACATCGTCCAGGAAATGCTGCGCATTGCCCGGGGGCGGCGGCTGCGCTTCAAACAGGAAGATATTAAGATGAGCGGCTGGGCCATTGAGTGCCGCATTAACGCTGAAGACCCGTACAACAATTATCTGCCCTCAACGGGTAAAGTGACAATGAGCCGGGTGCCGACAGGGCCAGGGGTGCGGGTGGACACGGCCGTGTACCCCGGCTTTGAGATCACTCCTTACTATGATTCCATGATCGGCAAGCTGATTTGTTACGGCGAAACCCGCGCCGAAGCCATTTTGCGGATGCGCCGCGCCCTGGCCGAATACCGCATTATGGGTGTGCAAACCAATATCCCTTTCCACCAACACATGGTGGAAACACCCAGTTTCTGGACAGGTCAGTTCGACACCAAATTCGTCGAAGACCGTTTTAGTATGAGCGACCGGGCATCACCACGAGAAATGGAAGCGGCCGTCATGGCTGCTCTGATCGCTCATCGCCGCAGCCAGCAGGCCAGCCAGATTATGGCCCCCGGCGCCCGTGATGTGAGTAACTGGAAATGGTACAGCCGGTGGGAGCGGTTGAGACGGTGATCCGTAATCGGTAATCCGTGATCGGTAATCGGTGGTTGGTATGAAATACTTTGCCAGAGTGAATGATAAAGAGTTTGAGATTGTAATTGACAGCGAGCAGGAAGTGATTGTCAATGGCGTGCCGTATGAGATTGACTTTCAACTGCTGCATGAAGACAGTGTGCTCTCCTTGCTGCTGAATAACCGTTCGCTGGAAGCGGTGATCAACGAACGGGATGATGTGTGGGAGGTGCTGACGCGCGGCGAACTGTACACAGTGCGGGTGCAGGATGAACGGATGTACCGGCTGGCACAGGCGCGCGGCAGCAGCCCGGTGGCCACGGGTGAAGCGCAGGTGCGCTCGCCTATGCCCGGCGTGATTGTGGCGGTGGCGGTGTTTGAAGGGGATGTGGTGCGCCAGGGGGACAAGGTGGTCATTTTGGAGTCTATGAAGATGGAAAATGAACTGCGCGCTCCCCGTGACGGTATCATCAGCCGGGTGAATGTGAGCAAGGGCGATAGCGTAGAGAAAGACCAGGTGTTGGTGGTGATTAGTGAACCGGGGGAAGAGGGGTGATTGGTAAACGGTGTGGATGGTTACATGGTATTCAATGTCAGTGGCAATAAATACCGGCTCATCGCTGCCATTCACTTCAATCGCAAAAAGGTTTACATTCGAGACATCCTGACTCACGCGGAATACAACAGAAACAAATGGAAAAGGTGAACATGCTACAAACAGAAATGATTCGCAGTTTTGAGCAAACTGCCCGGTTTCTCTTTGTTCCCGGCAATGAAGATGAATACGAGCAACTCGTGGATTTACTGGATGAACTGACCGATATTGTGCGCGATGATGAACCCCACCCGCTGGCAACTTTGATGTTTAAAGGCTAAATGGTTAATCATCTGGAAGTGGAGGTGAAGTTTTGGGTGGCGGGGCACACGGCCGTGCGCCAGACCCTCCTCTCGCTGGGGGCCATCCTCAGCAAACCGCGCGTCTTTGAACGCAACCTGCGCCTGGATGTAGACAACCAGCAGTTGTTACGGGTACGCTGGTATCAGGGCGTAACTAACTGATAGGAATGAATGGGCACGGCCGGTGCGCGTACTAACACGTCAAGATACCACCACCACTCATTTGCCGGGGGCTGGAGACGCTCCCGTTCGTCGGCAAGATTGGCAAAACGACTTAATTCAGCCAACACTTTGTCGGCCTGGAGTGCTAGCTTACGGTCTGCTTCAGCTAATTGTTTTTTTTCCAGTGGTGAAAGTGTGTACTCCATCTCAGCCAGTTCACTACGTCGCTCCAACATTTGCAACTGTTCAATACCACTGGCTTCCGGGTACTCTACATCTGCCAGATAATTTTCTAGTAACAGGTTCATCTCAAAATGTCCTCAAGTTTTCCTACCAGATGGTATCTTGGGTCTTGAAAGTAATTTTCAGGATCATCAGGCGGGAATGCCGTCTCCATCACGCCGTCCATACCAAACATGGCTAACCAGAGTCGTGTATGATAAGTGGTAACTACCGTCGGGTAATAGGTGTTGCCAAATTGATAAATGTAAACAAACGCTTTCCTGTCGGAAACAATGAACTGTATGATAGCATTGTACTCAGCAAGGGGGCTTCCTGATGGGATGTGCCCAAGCCGGCTACGTTTAGCCAGATGTATCTGCTCTTTTCCCGACCGCCACTGAATCTGTGCTTGTACCAGACGAACAGCATTTGCTATTTGTGCTTGTAATTGCGCAGACAACGGTGACATAATGATGAGATTATAACAACGATATAGTCAGAAAACATTTTTTCGAGGCGTATGACAACCAATGACAAAGGACAAGGGACAAATCATTTAGAAGTGGAGGTAAAGTTTTGGGTGGCGGCACACACGGCCGTGCGCCAAACCTTGCTATCTCTGGGGGCCATCCTCAGCAAACCGCGCGTCTTTGAACGCAACCTACGCCTGGACACACCAGACCAGCAGTTGCTGCAAAAACGGCAGTTGTTACGGGTGCGGCAGGATACCACTGTAACTGTTACCTTCAAAAGCGACACGATCACTTTACCAGGCAGCGAGGCCAAAGTGCGTGAGGAGATTGAATTTGAGGCCAGTGATGGGGAAACGGCCGTGCTGCTCTTCCAGCGCCTCGGTTACAGCCCGGTGCAGGTGTATGAAAAATACCGCGAGACGTTCCAGTTGGGCGAGGTGGAAATTGTGCTGGATGAACTGCCCTTCGGTAACTTTGTGGAGTTGGAAGGGCCAGAGGCGGCGATCAAAACGGCCGCCGCCCAACTGGGCCTGGAATGGGAACGCCGCCTGCTCACCAACTACCTGGCGCTGATGGCCCAACTGCAAGCCCACCACCATCTGCCCTTCCACGACCTCACCTTTGCCAACTTCGCCGGGCAGCCGTACGCCATTGCCGATATTTTGTCTTGAGTGATTGCCTGATAACAGACTGCTCTGTATGATGTGTGTTAATTCACATCAACTGTTTCCCAATTATTTATCTGGTTGAGATTCTCCGTGAAGTTGCTTTAACCAATATCAAAGCGAGAGTGTAAAAGTCATGCCATTGTTTGAAATTAAACAAGAACGATTTGAGACAGTTGAATACACCAATTTCAACAATGAGAAGCAGTTGCAGCGTCTCGTGGAAAAAAATCTAGCAACCATTTTCAATTGTCGTTTTGTGGCGTCTGAATTCTCTACAGGAGCACAGCACGGTGGCCGAATAGACACTTTGGCACTTTCTGAAGACAATAATCCGGTCATCATAGAATACAAGAAAGTCGAATCCTCAGAACTCATCAATCAAAGCCTATTTTATCTTTCGTGGATTCACGATCACCGAGGGGACTTTGAAATAGCAGCACAAAAACAATTAGGGCATGACGTTGAAGTTGATTGGTCAGATGTTCGCGTTATCTGTATTGCACCAGGCTACAGAAAATACGATCTCCATGCAGTAAAGGTGATGGGGGCGAATATTGAGCTTTGGCGGTATCGTCTTTTTGCAAATGCCACACTGTATTTTGAAGAAGTCTATAAGCAAACTTATACAGAAGACAATACTTCAATTTTGGTAGAAGATTCAGGGAAAAACCCGATTATGGTAGCTGCCGGGAAAAAGGCAGCTATTACACGTGCGACTGGAAACTATACTTTCGAGCAACACATTGAAGGCAAGTCAGAAAAAATAAAAGATTTGGTTTTATCTATCCAAGAGTATATTCTGGGGCTAGATACTACGATTGAACAAGTGCCTAAAAAATTCTACATTGCATATAAAACATCTCAGAATATTGCATGTGTAGAAGTACAACAACGTAGTGTACGATTGTTTCTCAAGTTAAAGCCAGCAGAAATTAGTAATCCGCCACCAATCTACCGAGATGTAACAAAAATAGGTCATTTTGGGACAGGGGACGCAGAGTTCACTGTTGACATGAAGAAAGATTTTGAAACAGTTAAGCCTTTTATTGAGCAAGCATACAGAAAAGTTGGTGGATAAAATGGAGGCCGAGAATATATGAACCCGATTGCGTTTGGAATGATTGCTCTGGGGTTTTGCTGTTAGTGATTGGACTGCTTTTTGTTGCCCGTCACAAGAAAACAACCGGAATAGCTGTCTGTTTATTGGGTTTCGGTATCACGGCCGTACCCTTCATCGTCACCTTTTTGCTGTTGAGATGAATCATGAGGACGAATCATGGAACTTGAAAGACCAGATTTGAGCCAGGTTGCGCCGGAGGTGGTGGCGTATATTGAGGCGTTGGAGGCAGAACTGGCAAAGTTCAACGACGCCGTCCAGCCCGAACGCACACCTGAGCCACAAGAACCGCCCACCACCATCAACGTCATCAGCCTCAGCCAACACGGCCGTGCCAAACGCACCCCGCGCCACTTCTACGGCCGTCAGCGCCGCGCCGGTATGGGGGTGTTTGACCTGGAAACGACCCCGCCCGACTTCCCCGCCCACCTGGCCCTGGCCGACGAAGAAGGTCACTTGCTGCTGATCAGCAATCACGGCCGTGCCTTCCGCCTGCCCGTCAACTCACTGGTAGAAACGCCGGTGCGCGCTGCCGGGTCGTTAGCCCTGGGCAGTCTCTCCCTGCGCGAAAACGAACAGATTGCTGGCATCTTGCCCGCCGATAGCGGCAAATACCTGGTCATGGTCAGCCAGCGCGGCTGGGTGCAGCGTGTGCGTGATGGCTACCTGGGCAAGAGCCTGATCAACGGCATGAGCTTTCACAATGTCAAGGAAGGTGGGCTGATCACGGCCGTCTGCTGGACACAAGGCGACGGCGACCTGTTCATCGCCACCCGGCAAGGCAAGGGCATCCGCTTCCGCGAAAGCCAGGCGTCGGAGCGGGGTTGCCTGGGGCTGCGTGTGGAATTGGGGGATGAGGTAGCGGCAGTCACGGCCGTGTACCCCCACAGCCGCGTTTTTATGATCACCCACGACGGCAAGGGGACGGTGCGCCAGATGGAAACCTTCGCCGCCAACAAAGCGCCCGGCGCGGGCGGCAAAGCAGTGATGAAAACAGAAAAGCTGATCGGCGCCCTCACCGTCAACGATGGCGATGATCTCTTTATCATCTCCCAACTGGGCAAAATCATCCGCTTCCCCGCCGATGATGTGCCCGCCAAAGAGGGAGCGGTTCAAGGCGTGAACTGTATGGCGCTGCGCAATGATGAGGTCACGGCCGTGACCATCACTAAATCAGCTTCGTAAACGTTCGTAATAGGCGATTTATCGCCGTCAGAAGGCGATAAATCGCCTACTACAAACAGGAAGAGGAGAAAAGTATGTTAGACAAAGCCAGAGAACTACAAGATGAATTGATCCGTTTGCGGCGGGATATTCACGCCAATCCTGAACTGGGATTCCGTGAATTCCGCACGGCCGCATTGGTGGCCGACACCTTGCACGAATTAGGCATCCCGGTGCAAACCGGCGTCGGCCGTACCGGGGTAGTAGGCACCATTGGCAGCGGCGACGGCCCCGTCATCGCCATCCGCGCCGACATGGACGCCCTGCCCATTCTGGAAAAGACAGACCAATCGTATGCCTCGCAAAACAACGGTGTCATGCACGCCTGCGGCCACGATTCCCACACCGCCATGCTGCTGGGCGCGGCGCATCTGCTCAAACAAAGTCTGGTCGCCGAACAATGGCAGGGCACGGTGCGCCTGCTCTTCCAGCCTTCGGAAGAAAACTCTGATGAAAATGGCATCAGTGGCGCCACCGCCATGATTACCGACGGCGCGCTAGAGGGCATAGATGCGGTCATCGCTCTGCATGTGGCCTCACACCGGCCGGCCGGGGAAATTGCCTTTCACGATGGCTATTCCCTGGCCAATGTAGATTCATTTGAAGCGTGGCTGTACGGCGATGGCGGGCATGGCGCGTACCCGCACCGGGGCAGTGACCCGCTGTATATGCTCAGCGCCATCCTGCCGGTCTTGTATGGCATCCCCTCGCGGCGCATCAATCCATTACGGCCGTGTGTCGTCAGTCTGGGCGAAATCAGCGGCGGCGCGGCCTCCAACGTCATCCCCAATCAGGTGTATATCCAGGGCACCCTCCGTTCCCACGACGCCGATGTGCGCCAGCAGCTCTGGGCTGAAGTGGAAGCCGCCCTCAAACTGAGCGAGAGTATGGGTGGCCGATACAAATTCAACCTCATCAAAGGGTATCCGGCCATGTTTAATGACGCCGGCGTGAACAACTGGATGCGCGATGTGGCCCAGGATTTGGTCGGAGAATCGGCCATTGTCAACAATGAATTTGGCATGGGCGCGGAAGATTTTGCCTACATGACCCAACAGGCCAAAGGCGCCATGTTCATGCTCGGCGCAGCCATTGATGACGGCCTGATTCGTAACCATCACACCGATATTTTTGACATTGACGAGCGGGTTCTGCCCGTCGGCGCGGCCATCCTGGCCGAGACGGCGCGCCGTTTTGTGACGGGGCAGTTGAGTTAAAAGTGCCAGGCACAGGGCAAAACCCCCTGGTTTGACCAATGCCTGATGCCCTGTGCCTGGCACTACTTATCCGGCGCGGCGACGGCCGTATCCCCACACCGTCACCCCACTCATCACCATCATTACCAGCAATAACCAGGGAACGGTATTTGTCTGTGCCTGGAAGGTTTGCAGGGTCACGGCCGTTGGCGAAAACACCAGCCGGTAATCTTCCACCTCCCCCTCAATCGCCACCCCCGTTGGCCCAGAGCCACAAGCCGCATACAACCGCACCCGCAAATGGAATGACCGGGTGGGCGTGGGCGGGCCGGGCGGCGGGTCAAACGTGCCCACCGGAATCTCAAAAGCATAGTTACCGCTGCCCATTGTTTCGCCGCGAATGATATATTCCAGGTTTTCTGGCGCGTCACTGTCGTCAAACATGCCATCATTGTTCCAATCAATCCAGGCATAGAGGCAGCCATTGCCGCTGCCCGTGACCGTAATGTTCAGTGAGCCGCCATCAACACCTGGCTGCCACTGCCCGCCGGGGCCAGAGCCGGGGCCGCGCTGCACCCCTTCATCCGAAGCATCATCCGCGCCAAAGGTATGCACATTGTCCGCATCCCACAACGTGCCCAACCGCAAGGCGCCGCTGCCCACATGCCAGGCTGTGCCGTACATGCTGTCCAGGTCGCTATAATCGGCCGTGGCCCCCAGTTCCAGGCCAATGATGACCGGGTCATGGTCTGAAGCGCGGTATGGGTCGGCGCTATACAGGCTGACCTGTTGCCCCGGCGTTTTGAACTCCATGTTGTAATCCAACACACTCGGCTCATCGGTGTTGATAAGCCAGGTGGCAGCGCCCACGACTTGCGCCGTCAGGCTGGGGCTGCTCAGCGTGTAGTCCAACTGCCCGGCTTGCGCCGCAAAGACGTAAGAATAGACGCCCGGATTGATGTCCGCCGCCAGATTGGTGTAACCATTGTCCCGCAACAAGGTAAGTGGGTCTTCTCTGGCGTAGGCGTTCAGGTCGCCGATGATGAGGAAATCGGGGTCGCTGCTGCCGGTGGGATCGGACGCTAACCAGGTGTGTAATTGCGTGGCGGCCAGCAGACGAGTCAGGTTGCAATTGCCCTGCCCGTCGCCGGTATCGGGGTCATCGGGGAAGACGTTATCGGGATCGTTTACCGCGCCATCGTTACAATCGCTGCCCTTTGATTTGAAATGGTTAACGACGACGGTGAAGGTTTCGCCGCTACTGATTTCGGTAAAGGTGGCGGCCAATGGCTGGCGGTTGCGGGCGGCAAATGCGCCTGTGCCTGTGGTGGCGACGCTGTTAAATGTCACGGCCGTTGGCCGGTAAATCAGCCCCACTGCAATCTCATCGCTCCCTAATGTGGGCACACCGGGGTTTACATAAGCATATATCCCGGCTCCGGCGACGGTGTTCAGGCCATCTACCAGATCGGCAATGGCGCTGGTAGCCGCGTAGCCGTCATTTTCCATCTCCATCAGGCCGATGATGTCGGCGTCCAGGCCGAGGATAGCCGGAATGATTTTGTCGCGTTGGCGGGTGAACTCTTCAGGGGAGGATGCGCCGCGCGCGGTGGGAAAGCCGCCGCCCAGACCGTCACCATTGAAGTAGTTGAGAACATTGAAACCGGCCACACGCAGTGTGCCGCTGATAGGTGTGGGGGCAGCCAGCCGGGGGTTGGTATGTGTGTAAGTGGGCACATTTGTGGGATGCAGCCGGTAATTGTCCGTGCCGGGAATACCAGACCAGCTATAAGTCAGGATACCGGTGAGACCGCTGATGCTATCGCCGCTGCGGATGGTGTTCACGGCCGTCAGCTCCGGCGCAGGATGGGTGATGGGGTCGGGGTTTTGCAGGGCACGGCCGTCATCCAAAATCAGCATATTGCGCAAGTTGTCTGCCAGCATGGTCTGGGCGGGCAGGCCAGGGCTGGCGACGTTGGTGGGGATGGTGAGACGGCCGTTGCTCAACACCAATTCGCCAAACCGCCCCAGGAAGTAGTTCTCATTCGCCGTCAACGTCTGCGGCAGCGTCACCAGCATCCCTTCGGCCCGTTCCAGGAAGGTGGTGGTGGAGAAGGGTAAGGTGAGCGTGAGGGGAGTGGGTACGGCCGTGTCGCCACACACCTCCACCCGGCGCACGGCGCTCAACTCCGTCAGGCCAGCAAATTCCGTCACCGTGCCCGTGGCCCGCACCCGCTGCCCCACATCTACATTCCGCCATAAAGCCGGGAAGTTGTCATACACAAACAGCCCCTCCGATGTGGCCGGGTCGCTGTCTACCTCACCATCTTCCTCCTGCACATAAAAACCACGTATCGTCGTTTCGGCCTGAAAATCGCCCACCACCACGCCCTCGATGGTGTGTATCTGCCCCGCCAGCGGGCTGTCCAGCCCGCTCCCCTGAATGGCATGAATCAGTGTTGCCGGTTGCCCGCAGTGATTACACCCGGCAAACTGGCTACCGTTAATTTGCGTCCCCGGCGAAAAAAGCGCGCCGCCCGAACCCATCGCCAGACTGTGCTGCACAAACGTCCCGCTGATATCTGGATCACGAGTCAGTGATTGGTTGTTACCGCCTTCTGTTCCATAAGTGACGCTGGCTTGAATGGTTGCACCATCGCTCAAAGTCAGGGTATCACCGCCATTGTTCAGCGCCAGTGTGCCGCCACTGGCGATTTGCACCTGGGCGCTGCCAAAGCTACCGGTGGGCGTCCCCCCGCCAAAAATGACAATGGCGCACCCATCTGGAATGATGGTATTGGGCGGAAAAGTGTGCCTGACGCCAACGAGATCAGACAACGTCCACTCAGAAATATCCAGGTCAGCGCCCGTATTATTTACAATTTCTACAAACTCATCTTCGATGTTATGCACTGTGCCATCCCCATTGGCATCACCATTAACCGGATCAGGATCGGCGTGGATTTCGTTGATGATGGCGAAACCAGTAGAAAATCGCCAGGTGTAATCGGCGGCCATATTGTCCGGTGGATCGTCGGTGTCATCGTCCGTTACCTGGGCGGCGGGCAGGGAAATGGTGCAGCTTTCGTTGGGCAGGAAGTCGGTGTGGAGCAGAGTGTAGGTGAGGTTATCGCCGCTGGTGGGAGTGGCATATTGAGCGCCGCTCAGAGAGCAAACAATGGGCACATCGCCGCTAATGGTGACTTCTTCGTTGAAGGTGACGGTGATGGGCGCGTCCACCACCTGCCCCAGGGCAAAAGCGGCCGGGCTGTGGCTGTTGACCATCGGTGGAAAATCGCTAACAAATGTGCCCGTAATGCTCAGGTCATCAATGCCTACCCATTCATCGTTGCCCACGGCGTTGGTGGTCATAATACGCAGCATGACCAGTGGTTGGTTATCGGCGGCGGCGGGCAAGGTGACGCTGACCGGTGTCACCAATGTGGCCTGACTGGGGCCGGTGGTGGCATCGGCCACATACCCGTCGGGGAGATTAGTATAGCTACCCGTTCCGCCAACACGATAATGCAAAGCTACCTGCTGTTCAGCATCATCGGCCGAACCGTCAATATCGCGCAGATTGTAGGCCACCTGGATGTTTTCATAGTTGAGGGTGTTCAGGTGAATGAGCAGATAGGGGGCGTCGGCCGTACCCGATCCCTGCAAAGCGACCACTTGATAGGCACTCTCAAATTCTGCTACACCTCCATTTGTGATGTTTGGGTTTGTCTGATTGGCAATCACGTCAACCGTGGGCGTGGCGTCATCTATCAAAATGGTTTGCGGGTCTGTGCCGGTATCCCCGGTCAGGCCATCTCCCTGAAAACCCATGATACCTGGCACGCCAGACCAATCATCATTGGTGGTGATAAGGTTGGGATCGTTCCAATCCTGGGCAAAGGGCAGCGGTTGGGCAGTGTTGTCGGCGTGGGCACGGCCGTCCCCCAACCCCACCAGCAACAGACAAGCCAAACAAAACAACGAAATCCGGTGAACACGCGACATGTTTCCCTCCATTTGGCAGGCCGACTTTACGGCCGTTGCCACTCAAACTGATATGATTTGTTGCACTTCATTGATGGCTACCAATTAGCGGGCATTATACTGCCATCTGTCAGCTTTCGTAAACAGTGATTTGGTGGGCAACTAAATCTACACTCAAAAAAGCAAAGTCAACCCTTCGCCGATTGTTTCCAGCCGACGAAGGTCGGCTTTGCCCTCTGTTGCCGCGATTTTAATCGCCGTTCACCGATTACCGGCTACAATCCCCCCATGATCTGGATTGCTCTCGTAGGCGGCCTATTTCTGATGGGGCTGCTTTGGTATTACCTGGTGGTGGTGACAGAAGGGGTGTTCCTGGGACGACGTCTGGTCGTGTGGTTATATGATCGGGTAGCAAAAACGTATGACGCCCGCAAAGCAGTAGACCCGGATTTTGAGGCATTTTTTCTGGCACGGCCGTTACAACACCACCTGAAACAGCTCCCCAACCCGCTCATTCTGGACGTGGCTACCGGTACCGGACGACTGCCAGTAGCCATATTGGAAGAGCCGCTGTTTCACGGCCGTGTCATCGGCCTGGATGCATCGGGTAAGATGCTGGCCGTGGCGGCGGGCAAGCTACGGCCGTACCGCCACCGCGCCGCCCTGGTGCAACAGACAGCCGACCGGCTGCCGTTCCCAACCAACTGTTTCGATGCGGCCACTTGCCTGGAATCGTTAGAATTTTTCCCGAATGACGAAACGGCCGTGTGCGAAATGGTGCGTGTACTCAAACCGGGTGGCGTGCTGCTGGTGACGCGACGCAAAGGCGCCTGGGGCAAAGCCTTCCTGGGTCGTTACCGGACAGTGGCCCAATTTGAAGACTTTTTAAGGACAGCCGGGCTGGAGAAGGTGTATACTATGCCTTGGCAGCAAGAGTATGATCAGGTGTACGGCCGTAAACCGGCCCTACCCAAATAAGGGGGCAAGCTGCCATCTTGCCCCATAACCCATCTTTCAAAGGAGAATCCTCGTGAAAAAAATATGGTTTTTGACAATTATTCTTATATCAGGCTTCTTCCTGGTGGTCTTTCCGGCCATCTCGAAAGGGCAGGAAGCGGCGGAAGCTGGAGTTCCAGCGGCCCCGCCCACGGATCAAATTATCATTCAGTTTACAGACCCGGCAGCAGAAGCCAGAATGGTTGACATGATTGAAGGCCAGGAGCTGCCATTACTTAGCCAGGTAACGGGCGTCTCTGTCACCTATGTACGGCCCATGTCCGGTGATGCGCACGTGTTAAAGCTGCCAACGGCCGTACCCCCCAAAGAAGCCGCGCAAATCGCCGCCGAAATGGCCGAACTAGAAGGCGTGGCCTATGCAGAACCAGACCTGATCAAGACGGTTGACGGCCGTGCCCAACGCCTGCTCTACACCCCTGAACTGACGCCAAATGACACCCGCTTCAACGAGCAGTGGCATTACATGTACACACCCGGTACCTCGGAAGGCCTGAACCTGGTCAATGCCTGGAACCTGTATACCGGATCCAACAGCACTGTCGTCGCCGTCATTGACACCGGCATCCTAAACCACAACGATCTGGCCGGGAAAATTGTCGGTGGTTACGACTTCATTCACGATGCCTTTGTGGGGAATGACGGCGACGGCCGTGACAACAACCCCGCCGACCCTGGCGACTGGGTATTAGCCAACGAATGTGGGTTTCCCCACAGCGCCCAAAATAGTTCCTGGCATGGTACCCATGTGGCTGGCACCATCGCCGCCGCTACCAACAACAACCTGGGGGTCGCTGGCGTCAACTGGAATGCCCGCATCCTGCCGGTACGGGTATTAGGCAAATGTGGTGGTTACACCTCCGATATTGTGGACGGAATGCGCTGGTCGGCCGGTTTGTCTGTAACCGGCGTTCCTGCCAATGCTAACCCGGCAAAAGTATTAAACCTTAGCCTGGGTGGGTCAGGAGCCTGCTCCACCTCTGAACAAAACGCCATTAACGCCATTGTAGCCGCCGGCAGCGTGGTCGTGGTAGCCGCCGGCAATGACAACGCTAATGCCGCCAATTACACCCCCGCCAGTTGCAACAACGTCATCACCGTTGCTGCCAATGACCGCACCGGTGACCGTGCCTTTTACAGTAACTTTGGCAGCGTAATTGAGGTAACAGCCCCTGGCGGCGAAACGACCACTCTGGCGAATGGTATTCTATCCACTCTAGATTCAGGCACAACCACCCCGGCCAACAGCCATACCTATGCCTTTTACCAGGGCACCAGCATGGCCACGCCCCATGTTGCCGGTTTAGCCTCCTTGATCGTGGGACTACGCCCCAGCTACACTCCTGCCCAGGTTCTCTCACTGCTTCAAAGTACCGCCCGTGCCTTTCCGGCCGGCAGTACCTGCAATACCAGCAATTGTGGCGCGGGCATTGTGGATGCCTTCCAGGCTTTGACGCAGCTTTCCGTCGTCTTCGACGAGGATATTTACCTGCCTGTCGTTCTCAAACCGGCCCCGCCACCGCCGCCACCGCCGCCGCCGTCACCCATCGTCAACCCCGGTTTTGAAAGCGGACCCACCGGCTGGACAGAGTATTCCACCCATGGATGGGATTTGATTTTAAATTCCGGCTTTCCCCCTGGCGTGACGCCACATAACGGTAGTTGGGCGGTATGGTTGGGTGGTGATACCAACGAGGTGGCCTATATCCAACAAAGCGTTACTGTTCCGGCAGGTACACCTTATCTGGCCTATTGGAATTGGATCGCCTCACAAGATGCTTGTGGCTATGACTTTGGCAGTGTGCAGGTGAACGGTACCACTGTTCATCAATATAATCTGTGTACCTCGACCAACACCGGTGGTTGGGTAAAGCGTGTGGTGAATCTGGGGGCATACAGTGGACAGACAATTACCCTGCGCATACGCGCTACCACAGATAGCTCGCTGAACAGCAACTTGTTCATAGATGATGTGGCCTTCCAGGCCAGCGCCGGAGCGCCAGAGATGTTGCCGGTTCCCGGCAACAATCCGACACAAAGCCGGCAAGAACTTACTCCCTAACCCCCACAGGTGCGACGCACTTTTGAAGTGCGTCGCACCTGTTGTCTACCGCAGGGTGATTTGCTGCGGCTGTTTGCCATCGGCGGCAACGGTGAGTTGGAGGTTGGCGGCATTGGCCGGGATGAGGAAGTAGTAGCTAACCTCGGTGCTGGTGTTTAGCGTGACCGCCTGTGCCCCATTTACGTCATAACTCACGGCAAATGGTTCACCATCGGCCAAAATCTGAAACTGCTCCGAGTAGATGCTGACGCCGCTTTGGCCGCCGGTGTTGGTGGCTTTCACCGTGACCATCACAAACTCTTTGCCCAGTGGCACGTGAATGTAAAACCCACCCGGCTGCGGCCCATCCAGCCAGATGGAAGTGTCTATCACTTGATATTGGATGGATTCGTCATACTTGTTCAGGCCGGTGGCTTCACCGCCGGTTGTCAATGGCGTGGGCTGCCCGGTGATGGTTTCCGCGCCGGTCAGGTTGATAGTCAGCGGTTCGGTGCCTGCTTCGCTGAGGGCGAGGGTGGCGCCTTCCCATTGGGTGGTGGGCAGTACCGCACCGCTGACAGCATAAGCGCGGGTCTCGTTGATCTCCAGCGGGTCTACACCCAACTGCTCCACCACTGTGCCATCAGCAAAGTTGATACGCAACGTACCGTTGCTGATGTCTGCTTTGAAGCCGGATAGATTCTTGCCTTCAATGTTTAGTTCGGCGCGGAACTGGTCGGTAGCCGTGTTCGGGTCAATGAGGCTGCGGTTGGTCATACGGCCGTCCAACACCACAAACTCCACCCCGGCATAAGTAAAAGCACGGGGTAATGTCGTGATAGGGATGTCGGTGGGAGCCACGGCCGTGTCCGCCGTCGTTTCGGTGGTTGTGTCGGTAGTGGGTGCAGCTACGGCCGTCTCCCCACCCCCGCTCGCCACCGGAAACGCCAGCAGATAGCGGGCCAATTCCACCGCTCCATCCCGATTCGGCGCATCGCCAACGGCCGTCACAATCGTCTTTTCATCTCCCACACGCACCCATACCTGCTCCGCGTCCGGGCCGTTCACCACATACGCCTCATCCCCCAGCCCAGCAATCGCATCTGCCCCAGCAAAACCGGTGAAGGCGTCTGGGCGCAGCACCGCCGCATAAGCAAAATAGGCATTGCCATTCCCATCCTTGCCGCCATCCCACTGGCAGCCAGACACGGTTGTGCCTTTGTAATAATCAAACGCCGCCGGGCTGCTGACCAGATCGCGCCCCAAAATGTCGGTAATCCGATTCGCTGGAATGATGGCGCAAATATCACTCGCGTTCGTAATGGGCAGGGGTACGGCCGTGTCCCCTACCGCCTCTTCTTCGCCGCCACCACCACAAGCCGCCAAGACCCCGGCTAACAAAACCAGGAAAAACCAGATAGTTTTATTTTTCATTTATCGTTCTCCTAAGTTAATAAACCGGATTGGAGATTGAAGCGGATCAATCTGCAATCCCTAAACACAGAAAATTAAACCAGAGCCGACACATGAACGGGTATCCCCGGCAGATACAAATGGGATACAATGCACGCCAGAGGGGCTTTCAGGCAGCGTATATGGAAACCACTTACTCTTTTGGGTACTGGGTAAAGCGGCGGCGCAAGGCGCTTGATTTAACGCAACAGGCGGTGGCCGATTGTGTGGGCTGCGCTACGGTAACAATTAAAAAGATTGAGGCGGACGAGCGACGGCCGTCCCCCACCATCGCCGCCCGCCTGGCAGACTGTATGGCATTGGAATCAGCCGAACGTACTCGTTTCCTGGCAATGGCTGTGGGTGAACAGCCGGGTGATACCCTGGCGCTCACTCGCGCGCCCATCAGCAATATTCCCGACCATATTCCGCAGGCTGTTAATCCATTCTTAGGCCGCGAAACAGAACTGACCATGCTGCTGGCAATGGTCAACCAGCCGGTCATCCGCCTGATTTCACTCATTGGGCCAGGCGGTATGGGTAAAACACGCCTGGCCCTGGCCACAGCGGCAGCCCTGGCCCGGCAAACGCCGCGCCCTTTTGCTGATGGCATTGTTTTTGTGGATTTGTCGGCGGTGAATGAGCCGGAAAGTCTCATTCCCACTCTGGCCCGCAGCCTGCATTTCCCGCTGACCACATCTCCCCAGGAAACCCGCTCCCATCACGAACAACTGCTGGATTTTCTGACGCACAAAGAGGCGCTGCTGGTGCTAGATAACTTTGAGCAGATATTACCGGCTGCGCCTGTGCTGGATTCGATATTGGCGGCAGCGCCGCGTTTGAAGCTGCTGGTAACCAGCCGCGAGCGGTTGGGGCTGTATGGGGAACATGTATATGCTCTGCCGGCCATGGGATTTCCCACCAGGGAGCAGAATGCGCCAATAGCCGCCGGGTATGACGCCGTGCAGTTGTTTGTGGCGGCGGCGCAACGGATACGCCCCTCATTCAAACTGACAGAGACGAATGCAACGGCCGTCGTCGAGATATGTCGCCTGGTGGGGGGCCTGCCGCTGGCGCTGGAACTGGCTGCCGGTTGGATGGATACCCTGCCGCCAGCCGTAATTGCGGCTGAATCACAGGGTGGCCTGGAGATATTACAAAGCCATTTGCAAAATCTGGCCGAGCGGCATCACAGTATGCGCCTGATTCTAGCGGCCGGGTGGGCCAGGTTGACTGCCCAGGAACAGGCGGTATTTGCCCGGTTGTGTCTCTTTCAGGGTGGGTTTACCAGGCAGTCGGCAACGGCCGTCGCCGGCGTTTCCCTGGCGCAGTTAGCCCTGTTCGTTGGCAAATCATTTGTCGCCGCCGATCTTGATGGCGAGCGATACCACATCCATGAACTACTGCGCCAGTTTGGGCAAGAGCAACTGCGCGCCACCGGCGATCTGGCGGCGGCGCAGCAGGCATCCTTCGCCTATTTCCAAACCTGGGCCGTCAGCGCCAATGCCCATTTACGCCGCGCCGGGCAGGAGGTATGGCTCAACCGATTGGACCAGGAAATGGACAATCTGGAGCAGGCCATGCACTGGGCGATGCAGCAGCCAAACATGGTGAATGAGGTCGCTCGCCTGGTATTGGCGCTGTGCTGGTATTGGCGCATTCGCAGCCGCCCACTTGTAGCGGCTGAATGGCTGGCGCAGGTGTTGGCGATGGGGGGATTGGACACGGCCGTGCAAGCCGACTGCCTCTACCACGCCGGACAAATGGCCTGGATGCTGGGCGATTTTGAGGCGGCTGAATCTCACCTGAACGCCAGTCTCTCATTGTGGACAGCGGCAGCGGATGAAAGAACGGTTAGCATCGCCTATACCCGCCATGCGTTAGGGATGGTGTTTTATGCCTGTGGTCAACATGCCGCAGCCCAAGCCTGTTTTCATGAAAGCCTGACATTGTTTACGAACAGCGGTGATGATTGGGGTGAGGCATTTGCGTTGGGCTGGTTAGGGGAGAATGCATTGAATGCCGATGATCCCCTCATCGCCGCCGATTATCTAACGCGCAGTCTGGAACTTTTTCAACCCATGGGCGATGATTGGGCGCGTGGTTTGTTTCTGGGGTCACTGGCGTGGACGGAATTGCGCAACGGCCGTGTGGCCGAAGCCAAAGCCTTGGCCGAAGAAGCGCAAAAACTGGAACCTGCCTTAACCCACTGGCACAGCGCCGGCGACCGTTTGCAGTTGTTGGCCCAAATTGCCTTAAAACAAGGAGATATGCCATTGGCCCGCCGTTATTATCAGGCTGCATTCACCCTCTACACAGACTTTGGCAACAGGCGGTTGGCGCAGCACATCCAGCAAAAACTGGATGAACTGTTCTAAAAATAATCGGAGATTTCGCAGACATACAGCTAACCTGCCAGAAGCCATAACCTGCCATTTTGACCTTTGACAAGTTTGTTGCCCCTCGTTGGCGCTAGTGTTACCATCCCACCATGATCAGAATGCACTTTTTCGGTTATTATTATGGGTATGCTGACACACGCTCAATGCCGCGCTGCATGTGTGTGACTGCCCCTGGTTAACCCGCAGTCAGCATGACCTGAATCCGACAGGACGCGGCCTAAAACCCGCGTCTTTTTTTTGGCAGCTTGACAGCTTACACAGATGAAAAGAGTTTTATCTGTGTCATCTGTGGATTATGTTCAAGGGAGAAAGATAGTGACCCATAACGCATATGAAGAACTCAAATGGCGCGGTTTTGTGTATGACCATACCGAAGATGTGCCGGAGGTATTGGCCAAACAAAAAATCACGCTTTACAACGGCTTTGACCCCACCGGGGACAGCCTGCACATCGGCCATCTGGTGCCGATGATGGCGCTGGCGCGGTTACAACGTTTCGGCCATACGCCTATTGCCCTGGCGGGTGGCGGCACGGGCATGGTGGGCGACCCCAGCGGCCGTTCCGACGAGCGTAACCTGCTCACCCGCGAGGAAGTGGAAGCCAATTTGGGCAGCATTCAGCAGCAGTTGGCCGGGGTGCTCGATTTTGAGGTCAAAAGCAACCCGGCGCGCATTATGAACAATGCCCATTGGTTGATCGAGTTGAACTTACTGGAGTTCTTGCGTGATGTGGGCAAACATTTCACCGTGAATTACATGATGGCAAAAGATTCGGTGAGGTCACGGCTGGCGCGGGAAGACGGTATTTCATACACCGAGTTTAGCTACATGCTGTTGCAGGCGTATGATTTTATGCACCTGTTCACCCACCACCACTGCGTGATGCAGATGGGCGGCAGCGACCAATGGGGCAACATTTTGGCTGGCGTAGAGTTGATTCGCCGCGTGAATGGGGCGAAGGCGCACGCGCTGGTCTTCCCGCTGATTACGCAGGCGGATGGCACGAAGTTTGGCAAGACGGCCGCGGGCACCAATGCCTGGCTTTCGGCTAAACGCACCTCACCGTACCGCTTTTACCAGTTCTGGTACAACACGAATGACGCCGATGTGATTAACTACCTGAAATACTTCACCTGGCGCGATCAGCACGAGATTGCGGAGCTGGAAAACGCGGTGTTTGAAAAGCCCGAACAGCGGGAAGCGCAGCAACGGCTGGCGCAAGATGTAACGCGCATGGTGCATGGGGAAACGGCCGTACACAAAGCCGAAAAAGCCGCCGCCGTCCTCTTTGGCGGTGACCTGGACGGGCTGGATGCTAGCGACATCCGCGACATTTTCGCCGATGTGCCGTCCAGCGAGGTCAACCGCACCGACCTGGGTGGCGAAGGGCTGCCGGTGGTGGATTTGCTGGTACACAGTGGGCTGGCGAGTTCGAAGGGAGACGGCCGTCGCGCCATTCAAGGCGGCGGCATCTACCTGAACAACCAGCGGGTGGAAGAGCCGGGGCAGATGGTGACGGCCGACCAGAGCATTGACGGCCAATTCCTCATTCTGCGCAAAGGGCGGAAGGCTTATCATTTGGTGAAACTACAAAGCTAGATAGACAATAAAGATTACAAAGATGACGGGAATTCGTGAATGGGGAAATCTGCGTCATCTTGGATCATTTTCAGGAAAAAACATGGCGGCACTCCCATCCAGACTGATTACTTCTGAAATGATGCAGGCGGGGCAAAAGCCGACGCTATTTATTGGGGGCGCGTGTAATATCCAGACGCCGGATGGACCAGTCCGCAATCCGGGGCGGGACCCGTTGGCGGCCTGGCTGGATGAGATGGGGCTGACCTATTTTGACCCGCAAATTCATCCCAGCACACACGGCCGTGACTACATCTGGGAAATAGACGGTCCCCGCGAAAAACAGGCGCGCGAGGAAGCCAAACTACGCATCTATGAGATTACTCCCACGACGATTGCGGCCATTTCGATGATGGAAATTATGGATGATGCCCGGCACGGCCGTGTCACCATTGTCTGGTTCAACGAAGGCCGCACCTTTGCCCCGCCAGGTTTGGGCACACGTGAGGAATTCACCAGCAATGCGCTCTGGCAGCAAAAAGTGGGCAAAACCGCCTACGCCCACCTGCTGGCCTATATCAACGCCGGTCGCCAACTGCGCGGTGAAATAGCCTCCCTCCTGGCCGACAGCCCACACATCACCTTTGTAGACAGCCTGGACGAACTCAAAGCCATCATCTTCTCCCTCCGCCATTGGCTGCGCTATGACAAATTTTCCCCTTCCCCAACCGCCAATTCAAGGAAATAAACGAATAGTACAGACCTGACAAGTTTTCAAAAACATGTCAGGTCTTGCTGGTCACTATTTCAGGGCGTGAGCCGTTTCTGGTCGCGGGGGAAGAGCGTAGCCAGACGCACATTGGGCAATCCCAACAACTGCATCAGCAGCCGTTCCAGGCCAATAGCAAAACCACCGTGTGGCGGCATCCCGTAACGGAACGCTTCCAAATAGCTCTCAAACGGTTCAACCGGCAAGTTAGCCTTCGTCAGCGCCGCCAGATAATCCTGGTAGCGGTGCAGCCGCTGCCCGCCAGTAATCAATTCCGTGCCGCGGAACAAGAGGTCGAACGAGTTGGAATAGGTGGGGTTGGCGGGGTCGGGGTGGGTATAAAACGGCCGTTTGCCCATGGGATAGCCCGTCACAAACAAAAAGTCGCTGCCATGTTCCTGCTGCGCCCATTCACCCAGCCAGCGTTCATCCTGCGGCGACAAGTCTGGTTCGCCGCGCACGTCCACGCCATGCAGCTTGAGAATGAGTTCTTGGGCGGCGGCAAAATGGATGTGCGGAATTTCCGGCAGTACGGTAGGCAATGACGCCCCCAGCAGCGCCAGTTCCGCCGGGTAATTTGCTGCCAACTCCTGCATAATCCCGGCGATCACCTCTCGCGCCATCTGCATGACGGTAAAGTGATTTTCGATGAAACCAAACTCCACATCCAGGCTGACGTATTCATTGGCGTGGCGGGTGGTGTCATGCGGTTCGGCGCGGAATACCGGCCCCACTTCAAAAACACGGCCGAAAACGCCCACCATGATCTGCTTATAAAATTGCGGGCTTTGCGCCAGGTAAGCGGGGCGGCCAAAGTATTTCAGTTCAAACACATTAGCCCCACTTTCGGTGGCCGAGGCCACCAGCTTGGGCGTTTGCACTTCGGTGAAGTGGTGGGCGGTTAACGTTTTGCGGAAGCCGGCCAAAGCCCCGGCGGACAGGCGGAAAATGGCCTGCCGCGCCGGGTGGCGGTTCGCCACCACCGCATGATCGAGCAGGGCGGGCAGACCGGCCTTGATTTCTCGTTTGTTGAGGGGGATAGGTGAGGGGTCGGTCACGGCCGTGATCACCTCCACGCGCGGCTGGTGCAGTTCCACCCCACCCGGCGCTTGCGGCGTGACGACGATGACGCCTTCCAGGGCAATGACCGATTCCAGGGCGAGCCCGGCTAATGGTTCCAGGTCAGCCTCACTTTCCGTGACCGCCTGGAGCGTGCCCCAGCCGTCGCGCAGCACGATAAATGTCACACCACCAAGCTGGCGCAGGTTATACAACCAGCCCAGCAGGCGTACCGGCTGCCCCACATGGGCCGCCGCTTCTACAGTACGAATTGTTTGCATGATCCACCTCTTTTTAATTTCGTAACCCGTAACCCGTAACCCGTAATCCGAAGCCCGAAGTCGGTTTACGGATTACGAATTACGGATAACGGCCAATAAAAAAAGCCCCGCCCTCTTTTGGAGGACGAGGCTTTTGCCTCGTGGTGCCACCGCCATTCATCGGCCAATGCCGATCTCTTGTAGCTCTATAAGCCTGACGGGGTAACGGCCGTCAACCGGTCTAGTTAATGGGTAATCGGTAATCGGTATTCAGTAATCGGTCTTTGCCACCGATTACCGATAACCGTTTACTGGTTACCGTTCCCTATTCAGCTCCGGGGTGTCACTGCCGGGGTCTGGTGGTGGCTCTTACAGCGGGCGTTTCTAATGCCCAGGCCACTCTCTGAACGCCAGATTGTTCCGGCAGCATGTCCCCTTCATCGCCTGTGTTTGAGAAATTGTCAAAACGACATATTTTTGTCGTATGGCGACAATACTAACAAAAGCGCTTGGTTTAGTCAACACTAAAGTAGTGCCAGGCAAGGGGCTGTACTCTCCTGGCTACCAGGGTGGTCCCGCCCCTTGCCTGGCACTGCCCACACGGGCATTTGTTGACAAAGGGGTATGCCCTGGCTAGAATCAAACTCGTAGTCCTTACCTTTAACCAGACTGCATGACATATCTGGTTCACAATTTTACCCGCTTCAAAAATCCGTATTTCAAACAAAAGGAGTGAAAATTATGGCTTTTCAGTTACCCCCTCTTCCGTATGCTTTTGATGCCTTAGAGCCGCACATTGATGCCCGCACCATGGAGATTCACCACGATAAACACCATGCCGCCTATACCACCAACCTGAACAAGGCGCTGGAAGGGCACGCCGACCTGTCGGCCAAAAGCATTGAAGATTTGTTAGGCAATTTGAATGCAGTGCCGGAAGGGATTCGCACGGCCGTGCGCAACAACGGCGGCGGTTTTGCTAACCACAATCTCTTCTGGACAATTATGAGCCCTAATGGCGGTGGCGCGCCATCAGGCGCGTTGGGCAGCGCCATTGACGCCGCCTTTGGCAGCTTTGACGCCTTCAAAGAAAAGTTCAACAACGCCGCCGCTACCCGCTTTGGCTCTGGCTGGGCCTGGCTGTACGTGGACGGCAGCGGCAACCTGGTGGTTGGTTCCACGCCCAACCAGGACACGCCGCTCATGGAAGGCGGCAAGCCCGTCATTGGGCTGGATGTGTGGGAACATGCCTACTACCTGCATTACCAAAACCGTCGCCCGGATTACGTCAGCGCCTGGTGGAATGTGGTGGATTGGGAAGCAGCCGCCGCTAATTACGCCGCCGCGAAGTAACAATGGTGTAATTGAGTAATTAACCAGTTACCAATTACCACAAGCTCCGGTCTTATCGCCGGAGCTTTTTTGTGGGAATTACGGCCGTTTTACACCTGAAAATAGTGACTTTTGACGCCTTCATAAAAAATTGACAAAGGTTAACCTTAGGGCTAGAATGAGGACGTTGACCACCTGTGATATTTCGTACAAACACCGCCTGGTCACCGGCCAATACGGCAACCAATTACCAAAATTAGCCTCAAGGTTTCAGAAGGAGAGTACAAATGACCCACATTGTTACCCGTTTATGCTTGCGTGACACAGCCTGTGTGGAGGTGTGTCCCGTTGAATGTATGGTGCTGGGCAAACCGGAAGAGGAATGGCCCTGGCTTTATATTGACCCCGATACCTGCATTGACTGTGGCGCTTGCGTGCCTGAATGTCCTTACGAAGCAATTTTCCCCGAAGAAGAAGTGCCTTTTGATTACGCCGCCCCGGCCGGCGTCTGGATTGCCAATACGAAAGAACTGCTGCCCGACGGCCAACCGTTTGAAGGCGAAGTGGACGGCCATCACGTGAAATTATTGAACGCCAAACAACTGGCGGGCGGTGAAATTCTGGACCTGACCGAGGACATTCCACCGAACTATGACTTCTTCTCCGAAGGGCCTGGTTACAGCGCTCTTGACTAATTAGAGTTTCCCCCTCCCCGCCAGGGGAATGAGTTAAAAAGCCGAATTAGCGCTGGCACATGAGTGCATGGGTGCTAATTCGGCTTTTTAGTTTTGGAGGTTCCCATGACCGAGTATCGTACTGAAAAAGATTCTTTAGGTGAATTAGATGTACCCGCCCAAGCGTATTGGGGCGTGCAAACCCAACGCGCCATCCAAAATTTCCCCATTACCGGGCTGAAACCCTATCCGGCGTTTGTCTGGTCTATGGCCATGATCAAACGGGCAGCCGCCGAAGTGAACGCGGATTTGGGGCTGTTTGCCGACAAGGAAGTGGAAGGCAAGGTTGTGTCCGGCGATGCCATGGCCCAGGCGATTATGATGGCGGCGGATGAGGTGATTGACGGCCGTCTGGCAGACCAGTTCGTGGTAGACCCCATCCAGGCCGGGGCCGGCACCAGCCACAACATGAACGTGAATGAGGTCATCGCCAACCGCGCCAACGAAATTTTAGGTTACGGCCTCAACACCAAACCGAAACCCATCGGTTCCAATGACCATGTGAACATGGCCCAATCTACCAACGACACCATTCCCACCGCCATCCGCCTGGGCTGCCTGTGGCGGTTGGACGATCTGGTAGAAACGTTGGATAAGCTGGCTGCGGCTTTTAGGGGAAAGTCGGTAGAGTTTGACGACATTGTCAAGAGCGGCCGTACTCATTTGCAGGATGCCGTGCCGGTGCGCTTAGGGCAAGAATTTGGCGCATACGCTCGCGCCGTGGAACGCGACCGGGAAAAAATTGTACTGGCTGGCGAAGGGCTGCGGCGATTGGGCATTGGCGGCACGGCCACCGGCACCGGCCTCAACGCCCACCCCGAATATCACCACCGCATGATCCTCGTCCTGGGTCGGCTGACCGGGCTGACGCTATATGAATCGGACGATCTGTTTGAGACGATGCAGAGCATGGCCGATGCGGTACATTTTAGCGGCGCGCTGCGTACCCTGGCCCAAGACCTGACACGCATTGCCAATGATTTCCGGCTGCTCTCTTCCGGCCCCAGCACCGGGCTAGATGAAATTCGCCTGCCGGCGGTGCAGCCCGGTTCCTCCATCATGCCGGGCAAGGTAAACCCGGTGTTGGCAGAAATGCTCAATATGGCCATGTTCCAGGTGATGGGCAATGACCTGACGGTGATGATGGCCGGGCAGGCGGGGCAGTTAGAGCTGAATGTGATGATGCCAATTATCGCCTATAACCTGTTCCAGAGTATGGATGTTATCATCAATGCGGTGAATGCTTTCACGGATAAATGCGTGGTGGGATTGAAAGCCAACCCGGAAAAGGCCACTGGCTGGTTAGCCAAAAATGCCATCCTGGTGACGGCCTTGAACCCGGTTATCGGCTACTCGAAGGGGGCCGAAGTAGCCAAAGAAGCGATGTCCACCAACCGCACGGTGCGTGAAGTGGTGGTGGAAAAGGGATACCTGCCTGGCGAGGAGGTTGACCGGCTGTTAAATGTGCGTAATCTCACGGATGGTGGGATTCAGAAGTAATGGTTGCAAGTTGCAGGTGGCAAGTGGCAAGTAGCCAGCCACCCGCCACCTGCCGCCTGTAACTTGCCACATGATGCTGCGTTTTTCACGGCCGTTGGCCGCCCAACTGCTGTCTCATCTAGAAAGCGTATACCCGGAAGAAGGATGTGGTCTGGTGGCCGGGCGGGATGGGCTGGTTACGGCCGTTTACCCAATTGAAAACATTTTAAATAGCCAGACTGCCTACGAGATGGCCCCACTACCCCAAATAGAGGCGATGCTGGCGATTGAAGCCCATGGGGATGAACTATGCGCCATTTACCATTCTCACCCGCACAGTCCGGCCTATCCATCGCCAACAGATGTGGCCCAGGCTTATTACCCGGATGCGATCTACCTGATCGTCTCGCTGCAAGAGCGGGCGCAGCCGATCATGCGCGGATTCAGGATTGTGGATGGGACGGTGCGGGAAACGGCCGTGAGCATTGAGTAACCATGTTTCATTGGCTGTGTTCTATAGGTTATCCTGGTTGCAAGTGGCAGGTTGCAAGTGACAAGTAACCTGCAACCTGCCACTTGCAACTTGCAACTCTTTGTGGGTAGAGGACTTATTTTATGGAAAAAATGGTGTTTTTTGTTTTAGCTGCGTTTATTGGTTACATCTGTGGGGCCATCCCCTTTGGTTTTATTTATGTCTACTGGCGCAAAGGCATTGATCTGCGCGATGTGGGCAGCGGTCGTACCGGAGGCACCAACTCTCTGCGCGCCGCCGGCCTGAAGGTGGGCATTGTCACCGCCATCAGCGACGCCTTGAAAGGGTTTGCCGCTGTCTGGCTGGCCCGTTTCTTTTTAAGTGCAGGCGCCGGTGAGGCGCTGATTCCCTGGATATCCGTTACCGCCGGCATATTTGCCGTGATCGGGCACAACTGGTCAGTCTTTTTGAAGTGGCGTGGTGGCGCCGGCACGGGGCCAAACGTGGGCTGGGCCATGGCGATATGGCCGCCTATGTTCCCACTGGCGGCGCTGGTGATGATTCTGATGATGGTGGGGGTAGGCATGGCATCGGTGGCCTCGCTGACGATGGGCGCGGTTATTCCGGTGGCCTTTCTCGTCCTTTACCTGGCGGATGTGCCCGGTTATTCGGAGACCATTGCTTATATTGTCGGCGGGTTTGTTACCCTGGGCATTGTGGCCTGGGCGCTGCGTCCCAACATCAAGCGGCTGCTGGAAGGCAACGAGCGCGTCGTTGGCCCCCGCGCTAAACGATTGGAAAAAAAAGCAAAAGCGAATGAGATGAGTTAGTGGCAAGTTGCAGGTGGCAAGTTGCCACCCACTGACCTTATCCCCCCTTTGTGAGAATCTCATAATGCAGCAGGCCGAGGGCATCTATGCTCACGTTGTTGACGGTGGGTAGGGAGATGGCATAGGTGGGCTGCTGTAAGATGTCCAGCGTGGGTAATTCTGTGGCCCATAGCTGTTGGAATTGGGCTTGCAGGGCGGTGCGGGCGGTGGGGTCGGTTTCGGTGAGTACGGCCGTGACCATCTCCTCCATCTGCTCACTTTCATAATTGAGACAAAAACTGTTGCTGGTGACAAAAAACTCCGTCCAGGCCATCACGTCCAGGTAATCTACCGGGCGACCGGGGGAAGGCCAACCCAAGAGCGAAACCCCGTAACTACATTCACCCAATTGGGCGCGGAATTGTTCCCAGGCGGCACTGCGCAGCGTCACCTGGAAAACGCCCGTTTCTTCCAGTTGGGTTTTGAGGGCGGTAGCATAGGCTTCTTCAATGCGGCTGTAACG
Source organism: Chloroflexota bacterium (assembly GCA_035444285.1). Taxonomy (GTDB): domain Bacteria; phylum Chloroflexota; class Anaerolineae; order Promineifilales; family Promineifilaceae; genus CAADGU01. Next base: position 36,757 of record DAOMOK010000022.1, read on the forward strand.
GCCGTCGCTCACATACCACAATTCAATTACCAGCGGCGTCGTTTCACTGTAACCCACTTCCAATAACAGCGCCCTGGCCCGGTTCAGGTCACGGGAGGGGAAAACGGCCGTAGCCCCTGGTACGGCATCTGGCGCCGGGCTGAGCAGGGGGTTGCGGCTGCCACCAAACGTCTCTGTCGCCAGCCGTTCCCGGTCTAGCGAGAGCGCCGCTGCCTGCCGCACCTTCGCATTATCCCAGGGAGCGGCTTCGTGGTTAAAGAGCAGGTAGCTCTTAAAATCCGCCGGGCCAGTCCAGGGTTGAAAATCTAGCTGCCCATCGCCATTGGCATCCACGCTCTGTAATTCAGTGAAGTCGCTGTAGGACAGGCCACGCCATACCAGGTCAATGGAGCCGAATTCGGCCAGCGAGCGGCGCAAAGCAGCGGTATCATCATAAAAACGCAGGGTGATATTGGCAAAAGCGGGCGACGGCCGTCCCGGCCATTCCGGGTTGGCGCGCAGCCGTATGCGTTCACCCGGCACCCAATCTACAATGGTGTAAGGGCCTATGCCGCCGCACGTGCTGGTGGGGTCCGCCCCTTCAGCATAACAATCGCGGCTGATGGGGAAGAAGGGGGGTGTGGCTAACAGCGCCGGGAAGTGAGAAGCCGGTTCTTGCAGTACAAATTTGATGGTTGCGGCATCCAATACCTGCACGGCGTCATCATCGGCGTAAAAATTGCTATCACTGTCTTTGAGAATACTGTTGACGTTGAAGTTACCCAGGGCGCGGGCGCGGTCTACGGCCCATTTCACATCGTTGGCGGTGAGTTCACGGCCGTCAGAAAACCGCAAATTCCGGCGCAAAGTAACGGTATACTCCAAACCATCCTCAGAAATAACGGGCATATTGGCTGCCAGCAGCGGCACAAGTTCATTGTTACTGGTGAAACGGTAGAGACCGCTCATGGTGTTGTTCATCACTTCCCAGCCGATCAGGTCAGACGTGGCTGCCGGGTCCATGTTGGTCAGGTTGCCCAGGATGCCGATGAACAGTTCGTCGCCGGGTGTGCCCACGCGGGATTCACCGGGTTCTAAGGTGTCTTTGGGAATGAGCCAGGTGGCGATTTCGCGCTCAATGTCACCGCTGGCCTGGGCGTTGGTGATGGCGGCGTTTAATTTTGCCAGCAGCACTTCATTGTCGGCAGCCAGCGCCAGGCCGTAGGCTTTTTGGGTAATCCAGGCATCGCGGCTATCGCCGTTGCCGTTTCCGCCCACAATTTTGAGCTGCTCAGGGAAACTGGCGGCATAAAAGGTGGCAATGGTGCTGTCGGCGACAACGGCCGTGACGCCCTCGTCAATGAGCGCCTGCAATGCCTGCACACCGTTGGCATAATGGTTTACCAGGTCTTGTTCGGCCACGCCGATCACCTCGCGGGCGGCAATTTCGCTCTGGCTGCCGCCGGCTACGCCCACCAACATGCCCGGCTGCAAATCCCGGTAGCTTTGAAGGGTTTCATTGTCGGCTAATACCACCAACACCTGCCCTACTTCCAGGTAGGGGGTGGTGTACACAATGCCGGGCGGCAGCTCTTCGGGAATGGGCAAATTGGCAATGACGGCGTCAAAGTCACGGCTGCCGCTGCTGGCGATGTTGGCTAACACACCTTCATAGGGGGTGACAATTAATTCGTAATCCAGGTTGGCATTGGCGGCAATGTTTTCCAGCACCCGGCTGTCAAAGCCATCTACTACGCCGAAAGCATCAAACACCGTGTAGGGGGGATGGGGGGCATCGGTAGCCACCACAATGAAGTCTCGATCACGGGGGGGCACGACAGCCAGGGTGGGTTGGGATTCAGGTGTGGCGGTGGGGGGCACGGCCGTAGCCGTTACCTCCTCCCCTTCGCCACAACCCACCAATAGCCATATCAGCAAAACCGGCAAAAGCATCCGGTGCAGTTTCTTCATATGCAATCCCTCAAGCGTTTATTTTGGATATTGAGATAGGAGGATATTGGATGATCTGCAATACCCCCACTATCACCTACCGCTGGCGGAGTATAACAAGGCAAGGGGGGATGGCAAGGCTTCTCATAGAGTGGTGAAATGGGCAGAGCGAGGTTAATTTGCTCTGACTTGTCAGACGCGCTCAAGCACAATCACGCCATCTTGACCCCGCACGCTGATGCGCTGCCCCGCACCAGATGGGGTGAGAACGTCAGCCAGATCACAACGGTAGCCGGACAGCGTTAACTCAGCGGAAAACTCATTTTGTCGCATTCTAAGCATCAAGGAGGCGCCATCGTCTGTTATCTCGACAATCTCTGAGGTCACGTAATGAATCATAACCTCTGTTGTTAACTGCCAATCAAGCGGCAGGATCAGCCCGGCGCGTGCCGGAAGATGCACGCTGTTGCCGCCAAACATCTTCTCATTTTTGTAGGCAATTGTCGTCTCCAGCGGGTCATCCTGGTAGTTGTTGATGAACAGGAAGCTGCCTTTTTGGCCGCGACTAAGGCGAACATCGGCCCAGCCTTCGGTTACACGCAGGCCGGATTTATTAAGTTGAAACAACGGGTGGCAATCCATTTTCAAAGCCATCTGGTGTACGATGTCTAAATCATCGAGGGTATTGGCAGCCAGGGCAGCCCCCCATATCATGACCTTTCCCTTGCCTATGGTTTTGATAAAACCGACAACTTCGCCATTGTTGCGCGTGGCGAGCAGTTCATCAAATGCGCCGGCATAGGTTTCCACAAATGAAACGGGAATGTCCCGATAGTCAAATGCGCTGATAAGGCTCCCCACAAAAGGTGCGTCGCTTTCAATATGCCTGATGCCCAGCGCCTCCTTGAGAATGGTACACGGTTGGTGGTTGAAATCTTCCACACACAGTCGGCCGGCCAGGATCAATTTTCCGCCCTGATGTACGTAGTCCACCAGTTTTTGCTGGATTACGGCCGTACACTGCTCCTCCATCATCACCCACAACACCGGCATTTGCACAACGTCCAGTTCACCCTGGCTCAGTTCTATGGCGTCAAAAGGGCGGTGGGTGAGCGCCAACCCTCTGGCGATCAGGTCAAACAAAATCACTTCGCGCTGATGGGTGAGGATGTTGGTGGCTTCCTGGGTGAATGCATTGTTCACTTCCGTCATAAAGTAATCCAGCACAAAACCAACCGTTGCCACCGTTTGCGGCCGCGCCAGAATCAGGTCGGTGCCGTAGGCGGCTAACACCTGCGATAATCGGGGATAACGGCCGTAATGCTGGCGCAATGAGCCGTCTTTCCGCACTGGATGGCCCCAATCATGCCGTTTAACCGGGCTGAGGATGGGATCATTTTCGCCGTCAAAAAAGAGATAATGGTTGATTGCCCGCATCCCGGAGGAGATACATAACCGGCTGTGCAAATCATACAGGGAGGTCTGCCCGGTACCAAAGTCGGTGTTTCCACCTGCCTGAAATTCAATCGAAAAGAGCGCCTGCTCTTTATTGTGCAACGCCTTTGTCATTTCATTGACCAGCAATAACTGATGGAAATTGCCTTCGCCGATGAAGATGGGATACACATCGGTGGCGCTGATCATGCCCTCTATGCCCATCACGGCCGTCAATTGAGACAAGCCGATGGGGAAGGTTTTGCCGCCATTGGCAAAGCCATGAATGTTGATAACCGGCAAAACATCCATGCCGTTTGCTTTTGCCTCTGCCCACAAAAAGGCGGTGTATTCACGCAAATAGTCCCGATAAAAACGGCGGTAATCGGCCACCACCTGCTCCGCGTAGGGTTCGGCGGGATGCAGGATGTTCCGGCGCAGAAAGTTAACCAGATCGTCAGTTGGGTATGGGCCAGAAAGCTGCGCCCCGTCGTGATGGGCCAGGTATGTGGCGAATCGGGAGAGTGTGTCTGGATTGGTATCTATGATGTTGCGCACCCACTGGATCATGCCCATCTCGTTATCCAACTGGATCATGATGATCTTGCCGCCATGCGTTACCTGGCGGGGCGTCAGCACAGCAAAGACGGCCCGATACCATTGGCGCACGCAGGCTAAAAAGTCGGGGTGCAGGTAGCTGGCTACGTTTTGTGTTTTCTGGTCCTGGCTGATGAATGCCACCTGCGGATATTTCTCGAAGACCCAGGGCGGAATGCCTTCGTTGATGGTTTCTGCCATGATGTAAGGGCCGGGGCGGGCGATGATGTAAAGGCCCATGTCGGCCGCTAAATCCAGGAAACCGGCCAGATTGCGCATGGGGTGAGTACGGCCGTTAAAGTCCGACACACCCGCCGCCACTTGATGCCACAACCAGGGAATATACGCAGCCACCGCCTGAAACCCAGCCCTTTTTAACAGGCCCAACCGGTGAGGCCATTGGTCCGGCGGTGTGCGAAAATAATGAAACTCTGCCGCCTGAATCAACTGAGGTTGGTCGTTAAGCCAGAACTGGCCGTCTTTTGCATAAAACTTATTCATTTTTGGTTCCCTTTCGTTCCGTGAACCCTAAAACGGCCAACGCTTTTTGGATGGTGGGGCTGTTGGTATACGTTTCCCAAATCAAACGGCTAAGGTAATTCTCGATCATGATCATCGAACACCCTTTATCAATGCCATACAGCGAATGGCTGTACCAGGGCGGGGAAACGGCCAGGTTATACGAGTCAAAAAAACCATAAAGCCCCCAGGTTTGGGGGTGTTGGTGATAAAGGTACTGCATCATGTCTAGCGTGAATTCGGGGGTAAAAGGCAAAGAGGATAAAGCGCCATAAATGGAAACGGTACCGTTGGGTTCCGGTTCTTCCAGGCTGGGTGTGCTGCCAGACACGTCATACCCCCAGGGGCTGTCGCCGGCGCTTACCCCCCAGCTATTGGCGTGGTAAGTTTTGAAGTGGGCGGCATGTTCGAGGCAGAATTGGCGATTCGCTAATGTCGCCAGGCGGGTATTGTGGAACCAGTCTACGCCATCCGGGTCAAGATAGCGGGCGGTATCCAGCCAGGCTTCGCTAAATTGATAAGCAAACAGGTTGCCGCCTGGATTGATGATAATTTTTTGACCGTTATATTCACCCAGGTCACGAGAAAAACCTTGATACAGTCTGCGGGCTACCGATGGCTCAATCTGGGCGGCGGCTTGCAAATACATCATCTTTTGTTCGGCGGCCATATCCCATTGGTAAATAAAGCCAGGATCACCCGTTACATAATCGCCACCCTTATCCGGGTTATAGGCCATGCGAAAGAGGGTTTTGCCGTCTTTTTCAAAAATGAGGAAGTGCCAATCTACCCGTTCCAGCAAGCGCCGGGCCAATTGTTCAATTTCGTCATCCTGAAAGTAAGCGGCTGCCGTGATCACCCCATTCAAACAAAGGGCGGTATCAATGGTTGAATATTCGCATTTCCCTACTCTTTCGCCGCTTTCCATGTGCAAGAAATGGGCAAAAAAACCGCGATGATGGCTTACATGATGCCAAAGTGTATGCAGGGTTTTTCGGGTAATATCCATGGCCTGGTCGTGGCTGAGGTATCCCCGCTCAGCTGCAATCACCCAGGCCGTCAGGGCGAATCCTACCGAGGCGATGGACGCCACCTGGATATCTTTGGTGGAATCAACCGTCAACCCAAACCCTTTGCTGCGTGCATCCAGATTCGTAAATTGCCGGAAGAAATCTACCGATCCTTTCAACTCGTGATGTAACAGACTCAACTTATCCATAGTTCTCATTCATAAACAGGGCGCAGATTAACGCAGATGACGTGGATAAAACGAGAAAACAGGCATCCAGTTTTCATTTATGGTAGTGGGCTTGGGCTATTCTTGGTGGATGATTCGCGTGGAATGAGTTTGGTAGGGATTCGATAGGGGCGAAAAGGGTTTCCATTCTCTAGAAAATCAATCAGTTGAGTCGCCGCCGCCGCCCCCCAGGAAACACGAGACGCACCAATGGTAGATAGCGTTGGCTGCATATATCGGGTGATTTGAATATCGTCAAAACCAACAATGGCGATGTCGTTCGGGGCCGTCAGGTGATGCTCTTTCATGGCTCTGATAAAACCTATCGCCATTTGATCATTGGCGCAAAAAACGGCCTCTGGCAAATCATTGGCCTCCATAATCATTTGGGCAACAGCATAACCCGACTCTTCAGTAAAATTTCCGTTATAGCATTGGATGGTCAGGTGGTTTTGGGCGGCCTCGCTTAAAAACGCATTCTTTCTCTCCATATTGTCAAATGAATCTGACGCCCCCGACACAAAAGCGATTCGCCGCGCCCCCTGATTATACAGGTGGTAAAACGCCTCTTTCGTTCCCTGCTTGTTGTCCACCAATAGAGGAAGTAAATAATCTGATTCCAGATAACGATCTAAAACGACGATGGGGAATTTTGTGGAAGCCAGTTTCAAGATGGTCTCGTCTTTTATTTTTGAATCAAAGACGATGGCGCCATCTACCTGCCGGTGTGTCAGTATTTTTCGCTGTGTCCAGCTTTCCGGGCACACAATCATTTCGTAGTCGGTTCTTAAAACAGCATCGTGGATCCCGTCCAGAATCTCTTCATAAAACGAGCCGCCGAAGCGGGTAATAAAGACGCCAACGGTCAATGTCTTGCGGTTTTTAAGATTTCGGGCAAAGGCATTGGGATGATAATTCAGCTCCTCGGCCGCTTCTAATATCCGCTTGCGTGTATCTTCACTGATGGTGCCGGTGCCGTTTAGCGCATAGGAGGCTGAGGTCACGCTAACCCTGGCGTGTTTCGCCACATCTTTGATGGTTGTCATGCAATCACCTGCTTATTCGCTTTTCGTTATTTGCAAACGATTTAGCCCGTTCAATATCCGTTCGTTTTGCATCATAATCTGATGAACCAGATTGTTTTCATAATTTGCCAGCATGAGCAGCGAGATCCCCTTGTCAATCCCAATCACATCCTGGGCATACCAGTTTTCACTCAGGTTATAAGCGTCTAAAAATCCATATTCCCCTTTTAGCTGCTCAATTGAATAATAGTTTAACATGGCTTGTTCGGCCTGTTGGGGCACAAAAATGATGGAGCCTATTGCCCCGGCAGGGGGGATGGTGTCATCAATGACATGGGCGCGGTTGTCAAACCCGGAAGGTGGCGCGCCGTATAAGCCGTTGTACCCGTTGGGGCCATCGGAGGCCGTCAGCCCCCAGGCATCTGTCCCCAGGGTGTTGTATTTATCTTGCATGGCTGTGGCAAAATTCACCTGCGCCAGAGATGCCTCGACGGAATTATCGAACCAGTTGACCCCTTCTTTGTCACGGTATTCCCGAAAATCAATCCAGGCATGGCTGAATTGATAGGTAAAAATGGAGCCAAACCAGGAGTGGATGAAGGGTTGACCCTCGCCAAATCGGGCATGATGCCGGGTAAAGGTGTAATACGGCGTCTCGTCTGTGGGATAGGTCCCTGAGCCGGCCGCCAGCACATATAGCATCAGTTGTTCCGCATAAAAGTCCCAATGGCCTTCAAACCCTTTTTCAGGCCGGTAGGCCATGTAGAACATGTTACGCGACTCGTCTACAAACCAGGGCCAGTTCACTTCGTCATAAAGTTGGCTGGCTTTGCTGGCCACTTCCCCGCCAAAGTATTCTCCGGCGGTAAGAACGCCCATGAGCAGGATAGCGGTATCTATGCTGGAAACTTCGCTTTGCCAGGCTCTTTTGCCGGTTTTCATATCTACAAAATGGTAGTAGAAGCCTTCCATGCGCTCCATTGCCAGCAATGTGTCCAGGGTTTTGTTGGCTCTGTCATACCCTTCCTGGTAGGCGATGTACCCTTTTTCAACGCCAATGGGGTAAGCGGTGAGACCAAAGCCAACCGAGGCGATGCTGGCAATGCCTTCTGATCCGGGATAGCGATCACGAATCAGCCCATACCCGGCGCTATTGGTATCTGTATTGGCTTGCTCCCAGAAGAAATCAAATGATCCCTTCATCTCGTAGGCAATCACTTCGGCGATGGTGGTGGGGGGCGCTGTGGGGGTGGGCACGGCCGTTGCCGTGGCAACGGCCGTTTGTGTCGCCGTTGCAGCGGTGTCTGGCGTCTGGTTCGGGGAAGAACAGGCCACCACCACAAGTAAAAACGCCAGGAGGAAAGTTTTCGGCTTATTCACCGGCGATACCTGTCCTTTCAATGGATTCCACAAACCATTTTTGCAGCACAAAATACATGAGCAGCAAAGGTAAGATGTTCAAAAATGTGCCACTGAGTTTAACCGCCTCATTCAGGCGATCAAAGATATTGACGGTACCTGGTGGATACAAATTCTCATACGCCTGCACAAATTTGGATAACTGCATGGGCAGCGATTGGATGCCCCCTTCGAGAAAGATAACCGTCAGAAAGGTCTCGTTCCAATACCAGACCGTTGAGAAAATAATGGAAATGATGAAGGCGGGGATGGCGGATGGTAAGGCAATTTCCGTAAATATCCGGAAATCGCTTGCCCCATCCAGGCGGGCGGCTTCTTCCAGGGATTTGGGTAAAGAAAGAAATGTCTGGTAAAAAATCAGGATGAAAATGGCGCTCTTGTATCCCTGCCCCATGATGGCCGGCAAAATCAGGGCGTAAATGCTGCCGAGTAAGCCAAAATTCCGATAGGTTAACATCTGGGGGATCACGGTAGTTTGGGCGGGAATAATAAAAGTAGACAGAATGAGAACAAAGATGAGATTTTTGCCCCAAAATCGGTAACGCGCCAGACCGTACCCCACCAGCGAACAGACAATTGTTTGAAAAATGGAGGGAACCAGACTGATCAGGATGGAAGACATGAGTGTGCTGGGATAATTTAATACCCGGTATGCTTTGAGATAGTTGCCGGTATAGAACTGGGTGGGAACCCACTGCACCATCGGGTTTAATAAATCCTCTGGGCTTTTCATGCTGGTGATAAACATGAATAACAGGGGATAGAGATAAACGAAGCCAATGGCAATGAGTAGCATGTAAAGTACGATGTTAAACAGCAATCCGTAGTTGGTGCGGTTTCCCAGGAAAAAACTTCTCAGGCTTTCTTGTCTCAATCTGTTCATGCGTTGTGATGGTCCTTTATCTAACCTGTTTTTTCGCCCGATAGTTCAGGAGCATAAAAACAATTGCCAGCAGCAGAACAAGCACAATGAAATACAAAAACGACATGGCGCTGGAATAACCTATGCCGCCGCCAACGGCATAAGTCTGTCCGTAAATGTATTTGATGACCTTGTTTTCTGAAAAATGGGACAGGGTAATAACGGTGTAGACGGCAACGATGAGGGTGGTGGTGGAGAGAGAGGGCAAGGTGAGCTTCCAAAAAGATTCCCAGGCCGAAGCGCCGTCAATAGCAGCTGCTTCATAAATGCTCCTGCCAATTTTCTGTAAGCTGGACAGATATATCAGAATCTGTACGCCGGAGAACCAGAGGATTAAGATAAAGGAGGTCAGCAGGTATTCAATGGGATTGCTGAAATAGCGAGGCAACTGCGCTAAAAATAGTGTCACTGTGTCTGTAATCGCCAACCCTGGCACGGATGTGGCCCCCTGCGCTACCAGTTCTTGAATAACCGGCCCGCTGGTGATGACCACCGGTAAAAAGAAAATGGTTCGGAACATGCCCTTGAACCGAAAATTCAGGTTCAGAAATAAAGCGATGATCAAGGAAAAGATGACGATGATGGGCACTGAGACCAAAGTTTCGATGGCATACTCGATTAACAATTCCACAAAGGTTGGGTCTGTAAATAAGGCTCTGGTGTAATTCTGCCACTGGATAAACTCCAGATTGATGCCGGTGGCGGAAACGGTGACCCGGTTCAGGCTGTAGAAGAAGGTTTGGATGAGGGGCACTGCCGTGAAAATAGCAAACCCCACTACCCACACTATCACAAAAGCGTAGCCATAAACGGCTTCCCTTGTCCTGTATTTCATTTCCCGGTTTCGGGTGGTTTTAGGCGCGTTCATGGCTGCGCCTCCCGTATAACCGCATCCTGGCTGTTGACAACCACACCGTCGCCAGCAAAGGGTGTATTGTTGTAATTCACAATAATCTGCTTACCATTGTCGTAGGTAGTGGCAAAAACACCTGCGGCCAACATCTGGCGGGCCACTATACGCTGCCCTGTTACCGGCCCTAACAGACTATTCAACCATTGAAAGTTTTGCTCTATTTCCTGGCCCCATTGGGCATAGGACGATGTGTAAATCCAGTTTGATCTGGTATTCAGGATTTTGGCCGTTATTTCTTCGGTGAGAAAGTAGGAAGGGTACGCGCCAAAATCTACGTGCCGCAGCAGGTCTTGCCGGGTATTCGACGAGAAATTTAAGGCGGGCCCGTAATAGGGGACGTGACCGGCCAGAACAATTTGCAAAAACGGCACGGATTCCGTTGTATAGAGGTAGCCGCTGTTGGTTAAAGGGATATCAAAGTAGGCTTGCATGAAGCCAAACAAGTAATCGTTAGGCATGTAAAAAGCGAGGTTGATATTGTTTTCCGCTAATAATGCCTGATACTGCTGAATGGCTTCTTCCCGATTCAAAAAATGATTCCGCTTAAAGTCACTGTACAGCATGGAGCCAACCCCATCCAGCGCCAAACCTGCCTGAAGTTCAGCAGAAACATCGGCGCTGAGCGATGTGTAACGATTGCTCAGGGCATCATTGTTGAGGAAGTAATTGACCTTGTTGCGGTTGTAGCCCACCAGATTGGAATTGGTAATGGACATCGCCAGGTCACGGCGGGTGGAATAACCGCGTTCATCCCACAAGGCGGCCTGGGGGTCTAAATAAAAGTAAAAATTTCCACCTTCGCTGCTGACTGTTTCGATCAAAGAATCTAACTGGCCCAGATTGCCTAATTTACGATCCAACCGTAGGGATCGGGGGGGCATGGTGGAAGCGCCCAGCGGCTGCCAGCCATAATAAACGACTTCTGGGTTTTCAACTGCCAGTTCAGCCAGAATATCACTCATCTGGGCTACCGTTGTCATGGGAATGGAACGATGCCAGAACAGGACTTTCTCCTTTTCGCTACCTAGAAATTCCAACCGGATGCCAATATCGCCATCCGGTGTGGAGATGTCTGGCAGCGACCCTTTCTCAACCAGGTACGCCTGATAGCTGTTAGCCATGCCCACATAATCGCTATCATCGCCGGTCAAAAAGCGATAGTGGATGGAGACATCAAACCGGTTGGTACTGGGCTGTAAGGTGGTCACACCGGCGCCGGCGCGGTTGGTGGCCTGGAAGTAACTTTCGTTGTAGATGAAGGTATTGTAGAGGAAGTTGAAATTGGTGATGATGCCGGCGGGATGGGCCTGAATTTCACCATAGGGCGCACCCTTTTCAACGATGGCGAGATAGGCATGCTGTTTTTCGCCATGCACCATGCCGGTGACGGGGATGGAAATTTTGTAGGGCCGGTTGATGGTGGGGTCATAGGGCAGGGTGGAGATCATGCCCAAGTCTGTGCCGTAGTAACGGCCGTAAAACATATTTTTCGCCTTCGTTTGTGCCGCAAAACGAATCAGCGTGCCGGCCCCATCAGGAATAAACATATAACCGGGCACACTGTCTTCTCTGGTGGCGCCAAAAAAGGGATAAACATGCAGCAAACCAAGTTTGAAATTGAGGTCTTCCTCTTTAATGGACGCAAACGGTACCTGCACACGCACCCCGTCAGGTTCTAATTGCACCTGAACTACCATCGTGATCGAGGGGTCCAGGAATTGCACCGTCGCCTCAAAACCCTGACTGATCGGTTTTACTTCGATGGCATGATTGGTATTGGTGATGGAGGCGCGGATGCGGGTTGCTTTTTGATCCAGATAATCAATGCTGACCCCACTTTGGGCAAAGGCTGTCCAGGTGCGGTTGAGCCGGTCATCTTCACCCACCTCATCCAGATTGGAATGCCAGATGTAGCCGCTGCGTTTATCCACCACCTTAAAAGCTAAGGTGGCCTCGTCCACATACAATTGAAAATCAGCATTTTCCGCTACCAGTTCAAAGGCATCCGGTATATCTTGAAGGCGCGGCCCACCCACAAAGGCGGCGGCGGTCGGCGCTGCTGGATAGGCAGCGTCGGGCATGGCAGCGTTGGGCAGCGCTGCCCCAAATCCCATAAGCAAAACAAGGAGCATCAGACTTTGAAAAATGCGCTGTGTTTTAGCCACGTAATCTCAACTCCTGCAAGATAGCCGCGATAAAGTCAAAGAGTTGGTTAAACAGGACATACAGGATGTATCCGGTCAGGACAAACAAAGCCATTGTGAATAGGGTGATCAAAACATTTCGAACGGTCTCTGAAAATGAATAGTTGTGAATCTCCTTCACCATGATGAACAGCATGACGGCCGTCCACGCCCACATCAAATTGAGGGAAAATGTATGAAGGAAAATCTCGTTGAGCGTCAAGACGTTGGAAAGGAGGGCAATCGGTAAGGCAAACAGTGCGTAAGGGAACAGGCTGTAGGCCGTGCCAATGACCACATCGCGCACCCGCCCTTCGCCATCACTGATGGTAGACACCAGATAATTGGCCGCGTTCCACATGAATAGAAGCAGCACCACCATGACTATCTCATTCTCCACCCTGATGTCTGATAATGAGGTGTAAGGGTTGAAAATAAAGGCGGTCACATAAAGCGACAGAACCCGGACGGCAACAACCCAGCCATACAGCAAAAAGGCAAATGTCAAACTGCCCCGCAGGTCTTTTTTGATGTAATAGAAGCTGTCGGCGGGTTGTTTAATGAACCTGAACATGAAAACAAAGTCATCAACCAGCCCGATCTTCCGTACATCTTTTAGCCCTTTCCTGATGGGGTCAAACCAGCGGTAACGGTGTTCAACCCGCTTTGTCACCTGGAAAACCAGCGAAAATACGACTAAGCCCACAATGGCCTGGGCCAGATATTGCTGTAAAACGACATTGCGCAGCTCCCAAAAAGCCTGCGAATATCCCTCCCGGTCTTCGGCATATTTATAAGAAGTGAGGGCGTTGGGGTAATCGGTCTCCTTGTAATAGGCGTCGGCGATGGCCTGATAGGCCATGATGAATGAGCCGTTATAGTTGAGAACCTCTTCAAAGTAGGGCCGGGCTTCCTGGTAAAAACCTTCCATATACAGACGCACGCCGTCATGTACCTGGCGGGCAAAAGCGGTAGTTTCATAAACGATGATGGCGTTTTTGTCTTTATCCAGGATATAGATGTATTCACCATGGCGGGCAACGGCCGTTGGACTCCGCAACGTCCCCAACCGCTGATCCCCTTTATCTTGGGCCCCAAAAACAAACAACAGCGTACCGGTGAGATCGTACTCAAAAATCACGCCATCGGCGGCAACGGCCAATACCAGGCCATTTTCACTGACATGAATATCCCGGAAAGCGGTTGAGCCAAACACCTCTGGGAAAATGTTCTTGCCGGAGACCGTAAAGCGGCGGATGCTCTCCCAACTGTTCGTACCGGCTGTAATCGTAAACACCAGCGATTGCGGATCAATGTACAGGTTGGAAGGGGAGGCCGCCTCATTTTTAATGAACTGGTCTAACTGCTCTTTGGTCAGAAACAGGCGCTGCAAAATCATTTTCAGCGACATGGTCGCCGAATTCGCGCCAAAATAGCCGATGAAGTTGCCATTGGTGTTCATCTGCACCATGCCGTTGACCGAGCCTTCACTGATAATGTACAGGTTCTGGCGGGCATCTACGGCAATTTTGCGGGGCAGGAATTGTCTGTTTTTGCCAAACAACGGCTCAGTTGGCCGGCCGAACTGGTTCAGCAGCTCACCATTGGCGTCCAGGATAAAAATGGCGTCTTGTTTGGCGTCGGCCACATACATCACGCCGTTACTATCCACAAATAAGCCGGTTGGCCCTTGCAAGAGGCCCTCCCCGTAAGAGGCGGCCTCCTGGAAATTGTCGAGCTTGAGGACACGGCCGTTGCCCGTATCCGCCACATAAATCACCCCCTCCGGTGTGATAAACATATCTTCTGCACCCGAAATGGGCAGGTCAATCTCCGCCACCGGCGTGTAGGCGTCTTGGGTCATCACCAGCCAGCCATTTGGCCCCCAGGCCCATGTGGTATAGGGCGTCTGTGACTGCGCCTGCGCCGGGGGGGCGACCAACGCCAACAACACCACAAAACAGAGGAAGAAGCTGACCCGTTTCATCATTTCAGCCCCGAATGAGACATGGTACTCATCACCTGGCTTTGCAGGAAGATGAAGATGATCAGGTTAGGCAAGAACATAATCAGCGCCGCCGCCGCCGCCATGCCCTGCCCCGCCACCACATTAGCGCCCGCCGTCGTTGCCGTCAGCGTGGAAAGATAAAAGGCAAACGTTTTGAGACTTTCACTGTTGATGTACAGCGTTGAAATCTCCGCGTTATTCCAGGTAGCCTGAAAAGTCAAAATAGCAATCGTGGCAATGGCCGGTTTGATCATCGGCAGAATAATCCGCCAATAAATCTGCACATCCGTCGCCCCGTCAATTTGGGCCGCATCTATAACCTCATCGGGAATGCCGTCAATAAACTGTTTGATAAGAAACAGACCCACCGGCAAAGCCAATACCGGCAAAATATGCACAAAATAGGAATCCATCAGGTTCAATCGTTCAATGATCAGAAAGCGCGGGATGGTGACGGCAATGGGCACAAACATCAGGGCTACGGTATTGATGGCAAATAAAACCTTCTTCAGCTTGAAGCGTTTTTTGGACAGGGCATAAGCGGCCGTGGAAGAGACAAAAATAGAAGCCGCTACCGTCGCTACTGTAATCAAGATACTGTTGAACAGGTAGCGGCTCACCGGTACCCCGGAGTTCCCCATTCTGGTAAACAAGTCGGTAAAGTTTTTCGAGGTAGGGTTAATAACTAGAAAACGGGGCGGGTAGGCGAATAACTCGTCCGGCGGCTTGAAGGCATGGGAGAAGATAAACAGAGTCGGCAAAAACATGAACACAGCCAGCGGCAGCAGAATCACGTAAAACTTGATCTGGCTGGGGTGAAAACCCTTCGGATTGATCCGGTTATTGTAAATTCCAGAGAATCGCTTGCCTGACTTCTTTCGTCTCATCTCCATTCCTAATCACTACTGCCAAACAATCGGTTGGCCACTCTGGCAAAAAAGAGAACCATCAACAGCAACATCACGGAAACGGCCGCTGCGTACCCCATCTCATACCGCAAGAAACCAAAATCCTCAATATGATTAACAATCAACTGGCCCGCATATTGCGGCGTGGGGTTGCCGCCAGAAAGCGTTACGCCAATGGCGCCGGCCTGAAAGGTAGCCACAATGGACATCACCGCGCCAAACAACATCTGCGGTTTCATCGAAGGAATGGTAATATGCACAATTTCCTGAAAACGATTGCTAATGCCGTCCAGACTACCCACTTCATACAATTCAGGGTTAACCTCCAAAATTCCGGCCAACATAGCCAAAAAGCCCACTCCCATACTGCCCCACAAGGTGACGATGATCATAATGGTCATTAAATACTGAGGAGATTGCAGCCATTGAATCGGCTCCTGGATGAAGTTCATCCCCAACAAAAAGCTGTTTAAGTACCCATTCTGGTCGCCGCTGAACAATGTCTTCCAGACCACCGCCATGGCGATGCCCGTGGTCATAGAGGGGGAATACAAAATCAGGGCAAAAATAGTGCGTGGGACTTTGGGTAACTGCGCCAACATCCAGGCCAGCATAAAAGCCATTACATACCCACATGGCCCCACAATCACCGCAAATTTAATGGTGTTGGGCAGCACATACCGCATGAATATCTCATCCTGCGTCAGCAAAACGATGTAATTTTTCAGGCCGTTGAACGTAGGCGTCTGGATGGTGTCAAAAAAGGTAAATGAGAGGAAGAAAGCCACCAAAACAGGCGCGACGATAAAAACGATGAACAACAGCGCATACATAGACAAAAACGCATAGGCGCTGCCCTCCTTTGCCACCCATCGCTTAAATTTAGAGTCTTGCCTTATCGCCAGATTACTCGCCATCTTCCATCCACTGCCTGACGGTTTCTATGGTGGGGATCTTAAACTCTTTTACCCTTATCCCGTCTTGCAGATAACCAAACTCTTCCATTTTCCGGTTGATTTCGCGGTTGATGATGATGATGGAACTGTCAATAGCCACGCGGGGATTCACCCCGTCAAACACAATCCGGTTCCAGGCATTGCTCAGTTCTCTTTCTTGCATATAACTGCCGGGTAATTTGACCGGCTCTTGCAGCCATTGCCACTGCTCCAGAATCACATCCTTATGTTCCTGGGCGATGGGGGAGTAGGCAAACGCTTCCAAATTGGCCGAGTTCCATAAATACTCCAGCCCGTAATTCAGGATCAATTGTTGTTGGAAATCCACCTGTGTTTCTGTGGACATCCACCACTTCATAAATTGCCAGGCTTCGTCTGGCTGGTCGGTGTTAGCAAACATGATGCCGGCCTGGGCTGACCCGGTGGCATACCGGTACTGCGAGCCATCGACCAACACGGTAGCCGGATACAGGTCAATGGCCCATAGCCCATTGAGTTCCGGCGCGGCCGTTAACAATTTCAGGTAGGTTTCAAAATTGGAGACGCCAATAGGCAAACTGCCATAGCGGAAGCTGTCATAAAAACTGGAAGTGGTCAGCGGCATACCATAAATGGTGAAACTTTCGGCCATAAATTTGATGGCTGTAATGGCCTCTTCACTGCCCAGGCCCGTGGCAAACCCGTCTGGGCTGTATAATTCCGCGCCATAATTAAAGATGTAGGGCGCGGTAATCAGGTAATTTTTGGTGCCGCTGCCGCTGGAAAGGGTCGTGTTGTAATTCATGCCATACCGCTGCAATTCCGGCAGAATCTCAATCACTTCATTCCAGGTGTCTGGAATGGGGATGCCTAACGAATCCATGATGTCTTGCCGGTAAAATGTGACCCAGAAATCCTGCGTTTCGGGGATGGCGTAGACAGAATCGTTAACGACGTAGCTCAGCAGTGAACCAGGGGTATAGATGTTGATAAAAGAATCAAAATCGTCAAACGAGCGCAAATCTTTCAAGGCATTCCGGATCGCCAGTTCATAGGGAACATTGGTGCTCACGCCTAACGCCACGTCTGGCTGTATGCCGGCGGCATTGGCCAGCACCAATTTTGACTCATCGGGCATAATGGAGAATTTGACGTTGATGCCCGTCTCGGCGGTAAATGTTTCGTCTGTAATCAACTGCATCAAATCCACGTATTGGCGCGGCCGATTGACCCAGACTTCGAGTTCCCCGGCTTCAGCGCCAATGGATTGATAGGGATCTCGCCTGAATGAGTGTATGAAGCGTTTGAGACCCTCAATAAAGGAGGTGGTTAATGACACTTTAATCGGCGGGGGGGGTGTATCTGGCGAATGGATATAAATTTTGTCCAACGCCAATGGCTGGCTCTGCAATGAGGGCAGCAGATTGCCCAGCAGTTGGGCGGCCGAACCTGACCCCTCGGAAAAACGATTCATGCGAATGGGGATTTTGTCGGGGTCTTGCGCCAGGAACAGGATGTTGTCTATGGCCATCTGGTAGGTGAGGATTTCTTGTGAGCCGCCGCTCTGGTTCACGGCCGTTAACACATCCAAATCCGCGCGCAAATCATCGGCAATGGCAATCAACTGCGCCTCAATGTCGGGAATGTAGTCAGAAATTACCCACTCTTTGTAGGGATCAACCTGGTTGCCGGTCAACTTTTTGATTTCCAGCGCCAGCGTATTGATGTCTATGAGTACCTTCTGGATTTTCTCAATGGCCGTCAGGTATGGAGAATTGGTGGCCTCAATGCCCAATACATTCACGCCTTCATGCAGATAAATTTGATAGGGCGTATCACCCCCCAACGTCACGTCTGACCAGTCCGAAGAGTAAACAAAGGGAACCTGGTTCAACTCCTCAAACAAAACAGCGTCATTGATGGTAATCCTGCGGAAAACGGTGAAATTATTTTTGGTGTTTTGCAGGGCGCGCAGGGTAATGGCATACAGGCCATCTTCGGGCACAACAAATTCATAATACACCGTGCTGCCGCTGCGGTCCCAGTTTTCACCACCCAATGTATTGAGCAGGAGTTGGTAGGTGTCATAAGGCGTCACGCCCAGGCTGCGGCTGTTTGCCGGCCGAATGGCGGTGTCATTTTTGTAAGACGGCCGTTCCGCCTCAAGCTCAATCAACACCCCCGAAGAATCTGTCCCCTGATGGGTCTGCTGATATTGGCTGTAAGCAGGATACGGTGAAAATGGCTCAAGATAGATGCTCCCCAACAACAGCGACTCTTTTGTCAGTTGAAATTCAAATTCATGCTCACCTGGCGTCAAATGGAGCTGCACCGGATAGGCCAGGCTGAAATTGGCATCGCGCATGGGCACGTTTGTCCAGCGCACCAGGCTCTCCTGGCGGATCAGGGCTTCGTTGCCATAACGGTCTAGCGGAAAATCATCGCGGCTGTTTTGGTAGTAAATGGGGAAAATAATGCGCCGGGCGCCGTCCGCCGGAACGGCGCCATCGCCATTCACCAGCAGTTGACCTTCGGGCGCCGTGAGGAATGAATCGGGCACGGCCGTGTCAAATGAGAGCGTATATAGCCCCTCTTCCTCGATTGAAACGGTAAAACGAGCCGTGTCATTTTGCCGGAGAAATACGCTGGGTCTATCGTATAACCTGGCGATTTCATGGTCGCTGAGTGGCAGGCCGAAGGTATCGGCCGGAATCTCTATGGCATCCCCATCGTGAACCGGGAGTTGAAAGCGGGAAGTGACCGCCGCATCATCATGGGCCAGCCGTGATGCGTGGGTGGGTGATGGCGGTACGGCCGTTAGTAAAATGAGCGCCATCCCGAATAACTTGAGAAAATTGGCGAACTTCAGTGACATGTTTGTCCCTTCCAGGCCATCAACATAAAAGGGCGTTGTCAATGACAACGCCCTTTTCATCTACCACTTACTTGTTCATTTCCGCGGCGGCGTCCGCCAGGATTTGATTGGCGAACTGTTCCAATTGGGCCGAGTAGTCTTCGTATTTGTAACGGCCGTCGTTGGCAAAATTGAACATGAACCACATATTCACATCCTGATCCTCGCCAATGTCAATGCCCGGTTTCCCTTCCCAACGGGCATTGATATAACCCGGCACAATTTTCGCCAGAGACTCAATCATGCTGTTATCCAGATTCTCCAACGCCGCCAGAATGCCCGGTTTATCAAAGAACCCTTTATACAACGCTACCGAAGCGGGATCAACCGAAACCGGCATCTTGGGCGCAGAACCCATCGCCTGGGCCAGCTCCGCCTCTTTAGCATAAGCCTCGCTGGAGAAGGTCATCCATTTGGCAAAGTTGTATGCTTCTTCCAGATTAGCCGCCGTCTCGGAGACAACGATCACATCCGCCACCAACGCCTGATTCCCACCAGGAACGCCAATGAAGTCCCAATCAAACGTGGCATTTTTCACATAGTCTGGCACAGCCCAGGAAGCATCCCAGCGCATACCCACTTCTTGATTCATGAACAGTTCCCAGGGGCCGGTAGACTTAAAGTTTGCCTTTTGCTCATCAGATAAACCTTGCCAGGTATACGGCTGCATCTCCCCGGCTTTGGCAATAGCGGCTTTGAAGGCGGCGGAGTTGTAATTCATCTGCTCGCCGTCAAAGCTAAACCATTTCAAATTGGGGTCCTGGCTGTTCGCATACCAGCCCGTCACAAATTCCATTTCATCCAGACCAAGCACACCCTGGGGGATATTGTTCAATGAGGTAACGGCGTCGTTGAATTCATTCACAGTAAACCCATATTCCGGCGCATCCAGATTGGCCGCCTCATACAGGTCCTTATTGACGAAGTACCCCATAATGAACTGGGCAGCGGGCAAACCGAGAACCTTGCCAGAATAGGTAAAGCTGTCCTTCAAAACCTGGGGCACATTCGCCCAATCCGGGTCATCCTGTACAAACGAGGTCAAATCGGCCAACCAGCCGTTTTGCACATACAGCGGCACATTGTTCGCCATAAACACGTCTGGCAGTTCACCTTTGGCGGCATAAGAAGTCAGGACGGCGTCCCAACCACCCTCAGCAGACATGTCCACAAACTCAACGGTCACGTGCGGGTTCGCTTCCATGTAAGCCTGCACCATTTGCCGCTGGATATTATTTTCTTCTTCGGTGCCCAGGTTCCAGTTTGCATAGCGTAAGGTCACAGGTTCGGCTTCTGCGGCTGGCGCAGCTTCTTCGACCGGCGCCGTTTCTTCGACCGGTGTGTCCGCTTCCGCAGGTGCGGCCGCTTCCGCAGGTGCGGCCTCTTCCGCAGGTGCGGCCTCTTCCGCGGATTCTTCTGCTGGCGCAGGGGCCGCCGTCGGCGTATTTTCTGTTGTTCCTGAGGTACATCCTATGAACATAGCCACGAACATAGCCATGACCAACAAACGGATCAGTTTCGTGTAGGTTTGCATTTCTTACTCTCCTCGTAATTATTCAAAAACTTGTTAAAGAATGTGTTTTTCTCCACGTTATTTCAATAGGCGCCTCCTTTTCTAGCCCATGATAATTTCGACCAGATGGGTCTGCCCATCACCAAAGGCAGGTATCAAATTGCCCACCATAGGTTCGCCATCCACAGTCAGCGATTGAACCCCCTTATTGACATGATGGGGGTTTTTTACCTCGATTTGGTACCAGGCATTACGGAATTTCCGAGATACTTTATAACCAGGCCAATGGGCAGGAATAGAAGGCTCCACCCACAAACCATCGGCCTGCGGCCTGATGCCTAAGATCCAATGGGTAGCCACCCGGTGCAGCCATTGGGAAGAGCCGGTGTACCATGTCCATCCACCACGGCCGTAATACTCGGACAGCGGTCCATCAATATTGCCGGGCGTCACATACGGTTCGGCCTTGTAGGTCTCAATATCCACGCTGCGGTTCGGCGGGCAAATTTTGCGGTAAGCTTCATAGGCCAATTCCGGCTGATCCACCAGCGTATAGGCCCACACCGACCACGTAGCCGCATGGGTATAAACGCCGCCATTTTCCCGCAAACCCGGCGCATAACGGGTCACATAACCCACATCCGGTCGTGGTCTGGTAAACGCTGGATAATTCAGCAGAGTGCCATACTCTTTTAGCAAGTATTCGGTCACAGAGTCCATCGCTATTTTGGCGCGTTCCGCATCCGCCACCCCACTGATCACAGCCCAGTTATTCGGCATCAAAAATATCTTGCCCTCTTCATTCTCTTTTGACCCTAACAACAATCCATCATCGGTGGTGGCCTGCAAATACCATTCCCCATCCCACCCATGCAGGTTCAGGGCGTCTTTGATACTCTGGCGCACCGTGTCGCACTTCTGGGCAAAGCTCTCATCCCCCCGCCGGCGCGCCACCGGGCTGAAACTGCCCAGGATCATGTACAGAAACTCGGCCACCCAAAAACTCTCTCCTTTGAGAAAGGTGCCCACCGCACTCAACCCATCATTCCAATCGTGGTCGCCCATTAGCGGAATCCCTCTGGGCGAAAAGCGAGAGAAGGAGCGTTCAATGGCCCGTTTGCAGTGGTCATACAAGGGTTCGGCCGGCCCGTTGAGATACGGAATCATTTCATCCAATATGCTGTAATCGCCCGTTTCGTTGAGATATGCATCCAGGATAAACGGCAGCCATAGCAAATCATCGGAGCAGTTGGTGCGGGGGCCGCCACCCCTTATGGAGAACCACCAATGCAGCACATCCCCCTCCACAAACTGTTGGGCGGCATGGAGCAGCAGTTGTTTTTTTGTGTAGTCCGGTTCGCTTACCAGAAAAATCTGGCTGTCCTGCAATTGGTCCCGAAAACCCCAGCCGGCCGATACCTGATAAAAAGCGGATTTGCCCCACAAGCGACAAGAAATGGACTGGTATTTCAGCCAGGTGTTGGTCATAAAATTAAACGCTTCATCCGGAGTTTCCACCTTCTCGGTGTCAATAAAACGCGACCAAAAACTTTTGACATCCTGTAATGCCTGCTCGCTTTTCTCAACCCCGGTATACCGATCAATCAGCTCCGCCACATCCTCCCGCCCATCTTCGGCCGCACCCAGCGTAAAAACAATGGTCTTCGATTCATGCGGTGGCAGGTTCACTTTCACCTGCAAAGCGGCAATCGCATCAGTAAATCTGCCGCTACGGCCGGCCAACAGAGGTTCACGCATCGCCTGCGGTTTGTCGTCGTTGTTGTATAAACCGATAAACGACTCTTTATCACAATCAAACGACCGCAAACGCTCACTCACCGACATAAAAGCGGTGTAAGGCCAGTCGGTATTGTTATGCCTGCCTTGATCATCGGGAAATCCCCATAAACATTTGCGCGCATACGTCGTGCGGCCGGGCACATCCGCCCAGGTCTCGATAAACAATTTATGAAACTCACGATGCTCATCCGGCGAAAACCCCAACAACCATTCCGCATAGGAGGTGACATCCAGTTCACGATCTTCATTACTTTGATTGGTAAGTTTTAGCTGGAATATCTCCACCGGGTCATGCGCCGCCACAAAAACGGTCAATTCACTACCAATTTCCTCAATTTGCTGGCTAAACTTGGAGTAACCAATGCCATGAACGACAGAAAAAGAGGTGTACGGATGCATGACCGGCTTGTAGGTTGCCGACCAATAAACATTTCTTTTCAGGTCGCGGATATAGAAATACTTTCCCCAGTTATCCTTAACCAGGTCTTGAAAAGAACGGGTAATTCGGTTTTGCCCGGCATTGCCGCGCCAACTGAAACCAGACCCGTTTTGGGAAACCATCATGCCATAATCACCATTGCTGATGATGTTTCCCCACGGCCGTGGCGTCATCGGCGTCGTAATGACATATTCTTTTCCATCTTCTGAAAAGTAGCCGTAGGCGTTCTTAAATTTCTTGTTCATTGTGTTTCCAGGGAAATTCGTTGTGAAAAATGCGTCGGATTTTTCCTTCTGTCATTGATAAATGGTCGAGAATCTCTAAAAGTGAAACGTTTCACTTTTCCCGAAAAAAAAAGTGCGCACACACTTTTCGGGGAGGATACTGAGGTCAGGGATACCGTTGCAGAAAAATTATCATAACTTTTATCAATTTGTCAAGGCATTTTGACCGGGCATTTTGGGCACATGGCAGCGACAGGGAACTGGGCCATGGAGACCTCCCCCACACCCAGGCTCGGCAGACGGTAATGGCTTCGCGGTCACGGCCGTGCCCCCCACACACTCCTCCTCAAAACAGGCCGCCACCCGCCCCGCACAATCTACCGCCCACAACGCCCATGCCCGGTGTTAACACAGGTGGCTTCCTGCGCCTCGGCGTGGATTATGACTCTAAAGCCTCGCGCACCGCTTCCGGGTTCTTCGAGGCAACTTGCAGCAAGGCTCTGGCGGGGCCTTCTGGTCTGCGGCGTCCCTGTTCCCAATTTTGCAGCGTGGACACACTGACGCCGATCATTAAGGCGAACTCTCGCTGAGATTTATCCAGTTTATGACGAATCTCTTTGATGTCCAGATCGCTAAACTCAAATTTACGACCAGGCTCTCTTAAGCCTCGTTTTATCTCCCCGGCCTGCTGAATGCTTTCCACCAGATTCGCAAAGTCTTGTTCACTCATTTAACCATTCCTTGAAAACCATAGGCAAACTATACGTCAATGGCAGACAGGTTGCAACCTGTCGCCATCAGGCAATCTGCTTAGAAATTGCACATGCCGTTGCCTTATCTGCTACACTCTTTGTTATGCATGAACCCATTCCCCCCAACAAGCCGGAAGTCATGAGCCCGGCGGGCTATTGGCCGCAACTGCACGCCGCCATCGAAGCGGGCGCGGACGCCGTTTATTTCGGCCTCAAGCACTTCACCGCCCGCGCCAAAGTAGGCTTTGGCCTGGCCGAACTGCCCGATGTGATGCAAACCCTGCACCAACGCGGCGTGCGCGGCTATGTCACCTTCAACACCCTGATCTTTGACCATGAACTGGCCGAAGCCGCGCAAACGCTGGCGGCCATTGCCCAGGCAGGCACAGACGCCATCATCGTGCAAGACGTAGGCATCACCCAACTCGCCCACCAGATTGCGCCCGACCTGCCTCTGTACGGCAGCACGCAAATGAGCATTACCGATGTAGCCGGCATTCGCCTGGCGCAGCAGTTTGGCGTCAGCCGCGTGGTGCTGGCACGGGAACTGTCACTAGACGAGGTGCGCCAGATTCGCGCCCAGACGGATTGTGAACTGGAGCTATTTGTGCATGGCGCACTGTGTGTCTCTTACTCCGGGCAATGTTTCTCGTCGGAAGCGTGGGGCGGCCGCAGCGCCAATCGCGGCCAATGCGCCCAGGCCTGCCGCCTACCCTATGATTTGATGGTGGACGACCAGCACCGGCCGCTGGGCGACGCCCGCTACCTGCTCTCCCCCGGCGATCTCTATGCCCTGCACCAGATCCCCGACATTGTGCAAATGGGCATCACCGCGCTCAAAATTGAAGGGCGCTACAAGGATGCCGATTATGTGGCCCTGACCACACGCGCCTACCGGCAGGCGGTGGATGCGGCCTGGGGGGGACGGCCGTCCCCCCTCACCCCCGCCGCCGAAGAACAACTCACCCAGGTCTATTCCCGTGGGTTTGGCCCCTGGTTCCTGACGGGCACGAACCATCAGGCAGTGGTCAACGGCCGTGCCCCCCGTCATCGTGGTCTGCTCATGGGAAAGGTCAGCCGCGTTTTGGCCGACGGCGTACAAATTGAACCAACCGCCACCGTCACCCCCCTGAAAGCGGGTGACGGCGTGGTCTTCGACGCCGCCGACTGGCGCAGCCCGGAACAGCCAGAAGAAGGCGGCCACATTTACCAGGTAATCCCCGCCGCCAACGGCCAATTGACGCTCCATTTCGGAAATAACGCCGTCAACTTCAACCGCATTCGCCTCGGCGATTGGCTGTGGCGCACCCATGACCCGGCGCTGGCGAAAGCAGTACGGCCGTATACCCAGGCCACCACCCCCGTCCACAAACAACCCGTCCACGTACAGGTTTCGGCAATGGTGGGCGAGCGGTTGACGGCCGTGTGGTCATTGGTTAACCAGCCCCACATCCAGGTGACGATGCAGTCACCCGAACCACTCACCCCCGCCGAAAAACAGGCCATCAACGCAGAGCGTCTGCGCGAACAACTGGGCCGACTGGGCAACACACCCTATGAACTGGCCGACCTGACCCTGGCAAGCGACGGTCAAGCCTTCGCCCCCACTTCCCTGCTCAACGACCTGCGCCGCCAGGCGGTGGAACAACTGTCCGCCAAACAAAGCCAGCCGCCGCCCCTGACCATTCACAACCCTACGGCCGTGCTGCAATCCGCCCTCACGCCTCACGCATCACGCATCACGGATTACGCCTCACGGGTTACGGATTACCTCCACCTCCTTGTCCGCACCCCCGAGCAACTCACCGCCGCCCTTGCCCTGCACCCGGCCAGCATCACCCTGGACTATCTCGATTTGTACGGCCTGCGCCCGGCGGTGGAACAGGTGCAGGCAGCGGGCATCACCGCCCGCGTCGCCAGCCCGCGCATTCTCAAACCGGGTGAAGAAGGCATCGTCAACTTCTTACGCCGGTTAGACTGCCAGATCGTGGTGCGCTCCACCGGGCTGCTGGCGGCCCTGCAAGAGGCGGAACATGCGCCGTTGATTGGTGATTTCAGTCTGAACGCGGCCAACGTGCTCACGGCCGAAACCTTTTTGCGCATGGGCTTGCTGCGCCTGACGCCCACCTATGACCTGAACGCCGCCCAGGTGGCCGAACTGGCAAAACAAATCGGCGGCGAACGGTTAGAAGCGGTGGTGTACCAACATCTGCCCGTTTTCCACACCGAGCATTGTGTTTTCTGCCGCTTCTTGTCTACGGGCACGAGTTACAAGGATTGTGGCACGCCCTGTGAGAAGCATAAAGTGGGGCTGCGGGATAGTCACGGCCGTGTCCATCCCGTCTTGGCCGATGTGGGCTGCCGCAACACTGTGTTTGGCGCGGAAGCTCAGGAAGCCAGCCATCATCTGGCCGCCTGGCGGCGGGCCGGCATCCACCATCTACGCCTGGAATTTGCCCACGAAACGGCCGACCAGGTAACAAAAATCACCCAAACCTTCCAACAAGCCCTCACCGGGCAGATTGCCATGCCCGAACTCACCCGCCATCTGCAACGGCTGGCCCCGCAAAACATCACCGAAGGCAGCCTCTTCGTCCCCGACAACTACCTGATGTTGCCCATGCTGTAATGAATGTGAGAGGGGCACGGCCGTGCCCTCCAGCCAAGCCAAATAAACACCGCAGGCAATCAGAATGGGTGTTATAATTCCGCAAAAGGTGCAAAAGCAGATGAAACATATGAACCGAATTCGTTGGCAAGACCATATTGTGATTGATGCCAACATCCATCATGGTGATCCCTGTATCAAAGGCACCCGTATTCCGGTAGCAATCATCATAGGCAGCCTGGCAGATGGGATGACGCCGTCAGAGATACTGGCAGCTTACCCGCAACTAACTGAACGTGATATTCAAGCCTCTCTGGCTTATGCCGCCGATGTGTTGCGACAAGAGATTCTTGTCCCCTTCGCGGCCTGAAAAGCCATCCCATCATGCACATCAAAGTGGATGAAGATTTGCCACCTCTCGCGGCTGAATGGCTGCGGGAAAAAGGTTACGAGGCCAGCACCGTTGCGGAGCAAAGAATGAGTGGCTGGCAGGATAATGCCCTGTGGCAGGTAATACAGACGGCGCAGTATTTTTTGTTGACGGCCGATAAGGGTTTTGCCGATCTGCGCATTCATCCTCCGGGATCACATGCAGGAATTTTATTACTGCGCCCAGATGAGGATGGCATTCGCCCGATCCTAAAACTATTAGAGGATGTATTGGAACAAGTTGACCTGGAAACATTGTCTGGCACAGTCACGGTAGCCACACCTCGTGGTTTGCGTATCAGACGGCCGTGACTTCACTTCAGGAATTCTCGAATGCGCACGGCCGTGCCCACCAACCGCGCTATCTGTATCTTCCCCCCACCCGCTAACTGCACCATCCGCCCTTTGCCCAGCACCAGCAGCAAATGATGGGTGCGGCTGACCAGTCGGTCGCTGGGGTCATATTCTCGCCCCAAACCCACTGTCACCTGCTGGATGGCATCCAGGGGATAGACCTGCTCTGTGTGCCACAACACACTGTGGCGGCGTACCGTCACCGTGCCCGCCGTCTTGTCAAACGTGGCCGTTGTGGAGACTGCCAGCAGCAGCACGGCCGTGCCCAACCCCGCCAGGAAAAAGATAACGCCCAGGAGACGGCCGTGCCACACCCCCACCGCGATCACCTGCGTCCACAGCGCCCACACGCTGGCCGCCAGCAAAAACAACCCCAACAAATACAGCACCACCGGTCGCTGCCGCAACACAAGCAAAGTAGGAGTTTCCGCAATCACTTTCATACTAGCCCCATCATAACAAGCAAGTGGCAGGTGGCAAGTTGCAAATGATCACTTGCCACCTGCAACCCTTTCTACACCTTTTTGGGGCTACAACGAATCACCAATCCGGGTAAAATGAGAAGGTATGTTTGATTGACGCTGAACGCAATGAGTAGGGTCAGGCAAGGGGTAAAACCGTTTTGGTTAACCGGATTAGAGCAGCCCCTTACCAGGCACTGCCCTTCAAAAAGAGGGAAAGATGAGAACGTTTAAGTTAGTTGTGGCCTGGATATTAGTAGCGTTGTCCGTTTTGGGCATCATTGCCGTGTTAATTGGCCTGGTCGCCAGTTGGTCGGTGCGCAATAGGGCGACGGAAGCGACGGTGAATTTGTTGACGGCGGGGGAAACGGCCGTGACCACCCTCAGCAATGGGATCGGCCGTATTGATGACCGGTTGGCTGTCACCCAACAAAACATCCAGACGTTGGAAACCAACATCACCACCGTCGGCGCCGATGTCACCGAAAACAGCCTGGTGGGGCAGGCCATCTCCGCCCAAATCAGCGAGGAAACGGCCGCCAACATCGCCGAAGCCAGGGCCACCGTCCAGGCCATCACCGACGCCGTGAACACGCTCAATGCCGCCATCAATGCCGCCAACGCCATCCCCTTTGTGCAGCTAGATGGGTTTGTGGCTGAACTGGTAAGCGATATTGCCGATGGCATCGCCGAATTAGAGCAAAATATCACCACCTTCCGCACCAGCGTCCAGGAGCGGCGTGAAGAACGGATTACCGACACGGTCGGCTACTTCACCGGCATCACCGGCCAGATGAGCGACCGGGTGACCCAGGTGCAAAGCCGGTTGGAAACGGCCGAAACCCGCCTGAGTACCACCACCGATAGGCTGGAATCCGCCAAAGTCCGGCTGCCCCGCATCTACACCACCCTGACCATTGCCGCTAATGTGGCCCTATTGCTAATCGGCGTCGCCTTCGTCAGTTTGCTGCTGCACGGCTGGGTATTGGCGCACAACCCCGACCTGACGTTGAAAGAGTTAACTGCTGGCAAAAATCCAGGCGGCGGGCAGGTTGTTATGCCTGAAACCAGGCAGGACACCGGGCAAGAAGCTGAGTAATGCAGGCACAACTATTGGTTTATGTGGGCACCTATACCCGGCGCGAACCGCATGTGGATGGTAAAGCAGCAGGTATTTACGTCTACACGCTGGATGCCGAGACCGGACAGTTGGTCTACCAATCCACAGCTGCCGGCGTGATCAACCCTTCTTTTGTAACCCTCTCACCGTCGGGGGATTTTTTGTATGCGGTGAATGAAGTGGCGGAGGGTGCGGTGAGCGCCTTTGCCGTAGACGCGGCGACCGGCAACCTGACCTTTCTTAACCGGCAATCCTCACAGGGACATGCCCCCTGTTATGTGAGTACAGACGCCGACGGCCGTTTTGTGCTGGCAGCGAATTATGTGACCGGGAATATGTGTGTGCTGCCGGTATTGGCAGGCGGCCGTCTGGCCTCCGCCAGCGACAACCAACAGCATCAGGGACACGGCCCCGACCCGCGCCAGGATGGCCCGCACGCCCACTGTATTGTGCCGGATCAGGACGGCCGTCACTTCCTCGCCGCCGATTTGGGCACAGACCAGATCATGAGGTGTGGTCTGGATACCACGCAGGGGAAACTGTTCCCTGCCGCATCGCCCGTTCAGCTATCGCCAGGCAGTGGGCCACGCCACCTTTGTTTTCACCCAGACGGCCGTATGGTCTATGTGCTGGCCGAACTGACTTCCCAGGTTTTCGCCTTTGCCTATGACGCCACCAGCGGCGCCCTGCATCCGCAGCAAACCATTTCCACGCTGCCGCCGACCTACACCGCCGCCAATACCGGGGCGCATGTGGCTGTTTCGCCGGACGGCCGTTTCCTGTATGCTTCCAATCGTGGCCACAACAGCATCGCCATTTACGCCATTGCCCCGGAGACGGGTTTGTTGACGCCGGTGGGGCACGAACCGACCCAGGGCCGGACGCCGCGCCATTTTACGCTGGATGCACACGGCCGTTTCCTGCTGGTTGCCAATCAAGATAGTGACACGGTGGTGGTTTTCAGGCGAGATGAAGTGGGGGGTGGGCTGACGGCCGTTGCTCCTCCCACGCCCATTCCCACCCCCGTCTGCCTGCAACTAACAAAAGAGTGAGAATGTTTGTAGTAGGCGATTTATCGCCCACCGACGGCACTGAAGTGCCTACTACGAACCCTTTTTTAAGGAAGGACTATGCCCAAATATCAAAAAGTCAAAGTCATCATCAACCCCGCGGCTGGTAAGGATGAACCCATTCTCAACACGTTGAACGATGTGTTTCACCCGCACGGCGTCATCTGGGATGTGGGCATCACCCTGAAATTTGGTGACGCCACCCGCCTGGCCCAGGAAGCGGCCGCCAGTGGTCAGTATGACCTGGTCGCCGGTTATGGCGGCGACGGCACACAAATGGAAATTGCCAACGGGCTGCGCGGCAGCGGCGTGCCTATGGCTATTCTGCCGGGCGGCACCGGCAACGCCATGGCCTTTGAGCTAAATGTGCCCCGTGAACTGCGCGCCGCCGCCGAATTGATCGTCAACAGTGAAAACGTGAAAGCCGTTGACCTGGTGAAGGCCAATGACACCTACTTCATGCTGCGTTTGTATTCCGGCGTGGACGAGGAACAAAAGACCAGCCGGGAACAAAAGGACAAATATGGCATCCTGGCTTACCCGCTTTCCATTTTAGAAATGGGGCGGGAACTGAACCATGCCGATTACCGCCTGACCATTGACGGCGAAGTGATAGAAGAGCGCGGGGTGGCCTGTTTTGTGGTGAATGCCGGTAGTATTGGCGGTGTGGCGCTCACATTCGACGCCGAGATAGATGTGACGGACGGGTTGTTGGATGTGTTTATGATCAATACCAGCCTTTCCACCCTGCGTTCGGCCATTGGCCGTTTTTTACGCCTGCCCACAGAGCAAGCCGGACTGCATTACTGGCGTGGCAAAGAGATTGTGATGGAGGTGGATCCGCCACAAACCATTTGGGTAGATGGGGAATTGTTAGGTAAGACGCCATTAACGATCACGGCCGTGCCCGCCGCCGTGAAAATTGTCGTCCCCTAATTCGTAAGGCGATTTTGCCAAATCGCCCTACAATACAAAACAAACCTGATGAACATACCGGCGCAAGCCCCCCCTTCTTTTCACTTGCTGGCCAAACCCACCGGCGCTATTTGCAACCTGGACTGTAAATACTGCTTCTTTCTGTCAAAGGAAATGTTGTATCCGGGCAGCCGCTTCCATATGGCGGATGAATTGCTGGAAACGTATATCCGGCAGTTGTTGGAGGCACACGGCCGTGCCCCCGAAGTGAACATCGCCTGGCAAGGAGGCGAACCGACCCTCATGGGGCTGGAGTTTTTCAAACGCGCCGTGGAAATTGCCGAAAAGCACAAAAAGCCGGGGCAGCAGATTCTCCACACCATGCAAACCAATGGCACCAAACTAGATGATGCCTGGTGCGCCTTTTTCAAGGAACATCACTTCCTCATTGGTCTCAGCGTAGATGGGCCGCGCCACATGCACGATACCTACCGGGTGAATAAAGGAGGTGCGGGCAGCTTTGACCAGGTGATGCGCGGCTGGAAAGTGCTGCAAAAACATGGGGTGGATTTCAACATTCTCTGCACCGTCCACGCCGCCAACCAGGATCATCCGCTGGAGGTGTATCGCTTTTTCCGTGATGAGCTGGGGGCGCAACACATCCAGTTCATCCCCATTGTGGAGCGGGCCACGGCGCAATTTTTGCCACTGGCCAATGTGGGTTGGAGCGAACGGCCGGGCGGCGAACGGCCGTTATACGTGCAATCCGGCAGCCTGGTCACAGAACGGTCGGTGGGTGGGGCGCAATACGGCCGTTTCCTTTGCGCTATTTTTGATGAGTGGATTCAACGGGATGTGGGCCATATTTTTGTGCAGCTATTCGACACCACCCTGGGCGCGCACCTGGGCCAGTACAGCCTGTGCATTTTTTCCCCCACCTGCGGCAACGCCCTGGCGCTGGAACACAACGGCGACCTCTACTCGTGCGACCATTACGTCGAGCCGGATTATCTGCTGGGCAACATCCAGCAAACGCACATGATTGAACTGGTAGCCTCAGACAAACAGCGCCAGTTTGGCCGGGATAAACAGGAGAGTCTGCCCCGCTACTGCCGCGAATGTGAAGTACGTTTTGCCTGCAACGGCGGCTGCCCGCGCAACCGATTCATCCGCACACCCGATGGCGAAGAGGGGCTAAATTACCTCTGCACCGGTTATAAGCTGTTCTTCAACCACACCCACCGACCGATGCAGATGATGGCCGACCTGCTGCGGCAGGGGCGCTATGCAGATGAGATTATGCAGTTGTATGCGGGAAAATCAGACCCGGCTGTGGTCACGGCCGTTGGCCGCAACGACCCGTGCCCCTGTGGCAGCGGCAAGAAATATAAACAGTGTCACGGCAAACGATGAACGAGATTGGCGATTGAATCAATCGCCAGCCTCGTTTATAAATGCCTCCACCCCCGCCCGCACCGTCAAATACCAATGTTCTTCCGGAATCGCCTTTTCCAGGTCGGCGCGGCGCATCACTGTCTCCACCTCGGTCTTCACCCGCGCCAGCCGTAGATCAATCCCTGATCGCGCCAGTTCCTTTTCCAGTTCCACCAGGGTGATCACGGCCGTGGCGTCAATGTCATTCATAGACTCACAATCCAGCAAAATGACGCGGGGTGGTGGTTCAGTTGCCGCCACACTTTTACGCACGGCCGTGACAAAATCGGGCGAATTGGCAAAAAAGAGCGTACCGTCGAAGCGCAAAACCAACAGGCCCGGAAACGTTTTCCCATCCGGGTAATATTCCAGGCTGCGGAAAACGTCTGTGCCCGGCACCTGGCCCAGCACATGCGTATTACGCCGTTTGGTGTTGAAGAGCAACACCACCAGTCCCAACCCCGCCGCCAGCAACAGCCCTTCCAGCAACCCCATGGCCAGTACGCCGACGGCAGCGATCACGGCCGTCGCAAAATCCAGATTCGTAATAGAGCGGTACTGTGTCACCTTGCGCAGCCGAATCGAATGCCACACGGCATGGATGACGATTGCCCCCAACGTCGCCTCTGGCAAATTGTAAAAGAGCGGCGTAAACGCCAGCGCCGTAATAAAAATCGCCGCCGCCGCGATCAGCGACACCATCTGCGACTGCCCCCCGGCCGTTACCAACGCCGACGTGCGCGACATGCTGCCATTGCCCACAAAACCACCGCTAAA
Source organism: Chloroflexota bacterium (assembly GCA_035444285.1). Taxonomy (GTDB): domain Bacteria; phylum Chloroflexota; class Anaerolineae; order Promineifilales; family Promineifilaceae; genus CAADGU01. The sequence continues at coordinate 69,596 of DAOMOK010000022.1, forward strand.
TCCAGAACCCAGGTTTGCCATCCCCACCGCCAGCAATTCCTGGTCCGCATTCACCTCATAACCAAACTTCACGCCAAAGGCGCGGGCAATGGCCACCGACTCGGCAAAAGCCACCAACGCCACGCCCACCGCGCCCGGCAGCAGCACCCAAACCTTAGCCCATGTCATCCCCTCTGGTATGCCAAACGGCGGCATACCGGCCGGAATCGCCCCCACAATATGAATACCCATCGCCGCAAAATCAAGCAGGCCAGACAGGGTGATAGAGAGAAACAGCACAACCAGCGGCGCCGGAATCTTGGGCGCATATCTGTGTAAAATAAAGAGCAAGGCCAGGCTGGTTGACCCCACCACCAGCGTGGGCAGATGAATCATCTCAATGTCCCGCAAAAACAAAAGAATGTCCGGCACAAAATTGTAGCTGGCCTCTGGCTCAAAACCGACCAGCTTATCCAACTGCCCTACGGCAATGGAGATCGCCACACCCAAGACAAAACCATCCAGCACCGGCCGCGACAAAAAATCGGCCAGCAGCCCCAGACGCAGCACACTGGCAGCAATGAGCATCCCACCCACCACAAACGCCAGGATGATGGAAAACAGGACGAAGTCTGGCGAGCCAGGTACGGCTAACGCCGCCACCACGCTAAAAGAAAGGGCGGCAATGGCCGAACTGGGGCCAACAGTGAGATGGCGCGACGAGCCAAAAATGGCATAGGCCACCATGGCCAGGGGGGCGGCATACAGCCCGGCTTCCGGCGGCATACCGGCAATGCCGGCGTAAGCCATCGCCTCTGGCACCAGCAGCGCCCAGATGGTGAGGGCGGCAATCACGTCGGCCCGCAGCCAGCTTTTCTGGTAGGCAGGCAACCAGGTCAGGGCAGGCACATAAGCCCGGATAATGTCTTTCGTTGATCGTGATGAAGAGATTGGCGTCATCGTTATTTCCTAAGGAACGTTACAAAAGAAGTTCAACTTCTCCGAAAAAGTTGAACTTCTGAACAGGCTATGGCACGGCCGTATCCCCTTCCACCCACGCCCGCGCTGCCGCCAACGCCTGCCAGGTGGAATACATCAACCGCTCATCGGCCAGGAAAATATCCTCCCGCGCAATCGCTTGTGTTGTCTCCGTCTTCTCAATTTGCTCCAACACACGCGCATGAACCCCGGTCAGCACCAGCTTGCCGCCATTGGCGCGCAGCTTGAGCGCATACCGCTCGATTACCTTGATGAAGGTGCTGCCTACCCGGTCTGCGCCGCGCAAATTCAAAATGACCACGGCTCGTTCCGCCCCTTGCGGCGCAGGCAGCATCTCTTCCAGCCGGGCCGCGGCCGCATAAAAGACGCTGCCATACACCCGCAGCAATGTTACACTGTGGCTCTCTAGTTTTTGCGGCGGCTCTTTTTCCACAATATAACCATCTGCCTGTGGCTCCAAGGCTACCAGCCGCACGTCGGCCGCGGACTGGCTGAGGTATTGCAGCACCGACAAAATGACGCCGACCAGCACGGCATATTGCAGCGGCCAGATCATGGTGGCTAAAAAAGTGACGATCATAATGGCGCGTGGCCCGGCGCCAATATCGCGCACATCCTCAATATCTTTGACCTTGATCGCTTCATAGCCGGCCACCATCAGCAGCGCGGCGATGGTGGGCATGGCAATACGCTCTACCAGATTACCCAGGAGCAGCACAACTATGATGATGAGAAAGCCGGAAAAGATATTGGCAAAGCGGCTCTTCGCCCCGGCGCTCATGCTCACGGAAGTTTCCGACATGGTGCCGCCAATGGGCAGCCCCTGCGCCAGGCCGCTGCCCAGGTTTGCCAGCCCTTGCCCGGCAAAATCACGGGAGGCGTCTGGGAAATTGCCGTCAGCATTAGGCACGGTTTTGCTGACGCCTACGGCCTGCACCAGGCCGATGACGGCCAGCGCCAGCGCCGAAGGCAATAGCAGCGGGATGAGAGAGAAATCGGGCAAGGTCAGCGGCGGGAAGCCACGCTGGATATCGGCAATGTGGCCGATGGTTTGTACAGTGGTCAGGTGGAGTACGGCCGTGACCACCGACCCGCCCACTATGGCCAGAATCATGTTGAAATCTTTCAGCCGCGTCTTGCCCAACCCCACAATCAGGCCAATGGTCAGCGCGCCAATGAAAAACGTCTCAATGTCCCACTGGCGGAAGTTCAGCAGCGTGTCCAGCCCGGCCAACACGTCATTGTCATAGGGGCTGGCGTAGCCAGTAAATGTTTTGAGCTGCCCCAGGATGATTAGCAGGGCGATGCCAGTCATAAAACCAACCATCACCGCATTGGACACAAATCTGGTGATGCCGCCCAGCCGCAGCACACCTAACAAAAATTGGATGAGGCCCACCAGAAAAGTCAGCACGCCCAGGGCTGCCAACGGATTGACGCCAGACACCCCGGCCAGGGCGTCGCCGGTGGCCACGGCCATGGCGCCGGTATTGCCCACATACATAAATTGCGAACTGAGGGTGAAGGCGGCAATGGGCGTGCCAATCATCAGGGCGTACAGCCCTTGCATGGGATTGACGCCAGCCAGTACGGCCGACGCCAACCCATCAGGAATGGTGACAAAGGCAGAAGCCGTGCCGGCGGTTATATCGGCGCGCAGATTGCGACGGTCGTAGGCAATTTTGAACACAGCGTTACGATTTTTACAGGCCGCTTTAGCAACCGCCCAGCTATGGCCCGGCCACGTAGGAAGCCTGGAGGGCGCCGTTGGCGTCACGCAGTTCCAGTGTGTTGCCGCTAATCTGGTAGGTCATCGCCAGTTCGATGGCTGCCAGATAGGCTGTTTCCTGCTGCATAATGCCTTCGGGTGCTTCACAAGCCATCATAGTTGTGGCCACGGCGCCAATGGAAATTTGATCGCCCTCGGCCGTATAACTGGCATTGTAATTGTTACAGCCGGCCGAACCAGTGAGCGCACCATCGGCTCCGAACACGGCCGTCAGCGTCGTCCCTTCCAGCACACCAACCACGGCCTCATTGCCGTTGTTGTAGCCGGTGACGACCCACATCACGCTGCCCAATTCCGTTCCCGCCCCCGTCAGGTCAGTCAGTGTGGGCACCGCAAAGACAACAGTGGTACTGCCATCGGCGCTAGTCAGGGTGAGCGTATCACCCCCTACCAGATAGGTAGCGGCGTCATCCAGGGCGCGGAAGTATTGTGTTTCCTGCTCGGTGACGGCCACTTCACAGGCCATGGTCGTGGTCGCGCCCCGGTCAACGGTAATATAGTTGGGCGCGTTGGTCTGGTAGGAGAAGGTATAGTTGTTGCAGCCGCCAGAACCGGTCACAGCACCATCGGCCGTAAAATTAGCCGTTACCAGCGTTCCTTCTAATGCGGCCGTCCCGTTCACCGAACTCATCACCCAACTCGTCCCCGCCAGCGACGGTTGGGTCGTTTCCGAGACACCCACTTCCACTGGCGCTGTCATAATTGGCGTGGGCGGCGCTGATTGCTCCACCGTCGGCTCAATCTGGGCGTCATCTAATGTGGCAATACATCCGGCTGTTGTTATTCCTACCAAGAATAGCAGCAAGTAGATTGGTAAATAGGGATAATGTGATTTCATTTCTCTACAAAAAAGACCTGACAGGTCTTTGAGACCTGTCAGGTCTGCTGTGGTAAAACGTTACATACCCAAAAGTTTGGCTTTTTGAGCAGCAAATTCTTCTTCGGTCAAAAGCCCTTGCGCTTTGAGCGCGCCCAGGCGTTCCAACTGTGTAATCATATCATCTTGCGGCGCGGGTGGCTCATAATACTCCGCCGGCGGTGGAGCATATTGTTCTGGTGGCGGGGCATATTGCTGGGGTGGCGGCGCCTGGTTGGCCGCCGCTTGTGAATAGGCAGCCATGTTCTTGTCAGCCTGTCGGCGATTGACGGCATTGCGGGTGGCGGTAGCGGTGCCGACAACGGCCGCCGTCCGCGCCATTCCTCTTACTAATCCGGGCATTGTTACTCTCCTTATTATTTAATGTAGAGCGATTTTTCAAATCGCCCGCCGATTGAGAAAATCGGGCTACAGCGAGGCAAAAGCCTCATCCACAATAGGCGCGGGTACGCGGAAGTTCAGGGCCACTTCCACGCCGCTGGCGGCAATGGCGTTCACCAGGGCGACGGCCCAGGTGTGTTCGATGGCTAAGGCAACCACGGCCGAATCGGGCACCATGCCTTCCCACAAGGTGTCAGCATCGTCGGAGTCAAACAACCCGCGGGTACCCGTTTCGATAAAGCCGAGTTTGGCCTTCTGGTCTGCGGGCATATCTTCCAGATCCAGGCGCAAACAGTCTCCATTTTCTTGCTTAAACAAGACCATGGCGTCCAATACGCGAATGGTGCCGGTGGCAACCTGCTTTTCCAGTTCGGTCAGGATGCTGCCATCAAAACGCGGTTCGCCCAGCGCCAAGACTACTACATCAACCGGTCCATGTTTGATCATAATTTATTTCTCCTATTGTAAACAGTCAGACCTGACAGGTTTCAAAAAACCTGTCAGGTCTTGAGGGATAAAGATTACTGACGGCCGAAGGCACGTTTGGTGCCTGGTAGCAGCGCATAAATGAGAACCAGGCCGTTCAGGATAACGGCCGTTTGCACATCAACCCATTCGCCGCCTGTTACCAAAATGACAAAGTTGAACACCAAATTTATCAGCGAAATGGCGGCCACAAAAATCCAGCCGGCCTCTTCCAGATTCCACAACATCTGCATCACCCAGAACCAGATATAGGCCATCAGCCCATAGACCAGCGCATACCACAGGCTGGTGATGGGCAAATTCACCGGCCCCAAAGACGGAAAAATAAACCGCAGGGCAATGATGACGTTGAGGACGGCCGCAATACCGGCCGCCACCGCTAAAACAGTTACACCAATTGGTCGTTTCATACTTTGTTCTCCTTGTTTTAGAGGTATAGGTGCGACGCACTTCAAAAGTGCGTCGCACTTATACCTACAGATTACACCATCTCCACCACACCAAACGCCTCGCGCATTCGGGCCTCGTCTTCGTTGCTCAAATTGGTGCGCAAAAGCCGGGCTTGATGCTGTCCCAAAGCGGCCAGCACTTTGCCCTCAACCATATAGGCCACTATCAAAAATAGAGCCGAATGGCCTGGCTCAACGATAGCGCCCACTTCCTTGATAAAATCATCCGTAATACCACAATCCGATACTTTTCCAGCCAGTGCATCGGCAGTCGCCCCTGCCTCCAGCCCCAGCCAGGGCGTCCAAAAGAGCAGACCAATCAACAGACCCCAAAACGCGCCCCCCAAGGCGCCTGCGCCCACCAGATTGTTGGCCTGTTTTACCTTGACTTTCCCGTCTCGTCTGCGAATCACGATGGCAGCATCAGAAAGGGTGAGTAATTGCTGCCTTTGTAATGCCTGCACGTCCGCAATCATCTTTTGCGCGCCGGTTTCACTATCAAAAGCAAAAACCAGCAATGTACTCATCCCTGATCTCCTTGTTGGCGAGGGCTAATAACACTGGGTCATTGACGGCGGTTGCTCTTTAACCCTGGTGAAAGGGTACATTACCGGGGCACAAGCTGACAGTACCGAAAGGGTGTAAAAATGGTGTACGGTTTGGGGGTGGCAGATTCTAATACACATCTACCAGCAGCCCCAATTCGGCTGCTTTGCTAACGGCCTGGCGGCGGCTTTCTACACCTAGTTTTTGATAGATGTTGATGGTATGGCGCTTCACGGTTTCGGGGGCAATATACAGTTCACTGGCAATCTCTTTATTGCTCAGACGCTGTGCCAACAAACGCAGAACGTCTAACTCGCGGTCGGTCAATGATTCGATGAGGGGGGGAAGCGTGGCGGCGTGTGGCCCGGTTTGGGTCGTCGGGAAGGCATCTAAAATCTGGCGGATGTAGGCGGGGGCAATGCCTTGAACGGCCAGCCGTTTGAGCAGTACGGCCGTCTTTGGCCCCAAATCTACAAACAGCCGAATGTAGCCGCCGGGCTGGGCCAGCCGCAGCGCCTGCACCATCGTTTCTTCGGCGGCTCGCATTTTGTTTTGTGCCTGGTAAAGCAAGGCTTGCAAGGCCAGCGCCTCCATTTGCAGACGAATGGTATGTGTAGAAACGGCCAGGTCAGCCAACTGTGTTATAACCGTCTCAGCCTGTTGGCGACTGTCCGGTGTATCCTCCGCCAGTAATATCTTGGGCAGCGTCAGGAAAGGATGATAAGGAAATGGTATCACTTTGGGAACTGGCATCGAAATTGCCTGGGCGGCCCAATGGCTGGCCTGTACCATCTGCCCCTGCCGCCAGGCCAGTTCGGCCTGAAATGCTCTGGCGGCAAACAACAGTTGCGGATATGCCATTTCCAGACAGTAGGCAACGGCCGTGTCCACCACCTGCCGCGCCTCTTCTTCCTGGTTGTGCGCCTGATGAACCAATGCCAGACCAATGGCGCTTATCACCACCATCTGCGGCTGGCATACATAGCGTCTTTCCAGCACGGCCGTAAACTGTTCCGCCGCCAGCGCCAGTTTGTTTTGCTGGTAACAGGCGCTGCCTCTGAGGCAGTGGAGAAAACTGGCGCTGGTATAGGCGGTTTGCGCGTGATTCTGGATCAACTTGATCCCCTGCGCACTCTCTTGCAGCACCATCGCCAGGTTGGCGGATTGCCAATAAACAACAGTGAAGCCTATCTGTTTGCGGATGCGTGTCAGCAGCGAATCCTCCCAATGGTTTGTTTCCACTGTCTGCAACGCCTCTATCGCTGTCGGCTCACCTTGCAAAAAACTAACGGCCGTGGCCAGATACACCCAGGCATAGCCGCGCATCAGCTCCCACGCATGGGGCGTTTCCGCCAGAACCGTCTGCACATCATCACGCGCACTCTCAAAATCGCCGCCCCAATTATTTTTAATGGCCCGAAACATCTGGCACGAACTGTGCAAAAAGAGCGCGTCGTCCGGTGGAAACTCGGCCTTTTCTAAACGGGCGGCCAATGAGTGGCGAATGCTTTCCACCCGATCCAAACGCCACCGGGCCACATTGAGCCAACCCCACAGCGCCAGTAACAGTGGCTCTTCATGCAAAACAGGTTCAGGGAACTTGTGTAAGTAACTTTCCATAAGCAGCCATCGCTCTTCATTTAGCAACGTATGGCCGTGCTTAACCAGGATTTTGATGGCGCCCGGCACATCGCCACCCAGCAAAAGATGGTCAAGAGCATCTTCAATATAACCATGAGCGGCCAACCAATCACCGGCGCCGGCGTGTAAAGCAGCCACTTCAGCCGCCGAAACCGTCTCCTCCAGCCGCTGCTGCAAAAGTCGCCGGAACAGTTGGTGATAGCGGAACCATTGATTCTGGCCGTCCAACGATTCGATGAACAATCCTTCCCGTTCCAGATGTTCGATGCCCGGCAGTGTAGACAACTCCTTACCTATAGTTGCCGCGGCCAGGGGAGGGCAGAAGCGATCCAGGATGGAAGTTTTAAGCAGGAAATCGCGCACGGCCGTAGGCTGCCGCGCCAATACTTCATTCACCAGATATTCCACCACATACTGGTTCTCTACCTGCAAAATGGCCGGTTGGGATTCGGTAATTCCCCATTGGCGAATGGCGATAGTAGCCAGGCGCAACCCCACCGGCCAGCCCTCGGTCTTATCTGTCAAAATCGAAACCGTTTCCTCATCGGGTGCGGTTGCCAGCGCGCGTCCGGCAAAACTGGCTACTTCTGCCCGCGAAAAGCGCAGATCTTTGGCCCGTATCTCCGTTATCTGGTGCTGGGCGCGCAGGCGGGCAATGGGCAATGGGGGATCATGGCGGGTGAGCATGACCAGGTGCAAGGGACGCGGCGGAAAGTGCAACAGATCATCAAGCACCTGGTGGATTTCCGGCGTGGTCAGTGCATGGTAATCATCCAATACCACCACAAAATCTTGCGCCAATTGATCGATCTCATTGACTAACAACTGGTTGATGACCGGCAGCGGCGGCAAAGTGGCCGCCTGTGTAAAAGCCAGAAGCTGCTCACCAAACTGGGGGAAGATAGAGCGAACGGCCGTTACCAGATAACCTAAAAATGTGGATAGCTCGTCATCCCCTTCGTCCAATGAGAGCCAGGCACAGGGGACGGCCGCCTGGTCTATCCAGGCGCTCAACAAGGTTGTTTTGCCATAACCAGCCGGGGCCGAAAGCAACGTTAAGGGCAGGTGAACGATCTGTTCTAATTGCGCCAGCAACTGAGGCCGGGAAATATGGTCTTCCGGTAAAAAGGGGCGATAGAGTTTGGTACGCAAGAAAAAAGAGGACACGGCCGTGTTCGGCATGTAGCACCATCTGTCGCCGCAAATTAACGTTATGCCCTGCTACAGGAACGGCAACAAAGCACGATTTTAGCCCGGCATCCCCTTTTTGCCCAATGGATGCGCCAAACGCCAGCCAAACACCAGCCAAACACCAGCCATCGCCACCGATTGAAATCGGCGTCCTTCAAGCGCAAACGCGCTAAAGCGCGTTCGGGGCGGCTCTGGTAACATACTTCAGTACCTTTTTTGTATCAGCCTATGAACTCATTCATAGGAAATGGCTTCGTCGGCTGGAACCAGTCGGCGAAGGCCGACTTCGCTTTTTGTTGCCGCGATTTCAATCGCCGGGATTTGAGTAAACGATTTGAGTAAACGATTACCCTGCCCTGTGTAAGATATTTATTGACTACACTCAAATGAAAGGTAAATATATAATCTCATCAGCAACCGGTTCTTTTTAAGGAGGGAGAAATGAACATCAAATACTCGGGCAGAACCCCAGAAAGCAAATCGGCCATTCAACAGTTAGTAGATTCCTTGGAGAATTACGGCGATGTGGAAGAAGCAGGCGAAGGAATCTTTGTGGTAGACGGCCGTGAATTGATGCTGGTTGTCTTCAGTTCAAAAGCCTACTTCGAGAGGCGCGGTTACTACTGGTTTTCTCTCTCCAAGACGCGGTATGAAAGGGCAGCCCAATGGCGAGAAGGCCATGTGTGGCTGGTATTATTGTGCGGGGGGTACGGCCGTTATTTTGTTCCCTTTGCTGAAGTCATGGCCCTAACAACCAAAATCTCGCCTAACCGGAGCGATAAGGGTTGGGATGTATACATTCGTTTTGACAATCAGCGCACTTTTTTGGGCATTGCCAAAATCCAAAGCCACCTGGATGTAACCAATCAGTTACATCGTTTTGAGCAAATCTGGCGAAACCCAGAGGTGGAAGAAGAATATGCCGATGAAGCCGTTTATGTTCCAGATAGTTTACCCTCACCAGAGCGAAAAACCGGAAAGGTGGTGAGAGTTGTGCGTGATACCGCGCAAAGCAGGATTGTCAAAGAACTGTACCAATACCATTGCCAGATATGTGACTTGGCCATCTACGCTCCTCAATTGAAAAGCAAATGGTATTGTGAGGCACATCATGTACAACCACTTGGGAAACAGTTTAGAGGGCCAGACCATTCAAGCAATATCGTGGCTCTATGCCCAACGCATCACTGTATGATGGATTTAGGTGTTGTCGCGGTTGATCCATTGGATTTGAGAATAGTTACGCTTAACTCAAGTGATATAGCTGGAGCTTTTCAGCTTAAACTAAAGCGGGAGCATGGCTTGAACAGAAAATACTTGCAGTTTCATTTTGATAAGATCTATATTGGTGATTTGAACATTGTTGAGCTTAGCCTGTCAAGTAATGATTTATTGTGATAAGGGAGTGAATGATGTCTTTAGAAGAGAGTCGTTACCGATTTCATAAAGCTATCTGTGAAAATCTATTGAGAATTAACGAGGGCATTCCCAATATTGCTGATAATTCTCATAAGACAAGCATTGAGCTATCACATTATCTGCTGGCCAAAGTAAAATGTCTTTCCCCCTCTGATTCACCTATTCCAGATGATACGGTTCCTACATTTATCGCGTTAACACGAGATTTTCTCCAAGATGCTTTTCAAACAATCTCTAATAACACTTTTGAGAAATGGAGTGTCAAACTATCATCGGATCAGGTAGAAGAGAATCTTGACCCTTTTATCAATTCATTGACTTCAGCGTTGAAAAATAACCCTAAATTCCGAACTGAACTAGATGCTCATTGTCTGTTCCCTGATATTCTCGTCATAAGTACCCTTTATGAATTTGAACCTGTGAAATCTTTAGTTTCTAGCAAACGGGAATTACCAAACATTAATGGCGCTATTTACCAACTCCCGAACCTACACGCCAGCATTTCTTGTAAATGGACGATTCGCAGCGACCGATCACAAAATACGCGGACAGAGGCGTTAAACCTGATTCGCAATCGCAAAGGTCATCTACCCCATATTGTGGCCGTAACGGCCGAACCACTTCCCACCCGATTGGCCGCTTTGGCTTTAGGTACTGGTGATCTGGATTGTGTTTATCACTTTGCACTACCTGAACTACGACAGGCCATTGAGGATCTGGATAATGTGGATCAACTGGATATGCTGAATATGCTGGTAGACGGCCGTCGCCTGCGCGACATCAGCGATTTACCGTTTGATTTGGCGATATGATCAAGGGTGGGTACTTAGCCCCCAACCGCTCACAACATCTCTTCCAATTCCGCAATTTTCTCCACCAACGTCGCCTGCGCCGTCTGCTGCGCCGCCAGTAGCGATTTCAGTTCCGCCAGCTTGGCTCTGGGGTCGGTGGCGGCATAGGCCACCTCTTCCTTTTTAGGTGGGGCCAGAAAGAAGTTAGACAGGAAACTGGCTAACACGCCGATGAGCGCCACGCCGGAGAGCATGACAAACACTGCCAACGTCCGGCCCTGAGGCGTCACCGGGAAACGGTCGCCATAGCCCACCGTCGTCATGGTCACAAGCGTCCACCACACGGCGTCGCCAGAGGTGATGATGTTGGCGTTTGGGTTTTGGGTCTCATATTTCAGCATGTAAATGCCCACGAACTCGGCAATGACAATGATGCTAAAGATGGTGATGAACAGGGCAATGCCTGCCCGGTTATTCACAATTTCATTCACCATATTCTTCACGCCAAAAATCCGCAGCAGCCGCACCGCCCGGAAGATGCGGAAAACGCGGAAGATACGGAATTGGGGAATGCAGGCCAGCAAATCCGCCCAACCCCAATTCTTGAAAAAGTAACGGGATTTAGAAGTAGCCGTCAGCAGGCGATAGGCGAAGTCGTACAGAAAAAACACCGTCACCATCGCATTGATGATCTCGATCACCCCCATCGTCAGCTCTGAAATGGGGTAGACGTAATCAATCCAGATGACGAGCAGGTTAAAGACAGAGACCAGGGAGAGCAGTAAAATAAACAGCTCATAGCCGGTACTTTTTAACTCTTTCGATTGTGCTTGTGATTGTTCAGCCATCTAAATCCTCCTGAGCTAATGTTGTTTCCCGATATTGTCTACTCTTGATTCCGATAATTCAAAACCAGAAAAGTAACACTGACCGCCAGCACCCATCCGGGAAAAATCAATGTGACCCACAAAGAATAGCCAATACTCACCAACAGCACAAACGCTAATACATAGGTTAACAACGCCCAGCCACGATGCATCAAACCGGTGCGCAGCCAGATAGTGCCCAGCGAAATCATAAACACGCCGGCCATGCGAATGGCATAGACATTGATGATGTGGTACATGACAGAACGGCCGTAGCCAAACACCCCGCTCTCCACCAACACATCCGAGGCAACCGCATAACTACTCAACAATCCTCCCGCCAAAGCCGCGCCCACAAAATTCAGCGCCAAAAACATCAGCCCACTGCCCAAAAACACCGTGGCAAACAGGCGATCCTCCAACTCCCCCAAGCGATCCCGCAGCACGCCAATAAACCACAAAAAAGCGATGCCCGCATACGGAAGCAAATTCAACGCCAACACAATCCGCCCTGAATGCTCCTCCATCCACTCTGCATTATCTGTCGCCACCTCCGCCGGAATCGAAATGCGGATCAGCACCAAACCGGCGCTGTAGAGCAAAGCAAACAAAATCCCGGCCACGGCCGCCGCCCGTGGCGTTTTTAATTTGCGGCGTCTTAGATCAGTTTGTGTCCCATTCATCAGGTTACAGCTTCTCCTGCAACCACTTTTGTGCCGCTTCCCAGGCCATCTCTTCGGCGGCTAATATCCGTGTTGTTGCCGGGAAAACGTGTTGCTCGCCGATAATTTCCAACGCGCCGCTGGCGCGTAACGCCTGCAACACCAGTGGATTGATGTCGGCCAGGATGAACAAACTGCCATTGGCTTGCAGGGCCTGGGCATATCGTTCCAACCATTTGATGCCGGTACTCGTCAGGGTTTGCATATCACGCGCCACCAGGATGACCACCGCCCCGGTTACGCCACGCGGCGAGGGCATCTGTTCGTCCAGCACGGGCACTTCGGCGAAGAAATCCAGCCCTTGCACCACCAGGACGGTGGCCTGCCCGGACTGCAATTCTTTGGGTGCGTCCCGCATTTCCCAACCGCCGTCGTCCAACCGGACGGCCTCTTGCAGGCGCAGTTTGTTGGCCGAGGCGACCACGTACAGCAGCACGGACAGCAATGCGCCGAGGAAGATGGTGTATTGCAAGGGAATGAACAGGGCGGAAAAGAAGGTGATCGCCATCGCTGCGATGGGGCCAGTGGCTCCGGTGTGCAGCACCAACCTGGCGCTGGGCACACGGGCCATAATCAGTTCCACGCCAACGACGGTTAACATGCCGCCGATGACGGCCAGGGGTACCAATTCGGCAGAACTGCCAAAGAGCAGCACAATCAGCCCCAGCCACAGCCCGGCAAAAACGCCACCTAAACGGCCGTTTGCCCCCGCCCCCACACTCACACCCGTGCGTGAAAGGGAGCCGCCCGTACCCATAGACTGGAAGAAGCTGCCCGCCAGGTTGCCCAGCCCTTCGCCGATGAAGTCGCGGGAGGCGCTGGCTTTGCTGCCGTCGGGGTTGGGTACGGCCGTGCTAATACCCGCTCCTTGCGCCAACGCCACCAGCGCCACCGATATGGCGCCCAACGTCAATTGGGGTATCAGGCTAAAGTTCGGCAGCATAAAGGGAGGCAGGCTGTTGGGAATGGTGGCAATGTCGCCTACCAGTTCCGTCTGGATGTTCAGAAGTTTCACAGCCACAGTGGCCACAAACAGGACAATGATGGGCGCAAATTTTTCCAACGGCCGTACCCGCTTCAACACCACCATAAAAATGATCACCGCCACCGACACGCCGACCGTTGTCACATCCCACTGGTCAATATTTTGCAGCCAGTTCACCGTCTTCTGCCATTGATTCGCGCCACTTGGACTGTAACCCGTGAGGTGATGCTCCTGCCCCAGGATGATCAGCAGCGAAGCCCCGGCCACAAAACCGGTCATCACCGCGTTGGAGACAAAGTTGACAATACTGCCCAGCCGGAAAATACCCAACAGAAACATAATCGCCCCCACCAGAAAGGTGATGGTAAACAACGCCTGGGGCATCTGGCTGTCCTGGATGTTGGCGTTTTGCAGTACGCTGGCCGTCGCCAGGGCAATGGCGCTGGTCAGGGTGCTCATCATCAAGATCGTGCCCGTACTCAGCGACGAGACAATGGGGGCCACAATGCCTGAATAGAGGCCATAAACGGGATTAACGCCCGCCAACTGGGCATAGGCCATCCCTTCGGGGATGCTGAACAGCCCCGTTGCCAGCCCGGAAATGATGTTGGGCATAAGGCCCTGGCGCGGCGCTTTTGTTTCCGCTTCCTGCGGTTGTGGTTTGGTTGTGGTAGTCATATCAACTCTCCGTGCTTTGTGGTGGAGTGGGCGCCATAGACAGCCGCGCCGTTGCCAGTAAACCCACAATGACGGCAATGGCAATGACGGGACCGGCCTCCCGTTCCATTAACATGGCGGTGAATAATGCGGAAAAGAGGGGTGCTTTCATGGTGGCTACCATCGCGCCGCCCATGGTGGCGGCCACGGCCACCGCCACTGGAATGCTGGGAAAGATGAGATGGGCCGCCATGCCTAAGGCTACGCTGGCAAACATGGTCGGAAAAATGTAGCCACCCTTCCAGCCGGTGACCAACAGCAGCGACGTGATGAACAACTTAACCAACGCCATCGCTATCAAAACCGGAACGCCGATTTCATTGGCGGTATCAATCAGCGTCAGGGTTTGATCTTCGCCGGAGAAAAGGGTGAGCGGCAGCAATGCCCCGACCACACCCAACGCTACACCACCAATCACGCCTCGGGCGATGAGATGCTGTTGCAACGGCCGTATGATCTGGCGCAGATATTTGAACGTAACGATGAAGATCGCCCCCGCCAATGCGCCAAGCAAGCCCAATGGTACCGCCAGCAGCAGGTCTTTGACATGCGGCGTATATTCCGGGAAAACATAGAGGTGGCCGAAAAAAGCGCCGGTGAGCAAGACAAACACGGTGGTAGCCACGGCCGAAGCCACCAGGCTGGGAAACAGCGTCCAGGGGTAAGACATGCCTGTTCGCGCCGATTCCAGGCCCAATAGTGCGCCGCCAAATGGTGAAGTAATAAACGCGGCCAGCATCCCGCTGAGGCCAGAAAAACTGAGGGAACGTGTGCTGCGTTCATCCAGCTTGAGTTTATCGGAAAGCCATGTGCCCAGGCTGCCGCAAGCATCTGCCATGGGCGCTTCGGGGCCAAGACTGCCGCCCGCCACCAACGAGACAAAGGCCGTCACCACAATACCTGGCGCATGTTGATAGTTGAAACGGCCGTTGCGCCCAAACTCCAGCATCAACTCGGCAAAAATGCCGGAATGGTCGCCAAAAATCCTCACCGCCACACCCACTAACAGACCACCAATGGTACAAACCAACACCGTAAAGATCGGCATCGAAAGACCTACCGCTGCGGCCATCTGTTCCCACAACAACATTTGTCCGGTCTGCACCAGCGCCATAAAAATAAAAGTGATTACCGCACTGCCCAGACCCAGTAACGCGGCCAGCAGGAGTAGTTTTAGATAGGACCGGGGTTCAATCGTTTCGTTGTTCATGGTTAGATTTGCGCCTGGTTGTTGCCTCTTGCCGTCTCGCGCACCGTGCGAATCCGGTCAAACAAAGCCAGCAAAATGCCAATGCCATTGATCACATAAATGATAGTGAAAACTTTTGCTTCCGGCGTGGTGGGCGTCAGGTCGCCATAGCCAATGGTTGCCAGGCTGATCACGCAAAAATAGAGCGAATCCAAATAACTCCACCCTTCCAGCCAGTGATAGGCAAAGGTGCCAATGAGCAATACGGCGCCTGCCCAATAAAAAACGGGCCGCGACTCCTTATCGCGCAGCACGTCCAGCAGCAGAAATTTTTGCAACGGCCGTGCTGAGCGAATCTCTTTCCCCACCGTTTCAGCTTTATTCACTGGTTCCATCTTCTACCTCACTTATCTGTCTGTTTGCTGCCTTGTAGTAGACATGGTTTTCCAGAATAAACCACTATGATGAAGGTAATGGCAGCGTCTTTCAGACCATGCGCCAGTGACAGCCAAACAACCGAACCGCTGAGTATGTCGCCCGAACTGGAAATGGCGTATGGATTGGGCCAATCCTGGCGATTGACCCAATCTTGCATACGCCTATTGACACCTTTTAACCCGCCGCGCCTGCTGCTACGGCATGGATCATCGCGTGCTCATGCAGCGCCTGCTCTGCTTCCATGTGCGCGGGCTTCAGGTCAAACACGACCTTCTTCAACTTGCCGGTGAAGGCGTAAGGCGCTTTGTCTTCGTACTCCAGATCCACCACACCGCCATTGTCGCGGCCCATGTCCATACCGGCATAAGTCGTAAACAGCATCGCTACCGAGTGGGGCATCACACCTTCGCCAATCTGTTTATCATTGGCCCACAACGTCACTTTGCCTCCGGCCCCCGGTTTCGGTTCGTCAATCTCAAACAGCATCTTCACCGTCACCTCGCCGGTCGGGATTGGTTCCGTGGAGACCTGCTTGTAGGTCTCCACACCGAGGAACTGGTAGGTGTGGATGAGATGGCCTTGTTCGTTGACCCACAGCGCAAACCCACCAATGAAGTCGGCGAAAGCACACAACACACCCTCAGCCCCACCTTCCGGCACTTCCAATTCCGCTTCGATGGCATAGGAACGGCCGTAGATGCGCGGAATCACCGCCGTGGATACATTCTGCACGTCGCCAGCGAAGGTGTAGCGTGTGACCATGGGCATGGGCGGCAGGATGCCAAAGAACGCGGCCATGCCGCCAAGCAGCGGCAGCGCCCGGTTGCGCTCCGCCTCTTGCCAGAAAAGTTCCTTCAGTTCGGCCAATTTTTCAGGGTTTTGGTCCGCCAGATTTTTGGCCTGGCTGAAATCATCCGGCAGATAGTACAGTTCCCACGGATCATCATCAGGGTTGTAGCCACTGCCTGGCTTAAAGCGGCTCAGCGTGGCGGGCGAGAAGTCCCACGGCAGCTTGTCCAGCCGCGCACAGGCCCACCAGCCGTCCTTGTAGATGGCGCGACTGCCGTACATCTCGAAGTATTGCACGGTGTGGCGATCTGCCGCCTTTGGATCTTCAAACGTGTAGGCAAAGCTGGTACCGTCCATCGGCTCTTGCTCGATACCGTCAACCACCTTTGGCTCAGGAATGCCGACGACCTCCAGGATGGTGGGAACCACATCAATGCAGTGCGTGAACTGATTGCGAATTTTATTGTCCGGCCTGATGCGATTCGGAAAGGCAATGACCATCGGATCGCGTGTGCCGCCCAGGTGGCTGGCCATTTGTTTGCCCCATTGGAAGGGGGTGTTGTTGGCGTGCGCCCAGGCCGCGGCAAAGTGCGGCGCGGTGTACTCGCCGCCCAGCTCTTCAATGCCGCCCCATTTCTCGATTAGCGCCAACTGCTCTTCGGCGTTCAGCACAATACCGTTGAAGAAGGTGGTCTCGTTAAAGGAGCCGGTGGTTGTGCCTTCCATGCTGGCGCCATTGTCACCCCAGATGTAGATGATCAGCGTGTTATCTAGCTCGCCCATCTCCTCGATTTCGTCGAGCAGCCGACCCACATTCCAGTCGGTCACTTCGGAGAAACCGGCAAAGACTTCCATCTGGCGGGCGTACAATTTCTTTTCGGCGTCGCTGAGCGTGTCCCAAGCCGGGTAGGGGTCGGGGCGGGCGGCCAGTTCGGTATCGGGCGGCACAATGCCCAGTTTCTTCTGGCGTTCCAGCGTACGTTCGCGGTATTTGTCCCAGCCGTCGTCGAACTGCCCTTTGTATTTGTCCGCCCACTCCCTGGCCACATGATGCGGCGCATGGGTGGCGCCGGTGGAGTAATAGAGGAACCACGGCTTGTTGGCATCGTGGGCGCGGACACCGTGCAGCCATTCGATGGACTTATCGGTCAGATCATCCGGGAAGTAGTACAGTTCCCCGTCCTTGCCTTGCGGCACGCCGATTACCGAGTTGTCCTGGGTGAGGACCGGGTCATACTGGCCGGCCGCGCCGGTCAGGAAGCCCCACCAATGGTCGAAACCCCACGCTTGCGGCCAATGCTCGAAGGGGCCAGCCGGCCCCATCTCGCGGCCGGGCGTCATGTGCCATTTGCCAAAACCGCCGGTGATGTAGCCATTTTCCTTCAAGATGCGCGGCAGGGCAGTGCAACTGCGCGGCCGGGTGCCGGTGTAGCCGGGGAATGGCCCTGGAAACTCGGCGATGCCGCCCATGCCGACGCGGTGATGGTTACGGCCGGTGAGGAGGGCGGCGCGGGTGGGTGAGCAAACGGCCGTTACATGAAAAGCATTGTAGGTGATGCCCATCTCTTGCACCCGCTGCAAAGCCGGAGTGCGAATTTCGCCGCCATAGGGTTCCGGGCCGCCAAAACCGGCGTCATCCACCAGAACGATCAGCACATTGGGGGCATTTTCCGGCGCTTTCGGGCCGGGGATAAAACTCCAGTCGGCCACCGCTTCGTCCATTGTGCGGGCAATAGCCCCGCCAAAGGTTTTGTCGGGGATGGGCAGAACCGTGCGGTCGGGATTGAACTTGCCGCGGGCTTCATTCAGGGCTGCCTTCAGCCCTTTGGCGCCGCTCTCGTCCATCACCGCCACTGATTTGGCGAGCGAGTCAGCCAACGCCTGTTCGGCTGGGAGGCGATCTTCTTCCCGGACGATGGCTAAAATCGCAGCTTGCCCCGGTTTGAGGTTCTGGCCGAGTCCTTCCCCAAGGCTGTCCACAATCTTATTTTTAGCGAACTTGCCAACCAGCGCACCGGCGGCCGCGCCCACGGCCGTTGCCGCCAGCAGCGGTGGCGCAAAGAGACCAACCAACAGGCCAACCCCGCCACCCCATTCCACGCCCTTGCGCCCCATGTGGTCGCCGGTCTCTTTGACGAGCAACTGCCCCGCCATGTCCTTCTCGACGAGGATCAGGCCGTCGCTTTTGACCTTCTTTTCTTTCACCCGTTGAACGAGTTGGTCAAAATTTTTGGCGGCCGGCTCAGTTTGCATGTAAGCGGCTATGATGATGATGTTTTTGTCTTCCTTGCTCATATTATTATCTCCTTAAAGATGTAGCGCGATTTGGCAAATCGCGTTACGGATTTTCATTCACCGTGGTGCGTCACAGCTCATGTTGAACACCTTCAAAAATAAAATTTGCAGTAACCGCTTCAGTGGTTAAACGGCTAAAGCCATTACGACGAGCTTTTTTTCATGCATCGTAGGCGCGGCATCCTTGTCGCGTTGCTAGAACGACCGGCAAGGCGAGCATGGGGGGGTGCCGACAACTGGGGTAAAGGTGATCGCTTTTGATCCGCCAGCAAATGTTGGCAGGGGTAGGGTTGTAGGGTCTATAGTTATCAATTCGAACTCCTCTTGCCTGTCGGAAGTTGACAGCAAATGATCTATGTCATGCTTCTTGCCAAAAAGTCATTACGTAACACGCATTACAAAAACAGGGCAAGACCTGACAGGTTTTCCATAACCTGTCAGATCTGAAAGGTTTACTGCCGGGCCATGGCCACGCGCAGACGTTCTTCGGGTGTGATGAGATGGTCGACGTCCTCGGCATCTTCGCCGAGATCAATTTGCACCCAACGGACACGGCCGTTGAACTTGCTATCTTTCGGCCCATAGTCACTGCTGACCGGCGTGGCGCTGTCATTGCCCAGGTCCGTCGTCTCGTCCCCGGAGAATATCATCGGCACAGTGGCTGTGATGCGCCCTTCGCCCACCTTGTTCCCATCCAGATAGAGCGTCACATTGCCACCCTTCGCCAGCCCACCGCCGTCATAGGCAAACTCCATGCGCACCTGATGTTCACCGGCAGGGATGTCGGTGTCGCCATACACTTTGAACTGTTGTAAGCCAAACAGGTTGTAGCAGTACGCAGGTTTACCCTCTTTGGCATACAGCGAAAAGCCGCCAAATGCGCCACCTTGCGCCACAATGACCCCGTTAGCAGGGCTGTCTGGCGTGACGATCTGCGCGGTGAGCGCAAATGATTTGTTCTTGGTGTTGATAATGGTATTTTCAGTGAGCCGACCCATGCCGCCAAACAGAATCTGCTTGTTGCCCTTGACCAGCACCGGTCGCCCGGCCAGATCGGAATTGAACCGTTCCACGCGCCGGTCATCCAATGGCAGTACGCTGTATTTAATCGCTTCAATGAGGAAAAGCCGCTGTAGTTCATGCAGTTTTTCCGGCATTTCGGCGGCTAAATCATGCGACTGCGTCCAATCATCAGGCGCATACAACTCCCACACATCGTCATCATAGGCGGGCAGTTGCATCATGATCCAAGGTATGCTGTGGCGGGTAACGGCCGTCCACCCTTTGTGGTAAATGCCCCGGTTCACAAACATCTCAAAGTATTGCGTCTCGTGCCGTTCGGCGGCCTGAGCGTCATCGAATGAGTACAGCATCGAGACACCGTGCAGCGGCATTTGCTGCACACCATGCACAAAGGTCGGTTCGGGTAATCCCGCCGCTTCCAACACAGTCGTCGCCACATCAATGACATGGTGGAACTGTGTCCGCACTTCGCCTTTGGCCTGAATGCCATTGGGCCAATGCACAATCGTCCCATTGCGTGTACCGCCCCAGTGCGAAGCCACCTGTTTCGTCCATTGGTAGGGTGTGTCCATAGCGTGCGCCCAACCCACCGCATAATGGTTGTACGCCTCTGGTGTGCCAAACTTGTCAATCCGCGCGGCCATGAATTCGACCGTTTCCAACGCCGACGCGCCGTTTAGCATCAACATCTCGTTAAAAGACCCATGGACGGTACCTTCCGCCGACGCCCCATTGTCACCAATCATGACATAAATCAGCGTGTCCTCCAGAATTTCCAATTCCTGCAACGTATCCAGCAGTCGTCCCACATGGTAGTCGGTGTGTTCCAGAAAGCCGGCATAGACCTCCATCTGGCGTGCCAGTATGGGCTTCAGGCTGTCGGGCATCTCATCCCACGCCGGAATTTCGGCGTGGCGGGCCGTGAGTTCGGCCTCTTGAGGAATCACGCCGAGTTCTTTTTGGCGGGCAAATGTTTCCTCACGCAGTTTGTCCCAGCCCTGGTCAAACTTGCCTTTGTATTTGTCTGACCATTCCGTGGGTACATGATGCGGCGCGTGCGTCGCGCCAGGCGCATAGTAAATAAAAAACGGTTTGTCGGACATGAGCGCCTTTTGCTGCTGCACCCATTCGATAGCATGGTCAGTCATGTCTTCGGTGAAGTGGTACCCTTCGGCGGCCGTTTTCTCTTGTTCCACAGGGGTTGTGCCGATATAGATGGCGGGCGCGTACTGGTTGGTCTCGCCGCCAACAAATCCATAGAAATACTCAAAACCACCGCCACCGGTAGGCCAGGCGTCGAACGGTCCCATGGGGCTGGTCTGCCAGACGGGCACTTCATGGCACTTGCCAAACTGCGCCGTGCTGTAGCCATTCAGCTTGAGGACCTCCGCCAGTGGCGCGGCCGTGTTCGGACGCAGCGAGTTGTAGCCGGGCGCAGATGTGGCCAGTTCGGTAACGGTACCCATGCCCACCGAATGATGGTTGCGCCCCGTCAGGAGCGCCTGGCGCGTGGGGGCGCAGAGGGCGGTGGTGTGAAAGCGGTTGTATTTCAAACCGCCAGCGGCCAATTTATCAAAGTTCGGTGTCTGGCACGGCCCGCCAAAGGCACTGGCTGCCCCAAAACCGACATCATCCAGCAAAACGATGAGAACGTTGGGCGCGCCTTTGGGCGGACGCAGTGGTGCGATGGGCGGGAACTTGCTATCCGGGTCTTTGGCGTCGTAGGTGATTAACCCGGGTTTGGGGATGTCGGGGATGGGCAGTTGTGTTCGGAAATGTTTGTCTGGCTGGTCCGGCATAATTTGCTCCTTTTATATAGCTGTTGAAATTTCTACAAGCTCAACATTCTTTATGGCTAAACGGCCGTTGCTGCCGCATCTATCGCCGCCAACCAATTTTGCGCCGCCCGGTATGCTTGCCGGGTGGCATAATAGACTCGTGGGGTTTTCACGCATCAGGTATTTTGTGTGCCCATCCGTTTCGCCGTTGGCAGCAGAATGAGCGCCAAGATGATGGAGGCTACCAGGATAAATGACAGGGTCATGGCGCCGGAAAAATTGATGGACGCGACCAGAATGGCAGCGGCCACGTTGCGCTGGGCTGTGCCTAAGGCTAAGACGTTGCGCACGGCCGTATCCCGACCGCCCAGCACAAAACCAATCAACAACGACCCCGCCACAAACCAGAACAGCGCCAGAAAACCCCATGAGCCAATCAAACACGGTGAGGCTCAACCCTGTCGCCAGCATACTGCCGACGACAAATAACAAGCCAGACAGTCCGACAATGGCGGAAAAGAAGGTTTCAATAGTCATTTATTTATCGCTTAATCACCCAGCACACGGCCGTATTCCAAAACAATAGGCGGCAAACGGCCGTTTGCCGCCCAATTTCAACATAAGACGATAGATATTTGGCGGTCGGCCAGTTACGGCGCGGCGCCGCCATTGCTAAACAGCAGACTTTGTGCGCCGCCGGCCGTTTGCAAAGTCAGGCCACCCGCGCCATCTGGGCCGCCAGCCGCCACTTGTCCCAACAAGGTCAGGAATTGCTGATCCATCGAGGGTTGATCGCAAGCTGCCATAACATCGGGCGTAACCGTGATCGAGAAGCCATTGGCCTGCGAATAGGTGCCGCTGAAGGTGTTGCAATCAGCCAGCCCGGTCGTTGTGCCGTCGTCACGGAAGGTAATGGTGTACTTGTTGGGATCATCCACTCTTGTTGAACTTCCGGCCGCCGTATCATTGAGCGTCTGCCATTTCCAGACGATATTGGTAATCGAATTAGAATCGCTCGTCGTGGGGGCGCTCGTCGTGGGTGTGGGTTCGGCCGTTGTGGTGCAACCTGCCAGCACAAACAGTGACAAACTCAATGCCAGAATGATGAGAAACTTTTTCATTTTTAGCTCCTTTAATGTAACCGTTCAGACCTGACAGGTTTTTTACTCGTTCAACTTGAAACTTTACAGGCCAAAAACCTGTCAGGTCTCTTGAGGAACTGAACGCTTACCCTTTAATGTTAATTTCTACACTTTCATCCAGGCGACGTAACCGGGCCGCACATGAATACTGTTATCCGCCTTGGGGAGTGGAGCCAGGCATTCCGGCGGGGATGCGATCCCGATTGCTATAACCGGCGCTGGCAATGCTGGCAATGTCCATCAGGGCCGCCAGACCGAGCCACAGCCAATCCAGCCCGGAAAGACCACCGACGGCGTTTGCTTGCAGCAGCACATACATCAGGGTGGTAAAGGGCAGGAACAAGAAGCCTAAACAGGGAACCAGGAACGACCCGAACATGGAATCCATCACATTAGGCCGGGCAATCCAGAACATAAGCAGCATGATGCGCGAAAAACCGGCTATCAGCCCTGTCAAACAACCTGCGTTATTTTGTCTCATTTCAATTCCTCCTAAGGGTTGGAGAGGGGGAGAGTGAGAGACTCACTCTCTTCCTCTACTAATCGTTAATTATTCCGACGCGGTTTCAGCGCCAGCTTCTTCGGCCACGGCCGTAGCCGCTTCTTCCACCGCTTCTTCTGTGACTTCGTGCGTTTCCGCCTCACCGCCCAATTCGCTTAATTTGGCGGAGACGGCTTCGGCTTCGTCATTGGCGGCCAGGATGCAGACAGCGGCACGGCCGTTGTCCAATTCACTGCCAATCCGTTCCAGGTCTTCTTTAGACAGTCCTAACCCCTTGCGGAAAAAGCCACCCGTCACACCACCAACCACCACACCGGCCAACAGCGTAACGCCGCCAGACAGGATGGCGGCTAACACACCACCGGCCACGCCGGTCTTTGTATGGCGGGCGCCCAGCTTTTGGGTTTTGACCTTACCGTTGTCATCCTTCACCAAGATGCCGATAGAGCCGAGCTTGATTTCCTTGCTGGCCTTATCCCACTGCTTCATCTCGGTGACGGCCGTGTCCGCCGCCGTCTCATCTGGAAAGAACGCCAGTACTAATTGTTTTTTTGCCATTTTTTCTCCTTGATATATTTTCTTGACCTGATTACCCATCTATTGCACAATCAGGCGTCACATACACTGTTCTTGTTTAACAGAGTAATACAACGGTGTGGAATGACTGTAGTACCAAAAAGGTGTAAGAAAGGGGTATTCAAGGAGGTATAACCATGCTAGAAGCGCCTTATAAAAAAATACACGTCGTCATCAACCCGGCCGCGGGCAAGGATGAACCTATTCTCAACACGCTGAACGATGTCTTCCGGCAATATGACGTGGACTGGAATATCAGCGTCACCAAAAAGTATGGCGATGCTACCGAACAAGCGCGGGCCGCGGCCGCGGCCGGGGCCGACCTGGTGGCCGGTTACGGCGGCGATGGCACCCAACACGAAATCGCCAACGGCATTTTGGGTACCAACGCGGTGATGGGCGTATTGCCAGGCGGCACCGGCAACGGTTTCGCTACCGAACTAGGTACGCCCAAAGAACTGCGCCCGGCCACGGAACTGCTCTGTACGGGCGGCCGAATTCGGCCGATTGATGTGGTGCAGTTGGGTGACGCCTACTTTGTGCAGCGGCTGTATGTGGGCATTGAGCCGGAAGAGCAAACCAGCCGCGAAGACAAAGACAAATACGGCACATTTGCCTACGTGGTCAACACCTACCATCGCGCCAGGGAACATAAAGACCGGGAAGTCCACTATCGCCTCACGATTGATGGGCAGGTGATTGAAATGCCGGCCGTGAAGCTGTATGTGGTGAACGCGGCCAAAGCGGGTACGGGCATTGCGGTGACAGGCGACTTTTCTAAGCCAGATGATGGATTGGTGGATGTGTTTGTGCTGGATACTCACAATATCCGCACACTGGCGGCTGCCGCCGGGCGGGTGGTCAACCTGCATACGGACATGGCCAACCAGTTTATCTGGCGTGGCAAAGAGATTACGATTGAGACCGACCCGGATCAGCCGGTGTGGACGGATGGTGAATATAACGGCCGTACTCCCATCTCTCTGAAAGTGATACCAGGCGCATTAAAAGTGGTTGTACCCAGATAGACCCTATGACAACGATCATCAATCCTCCCCAACTCTCAGGGTTGGCCCGGCTGGAAAAGTGGGCGCCGGGCATTCGCGTGGCCCGCACCTATGACCGCGCCTATGTGGGCAAAGATGTGCTGGCGGGGGTAGTGCTGTGTGCATTATTGGTGCCGCAGGGCATGGCCTATGCGGAATTGGCCGGATTGCCCGCTATTACCGGATTGTACACGACCATCGTCTGCCTGTTTGCGTATGCCATTTTTGGCCCTTCGCCGTTTCTGGTGTTGGGGCCAGATTCTTCATTGGGGCCGATGATTGCGGCCACCGTGCTGCCGCTGGCGGCCGGTGATGAGACGTATGCGGTGGCATTGGCCGGGATGCTGGCTTTGTGGGTGGGGCTGGTGGGGGTAGGTGCAGGCGTGGCCCGGCTTGGTTTTGTGGCCGATTTGCTCTCGGCGCCGGTGCGGGTGGGTTATCTATCCGGGCTGGCGGTGACGATTTTTGTGGGGCAGCTACCCAAGTTGTTTGGTTTTTCGATTGACGCCGACACGTTTTTGCAGGAGATTACCTACTTTTGGCAGGGGCTAGACCAGACCAATACGTATGCGCTCAGTGTGGGGCTGTTGTGCCTGGTGATTATTTTGGGTTTGAAGCGGCTGCGGCCAAAATTGCCGGGGGTGCTGATTGCAGTGCTGGCGGCCATTACGGTGACGGTAATTTTTGACCTGGCGGCAAAGGGGGTGGATGTGGTGGGCATATTGCCGCAAGGTTTTCCCAGACCCACATTTCCACGAGTGGAGCTGGCAGATATTCCGATTTTGGCGGCTACGGCCGTGGGCATTTCCCTGGTGACGATTGGTGATACCATCTCCACGTCGGCCGGGTTTGCGGCCCGCAAGGGGTATGATGTGGACAGCGACCAGGAGATGGTGGGTATTGGCGCGGCCAATTTGGTGGCCGGGTTTTTCAGCGGTTTTCCGGTGAGTACCAGCAGTTCGCGCACGGCCGTGGCCGAACAATCCGGCGCGCAAACCCAACTCACCGGTGTGGTCGCCGGCTCTTTGGTTTTGCTCATGCTGCTGATTGCGCCGGGTCTGGTACAGAATTTGCCCCAACCGGCGCTGGCGGCCATCGTCATCACCGCTTCCATCAGTTTATTTGACCTGAAAGCGCTGCGCCGGTTGTATAAAATTCGCCGCAGCGAGTTTGCGCTGGCGGTAGTGTGTGCGCTGGGGGTGATTCTGGTCGGTGTGTTGGAAGGGATCGTTATTGCCGTGATTTTGGCGGTGATGCAATTTTTTGAACGTTCCTGGCGGCCGTATACGGCCGTGCTGGGCAAACCGGCGGAAGTGGATGGCTACCACGACATCACCCGTTACCCCGAAGCTGCCCAGATTCCCGGCCTGTTGATGCTGCGTTGGGATGCACCACTCTTTTTTGCCAATGCCAACATCTTCCGCCAAAAGGTACGCACACTGGTAGCCCAAACGGAGCCAAAACCGGTCTGGATTGTGGTGGCGGCTGAACCGGTGACGGATGTTGACACAACAGCCGCCGAGATGCTGGTTGACCTGGACGAAGAACTCAATGCCAGTGGCATCCATCTGGTGTTTGCCGAATTGAAGGACCCGGTGAAGGATAAGATGATACGGTATGGTTTATTGGAAACGATAGCCAGCCACCACTTTTATCCCACGCTGGACACGGCCGTAGCCGCTTTTTACGAAGAAACAAAAAATGATGCGTGATACGTGATGCGTGACCAGAGAATTCACGCATCACGAATTTTTTAAGGAAGGAATACATGAACCGAATGTTTAGCTTTATGGCGGGCGCTTTGTGTGGCGCATTGATTGGCAGTGTGACGGCGTTATTATTGACGCCGGCTTCGGGGGAAGAGTTGAAAAGTGGGGCGGTCAATCGCTGGCAGACGGCCGTAGACGACGCTCGCAGCGCCATGGCCGAAAAACAACGCGAATTGGAAATGCAGTTTGAACAGGCCACCCGTCCGCAGGAGTTCTCCAAGAATTGAGATTAGAGGTTAGAGATTGACCCAATCTCCAATCTCTAATCTCCAATCTCCTCCCCTTACTCGTCTAACAAGACCACCGGCTCTTCGTAGCGGCGGATGCCGCCTTTGGCCTGGCGTTGCAAAAGCTGTTCGTGCAGCCAGCGGTTTTTCTCGCGCAGGGACATCTCTTTGGCGCGCAGCACCGACAGGTCGGCGTTCAGGCGCAGCACCCGACCGGGAATGATGAAGCGGGTGATACCTGCCGGGAAGAGCCGCCCACTTTCCAGCGTCGTTTGAATCACCTGGGCGACGGTGTATTCGGGGAAAATGACCACGGCCGTAAACCCCTCCAACTCGCTCTTCAAACTGATAATGTTGCTGTTCAGGGTGCGGTCCACATGCGCCGCCTCAATGTACGTCTCTGTGAGCTGGTTGAGCGCATCCAGCCGGTTCGCGCCGGGCGCAGGCTGCACCAGATAGGCCTGGTCGCTGGCGGTGTGCAGGTAACAGAGGCCGCCATATTCAAACATCGCTTTGGCCGCTTCAGTGGGGGTAATGGGTTCTAACTGGATCAGGGACAACGCCAGCAACAGGTCAAGCAGTTCTTCCTCGCGTATCTGGCGGATGGTGTGGTACCACGTTTTTAGCCCCAGACCATCCTCAGAGTTGATGACCTGGACGATGGCGTGGGGAAAGCCTAACTGGGCCATTGCCGCCGAGCGCGTAGCCCCATCCAGCACCATATAACGGCCGTCGCCAACGGCCGTGACAATCGGTGGATTGCCCAACCGCCCCTCTTCGTCCAGCCGTTTGGCCAGCCGGTTGACCCGTTTAGTGTCCACATTCTCATGGGCAAACACCTTGCCCATAGGCACCACCCGCAGCGGCAGCACTGTTTCCACATCCACCTGCTGGAAAAATTCGATGATTTGTTCGGCGACGGCGACGGACGCCGCTTCTTGGGCCGATTGGGTGCTGGCGGCAATGTGCGGCGTGGCGATGACCCGTTCGTGCTGCACCAGCGCCGGGTTGGGGGCCGGTTCCTGGGCAAATACGTCTAAGGCCGCGCCGGCAAGACGGCCGTCTGCCAATGCCGCCAGCAGCGCCATCTCATCCACCACACCACCCCGCGCCGTGTTCACCAGGTAGGCAGTCGGTTTCATCAACGCCAGTTCGGCCGCGCCGATCAGGTTTTGCGTTTCCGGTTTGAAGGGTACGTGCAGGGTCACAAAATCAGCCTGTTGCAGGAGGTCGTGCAGGTCTACGGCCGTGACCGCCGGTTCCATTTGTAGTTCGGGTGTGGCCTGGCGCTGGTTCACCAAAATCTTCATGCCAAAGGCCAGCGCCCGCAGTGCCACCTGCCGCCCAATCCGGCCAAACCCGACGATGCCCAATGTTTTGCCTGCCAACCCTTCGCCGAGCAGGCCGCTCTTGTCCCATTTGCCGGCTTTCATGCTGCTGGTGGCCTGGGGCAGCCGCCGCGCCAACGCCAGCAGCAGCGCCAGGGTGTGTTCGGCTACAGCCAGCGTATTGGCGTCCGGGCAGTTCACCACGGTAACGTTGGCGGCGCGGGCCGCCTCCACGTCTACATTATCCAGCCCGGAACCGGCGCGGCCGATAATTTTCAGATTCAGGCCATGTTTGATCACCTCGGCCGTGATTTGGGTGGCGCTGCGCACAATGAGACCATCGTAGGCGGGCACGGCCGTACACAATTCCGCCGCCGACAAGCCCGTTTTGATGTCCACATCGGCATATTCTTGTAGTAGTTGAATCCCGGCAGGGTGAATGGCGTCACAAATGAGAAGGCGCGGACGGCGTTTGTCAGGGTTCATAGCTTTTCCTCCATCAAGATTTGAACACGAATTGGCAGGATTATACCGATTATGGAGGTTTTGGGGGGCGTGATGCGTGTAAGTCACGCATCACGCATCACTCGTCACCGCCTCTCAAGCTGAGGGTGGAAACCACCGGTCTATGGTCAGAGCCGCCATCTTGACCAACAAAGGATCGCAGCGCCACAAAATGTTCACTGTGCCAGACGTAGTCCACCCGCTGCACGCGGAAGGGCACGCCCTGGGTATACAAGGTGTGGCCCGTGCCCCAACCCGGTTTCTTGTAGCTGTCGTTGAGGCGGGTGTCCAGACGGCCGTAAGCCTCCGACGTATCCGTAAAATTGCAGTCACATAACAAGATGATGGGGTCGCTGATGGCGTCCAGCAAATCCTCCAGGCGCGTCACCTGGTCGGCGCGTTGGGCATACCGCTCCCGCGTCAGTTGGGGCATGGCCTTCAGCGAATGGTTGAAGATGTTGTTGGCCGACAGATGCACCACAAAGACGTGAACAGGCTGTCCATTCCAATCTACCTCGGCGTGCAATGCCAGGTCTTTGGGGGGAAAGGGGAAACGGTGTACGGCCGTAATCGGAAAACGACTCATCAGCCCCACGCCACGCGGCTCCGTTTCATCAAACGTAGCGTAGGGATACTCGTCAGCAAAATGTGCCCGTATCGCCTCGGTTGTCCTGGGGCCAAGTTCCTGAAACCCTATCACATCTGGTTGACCTGCCGCAATAGCGCGGATCAATTTTTCCATGTCCGTGTTGGAAATCAGCACATTAAAGGTCATGATTCGCAAGGAGGGTGATGAACCTACCGGTGGCAGCGTTGGAATCAACAGCGACCCCCAAAGCAAAAAGAAAGCGGTGACAGGAATCACCAATGTGCCCACCGCCAACTTATGGCGGAAAACAAGGGCCGGCGTCAGAAGAAAAAGTAACGGCGCAAAACAATACAACGCGCTGGTATTTAAGATTGCCAGAGGCCAGAAAGTATCGGCAAAAAAATAGCGGAGAACTAGCCAGAGCAGGATGAAGCCGCTATAAAGCTGCGCCGCCATGACCAGAAGTTGATTACCCGCTTCTCGATTAACAATTTTACCCATGTGATCCTTATGTATGGGGTAGTTGGGTAATTGCGTAATTGGCGATCTCAATTTCCCAAACCCCGATAATTTTTCCAGGTAAGGCCAGACAAGAGATTGTTCTGGACGATTACAATGATATTGCTCCATCCCTGTTACTACTTATAACCCCACCTGGCGTCAATTGTCTCTCCTACTTATGGGGGATGGGCAGGGCCAATTTCACATAACGGCTGACGGCATAGATCATTCAT
The DNA here is from genome assembly GCA_035444285.1 of Chloroflexota bacterium. GTDB lineage: Bacteria > Chloroflexota > Anaerolineae > Promineifilales > Promineifilaceae > CAADGU01. Next base: position 99,363 of record DAOMOK010000022.1, read on the forward strand.
GTTATAATGCCGCCACTTACGGAACATCTGAGCTATGGCTGAGAAGAAAATGAGTAACAACCGCAAGGGAAACGGCCGTACCACCACCAGCGCCAAACCAACGCGCCAGAAAACGACTGCCAGCAGCAAACCTACTCGTGGCGGCACCCAAAAACCACCTGCATCCCGCAAGACGGCGACGCCCCGCAAAACCACCACGCCGCGAAAGGCCACCCGGCGCAGCAAAACAGCCCGCGAACTGCGCTTGAATCTGGCGCAAAAGGCGCTCATCATCGGCATCGTTATTGTTTTTCTCACCGTCATCCTGGTGCTTAGCCTGCTCTCACCCACGCAGGGGCAACTGACAGAAACACTCTCCATGATGACGCGCCAGCTTTTTGGTTGGGGTGGTCTGCTGGCCCCGATCATCACCGGCGGCATTGGGCTGTATCTGGTGCTGTGGGGCATGGATCAGCAGCCGGAACTGCCCGCTTTTCGTGTCACCGGTTTTGTGCTGCTCTTTCTGTCATTTGAAGCCTTTGCCACCCAGGTCGCCTTGGGGCGGGGCACATATGCCGATGTCTGGGCGGTAGCTAAAGCCGGGCAGGGCGGCGGTTATCTGGGTGGTATTGTTACCTATGGATTGCAGGGCAGTTTGGGCAATTTGGGGGCGGCGTTTACGCTGATTGTGGTAGCAATCATTGGCGCGGTGCTGCTTTCCGGCGTCACGCGGGAAAGTTTCGGCCACTTCATTAACCAGCTTAAAGAGGGCTTGCCTGCGGAAGAAACTGCGCCGCCGGAACGGGAGGTGGTGGTGAACAGCCGCCGCTCGCGCCGCCCGGCCAACACGCCCGATCCCAACCAGCCTCCCTTGCCCCTGGCAGCCGCCCCCGAACAGGCCATGCCGGCCCCGGATACCCCTAAAGTCGCGCCGCCACGGGTACAATTACGGCCGTCACGCGAGACACGGCCGTCTACACCCAAAAAAGAACCCGCCGCCAAGCCCGAAGCCCCGACCATCGTTTCGCCGGTATTTTTGGGCAGTAACGGCCGTCCCGCCCACAACTGGCAGCTACCTACCCTGACCGACATGCTTAACCCCGGCACCGACCATGACCCCTCCGGCACCATCATCCGCGAACAGGTGGAAATCATCGAACACACTCTGGAAAGTTTTGGCGCACCCGCCACCGTCGTCGAAATCAACCAGGGGCCAACCGTCACCCAATTTGGCGTGGAACCTAGTTTCCTGGAAATGCGCAACGGTAAACGCACCAAAGTCAAGGTGGGCAAAATTGCCGGTCTGGCCGATGACCTGGCACTGGCGCTGCACGCCGCCGCCATCCGCATTCAAGCGCCCGTGCCTGGCAAAGGGTACGTGGGCATCGAAGTGCCCAATCCGGCCAAAGCCCTCGTTTCCCTGCGTGATGTGATGGAAACGACCGAATTCCAAAAAATCAAATCGCCGCTGCGCCTGGGGCTGGGGCAGGATGTAGCCGGGCAGCCCATCACCGCCGACCTGACCAAAATGCCGCATCTGCTCATTGCCGGGGCCACCGGCTCCGGTAAATCGGTGTGCGTGAATGGCATTATCGCCTGCCTTCTGCTGCAAAATACGCCCGACCAGTTGAAACTGGTGATGGTTGACCCCAAGCGGGTGGAACTCACCGGCTACAACGGTATCCCCCATCTGGCGGCGCCGGTGGTCGTAGAGATGGATCGCGTCATTGGCGTGCTGCAATGGGCGATGCGGGAAATGGACAACCGCTACAAGCTGTTTGCTGAGGTGGGCGCGCGGAATATCACCGATTACAACAAAAAAATCCGCCGCCAGAAAGACGCCGAGCCGCTGCCGTACATCGTCATCATCGTAGACGAACTGGCCGACCTGATGATGATGTCGCCGGAGGAGACGGAGCGGGGCATTACCCGGCTGGCGCAGTTGGCGCGGGCGACGGGCATGCACCTGATTATTGCCACGCAACGGCCGTCGGTAGATGTTGTTACCGGTCTGATCAAGGCCAACTTCCCGGCACGGATCGCTTTTGCCGTCGCTTCCGGCACGGACAGCCGTGTCATTCTGGACGCCACCGGTGCAGAGCGGCTACTGGGGCAGGGCGATATGCTCTACCAAGCCCCAGACGCGGCGTCCCCCATCCGGGCGCAGGGCTGTTTTGTCAGTGATGGCGAATTGAACAAACTGATTGATTACTGGCGCATTGCCCGCCGCTTTAACCTGATTCCGGCGACGGAGAGCGCGCAGCCACGTCCCGTTGCACCGGAAACGGATGAGGACGACGAACCAGTGGGAAAAACGGCCGTGACCGACACGGCCGTGACCCAACCCGCCCCCCCCATCGGCGCACCGGTGATCAACATGGGTAGTGCGGCGACCCGGCCAGCGCCGGAGAGTAAACCTGTAGTCGTAAAAGGCACGGCCGTGCCGCTGCCACCTGCGCCTAAACCAGAACCACCCAAACAGCAGCCCTTGTGGGAAGCGCTGCAAGAGATCGAAAATGAACCGGCAACCGCTGAAGATGAATTGATGCCTGAAGCCATTGCCATGGTGCGCCAGTTGAACAAAGCCTCCACTTCCCTCTTGCAGCGCCGTTTCCGCATTGGCTACACCCGCGCCGCCCGCCTGATTGACCAGATGGAGGAGATGGGCATTGTTGGCCCCCCCACCGGCACCAGCAAAGCCCGCGAAGTGCTGCCTGCGGATGGCGCGCCCACACCCACCGAACCGCAATTTGAAGGGAGCCATGACACAGAAAAAGCCAGCGAAGACCTCTGATATTGGCGCAAAGCGTTTGGTTAGTTTGGCGCCTACGGCCTGGGTAAGGTGGCTGACGGGGGTGGACACGGCCGTGTCTCTGGACATCCTCTCCGGCGAATTCCAATGGGTCAGCCGCGCCAATGATGTGCTGATCCGGGCCAATTCCCCGGCGCATGGCGACTTCCTGGTCGCCAACGAAATCCAGCTACACGCCGACCGGCGCATGGACATACGCCTCCGCGCTTATGCGGCTCTGGCGGAGGAACGGTATAACTTGCCTGTCTTTCCCGTGCTGGTGAACATTCTGCCCACTACCGCCCCTATCAGCCAACGTTACTACTCCGAATTTATGGGGCTGATCGCTCGACAGGATTTCAAAGTGATCAACCTGTGGGAAGTGGAGGCCGGGCTGGTTTTTGACCTGAATTTACCGACGCTGCTGCCGTTTGTGCCAGTGTTGAAGGGCGGGGATAATGTGGCCTCTGTTAAAAAAGCGGTCAATCTGCTCCGCGCCGAAGAGAACCTGGAAGAACTGGAACCCCTGCTTGCGTTCTTCGCTCGCTTTGCTTTAGAATCGGAAGTGATCAGACAAATTATGAGGTGGGATATGGCTGTTTTAAGAGAATCACCCTGGTACAACGAGATATTGGCTGAAGGATTGGCCGAAGGCCGCAAAAAAGGCCTTCTTGAAGGCCGAGAAGAAGGCCGAGAAGAAGGCCGAGAGGAAGGCCGAGAAGAACTATTGTTGTATATTTTGCGGCGGCGGTTTGGTGAATTGCCGTATGATCTGACGCAGCAGATTCGCCAGCTTGACGCCGAGAAAAATCTGGAACTGGCCGACCTGGCACTCGAAGCAAAATCTCTGGCCGAGATTCAAGCCTTTTTCCACGCCAACTAATACCCCGCCGACCACACCTGACAGGTCTCAGAAAACCTGTCAGGTGTCATTGTGTTTCCATCCCCCTTTTCATTGTTGCAACTGATTTTGGTTTGTGGAATACTTCCGCAAAAGGGCGACGGTCATCCGTCGCTTTTTGCGTCTCATATCGGCAACGCTGTAATGGGCCATTCCCAAGCCCACACAGCGCATTCAATAGCACAAGGAGAATAAGCTCATGGAGCTTGTAGATTTTATGCCGCACGCACAGATGGACGCCCCACGACCCGAAGCCGCTTCGGGTTCGCCGTCCCTCATCAACGACTTTTCGCTGGTAGCGGCCACAGCCAACGGTACCGGCAGCCAGACGGCCAATTTGACCATTCTGCGGGCGCTCTTCAAAATGGGCATTCCCGTTAATGGCAAGAATATCTTCCCCAGTAACATCCAGGGTTTACCTACCTGGTATCACATTCGCGTCAGTAAAGATGGTTACATCGCCCGGCGGCACACCTCGGAGATTTTGCTCGCTTTCAATCAGGCGACCGTTGCCGAAGACATCCAGAATCTGCCGCCTGGTGGCGTATGTATTGTCAATGCCGACTGGCGCAATACACCGCAGCGGGATGATGTGACCATGTACGCCATTCCTGTCAATCAGTTTGTGAAGGAGACGGGCACGACCGGCAAACAAAAGGATTATGTGGCAAACATGGTCTATGTGGGTGCAGTCGCGCAACTGATGGGCATTCCTCTGTCGAAAATCGAAGAGGCCTTGAGCTTCCACTTTAGTGGGAAGCGCAAACTGATTGACCTGAATTTGAATGTGGTGAAGGCGGCTTATGACTGGACGGCCGAACACATTGTCAAAAGCGACCCCTACGGCGTGGAGCCGATGAATGAGACGGAAGGGCTGATTATGATGACCGGCAATGAAGCTGCCGGTTTGGGTTCTGTCTTTGGCGGCGTGACGTTTGCCGCCTGGTATCCCATCACCCCGTCCACCAGCCTGATTGACGCGCTGAATGAGTATCTGCCAAAACTGCGCCGTGACCCGGAGACGGGCGAACACAACTATGTGGTGGTGCAGGCGGAGGATGAACTGGCAGCGATTGGCATGTTGTTGGGCGCGGGCTGGGCGGGGGCGCGGGCGATGACGGCTACCTCCGGCCCCGGCATTTCGCTGATGGCGGAGTTTGCGGGATTGGGCTATTTTGCGGAGATTCCGGCGGTGATTTGGGACATTCAGCGGGTTGGCCCCAGCACGGGGCTGCCCACGCGCACGGGGCAGGGGGATGTGACCTTTGTCTATTACCTGGGGCATGGGGATACGAAGAATGTGATTTTGTTCCCTTCGACGATTAAGGAATGTTTTGAATTTGGCACGACGGCGCATAATCTGGCTGACCAGTTGCAGACGCCGGTTTTTGTGTTGAGTGATCTGGACTTGGGCATGAATAACTGGATGTCCGAGCCGTTTGACTATCCGGCGGAGCCGATTCAGCGGGGCAAGGTGCTGCGCGGGGATGAGATTCCGCTGGATTGGGGGCGGTATGTGGATGTGGATGGCGATGGCGTGGGCTACCGCACGCTGCCGGGGGATGAGAACTGGCGCAGTGCCTGGTTTGCGCGGGGGACGGGGCATAATGCAAAAGCGACTTATAGCGAACGGCCGTCTGACTGGCATGACAATATGGAGCGGCTGCGGCGCAAATTTGACACGGCCCGTGACATGGTGCCCGGCCCGGTGATTGACGAGGTGGAAGGGGCAGAGATCGGCATTATTGCCTATGGCACCACCCGGTACGCCATCGAGGAGGCGCGGGATCGGCTGGCGGCGGAGGGCATGAAGACCAGCTTTATGCGGCTGCGAGCGCTGCCGGTGAATGGCACGGTGCGGGATTTTATTGCTCGTTACAAGCAGGTGTATGTGATTGAGATGAACCGCGATGGGCAGATGCACGCCATTTTGCAAACGGAAGCGCCAGAACTGGCAACGCGGCTGGTGTCGCTGGCTTATCTGGATGGGATGCCGTTGACGGCGCGGTGGGTGGTGGAGGCGATTTTGAAAAAGGCGTAATCCGTAACTCGTTATCCGTGATCCGATTTCGGATTACGGTTTACGAATTACGGTTCACGGAGATTGAAGATGGGTACGAGACGAGAACCTAATGTGAATTTAATCGGGCTGGCGAAGGTGGATTATAACGGCAGCCCGACGACGTTGTGCCAGGGGTGTGGGCATAATTCGATTGCCAGTCAGGTGATTCAGGTGGCGTTTGAGTTGAGCGTGAAGCCGCATGAAATCATCAAGCTGAGTGGGATTGGCTGTTCGAGCAAGTCACCGGCTTATTTTTTAGGGCAGTCGCATGGCTTGAATGGGCTGCACGGCCGTATGCCCAGTCTGGCTACGGGGGCATTGCTGGCCAACCATCAGTTGCGCGGCATTGGCGTGAGTGGGGATGGGGATACGGCTAGCATTGGCATGGGGCAGTTCAAACATTTGATGCGGCGCAATGTGCGCCTGGTGTACATTGTGGAGAATAACGGTGTCTATGGCCTGACCAAAGGGCAGTTTTCGGCGACGGCCGATGAGGGGCAGGAGTTGAAGTATGCCGGGGTGAATGAGTTGCCGCCGATTGACATTTGTATGGAGGCGGTGATTGCGGGCTGTGGTTTTGTGGCTCGTTCGTTTTCGGGGGATGCGAAGCAGGTGCGGGAATTGCTGAAGGCGGCGTTGAGTCATCGGGGCACGGCCGTGCTGGACATCATCAGCCCGTGTGTGGCCTTTAATAACCATGACACCTCTACCAAGAGTTATGGCTATGGCAAAGACCACGAAGCGCCGCTGCATGATTTTGGTTGGGTGCCGCCCGCGGCGGAGATTGAGATTGCGGAGTATGATCCGGGCGAGATGCGGGTGGTGGAGATGCACGATGGTTCACACATTCAACTGCGCAAGCTGGAAGAGGATTATGACCCGACGGATAAACTGGGGGCATTGCACCGGCTGCAATGGGCGCAGGAGCAGCAGGAGTTTATCACAGGCTTGATTTATTATGATCCGGAACGGCCGTCGCTGGCCGAAGTGAGCCGATTGTCCGATACACCCCTGGCGCTGCTGGATGGGGAGCGGATACGGCCGTCGGCCCAGGCGTTGGCGGAGATTATGGCGGGATTGCAATAGGGCGTGATGCGTGATGCGTGATGCGTGAGAGACGGCCGTACCCGCTACGGCCGTCTCTTTTTTGTATGCCATCAAAGAAATAGGAAAGTTACGGCCGTATCACCACCGGTAGATATAACTGATAAGGGATTTGAACAAAGACGGCCGTTACTGCATTGTTTTGAGTGATGGTGATGACTTGTGGATTTTTGTTGCCAGATAAATCGCCACTCCAACTATCAAACAACCAACCGGCATCGGGTACGGCCGTCACGGTAATAATATCCCCGTAGTAATAAACGGGCTGTTCCGGCTGGACAATCACACTGCCATTACCGGCAGTTTGAACGTCCAGCGTGTAAGGGATAGCGTTGAATTCGGCGGTGATGGAAAGACTTTGGGTTACGGTTAATACCTGGGGGTTCTGAGTGCCAGCTAGACCACCACCCCATTGATCAAATGTCCAACCAGCGTCCGGCACGGCCGTAACCGTAATCGTTTCCCCGTAAGTATAACCCGGCTGCTCAGGTTGAATGTGGATTTCGCCGCCTGGCCCGGCAATCGTCTCTATGCCAAAGAGAGCAGAGGCAAACAATTCCCAATCACCTGATTGGCAGATGGGGACAGTCAACCAGTTTTCATCCAGGTTTCGCGCATATGGCCCACAGGCAGCATATTCCCACTGGCTGCCATTCCATCGCTGCAACACAAGCGAATTTTCATTTAACCCAACCACATCTTCATCGTTATAAGTGAGTGTCAGGGTAAGAGGTTCCTGTAAAACAGTATCCTGTTGGCGCACAATTCCCTGATAGAGGGCAATATGGAAAGCTCGTTCCATGGGTAGCAAATCAGATGGGGCGACGGCCGTCACCCACCTTGCCAATTGCTCCGATTCCGTGACGCTGGTATAGAGTAGTTGGTTGGTTTCTGTCACTGTATCCGCAGGGGCCGTCAGGGTGAGGGTACGGCCGTTGCCATCTGTATAGTTCAATGCCCCACCTGCTCCCGGTTGCAGCGGCGTTTGTGCATCTGCCAGTTGAATGGCAATGTGTGGTACTTGTGTGGACAGGCTGCCAAATCCAGACCCAAAATTACCATTCGCATTATGGGTTGGGTCAACTTCCAGCTTCAGGCGGAATCCTACTGTATTGGTAATACTAATGCTGATCATATCGGTCAGTTCCAGCACAAAAAGCTGGGGCAGATCATTTTCATCTGTGGTGACTGTGGAGAGCAAGGTAGACGGCCGATCAAAATCATCTACCGTCACATCCAGGTCGGCGGGCTGGTAGAAAGAAACCTCATGGGTGACGGGCGGAACCGGCAACGTAATCGTCGCTCTCTCTTCTGTCAGAACCAGGTTGGCCTGGGCCAACGGCCGTGTCAATTCCGGCAAGGTCATCTCCAGAAAACCCCGACGAAATTCACGGTTCATGGCTGTTGACTTGAAATAATTGGAAATGATCAGATCGCCTACGGGTGCAACCTCCAATATCCCCAGTTCCGGGAAATAGCGTACCGTTCCAGAGGCTTCAGCAGGCACGGAAATGGTGGCTACGCCGTTCACCGAACAGAGTGGAGCGCCACTAAACGGCGGCGGTGGTGAGGCAGAGAGGTAACTGCTATAGGCCCCATCTGGATTGGCAAAATCCACGACATCAGGCGCCCAATCATGTGTTAACGTTCCCTCCTCATCAAAAGCTGAATCAACCGCATAATCGAAGGCTTCATTAGGGGAGATCAGGGAGAGGGGGAAAACCAGGCGCAAGGTGTGGCTATGCCAGTCATACCAGCCAATGTTGCAAGGGTCTAAACCGCTTAATGCTCCCTCAAAAGTGAAACCATTGCCATATAAGGCGCCGAAGTTGCCGATGAGGCTAAAGGTTTCATCAGCGCCCGGCTGGTCACAGGCGTTGCCTGTTCCGGCGTCACCATCGGTATTGAGACACCAGGAAATTGTCTGGGGCAGGTCATCCATAAATGGTAGGTCCAGAAAACGAAGCCGGATGTCTACTTTATCGTTCCACACAACGGCCATGCCAAATGTCAGGTCGGCGTGGGGCAGGGCAACATCACCGACCGGGTCTTGCCAGACGCCCAATGTCACCGTGGGATCATCCAGTTCCACAAATACCTGGGACAAAACCAGCGGGCCACAGGGTGGTTGAGGACAGGTGGGGGTGGGGCCAACGGCCGTAATCGTCACCTGTTGAATACCCTCATCAGCCGTGAAGCCCAAATAATCGGTGACAAACTCCTCTGTCTGGCCAGTGGCGGTGATGACGCTGCCGGCAAAGTCTATGACCTGCACCGTATAGCTCACCACGCCCATTCCATCCACCACCAACATAATCCCCCCCGTGCCCAAAGGTAACTGAATCGCCCCTTCCTGGTTCATCATCAAGACGATATTTCCGCCATCAGGATTAGCCGGGTCTGGCGGGCAGGTAGGGGCAGCACAAAAGGCAGAAGTCAGCCCAAACGGGTCGGTAAAGGTCACACCATCCAGGATGAGCGGGTTAGAAATGTACTCCTGGCCGAGGCCGGGGACGCTAGAGCCGTTTGGCGGCAAATTTTCAAAATTGATGTTGGTGAGCGGCCCGGTAGCGGCTTCAAAACTGGCATAATCGGTATAAACTGTTGTTTCCGGCACATGGGGTTCCAGGGAAAAAATAGTCGCCGCTCCTAACAGGAACAGACTGACCATTATGCATAAACCAAATACACGGTACTGATTGTTCATTTTTGACCTCCGATGGTAAATATGGCACAAGTGCCCCCAATCAATGATAGATATGCATACTATAGCATAGATGTTTTCTGAATTGCCATTGATATTTTCGCTAGTGGTTGAGAATCAAGATCATGTTATTATGCTGTATCCCACAACACGGCCGTGCTCCCTACGGCCGTATCTTTTTTTGTTATAATGCCGCCAGTAATGAGCATGTTCAAAAGAGGCGACTGATGAAAATTACGATTACAAAAGACAATTTGCTTACGCCTGCCGAGTTCAAATTTCTGTTGGAGCAAACGGAGGCGCGTAGTTCTGCAACAGATTACGTGTTTCGTTTGCTGCGAGAATTGGTGGTGTTTGAAGAAAAATATGGCATGAAAAGCGATGTCTTCTATGCGCGATTTATGCGCGGCGAAATGGGGGACGATTTGCCTTTCATTAAGTGGGCAGGGCGCTATGAATTGTACCTGGAAGCCAGACAGGAAATTGATACGCAATTAGCCCAACTCCCCATTACCGTCTGATGATAGCGGCATATTTGCATCGTCTTTACGACAGCATTGCTTCACGCGGCTATGTGGAGGTTATGCGGTTGGATTTTGATGAGTTGCCAGATCGCCAGGGGAGCATTGAAGGACGACTTAAATTCTATGATGGGTCGCTGCTTGATTTTGACGAGGTTATCCTTTACCGGGATGGTCAGCTTATAAAGCTGCGTTACGCCTACCATTATCAAAACAAAGCGGGCGACGTGGTCTTTCGTTACGACAATGCACCTCATTATCCAAACCTGATCACGTACCCACACCATAAACATATTGGCTCTGTTGTTGAACCGGCAAAGATGCCCGATCTCAGCGAAGTTCTTCGTGAAATTGAGCAACTGCTCTTTGATGCTAAATGAACTGCAAAGGACACGGCCGTACCCCTTACAATCGTTATCATGGATGACATCGGCACCTATCAGGAGCGTAAATTCCCGGCGTTTCGCAACCCGACGATTGATGTGCTGGAACACGGCCGTAAAAAACACCACATCCCCCTGCTGCTGGAAATTGACGTGACCGAGGCGCGTACTTATTTGCGCCAGATCAAGGCTGAAAGTGGGCAGAGCCTCTCCTTTACGGCCTGGGTGATGGCCTGTGTGGGACGAGCGGTGAGCGAGCATAAAAATGTCCATGCCCTGCGCAAAGGGCGACGGCGGCTGATTCTGTTTGATGATGTGGATATATCGGTGTTGGTGGAGCGGGCGCTGGAGCAGCGGGCTGTCAGTGGAGACGGACGTGACGGAGACGGCCGTGCCCAAACCTTACCCATGCCCACCATCATCCGCAAAACGAACGAAAAGAGTGTCCAGGTCATCCACAACGAAATCCGGGCGGCGCAGGAGGCGCCATTGGCAAAAGATGAGGTGCAGATTGGTGGCGAACGCCGCGCCTGGGCCACCCGTTTGTTTGCCGTGCTGCCCGCATTCCTGCGTCACCTGATTGTGTGGCGGCGGCTGGCGCGTGACCCCTTTCTGGCGAAAAAAATGATGGGCACGGTGGTGGTCACATCCGCCGGGAGTGTGGGCACCGGGAGTGTGGGCAAAGAGAATGGCAGCGCCTGGGGCATCCCGTTGGGCATTCATCCGCTCATTGTGGCGGTGGGCAGCATTGCCCGCAAGCCGGGAGTAGTGGGCGAGGCCATTGAAATCCGCGAAGTTCTCAGCCTGACGGTGTTATTTGACCATGATGTGACCGATGGCGCGCCGGTGGCCCGTTTTGTACAGACTCTGAAAGAATTGCTGGCAACAGGTTATGCCCTTGATGAGATATCTAGTGGGGCATTCAAATAAACACAAAGGAGCTTTTTATATGGCAACGCCAAGCTTTTCCCAGTCCGTGGCCGATTTCCGCACGATGACCGGCGGCATTATTGCGCAACTAGATTCTCTCGCCAATGTGGGCATCACCCTACCGATGCTGACGCTATGAACAACTTTGCCAATGAACTCAACGTACTTAGTAACCGTCTAAAAACAAGTTCCCATAATAGGGTTTTGCCTTAAACGAT
>DAOMOK010000023.1:0-9430 GCA_035444285.1 Chloroflexota bacterium
GAATTACACCATTCGTCCCCGAAAAATGGGAGATAGTTTTTAGATGCTTACTTAGTTTGAACAATCCTACGTGGCTGGTGGCTGGTACAGTTCCCCAGACACCATTTGCCAGCGTGATGATCTGTTGCCGGATTTGTCTTTATTGCTAAACTCCTTAATTAAGCTAACGTCCTTGTGTTGCAAGTCAGTCTCAAAGATAAAAACGGTTATGTGTGAAGGAGAAAAAAACGATGTCACCATCCAGCGAATCTGCCTGCCACTACTCTCGCACCCACGCCGAACGATTTCGGCAAGAGCTTCACGACCTTTTACGCATTCCCAGCATCAGCACCGACCCGGCCCACGCCGCCGATATGCGCCGCGCCGCTGAATGGCTGGTGGCCCACATGCAAGCACTGGGGCTTGACAAGGCCCAGGTAATGGAAACGGCCGGGTACCCCGTGGCTTATGGCGAATGGCTGGGGGCCGGGCCAGATAAACCCACCGTGCTGGTCTATGGCCATTACGATGTAGTGCCGGCGGATATGGCCGACGGCTGGAACACGTCCCCTTTTGAGCCGGTGGAGAATGATGGCAAAATTTATGCGCGGGGGGCGACAGATGATAAGGGGCAGTTGTTCATTCACGTCAAGGCGCTGGAATCCTATTTGCAGACGGCCGGGCACGCCCCGGTCAATATGAAATTCCTCATTGAAGGCGAAGAAGAGGTCTCCTCGCCCAACCTGGTGCCCTTCATCAAAGAACACCTTGACCTGCTCATGGCCGATGTCTGCGTCATCAGCGATACCTCCATGCGTAGCATCGAAGAACCGGCCATCCTACACAGCTTACGTGGCATGACCTATCTGGAAGTGGAGGTTTTTGGCCCAACGGATGATTTGCACAGCGGGCTGTGGGGCGGGGCAGTACACAACCCGGCGCTGGCGCTGGTGGAAATTCTGGGCAAACTGTACAACGCCGATAACACCATTGCCGTGCCCGGATTTTATGATGATGTGGTGCCGCTGACGGCCGTCGAACGCGACATGATCGCCAAAACCAATCTGTCAGAAGAACAATACAAACAGTCTACGGGGGTAACGGCCGTTTGGGGCGACGCCAACTATACCATCCGCGAACGTATCTCCGCCCGGCCTACGCTGGACATTAATGGGCTGTGGAGCGGTTGGAGCGGCCCTGGCCCGAAGACCATCGTGCCCGCCAAAGCGGGCGTCAAGCTCAGTTCGCGGCTGGTAGGCGATCAGGACCCCCACAAGATTTTTGACCAGATCAAAAGCTACATCGAGTCCATCGCCCCGCCCACCGTGCGTGTGGACGTGCGGCTGATCACCACCGGTAAGGCGGCTCTGTTTTCCTTCGACATTCCCGAAATGCAGGCGGCGGCCCGCGCCTACGAGAAGGGCTGGGGGGCCACGCCCCTCTTCACCCGCGGCGGCGGCAGCATCCCGGTGGTGGCCGAAATCGCCGACCTGATGGACATTCCAGTGGTGCTGATGGGGTATGGGCTAGATGACGATGGCCTGCATTCACCTAACGAGCGGTTTAGCATTGAGATGTTCCATCGCGGCATTGAGACGGCGATTGTGTACATGGAAGAGTTGGCGGCGTTACGGCCGTAAACCCGTTCGTAGCAGGCACTTTAGCGCCATCCGCAGGCGATAAATCACCTACTACAAACTTATTTTGCAGGAGGGAAAATGAGCAAAAACCAGGCGCCCAAAGCCAAAGACGAGAAAAAACCATTCAGCCAGCGGTTACTGGATGGTATTGAAAAGGTGGGCAACAAAGTGCCTCATCCGGTACTGATGTTTTTATACCTGATCATCTTTGTCATGCTGCTGTCCCACATCCTCTATGTGCTGAATGTCAGCGTCACCGAAGAGATTGCCGTGCCCATTGTGGAGCAGCCCGAAGATATTTACTACCTGGACTCGGTTGAACCGTCGCTGACCTATACCACCGATCCCTACGGCCAGCAATACGAGATCAAAGAGCAAACCATTGCCATCCGCAGCTTGCTTTCTGTGGAAGGCATTCGTTTCATCTTCACCTCTTTCGTCGCCAACTTCGCCGGATTTAGCGTCGTCGCCGTCATTTTTGTGGCTATGGTCGGTGTGGGCGTGGCTGAAGAAGCAGGGTTAATGGGTGCGCTCATTCGCAAGATAGTGCGCGTGACGCCGGCCCAGCTGATCACCTTCATCCTCATTTTTGTCGGCGTCCTCTCCAGTGTAGCCACCGACGCCGGTTATCTCATTCTGATCCCATTGGGCGCCATTGCCTTTAAGAGCCTGGGGCGGCACCCATTGGCCGGCGTGGCCGCCGCTTTTGGCGGCGTCAGCGCCATTTTTGCCGTCAATATCCTCATCGCCCCCGTAGACGCCATGTTGACGGAGATTACTAACGAAGCCATTCTCGCGGCGGGCGGTGAACCGATTACGATTGTCGCCAATTTTTACTTCGGCACCGTTTCTACCATCATCTTGAGTGCGGCCGCGGCCGTTGTCACCACCAGAATCATTGAGCCGCGATTGGGCGTGTATCAGGCGACGGAAGGTGCGCCAGAAGTAGCCACTCCCGATGCAGAAACAGCAGCAACCGAAGCGCGTGGTTTGCGCTACGCCTTGTACGCCTTCCTGGCTATTCTGGCCCTCATCTTGCTGCTGACCCTGCCCTCCTGGGCGCCCTTGCGTGACCCCAATACGGGGGCTATTATCGGCAACACACCCTTTATGACCAGCCTCATCTTCATCATCACCCTCTTCTTTCTCTTTGCCGGTCTGGGTTATGGCATAGGCGCAAAAACGATCACCAGCAGCGCCGATGTGATTAAGGGCGTCACCAAAACGTTTGCCGGACTGGCCGGCCTCATCTTCATGCTGTTGATGATTAGCCAGTTCATCGCCTTCTTTAACTTCACCAACATGCCCCAGGTGGTGGCCATCTGGATGGCTGAGGGGCTGGAACAGGCCAACATTGGCGCGCTGCCTTTGCTCATTGGCTTTATCCTGGTGATCATGCTGCTCAACTTCATCATCCCCAACGTAGTGCCCAAATGGGCCATCTTTGCCCCCATCTTCATCCCCGTTTTTTTGCGGCTGGGTGTGGCTCCGCAGACCGTGTTGGCCGCCTACCGCCTGGGTGATTCACCTACCAACGTCATCACGCCGCTGATGGTCTACCTGCCCTTTGTCCTCACCATTGTCCAGCGTTACCAGAAGGACGCCGGCATCGGCACGGTCATCGCCCTGATGATTCCCTATACACTTGTTATCGCCGTCGTCTGGATTTTGCTTTTTATTGTTTGGTTCTTGTTAGGCATTCCGTTGGGGCCAGGCTATCCGGTTAGCTTCTAGGATGATCCGCAAAGGACGCGAGGTAACACGAAGGATTATAGTTGCCTATGACACAAAAAGTGAACACGCCCGTTAACGGCAAAAATATTCAGACCGCCTCCTGGTTGCCATTGGTGGTTATTCTGCTGGCGCAAATTCAGATGGCGTTTAATGTCAATGCCATTCCTGTTTCCATTGGCCCCATTGTGGATGAGTTGGAAGTACCGGCCACCAGCGTGGGCACGGCGCTTGTTTTTTACTCGCTTTTTGTGGCCGCTTTTGTCTTGTTAGGCGCTAAATTGGGCAAAGTGTTTGGCCACCGCCTGGTATTTCAGGTGACGGCGCTGGCGCACGGCGCAGCCATGGCGGTGATGGCGCTGAGTAACAGCGCTGCGGGCATGAATCTGGCGCAGGCGCTGGCCGGGCTGGCAGCGGCGGCGCTGGTGCCCACGCTGGTGGTGCTGATCGCTGCCAATTACCGGGACAGGCAACAGGCGCAGGCGTTGGGGATCATGGCGGGCACGCCGGCCATATCCGGGGCGCTGGCCTTTTTCGTCGCTGGTTTGCTTGGTACATTGGTGAGCTGGCGACTCTCGTTTGGCATTCTCAGCGTCCTCTCGCTTATCGTTTTTATCCTCAGCTTCCGTTTGCAGCCGATTCCGCGCCAGTCTGGGGTGAAGATTGATTTTGTGGGCGTGGTGCTGGCGGCGCTGGCGATCATGCTCATTTCATTGGGATTCAACAACCTGAATGCCTGGGGAATTGTGGTGGCCAAACCGGCCGCGCCGTTTGATCTGTTGGGCCTATCACCCGCGCCGTTTATGGTGATCCTGGGGCTGGTGCTGGTGCAGACCTTTTTTGCCTGGGCGCACCGGCGGGTGGAGAAAAAGAAGACGCCGCTATTGGCGCTGGAAGTGTTGGATTCGCGGGAGGAGCGGGCGAACATTGCGGCGCTGCTGGTAATTGGCGCTTTGGGGCCGGCCGTGAACTTTTTGATCCCCCTTTATATCCAGATTGTGCAGAACCAGACTTCACTGTTCACGGCCGTGACCGTCATCCCCTACACCCTGGCTATTGCTACCGCCGCCATCCTCATCGTCCGTTTTTTTGATCGGCTGTCGCCCCGTCAGATCGCTCTCATTGGTTTCAGCGTTGTTTCGGGTGGTCTGGCGTTGTTGGCAACGACCATTAACAATGAATGGACAACGCCGATTGTTATTTTTAGCCTGATAGTGATAGGGCTGGGTGAAGGCTCTCTGTTGACCTTGTTGTTTAACGTGATGGTATCTGCTTCCCCCAAAGAGTTGGCCGGTGACGTGGGTGCGTTGCGCGGCGTGGCGAACAATCTTTCCACCGCGTTAGGAACAGCTTTTGCCGGGGTGGTTGCAGTTAGCCTGTTGAGCGCCATCGTTTTTAGCAGCCTGAGCCAATCCACCATCCCCGATTCCTTGAAAATGCAGGTGAATCTGGATAACGTCAACTTCATCACCAACGATCAGTTAGAGATGGTGTTAGGGGAAACGACCGCCACGCCGGAGCAGATCGCTGAAGCGGTGCGCATCAATGAAGAAGCCCGCCTGCAAGCTTTAAGAGACTCCTTCCTGATTTTAGCGGGTATCGCCCTGCTGGCACTTGTCCCGGCGATGGGTTTGCCCAAATACACACCAGGCGAGATACCGAGCGGCCTGCCGACAGGAAAGGAAAGGCGGGACAAGAAAAAAGCGGCTACGGCCGTAAAATGATTTTGTGGTTTGTCGTAATGGCGTCGGTTAGCCGTTCCTACAAACCCCATCAGGAGACAAAAATGAGACGACGAGGCCCTATTGGCGGTAGAGCGATGCGACGCACGGTGCGCCGCGCCCGGCGGCGGCGGATTCGGATGCGGCGCAGACGCATGATGTTGGTCGGCGGCATGGTGGCCATTGCCGTGGCCGGTACCTCTTCGGCCATCAAAATGAGCCAGCAAGATGCGCAACGGATCGAACAGCACACCGGCATGAAACCCGAAGATTTGAGCGAAGAGCAGTTGGAGCAGGCGCTCAATGACCTGGAAATTGATACGGACGAGTTGACCGATGCGGAAGTGGCCGCCATTGAAGCGGCCGATGCCGAACCGGAGGCGGCCCCGGCCGCGCCATCGACCCCGGCTGCCCCCGTCGCGCAAGACGACTTTATCACCCAGATCGAACGGCTTGGCGCATTGCGGGATCAAGGCCTGCTTACAGACGAGGAGTTTGAGGCCAAGAAGAAACAGATTTTGGGACTATAACGCCTGGGAATATAGGCAACGCGATTGTGTGATGCGTGATACATGATGCGTGACAGGTTTTGGGTCACACATCATGTATCACGCATCTTTTTTAGGAGAATTGGTATGTTACGTCTTTTGCGCCGGTCTTTTTGCGTTGGTTTGTTATTGGTTGCCCTGGTTGCCTGTGCCTCGCCGCCGTCGCCGACCAGCCTGCCGCCGGAAACCCCGGCAGTGGCGCCAACCGCAGCGCCTACGGCCGTACCGGAAACAGCCACGGCCGTGCCCGCCCCACCCCCTGCCGTCGCCTACAATCTGGGCGAAGCCATCATCGTCCAGGAACGGTTTCCCGAAGATAGCCGCTTCCGCAACATGCCGGTGCAGTTGAACGGCATCATCGCCGCGCCGCCGGGCGACGGTGGGCCGTATCCGGTGATGCTGATCATTCACGGCACCCACCCTGGCTGCCCGGTAGACGACATGGGCGTTGACCAGTGGCCGTGTGCGCCGGAAGATGAACAGCCGAATTATGGGGGATTTGCATACCTGATCAGCTATCTGGCGGCGCAGGGATATGTGGCGCTGGCGATTAATGCCAATGCGGAGAATACCTTTGGTTTTGGCGAACCAACACCGGGTGAGCGCCTGGGGCAGATAGTAGACCTGCACTTGAACGCGCTGGCAGCGGCGGCTACTGGTGGGGAGAATGAGTTTGGCGTGGAACTAAACGGCCGTGCCGACCTCAGCAATCTCGTCTTTTTCGGCCACTCCCGCGGCGGTGAAGCCGCAGACTGGCTGGCGCACCGTGACGGGCTGACCGCCCCGGACGCGGCCGACCGCTATGGTTATGGGCCGGTGCGCGGGCTGTTGATGTTTGCCCCTGCGCCCATTTTTACGCTCCCGGACGGTTCTGACGTGCCCCAGGCCATTATCTTGCCCTCTTGTGATGGCGATGTGATCGCCCAGGAAGGGCAGCTATTTTATGAAGGGGCGCGGCAAAATCCAGAGCAGCAGGAATGGGTCACTTCGGTCTGGTTAGAACGCGCCAATCACAATTCCTTCAATTCAATCCTGCCCGGCGACTTCTTGCGGCTGGATGACCGGCCCGACTGCGAGACGTTGTTGACCGGGGAGGCACAGCGTGCGTTTCTGGCCGATTATGCCACCGATTTCCTGACCATCGTTTTCAGCAACGACACGCCGGCAACGACGGCGGCGGCGGCGCGTTTGGGGCTAGATGCCCAATCACCAGCGCCGGATGTATTGCTTGGCCTGCCGGCGCGGGTGTCCGTCCTGGCGGCGGCAACTGACCGGCAAACGCTGTTCATCCCCAATAGCGCGGACGAGTTGACCACCAATCTGGTTGGCGGTGCAGTATTGGCTGAGGGCGTCACCACCTTTTTCTGCGAAGCGGGTTATTTCACGCCGAGTGTAAAGCCGGGCAGCGAACCATGCCTCCGGGCCAATGTGACCATTCCCGGCAATCCGGCCATGGTGGTGGTGTCCTGGGAGCAGCCGGGCGCGGCGCTGCGGTTTGCCCTGCCGGAAGGGGCGGGGGATTTGCGTGATTACACCACCCTCAGCCTGCGCACGGCCGTTGACCCACTCTCTCCCTTAAATGAAACCGGACAACCTCAGGCGTTTAGCGTGCAATTGACGGACAGGGCGGGGGCGACGGCCGTTGTCTCCACCCGCGCCGATGAACCGGCGCTGGCCTTTCCCTCCGGCGAAACGCAGGCTGATGACCTTTTTGGCGAGATGTTTACCGGTCGCGCGCCCATGACCACCATCCGCTGGCAGTTAAACGATTTCACGGGCGTAGACCTGAGCCAGATCGCCGAAATTGCCCTGCTGTTTGACCAGACGGATAGTGGCTCGTTGTTTATGGGGGATGTAGAATGGGTGCGGTAATCGGTAATCGGTAATCGGTAATCGGTAATCGGTGAGGCGTGAGGCGTGATGCGTGATGCGTGAGGCGTGATGCGTGACATGAGAACTCACGCATCATGTTTGGAAAGATGATGAGTGATGGTGACAGTGGTTCCAGTCAGATACATGTGCAGGGTGCGATGGTGGGTACGGCCGTAGATGGGGGCACGGTACACGCGCAGAACATTGCCGGGCGGGACATTCGTATTGAGCAGCATTTTTATCCGCAGCCTGACCCGGCGGCCCGTTTTCCGCTCATTCACCTGCCGTACAGCCGGAACCCGAACTTTACCGGGCGGGAAACAATGCTGGCGCGGCTGGAGGCGCAGCTCAACGCGGCGCAGGGCACGGTGGTGGTCAGCCAGGCCATTACCGGGCTGGGTGGGGTGGGCAAGACGCAGTTAGCGTTGGAGTATATTTACCGGCACGCGGCGGCGTATGACGTGGTCTGGTGGCTGCGGGCGGATGAGGAGACGACGCTGGCGGCCGATGTGGCCGGGCTGGCGGTGGCGCTGGGCGAACACAGCCGGGATAACCCCGACCAGCAGGCGGGCATCAACGCCGCGCGGCGCTGGCTGGCGCAGACGGACAAACGCTGGCTGCTGCTGGTGGACAATGCCGATGAACTGCCGCCTGGCGCGTTGGAGGCGTATCTGCCGGTGGACGGGAATGGGCATATTCTGGTGACCAGCCGCCGCGCTGATTGGAGCGGTTTTGTGGGGCCAAACGCTGTGCTGCCGCTGGATGTGTTTACGCCGGACGAGTCGCTGGCTTTTCTAAACAGCCGCGTTCGTAGTGTTCGTAGTAGGCACTTTAGTGCCTTTGAGGGCGATGAATCGCCTACTACGAACGAAGAATTAGAGGAGATGGCGGCGTTGGCGGCGGTGTTGGGGCATTTTCCGCTGGCGTTGGAACAGGCGGCGGCGTATGTGCAGCGGGCGGAAAGTACGCTGGCGGAATACCGCGCTCTGTTTGAGACGCGCTGGCGGGAGTTGTGGGCGGAGGCGCAGCCGCCGGAGCGTTATCACGCTACGATTACGACGACGTGGCAGGTGGCGTTTGCGAAGATACGGGAGACGGCGGGGGCGGTGGAACTATTGAATCTGTGCTGTTTCCTGGCCCCGGAGAATATCCCATTGGATTTGGTGCGGGCAGTTCCCCAGACATCCGATTTCTTTGAGAAATCGGATGTCTCGTTGAGCGACCCGCTGGTGTTGAACCGGGCGGTGGCGGCGCTGCGGGATTATTCGCTGCTGAAGCGGGAGGGGGAGACAGTAAGCCTGCACCGGCTGGTGCAGCGGGTGGCGCGGCAGCAGATGGGCGAGGAGCGGGCGCGGCAGTGGGTGGAAAGTGCCGTGAACCTGCTGGTTAAAGCGTGGCCGTTTAAGCAATACGATATGACCACCTGGGAAACCAGCCGCGTTCTGCTACCTCACCTGCAAACGATCAGCGACTTGGCGGCTGAATATAGCGTCGAGACAGAAAATACCGCCCTGCTAAATAGCCACGCTGATTTTTACCTGGATTATGTTGGCAACTTAATGGCCGCCAGACCCTACAGCGAACGCGCCCTGAGCATCCGGGAAAAGGTGTTGGGACCAGAGCACCCGCACACCGCCGCCAGCCTGAACAACCTGGGCGCACTGCTGCAAACAATAGGGGATTACCAGGGGGCACGGCCGTATTACGAACGCGCCCTGAGCATCTATGAAAAGGTGTTGGGGCCAGAGCACCCGCACACTGCCCTCAGCCTGAACAACCTGGGCGGACTGCTGCGAGTGATGGGGGATTATCAGGGGGCACGGCCGTATTACGAACGCGCCCTGAGCATCGTGGAAAAGGTGTTGGGGCCAGAGCACCCGAACACCGCCAGCAGCCTGAATAACCTGGGCTACCTGCTGCAAGCGATGGGGGATTATCA
>DAOMOK010000023.1:9530-107492 GCA_035444285.1 Chloroflexota bacterium
GGGGGCACGGCCGTATTACGAACGCGCCCTGAGCATCCGGGAAAAGGTGTTGGGGCCAGACCACCCGGACACCGCCAGCAGCCTGAACAACCTGGGCGGACTGCTGGATTCGATGGGGGATTACCAGGGGGCACGGCCGTATTACCAACGCGCCCTGGCAATTGATGAAAAGGTGTTGGGGCCAGACCACCCGCACACCGCCACCAGCCTGAACAACCTGGGCTACCTGCTGGATGCGATGGGGGATTATCAGGGGGCACGGCCGTATTACGAACGCGCCCTGAGCATCCGGGAAAAGGTGTTGGGGTTAGAGCACCCGGACACTGCCCAAAGCCTGAACAACCTGGGCGCACTGCTGGATTCGATGGGGGACTATCAGGGGGCACGGCCGTATTATGAACGCGCCCTGAGCATCTGGGAAAAGGTGTTGGGGCCAGAGCACCCGGACACCGCCGCCAGCCTGAACAACCTGGCGATTTTGTGTTATTACCAGGAGGATTACCCGGAGGCGGCGCGGTTGATGCACCGGACGCTGGCGATTTGGGAACAACGGCTTGGCCCGCAGCACCCAAACACCATCACCGCCCGCGAAAGTCTAGCCGCCATCGAAGCCAAGTTGTAGCCCTGCATTTGTCATTCCGAGGTCTTCCGAGGAATCCCTACGGCCTAGTCATGCGGGATTCCTCGCTCCGCAGACTGCGCTCGGAATGACACGAGAACGGCAACGCTACTAAGAAATGGTCATTCCGAGAGCCTGTGCTGAGTGTGGACGGCTGCCATCCGCCGCCGAAGTATCTTCCGAGGAATCCCTATGGCCTAGTCATGCGGGATTCCTCGCTCCGCAGACTGCGCTACTAAGAAAGTTGTCATTTCGAGGTCTTCCGAGAAATCCCTGCGTAGTTGTCAATTGGTAGGGATTCCTCCTCGAAGACTCGTCGGAATGACAGATGATGCGGCACTTTCTAGTAGCCTGAGTTGCCCTGGGAATCATTGGCTCGGAATGACACGAGAAAGGTAACGGTGTGTAACGCTATATTGAATGTTTAAGTCGGCCTGTGCTAAAATAGCCACATCCAGAACGATGATAACCAGACTAACTCTTCCAGCCACCTCGCTGAATCTTCCAGCCACCCCGCTGAATCTTCCAGCCATCGCGCTGAACCTTCCAGCCATCGCGCTGAACCTTCCAGCCATCGCGCTAAACCTTCCAGCCATCGCGCTGAGGCTTCCAGCCATCGCGCTAAACCTTCCAGCCACCTCGCTGAGGCTTCCAGCCATCGCGCTGATCTGTTTATCCACCTGGATGAGCCTTTCATCCGGGTTTTTAAGAAGGAAGAAGTTCAACTTCTTTGGAGAAGTTGAACTTCTCTGCTTCTAATAAACAATGGAGGACATATTTGATGCCAGACAAAAGGTTTTCTCAATCTGTTTCTGACTTTCGCACGATGGCCAGCGGCATTACGGCGCAACTGCCGACGCTGACGGGTGTGGGGGTGACGGCGGCCGATGCGACGACGATGAATGATTTTGCCGAGCAGTTGGACGCGCTGAATGCCGAGCAGGAATCGCTGAAAGCGCAGTTGAAGCTGAAAACGGATGAATTGAATACGGTGATGAAGGCGGCGACGGCGAAGAATGCGGAATTGACGAAGCGGATCAAAATTGTGGTGCCGCAAGAGGGGTGGCTGGCCTTTGGGGTGCGGGCAAAACGGTAAACTGATTTGTAGCAAACGATTTGTAGGGGCGAGACGGCGCGGATAGGCTTGGCCGAAGCCTATGGCTTGTTTCCGCGCCGTCTCGCCCCCGCTGCCCGGCATGGCCCCGCTGCCCGGCACGGTACACCCCCCATCCGGCGCGGTACACCCGCAACCGGGGCGAGACGGGCGGGAGACCATGACTACAGCGGATTAAGAATTGAACGGATTCTCCTCTGGAAATTTATTCGCTTACTTCCCCATCCTTTGTACTCTTATCGCCCCTTCAATCATCCTGTGACCGATTACCGTTCACCGATTATCGATTGTGTAGATTGGTTCAATCTTAAAGATTGAACCAATCTGTCGTACAATTGGCGCATGGCGAACCAGGATCAGATTAGCGGCTCGGTGGAGCGGGTGACGTATTACAATGCGGAGAATGGCTATTCGGTCATCCGCCTGAAGCCGGATAACCGGGGGATGCTGCCCTTCAAATATGCCAGCGGTCGGGATGAACTGATCACGGTGGTGGGCAATTTGCCGGAGGTGCAGCCGGGGGAGTGGCTGAAGCTGACCGGACAGTGGGGGAATCATGCCAAACATGGCCGTCAGTTCCAGGCCCAATTTTGTGAACAATCCTTACCCGCCACCACCGAAGGCATCAAACGGTATCTGGGATCAGGCATGATTCGGGGCATTGGCCCGGTGATGGCCGAACGCATCGTCAACCGCTTTGGGGCAGAGACGCTGGAGGTGATTGACCATGAACCGGAGCGGCTGCTGACGGTATTGGGTGTGGGGCAGAAGCGGGTGGGGCAGATTGCCAAAGCGTGGGATGAGCAGCGGGCGATTAAGGATGTGATGATTTTCCTGCAATCACACGGCGTTTCCACCACCCTGGCTACCAAAATTTACAAGAAGTATGGCGATACCTCGCTGGCGGTGGTGCAAAACACGCCGTACCAGATGGTGCGCGACATTCACGGCATTGGCTTTAAGACGGCCGACAAGATCGCCCAGGCGTTGGGGCTGGCGGCCGATGACCCGGCGCGGATTGAGGCGGGTATTGCCTATACCCTGAACCGAATGGCGGAGGAGGGGCACGTCTACATGCCGCAAGAGGAGCTGGAACCGGAGGCGGCGCAGATTTTGGGGGTGGAGGCGGGGAAGATTACGGCCGTGATTGATGCGCTGGAGACGAGTGATTTTATTAAGCGGGAGACGATCTCGTATGTCGTGAACCGTGAGCCGTTATCCGTAAGCCGTGAGCCGTTATCCGTAAGCCGTGAGCCGTTATCCGTAAGCCGTGAGCCGTTATCCGTGAACCGTGAGCAGACAACGGATGACGGATTACGGAATACGGATAACGAAATCAGGGAGGAGCGGGCCGTTTACCTGACGCCGTTTTATTATTCGGAGATTGGGGTGACGCAGCGGGTGAAGCGGATGATTGCGCATCCGACGAGCCGGTTGGCCGTTATCCGTAATCCGTTATCCGTGAGCCGTGAGCAGACAACGGATTACGGCACACGGATGACGGATTACGAAATGAAGGGAGTTCAGCTTTCAGCGCAGCAATTGGAGGCAGTGCAAACGGCCGTGACCCACAAAGTGACCATTCTCACCGGCGGGCCGGGCACGGGTAAGACGACCTGTCTGCGGGCGCTGCTGGATTTGCTGGACAGGCATAAGTTGAGCTATGCGCTGGCTTCGCCCACGGGCCGGGCGGCCAAACGGCTGGCCGAAGCGACGGGGCGGGAGGCGAAGACCATTCATCGGCTGCTAGAGTTTAATCCGGGGGAGGGGTACGGCCGTAGCGAAGATAACCCGATTAACGCCGATATGATTGTCATTGACGAGGCGTCCATGCTCGACCTGGTGCTGGCGAACAACCTGCTGAAGGCGATTGGGCCGGACAGCCACCTGTTGCTGGTGGGGGATATTGACCAGTTGCCCAGCGTGGGCGCGGGGGATGTGCTGGCCGATTTGATAGAGTCGGGGGTCACGGCCGTTGTCCGTTTGCAAACCATCTTCCGCCAGGCCGCCAACTCCCTCATCATCCGCAACGCCCACCACATCAACCAGGGGAAAATGCCGGAGACGCCCAAAGAAGCCGAGGACTTCTTCCTCTTTGTGGTGGAGGAAGCCGATAAAGCGGCGGAAATGCTGGTGGAGGTGGTGCAAAAACGCGCCCCGCTGAAGTTTGGCTTTGACCCGTTGGATGATATGCAGGTGCTGGCGCCCATGTATAACGGCGCGGTGGGGGTGCATAATCTGAACCTGCTGCTGCAAGAGGCGCTCAACCCACCCTCCGGCCACAAAGCGGAGCGCAAACTGGGCGGTCGCCTGTTCCGCGTCGGCGACAAGGTCATGCAGACGGTGAATAATTACGACAAGAGCATCTACAACGGGGACATCGGCCGCATCACGGCCATGGACATTATCAACCAGACGCTAACGGTGAGCATTGATGGCGCGCCGGTGGTGTATGACTTTTTGGAGGCGGATGAACTGGTTCATGCGTATGCGATTTCGGTGCATAAGAGCCAGGGGGCGGAGTATCCCTGTGTGGTGATGCCCATGCACACGCAGCATTATTTGATGTTACAGCGCAATTTGTTGTATACGGCCGTGACCCGCGCCAAAAAAGTGGTCATCCTCATCGGCACCCGCAAAGCCATTCACATCGCCGTGCAAAACAACAAAGTCACCCAACGCCACACCGCCCTGGACTGGCGATTACAACGCTAAAATGATTCATCAGGGTATCGCGTCAAAGAGAGTCAGGCGAATGCCGGTATACTCCCACTCCTGTACGATGGGGAAGCGGTTTGCCAGCCAGTCATGGTAAGCTAATCGCTCATTTGCCAGTTGCTGGTTGCGTTTTTGGGGAAAACCGTGCTGGTCTACATTTTCAAAAATTTCCATCACCCAAATACGCTGTGCGGTGGTAAACAATTCCCTATTCATTTCGGTTACGTCCGCTACGACGATGGGTTCAGTGTTATCCCTTGTGGCGTAATAAGCCAGGGGAAGAATTTGTGATGGGTCAATCACAAGTGTGTCGCCGGCTTGCCATAAAGTTTCTAGTTGGGCGATAGCCGCACGCCAGTCAGTGCGGGCATAGTGCGGATTATGGTACATATTGTTCAGGCTGGCCGCAGCGAACAAGACAATGGCGCCATAGGTCAGTGGTAACAGCCACCAGACTCTTTTTTGTTCGGTTAACAGGGCAAAACCCCAGGCCGCCAACAGCAGGAGGGCGGGCAAGATGATAATCAGGTAACGATCCATGTAAATGGATCGTTTTTGGGTAACAGGCAAATCGAGAGAGATAAGCAGAAGGAGGAGGAGAGGAATGGTCAGCCAGAAGAATAAGAGGCGAGCGAAGAAGTAGGGTTGTAATTGAGCAATGTCCTGTTTACCAACATCAATGGCCGGGAGACGGCCGTAACGTGCCAGACAAACACCCATCCCCATTGCCATAAAGATTAGCGGCAGAAACACAATCCCCTTCGCCGGGTTAATTGACGGGCCAGCGCTAAAGGCCAGTAGCGTCAGTATCGGATCAACCCAGGTGGCAGGCGGTATCCAACTAATGGGGGCGTCACGAAAACCGCCCGTTAACATCATATACCCAAACCAGAGGCCAAAGAGTAAGCCAACGCTGCCGGCTGCCGCCAGCCAGGAGCGGAAATGAGAGCGCAACCGGCGATAATGCCAGGCAAAGAAGGCATAATGAGCTATCAAAATCAGGGCAGCCAGGTAATGGGTGTACAGGGCAATAAGCATTGCCAGGGCGTAACCAACCCAATTGTACAGGGAAGGGTGGGGGAAGGTGCGTAACAAAAACCAGTGCGCCAGCAAGAGAGTAAAGGCGAGAAACGTATACATCCGTGCTTCTTGCGAATACCAGATGTGAAAAGGGGAGACGGCCAGCAGCAGCATCGCCAGGAACCCCACCGTCTTACTGCCAAGCAAACGCCCCACCTGATAGATAAGTGGTAAACTCAAAACTCCCCAGATCAGCGAAAAGTAGCGCATGATGAATGCACCATAGCCAAGCATAGCCCACAAACGGATGACCAGGAAGTAGAGAGGCATGTGGTTGCGGATTCGCAACAGGTCGGCAAACATCTCCTGCAAAGGGATGGCGGCGCGAGCTACCGTAGCCATTTCATCCCACCACAAACTTTGCCCATCCAGCCGGTAGAGGCGTAGCCCAAAACCAAGCCACAACACGGCCGTTAACCAGATAAGCCGGGAGCGATAGATTGCGTGTGGAACGGGCGTATTCATGGGGTCACTTTGGGAAACAGGCCGTATTGCTTAAGCAGGCAGCTTGGTATAGCATATCGTCATAAGGATACAACTTGCCCCATGAACGAGCAACGTGTTGAACAACTCTATTTTGTGACAGGTTCACAAAACAAGTTTAATGATTACCAGTTTTTGCTGGGCAAACATGCTGACCTGCGCTGGGCGCGGTATGCGCTGGAAGAACCGGTGCTGGTAGACCAGGCTATCCTCATCCGGCGCAAAGTGGAGATGGCACGGCCGTTGCTGCCCCATATGCCTTTTTTGGTAGAACAAACCAACCTGATGATCCGAGCCTGGAAGGATTTGCCGGGCAATGTGACCGGCCTGTTTATTGACGGCGTGGGCGTGGATGGCATCTGCAAAATGATGCAGCCCTTTGAGGATCGGTCAGCCACCGTCGTCACCGATTTGGGTTTTCATGCGTCAAATGGCGAGGTTATGGTATTTCGAGGAAAGCTCAGCGGGGTCGTTGCCCCAGAACCCCGCGGCGGCCAGATTTTTGGCTGGGACGCCATTTTCATTCCCGATGGACATGACCGCACCTTTGCCGAAATGCCAATGGAACAGCGGCACACCATTTCTACCCGCAAACTGGCGGTAGCCGCTTTTTTCACGGCCGTGCTCCAGGAAGAAAATGCCAGCTTATTGCTGCAAAACCGCATCAAGCTGCGCCAGTTGATCGCTCGCTATTTCAGCAAAAGCGAGCTGGAAGTATTGTTATTTGACCTGGGGATTGATAAGGACGAATTCCCGGAAGGGGTAAAGTCTGACATGGCGCAGGAGATCATCTTGTATTGTGAGCGTCACGGCCGTATGGCCGACCTCCTGGAACTGTGCCGCCAGCAGCGCCCCAACGCCGATTGGCCAGACACCCTATAACAACTTATCTGGTTGGTTCCAGGTGAACGGTTTCATTCACCCGGCCTGTCAGTTTACATTCCGTTTGTGTACCGCCATTACAGGGTGCGATGCCGATAGCCTGCTTATAGCTTCCCAGCGTGGCCTGCACAGTTATGGCGCTTTTGTTTACCCGGTAGACGGCCTCGTTATCCTCGTGTTTATTCAGACGCAAAATGCACGGGCCGGTAGTCGCTGCCGGGTCTTCATCCAGCAATCGCAGGTAAATGTTCATATTGCCGCTGTAACCCAAAATGCTGATCTGCCCGGCAATGGTCACTTCATAGTCGGAGAATTGGGTCACTTCGCCACTGCCCACCGGAATCCAGACCATTTTTTTGGCCTTCACCGTCTGTTTCTGGCCGATGCGGGTGCCTTTTGCCACAAAGGGGGGAATTGTCGCCATGAGCTTTCCTTTTGGTTGTGTCGTTAGTCCGTTTTAGAAGTTCAACTTCTCTAAGAAGTTGAACTTCTAGCCAGACCTGGCGGGGATTATACCGGAGAATGGCTCAGGCGCAGCCAATCGCTTTCATGGCGTCGTGCGTACTCTGGTGGATGTTTTCCGGGCCGAAGTTATCTACAAAACCAACGGCCCGCAGCCGGTCCATTACCGGCCCCTTAACGGCTGCCAGGTGAAAGCTAACGCCGGCATCGTGCAGTTCGTGGTGCAAGGATTCCAGTGTGTCCAGGGCGCTGGCGTCTATGAAGTTCACGGCCGTACAAATCAATACAAAATGCGCCAACTCCGGCTGGTCGGCTACCTGGCGCAAGACCGTTTCTTCCAGGTAGGCCGTGTTGGCAAAGTACAGGCTCTCGTCAATACGCACCGCCGCCACCCGTGGACACGTTTGCACGGTGTGTCGCTGCACGTTCAAGTATTGCTCGCTGCTGCCCACACGCCCCACCACGGCCACATGCGGCCGGCTGGTACGCCAGATGAACAGCAGCAGCGCCGCCGCCACCCCTAGCAAAATACCGATTTCAATGCCCACCGCCAGCACCGCGCCAAAGGTAACGAGCATGGAAGCAGCATCAGCCTTGTTATACCGCCAGGTATGGCGAAACGTCTTCACGTCTATCAGGCTGGCCACGGCCACCAGGATAATGGCCGCCAGCACCGCCTGGGGCAGGTAGGCAAACAGCGGCGTCAGCAGCAGCACCGTCAGAGCAATGAGAACGGCCGTGACCATAGACGCCAGCCCCGTGTTTGCCCCCGCCTCAAAATTGACCACCGACCGGCTGAACCCCCCCGTCACCGGGTAGCCGCCGGTAAATGCCGCCCCCAGGTTGGCTATGCCCAGCCCCACCAACTCCTGATCCGAGTTGATCTTCTGCCGCCGTTTGCTGGCTAATGATTTAGCCACGGAAATGCTTTCCATGTAGCCCACAAAGCTGATCGCCAGCGCCGTAGGCAGCAGCGCCCGCCAGAGGGTGGGATCAAGAGTGGGGGTGGTTAGGGGAGGCAATCCCGCGGGCACACTGCCCACCACCTTCACACCCGCGACCACATCCAATCGCAGGGCGGCCACGAGCAAAGTGCCAATCAAAACGACCAGCAGCGGCGCGCTTTTGGTGAGGGGCACTACCAGGCCCGGTGACAGTTTGCGCCGTTTCAGTTGGCCGCCTAGCGCATATTTGAAGTAAAGCAGCAGGGCGATACTGCCCAGACCAATAGCCAGGGTGATGCCGTTGGTTTCAGTGAGGTGATGGAGGGTGTATACGGCCGTGTCCACAAATTCCAGATTCGGCGTTGGCAGTCCCAATAAATGTTTGAGCTGGCTCAGGCCAATGACCAACGCGGCGGCGCTGGTAAAACCGGCCAGCACCGGGTGACTGAGAAAATTCACCAAAAAACCGGCGCGCAGCAGCCCCATGCCCATCTGAATCAGGCCCACCATTAGCGCCAGGGTGAGCGCCGCCTGCCAGTAAACGGCCGTGCCCATTTCCGCTACCTGTCCCACACCAGAAGCCACCAGCAGGGAGACAATGGCCACCGGCCCCACCGCCAGACTGCGGCTGGTACCAAACAGCCCATACAACAACAGAGGGGCAATACTGGCATAGAGACCCGCCTGTGGCGGCAGTCCGGCCAACAGCGCGTAAGCCATGCCCTGCGGCACCAACATAATGGCCACAATCAGCCCGGCCATCAGGTCGCCCGCTAACCATTCGCGCCGGTAAACACGCCCCCAGGCCAGCGCCGGGATCGCAGACATGACAGGTTTCCAAAACCTGTCGGGTCTGCGTATCTGACTGTGAATCCAATTGCCCATTTGTTTAGCGATTAACCGGCAGCCCGGCCATTTGCCAGGCGATCATGCCGCCGCCCAGGTTGACGACATTGTCAAAACCGGCGGCGGACAGAATTTCGCAGGCCACCTGGCTGCGATTGCCGGAACGGCATACGCACACAATGGGCTGATCGGTGGGCAGTTCAGACAGCCGACGTTGTAACACTTGCAGCGGCAGCAGCCGCGCCCCGGCAATGTGCCCTTCATACTGGTACTCCATGGGGCTGCGCACATCCACCAGGATGGGCGCAGCCCCGCTTTCCAGTTGGCGCTGCAATTCAGGAATGGTGATGTTAGCAATGCGCGGGCGGGTAGCCGTCTGGCCAGAACGCTGAAAAAGTGAAGAAAACATAGATAACTCCTTTTGTCGTTTTCAGGAGGATAACGGCCGTGTGCAAGGCCGTCATAAATGGGTTGTAAGGGTTGTGTAAGGGGTGGGTCTTACCGTTCGCGCGTGAAAATAGTGAACGCCAGGTCGTTGGCGTCACTGTGAAAAGTTTGCACCGGCTGAAATCCGTGTTTTTCCCACACCCGCCGGGCGCGCCGGTTGAAGTCGGCAATGGTCACGCGCAGCTTGCCAGGGTGAAAGGTGTAAATGGCGAAGTTAATCGCGGCGCCTACAAAATCGCCACCCAAACCTTGCCCGGTGAGGTCGGGCCGCACGGCAAACCCAATGTCCAGCGCCTCTTCACTGTAGTCGCCGCCAGGAACCTGTCCGTCCAGGCCATAGCTGACGACGGCCGTTAATTTGCCACTATCGGCATCTAGCATACTGTAAAAGCGGTAGACCGGGTCCAGAAAATAATCGGCGGCCTCAGCCAATATATCGGGATTGGTACGGCCGTCGCCCAGGCTGTAGATCGCATACGGCGGCTCATATTGCCAGGTGAGCAGAAAGGGCAGGTCGTCAGGGGCAATGGGGCGCAAAATGAGTTCTATAGATGTGTGGCTTTTACTCGTGTACCTGCTTGGCGGATCAAACATGGGATTCCAATGGTTCCACCGGAGTAGACGTTATGCGGGGCAGGCGCACGGCCGTGACCAATGCCACCATCAAATAAACCACCCCCGCGGCGATAAACGCCGCCCGTAGCCCAAACCAGACCACCACCAGCGACCCCAAAATGGGGGCAATAGCGCGGGAAGCCGAAACAATGGAATTTTCCAGCCCGTACACGCTGCCCGCCTGCTCTGAACGGGAGTAATGGGCCAGCAAGGCGCTGATGGAAGGTATGACGCCCCCGGCCGCCGCGCCGGTGAGCGCCTGCAAGAGCAAAAGCTGCCCGGCCGTCGTGACCTGGCTTTGCGGCAGATAAAACAGACCGGCCAACAGCGCCGAGCCAATCAAGACTTTACGATGGCCTACTTTGTCACCTAACCGCCCCAATAACACGGCCGTGAGTGTGCCGGCCCCCGCCGTGACGCCAATAGTCAATCCAGTGATGGTATTGACCCGCGATTGGTCAGTTAATAAGCTGGCAATGAACAGGGGAGCAAATGGTAACAATAAACTCTGTCCCAGATTTGAAAGGAAACGCAGACTGTAGGCCAGGGAGATGCCGGGCATTTGCCACACGTCACGCCATTCCTGCCAGAAGCGAATGCGCTTTGTTTCTGTCTTGGGCGGCGGCGTGAATTCTTCGGTCACACCCCACCAGACCAGCAGCCCGGCTGCCAGCAACAGCACCGAGGTAATGACAAACGCATACCGGTAGCCAAAAGCGTCGGCTACCAGCCCACCCAGCAGCGGGCCAATAGCAATGCCACTGACCAACCCCGTTTGCAGCAGCCCCATAGCAAAACCGGTGCGCTCGCGGGGGGCGGCGGCGGCGACCAACGCATTGGCGGCGGCGACGGTGCCGGTGATTAAACCCTGGATGGCCCGCAGCAATACCAGTTGTTCGGCGTTGTGCGCAAAGCCCATCAACAGCAGCACCACCGCGCCGCCAAACATAGCCCGCTCGACCATCAGTTTACGGCCGTAGCGGTCGGCCACTGCACCCCAAATGGGGGAAGCGATAGCCATGGTAAACGCCTGCGCCGAAAAGACGGCCCCTGCCAGGAAGGCCACACTCAGCGAGGTGCTGCTGCCCAGTTCGGCCACATACAGGGGCAGGAAAGGGAAAAAGATGGAAAAGCCAACGGCCGTGACCAACTGCGCGATAAACATGATGCCCAGGGTGCGCTGCCACGGCACAAGGTCATAGAAAGGATGATGGTCAGTTCGCATGGCCGCTAACAGTAGCCTTTCCCCGTTATTCCGTCAACCGTTGTTAAGCCGCCATATATGGCCTTTTAGCCCTATGACTACCTTCATATTGTGGTCACGCTTGCACTTCATTATAATTATGGTAAGTTATTGGTCTGTGCAGCAAAAGAGAGCTGCATGGAGAGTTTCATTGAACAACCAAAAAACACAACCAGATTCCCCCACGTTTGTGCATCCCATTGAAGCGGAGTTCGCCCAAATTTTGGATTACTATGGCATTGAATGGGAATATGAGCCGCACACCTTTGCCCTGGCCTGGGATGAAAACGGGAATGTGACGGAAGCCTTTTCGCCCGATTTTTACCTGGCCCAGCAAGACCTGTATGTGGAATTGACCACCATGCGCCCCAAGCTGATCACCCACAAAAACCGCAAACTGCGCCGGCTGCGTGAGTTATATCCCCACATCAATATCAAGCTGTTCAAACGCAGCGACCTGCGCGACATGATGCTCAAATATGGCATAGATGAACATGCCGTCACCCTGGTAGGTACTGAGGCGCAAAAGAACGGGGCATGAACCGCTATTATCCCCCTGAAGCCTACGGCGAATTAAATGATGCTGTCAGCCACATCCTTTTTTCGGCCGAAGCAATTGAACAGCGCGTCCGTGAGTTAGGGCAGGCGGTTTCGGCCGATTATGCCGGGTTAAACCCGCTGCTGGTGGGGGTGTTGAAGGGCAGCTTCCCCTTCATGGCTGACCTGGTACGCATGATGACCATTCCGCTGGGGGTGGATTTTATCGCTATTTCCAGTTACTCCCCGGAGTCGCGCAAACGGGGCCTGGTGCGGCTAGAGAAAGACCTGGGGGAGCCGATTGACGGCCGTCATGTCCTCTTCATCGAACACGTCATTGATACCGGCCTGACGTTGAACTACTTGTTACGCAACCTGCAAGCCCGCCATCCCGCCAGCCTGAAAGTGTGTGTCTTGTTCGATAAATCCCACCGTCGCCTGATTGATGTGCCCATTGCTTACAAAGGGTTTGATCTGCCCGACCGGTTCGCAGTGGGCTATGGCCTGGACTACCGCGAACGGTACCGCAACCTGCCCTATGTGGGGATATTGAAGGCAGAAGCATTCCAGCCCAATAACCGGTAAATAAAAAAGCACGGCCGTTTGTTCTTGGGCCGTGCTTTCTAGTGCCATAAATTAAGAGGAGCTCCTAGTAACCTTCTAGCTTTCCTTACTTTCCCCCCGGCTGTTGGGCCGTTGGTTTGCTTTAGTGATTTCTACCCCAAACTCTCAAAGGTTTTACCCGGATTGGAGATGAATGGGTTTTATGTAGTCTTCACTTTTGCTAGTAAGGTAGCCTTCCAATTTCTGGGAGCTTCCTCTACCTCTATAGCTAACACTTGTTAAGTGTTATACCCTAGAAGTGAAATACAGTATACACATTTCACCATAGGTGCGTCAAGCCAGTTTTGACATAAGCACCTTAACATTTTCAAATTGGTTGTACCAGAGAAATTATGATGGGGATTGGAGATTAGAGATTGGAGATTGAGCCATCTCCAATCGCCAATCTCCAATCTCTTTTACCCCATTACCATTACGCTCCGGCGGTGTCGCGTCGTGATCTTTTTCACACAGAGCGGCTTTAATGAGGGGGATCATGCGCTCGGCGGCGGCTTCGCCCAGGGTCATGTATTGTTCGCTTTTGCGGCGGGAGAAGTTGAAGTAGTTGTGCCCGGCAATGGCCGGTTCGATCAGGCAGTCGGCCTGGTAATAACCTCCACCGGCATGGCGGACGAGCAGTTCCACGGCAGCGGCCAGATCGCCTAACACGCCTAACCGCTCGTGGTAAATGGGCACAAACAGGTCAACGGCAATAACGTAATCCACCCCCATAGCGCGCACGGCCGTGACCGGCAAATTATCCGTTATCCCGCCATCGCAGCAGAGACGGCCGTCAATCGCCACCGGTGAGATGACGCCCGGCACCGAGCAACTGGCGCGCACGGCCGTAGACAGCCGCCCCCGCCGTAAATAAACGGGAATACCATGTTGCATATCGGTGACTACGGCCGTGAAAGGAATCGCCAGGTCACGAATATCCACATCCCCCACCAGGTTTTGCAGATACGCTTCCATTTTGCGGAAGGAGATCAGCCCATGCCGAGAACGGGATAAGCCGGCGACCGTACTCCAGTTGGAGTCCACCGCCAGTTTACGCAGTTGCGGAATCTCCAACCCGGCGCAGTAAGCGGCGCCTACCAAAGCGCCGGCGCTGGCCCCGGCAATGGCGTCAATGGGAATGCCTGCTCGTTCCAGCGCCGTGAGTACACCCACATGTACCGGGCCACGCGCCACACCGCCACTGAGGGCCAGACCGACTTTTTTACGTGTTTTCATACTGCTATGGTGATGTTCGTCGTCGTTCGTAGTAGGCGATTTATCGCCATTCTTGGGGAGGGTGATAAATCGCCTACTACGAACGACCTAAAAATCTACTTCTTGCCCCGCATAGGCAAAGCGAAAAAGCTGCTCGATCTCTTCTAAGGTGGGGATACGACGGGACATGAGGAGGTTGGCGTCTACGTCTACGTGTTCACACAGAAGGGGTAACGCCGTTTCCAGTTCAGCCAATGAAATGCCGGCCTCTTTCAGGCTGGTGGGCAGGCGGACTTCGTGCATCAGGCCGCGCACGGCCGTTGCCAGATTTTGCGCCGCCGCCGGTTCATCCCCATTGGGCAGCCCCAATGCCAGCGCCAGGTCGGTATAGCGGCTGTCACCGCCGTTAGCCACAAATTCGATGGTGTAGGGTAGGAAGATGGCGGTGATACGGCCGTGTGGTACCTGCCGGAATACGGCCCCGGCGGCATGTCCCATGGCGTGCGCCAGGGCTACACTGCTGTTCCCCAGCGTAATGCCGGCAATGGCGGCTGCGTTCGCCATTTTCTCGCGGGCAATAGGGTCGCTGGCGCCGTTTTTAATGGCGCTGGGCAGGTTGGTGAAAACCATACGCGCCGCTTGCAGGCAGAGGCCGTCGGTGAAGTCGTTGGCCCAGGTGCAGCTATACGCTTCGATAGCGTGGGTCAGTACGTCAATGCCGCTGTCGGCGGTGACGCCCGCCGGGAGGTTGGCTGTGAGCGCCGGATCAACAATGGCGATGTCCGGCGTGGTTTCCCGGTTAGCCAGGGTGAGTTTGCGGTGTGCGGTCGTGTCCGTCAGGATAATGGCAAAGTTGGATTCAGAGCCGGTGCCGGCGGTGGTGGGAATGCAGATGAGCCGCGCTTTTTGGCGCAGGCGCAGGTCTAGCATGGGGCTGATCTCATCTGGGGACAGGTCGGGGCGCTCATAGAGAACCCACATCGCTTTAGCCGCATCCATGCAGGAGCCGCCGCCCAGGCCAATAATCCAGTCGGGTTCATAGGCCAACATAGCCGCTGCGCCCCGTTGTACGGTTTCCAGCGAGGGGTCGGGTTCGACTTCGGCGAAGATGTGTTGCTGGGGTACGGCCGTGCCCAATGCCTGCTGTATCTGCGCCACATATCCCAGCGCCAGCAGATTGGCGTCGGTGACAATAAAGGCGCGCTGGCCAGACAGATTGCCCAATTGACTAAGGGCATCCTCGCCAAAGAAAAACTCAGGGCACTTGAAGAACCACATGTCCGTAACCCGTGATCCGTAACCTGTGATCCGTGACCCGTCGGATTACGGGTTACGGATTACGGGTCACGGCCAATCGGTCTCCAATCGGGTACAGGCTTCCACCAGTTCAATGGCCGCTTTGGGGGCTTTCATGACCTTCATCATCGGGCCTTCCAGTTTTAGTTGTTTGGTGACAATACCCTTGATGGGGTCAATTTTCTTTTCCATGACGCCGCGCCAGGTTTTGACGGGGGCGTGCAGTTTGAACTCTGGGGATTTGGCACCGGGGTCATCCACTTTGAAAGCGTCCCGACATTCCCCATGCCACAAGTCCATGTAGAGGTAAACGTCCTCCGGTACGGCGTCGCCGGCCGTGATGACAAAGTAAAAATCACCTTCCCATTTTGCGGCGGCGTTTTTGTAGCCGGGGCTGTTGTTGAGTTCGTCCCTCAGGGCTTTAATCCATTCATCCGTTGCAAATAGAATTCCCATTTTTCCCTCCGCTGAATAAGTTGAGTATGCAGGTGATTGGCGTCTGTGGCGGCGCACGCCAACCTACGGCTAAAGATAACACAGCGCCCCTTTTTTGCCAATGACAGCACCCGGGCGCTCGTAATGCCCCAGATTGTAAAATGGTGGCTGCTGCTGTACCATTTGCCCCACTGCACAAGGAGATCTAAAGACCTGTGATGGAAGCAACGGCCGTAACCCAACATCTCGATCAACTTCATATCCCCTATACCTTTTTCCGCCATCCTGGTGTGGTTCATTCGCTGGAACAGGCCGCCGCCGAGCGCGGTCAGCAGCCGGAGCAGGTGGTGCGCAGCATTCTCTTCCGGCTGGCAGCCGAAGAGTTTTTGCTGGTGCTGGTGGCCGGACCGCGCCAGATTGATTGGAAGGCGCTGCGCCGCACGCTCAACCAGTCACGTCTGACGATGGCCAAACCGGAAGAAGTGCTGGCTGTCACCGGCTATGAAATTGGCGCGGTGTCTCCATTTGGCCTGCCCCAGCCGATTCGCACCCTGGTGGATGAGAGTGTGCTGGCGCAGGAAGAAGTCTCCATCGGCTCCGGTGTACGCAGCACCACCGTCATCCTGAAAACGGCCGATCTGATGCAGGCTTTAGGTGATGTGGAAGTGGTACAATTGAATTGATTGAGGCGTTTGTAGTAGGCGATTTATCGTCTTGTGACGGCACTTAAGTGCCTACTACAAACTTTACAAAGGAGCAGTATATGTGTAGCACGTTAATCAAGGAAATGGACACGGCCGTCGCCAATAACACGACCGCCACCCCCACCTATCCCCCCACCGCCCAGGAAACCGCCTACCAGCAATTCCTCCAATCCTACCCCACCTACGCCACCACCCACCGCCTCACCGAACTGCGCCAGACCGATTACCAACGGCTGGATGCCCAAGGCCAGGTTTACCTGGATTACACCGGCGGCGGGTTATATGCTGAATCGCAGTTGCAAAAGCATTTCGACCTGCTGCGCAGCCACGTCTACGGCAACCCCCATTCCGCCAACCCCACCTCCCAGGCGATGACGGAACTGGTGGAGGGCACGCGCCATTATGTGCAGCATTACTTCAATGCGGGCGACGATTATGTGGTCGTTTTTACGCCCAACGCCAGCGGCGCGCTGAAGCATGTGGGCGAATCATATCCGTTCCAACCCGGCGGCCGTTACCTGCTCACCTTTGACAACCACAACTCCGTCAACGGCATCCGCGAATTTGCCCAGGCGAAAGGAGCGGAATTTAGCTACCTGCCGCTCACCCGCCCGGAACTGCGCATTGACCGGGCTAAACTGGTGGAATTGTTGGACACCATTGATCCCACTTATCCCCATTTGTTTGCCTTCCCGGCACAGTCGAACTTCTCTGGCGTCAAACACCCACTGGAATACATCGAATTAGCGCATCAGAAAGGATGGGACGTGCTGCTGGACGCAGCCGCCTTTGTGCCCACCAACCGGCTGGATTTGCAAGCCGTTCAGCCCGATTTTGTGAGCCTGTCCTTTTACAAGATGTTTGGTTACCCGACGGGCATTGGCGCACTGCTGGTGCATAAACGGGCGTTGGGCAAACTGCACCGCCCCTGGTTTGCCGGGGGCACGGTGAACTTTGCTACGGTGCAGGGACGCGGCCATGTGCTGACGCCGGGTGAAGCGGGGTTTGAAGACGGTACAGTGGATTATTTGAATATACCTGCCGTCAAAATTGGCTTACAGCACCTGGAATCTATTGGCATTGAGACAATCGGTGAACGGGTGCGCTGCCTGACAGGGTGGTTGTTGCATAATTTATATGGGCTGCGGCACAGCAACGGCCGTGCCCTCATCCGTATCTATGGCCCCCTGCACACCGAAGGGCGGGGCGGCACGGTCACGCTCAACTTTTATGGCCCGGACGAAAAATTGCTCGACTACCGCCGCATTGAAGAACTGGCCAACCAGCAGGGCATTTCCCTGCGTACGGGCTGTTTTTGCAACCCCGGCGCCGGTGAAATGGCCGAGGATTTAACACCAGAAGAAGTGCTGGGCATCATGGCCGATGAGCCGAATTTGAATTTGCCCCGCTTTTTACAAATGATCCAATATCGGGAGCATAAAAGTGCAGGGGCGATCCGTGTTTCGGTAGGGTTAGCCACCAATTTTGCCGACGTTTACCGCTTCCTGCACTTTGCCGCCAGTTTCCGCGACCAGACCAACCTGAACATCGGCGAAGTGACCTTTGATATTGAAAGCTGCCGGGTGATACGGGATGGGAGTTGACGGCCGTTACCCGTAATCGGTTAACGGGCTTCGGATTACGGTTCACGGCTTACACCTCGTCTATCGTCTAAAAATCGTCCGTTTTTCGTCTATTTTTGCATAGACTACTTCTCCTGTTCGGCGCCCCTGTAGTGCGCTTTAGCGTACTTTATGTATCAGCCTGGGAATTCCATTCCCAGGTAGACGCCATTCTCTGATACCGCTAAAATCACCGCATTAATCAACGTGCCCCTATTACAAACAAAACGATGAAACTGACCGCCAACGGCCGTAAACGACTCCAACTCCTCACCACCATCCTCCTGGTTGTGACCATTGTGGCCATCATCTACACCCTGGTCGCCTGGATTGTGAGCGAGCCAGGCAGCTTTGAACCGTTGAGCGTGCTGGCTTTTGCCGTGTTGTCGCTGTTAACGGCCGTGTCCGCCTGGCTCAGCCGGGCGGAAAACGTGGCTCCACCAGAAAACAGTGCGGTTGCCGAAGCCGAAACTATCCCTTTGGGGCCGCTGCGCCAACAGATAGCCGACAGCTTTGATTTGGACGAACTGCGTACCCTTTGCCTGGATATTGGCATTCTATATGAGGACCTGAGCGGCGACACCATTAGCGCCAAGTCTGCCTCATTGGTAGCGACCATGCAGCGGCGCGGCCAACTGGCAAAGCTAACGGCCGTCTTGCAGCGCGAACGGCCGCATATCACCTGGTTTTTGCCCGCCCAACTGGAACAGCAGTACGGACTGCGCCGCAATGTGCGCGCCGCCTGGATTGACGGCGTACTCAAGCAGTCGGTGACGGACGAGATCGCCCTGGAATTGAAGCTGACCTACCAGCCTCAGGCGCTGACGCGCAAAACGCTTTATGTGCCGGGGCAGGTGGACCGCCCGGTGGAAAAAGATGTGCCCGCCCTCTTTGCCGAATCTGGCAGCCTGCTCATTTTGGGCGAGCCGGGCAGCGGCAAGACGATGACTCTGCTGCAACTGGCCGAACGTTTGCTGGATGCGGCCGAGGCTGACCCGGCACAGCCCACGCCGGTGGTGCTGAACCTCTCTTCCTGGGCCGTTGAGAAAAAGGCGCTGCCGGACTGGATGGTGGAGGAACTGCTGCTGCAATACCAGCTACCGCGTGAAACCAGCCGCCGCTTAATCGCCAGCGGCGGTTTGATTTACCTGCTGGATGGGCTGGATGAGGTGGCGGCCGCAGCGCGGGACGCCTGTGTACAGGCCATCAACGACTTGAAGGCGCAGCAGCCCGCATCGCTGGCCGTGTGCTGCCGGGTGGCGGAGTAT
Organism: Chloroflexota bacterium; assembly: GCA_035444285.1. GTDB lineage: Bacteria > Chloroflexota > Anaerolineae > Promineifilales > Promineifilaceae > CAADGU01. Next base: position 28,664 of record DAOMOK010000023.1, read on the forward strand.
GAAGGGTTGGCCGCAAAGCTGAACCTGGGCACGGCCGTGCGCATCCAACCGTTAAGCGACGAACAAATAGACGACTACCTGCGTCGCCCGGAACTCAAGCTGACGGCCGTGCGCCAGATGGTGAAAACGGATGCCGCCATGCAAGAACTGGCGCAAACACCGCTGTTTTTAAGCGTGATGACCCTGGCCTACCGGGACATGAAACGGGCCGACCTGAAACAACTGCCCACCCCGGAAGCGCGGCGCGCCCACCTGTACGATCACTATGTAGCCGAAATGTGGCGGCGACGGCCGTTGACTAGCAACGAACCCTATAACGAAACCCAGGCCATGACCTGGCTGGCCAACCTGGCACACGGCATGACCCAGGCCGAACAAACCACCTTTTACATGGAACGGTTGCAACCTACCTGGCTACCCACCCTTAGCATGAGTCGCCGTTACACCCAGGTTAATGGGGCACTTGTGGGATTAAGTAGCGGGTTACTTTTTGGGTTAATTTTAGGGTCGCTGCTGGGTTTGTGGTCAATTGCCTTAGAATCAAGTAATGTAGGCTTAGACATCCTGATAATTTGGTGGCTTTTAGGTTTATTTTTTGGCTCCTATTTGGGGTGGAAGGTTGGCCGAAAAGAAGCGGAAGACTCAGCTTATAAACCTATCGAACTAATCGAGAAACTTGTCTGGTCTGCACCTCCTTTCAAGCGATTTCTCAAGCAATTCCTTAAAGAATCGAAGGATTTATTAATCGGTGGGGCACTTGGAGGGTTGCTCATAGGATTGATTGTTGAGTCAATGCTCAAACGACTTTCGGGGGCGAACGCTGAGCCAAATGAAGTTGCTTCTTTATTTGGGTGGGCAGGTTTTGGCGTGTTTCTTGGTGCTATTGTCAGATTATACGAAGGGCTAAGAATTATTGTTCAGACACAAGATAGCCGCCGCATATCACAACCTAATCAGGGTATCTACGATTCTGGTTTTAATGCTTGGCGCATGGGATCTATTTATGCATTAGTTTATGGACTAATTTTTGGATCAACTATTGGATTGATCTCCATGGCGCCATCCAGGTTGATTAATGGACTGGTTTTCGGGCTAATTATTGGGCTGATAGCTGGATTAATTGGTGGTCTGGATTATGGAGGAAAAACATTCATGCGGCACTATGTGCTGCGCTGGCTGCTAGCGCGGCAGGGGGTTTTGCCTTTTCCCTTCAAAGACCGATTGCTCATTGTCTACCTGGACACGATGGCGGATCGCATCTTCTTGCGGCGGGTGGGTGGTGGTTGGGTTTTCATCCACCGCACCCTGCTCGATTATTTCGCCTCCCTCCACCCAGATGCCACACCCGCCACAACTGTCATTCTGAACCCCGCCGGGGTGAAGAATCCCAACGACCCTGAATAGTCATTGTCACTAGATCGAAGCGGAGTTCGCATCCTCAGATGCGAACAGGCTGGCATCTGAGGATGCAGACTCCTCCCATTTCGCTCTACTGATTGTGGGTGGTAGACATCCGATTTCTTCAAGAAATCGGATATCTGCTAGTGGATAGGCGAGGTCTCCGCCAGTTCAAATGTGCCTTCCGGCCCATTCAAGAGAAGATAGAACGTATTGAGCAAATCACGGCCGATGATGCCAAAATCCAGTCCGGTCAACAACACTTTGTGTTCGGAAATGGTCTTGTCAGCTATTTTCAATTTGATCATATAGGTCTCAGCAACCGTCGTTTGCCCATTGACATCTTCAACGACCATGCGTCCGGTGGGGAAGAGATTTAGCCGGTCAACCAATGTTTCGGGCACGGCCGTTAAATCTGCCCCTGTATCCAATATCGCAGAAATTGTCACTCGCGGACGGGAATGCACCACACCAGCTACCTGAATCTGGATGACGGCCGCTGGCGGGTCAAATTCAGTGCTGTAAGGGATCATACGGCTTTTACCCGAATAGAAGGCATCCGGGCACGACGCGGCGTTTCAGGCACAACTTTTTCAATGTAACAAGAAACCGGGCCATATTGAGCCAGCACTTGCCTGAACAAAGCCACTTCATCTTCGCCATGACCAATCACCTGCCCTTGATAAATCGCCACAAATTCCCCGCCATACTGGTTGAGCAGCATCGGTTTAAGATGAGCAAAGGCCGCCACTTCCCGGTTAAAACTGTCAGCTTGATTCTCTTCGGGAAGCGTAGGAATCCTCTCATTCAGCAGGCTAACCACATACTCGCTTACGCTCTTCTCATTGGCCGATGCCTGTCGTTCTATCGTTTTCAACAATTCTGGTGGTAGTTCAAGGATGATTTCGCTCATTCAATACTCCTTTTGCCATAGCGTCGTTGGGTATTGCAGGTACGGTGTCAATTATACCAAAACCGGTGTAGACATCCGATTTCGGCAACCACAGGTTGCTTGAAGAAATCGGATGTCTTGGTGTCAGCCCTTTTGCTCACACAAGTACACCAGGCGGAGGATGTGCAGTTCTTCAAAGCTGACGGTTTCGTTCAGGGCGTCGAAGACGGGGCGGAGGAAGTCGGGGCCTAGTTCGGCGAAGGCGGTCAGGACACGCGCCTGCTCCGCCGGGGAAAGGGTGGAGAGGGCGCGGAAGTTGTCGGGTGGTAAACGCCGTCCCGCCCTCACTTCCTCCACCAGATATTTCAACACCGTGCTGGTCTTCACACCCAATTCGTCGGCAATATCGGGCACAGGTTTTCCTTTTTCATACATCTCCACCGCCAACTGCGCCCGCGCCCCGGCCGGTTTGCTGCCTTCGGGACGGCTGGCGCGGCGCATTTCGGGCATGTTGGGCGCCTCGGCCAGACCGTGTGCTGCGCAAAATTTCTGAATGAGCGGCAAAAACAGGTCGGCGTATGTTTCCAGCTTGCGCTGGCCGATGCCGTAGATGCGCGCCAGCGATTCCCGTGACTGGGGGTAAAAGGCGGCCATCTCCACCAGCGTGCGGTCAGAAAAGATGACGTAGGGGGGCACGTTGGCGGCGTCGGCCAGTTCCTTGCGTTTCTGGCGCAGCAGGGCGAACAGTTCCCGGTTGTAGTCGAGGGGTTCGCTGGGGGCGACGGCCGTTTTCGCCCGCACCGTCTCCATAACCCCAAAGAATTGTTCTTGCCCCTGCAAAACCGGCCACGCCGTTTCCGTCAATTTCAAGCTGCCGTGTTCCAAATCCTGCACCAATAAACCTTGTTGGATGAGTTGGGTACAGAGGTGTTTCCACTGATCTTTGTCCCACTCCTGCCCAATGCCATAGGTGGACAATTTGTCATGGCCGCGCTGCAAAATTTTCTGGCTGCGCGAACCGCGCAGCACATCAATGATGTGGTTGACGCCAAAAAATTGCCCCGTGCGGTAAATGCAGGAGAGGAATTTTTGGGCAGGCGTAGTCAAATCCACCTGCGCCTGCTCTTCGGCCAGGCAGTTATCGCAGGTCTCACACGTTTCGGCTTCGTAGGCTTCGCCAAAATAGGTGAGCAACGGCCGTCGCCGACACACCCCCGCCTCCGCATATTGCACCATCGCCGCCAGCCGCAAAGAGGCTCCTTTTTGTTGTTCCGGCGGCATCTTGTCTATGAAAAAGTTGACCGTGCTCACGTCGGCGTAGCTGTAGAACAGCAGGCAGTCGGCGGGCAGCCCATCGCGCCCGGCGCGGCCAATTTGCTGGTAATACCCCTCCACATCCTGCGGCAAATCGGCGTGCAGCACAAAGCGCACGTTGGGTTTGTTGATGCCCATGCCAAAGGCGATAGTCGCCACCATGATGGGCACATCGTCGCGGATAAAGGCGCGTTGATTCTGGTAACGGGTGGCGTCGTCCAGTCCGGCGTGATACGGCCGTACCGCCCACCCTCGCGCCGCCAGCAACCCGCTCAACAAATCCACCTGCTTCCGCGTGGCGCAGTAAATAATGCCCGATTCGTCCCGATGGTCTTCCAAAAAGGAGAAAACCTGCCCGGCCAGATCAGTTTTAGGCTGGACGCTGAGAAAGAGGTTTTCGCGGTTAAAGCTGGCAATAAACTCCTGCGCCTGGGGGATGCCCAACGAGGCCAGAATGTCCTGGCGCACACGCGGCGTAGCGGTGGCGGTGAGGGCAATGCACACCGCCTGCGGCAGACGGCGGCGCACGTCAATCAACTGGCGATATTCGGGGCGGAAATCGTGCCCCCATTGGGAGATGCAGTGCGCTTCGTCAATGGTCAGGCAGGCTACGCGGCTTTCGGCCAGCAGCGCCAGCACATCGGGCCGGGTGAGCGTTTCTGGGGCGGCGTAGAGGAGTTTGACACGGCCGTGCCGCACCCAATTCATCGTCTCGTTATACAGTGGACGGGGCAAGGTGCTGTTCAGGTACGCCGCCGGGACGCCCACTTCGCGCAACTGGCTCACCTGATCTTCCATCAGTGAAATGAGCGGGGAGACGACGACGGTGAGGCCGTCAAACAGCAGGGCGGGTAACTGGTAACACAACGATTTGCCGCTGCCGGTGGGCATGATGGCTAAACTGTCACGGCCGTTGAGCAAATTCTGGATAATGTCCGCCTGCAAGGGGCGAAATTCGTCATAGCCAAAGATGGTTTTGAGCAACTGCCGCGCCAGGGTCAGGTCACGCGGGCCGGTGGGCAGTGCCAGGGTGGGCGGGGCGGCAATGTCTGTTTCTGTGGGCGCGTCGTGCCATTCGTCCAGAGGGATGCTGGTTTCCAGCCCTTCCCATTCATCCCAGCGGGCATTCAGGCACAGGTCGGCGTCGGTGAAGAGGGTGGGTTGGGGGAGGAGGTCAGTTTGGGAGCGCAGACGGCCGTGTTCGTCAATATGCGCCACCGGAATGCCCAATTCCGTCAGGGTTTTGCCGATGAGCAGGGCGCGGTGGCACTGCTCCGGTTTTTCTTCGGCACACAGGAGGGCGACGGGAAGCTGTTGGGCATATGCCTGCCGCACCCGGCCAATGCCTTCCTGGTAAAAGGGCATCTGCGCCAGTTTGGCGTAATCAATCTTGCCACCCGTATAACACCGTTCATCGGCCGGTTTGCCACCCAGATTGTGCCCCATAAAGACGTAGCGGATCCCCTGCGCCTGCACCTGTTCGGCCAACGGCTGTTTGCCAAACTCCGGCCTGTGCCGTGAATACGGCTGGCTGCGCACGTCAATCAGGTAGGCGATCTGGTATGTTTGCAGGAGGGCGATGAAGTCGGGCAACGGCCGTGCCCCATACCCAATGGTGTAAATAGGCGTCTCTGACATAGCAGGTTATTATACCAGTAAGAGCAGTAAGCAGTAAGCAGTGGCTACGATCTACTGCTCACTGCGTACCACTCACTGCGTACCGTTCACTACTTACTTTTCAAGGGGTCGAAATGTTCAAATTGCCAAAGAAGCAGGTCACGACCGTCGTCCTGGGCATCATGCAAGATGGCGGGCTGCCGCATGCAGGCTGCCGCTGTGCCCGCTGCGCCGCCGCTTTTGCCGACCCAACGAGAGCAGAGTATGTGGCCTGTTTGGGGCTGGTAGATAATCGGGGGAAGGAAACGGCCGTATACCTTTTTGACGCCACGCCGGACATCAAATACCAGTTAAATCTGTTGGCTGAAGAGTTGGGAGCGCATCCTTTACGGCCGTCTCGCCTGCGCCCACCCGATGGCATCTTCCTCACCCACGCTCACCTGGGCCACATTGGCGGCCTGCCCCAGCTTGGCCCGGAAGCCGTGTCAATTACCCAGTTGCCCATTTACGCTTCCCGTGAACTCGGCCAACTGTTGTTAGAAAATCGCCTCTGGTCGCCTCTGGTGGACAATTTGCGGATCGTGCCGCTGGTGGCCGGGCAATCGGTGGATTTGGCGGCCGATGTCAGCGTCACGGCCGTGGCCGTGCCGCACCGTGATGAATGGGGGGCAGGCACCTTCGCTTTCCTCATTCAAGGCCCAAACCGCCGCTTGCTGTATCTGCCGGACATTGATGATTGGGGGCAATGGCCGGAGGCGGAAGTCGTTTTAAGCAGCGTGGATGTGGCGTTGGTGGACGCCAGTTTTTACAGCCAGGCTGAATTGGGGGGCCGCGCGCCTGTAGCCCATCCGCTTATTCCTGATACGCTGGCCCGTTTTGCCCATTTGCCTACGCAGTTGGTACTCACGCACCTGAACCACACCAACCCGGTGTTGGATGAGGGAAATGCGGAGCGCACGGCCGTGTTCCAATCCGGCGCCCAACTGGCCTTTACCGGGCAGCAATTCCCTCTGTAGAAAAATTGGCATCAAATTGTCATTCCGAGGTCTTCCGAGGAATCTCAACGAGGTGATCATGCGAGATTCCTCACTCCGCAGACTACGTTCGGAATGACACACTATGACCGTTAGTAGTATAGAGAGGGATTCCTCGCTCCGAAGACTCCGCTCGGAATGACAATTGCGGATAATTTGTAAAGCGCAGTTTCCGCTTTATGAACCATGTCAGAAAATCCAACTTGACGGTTTCCGATTGATCTTGTACTATTCTGATTAGTAATATATCTAATTATATTTTTCATGGAGATATTTTGAATGAACGAATCAGAATATACGGCTGCCTTTGAGGGAATTGTGGCTGACCCGTCCTTAACGGACATGGAAAAACTGGTGCGCGCTTTTCACTTGACCACACGCCAATACATCGGCCACTATAAACATGATGCCGAAATCGCGCGGGCGATGGGGGACAGGGACACGGCCGTGCGCGAGGAAATAAAAGCCGGCATGATTGAAGCGGCGCGGGGCATGTTTGGGCATTGTTACCTGCGCATCACCGGCATGCGGGGGAACTGGTGGGATGAGTAAGTCAGATTATGAAACCAGCCTGGAAGCACGGGCGCAGTTATTCAAAGCACTCGGCCATCCGGCACGGTTGCTCATCATCAACCTCATCCAGGCCAGGCCGCGCCACACCGAAGAACTGGCGGCTATTCTCAACTTGAAACCGGCTACTGTGTCCCATCATCTGGCGCAGCTCACGGCCGTGGGCCTGCTCACCAGCGAAAAAGAGCAATATTACCAGATGTATTCCCTGGTGGAACTGGCGTTGCAACGTTCGTTGGTTGCTCTAGTCACTATGTCTGAACCGGGGTTGGTCACGGCCGTCGCCCCCGACGCCTATCGTGACAAAGTGTTGAGTGCGTTTTTCCGGCACGGCCGTTTGCGCCGCATTCCCACACAGCAAAAGAAACGGCAGGTTATCATGGAAAAACTGGTGGAAGAATTTGAGTTTGAACAGGATTACACCGAACAAGAGGTCAACCGGGTGCTGATTGAATTCCACGATGATGTGGCTACCCTGCGCCGCGAACTGGTCGCCTGTCACCTGATGACCCGCGCCGATGGCATTTACCGCCGTGTGCCAGCCCAGTAAGAGGATAGCTCAGAAGGTTTGTAGTAGGCGATTTATCGCCTGTTGTGGGCACTAAAGTGCCTGCTACAAACGATTTTTACAGGAGACGCGCATGTTTTATCAACTGCCAGCCACACAATACCACAAAGCGGCGGCGCTTTTTGCCCCGTTGCAGGATCAAGGGATTTTAACGGCCGTGCTTGCCCACCATCGTCGTGGCAAAATTTTTGTAGATGACCTGGACGCACCCCAATCGGCATTTGTCTGGTCTCCCGCCGTCTGGTGCTTTCTGGCCGGGAAAGCGAATAATGACGCTTTTAACGAGGGTGTTCGGGAGGCGCTTTTTAACCAGGGCGTGACGGAACAGCCGGTGTTCATCTGGCTGTGGGTCTGTGCATCCGAGGCGTGGCACACCGCTTTGCAATCTATCGCCGAACTGCGCCAGCCTGTGCCCAGTTCGCGCCTCTGTTACTGCTGCGATGTTTTACAAATTAACGGCCGAGAGTGGCTGCCGCCCGACTTCACCATCCAGCCCATCAATGCCGACCTGCGCCACCGCGCCGATGTGACCTTGCCGGAGGATGTGGTTAACTGGATCGCGGAAATTGGCACGCCGGAACAGTTTGATGCGCACAGCTTTGGTTTTGTGGCCCTACACGGCCGTGACGTAGCCGCCTGGTGCATTGCTGATGGCGTAGCCGACGGCCGTACCGAACTCGGTGTGCATACGCAGGAACAATTTCGGCGGCGCGGGCTGGCTACGGCCGTGACCGCGCGGGCGGTGGAACATGCCTTCTCGTTGGGGCTGACGGAAGTAAGCTGGCAATGTGACGCGGCCAATACCCCCTCCATTCACGTGGCCGAAAAGGTGGGATTCCGACTGAGGCGTGCATACACCATGCTGGCTTTTTTGTCCGACGCAGAGAAACATGCGGGCTGGCTGGAAAGGTTGGCGGCGGAAGAAGCAACGGTCGTGTAGCACGGCCGTCTAAACTAACGGTAATCGCACTTCAAAACAAGCGCCTATGGGTTGGGGTACGGCCGTGATCTGCCCCCCGTATGCCAGGACAATCTGCCGGGCAATGGCTAACCCCAACCCACTGCCGGGGTACGCGCTCACCGCCTGCCCCCGGTAAAAACGGTCAAATAGCTGCTCCCGTTCCGCTGGATTCAGGCCAATACCGTTGTCGCACACCTGCAACACCGCCCACTCACCCTCCTGCCAGAGCGAGAGGTAGACCTCTCCTTCTGTGGGTGTGAACTTGAACGCATTGTCCAGCAAATTCTCTACCACCTGGCTGATCTTTTCGGCGCTGCCAGAGATGATGAGCGGGGTATCTGGCAAATTCACGTTCAATGCCAGCCCTGCCTGTTCGGCTTGGGCGGCAACCTGTTCGCTCTGGTCGGCCAGCAGCGCCGTCAAGTCTACCGGTTCGGGAATGGTCGCATCTAAACCACTTTCCAGCCGCGACAGGTGCAGCAGGTGATCATTCAGATGTTGCAGACGTAGCGCCTGCGCCTGGGCTTGTGCCAGCGATTCATTCGCCGGCGCAGACCTGGCGGCCAGTTCCAGATTGGTGCACAGGGCGGTGAGTGGGGTGTTCAGTTCATGGGCAGCATCGGCCACAAACTGGTGCAGGGTGGCAATCGTTTGCTCGATGCGGGCGGCCATGTCGTTAAAGGCGTCGCCTAGCTGGCGGAGTTCATCGGGGCGAGCAATGTGGGCGCGGGTCTGCAAATCACCGTCGGCCATTTGCTGCGTCACAGCGACCAGTTTACCGATGGGGTGGCTCAGGCGGCGGCTCATCAGCCAGCCCACGGCCGTCGCCATCCCCACTGCCACCGTTGCCGCCACCACAATCCCCCCGGCCACACTGTGCAGCACCGCTCCACCAAACGCCGGCCCTTGTGACAATCGTACTGACCCGCCGTTGATATTCTGCTGCAACTCCTGGCGCGAACGCGCCTGCGTGTTACCAGCTTCGTAGCTATTGGGCGTTTCCAGGCGCAGCAGCGGGGCGGCAAAACCGGCGGCCGTGCTCAATCCTCCAATATCACCACTCACGGAAGATTCGGAGGTGAGACGGCCGTTTTCCCCTTCCAACACCAACAGAGATGTAAATGCCTGCGCATCGTCGGTGGTATCTACCGTCTGGCTGAGTGACTGCCGGGCGCTGCCGGTGTCAATTTGTAGCGAGAGGGTGGCCACTGCTTGTAAATCGCGGGGGTCTTGGGAACTGGCAAGTAACGCGCCGTCGGCATCATACACATCAATTTGTGTTTGGGTCAGATAGGCAAAGGTGTCAAGCTGGGATGGCAGCAAATTGTCCGCGCCCGATTCCAGAATTTGTGCTACCACCTGGCTGATGGCCTCTATGTTATTTTGCAAATAACGCTGTTCTTGCCAGGTGTAATAACGTTGCAGGGTCAGCAGCAGAACCAGGCCGAGGGAAACGGCCGTAATAAATGCAATCGCCCCATAACTAAGGGGCAGCCACCAGCGGAGGGAGGTTAGTCTCAAGGTAAGTTCCTGTTGTGGAGTAAGCAGTAAGCAGTGGACAGAGGATTGACTACTGCTTACTGCTTACTGCTCACCGCTCACTTGATCAACTCATACACCAACACATCGGCCACAAGCTGCCCGTTCTGTTCCGTGCCCCAGACACGGACGATCATGTTCTCGCCAATGTCGTCCAGAGAGCCAGGGGCGATGGTACGGGCGATGGTTTTGTGCCCGGCGGTGATGTCTTCGGGCGTGATGTGCGGGCTGGCGGTGGTGTCGGCGTACACGGCCGTATCCTCCGTCACCAGTACCGTCACCTCATCCCCGCCGTGGCTGGCTTGAATGTTCGTAGTAGGCGGCTCGTCATTGACGCGCTCCACCGCTACCTCGACTTCAATTGGTCCGGCGCCCAGCGTTAGCGTGTCGCCGCTGTGTTTCAGGAACAGTCCTAACGCGGCGGGGGCAGTGGTCGGTAATCCGGCTGCTTCGGCAAACGAGACGCGCACTTCACCGGAGTAGCTCTCGCCGTTGACAACTTCACTGACCGCCAGCATCATTTCCGGTTGGCCGCTGTTTGTCTGGGCAACGGCCGCTGCCCCCGGTGCAAACAATTGCAGCATCGCTAATGCGGCTACTGCTGCCAGCAGCCCTAACCCCAAAATACCAACGACTATTTTCTTTGTGTTCATATTTTTTACCTCCATACGATTACACAGTTTTGTAAGACGTGATCACGTGATGGTGGTAGATTACCCCGTCAAGGTTTCATGGTAATTCCGGTCAGGTTACAGGGTTGTAACCATGCGATAGCCAATACCGGGCACGGTGAGGATGAGGCGGGGACGGCTGGGGTCTGGCTCTACTTTTTCGCGCAGGCGGCGAATGTGGACGTTGACGGTGCGTTCGCTTTCAATGTCGCCGCTGTCGGGCCAGACGGCCGTCAAAATCTGTTCGCGGCTGAGGGCCTGCCCGGCATGACGCGCCAGGTAAACGAACAGCCGGTATTCGGTGGGGGTGAGATTGACTCGCTCTGAACCGCGCAGCACTTCGGCCGTGTCCAGGTTGATGGTGAGGTCGGCGATGGGCAGGAGGTTGCCTACGGCAGTGCTCGCCAGATCACCATAAGCCCGCCGTAGCAGCGCCCGCACCCGCGCCACCAATTCACGCAGGCCAAACGGCTTGGTCATGTAATCGTCAGCCCCCATTTCGAGGCCAATAACCTTGTCAATCTCTTCACGCCGGGCGGTGAGCATGAGGATAGGTTGGCGCAGCCCGTCACGACGCATGTCGCGGCAATAGTCAAAACCGGAGCCGTCCGGCAGGCGCACATCCAGGATGATCAGGTGTGGCTGGTGGCTGTGGGCAAAGTGGATACCGTCACGGCCGTTTTGCTGCCATGTCACCTTGTACCCTTCCTCGCGCAGCCCAGCCTGCAAACTCTGGGCAATCGCCGGGTCATCTTCAATGAGGAGGATATGCTGGGGAGACATAATCGTAATCGGTAATCGGTAATCGGTGAACGGTAATCGGTAATCGGTAGTCGGTTGACCCACCGATTACCTTTTACAAAGTCGTGCGCACCTGCGCCTTTGGCGGGGCGGAGGCCAGGAAGTCGTGGGCGAAGCGGTCGGTGTATTGGGTGAGAAGGTGGGCGACACGGCCGTGATCCGGCGCGGCTACCAACAGCCCGGCGTGGTATTCCTTCTCCAGCCGCCACACAATTTCCGGGTCATTATACGGGGTCAGGTCGGGGTGCTGCTGCCGCGCCAGGCAGATGATTAACCCGGCGTGATGACCGCGCACGGTAGGCGGATAATAGGACTTACCACTCAGGTTTGCCAGGTCAATGCGGGCCGCCTCCTGCCATAGTTCCAGCCCGGTGGCTGCTTTTACCAACCGGTCAATGTTGGCGCCGCCGACGCGCGCCGCCGTTTCCAGGAAGTAGAAACGGCCGTCGGTCTGGGCGTGGATAAACTCCGTATGCGCCACCCCCCGTACCTGTCGCAGCGCCAGCATCAGCCGCGCATTCAACTCAGAAAGCGCCAGCGATTCCGGGGAATCCAGGGGTAGGGTGCGCGTGTTAAAAATGCCACCTTCGCGGGTGACGGCTAATGGCGGCGTGCCATATTTGCTGGCAAGAGCAAATACCACCTCTCGTTCCCAGATGAGGGAGTCAATGTGGCAGACATCCCCGGTGATGAACTGTTCCAGTAGATAAAACGAGCGTTGGTCGCCCAATTCGTTGAGCGCGTCCCAAACGGATGGGGCGTCGTGCAATTTGCGAATGCCCACGGCGCCGGCATCAAAGCGAGGTTTGAGTACCCACGGGGCGGGGATACGGCCGAGGAAATCATTGACTTCGTCGTTGTTGAACACGGCCGTGAAATCCGGCACCAGCATCCCCTCATCCCGCGCCTGCACGCGCATCGCCAGTTTGTCGCGGAAGTGGCGGGCAGTGGTTTCGCCCATGCCGGGGATGCGCAGATGTTCGCGCAGGTGGGCGGCGGTGGCTACATCGTAATCATCCAGGGCCACGATGCGGTCAATCTTTTCCGTGCGCGCCAGGTAGCTGACGGCATAGGTCACATCTGGCTGTTTGGAGAGTTCGGGCATGATGAAGCGTTCATCAATGGCCTCCCAGGGCCAGCGAGCATCGTTGGCCCACTCTTCTTTGACCAGCAGCAGCACCCGGCAGCCCTGCCGTTTGGCTTCTTGCAGGTAAGCAAACCCTTTGCAATCACTGGCAAGGGCGAGAATGGTGTACGGCCGTGCTTCGTTCATCACTTTTTCCTCCGTCGAGCAGGGTAATGCCGCTATTTTAGCAGAATCTCCAATCCATCGCCTATATACATTGTTTCACACGTAAACACGTGCTACACTGTTTTACGTGGAGGCAAAATGGAAAAACAAAACGTCACTTTATCTTTACCAAAAGAAACCCTGCGCAAAGCTAAGTTATTGGCAGTGGAAAGAAACACCTCATTATCATCCTTACTCGTTGAGATCATTGAAGAAATCGTGGCGAAAGCGGATGCTTATGAGATTGCTAAAGAGCGGCAACTTGCCTTAATGAAACAAGGTTTTAACTTAGGCACAGAGGGTAAAGCTACCTGGACGCGGGATGAACTTCATGAGCGGTAAACTGATTAAGCAATTTGTAGACACGAATGTTGTTGTCTATGCTTATGATCTGTCTGCCGGAAAACGGCAAAAGCAGGCTGAATCTCTGCTTGACCAGTTATGGCAATCTCGCACCGGTTGTCTCAGCATTCAGGTTCTACAAGAGTTTTATAACATCGTCACACGAAAACTAACGCACTCCCTGTCTAGTAGACACGCTTATGATATTGTGGCTGACCTCGGTCAGTGGTATATACACCAGGCAGTGGTTGCTGATGTTTTGGGTGCCATACAGCTTCAACAGCGTTATCAACTCTCTTTTTGGGATGCTTTGATTGTGCGGAGTGCAGCACAGTCAGGCTGCACGATTTTATGGTCAGAAGACTTGAATAATGGTCAGGTTTATGAGGGCGTAGAAGTGCGGAATCCGTTCATTTGAACGGTTTCAGTACGTTTTGGCGTCTATGTATTCCCAGAGCCAGGAAAGATCATTCTGGCTGAGTTCGGTTGACATACGGGTCAGACGAGTCAGAGCGCGCAAAAGCATTTCATACGCTTCATCTTGATCTTCGGGGGGGAGTTGGGGCATTACTGCCTGCCCTTCAACCAGTAAGGGGGCGCTGTTGTTGAATAGGGGGGCGAGCTGGCTGAGGATGCAGTGGCAGGTTTGGGGCACGGCCGTCCCCCTTTGCTCACAGCGATGTTCCAACAGCCGGTACGCCTGCAACCACTTCTGGCCTGTTTCCGCACACTGGTTTACCCACACGGCCGTGACCGCATCCGCCGCCAGGCTCAATTGCAACAGGCCGGCGCTGGAAATCAGCAGCGCCAGCGCCGGATCAAACACGGCATGGCGAATGACCGCCACCATTTGCGCCTCCGCTTCGGGAATGCCCAACTGCCAGCGCAGTGCCACCCGATCTACCAGTTCTGACCATACGGCTGTGATGGATTCACTCATATGACCTCTAGTAATCCGTGAACCGTAATCCGTGAGCCGTAATCGGATAACGGTTTACGGATTAGGGAATACGGATTACGAATGGTCAGACGGGAGTTCATAGTTGTCCTGAAGTCGCGTCCCAGTTTGCCAATAACCGCTGGTAGGCCGGGTCTTCGTAACGACTGAGTAAAAAGGCAGGCGCATAACCGGGCAAGGTGCTGCCGGTGATGTGGGCGGCGATCAGTTCGCCGCCTGCCTGGGAAGCCATAATACCATAACCAGACACTGCACCAAAAATGTAAGCGCCATCCACGGACTGGGGGCCAATCAGGGGCCGGTTTTCGCGGGTTTTGCAGTAATAACCGCCATCCACCCACGGCCGTGCCCGGCCAATATATGCCGCCAGCCCCGGTACCATGCGCGCCAACCCCCGCAGCACAATTTCCGGGTAGTCGGGGTCAAACTGCGGTGGCCAGACCACCTCTTTGGCTTCCAGATCATACGTCCACAGGATGAGCAGCATGGGACTGTCGCCGGCACCCTCCGGGCGGAAATGGACGCCTGCCGGGAATTGGTTGAGCAGCCAGCTCAGTTCTGGGTCGGCGGCCAATTCGGCCTGTTCCGCCTCGCTCCACAGCAATTGCACCGGGTCTTCCCAGATCATCAGCGGCACGTCGCGGGGAATGATGCCCAGGTCATCGCGGATGGAGATTTTGGCGTGCAGTTCGTTGAAAATGGGCAGTTCCACATCCATCATTTGCGCTACTTTGCCAATCAATGGCCCGGCAGCGTTGAGGAAACGGTGCGTGTGAATGCGTGTGGGGCCGCCATCGGTCAGGTGCACGTCTACGGCCGTGACCTTACCCTTTTCCACCACCACATCCATTACTCGCCCCGGCCATAACTGCACACCATGTGCTTTGGCCTGCTGCAACAAGTACATGCCCAACTGCTGCGCGCTCAGCCAGCCGCAGCGGCGTGGGTGCAGCATGGCAATCGCCCGGTCGGTGATGAAGGGGAAAATATGCCGGATCATGGTTGGGTCGAGGATGAGGTCGGCCCCTTCGGGCATATTCTTGTATCCTTCGGCGTGGTGCGGAATGTAAACTGGATCATCTGGCCGCCCACGATGAATGCGCAGTTCACCCGCCCCCAACGCCGACGCTTCGGCCGCAAATGCCTGCATCCCCTGCGCTTTGTCCGGGTCGCCGGTGAGAAAGACGTAGCCGCGCCGGTTCAGGCTAAAGTAGTTATCGCTTTCGTCGGCCAGTTGTTCCAACAGGTCAATGCTGCGGTTCATGTAGCGCACCATCTCGTCGCCCGGCCCCGGCCACCAGTTGCGGTAACATTCGGTGGATTTGTCGCTGGTGAAGGTGAGCGGCTCCCGTTCATCTACCAGAATGACATTTCTCAGGCCATGTTTCAAAGCCAGATAATACGCAGCCGAAATGCCGCTAATGCCTGCGCCACAAATGACAATGTCGGCTGTCTGGTTTTTCATTCAAACTCCGCATTTGTTCAGTAAGCAGTGAGCAGCAAGCAGTGAGCAGTTTATACTTGACTGCTTACTGCTTGCTGCTCACTGCTTACCGCTAACTTTTCCAGACGCACCGCCCCCTCACGAGTAATCTGGTAATGGTCAAAGTCATGGGCTACCTGGGTGGGGGCAAAGATTGCCTGGGCCTCCTGGCGGGTGTCGCGGGCGAAGTAACGGCGGGAGAGATGGGTGAGGATGAGGCTCCTGACGCCGGCGTCACGGGCCAGTTGGGCGGCCTGAGCAGCCGTGAGATGCCCAAACTCTGCGGCCATCTCTGCATCTTCCTGTAGATAGGTGGCTTCAATGACCATGGCGTCGGCGTCACGACACACCTCTACCAGGTTGTCGGTGCGCCCCACATCACCGATATGCACGTATTTGACGCCAGGCACGGCCGTGCCCAACACATCATCTGGCATAATGACACGGCCGTCGGCCAACGTAATGCTGTTTCCGCGTACCAACTGCGACCGCTCCGGGCCAAACGGCACACCTAACTCGGCCGCTTTTTCGGCCAGGAAAGGGTGATGGGCTTTTTCTTCAAAAACAAAACCGAAACAATCCGGGCCGCGATGGCTGACGGGCACGGCCGTGAGCGTAAATTTGTCATCGTGGAAGATCACGCCCGGTTCAATTTCGATGAGATTGATGTCCAGGGGAGTACGGCCGTTGGGGAAGACCACCTTAAACAGCAAATGGGCTACCCGGCGCAGGGTGCTGCGGCCGGCGTAAATGTCCACCTGCTCCATATTCTCCCAACGGGAGAGGGTTGAGATAAAGCCGCCTAACCCCAAAATGTGGTCCAGATGCCCATGTGTCAGCAGCACCTTGTTCAGCCGCTTAAAGCCCAACCCGCTGGTGAGAATCTGGCGCTGGGTGCCTTCGCCACAGTCCAGCAAAAAACGATATTCCCGATGCAAAATGATATGCGCCGACAACCCCCGATGTACCGAAGGGGCCGACGCCGATGTGCCTAAAAAGACGAGTTCAAACATGCCGCCAATTGTAGCGGGGTTGGCCGGTAATCGGTAATCGGTAATTGGTTATCGGTAATCGGTTATCCGACCACGGATAACGGATAACGGACAACGGGCTACGGTTTATTCAGTCGGCAGCGCCATCAGGTAGGTATTCACTAACCCCGCAGCCTGGAACAGTTCCTCTGGTGCATCGGCGCCATCTAACACGGTGGTGGTGTATACCTGGTCGCCGTCTCGAACCGTTAATGTGTGCGTCACCCGGTCACAGCACGTATCTTCGGGAATGTAACTGGTCTCAAACTCGGCAAAACCCAGGGTCATCACGTCGTTTACCAGTTTTTCGATTTCTTCGGGAGGCACCTGCCATTCACGGCCGTCGCTGCCTACGATACGGCCGTCGGCATAAAAGCTCCAGCTCCATTCGGTGGGGCCAATGCTTTTCAAGCCACCGGCCCGCTCATATACCATGACAGCCCCCTCCAACATTGTTTCTGCCTTGCCTTCAGCGGCAGGGGCAGCGGTAGCCGTGGTATCCTCTTTGGCCGCGGCGTCTGTGGGTTCGGCGGTCTGGTAAACGGGTTCATCTCCGGCAGGGGCAGCAGGGGGTGTGCAGGCAGCCAGTGAAACAATCAAAAACAGGGCAATTATCATAAGACGTTGTTTCCATTTGTTCATTTTTCAACTCCTGTAAAAATAATCCAACGCAAAGGCGCGGAAGCGCAGAGATATTTTCTGCAACTCATTGATTAAACGTTGCCCAAGGCTGGTTTGTTCCCTGATGCAGGAATCGTAGGGATTTGTTTTTGCAGGCGCTATACTATTGACTATCATACACAACCTGTGGTGTGATTACGCCTTCTTCCTGGTGAAAATAAAGCTGCGCATCAGGTGAAGATTATACCTGCGCCGGTCATCAGGTGGTATAGGGGCAGGTGTTGTCACAAATGTCAGGCAGGTGGTGTTTAGATGGGTGACGCAGACAACTCTGAACCGGAAAAGGAAACGGCCGTGACCGCCTTATCGGATAACCTGTTATTAGAACGTATCAGCGCCGGGGATACCGCATCCTTTGAAGCTGTCTTTTATGCCCATTATGATCGAGTGTACGGCCTGTTGTTCCGGCTGATGGGTAACCGGGATGAAGCGGAAGATTTAACCCAAGAGGTGTTTTTACAACTACATCATCATGCGTTTCGCCGCCGCCTGTTCAATTTACAGCGAGAACATAACATTGCTGCCTGGTTGTACCGCACGGCGACGAATATGGGGTATAACGCTATTCGCGGGCGACGCCGTCGCTGGCAGCGCAATCTGGCGTTAGTGCCAGACCCGGCGGGCAGCCCTGGGGTGGATAAGGAAGTAGAGCAGCGGGAACAGGCAACGGCCGTGCGCCGTACCTTAGCCCGCCTGCCAGAACGCCAGACCCAACTTCTGCTCATGCGGCAGATGGGGTTCAGCTATGAAGAGTGCGCCCAGGCGTGTGGCGTTGCGCCCGGTTCAGTAGGCACGTTGTTGGCAAGGGCCGCTAAAGCGTTTAAGCAGATTTATGAAGAAGAGCAGGGGATGGGCCGGTAGGGGCAGAATATGGACGAGATGGATCAAGAGGTACACGAGTTACTGGCGTATTTAGAGCCAAAGGCGGAAGACGCACCATACCAGACATCACGGGCATTGGCGCAGGTGCGGCAGAAGATAGCTGCCACTGAGAAGGATACAGGGGCTGTCCGGCTGCCGCAGTTCCTGGCAGCGCCGGGCCGTCGGTATGCCGCCGCCGGCGTTCTGGCGGCGCTGCTGTTGCTGCTTGCCTTCAGCTTTCCCACGGTGCGGGCGGCGGCGAGTGAATTTTTAAGCCTGTTCCGCGTGCAGAATTTTGCGGCGATCACCATTTCCCCGGAACAGATTGCCTTGCTGAACAAGGTGGCGCAGGAAGGGTTAACGCCGGGTAAGGTGGAGATTATGGCCGACCCCGGCCAACTGACGTTGGTGGGTTCATTAAAAGAGGCCGCCACACGCGCCGGCATGGCGTCGGTGCAGACGATTGGTGAATTGGGCGAACCAACGGCCGTCTACGTTTCGTCGCCGGGTAGTGGGCGGCTGACCATTGATCTGGCAGGGGCGCGCGGCATCCTGGATGCGGTGGGCGCTGACCCGCTGCTGCTGCCGGACAGTCTGGATGGGGCGCAGGTGAATGTGGCCGTGTTTGCCGGGGTTGACCAGCAGTGGCAGGATGTTCACTTCCTGCAAAGTCCCAGCCCATTGGTAGAATACCCGGAGGGGTTGGACACGGCCGTACTGGGACAGGCGCTCTTGCAATTGTTAGGGCTGAACGAGGGGGAAGCGACCCGGCTCTCGCAGGAAATTGACTGGACGAGTACGCTGCTGCTGCCCATCCCCCAGGACATCGCCAGCTACCAGGAGGTGACGGTGGATGGCGTCAGCGGCATGGCGGTCAGTGAATTAGACGGCCGTGCTGCCACCCTCATCTGGCAAAAAGACGGCGTCATCTACACCCTGTTTGGCAACCGCAGCGCCACCGAACTGCTGGCGCTAACCAAATCCCTGAAGTAATTGTCAATTGGCAATGACCAATAACCATTGACTATTAACTATTTTGTGACCGATTTTGCCATTGACGCTCACGGTTTACGTAAGGAGTTCGGCCGGAAAACGGCCGTGACCGATTTCTCGCTCCAGGTGAAACGGGGCGAGGTTTTTGGTTTTTTGGGGCCAAATGGGGCGGGCAAAACCACTTCGATCAAGATGCTGTTGGGGTTGACGCGGCCTACGGCGGGCACGGCTACCTTGTTGGGCCAGCCGTTGGGCAGCCGCCCGGCGCGGGCCAAAATCGGTTTCTTGCCGGAGCATTTTCGTTTCCATGAGTGGCTGACGGCCGTAGAGTTTTTGGATTGGCACGGCCGTTTGTATGGCATGAACCAGGCTGAACGGCAAAACACGATCCCCGATTTGCTGGAACTGGTCGGTTTACAGGACAGAAGCCAGACCCAGTTGCGCGCCTTTTCCAAAGGCATGTTGCAACGTATTGGGCTGGCGCAGGCGTTATTGAACAATCCAGAACTGGTCTTTTTAGACGAACCCACCTCTGGGCTGGACCCGATTGGGCGGCGGCTGGTGCGGGACATTATCAACGGGCTGCGGCAGGAAGGCACGGCCGTCTTCCTGAATTCCCACCTGCTGAGCGAAGTGGAAAAGACGTGCGACCGGGTGGCCTTTATTCGCCAGGGCACGGTCTTGGAGACGATTGACCTGCACAGCTATGCAGAAGATGCCGTGTTAGTAAACCTGCGGGTGGGACAGCCGACGCCGCAACTACTGGAAGCATTGGCCCAATGGGGGCAGGGGGTGACGCTAAATGAGGGGGACGGCCGTATTACTCTGCGACTCGCCAATGAGGAACAAATTCCCCGCCTGGCTGCCTGGCTTACGGTACAGGGCCATGCCCTGTACGAACTCACACCGCAGCGCCTTTCGCTGGAAGATCGCTTCCTGCAAATCATTGGTGCGGATGATGAGGTAAGCTGACTGCGCAAAATGCCTGTCCTCACAAGTCAGTTAACGCCTGAGCTGAGGAAAATGGCTATCTGGCTGTAAAAACCTTCCGATCATCTCTGCCAAAATGTGTTAATCTTGCCACATGATTTCACCGAATGCTTATGCCCAGGCTTCTATCAAAACGGCCGATAACCTGCGATCCATTGCCCATTCGACGGCCGTGCGTGATCTCTCCCAACTTTCCCTGCCGGAGATTGACACGGCCGTAGACGCCGTGGCGCAATTTGCCCCCGCCGGGAACGTGCCCGGTATCATCTTGAACGGGCTGGCGCGGCTGCCGGGCCGCCGTCCACCCGCCGCCAACGTGCAGCGGGATGTGAACCTGCTGTTCAAAGGAGTGGAGGCGGCGCTGGACAAGGCGGTATACGGCGCATTGTTTGCCGGGCCGGCGGCTGTGCTTTGGGGCTACCAGAATCTGCTCAAACTGGCGGGCAAAGAGCCGGTCGCCGCTTTCCCGGAGGGAGTATGGCAATTTTACGTGCAATATGCCTGCCGCGAGGACAGCGCCCGCCACACCATCGAGACGCGCGGTTTTGATACCATGCTCAGCAAGCACCAGATCGCCCTGCACCCCGTTGATCGCATCACCGCCTGGCTGATGGCAGCCATTCACCTGCTGCACCAATACCCCGACCTGCTGGCCAATGAGTGGCGCGAGCGCGTCTATCTGGCGACCTTGCAAGAGGTCACGGCCGTACAGCCCGATGCCGCCCATTATGCCAGTTTGTACACCACCTGGGAGCAACAACGGCCCTACGGCCGTGACCGCGATGCTGACCCCAACCACAACTACGTCAGCTACCGCCGTCACAAATTTGACCAATTCCTGGCCGAAGCCACCCACAACCTCAGCGCCGCTGCCTACCAGGCATGGACGGAACAGTTGCAAACGATGCGGCAGGCGCTCAAGGAATACCAGCAGCAGCTTTCCATGTGGGCGTACCTGGAACCGGATGCCTATGGCGAAAACCGACGGCCGTTGCCCTGGGAACAGCTACACATTGGCCTCATCCTCCGGGGGCGATATTACCTGATTCCCGTGTGTGAACCGGAAAACGGACGGCCGTCATCTGTCACGGCCGTGCGCGAACAAATTGCTGCCATTCATGCCCTGCCCACGGGAGCGACGGCCGTGAAGCTCTCCACCCTGGCTGCCCTCAAACGGTCGGCCCTGGCCGAACTGCGGCGGGGTTGGAATCAGACGCTGGTCGCCAGCCTGGCCCGTTTACAGCACGCGCCCATCCTGTTCAATGCTGACCAACGGCCGTCACACCTCACCCTCAACGACATCCGCCAGAGTGAACGGGGTATTGGCGACCACCCGCTCACCCTCTTTGATACCGGGCAGAGCGTCGTTTTCGACCAGTCAGCCATCTTCTTTGACAGCGCCTGGGGGGTGGCGCTGGCCGAAATTTTCACCCGCGAAGCGATGTCCTGGGCCGTCTATTTGCGTGGCTTGCCGCCGCCAATCAGCAGTGGCGTTCACATCAAACCGTTGGCTTTCCCGCTAGAGCCGTCCGAGCAGCGCTACATGGAGCAGTCACCGCGCCTCACGCCCGAAGTCAGCGCCGAAAACGACCAGATCAATCTGCAAATGCTGCAAACCACCCGCCAGCTTTGCCAGCAGCGCAGCGAATGGCTGAACCTGACCATCACGGACTGGCTCATCCTCTACCGCGCCATTCATGCACACCGCTACCAGCCCGACCCCATGCTGGCAGCGGAGGTGGCTGCCCTGGCCCAAACGCCCCGTTATGAGGCAGCGGCGGCCCTGGCGCAGGCCACTTTCAGCGCCGGGCAGGCGGCCAACCCGGCCCTCATCATCCCACTGCCAGCAGCCAATACCAGCCCGCGTGACCGGTTGTACCCGCTGGTGTTTCGTGTGCCGCTGCGGGAGTTGGATTTGTGGGAGTTACACGGCCGTGCCCTGGACGCCCTCGCCGCTTACAAAGAAAACACCCTCCCCTTTGCCGAATTTGACCAGCACCGCCGCACCTACCTGACGGCATTGGCCGGGTTTGGGCAACTTCTGCACCATGCTCAAAACATTGGCTCTCAAAGTGAAAGTGCCAGCGCCGACGCTATCAAACGGTGGGCCACTATGCCCGCCTCGGTGCAACGCTTATTGGAAGCGATGCCCAACCGGTTTGACCCGCTGCATGAGTTGATGCAAGGGCAGGAACTGTTTGTTCATCTGGAACAGGTGACTGCCAACAGCACGCTCTCCCGCTTTAGCACAGCCAAAGAGAACAGCGACAAAAAATGTCTGGCGTGGGCCATTATTACCGATGCACAAGGCGTGATGCGCACCTCCCTGCGCGACTTCCGGCCCCATGTGGCCGCGTTGACCAACATTGGCTACAAAGCGTTAGCCTCCCGCATGACCCAGCACTACCTGGACACCTACGCCGCCGGGCTAAACGAATATCTCCGCGATGTACGTCGCATTGCCGCGGCGAGTCGTGACCCGTAACCCGTGATGCGTGACCCGTAATCCGTAAACCGAAGTCCGATTACGGTTTACGACTTACGGCCCCGTTCCCCTCCACCTGAATTTCGGTCTGAATGGGGTAGGGGATTTCGATCCCAGCCTGGGCATACGCTTTTTGGATGGCGATGATGGCCGGGTGAGTGGCGGTAACGGGGTTGGTGATACGGCTGTCAACCCAAAAATTCAGCGTGAAATCAATTGAATAATCACCAAATGTGTGAAAATGAAAGGTCGGCGCGGGGTCATCCAGCACATCTGGTAAGGTTTGGATGGTGCGCAGGGTCACACGCTGTACCAGTTCCAGATCGCTGTTATAGGCTACACCAACAGGCAGGCTGACGCGCCATGTAGCCTGGCGGCTGAAATTAGTAATTGGCTCGGTAAACACGTGGGCATTGGGAATCAACACATTGTGGCCGTCACGGGTGCGCAGTTCGGTGGTACGCAAATCTACAGAGAGTACCGTGCCGATGAATTCGTCAATCTGAATCACGTCGCCCAATTCAAACGGTTTTTGAATGAGCAGCAGCAGCCCGGCGATAACATTCTGGCTGATGTCTTGCAGCGCAAAACCTAACGTGAAGCCGAGAATGCCCAGGCCGGCCAGAAAAGTGGTCACTTCAAAATTGACCTGCCGCAGGGCGGTAATCATGCCAACGATAACAATTCCCCAGCGGGTGATGTAATAAACGAGCAGGGTAATGCCGGGGTCGGTGCGCCGTTTTTCCATAATGTGGCGTACCAGTTTGCTGATCCAGGCGGCCAGATACAGGGTAATGACAAACAGTACCATCGCCGCCAGCATTTTGGGCAGGAACAGGAAAAAGCCAATCAAAATGCTTTGTAAGGCGGCAGAGATAGCTTCTGGCGAGGTGAGGTCGAGTGGTTCGGTGGTGGTTTGGGTGGTGGCACAACCGGCCAGCAGCAGGGTCACGGCCGTGACCAGCAAAATGAGTATTACCCGGTTTTTCATCATCAATGCACCTTTTGTGATGCGTGAGACGTGATGCGTGATAAGAGGTCTCACGGGTCACGCATCACGCCTCACGGTTCAAGCCCCAACGTGCCCAACTACGGGGGTCCAATCAGCGGCGGGTGGGCACATGGGAAAGCATCTATTCCTGTACGGCTGCTTGCACTGCTGCCACCGGTGCCCGGGAGCCAATGAAATCGTTCATCTCCCCCTGCGTGCTGCCGCGAAAACGGAAACTACCCGACGCCCGGTCACTAAAGTTGCCCGGCGAAACGACCTAAATGAATCATACCCAATCCCCTCATTTCCCTGCCACCTTTTGCCAGCGTTCGATGAACTCGCTTTTGGAATAGAAGTGGAAATTGGGCACCTGTTTAGGCTTCATCGTGCCCCGTGCGTAGATGAAGGCGTATTCCACCAGCCGCGCCGTCTGGCTGAGGCCGTGCTGTTCTGCCAGACGGTAAATGTGATCAACGGCCGTCTTATTCTCCGCCGTCACATGATAGGTTTGCACCTGCCCCTGGTCATCGAATCGTAAATATACTAACCACATCATTTACCAACTTTAAGGGTGTTCCTAACGCTCATAACCCAACGTAGAATAGGTCTGTACCAGGCGGCTGCTGGCGATATTCTCCGCTTTCAGTGTCACCATCCCCGTTATATCTTTGGTAAATCGGCCAATTAAGGAGTTAACCGTCAGCTTGCCATACTTGCCCTGGCTGCTGTAATGAACCACTAGCTGTTCATACCGCTCCAACCCGGCCGGGTTATTTTCGATCGCCAAAAACACTTGGTCAATGACATCCGTAGGATGGGGAGCATGAAAGGTGTGCAAGACATCTTGTACCAACTCTTTAATCGGCCAGGAATCAAGTCCTTCCTCATCTTTGTCAACTTTGGTTGATTTTGGTTTTGTCGGTGTTTCGTCTATCTGAATGTTGGCCCAGATACGCGCTTGCATAGGGATGCTAACCGTTTGCACCCGGCCGTTATCATACAAAATCGTCATTTGCTCATCTTCCATAGCCAGGACTTCATAGTTGCCGCTGCGATTGCGATACCTACCACCGACTGCAAAAGGATTGTCCATCATTTGTCCTTATTCCTTGTTAAACGGCCGTCTCCCCTCCTCACCTGGCCGTTTCCACCATACCCTACACCGCCTGGGCCAGGAGGGCGGAGAAGGCTCGTTCCCGTGTGATTTGGGCGGTGGCAAGTTGGGCCGCCAACCGGTCACAAAGGGAAAACAATTCATCTACCCTTGCCACGATGCGCTTTTGAAGCTCAATACCTGGCAATGGAAACTTGACTGTTTTAATACGCCCCACACTGAGAGTATATAAACCACTTGTAGTTCGACCTCGTTTTATCATTTGGTCACGCCCATAGGGACTCGTGAAGCACAAATTAAGATATTCCGACGTTAATCTAGCTTGGTTAGGTCGCACCCTGATAACGTGATTTTGGTGAACACAATCTTCAATCTCACCCTTAAAAATAGCAGTTCTCCCAATGTGATCTTGGCTGCCGTTCCCTTCAACAACCAGAACATCACCAGCTAACAAACGCCACCGCTCAAGCTCTTCATCTGAAACCTCAAAGTAACGCGGATCATCAGTATCAATCCGATTCCATTGCACATGAGCAACCGTAAGATAACGTTTTGGATTCTTATTCGGCTTGCGGTTAGGTGACTTTTGAATTCCGCCACGAACTTCGCAAATATCTTCAACTATAGTTTCTCTTATTGGTTCATCATCCGGGTCTTGCTCCACCAGACGCCCCTGGACGGCCAACTGCAAAATCGCTTGTTTGAGTTCCTGCACCGCTGCCGGTTCGGTGTACAGGTCGTGGAAGTTTTGGGCGATAAATTCCCAGGCGAGGGCGACTTCATCGGGGGACACGGCCGTCACCAGCCGCCGCACGGCCGTTTGCCGGGTAGCCTTCCGCTTTGCTTCCACCTCCCCCATCTGCCCCGCCAACACCCGCGTCTGCCCCAACACCCCCCCCACCTTCGCCACAATCCGCTTTTGTTCATTAAGTGGTGGCAAAGGAATAGCCAATGTACTTAATGAAGTAGCATTGACATTAGGTTGACCTGTGCCTTTGGACTTTTCCGTTAGCTGCTCCCAATAAAGCGGGGAATCTAATACGAGTTTCATGTATTTCGATGAGAGATGTTTAGACGGGATAACGCGAATGAGGTAGGAAGCAAAGACCGCCTTCGCTGTAATATCTGTAACCAGATAGGATTTCCCAATAGTCCCACCGGTACGCGCTATTAAAATGTCATTTTCGTCTAACAGATATTTGGGGATGTCCTTTTCATCAATTACGCAACCTGGTACAGTGGCCCAATTTACATGATTATCCTGAATATCGGTTATTCGTAACAATCTAACGTCGGTATTTGAAAAGTTAGCGGAAGCCGTGTAACCGTAATGAATGTTTAGGGCAAGATTGCCTAGTCTTTCCCATTCCCAACTATTTGAGAGTTCAAAAGGTGGCTGACCATTGGGGGTTAATGATTGGTCTAACTTTTCTGCTTTCCTCACTCTGGCAAACGTTTGTTTTTCGGCTGCAATGCGTTCTAACAACACGGCCGCCTGTTCATCATCGGGGTCTTGCTCCACCAGCCGCCCCTGTACCGCCCATTGCAAAACGGCCGTGTTCAGCTTCTCCACGTCCGCCGGGGTCTGCACCAACGCCGCTAACTGTTCTAACAATAAATCAATACTATCCATCTCTTCGTGTCTTCGCGCCTTCGTGGTTCACCCTCTTACCAACGCCTCCGTCAATATCGCCTGAATCGCCGCCCGTGTCTGCTGCACGGCCGTGACCGCCGCCTCATACTCTGCCAGCAGCACCGCCGGATCATCGCTCACTTCGGCCACGCTGTGCGGGTTTTTCACGTCCAGGTTATAGTTCCGCGCCCGTATCTCCTCGATGCTCACCCGCCAGGCCACTTCATTTTCTTGCCGCTCAAACCACCACGCTTTTTCCGCCTTAAACTCATCAATCGTAATCGGCCGTGTTTTGGAATACTGCTTGCGGTCGGCCGGCGTCTGGTGTTCAAAATACCAGATTTCCCGCGTCGCTTCCCCCTTCGTAAAAAAGAGCAGGTTCGTCTTAATGCCCGTATACGGCGCAAACACGCCATTGGGCAGCCGCACTATCGTATGCAAATTACACCTTTCCAGCAGATGTTCCTTAATCCGCGTTTTCACCCCCTCACCAAACAACGAGCCATCCGGCAGCACGATTGCCCCCTGCCCGCCCGCCTTCAACAGTTGCACCAGGAGGACGAGAAAGAGATCGGCCGTTTCCTTCGTCTGGAAGCTGGCCGGAAAACCAGATTCCACGCCCGGCTCCTCCGTGCCCCCAAACGGCGGGTTGGTCAAAATCACATCCACCCGGTCTTTTTCCTCATAACTCCGGTACGGCTGCCGCGTCAGCGCATTATCCCGCGCAATATGCGGCACACCCACCTCATGCAAAAACAGGTTGGTTATCGCCAGCATATGGGGCAGCGGCTTCTTTTCAATCCCCCGGATGCTGCGCTCCAACAGCCGCCAATCATCCGCCCCCTTCACATCCTGCTTCTTAATATGCTCCAACGTACACACCAGAAAACCGCCCGTGCCACAAGCCGGGTCCAGCACCGTTTGCCCCAGGCGCGGGTTCACCATATCCACCATAAACTGCGTCACCGCGCGCGGCGTGTAATACTCCCCGGCATTGCCCGCGCTTTGCAAATCGCGCAAAATCTTTTCGTAAATATCATTGAACAAATGGCGGTCATGCTGCCGGTTAAAATCAACCTGGTTAATCTTGTTAATCACCTGCCGCATCAGCGTACCGGACTTCATGTAATTGTAGGAATCGGCAAACACCTCTTGCACAATATAGCCACGTGGGTCACTGACCGGCTGAAAGGACAAACCCTTGAGTGTAGGAAACAGCCGGTTATTCACAAAATCCAGCAGTTCATCCCCGGTAATGCCTTCCTCATTCGCCGCCCAGTTGCGCCAGCGCAACGCCGCCGGAATGGGGGAAACATAGGTTTCATCCCATTCATACAACTGCTCATTGTCATCAAAAATTTTCAGGAAAATCATCCAGACCAGTTGGGAAATCCGCTGCGCGTCCCCATCCACCCCCGTATCCTGCCGCATAATACCTTGAATCGTTTTAATCGTAGTGGAAATTGACATATTTTTTTACCACGAAGGCGCGAAGGCACTAAGATAAAGAAAAGCCTTTGTGCCTTCGTGCCTTTGTGTTGAAAAAAACTACGAAAGTACGAGGGCGCGAAGCTTAAACCGATAAATCTTTGTGCCTTTGTGTCTTTGTGGTTCCTCTATCCATTTATCATCCGCTTAATGCCCTGCTTCATCAACGGCACATACCAGTTCAACAAAAACCCCACTCGACATCCCCGCAGCTTCAAATAAGTCAACAACTGGGCTTCATGGACAGGCAGAAGCTGTTGTACCGTTTTGTTTTCAATAATAACGGCATCTTCTACCAGCATATCAATACGATAACCAGCGTCCAATTTGTGACCATCATAAACGACAGGCTGCGGCACTTCACACTGCACTTTAAGGCCACGTTTTTCTAATTCATACTTCAAACACAGTTGGTAGGCCGACTCCAGTAACCCTGGCCCTAACGTTCGGTGTACCTTGATGGCTGAATCCACAATCTCTTTCGCAATCAGTTCAATGTCCATATTTTTTACCACGAAGGCACGAAGATAAAGATAAAAACTTTGCGCCTTTGTGCCTTCGTGTTGAAAACCCTCTATTGTACCTGATAAATCTGCTGGCTTAATTGACGCACGGCCGTGACAAACCCATCCTTGCCGCCGAACGCCCGCACCAGTTCCATCGGTGCGCCCCACTGCCGGAAAGGCGGCACTTGTAAAAGCTGTTGCATTTTTTGCGGTTCGGCCGCATCCTCCACCGCTTCAATCCCATCATCTGCATACTTTTCCAACAGCCCTTCCAACACCTGCCGCGCCACTTCCCCATATTGGGCGAAGTAATCCGCCTGGCGTACTTTTTTCGCCCGCTCCTGGCGCGTCAGGGCCGGCCGATCATAAGCCACGTGGCAAATCAGATCAAAGGGATCATATCCCTGCCCCACCTGCGCCTGCAACTCATCCAGCAGCACCCCGTTTTGCATCAGCTCCACCAGAACCGCCTGTTTGCGCCCCGTTTCGCCCCACTTCTGCAAGAAGTCATCCAACGAGTGATAGACCCGTTGCAGATTATCCCGGCTAAACTCGGCAAACGATTTGGTGACCATACGGCCGTTGGCGTCATAGTATTGCACCCGCTCCGCCACAATCATCACCGGCACATCATTGATCACATACTTCACCGTTGGTTCAACGGTAGGGTCGGCGGGTTCTGGTGGTGTATTTGGGCCAACGGCCGTTGCACTGCCAAACTCCTCTAACTGTTCCGGCTCACCATCAAACTCCGGATCACTAAACAACTCCGTCGCGTTGCGAAAATCCATAATGGTAAAGTGTGTTTTGCCCTTATCTGGCCGCAGGCGTGTGCCCCGCCCCACAATCTGCTTAAACTCCGTCATGGAGTTGATGATGGTATCCAACACAATCACCTTGCATAGTTGCACATCCGCCCCGGTGGTCAACAGCTTGGAAGTGGTGGCGATTACCGGGTACTTTTCCTCCACACTCATAAACGGCTCTAGCTGCTGCTTCCCTTCCTCATTGTCTCCCGTAATGCGCATCACAAACCGCCGCTCTTGCGCCGCTTCCGGCCCCATGGCGTTCACCAACGCCTGCCGCATGCGCTCCGCGTGGTCAATATCCACACAAAAGACAATCGTCTTGCCGTAAGGGTCAGTCGCCTTCAGGTAATCGGCTATGCGCTGCGCCACCAGTTCCGTCCGCTTTTCCAACACCAGCGTCTTATCAAAATCCCGCATGGTGTATTGCCTGTTCTCGATGACATTGCCGTACTTATCCATTTGCCCCGGCTCTGGCATCCAGCCGTCCAGGTCTTTATCCAGGTTCACCCGCACCACCTTAAAAGGGGCCAAAAAACCATCGTCAATGCCCTGTTTCAGCGAGTAGATATAAACCGGCTCGCCAAAGTAATCAATGTTGGAAATCGTTTCTGTTTCTTTGGGTGTAGCGGTGAGGCCAACCTGTACGGCCGTTTGGAAGTATTCCAACACTTCCCGCCAGGCAGAATCGGCCGCCGCGCTGCCCCGGTGACACTCATCCACAATCACCAGGTCAAAAAAGTTGGGCGAAAACTGCTTATACACATTCTTTTCTTCTTCTGTACCGCTGACCCCCTGGTACAACGCCAGATACACCTCATAAGCCTTGTCTATCTGCCGCTTCTGAATTTTGGTCATCTTGTCGCTAAACTGCTTGAAGTCGTTGGTCATGGTCTGGTCAACCAGAAAGTTCCGGTCGGCCAGGAACAGCACCCGCCGCGCCCGTTTCGCCCGCCACAATCGCCAGATAATTTGAAAAGCGGTATACGTCTTGCCCGTGCCCGTGGCCATCACCAGCAGCACCCGATTTTTCCCCTGGGCAACGGCCGTTATCGCCCGGTTCACAGCCACTTCCTGGTAATAGCGCGGCGACTTCCCCCCCGGCTCACGAAAATAATCCTGAGTAATCACCGCCTCCTGCTCCGGCGTGATATGTCGCATCAGCTTATACCTGTGCCACAATTCCGCCGGGGAAGGGAAGGCGTTCAAGGGGATTTCCTTTTCAATTGTGCCCTCTCTTGCCAGCCGGTCATGCTCCAAAAACGCATCCCCATTGGAACTATAAACAAACGGCACGTCTAACGCTTCCGCGTAGCGTAACGCCTGCTGCATCCCAGCCCCAATCGTATGCTTATTTTCTTTGGCCTCCACAATTGCCAGGGGGATGTTCTGGTACACCAGCAAATAATCGGCAAACGAACGTTGCCCACGCAAAGCCGTCAGCCCTTGAATGTTCATACGGCCGTCGGTAAAGAAATACTGTTCACGAATCTGCTGGTTTTGCCAACCCGCCCCCACAATGGCCGGTCTGATGAACTGGCTACAAATCTCCTGTTCCGTTAGAAGCCTTTTATTCATGGCACGTCTTTGTTTGATTTATGAACGGCAATACAATGCGCCAATCATAACCCACCATTCTGATAAGGTGCAAGCAGAATAGGGAACAGACCTTAAGAGCCAAACGACGGCCGTTTGCCAGGGTAGACAGGTAGACAACGTAGACAGTAGACAGTAGACAGATGGGGGAATTGTTTATGGTGAGGGGGAGGAGAGACGGCCGTTACCCCCGTAACGATATGTCAATAACGCATTAACTCACAGCGGAGAAACGGCCGTCACCATGATCTGGTCACGGCCGTTTCTGTCAGGCGTCAATGGTGGCTGGTTGCCCCACGCTGGCAAAGAAGGTCTGCGCCAGTTCGCCGCCCACTGTGGGGTCAAGGGGCAACAAGGCATAAAGCATTAGTACATGTGTCTTGAATCCTAGCCGATTAATTCTGGTTTACTATAATGGTGTCACATTTCGGATAACAGGACAAGCTGATGGATGATCCCCTGATTGGGCAACATTTAGGCAATTATCGGATAGATTCGGTGGTGGGGCGCGGCGGCATGGCGACCGTGTACCAGGGCTGGGATGAAAGTTTGCATCGCCCGGTAGCCGTGAAAGTGATTGATGCCCGCTACCGCGACAATCCTGTTTACGCGCAACGCTTTTTGCAAGAGGCGCGGGCGGTGGCTACCTGGCGGCACGAACATATCTTGCAGGTCTTTTATGCCGGGCAGCAGGATGACTGGTATTACTTTGCCATGGAATACGTGGACGGCCCCGACCTGAGCAAAGTGATGAAACAGTATGCCGACGCGGGCGAACTGATGCCCCAAGACGACGTACTGAAAATTGGCCGGGCGGTGGCCAGCGCCCTGGATTATGCCCATAGTCAGGGTATCATCCACCGGGATGTCAAACCCTCCAACGTGATGGTCGCCAGAGACGGTCGTATCACCCTGGCCGATTTTGGTTTAGCCCTTGATGCGCAACAGGGGTCGTTTGGCGGCACGTTTGGCACCCCCCATTACATCGCCCCAGAGCAGGCGCGCAACTCGGCTACGGCCGTGCCCCAGTCTGACCTGTACGCGCTCGGCGTCATCTTGTACGAGATGCTCACCGGCGCGGTGCCTTTTGATGACCCCTCGCCTACCAGTCTGGCGGTGCAACACCTGACCCAACCGCCGCCGCCGCCGCGCCAGCTAAACCCCAACCTGAACGCGGCTACGGAGGCCGTGCTGCTCAAAGCCTTACAAAAACAACCGGCCGACCGCTACCAGAGCGGCGCGGCGCTGACGGAAGCATTGGCAAATGGGCTGCAACAGACAGAAACCAGCGAATCGGACGCCCTGCCCATCCTGCCTGGCGGCATGGCAATGGCGCCGCCCCTGTCGCAACTATCGGTGGCGGAGCGGGTGAGCCTGTATCTGCCGCCGCCGCCACCCGCTATGCAAACAAGTGGCACGCCTCCGGCACGGCCGTCTACCCGTCCCCCGCTCACCCCTACCCCGCCCGTTGTCCCGTCACCATCTAACCGCTGGTCGCCTATTCCTCTCAAGTGGCTGCTTATCGGCGGCGTGATCATGGTGCTGCTATTGCTGGCGCGTGGTTTTGTGCTGAGTGGTTTGGGCGTCAGCGAGGCGGCAACACCAGAGCCAACGGCCATGACCGCTGCCACCCAACCGGCTGATGT
This sequence comes from Chloroflexota bacterium, assembly GCA_035444285.1. GTDB lineage: Bacteria > Chloroflexota > Anaerolineae > Promineifilales > Promineifilaceae > CAADGU01. The sequence continues at coordinate 60,924 of DAOMOK010000023.1, forward strand.
AGTTGCCCTGCCCACCGAGACGGCCGTGAGGGAGATCGTTGTGACCGAGACGATCTCGACAGAGACGGCTGCATCACCCACTGCCACATCTGGTGTGACCGAAACGAGCGTACCAGCCGGCGATGCCCCTCAGCCAACGGCCGTACCGCCCACTCCAGCGCCGACAGAAACACCAACGGCCGTACCCACATCCGCACCTGCTGCTGCACCAACCGCCACCCCATCCGGGCCACGTCTGGTCATGTTTTATGACCCCACCAGCTTCTATCTGTACAACCCAAACGCCAATGGCGTGCGCGTCAGCCAGATTGTCTTTGAATCGCTGGATGAAAACGGCAATTTGAGCGGTTACTGGTTTGAGGGGCAGCGCTGGGCGCAGTTTTACAATCTGGTGGAATCCTTTGGCTGCGCCCGGCTGGAAATGACCAAAGTGGCGGGCTGGCTACGGCCGTCGCAATGCCGCGAATACAATTCCATCGTCACCCCTGAACAGGACGCTGATATTGTCTTTTGGGTGGCGCGGCCCGGCGTGGCTGCCTTCCGCGTGGTGTGGCAAGGGCAGGAAGTGGGCCGCTGCCCGGCCAACGGCTCTGCTGACGCTAGCCAGTGTGAGGTTTATTTGCCGTGAGCGATCCTCTCATTGGCGCGCAGCTTGACGAGTACCGGCTGGAAAGTTTATTAGGGCAGGGGGGCATGGCGCGGGTCTATCGCGGGCTGGATACTGGCCTGCACCGCTATGCGGCCATCAAGGTGATTGACACCCCCCACCAGCAAGACGAAGGCTACATTGCCCGGTTTGAACGGGAAGCGCGGGCCATCGCTGCCTTAGACCATCCCCATATTGTGACGGTGTATCGCTACGGCCGTGCCCACAACCTGCTCTACCTGGCCATGAAATACATCGAGGGCGCTGACCTGCACACTATTCTCAATGGCTATGAACAGGACGGCCAGTTGATGCCCTTGCCCGAAGTGGTGCGGCTGCTGCGGGAAATGGGGGCGGCGCTGGATTATGCCCACAGCCGGGGCGTCATTCACCGCGACGTGAAACCGTCTAACGTGATGGTGGATGGTCAGGGGCGCAGCTACATCACCGATTTTGGGCTGGCGTTGCTGGCCGATGTGGGCACACGCGGCGAGATTTTGGGGTCGCCGCTGTACATTGCCCCAGAGCAGGCCGTCTCCTCGGCGGGGGCCGTGCCGCAGAGTGATTTATATGCCCTGGGCGTCATCCTCTACCGCATGGTGACGGGGCAACTGCCGTTTGTGCATGATGACTTGTTGGAACTGCTCATGCTGCACATGACGGCCGTGCCGCCCGCCCCTCGCACCATTCGCCCGGAAATCAGCCCCGCGTTAGAGGCGGTGCTGCTGCGGGCACTGGAAAAAGAGCCGTCTGCCCGTTTTCCCAGCGGGCAGGCATTGGCCGATGCGGTGGAAAGTGCCTTGAGAGAGCCAACGGCCGTGCCCCTGATGGCCGCCCCCACGCTAACGATTGTGGATCGGGTGGCGCTGGGCATGGACACGCTGCCACCCATTCCCGCGGCCGTAACGCCGCTCATGCCCGCCGCACCGCCGACCACCCCCTCGCCACCTGCTCCTGGTTTTTCTTTCTCGCCGCGTTTGGTGGGCGGTGTGTTGGTTTTGCTGACGCTGATTGCAGCGGCGGTTTTCCTGTTTCGCGGCGGGGCTGATGAAGGGGAAGTGGTGGGTGAAACGGCCGTAGCTGCTACGGCCACGACGGTCAACGCCGGTATACCCGCCGCCGAAACGTCAGAAGTGGTAGATATATCGCTGCCGGGGCCGGGGGAAACCATCACACCAACATTCATTGACACTGCTACGCCGGAGGCCGCTGAAAGCGCCACGCCTGAATCCGCCTTACCCGCGCCGGATGCGGGAGCGGAAATTTACCTGCCGGTAATTGTGGCGGCCCTGGCGGAAGCGGCGACGCTGCCGGATACACCCCCACCGCCCCCATCACCCACAACCACCCCTTTGCCGGTGGTATTGCCCTACACCCTGATTTTTGAGCGGAAAGGGAACACCTTATTTATGACCAACAGCAGCGCCGGGGCGCTGCTGTTGGCAGGGTTGGAAATTGGGCGCGGGCGGGACGGCCGTCAGCGTTTTAGCGATTGGCCGCCGACCCTGTTACCGGCCGGCGCCTGTCTGCATCTGAGCCAGAGAGCCAGAGGCGCCACCGATGACATAAGCGATACAGCCTGTGTGCAATTGCTGGGGGATTTGCTGGTCTATAACTGGCGTGAGGAATTCTCGGTCTGGTACAACGGGCAGGAAGTGCAAAGTTGTGACCTGGATGATGAACGCCGCTGTGTGGTGAGCTGGCAACCGTGAAACGTGGCCAGTAACCAAAAGTCACGTATCACGCATCACATATGACCCATCACGGCAGGGGGAATTGGGACGCACCGGGCACATCGCCGTTTTCAATGTGGGGGGATGCCGCCCCTTGCGGACATTCCGGGCAGCGGTCTACAATGCCATCTTACTGCCGGTTTAGGTTGAGTGTGTAACTGGCGGTTTCGCCGAAAAATTCGGCGATTTGCAGGCTCCAGATACCGTCTGCGGTCAGGGTAAAGGCGGCTATCTCCTCTGGTTGGCCGCTGCCGGCCTGGTCTATTTCCCATACCAGGTTTCCCGCAGGGTCGAGCAGCACCAGCCGCAGGTCGGACTGGGCCGCGCCGGGCAGCAGTTGGGCTGAAATTGTATCCCCATTACGGCCGTCAAACTGCCATACCACTTGCTGCCCCGCCGTCAACGCCCCCTGTACGCTCTGGCCGTAGCTGAGCATCCCGACGACCTGGGGCGCATCGGCGGGCACGGCCGTCAGATTGATCTCATACCGTCCCGGCTCCCCAAAAAAGTCACGCACCAGCAGTAGATATTGGCCATCGGCGGGCAGGGTGTACACCAGGTATTCTGGCTGCCCGGCTAACAGCGTGTCTACGGTTGCCAGGCGCTGCACTTCCTGGTTGACCAGCCATATTTCCAGGTCAAGGTTATTGTCCAGCGGGGTTACATCGGCCATGATTTCATCCCCGGCACGGCCGTGAAAAAACCAGGCATGGGTTTCGTTCTCTTGCAGCATCTCCTGATGGGTGTCGCCATAGGCCAGGTCGCCGGCATCATAGAGGTTGAGTGTTCCCTCACCTCCCTTATCGAGTGACAGGGTGTAAGAACCGCCGCCGCCGGCAAAACTGCGCACCACGATTGTATATTCGCCATCCACCGGCAGCATCAGCCCCGAAACCACCTCGGCATCGCCACTAAACCCTTCGTCCAGTTGAATGAGGCTACGGCCGTCGGCGGTGTACACATGCAGCACCACATCAAAATCAACCGGGTTTAAGACCACACTGACCACATCACCGGCAACGGCCGTAAAGCGCCACAATTGCTCACCACCGGGCGGCAGGGTGCTTTGTATGGTCTGGCCCAGGCCCAGCGAACCGCCACCGCCAAAGAGGGGCTGCTGCGTCAGCGAAAGCCGCAAAGTATAGCCCCCGGCCATATTAAAGAATTCACCCACTTCCACAATGTAACGGCCGTTCTCTCGCAGTAGTTGGTCTACGGCCGTTTCCGTGTCTCCGGCAAAGCCATTGTCCACCAGCGCAATCGTCTGCCCAGACGGGCCAATGAGCGACAGAGTCAAATCCAGCGCCGCCGCCTGGGGGCTGAGTGTCAGCGTGGCATATCGCTCGCCCGTCACGTCGAACGTCCAGATGTCCTTCACACCGCTGCTTAATGTGCCTTGCACCAGATCGGTTTCCCCTAATGCCCCCATCACATTGGCCGCGCCGTCACGGATAGCAAAATCACCTTCGACATGATGGACCACAATGGTGCGGGCCATTTGCGCCAGCAGCGTTTCCATTTCCGGCCAGACGGCTTCGGGCGCGCTCAATAAAAAGACAGCCTGGCTATTCTGATTCACCGCTCCTGTGAGCGCTGATGTAAATAACAGGATGCGCGTGTGCAGGTCTGATTGTCCGCTGCTAAAGATGAGCGGTTCGCCTACCACATCCGCATAAGCGCCGGTGATGCGGCTGCCAGAATTGGTAAAAGCGGTCACCGGGGATGGTTCGTTCAGGATCGTAATGTTTTTGTTGAGCTGCTGAAGATATTGCATCAGCGCCGCTTGCGGCGTGTTTAGTGACTGCGCCTGATTGGAAACTAACCCGGCCACGTAAGCGCCATCCGCCAAAGGTTTGCCCGCCAGTAAACTTTCGCCGGTGCGAGTGGAATCGCTCAGCAGCAGCACAATGAGACCGGAGGCATTCGACGCGCCGGCTGTGTCCAGTTGACCGGAGAGGTTTACCCATTCTGGTGGGGCCTGCAATTGCAGCCCGGTGGTGGCATTGCCTGCCTGCTGCCAGTTGGTATACAGGGAGGTGGTGGGGGCGGCAGTGGGGGATGGTGGTGGGGGGATGGTTGGTTGGTTTTGGGTAGGGACGGCAGAGGAGGAATTGTCTTGTTGGGCGTTTTCGGTGAGCGCCAGGGAGGGTTCATCGGTGGCGCTGAACTCCCGGTCTTGTTCAATGGCTGGTTTGCTGCAAGCGACAACGGCCGTCATCATCACGCCCAGCAACACACAACTCCAGCCACGCTTCACTATCAATTCTCCTCCTGTCTGGCCCTTTTCCGGTAATCGGTAATCGGTGAATGGTAATCGAACCGATTACCGATTACCGATTACGGGGTCGGTGTTACGCTGCCGGGGACACGCCAATCGTCACCAATAATCACCAGCACATCGAAGTCGCCTGTGGGCGTTGTGCCGTCGCTCACGTTGAGCGCGCTCACGTTGAGCGGAGGAATATGCATCAGTTGTGTCAGGTAACGGGCGGTATTGGGGAATCGCCCATACGTGATAACCTGGGAGGTCAGATAAGTGGAGGAGTCGGCGTTGCCTACTTCGGCCACATTGATACCATACTGCTGCAAGTATTCCTGGGTAGCAGCTGCCAGACCAAACACGGCCGTGCCGTTATACACAGCCACACGTGCTTTTTCAGCGGCCATCAAAGCCGGTAAATTTTCAATCACGGGAGTAGGAATGATGGGGGGTGTAAACAATTGATCGCGCAGTTGGCGGATATTCTCGCGGATTGGCACCAGCACGGCCCGGCCATCAGGCGTTACTTCATTGTAGACATAGTTGTAATTGATGACGGCCGTGTAAATGCTGCCTTCCGGTATTTCCTTGGCCAACAGTGCCAACTGCAACGCTTCATCCAGGGTCATATTCGTGCGCACATTTTTCTGAAATGTTTGCCACAACAATGGCGCCTGCGCAATCAAACTGGGCAAATTGCCCAGGCTCAGCACTTTGTCACGCACCGCCAAAATGACCGCTTGCTGCCGACCGGCCCGGTCTACATCACCGCCAAAGGTGGCCCGTGTGCGCGCATATTTGAGCGCCTGCTGCCCGTCTAAATGATGTGACCCTTCTTCAATGGAAAACGGATCATACCCATAACAACGATCCGGGTACGTGGGATCATCAATCGCTTCCGGCGCTTCGATGTCAATGCCGCCGATCAGATCAACCATCTCCACAAAGGCATCAAAGTTGACCGTGACAAAATAATCAATGGGAATCCCTAACAAGCCTTCGACCGTTTCTACAGCCAATGCCGGGCCGCCGCCGGGATATTCAAATGCTTCCCCAAAATAATGCGCCTGATTGATGCGGTCAGCGCCGAAACCGGGAATTTCCACCCACATATCGCGGGGCAGGGAAAGTACACCGGCCGAAAGCCCCAGCGGATCCATGGTAATGATCATCATGGTGTCTGTATGGGTGGGGCCTGTTTCGTCGCAGCGTTGGTCAATGCCCAAGAGCAAAATGGAAATGCGTTCCGTACCCCGCCAGGGCTGTAACCCTTCACTGGAAATAAGGGGGCTTGCTTCCTGGGTGACGGTAAATGAAGGGGTTCCAGGTAGTGCCTGGCCCGTGACGGGCAGCGGCTGCACCACGGCCGTGTCGCTAAAATCGGCGCTAACCACATCAAACGTGGAAACAACGCCTTGTACCGAACGGAACAGCCACACCGAAACGGCCAACAGCAAAATAAGACCAACGCCGGCAATGATGCCCCATAACCAGAGGGGTAACCGAACACGTGCAGGGGGACGACGACTAGGTGATTTTGACTTCATAGAGCGCCATATTATAAGAGCCAATTTCGCGTGCGCATTATAATGCATAAACAGGTCAGAGGCGAGTACGCTAGGCAGAGATTGGACAGTACGCGATCAGGTGGTAAAACTATATGACCGTAAACGCGGCAACATGGCTGATTCATGGAGCGTAAGAATGCCCTTTTTGAACACCCGGCAAAAGCATACTCTCAGTCGCCTGGCTGACACACTCATACCCGCTCTGGAAGTACAAGATGGAGAAGATGAACGGCTTTTTGGTATACGCGCCTCTGATCTGAACATTGGCGAACTGGCCGAAACCAAGTTGGAAGCGGTTGCTGATGCCCGCAGACTAAAAGAGATTCGCTTTTTTTTGCGCCTGTTGGAAATGCCGTTCGTCAATTTGCTGTTAGCCGGGCAGTGGGGTGCATTTTCGGTGATGAATCTGGAGCGACGCACGGCCGTGCTGCGCACATGGGGTAACAGCCGGTTGGCGGTGCGCCGCCGCGCTTTTCAAAGTCTGAAACGGATCGTTGTTTTCCTCTTCTACGCCACCATGCCAGACGGCAAACCAAATCCTACCTGGCCTGTTTTTGCCTATAACAATCCGCCGGTTGGGCCAGCGGATGGGCCGCGCCCCATTCAGCCGATCATGGTTACAGAAGATACGGTGTTGGAAACGGCCGTCCTCATCATTGGTTCGGGCGCAGGCGGCGGGGTGGTGGCTGGTGAACTGAGCGCCGCCGGGCTGGATGTGCTGGTGGTGGAAAAGGGTGGTTACTTCGCCGAACCGGATTATACCGGGCAAGAAGTAGCGGGTTTCAACCATCTGTATGAAAACCAAGGGGCGCTCACGACGGCCGATATGAGCATGAGTGTGCTGGCGGGCAGTGCGTTGGGTGGCGGCACGGCCGTTAACTGGCTTACCTCCCTCATTCCCCCAGATGTCGTATTGGCGGAGTGGGCCGCACATGGGTTTGCCGCTGCCACCACCTCTGAGTTCCAAGACAGCCTGACGGCCGTCAGCGCCCGCACCGGCATCAACACCCAGGAAAGCGATGCGAACCGGCAAAATGAACTGTTGGCGCAGGGGGCGCAGGCGTTGGGGTATCGGGTGGAGGTGATTCCGCGCAATGTTCAGGGTTGTGTAGACTGCACCTTTTGCAACTATGGCTGCACGTATGCCGCCAAACAAAGCACACTCAAGACCTATTTGCAGGATGCCTTTGATCGTGGGGGGCGCCTGTTGGTGAATGCCCATGCCGACCGGATTTTGCACCAACACGGCCGTGTCACCGGCGCCGAAGTGACCGTAACCCAGAACGGTCAGCAGCATCGCCTGACCATCAAAGCGAACACGGTGGTGGTTGCCGCAGGGGCCATTCACACTCCGGCCCTGCTGCGCCGTTCTGGCCTGCACAATAAACATATCGGGCAGCATTTACACCTGCATCCCGTTACCCAAACCTGGGGTATTTACGAAGAACCGGTGTATAGCTGGCAGGGGGCGCCACAAACGCGCGTCGTTCACGAGTTTGCCAATCTGGACGGCCGTGGCTATGGCGTCTGGCTGGAAACGTCACCGGGGCATCCTGGTTCTTACACCTCATCGCTGCCCTGGCAGTCTGGGCGGCAGCACAAGCGGCTGGTGCAGCGCCTGCACCACCTGGCTAACCACATTGTCCTCACCCGCGATTATCATGGGGGACAGGTGCGGCTGGATAAACAGGGCCAGCCGGTGCTGCATTATCATCTGCACGGCTATGATGCCCGGCATCTATGGCAAGGCATGGTGGAGTCGTTCAAAATCCACCGGGCAGCGGGGGTGCAGCGCCTGATTGCGCCCCATAACCGGTATATTACCTGGCAGCCGGGGGAAGATTTTGAGGCATTCCTGGCTACGGTTCACCAACAAGGGTTTCCGCCCAATGGGTATGGCCTGTTCAGCGCCCATCAGATGTCCACCTGCCGCATTGGTTCCTCCCCGGCAACGGGGGCGCTCAAACCAACGGGGGAGACGTATGAGGTCGGGAATTTGTGGGTGGCGGATGGGAGTGTGTTCCCAACGGCCGTTGGCGTGAACCCCATGCTGGCCATTATGGCTGCCGCGCATTACATTGCCGGGCAGATTAAGGCGCGTAATCCGTGATCCGTAATCCGTAATCCGTAATCCGAAGTCTGGGGTCTGCTGTCCGTTAGATAGAGCTTCGCGTTTATTCGCGTCCTTCGCGGATCAACTACAGATCACGGCGGGAGAAGCTGATCAGGGCGAGCAAGAGGAAGCCGCCGGCATATAGCAGCCCATAGGCTACCATTAAATCACTGGGTTGGGAAATGACGGCAAACGGCCCGGCAAAATAGGCGGAGGCGGCAAAGTTGGGCTGAAACAGCACCAGCGCCCGGTTCCACAAAGCCTGGGTGGGCATCAGCAGGCTGGTGAGGATGCCAATGTTCACGGCCGTGTCATTTTCCAGCAGCGCCCCAATTTGTTCAATCCATCCCCCCAGAAAAGCGATGGCAAACAGCATAAAAGCCAGCACCCCATTTGCCAGCGTAGAGAGACGAGTACCACCCAACATGGTGACGGAGAGGATAATACACCCTTGCAGCAGCATCAGCGCCAGCCCGGCGGGGATGTTTGCCAGCACCACGCCAGCACGCAGATACACGATGAGCATCAGCCCGCCCGCCAGCAGCAGAATGTACAGCGCCATCAACAGCGTAAACCCCAGCCATTTGCCCAATATCATTTGCCAACGGTGAATGGGCTTGGTGATGATGGCTTCTACCGTGTGGGAATCAATCTCGCCAGACACGGCCGTTACCGAAACCAACACCGCCAGCAGCACCACCAGCAAATTCGCCGCATACAACCCCGTCATCAACAGCAGCCCACTGATGGTGATTGCTTCTTCCAGGTTGGCAAATTTCTCCATTTCCGACACAATGGAATGGAAACCCAGCGCAAACACGATTAAAAACCCCAACGCCAATAACATCGCTACCCACAAGATTCGGCGGCGCTGTGTTTCACGGATGGTCAGTTCAACAAAAAGCCATGTGATCATTTTTAATTATCCCCCATTTTGTCCAACTATATCCCCAAATGTGGGTAACTTATCCCCACTTTTGGCTTACTTATCCCCAACATACTGCCAAATGCTACCCAACTTGTCCCTTTTTTTGTATGCCCTTCTCCCCCGGCTATAATCATATGGCGCAGTGCGTCGTAAATTATGTGCTGCTTTCATTCGTCAGGCGATTTGCAATATCGCCCCACATTGCTGACAAGGTGATAAGGTCTTATGTTTTTGCATGGATTACGTATTTTTTGCCGCATTTTATTGAAGATCATTGCCAGAGTGGACATACAGGGGATGGAGCATATACCGTCAACCGGCGGGGCGCTCATTGTCTCTAACCACCTGGGGCGGCTGGATGCTATGTTGGGGGTGGTATTAGCCGACCGAGATGACATTATATTGATGATCGCGGATAAGTATGAAAAATATCTCTTCTGGCGTTTTCTGGGTAACAAGCTCAACGCTATCTGGCTGAACCGGGAAGAGGCTGATTTTCATGCGTTGCGGGAGGTGAGTAAGCGGCTGCATGGGGGGGGTATCAGCGGCATTGCTCCAGAGGGGACGCGCAGCAAGGCGGAATCGCTGCTGCCGGGCAAACCGGGGGCGGCTTATCTGGCGGCAAAAACGGGGGTGCTGGTGATACCGGTGGCTTTATGGGGTACCGAAGACCGGGTTGTTAAAGAACGCCTGTCCCGGCTGCGACGGCTGGATATTCATATTCGCATTGGCCCGGCGTTCACCCTGCCGGCGCTGAAACGCGCCAATCGTGATGAGATGTTGGCTCAAGGTACCGATGAGATTATGACGCGCATTGCCGCTATGCTGCCGGAACAGTATCGTGGTGTTTATGCGGCTCATCCGCGCCTGAAACCACCTCAGAGCGACCTGAGCACGGCCGTGTTTGAGCCAGGAGATTAGGGCGTGTTTTCCTCGTTCCCACGCTCTGCGTGGGAACGCCTGCATCATCCCCTCTTAATCATCCCTCTTAATCATCCCCTCACTGGCAAAAGTCCGGTTTTTGTTATACTTTGGCGGGTTGATTCTTATTTCATACGGAAGTTGAGGAGCTGTACATGAAGCGACTACACCAGGTTATCTGGTTCATTTGTGTGGGCATGTTGGTTACGGCCTGTGGGCAAGAGGGGGAAGCGACGCCGACGGCCGTAGCCACCAGACCTCTACCCACCGCCACTGTTACCCGCACTGAACCATCACCAACTCACACAGCCACACCCACCGGCACGGCAGTCCCTTCCCCCACCGCCACTGTAGCCGCCACCGTCACACCAACCCCGGCGCCCACCGACACGGCCGTATCCTCTGCCAGCACCATCACCATCATGCAACCGGCTGCCGACGCCGAAATCACGGTAGGGCAGGAATTTACCATTCAAGGACGGGCTGTGCCGCCACCCACCCAGCCGTTAACCGTGCGCATCACCCTGGCTGGTGAGCAAGAAGTGTGGCAAGAAATAGCCACGGCTGACGCCGCCGGCGAGTGGTCGCTGACGGCCGTGCTGCCGTTCACCAGTACCGGGCCGGCCGAATTAACTGCACAACTGGCCGGGTTGGTCAATGGCACGGCCGTGCCCATTACCTTGCTGCCCCAGACCGGCGCCGATAAGTCATTTATCACCTTGAACCGGCCAACTGTAGGGGACACGGCCGTGGCCGGATACACCATTCTGTTTGAAGGGCGCGTCAACAATGCCGTCAATGAAACGGTCACCATTACCGTGCAAGATCAGGCATGTACCACCACCGTTGCCAACCAGAGTTTCAACGTGTCTCGTGGCAACTGGCTTGGTTACACCATTGTGTCTAGCCAGGCAGTGCCCGGCCCTGCCTGCGCCATCGCCTACACCGGCGTACCCGGCCAGGAAAACCTGCGCGAAGTGCGCATCCCGCTCACCATTTTGGCAGCGGATGATGAACAAGCCATTCAACTGCAACTGGGTAACAATGGCGCCATTGGTTTTAGCGCTGGTCAAAACACATACCTTTTTGGCATTGCTATCAATGCCCCGGAGCGGGAGGTAAAATTGCGTCTGGAGGCGGATGATCCGGCACGGCCGTCTGGCCTCATCACCAGCGCCACCGCCTATGCCAATCAGTATGGATTTTGGGAAATAGACCTGGAAATACCGACTGACGCCAAAGGGGATGCGCTACTGTACATTACCATTGGCAGCAGCGAAAGCACATACCGGGAAATTCGCCTGCCGGTGACGATAGAATGAGCAATTGACGACATGCCAATCGCTCCCAGCTTAAAACATTTGCTCATCGGCCAGATATTTAGCCAACGCCACTGTGCCAATAAAACTCAACGCCGCCAGCCCTACGGCCACATCAATGTAGAAGCTCTCTTCAAAGATAAGAGAAATCAACACCAGCACTGCCAGGAAAAGGGTCGTGACCAGTTCCGTACCCATCAGCCGGTCTATCACATTATCCCCGCGCCACACCCGCCACACCGAGATGCCAATCAGCACCACATGGATGATGAGGGAAATATAGAGGGCAAACAACAAAAGTTCAGACATTACGAAAACATCTTCTCCAACAGCTCGCGCCGTTCTTGCTGGGCAGCCGCCAGGGTGATGGCTGCCTGGTCAACGTCCAGACAGTGCGTGTACATGACGCCATCCGCATCAATTTCCACCACCAGTTCACCAGGCGTCAGGGTGATGGCATGGGCGCTGAAAGCGGTTGCCAGGTCGGATGTGGTTTGGGAGAGAATGGCAATAATGCCGGGGCGAATGGACATTTGCGGCGACAAGACAATGCGCGCCACCTGAATGCCGCTGACTACCAGGTCTATGACCAGCATCACGATGTAGCGCAAAAAGGCTAAATTGGCCGCCGGCCAGGAACGCCAACTCATTTGCCGGTAATGTTGGTTGGGCAGCAAAAAGGTCACGGCCGTACCCACCAACACCCCCGCCAGGATATTGAGTGGCGCCAGGCTGGCCGTCAAGGCCAGATACACCAATGTCAACGTCAAAATCACCCGCACACGTACCATACTTTCCTCAAAAAGCTCAATTCCCCAACACCGCCGCCACATACGCCGCCGGGTCTAGCACCCAGGCGCTCACCGCCTGGGCTGCATCTACCAGCGGGCTGGCCCAAATGCCCAGCAGCAAAATCAGCCCAATTAGCAGGATGGGCGCCAACAAGTGATCGCCCGCCGGTTTGGTGCTGATGCCTTCGGCCGGCTGCTGCCACCAGATGCGCATGAAGGCGCGCATAGTGTAGACCAGCGTTAAAATACTGAACACGCCGATAATGAACAGTGTCCAGAACTCTTCGGCAGCAATACCGCTGGAAAAGAGCAGTAGTTTGCTGATAAAACCGCTGGTGGGCGGGATGCCTGCCAGCGCCAGACTGCCCACAAAAAACAAGACGCCGGCCACGGGCAACGGCCGTCCTACCCCCGTCACCACCGCAAATGACGCCGATTTGATCGAAGCCCGGCTGGCTACAAAACCGGCCAACATCAGCATCGCTGCTTTGATCAGGCTGTGGTTGAAGGCAAAAACCAGCGCGGCTGTAATTGCCAGCGGTGTGCCCCAGCCAATGCCCACCAGCACGAAACCTATTTGCGCCAGTGTGGAATAAGCCAGCATTCGTTTGACGTTGTGTGTGCCAATGGCCGACAATCCGCCAAAGAGAATGCCCACTACGCCCAACACCAGCAGCAGCCCGCGAATCTGCGCCGTCTGCGCCACAAACAGCAGAAAAGCCATACGCAAAAAGCCATAGACGCCCAGTTTTACCACCACCGAGGAGAGCATGGCAGACACGGCCGTAGGCGAAGCCGCATGAAAATCAGGCTGCCAGAAATGGAAGGGGAAGACGGCGCTTTTGATCATGAAGGTCGCCAGCAAAAAGCCGATAGCCGGTAAAAGCAGCAGGCCATTTGGCTGCACCTGGATACGCGCTGCCAGGTCAGCCATGTTCAGTGTACCGTAGGAAACATACAGGCAGCCAATCCCCAACAGCATGAAAAAAGAAGCCAGCAGGCTCATGTAAAAGTATTTGTAGGCCGCCTCCGTGCCAAACTCGTCATCGGCAATGGCCGTCAGTACCGTGCCGGAGATGACCAGCAGTTCGGCAAAAACGAACAGATTGAAAATATCGCCGGTCAAAAAAGCGCCCGTCAGCCCGGTGCATAAGGTCAGGAACAGCACCAGGAAGGCTGGATATTTCACCGCCTTATCCTGACTGCCCAGAGCATAAATCATGCCCATGAGCATTACCACCTGGGTCATCACCACAAAAAAGAGAGACAGCAGATCGCCCACCAGACTAATGCCAAAGGGAGCGATCCAGCCGCCGCCCTGCCATACCAACGGCCGTCCTGTTTGCCAGACCACAGCAAACAGCCACAAACTGACGACAAAAGAGAGCAGCATACAAGCAAGCGACCAGGCCGCCTGGTACGGCCGTCGCTTACGCAGCAGCAACGCCACCCCCGCCCCTATCAACGGGACGAAAATGGGCAAGAGGATTAACTGAGAGTCAATGGTCATTTGAAACAAGAGATAATTGGAGATTGGAGATTGATTCAATCTCCAATCTCTCCAATTCTAATTTTTCAAGTTATTCACCTCATCCATGTTCGCCGTTTCATAGCGGGCGGAGATGATGTAGAGCATCGCCAGTACAAAGGCCGTGCCCCCCATGCTGATGACGATGGCTGTCAGGATGAGCGCCTGGGGCAGTGGGTCGCTGATCAGCCCATCAGCCGAGGTATAGGCCGGGTCATTACCCATATAAGCGCCAGTTGTCATCAAAAACAGGTTGACCGCATTAGCCAGGATCACCAGCCCAATTGCCGAGCGAATCACATTCCGCCGCAGCAGTTGAAAAACGCCTACGGCGAATAACGTACCAATGGTGAGTGCTGTTAATAGTTCCATATTACTTCGTAAACCGTAAACCGTAATCCGATCACCGATCACCTATTACCGATTACTGCCCACCATCCACCTCTTCCCCCGGATGCCCCAGGGCGTTGAGCATATGGGCGACGCTGCCCAAGACGGCCAGGCAGATGGCGATTTCAAATATAAAAGAGGAACTGATGTGGAAGGCCCCCGGCAGTGGCAGGCCAACCAGTTCCCCGTAATCCACGTTCCCTAAAAAGTGCCCTGAAAACCAGGTGACAACCATGCCGTTGACAATAGCCAGCAGGACACCAGTGGCAATCAATTCTGAGGCGCGCAGCCAGCGCAGGCGGGCGCGCGTCTCGGTATAGCCGAATACCACATACCATAAGCCCACCGCCAGGCCAATGACCACGCCGGCTGTGAAGCCATCGCCAGGCTGGTCGTGACCGTACATCATATGGGTAATGGCAATGACCAACGCTACCGGCAAAATAGCATACGCCGGCGCTCGCAAAAAAGGCGATGCCAACTGGCCGCCAATGCCCATTGTCTTGAAGTGGCGTGGTGGCCTCTTACCAACCTGGTCATGGTCGCCGTGTTTAAGAGCCGCGTAGCCAAGCAGGGTAAAAACGCCTATCCCGGCCAAGCTGAAAACAGTGATTTCCATGAGGGTATCGAGTGCCCGGAAATCTACGATGATCGCTCCCACAATGTCGGTAGCGCCGGTTTCTGATTTGGCGAAGGCGGCATAGTAAGGCGTCACCTGGCTTGAGCGTGGCCGCGAAGTAAGCGTGTTCAGTGTGACCACTGTTACCACCACCCCAATGGCCAGGGCAGCAATGGCGTCGCGCACCAGGAGGGGGCGATACGGCCGTGCCGACCACGTCATCCGTGGCGCTTTTTCACGTTGGGCGCGGGGCAGTTTTGTCAACGTTAGCACCAGAATGACCAGCGATAATATGTCCACCACAATTTGCACCAGGGCCACATCGGGCGCCGGTTCCAGCACAAACCAGACGGCCGTACCCAATCCCATCACCGTCATCGCCAAAATGGCGCTAAAGTCACGGCGCAAAACCACCGTAGCCGTCGCCGAACCAGTAACCACCAGCAACGAGAAGAGGCGTAGCAGCGCCAGTTCCCCACTAAAATCGAGTTCGGGCCAGGTGAGGTCGGCCAACGGTATCTGGGGCCAGCCCATGAAGAAGAAAACCAGGGCGACGGCTGACAGCATCATGATCACCAGATAAGCACGTAAATTCCCCTGCTGCAAGCGGGTAGCCACATACCCCCCTTTGTCCAGGGCGGCCATCACCCCATCATACAGCCGGTTGAAACTGACACTTTCGGCCACGCGCCCCTGCCAGGCGCGCACCGGCCAGCGAAAATACCAGATGATTGACCCCAAGGTAATGGCCACAATGGAAAGCAGCAGGGGCACATTTAACCCGTGAAACAGCGCCAGCGACACTTTGACTTTGCTGCCAAATGCGGCCGCCGCCGCCCCCGTCAGGAAAACGGCTTCTTCCTTTGGCCCTGGCAAAAAAGCAATGACTAAGGACAAGATAGCGGGAATGGCCGGGGCCAGCAGCATGGCTTTGGGTGCTTCGTGGCCGTGAATGGCCGGGTCGCGTGGTTTGCCCAGGAACACGTCAATCACCAACAGCCCGGCCTGGGCCAACATCAGTGCGCCGACGAGTACGGTCACGGCCGTCATCACCGGCTGTAAATTGGGATGCAGCGCCGCTGCCAGCAGCGTCTCTTTAGCCAGAAAACCAAACAATGGCGGCAGCCCGGCCATAGACAAACCGGCTAAAGCGGCTATTGAAAACAAGAGTGGCATGGTACGGTGCAGTCCCCCCAGCCGCATGATGTCCCTGGTACCGGTCTCGTGGTCAATAATACCGGCTACCAGAAACAAGGCGCTCTTGTACAGTGCATGGGCCACAATGCCAATCACCAGCGCCTTATAACTTTCCGGGTGCTCCTGCCCAATGAGCATCATCAAAACACCCAATTGGGCAATGGTGGAATAGGCCAGCAACCCCTTGAGGTCGTTTTGTTTCAGCCCCACGTAGCCGCCACACAACATGGTGAGCATGCCAGCCAGCGTCAGCAGGTAAAACCATTGGTCGGTAAAACCGAGCGCCGGGTTCAGCCGCGCCATCAGGTAGATACCGGCTTTGACCATGGTGGCCGAGTGCAGATAGGCGCTGGCGGGTGTGGGCGCGCTCATGGCGCCCGGCAGCCAGATGTGCGCCGGGAATTGAGCGCTTTTGGTAAACGCGCCAAAGGCCACCAGCGCCAGCATCACCGTGTAAAACTCATTGCTGCGCAGCACATCACCGCTGCTGAGAATCTCCGTCCATTGAGTACTGCCGACCACAGAGCTAACCAGCAGCAGCCCGGCCAGCATGGCAATGCCGCCGCCGCCGGTAATAAACAGGGAGCGGAATGCACCCGTGCGCGCCGCCTGGTCTTTGGTTTTGTAGGCGATGAGCAGATATGAGGTGATGCTGGTGCCTTCCCAAAAGATGAAGAGGGTGAGTATGTCACCGGCCATCACCAGGCCCAACATGGAAGTCATAAAAAGCAGGGTGTAAACCAGGAAACGCCAGGCGCTCTGGTCGCCTTTGAAGTATTGCCCGGCGTAAATGACAATGAGGACGCCAATAAAGGTGATGATCAGAGCAAAAAGGGCGCTCCAGCTATCGTAATAGAAGCCTAATTGCAAGCCAAGTGAGGGCAGCCATTCCACGCGCCACAAGAACACCTGTCCTTCGTTAAGATCAGGAATGGGCAGCACCAGCATGATGAAAGCGATGAGCGGGAAGAGCGCCAGCAGCCACGCCTGCCGGGTGATGGGCAGACGGCTATTGACGGCAGGGTGAGCAAAGGTGAGGGCTACGGCCGTGCCGAGCAATAATGTGATCAGTGGGGCTAAAAGCAAGGTGGTCTGAGTCATACGAATGCTACGCAGACGGCCGTGTGCCAGTCCGCCTTCTCAAACGATTATAGCCACATATGACCGGGTCGCCACCTGTTTCCCCGGTAATCATCAGATGAACAAATGGAAATTCGGGGCTATAATGGCAAAAGTTCAACGAGTATGAGCCACAGTTTCTCCCAAGCAAAGTGAACATGGTGGCTAGATGCTGGTGGTTTTGTCAGCCGCCAGGCCGCCAGGCCGCCAGCCACTATTATTTCAGGATAGTGAAAATGGATACAATTACGCAGTCAGTGGCCTTCATAGCCGTTCTTGTCGGCACCTTTTTTTCAGTGGTAGGTGTGGTGGGGTATATTCGTTTGCCGGATGTCTATACCCGGTTGCACGCCACCGGCAAAGTAGGGTTATTTGGCGTGGTGCTGCTGCTGGTAGCCGCCGTCATGTGGACGCCCCTGGGGTGGGGCAAGGCGCTGCTGCTGATGGTGCTGCTGATGGTATCGGGGCCGGTGGCTGCCCATGCCATCGCCTCGGCGGCCTACCGATTAGGCGTTCCCATGAAAGATGCGGTGCGGAATGATTTGCAGGAAGGGGCGGGGGATCACCATGACCCTGATTAAGACCGTAAAGCATTAGGGCAAAAGAGGTCGAAAGGGGCTGAACGTGGCTTGCCCCTAATATGGCACACAAATCACCTGCGTCTCATACAAAGAATAATTGGCGTCCAGACCGTTTCGCGCTTGCAGCTCTTGCAGGGAAATGCCATAAAACTGGCTGATGCCAAACGCGGTATCGCCGCGCAGCACCACATAAGGCCGCCAACCGCTGCAAGCATTCGGGTCGCCTACGGGCAGACTAAGCACATTCCCCACCACCAGGTCTGCCGCGGAAATGCCAAATCGGGCCATCAAGGCGATGGTTGTTATCTGGTTTGTCTGAATGCGGAACAGGGTATCGCCTGGCTGTACCTGGTAGTTGATGAAGATGAGGCGATCGGTTGTGGGCTGCCCACCCCCGCCTAACGTGCTGACATCGGCGGCGGCTTCGGGTGCGGCTTCGGCGGGTGCGGCTTCGGGCACGGCCGTGGCCTGTTCTATTGCCTGGGGCACGGCCGTTGGCTGCACAATAATGGGGCGTTGATTGGGGTCTACCTGTAATGTAACCGGTTCATTCCCCACCAGTACCGTGTTGGCCGACTGCTCTTCCGCCAGGGTGATGCCTGCCGGCGTGTCGGGACGGTCCCAGATAATAAGGGCAATCATAAATGCGCCCATCGCCAGAATGATGGCGATGACGATCATCAATAGCACAATGGCAAAATCTGGTCGCTGCCTCACGTTTTGCCTGCCTCAGCATACCAACCAATCTGGTTATACTTGCGGTGGCCGGTTTCCATCCGTACCACCTCTGGCAAAAATGCCAGGTTATGACCTTTGCAAGTAAAGTAGTTGGTCATGCTACTTTCACCTTATGGTACACTTGTCATAAGCGAATCGCAAGCGTTAATATCAGACCTGGCAGGTCTCAGAAGACCTGGCAGGTCTATGATGGAGGATGATGATGATTTACAAACGCGCACAGTTAGAAGAATTGGAGTCATTGATATTAGCGCCGTATGCCCAAAAAAGCGCCCGATCTAAAGGGCGCGTTCACCCGGAGGTGGAATCGGATACTCGCACGGCTTACGGCCGTGACCGTGACCGCATCATCCACACCACCGCCTTCCGCCGCCTGGAATACAAAACCCAGGTCTTTGTCTATTATGAAGGCGACCATTATCGCACCCGCCTCACCCACACCCTGGAGGTATCACAATTGGGACGCTCATTGGCGCGGGGTCTGGGCGTGAATCAGGATTTAACCGAAGCCATTTGCCTGGCGCACGACCTCGGCCACCCGCCTTTCGGCCATGCCGGTGAACATGCATTAAATGCCCTGATGCAGGGTCATGGGGGTTTTAACCACAATACCCAGAGTTACCGCATTGTCACCAGCCTGGAGCGGCGTTACCCCAACTTTGACGGTCTGAACCTGACGTATGAAACCCGCGAGGGCATGATTAAACATGAGACGGATTATGACAAAAGTGACGCCACCGATTATGAGCCCGATCGGCGCGGTTCGCTGGAAGCGCAAATTGCCAACCTGGCGGATGAGATCGCTTACAATGCCCATGATCTCGATGATGGGCTGCGGGCAGGCATGTTTGATCTGGCGGCGCTGGATGATCTGGAATTGTGGCATGAGTTAAAGGCGGTGGTGGGCTGGCAAACGTGGGAGCCGTTTACCACACTGGTGCGGCACGAGATTATCCGGGAACTGATTGGTATGTCGGTGAATAATGTGCTGGAGCAAACGGCCGTGAACCTGCACCATCACCAGATTGATTCCCCCGACAAGGTACAGCTACATCCGGCCAATCTGGTCACATATGCCCCCGATTTTGGACAAAAGGTGCGGCATCTCAAAGAATTTTTGCTGGCGAATATGTACCGGCATTACCGGCTGGTGCGTATGCAAAACAAAGCAGAGCGTTTTGTCACCCAACTGTTTGAAGCGTATATCAAAGAGCCAAAAATGCTGCCAACCGATACCCAAATGCGGCTGGAGCAGGCTGACCTGCACCGGACGGTGGCTGACTATATCGCCGGCATGACCGACCGGTATGCGTTGGATGAATGGCACAAGTTGTTTGACCCCTACGGCCGTGCCTGAAACAAAGACCTGACAGGTTTCAAAACAAAAAAAGGCCGCAGTCATTGACTGCGGCCTTTCCCTCCTTGAAAAGACGCTGCCGGTTAGTAGGCCAGCATATCGTCGCCCTGCTCTTGAACATTCATCGCCGTGCCCGCGGCTGCGCCGCCATCACTGCTTTTGGCCCAGGCTGAAAGTTCAATGGTAAAGGTCTCAAAGTAGCTCTGTGGCGGCAGGTTGCCCCCTTCGCCGTAGCGCAGTTCTTTGATTTCGGCATTGATGATGAGCGCAGCCGTTTCCAACACGATGACTTCATTTTCCGCCGCCAGCACCGGCTCCCCTTTGGGGGCCAGTTTGGCTTTAATGGCGTCATCGTAAAAAGCATGGTCGCTCATAATCACTTTGGTGACAGTGCGAATGTCATTTTTGTCAAAGAGCCACACTTCAAATGCCGTCACATTTTTGGGAGTATCGGCGCCAATGGACTCGGCAATGCCCACACCACATTCGCCCAGGAAATCGCCGTTGGTGCTTTCGATGCTGTGCGAATCGTCGAAGTTGTCACGGCCGTAAGTGTAATTACTGGGGAAACGGGCCAACGGGATGGTATTCACTTCTTCCTGGCTGATCGGTCCGGCTTCCGGCATGTCGTAATACGTGCTGGGGCCTTCATCATCCGAAACCGAACTGCGCATCCGCAGTACCAGGATAATGCCCACTGCCAGCACAATCAGCACGATGATCAGTAAGATGATCAGGCTACTGCCGCCGCCTTCCTCGGCAGGTGGAGTGGTTGGCTGCGTGGTATCACCGGGGGTGGTTACGGCCGTTGAACAATCCTGCCCGGTAGGACTGACAATCATCGCCATCTGGTTATAGGTGTTGATCGTCGCCTGATCCGGGGCTGTGGGCATAGCGGCACAAATGGCAGCATACGGATCACTCCAACCAACGAAGGCATTCGTCACAACCTGTGGATTACCCGTTTGCGCAAAGGCAATGGCGGTTGTATTGATGTATTGGGCCTGATACTGGGGCGCCAGGTCATTGGGTGTGGCATTGGCCTCCCATACATATTCCACCGGCGTCAGCCACCAGCCAAAAATGAACAGCCCAACAGCCCACCCTACCACAAAAGCCACAATCACGAAAAGATACTTTCTTATAAAATCCATGCGGCACCTACCTTATTATTGCCCCCTATTGGGATGCAACATATAACATTATGTACATCCCCTCTGCTGTGAGTATCTTACCATAACATAAAGTTGCGTCAAGTATTATGTTTAATTGGGGTGGCAGTGCCAGGCACAGGGCATAACTGCCCGGCCAACTTGATGCCTGCTGCCTTGTGACAGGCACTATTAAAATTCTTGACAGAGGTACGGCCGTTGTTATACTCCCCTCGTCAATCCAATTCCTGGCCTTCTGGCACAAGAACAAAATTAGGAGATGCAAATGTCAACACCTGCTGAAATTTTGAACCGTATTCCCTCCACTGTAGACCCAAGTAAAATTGCCGGTATCAATGCCACCGTGGTCTTTGACCTGTCCGGTGACAATGGCGGCCAATGGACCATGAAAGTGGCCGACGGTGCAGCCAATGTCAGTGATGGCGCCGACCCCAATGCATCGGCAACCATCAAAATGACCGATACCGACTATGTGGCGATGATGAGCGGCAGCCTGAACCCGATGATGGCCTTCATGTCCGGCAAAATCAAGGTTGAAGGCGACCTGAATACGGTGATGAAACTACAGTCCATTATGGGATAACAAAAAAGCCCGCTCTTAGCGGGCTTTTTTTATTCTATATGGTGGCGTTCATGGCAATTTCGGCATACTCCTGCCGCTCGGCTGCGTCAAGTGACACACCCATTTGCTCCAACATTATTGCAATAAGGCCCGCCTTGCGTTCCGCATCGGTGCGTGACCAGGTACGGGATTTGATTTCCAAAAAGTAGCCGGGATGTTCCGGTTTTACCAACTTGTCCAGATTAACGGCAAAGTCGGTATCCTGGTAAAGAATGTGCCAGCGCAGCCGATCTTTGCACACTTCCAATTCCTGAGCAGGCGCAAAGTATTCGCGGTAAAAACGCAGACTGCGGTCGGCTTCGGCCAGGTAGCGGGAACGGGAAAGCATAACTGCGTTGGGGAACTCTTGCCGTTCAGCCTGGCTGGTGAGGGTGAGCCGGGAACGGGTCTGGTAAACCTGACCATCCTCGCCAATAAACTCGTCTTCGCGGTGGCGCAGACGGGCGGCATCCGGGTCATCTCCGCCAAAGATGAAGTAATGGTCATACTGTTTGTAGTGGGCGTGCCGCCCAACTTTACATAAATCGCTTTGCAAGAAGTTTAACACGGCCGTTTTGTCTACATCTGTCACCTTCACCTGCACCTCAAAACTTTCCTGCCGCTTGACGCCAGAGAGCAGCACCAATTTGTTGTAGGGGCTGGATTCCCGTTCCAGGACAAAAGCGTCAATCTTTTTGGCAACGGCAGCCGCAGCCGACAGGGCGCTGGCTTCGTCTACGGTCAATAATTGTTGGTCGCGCAGCAGCCAACGGCCGTTGCACATTACATGCTGCACATCCCCTGCCTTCGCCGCATAAATCAGCCGGGAATAAACTGCGTCCGGGTTGTTGGCAAAATGGGGACGGTTATGCACCCCATCCATACCCACAATCGCCAGGTCGGCCCGTTTGCCCACTTCCAGACTGCCGGTAACGTCTCCCATATGCATCGCCTGCGCTCCGCCAATGGTCGCCAGCATCAGCGCCTGCCGCGCCGGTAAGATGGTGGGGTCATTGCTTTTGGTTTTGGCCAGCAGCGCTGCCAGCCGTATCTCTTCAAACATGTCCAGGTCATTATTGCTGGCAGGGCCATCGGTGCCCACGCCCACATTTAGTCCCATTTCCAGCATCTCACCCACCTGGGCAATGCCAGAGGCCAGTTTCAAATTGCTGGTGGGGCAGTGGGCCACGCCGGCGTTAGCCTTTTTCAGGGCATACATTTCACTTTGATCCAGGTGAACGCAGTGGGCGGCCAACAGCTTGGTCTCTAACA
This sequence comes from Chloroflexota bacterium, assembly GCA_035444285.1. GTDB lineage: Bacteria > Chloroflexota > Anaerolineae > Promineifilales > Promineifilaceae > CAADGU01. The sequence continues at coordinate 83,777 of DAOMOK010000023.1, forward strand.
AGCCCTGGCTGGCAATCCATTCCACCACCGACATCTGATTTTGCTCGTGGCTGTTTTCGGCTTCCAGGGCGGTTTCAGCAACGTGGGTGTGGATGGGTACATCGTAAGCACGGGCCAGGTCGGCGCAGGCACGGTCCATCTCTGGCGTGCCGGTGTACCAGGCGTGGGGCGCCACGGCGGGCTGGATGAGCGGGTGACCGTTCCAGCGCTCGATGAAGCGGCGGCACAGCACCAGCGCATCTTCGTAGGTAGCTGCATCCGGCGCAGGGAAGACGAGCACGGTCTGGCCCAACAAGGCGCGCATACCCGTAACGACCGTTTCTTCGGCAATGGCATCCTCAAAATAGTACATATCGGCAAAGGTGGTGATGCCGGAGCGAATCATCTCGGCGCAGGCGATTTGGGTACCCAATTTCACAAATTCGGGGGTCACAAATTCCCGTTCCAGGGGCATCAGGTAGCCCAGCCACACGTCCAGACGCAGGTCATCATTCAGACCACGCAGCAGGGTCATGGGGATATGGGTGTGGGCATTTACCAGGCCAGGCATGATGACCTGCCCGCTGCAATCTACCGTTTCGGCAGCGCTGTAGGCCGCCCGTATCTCGTCGGCCGGGCCAACAGCCACAATCGAGTCGCCGCGAATAGCAATACCGGCTTCCGGGTAAATGTCATAAGTGGGGTTCATGGTCACGGCCGTGCCCCCTAACAGCAATACGTCAACTTTTTCGGGCATAGTTTTCTCCTTCGATGTTTGTAGCAGGCGATTTATCGCCTGCTACAAACCTTCAACGACCAATTCCGCCTTCTGCAGATTCTCAAACACTTTAATGTCTAGCCGGTTCGGCCGCCAGGCATACACATAGTTGTAAATGGGGTCCCAAAAGATAACCCAGATGGCAATGCCCACAAACCCCGCCAGCGCACCGCTGAAATCTTGCAGGGGTGGAATGACCACCAGCAAAAAAATGGTCAACAGAATTAAAACAACCACAATGACAAACGCGCTGATGGTCTGGCGGCGGCTGCCTACCCGGATTTCGGCAATTGCCTGCTGATTTTGGGCAATTTGGGCGGCGCTGTAGCGGTCGAGGGCGGCTTTGAGGGTGGTGGTGGTATCGGTGGCGACGGCCGTTTGTGGCAACCGGACTACCAATTGGGTCTTGTTGTCCAATTCCCGCGGCTTCAGACGCAGGCGTCCTGCCACTTCATCAATGCCGGACAGGTAGCGGCTCTCCGGGTCAAACGGGTCCGCCGCCGGTTCGGCAAACATCTCTTCCACACTGTTCAGGTTAATTTCAATACGCTCTGCCATGGGGAATCTCCTTTCCTCTGGATTATAGCGGAATCCTGTTATAATCGGGAAAAGGTGGCAGGTGGCAAGTTGCAGGTGGCAAGTAAATACCTGCCACCGGCAACTTGCTACTTGCAACAAGGGATTCCCACCATGCGCATGATAAACATTATTGAGAAGAAACGCGACGGCCGTGCCCTGACAACTGACGAGATCAACTGGTTCATTCACGAACTGACGGCTGACCGCATCCCCGATTACCAGACGGCGGCGCTGCTGATGGCAATTTACTTGCAGGGTATGAACCGGCAGGAGACGGTTGACCTGACGCTGGCGATGTCTCGTTCTGGTGATCAGTTAGATTTGCACGATGTAGCCCCCTTTGTCGTAGACAAACATTCCTCCGGCGGGGTGGGTGATAAAACAACGCTGGCGGTGCAGCCGCTGGTGGCGGCCTGTGGTGTGCCGGTGGGCAAGATGAGCGGGCGCGGCCTGGGTTCCAGCGGCGGTACGCTGGATAAGATGGAAGCCTTCGCCGGCTGGCGGTCTGATCTAACGCTGGCGCAGTTCAAACGGCAGTTGGCGGAGATTGGACTGGTATTGGCCGGGCAAACGGCCGACCTCGCCCCCGCCGATGGCAAACTATATGCTCTGCGTGATGTCACCGGCACGGTCGCTAGCCTGCCACTCATCGCGGCTTCAATCATGTCCAAAAAACTGGCTGCCGGGGCGGACGCCATTGTGCTGGATGTAAAAATGGGCAGCGGCGCTTTTATGTCAACTATTTCCGAGGCGCAAGAACTGGCGCGGATGATGGTGGATATTGGCACAGACGCCGGGCGTAAAACCATCGCCCTTATTTCTGATATGAACCAGCCGTTGGGTCATGCCATTGGCAATGCGCTGGAAGTGAAAGAGGCCATTGCTGCGCTGCAAGGGGATGGCCCCGCCGATTTTTGGGCGCACTGCCTGGAGGTGGCGGCCCACATGCTGTTGTTGGCCGGACGTGCCAGGAATCTGGACGACGCCAGGGAAATGATAACAAGGGTCAGAGACGACGGCCGTGCCTTATCCAAGTTCCGGGATATGGTGCTGGCGCAGGGCGGCGACGGCCGTCAGGTAGATAACCCCTATTTACTGCCCCAGGCGTCATTGGTGCAGCCGATTTTGGCGCCGCAAACAGGAACGGTGGCGACTATTGACACGGCCGTCATTGGTTGGGCGGCGGTGCATCTGGGCGGCGGGCGCCTGGTAAAAAGTGATCAGATTGACCACGCCGTTGGTTTTATCCTGCACGCCAAAGTGGGCGACCACTTCACTGCCGGTGAAGCGATGGGCGAAATCCACGCCAATGACGCTGCCAAACTGGCGCAGGCGCGGCAAGAATTATTGGCAGCCATTGAATGGACAGGGGAGACGGTACGGCCGTTGCCTCATTTTTATGGCACGTTGGCCTGAACGTAAACCGTAAACCGTTATCCGATTACGGCCTACGGATGACGGACTTCGGATTACGGATGACGGACTTCGGATTACGGATGACGGACTTCGGATTACGAATGACGAAACTTGGTTTAGTTCTCGGTGGGGGTGGGGCCAGAGGTGCGGCGCACATTGGTGTGCTGCTGGAATTGGCGCGCCTGGGCATACAACCAGACCTGGTGGTAGGTACAAGCATAGGCGGTTTGTTGGGGGCGCTGCTGGCAGCCGGGCTGTCGGCTGAGGATATGCTGGATTTTTTCCAGCAGTTTAACCTGGAGCAGTTGTATCGCCCGGCTGACCTGCGCATCCCGGCGTTGGTGAGTAACCGGCGTGTGGAAAAGCGGCTGGAAAAAACCATCGGCCGGCCTACTTTTGCCGACCTCAAACTGCCGCTGGCGGTGGTTGCTACCGACCTGGTTTCCCGCCAGGAGGTGGTGTTGCAGGCAGGGGATGTGGTCACGGCCGTGCTGGCTACCATTGCCATCCCTGTGGCCCTGCCGCCGGTGGAAATGGGTGACATGATCCTGGTAGATGGCGGTGTGAAGAACAATACCCCATTCAACGTGGCCCGGCAGTTGGGCGCAGACTATGTGCTGGCGGTAGACCTGACCAACACGCACCCCTATGCACCGATGCAGCGGTACGGCCGTACCGGGCCATTGAGCAAAGCGGCGGAAATGATCCAGCGCAATGAACTCTGGTGGGTGCTGGCGGCTACGCTGGACGTGATTACCACCCAAAACATGGAAAAAAACCTGGCGGAAAACCCACCCGACCTGCTCTTGCGGCCTGAAATTGGCACCATCGGCCTGTTTGATTTTCATCGCTGGCAGGAGGGTGTATCGGCGGGAAGGACGGCCGTGTGGCAGGTGGAGCATTTGCTGGTAGAGGTGATCGGTAAACGGTAAACGGTAATCAGTGGGTCCGCCGATTACCGTTCACCGATTACCGATCACCGAAAATGGAGGCAGACATGATTGCACTAGGCATAGACATCGGCGGGTCGGGTATAAAGGGGGCGTTGGTGGATACGGAGCGGGGCGAGCTGGTCAGCGAGCGCATCCGCATAGACACGCCGAATCCGGCCACGCCAGAAGCCTGTATTCAAGTCATTCGCCAGATTACAGAGACGCTCAATTACCGGGGGCCAATGGGGGTGGGCATTCCGGGTATCGCCATTCAGGGGGTGTTGTACAGCGCGGCCAACATTGACAAAGGGTGGATTGGTTTTGATGCGCAGGCGGCCATTGCGCGGGAAACGGGCTGCACGGCAGTTGTCCACAATGATGCCGACGTGGCTGCATTGGCCGAACACCATTTTGGCGCCGGGCATAACCAGAAGGGAGTGGTGATGATGTTCACGTTGGGCACGGGTATTGGCTCGGCGCTGTTTTTGGATGGCCGTCTGGTACCTAATATGGAACTGGGCCATCTCTACCTGCGCAGCATGAAGGTAGACGCCGAGAGGTTTACTTCTGACCGTATCCGCACCGAGAAAAAATTGAAGTGGCAAGAGTGGGGCGAACGGCTCAACGTCTATTTCCAGCACATCGAATTCCTTTTTTCGCCGGAGTTGATCATTATCGGTGGCGGCGTCAGCAAAAAACATGACAAGTTCTTCCCCTACATTCAAACGCGGGCTAAGCTGGTCCCGGCCGAGCTGCGAAATGAAGCGGGGATTGTGGGGGCGGCGGTGACGGCCGTGCCAGAGTAAGCAGGTGTGGACGTGATATAATAGGGACTGTGAGCTAATACCTGCGGAACTGATTGGCCCGGATGAAATGAGCCGCGCTCTGCGCCTGGCTTTGCAGGATTAAGCCATCTGGGAATGAGATTCCCAGGCTGTTACAAGAAGTACGCTAAAGCGCACTGAAGAAGATGCGTCGTACAAAACAGGCCATCTTTCAACGCACTTTCAGTGCGTTTTTTTGGCTCAGACGCCGGATTGTATCCGGCGACACGGACAAGTAGTGCCAGGCAAGCCACCAAAAAATCCGCGCGCCGATTAGCCCGTTTTTTTTCATTGACATGTATTGTTTTGCCTGCTACACTTCTTAGTAAGTTTATTCAACTTACAAAGATAGACATAGACACGACTGATGCAAAAAGCAACCCACCAGCTCACCAAACAACATAACTCCCGCCTGATTTTGAAAATGATTTATGACCAGCAGGAGATTAGCCGGGCAGATATTGCCCGTGAAACGAGCCTGACGCGGACGACCGTTTCCAGTATTGTGGCTGATCTCATGGATGAAGGACTGGTGTTGGAAACAGGCCTCGGCCCTTCGATTGGTGGCAAACCGCCGCGCTTGCTGCGGCTGGCGGAGGACGCCCGGCAGTTGCTTTGCCTGGATTTAAGCGCCAGCTATTTCCGGGGGGCGCTGGTGAATTTGCGCGGCGAAATCACGCGGCGGGTGGATGTGGCTGTAGACGGCCGTACTGCTGCCGCCGCCCTCTCCTTAGTCCATGACCTGATCTCCCAACTTTGGGCCAGAACCAATGCCCCCCTTTTAGGCATTGGCATTGGCACGCCTGGGCTGGTGGACGCGCAATGTGGCATTATCGTGGACGCTGTGAACCTGGGCTGGCATGATCTGCCGCTGCGCTCTTTGCTGGAAGAGCGGTATGACCTGCCGGTGTCTGTGGGCAATGACAGCCATGTGGCGGCCCTGGCCTCTTACTCCTTTGATCCACACGATACAGATAACCTGGTGCTGATTAAAGCCGGACGCGGCATTGGCGCGGGCATTGTGCTCGGCGGACAGCTTTTTGTGGGGGATGGTTTTGGCGCGGGTGAAATTGGGCACGTGACGGTAGTGGAAGATGGCGAACTGTGCAGCTGCGGTCATCGCGGCTGCCTGGAAACGGTAGCCAGCATTCGTGGCATTTTGCAACAGGTAGCGGCCCAAACGGGGCAGCCATCACCAACCTGGGAAGAGGTGGTGCAGGCGGCGCAGGCGGGCGACGGCCGTATCCACAGCATTTTGCACCAGGCCGGGGCACACATGGGCACGGCCGTGGCGCACCTCATTGGCATTCTCAACATACAGCAGATTGTGATTGCCGGGCAATTGTCCAGGGCCGGTGAACCATTCCTGGCGGGTATTCACACGACCGTTAACCAGCGGGTGCTGCCCGCCATGGCTGCCGGTACCCACATTAGCTACACCACGTTGGGTGATGATGTGGTGCTGATGGGCGCATCGGCGTTGGTTTTGAAGCAGCAGTTAGGGGTCATTTAGCCAAATGGTCAAAAAATGCGGTGTTAGTTTTGAGATTAAAAGATGAGGAGATTGGGAGTATCCGTTCAGACCTGACAGGTTTCAGAAAACCTGTCAGGTCTATTGTCTGGCTTCTTACTGATTTCTCTATTAGCTGGAGCACAATGTTTATTGGCAAGGGGGTGAATGGTCATTATGATAAGTGTTTATCCAGAGATACTGTATAGGAATGATGTGGTGGAGAAGAACGCCCTGATTGAAAGAGAAGAGCCGCCTGAGAGAATTACCTGGACACCGACTAATAACTCAACACAGGTTGGGTATAAACTGCTGGTAGCCTTTGCGGGCACGGAAGCGCCGCCGCGTCTACACCAATGGCTGGCAACACGGCCGTTGGGCGGCGTGACCCTTTTCCGTTATCGCAATGTAGAAAATCCTTGCCAGGTGCGGCAGTTAACCACCGCCCTGCAACAGGCGGCGCAGGCCGCCGGGCAGCCACCGCTGCTCATCTGTGCAGACCAGGAAGGGGGCCAGCTCAACGCCCTGGGGCCGGCTATGACCCCATTCCCCGGTAATATGGCCCTGGGCGCGGTGGGCGACCCCGACCTGGCCTTCCGGGTGGGGCTGGCGCTTGGGCGCGAATGTGCCGCTCTGGGAGTGAATGTGAATTATGCCCCCAGTTGTGACGTCAACAGCAATCCGCAAAACCCGGTGATTGGTATTCGCTCCTTTGGCGAAGACCCGTATCTGGTGGCTGAACTGGCGGCAGCCATGGTGCAAGGCATTCAGGCCGCCGGGGTTGCCAGCGCTGCCAAACATTTTCCGGGGCATGGCGACACTATTTCCGATTCACATCATGGCATTCCGGTGGTGGCCCATGACGAAAAGCGGCTGTGGGATGTGGAGTTACGGCCGTTCCGCGCCGCGATTGATGCCGGGGCCAAAATGGTGATGACTTCTCACGTGGGGTTGCCGGCGCTGCATGACGGCCGTGTGCTGCCCGCCACCCTGTCCCCTACCATCTTACAAGGGTTGCTGCGTCACAAATCAGGCTTCCAGGGCATTATTGTCAGCGATGCCATGGATATGGCCGCGATTACGCAAGGCGCTGGATTGGCCGATGACGCCCGGCGCGCCGTGCAGGCGGGTGTGGATATGCTCTTGATGACTGACGATTCCACGGCACAAGAGACCGTTTATCAGGCATTGGTGAATGGGTGGGAAACCGGCGTTATCAATCAGGCGGCGATAAACGATTCGGTGCAACGCATTCTGGCCCTGAAGCAGTGGGTAGCCGCCCAAATACAACCCGAATTGACGGTGATTGGCTGCGAAGAACACCGCCGGTTGGCGCAAGAAGTGGCGAACCGGTCGGTGACGTTGGTGCGGGACGAGGCTGGGCTGCTGCCGCTGCGCGTGCCCGGCGACGGCCGTATCGCCGTTATCCTGCCCACTTTCCAAAACCTCACCCCGGCCGACACCTCCGCCTCAGAAAAAATGACATTGGGGATGGCGCTGCGCCATTACCACCCGCGGGTGGACGAATACGTCATCCCTCAGCAACCGGACGAATCATGTATCAGCACCTTCCGTGACCGGGTGGTTCACTATGATCTGGTTGTGGTGGGGACGATTGAAGCCACCCGCCAACCGGCACAGGCAGAGTTGGTGAAGGCATTACTTGATACAGGCGCACCACTGATTACGGTTGCTTTGCGTACTCCTTATGATCTGGTGGCTTATCCCCGCGCCCGCACTCACATTTGTACTTACAGTATTCAGGAACCGGCCCTGCGCGCCGTGGCCGCCGCGTTGTGGGGGGAAATTCCGTTTCAGGGTAAACTGCCGGTGCGGATTCCAGAGGTAATAGGGTAATTGGCCCATTTTATGTTAACTATTCGGGCAAACATACTGACACCTGATGGGGTCATTGAAGAGGGCGTGGTGGTGGTGGCTGACGGCCGTATTTCAGCCATCTCGCCCTCAACCACCAGCCCGGCGGCCCTTCACGCGCCAGACCATTTTCTTGTACCCGGTTTTATAGATTTGCAGTTGAACGGTGCGTTTGGGCTGGATTTTACCCGGCAGCCGGAGACGATCTGGGAAGTGGCGGCCCGGCTGCCGCAATATGGTGTTACCGGTTTTTTGCCAACGGTGATCACGTCTCCGCTGGCGACGGTGAGAAAAGCACAAGAGGTTTTGGGGACACGGCCGTCCACCTTCTCCGGCGCGGAACCATGGGGGTTGCACCTGGAAGGGCCGTTCCTGAATCCGCAGAAAAAGGGGGCGCACAATCCCGACCACATGCAACGGCCCACCTTAAAAGCTGTCGCCGATTGGCTGCCGGAAACGCATGTGCGGCTGGTGACACTGGCCCCAGAACTACCGGGGGCGCTGCCCGTCATCGCGGCGTTGGCGGAACGGGGCGTCGTCGTCAGCGCCGGGCACAGCATGGCTACGTTTGCCGAGGCGAAAGCGGGTTTTGCCGCCGGGGTGCGCTATGGCACACACCTGTTTAACGCCATGCCGGGTCTGCACCACCGCGAGCCGGGACTGGTCGGGGCGCTGCTGGATGATGAGCGGGCGACCGTTGGCATTATTCCCGACGGTGTGCATGTGCATCCGGCGCTGCTGAAGCTGGCCTGGCAGACGACCGGGCCACGCCTGAATCTGGTCACGGATGCGATGGCGGCGTTGGGCATGCCGCCCGGCGCCTATGACCTGGGTGATTTCCCGGTGACGGTGGACACGACCACCTGCCGTTTGCCGGATGGCACATTGGCGGGCAGTATATTGGGCATGGACACGGCCGTGCGCAACTTTATCTCCTATACCGGCTGCTCCCTGGCGGAAGCGATTGCGGCGGTCACTACTGTCCCCGCCGACCTGTTGGGGTTGGGGCAGCGTAAAGGCCGCATCGCCCCCGGCTACGATGCCGACCTGGTTTTATTAACCCCTGATTTACAGGTCGCCATGACGATGGTGCGTGGCGAGGTACTCTATGACGTGATGCGTGATGCGTGACCTCACGCATCACGCATCACGCATCACGAGAAACCCTATGTCTCTTTACGAGGAAATCCACTCTCAACCAGAAATTTTGCAGCGGAGTTATGAACGGAATTTGACGGCCGTGCAAGCCATTGCCCAGGATTTGCGCCAGCGCCAGATTCATTATGCGTTTATCGCCGCGCGCGGCACCTCTGACAATGCCGCCCGCTATGCCAATTACCTGTGGGGGGCGACCAACCATCTACCGGTGGCCTTAGCAACCCCTTCCCTTTTTAGCCTGTATGACAGTCCGCCCCGGCTGGATGGGGCGCTGGTGATAGGTGTGTCCCAATCCGGCCAATCGCCGGACATTGTGAATGTGGTAGCCGAGGGCAAACGGCAGGGCCGCCCCACGTTGGCGATCACCAATGCCCCCGATTCGCCGCTGGCGCAGGCGGCTGACTACGTTATTGACATTCAGGCCGGCGCGGAAAAAGCGGTGGCTGCCACCAAAACATATACGACCCAACTGTTGGCGATGGCTATGCTCTCGGCAGCATGGGCGAATGATGAACCCCGGCTGGCGCAGTTGGCCCACCTGCCTGATTGGGTGCGTGAGGTGCTGCGCCAGGATGAACATATTGCCCGGTTAGCGCCGCGTTACCGCTACATGCAGCAATGCGTGGTTTTGGGGCGAGGCTATAACTATGCCACTGCCTTTGAGTGGTCCTTAAAGCTGAAGGAATTGACGTATGTGGTGGCCGAGCCATACTCTTCGGCCGATTTCCGGCATGGCCCAATTGCGGTGGTGGCGGATGGCTTCCCGGTGCTGGCAGTCGCGCCCGGTGGGGCGGTCTATGCCGATATGCTGGCGCTGCTGCAGAAACTGGCGCAGGAGCGGCGGGCGGAACTGTTGGTCATCTCCGATCAGCCAGAAGCGCTAGAGCTGGCGACCAGCCCCATTCCCTTGCCCGCCGGCATCCCCGAATGGCTGACGCCGCTGGTGAGCATTGTACCGGGGCAGCTGTTCAGCTATTGGCTGACGGCCGTGAAAGGCTACAACACGGAAGCGCCGCGCGGCTTGAACAAAGTGACGAAAACGACGTGATCGTGATGCGTGATACGTGATGCGTGACCGGAAAATCTCACGCATCACGCATCATTTTCCTTAACGCCTTTCAAACTTCACTGCGTCAAATGCAATCAGACGAGACAGATACGCTTCAAAGGTCACGTCGGCCAGGGAAACGTAATCGCTGCTGGTGCCGCGGAAAGTGTAGGTGCCGAGAGAGACCCACTGGTCGCTGTAAGCTGACTGGTTAACCACGCGCAGGGTGAAACCATCGCGGTGGGAAATCCAGTAGCGGGCCTGGGCGGTGGTGGTGAAGCGGTCGGGAATGTAGACGAATACTTCATATCGCTGACCGGCGGCTAACTGCGGATACCAGCGCGCCCAGTTGTAATTGGGGCGGGTGGTGTCATTGTTATGTGTCCAGAGCAGACGGCCGTTGTACCCCTCGGCTTCGGTACGCCAACTGCCGGCGGCGCCGCCCTTTACGAACCCGGCATCCAGGTCATCCACAATCACCGTTCCGGCGGGGGGCGGCGGGCTACCGACCAGTTCCCAACTGAGGTGGGCTTCGGCCAGACCGGTGTTTTCGTAATACTCCATGCGCATCACGGCCGTGCCGCCCACATAAATCACACCGCTGTATGAACTGACGGCCATATCATGCCACTGGTCAATCAGCAGGTGATCATTCACCCACAGTCGCACGCCGTCATCGGTGCGGGTGGTGAAGCGGTAATTACCGGCGGGCAGCGTCAATGTGTGCGTCCAACGTACCGAAAAGTGATCGGCAGGAATGGTAGGCGCCGGTGAGCCAGTACTCCAGTTGTAATCAATGAAGGCGTCATTGCGTGTCAGCACCGGCGCGCCGGAAAGGGTCTGGTTGTTAAAATAGTCGCCCCGCCACACGCTGGTGTTGATCGGCGTCAGCCCCCAGGAGACTTTGGCCACGGCAAAACCGCTATTCTCGTAATATTCCACGCGCACCGTGTGATGCCCGGCCGAAAGCGGCACATCTTCAAAATAGGTCTGCGCCGGGTGGTCATACCACTGGTTGATAATGGGCTGGTCATCCACCCAGAGGCGAATACCATCATCGGTGGTAGCTGTGAAACGATAACTGCCGGCGGCTACGTCTATCACCTTCGTCCAGCGCGCTGAGAAGTTGTCGGGTGTAATGGCCGGGTCGGGTGAGCCGGTCCCCCAGTCCCAGTTAATGTCGGCTTCGGCGCGCTGCAGGGCTGGTGGCCCAGAGAGGGCCTGGTTGTTCCAATAGCTCGCCTGCCAGGTGGGATCGGTATGTTGTGGCTCTGGCTGCCCCTGGGCGTAAGCTCCCGGGGCGAACAATAAAACAGCTATAAGGATCAGCAGAATATGTGTTTTGTGTAACATGATGGACCTCCTTCCATCGAAACCACTCAGTTTGATATGAGGTCATCATAGGGCAAGAGGGGGAGGGATACTGCACGGCCGTGTGCCTGCCGCCATACCCTTCCTCTACAAACCCGTGAAGAAAACGCGAATACGACAAACAAAAAGAGCGGGCTACAAATAGCCCGCTCTTTTGATTGCTCTTTACCACTTACTGAATTATCCTGTTTTCCCCCGCATTTTCGGGTCCAGAATATCCCGCATGGCGTCACCCAACAGATTCCAACCCAGGCCATAAAACAGCAGAGCCAGCGCCGGGAAGAGAATGACATACCAGTAAGTGTCCAATGAAACAATGTAGTTACGGGCAAAGCTCACAATCTGCCCCCAGTCCGCATAACCTGCTTCCACGCCCACACCCAAAAAACTGAGGGCGGCAAAGCTGAGGACAATTGACCCCATATCCAGTGACAAAAGCACCAGCGTGGGGAAAATGGCATTGGGCAGCACATGCTTCAAGATAATGTGGGTATCTTTAGCGCCGCTGGCTCTGGCGGCCAGCACATAATCCCGCTCCTTGCCGGACAAAATATCACCCCGTAACAGACGTGCGTACCCCATCCAACCAAAAACCGTGAGCGCAATCATTGCCGGCCACAAACTGCGGCCAAAGATGGGTATCAAAATAGACGATAATACCAACACTGCTACCAGACCGGGAAAAACAACAAAAATTTCGACGAAACGCATCAGCACTTCATCTACAATGCCGCCAAAATAACCGGCGATAGAGCCAATGAGAATGCCAATGATGGCCGAGACAAAAACGACGGCCGTGCCCGCCAGCAAAGCCGTGCGCGTCCCCCATATCAACCCATACCAGATGTCATACTGCCCACCGGTGGTTCCCAATAAATGCACCCACTCTTCGTTGCCGGTCAACTTGTACCATGCCGGAATGTAATAAGGCGCATTTCTCTGCCATGGCGTTCCCGGTGGTTGTGGTTCAGGGCGGAACCCGTCGCGGGGGATACTGGTTGTTTTCCAGGTTGGGCTGGGCGGGGGCGCCAGCACCGGCGCCAGCAATCCCACAAAAAGGAAACCCGCCACAATAATCAAGCCAAATACAGACAGAGGGTTCGTCAGCAGTCCCTTGATCAGGCGCGCCCATTCCGGCCCAACCGCTTTTTCTAGACGAGAAGGTGGGCGTAAAACGTTTTCCGCAGCCAAAATACTGGCAGGCTTGCCAACTGGCGGCACAGTTTCATTTGTAGCTGATGTCATTTCATCACCTCCATCCTTATTAATTATGACAACCGTATGCGTGGGTCAATTACCACGTAAAGTATGTCTACGATCAAATACGCACCGATGAACAAAATTCCGTTGAACAAGGCAAAACCGAGCATGGTCAATACATCCAGGGACACGGCCGCATCAGCCGCCATTTTTCCCAGCCCCGGATAGTTATAAATAGTTTCCGTTACAACAGCCCCATTCATCAGCCCGGCCAACGTGGCCCCGGCAATCGTCACCACTGGAATCAACGCATTACGCCGGATGTGGCGGTTGATTACCATCCGCTCTTTTAACCCCTTAGAACGGGCCGTGCGCACATAATCCTGGCGCATGGCTTCCAGCATGGAAGAGCGTGTCACCCGCAGCAGCAGCGCCCACTGAATGACAGCCAGTGTAATAACCGGCATGATCAAATGTTTTAATGCGTCCCAAAAAATATCAAACCGCAAATTGAGCAGCGCATCTACCGTCATCATATTGGTGTACTGTGTAAATCCGGGACGGCCCACTTCCAGCATATACTGGGTAGACAGACGCCCCGGCTGCAACCAATCCAGCCGGGCGTAAAAAATGAGCAGCAGCATCAATGCCAGAACAAAAGTGGGAATGGACCAGCCTAAAGTAGCAAAGACGCGCGCCACCTGATCGATGGGTTTGTTGTGGTTTAAGGCTGCCTTGATGCCCATCCAGATGCCGCCGGCTACAATCGGGATCATTGCCCACAGCGCCAGTTCTAGCGTAGCCGGAAAGCGGCGCTTGAGCATCTCCGTCACCGGCTCACGCCCGGTGCGGGAAAAGCCCAGGTCGCCCCGCAAAATTCCGCCGATGGTCTCACCTGTTTGCGGGTCCGTGCGCCCCACCATCCAGTACCAGTATTGCAGATAAACCGGATCGGCTAATCCATACCGTTGAATGATAGCGTTAATCTGGTGCTCTGTTTTGGGAACATCACGTACATACAATGCGGAACGTTCCACCGGCCCCAAAATTTGCAACATGGCAAAAATGAGAAAAGTGACACCCAATAACGTGATGGGCATGATGAGTAATCGGCGAATGATATATGTAGTCATCCTGGTCTCCTTTATCAGGCGAGTTGCCCGATTGTTCTGGGGTTTACAACATTATACGCAAGCGTCCGGTTGTCTTATGATCCTACGACATACTTCAAGAAAATCCATTACCTACTCTACGGGAAAAAGCACAATCTGCAATGGGCTTGCTTGAAATCTAAGAAGAAAGAAGGCGGCATTCTTATGGGAAGAATGCCGACCTTCTTATGGAATCAAACGACTATAATCGTGATGGGGAACCTGATTACTTCATGCTCAAGGCGTAGAAGTAGGTGCCAGATTCGATGGGGTTGTAGTACCAGCCATCTACCCAACGCTGCTCATAGCGTGCGCCAAAGGCCTGAGCCAATGTGATCTGAATGGCCAGGTCATGGTGCAGTTGTTGCAGTTCAAAGTAGATTTGTTCCCGTTCGGCCGGATCGGCGGTGGCTACACCAGCGTTGACCAACTCATTAAACTGGGCGATGATGTCCGCAGGCAGAACCTGGCGGCCAGCATAGGTGCCGATAGTGAACGGCTGTACCCAGTTGTGTGGGTCATGGATGTCTTCCAACCAACCGCTGGCGATCATGGGGATCTGGGAGGCGCGGAAGGTACGCAAGAAGGTGGGCCAGGGCAGACCAACAACTTCCACTTGATACAGCGGGTTGATGGCGCTCAATTCGGCTTGCAAAATTTCACCAACTGTCTGGCGGGCGGTGTTGCCGGTGTTGTAGGCAACCTGGAAGCGGAAGCCGGTCTCCGGCAAGGCACCATCCCAGGCCTGCGCCAGTTCGGCCGCACAGGCTTCAGGATCATAATTGTAATAGGGGCCGTCGTCGTTGTAACCCAACATGTCTTTGATGATGGGGCCGTTGTTGCGCACGCCTTCGCCATTGAGTGCTTCGGCGATGTAGACATCATAGTCAAAGCAGTAGTTCATGGCCCGGCGTACATTGATGTCGCTGAAGAAGTTCGGCGGGATACCATTGCCGTCTAGCTGTCCACTGCCGATGTAGGGAGAATCCGCGCCCACATCAAAGGTCATGAAGACGTCGGTGCGGGAAACAGAGGGCAGGCTGGCCCATTTCCGCAGTTGTCCATTGGGATTGTCCGGATTGGGGGCGCAGTTACCATCGGCATCGCAGATTTCGCCAACGAGTGTGTCGGCCTGGGGTCGGTCGGCCAGGTTAACAGTCACGTTGTCAGCGTCACCGGCTTGCAGGGAAGCAAAGCGAGTACCCCATTCATCCACTAACTGCACGACGATAGTGCTGATGGCGGGTTGGCCGGCCGGGCCGCCTTCCCAAACAGGTTCGTCATCACCGCGCCAGTAATTTTCGTTGGCAACCAGCACATAACCCTGTCCAGGCGTCCAGCTTTCCAATTTGTAAGGGCCGGTGCCATTCATGACTTCGGTCAGTTCAGAGTTTTCGGAGCCGGGGGCATAATGATTCTGCCAGGTATCGCAACTGCCATCCCATGCGCCTTGCTCAATAGCCCATTCCATGTCCAGAATGGAGCCCCAGGCGGGCGGCAGGGTGGCCAGGAACGGGCCCCAGGGCATAGCCATGTTGAATGTGACGGTACCGGCATCGTCATCAGCCACAACGGCTGCTTTGACAAGTTCACAAGCGGCTACCAGTTGTTCGGGCGTGGCGGTGGCGATCAATCCAGCCGGATCACCGGCCAGGCTACATTCGGGGTCAATACCTTCGGTGATGTCGTAGCAAGTGTTATAACCCAGGATCGGTTCCAGCAGCAGCCATTGGGCGCTGTTGGGGTCGGATTGCAGCAAACCGCGCTGGAAGGTGTAGGCGACGTCATGCGGTTCCAGCGTGCCACCTTCGTGGAAGGTGACGCCTTCACGGATGTTGAAGGTGTAGGTCAGGCCGTCCTCAGAGATGAGGCCATTTTCCAGGCTGGGGACTTCCAGGGCCAGCACGGGCACAAAGGTGTTGGCGTCTTCCCGGTTGTAGCGGATGAGCGGTTCCATTACGTTCAGGGCCAGGAGGCCACTGGCAGTATCATAAATCAGGTTCGGGTCCATGGTGTCAATGTCACCGAAGGTCTGGTTTACGTAGATGCTGGGGTCATCAGCTGTGAATTCGGCGGGGGCCACTTCTTCGCCGGGCGCCGGCACTTCAACAGTGACGGTTTCAACAACAGTTTCGACGATGGTTTCGGTGACGACGCGGGTGACTTCCACTTCCTGGCCTTCCACAGTCACGGTTTCGACGACGGTGGTTTCCACGACGCGCGTTACTTCAACGGTTTCTACTTGCGGCTGGCAGGCGGCAATGACCAGGGCAATGATGGCCAGGGCAGCTAACCAAAATAGTGATTTTTTTTGCGTAAACATTGAATCTCCTCCACATTGAGATTATCGGGGGTTTTGGATAAGGTGTGTACTCCTCGCTCTATTGAAAAGCTTCTCACATTTTCTTCAGGCATCACCTCCTTTAAGGTTGGTTTTGTAGTGTAATGGCGATAAATCGCCTACTACGAACTACGAACGTTACAGGAATTTTTCAGCATGGTGGCAGGCGACCATGTGAGATTGCACGGCCGTGCCCAAATTCCGAAACTCCGGGTCTTGCTGGCTGCAAATCTCCGTAGCATATTGACAGCGGGTATGAAAACGGCAGCCAGTTGGTGGGTTTGCCGGGTTCGGCACTTCCCCTGTTAGGATTATACGTTCCCGTCGGACTTCTTTATCAGGATCGGGAATGGGAATAGCCGATAATAACGCCTGGGTATAGGGATGGAACGGCCGATCATACACATCATCCCGGCTGCCCAATTCCACGATCTTGCCCAGGTACATCACCGCTACCCGATCACTAATGTAACGCACCATGGAAAGATCATGCGCAATAAACAAATAAGTAAGCCCCAACTCGGCTTTCAGGTCATCCAGCAAATTGACCACCTGCGCTTGAATGGAAACATCCAGAGCCGAAATCGGTTCGTCAGCCACAATAAAGCTGGGGTTGGTAGCCAGGGCGCGGGCAATACCAATACGCTGCCGCTGTCCACCGGAAAATTCGTGCGGGTAACGGCTGACAAAATAGGGGTTCAGCCCTACCACGCGAAGTAATTCCTGCACCCGTTCTTTGCGGCTGTTTCTATCGCCTACATTGTGGATTTCCAGTGGCTCGCTGATGATGCTGCCAACCGTCAGACGGGGGTTAAGTGAAGCTTGCGGGTCTTGGAAGATCATTTGCATATGGCGCCGGGCGCGGCGCAAATCCCCTTTGCCCAATTTGGTTAAATCCTGCTTTTCAAAAAAAACTTCACCGGCCGTAGGTTTGAGCAGTTGCAGGATGGCGCGCCCGGCAGTGGATTTACCGCAGCCACTTTCGCCTACCAGCCCCAGGGTCTCACCTTTGTAAATATCAAATGTTACCCCATCCACTGCCTTAACGGCGCCCACTTGCCGCCGAATAACGCCGCGCATGATGGGAAAGTGTAATTTGAGATCATTAACACTGACCAGGACTTCTTTGCCATTCTTCGGGCCATTCTTAAGGCCATTCTCTTGACTCATGCAGCGACTCCAACTTTTGTAGATTGTGAACGGACTGTCTCCCAGCGCCAGCAGGCCGCAGAGTGGGCGGGCGCCACTGGTATTAAGGGCGGATTTTCAGCCCAGCACTGCTCCACAGCAAAGGGGCAGCGTGGTGCAAAAGGACAATACTTTGGTTCAACCAATAAATCGGGAGGTAGGCCTTCGATGGAGGCCAGGCGGGTACGCTCTTTGGCGTCCACTTTTGGAATTGAATTGAGCAATCCCAGTGTATAGGGATGGCTGGTATGCTTGTAGAGGTCATTTACAGCGCCATACTCAACGATAAAACCGGCATACATGACGGCCAATTTTTCCACCATGCCGGCCACCACACCCAGGTCATGGGTAATCCAGATGATGGCCATGCCTAATTCTTTTTGTAACTTCTGCACCAATTCAATGATTTGGGCTTGAATGGTAACATCGAGGGCTGTAGTGGGTTCGTCTGCAATCAGGATGGAAGGATTGCAACTGAGGGCCATGGCGATCATCAATCGCTGCCGCTGACCACCGGAGAATTGGTGGGGGTAATCTTCCAACCGGTCAGCGGCATCGGGGATACCCACCAATTGGAGCATTTCCACGGCCCGTTCTTTGGCCTGGGCATTGCTCATATTCAGGTGCAGTTCCAGGGACTCGGTCATTTGCAGACCAACGGTGAGGACGGGGTTGAGGGAGGTCATGGGGTCCTGGAAGATCATGGCGATCTCATTACCGCGCAACTGCCGCAACTCTTCCTGAGTGAGCTTGACCAGATCACGGCCTGCGTACCACACTTCACCGCTTTCTACTTTGCCAGGCGGGGAGGGAATCAACCCCATAATGGACATAACGCCTACGGATTTGCCGGAGCCGCTTTCGCCGACAATAGCCATAGATTCGCCTTCATCCAGGGTGTAGCTGATACCATTGACGGCATATACTACGCCGTCTTCGGTATAGAACCGCGTTACCAGATTACGAACGTCTAAAAGTGGTGCCATAATGTCTTGTTAAAATTTCCAATGGTTGTCTTTGATAGTGGATATTTCAGGGCAGGTTCACCAGTATGACCCGCAAAGGTCTCTATTTTTACTCCATTCTTTCCCTCTTGACAACAGTTTACAGGCGATTGTTTTTTTAGGCAACAGGCAAGAAAATGCAACAAAGCGACTGAACAGGGAATTGACCTGTGCGCTAAATCGTATCACAATCAAAGCGAAACAAATTGAAGGAAAGAGGTAAAAAATGCCCTACCACATTCTTTCGCAGATGCTGACCGGCACGGCGCCGAATGTGCAGGATACGCCGGTTGTGGATGACACGGCCGTAGATGACACCCGCTGGAAAGTAATTGCCCATGATGATCCGGTGACAACAATGGATTTTGTGGTGTGGGTCTTGGTGCAGTTTTTCTACAAGCCGCTTATCTTTGCGGAGGCGATTATGTGGCAGGTACATACGGAGGGGCAGTCAGTGGTGGATGTGCTGCCAAAGGCGGAAGCGGAGCGGCGTGTCGCGGGTGCGACCTTTGCCGCTCGTCTGCAAGGGTTTCCGTTTCGCTTTACGATTGAACCAGAACCGTAATCCGTAATCCGTGAACCGTAATCCGTAATCCGTGAACCGTAATCCGTAATCCGTGAACCGTAATCCGTAATCCGTAATCCGTGAACCGTAATCCGATTACGGTTTATGGACTACGAATTTCCCAGTTACTCTCCTTTCCAGGCAGGGGGGCGTTTGTTGATGAAGGCATCCATGCCTTCTTTCTGGTCGGTAGTGGCAAAGAGCATGTAAAAGAGGCGGCGTTCCAGGGCCAGTCCGCTCTGCAAATTGGTTTCAAAGGTGGCGTTGACCGCTTCTTTAGCCAGACGAATGGCGACGGGGGCGCGTTCGGCAATGGATTGGGCCAGTTTGATGGCCTCTTCCAGATAAAGCTCCACCGGCACAACCCGGTTGACCAGGCCGTATTGCAGGGCTTCCTGGGCGGAAAGGAAACGGCCGTTCAACACAATCTCCATCGCCAATGCTTTGCCCACGGCGCGGGTCATGCGCTGCGTGCCACCGGCGCCGGGCATGACGCCAATGTTAATTTCCGGCTGTCCGAATTGGGCGCTCTCGCTGGCAACGATCATGTCGCAGGCCATGGCCAATTCGCAGCCGCCGCCCAGAGCAAAGCCGGAAACGGCAGCGATGACCGGCTTGGTCACTTTTTGCAGCCGATCCCATTGGTCAATCATGGGGCTGTGCAGCATGGTCACAGGGGTGGCTTCGGCCATAGCTTTGATGTCGGCGCCGGCAGCAAAAGCGCGTTCGTTGCCGGTAAGCACCATACAACCAACCGATTCGTCAACGTCAAACGCTTCCAGCGCGGACATTAACTCCATCATCACATCTACATTGAGGGCGTTGAGCGCTTTGGGGCGGTTGATTTGAACCACGCCAACACGGCCGTCGGTGCGTGTGAGAATAAACTCGTAACTCATTTTTTCCTCCTGAAAAAGAGGAGATTGGGAGATTGGTTTCACGCTCAATCTCTCAATCTCCTTATCTCTCAATCTCATTCTTCAAAAATATCTACCAACTCCGCCAGGTCGCCGTTGAGATAGCGGCGCAGTTGGTCGGTAACAACGGGTAGGGTGGGCAGATTTCCCGTTTTTTTGATGCGTAGTTGGTAAGCCTGGGCCTCAAATTCATCAAAAGCGGTCTCCAGGCAAAGGGTAGTGGCGGCGTGGCGAAATAGTTCACGCTGTGCTCGTTCCAGCGCCGCCAACCGGTCGGCCATCAACCGGATGCTGAGGTGCTGGCAAACGGTGGTGACGACGGTGGGGGGGTCTTCGTCATAGGGCCAGGGAGGAGATTCACCAACGGCTTTGGGTGGCGGCAGCAGTAGATAGAGGGTGTCCTGGGTGGTGGCGAGCACGGCCGTCAACGCCGGATACACCAGATTGGGCATGATCACCATCTGCGGGTTGGTCATCTGCGTCAGACGGTCTAAGAAGGAAGCGACACGGCCGTCGGCAAAAATGCGCTGCAGCGCGTCCACTGCTGCCTGCCAGACATCCTGATACTGCACCCACAAGGTGGTGGCGATGTCTGTGTCGTGTTCAAAATCGGCCAGTGAACGCGCCCATCGTTCAATTTTTAGCAGGTGGGGCAATGGTTCGGCCGGTTCAAAGGTGGGCCAGGCGCAGCGCACGGCCGTGCTAAACAGCTCTTCCAACGTCACCCCATTCAACAGCGCCTCGTTCACGCCGCGTATGGCCTGGTGATATTTGTATTTCTGCACAAACTGGCGGGTTTGTTTGGCATGAGGGTGTACGGCGTGGGTTAACTGTTTTTGTTCCTCGTCCGGCCAATCACTGGCGGCGAGTACGGCCGTTACCAATCGCGCCCGGTCGTCAATTTTTACTTCAATGGTTGTCATAGCTGTTTCTCAATTGGTAATTGAGTAATTGCCCAATTACTCAATTACACTCTATAGTCGCTCTCCACCTTCGGCCACAGACGCCAGATAAACACGGCCGTGATCACCGCAGCGAGACCATATACCCACAAGAGTTGAACTTCGGCTGTTTCCGGCGGCATACTGCCCAGGGCCACCCAGGCGGTGAAAATCTGCATTGCCTGGATGATGACCGTACCCAACAGGCTGCCCGTCCGTAAGCGAATGATACCGTAAAAAACGCCCCACACTGTATAGTAGATCAGCGTGACAAGAGAAGCTGTATATACGTTCTGAAAAAGCAAAAAACCAATCGCGCCAAAAACAACGCCGCTGGCAGTTGCCGCTGTCAGCGGCCCACGCCAGTCGGCTATGGCCCGAAAGAGCAGGCCAAACGTCCATAATTGCAGGGCAAAGGCTTCAAACAGCAAGGTGTAAATGAAGGCGCGGGTAGACCCGGCAACCGCCGGATTGATGGGAATGAAAATGGCGCGCAGGAGTAAAAAGGTGATCCAGCCCAGGGTGGCAAAGGCGATACCGGCAAATAACGGCCGTCCCCCCTTCAACCCCATGCCCGGCAGCCCATAAAACGCCATTCCCACAAACCAGGCCGCCAGCCCCACAGCTGCCCACACCGGCGCCCGGCTGCCTGACGAGGCTGCTGCACCCGCAGCCAGTAAGCCGGTTAACCAGGCTATCAGCAAGCCGGCTAATACCGGAACCACCAGCGCCACCAGCACCCGGTTTTGCGGTGAGAGTGTGGAGCGTGACGGCCGTTGTGACGGCCGTTGCCCTTTGCGCGCTTTTTTACTTGCCATGCCATTCATTTTAGCACCGATTACCCACCACCTGCCACCAAACAGTTACCTGCCTACTCAGCGCGTTCGGTATACAATCCACACATGGTTACTCTCTATTCCTGGAACGTTAATGGCATTCGCGCCGCCCAAAACAAAGGTTTCCTCAACTGGCTGCACCAGACACAGCCAGACATCCTCTGCCTGCAAGAAACCAAAGCCCACCCCGATCAGTTAGACAATGCCCTGCGCCAGCCCGACGGCTACCACACCTACTGGGCCTGGGCCGAAAAGAAGGGGTACAGTGGCGTGGCGCTCTACAGCAAAATGGAACCACGCCATGTGCAAATTGGCCTGGGCATTCCCGACTTTGACCGGGAAGGGCGCACCATTGTGGCCGAGTATGACCATTTTGTGTTCATTGGCGCTTATTTTCCCAATGGGGGGCGGGATCACGGCCGTGTGCCCTTCAAGATGCAATACAAAGCCGACTTCCTGGCCTATTGCAACAAGCTGCGGGCGCAGGGTAAGGCGGTTGTGTTTTGTGGTGATGTAAATACCTCCCACAAGGAGATTGACCTGGCCCGGCCGAAACAAAACCGCAAGACGACCGGCTTTATGCCGGAAGAGTGTGCCTGGATTGATGAGGTGGTGGCGCAGGGCTACATTGACACCTACCGCGCCCTATACCCGGACAAAACGGGGGCCTATACCTGGTGGACGGCGATCGGTGGGGCGCGGCAGCGGAACGTGGGCTGGCGGCTGGATTACTTCTTCATCAGCCCCGATCTGGCCCCGGCTGTAGCCAGCGCTGCCATTCACCCGGACGTTCCTGGCTCCGACCACTGCCCGGTCAGCCTTTGCCTCGATTTGTCCTGACCAGGCGCCTTTGGACAGGGTTTCCATGATTTGCGAATTTTTTCCAACTGTCTTCGATCCGTAAATCCTGTAAATCCGCTGTCAGGGGGCACGAGGGCATGCTCTGCTCTTCTAAAGCAGTGTTGTCAGAATGCGCGCAATGTTCCAGGCGTCGTCATGGCCGCGATGGTGTGTACCATCCAGGGGCAACTTCAAGATTTGCAGCGCACGGGCCATGCCTACCTGCCGGCCCTTTGTATGTTTTTCGGCAAACAGCTTCTTCGCATTGATGTGTTGTTCGCTGAAAGGATAGGGCACACCAAATGAGGCGCACTGCCATTGGAACTGTTTGCGGTCATATTCCCCCCAACTGGCCCAGACCCGGCTTGACGACTGGTATTCTTCTTGCAGCATCAGGCACGCTTCCCAAAAGTGCATACCCTGGTTCACATCGGTCTGGGTCAGTGTCGTGAGCCGGGTGCAAAAAGCGCTGACTTTGGAGCGCGACGGCCGTACCAATACACTCCGTTTTCCTTCCGGCTGCCTGGTGGTTACATCCAACAAACACAACCCGATCTCAATGATTTCCGATTGCTCTCCTGGCGGCGGCGCGTCTTTCCAACAGGTAGACTCCACGTCCACCACCAGCAATTTATCACTTTGCGATAGCTCAGGCAGCATATTTTCTCTACCCTTTGTTTACAATGCCAAACCTTCACATTTCCACAACGGCCGTCCCCCCATTTCCGCCAGCAATCTTTCCGCCAAGTCCGCTAATCGTTCACCGGTCACAGGATGGGGCAGGTCTGGCAGCAGGTCGGCGACGGGCACGGCTACATGGGGGAATTTCAGCAGGTCGGGGTCAGGCAGGGGGCGGGTACGGCCGTCGCCGCCATCATACTCCCCCACAAAATCGCCATACAAAATGATGTCCGCGTCAATGGTGCGCGGCGCGTTGGGGTCAGCCTGGCGCACCCGCTTTAGCTTCGTTTCAATCGCGCCGATGACCTCATGTTTGAGTTGGGTGGGGGTGAGGGTGGTGTGGAGGAGGACGGCCGTGTTCCAAAAGTCCGGCTGCTCTAATAAACCAACGGGAGCGGATTCGTAGACGGGAGCAACGCCAATAACCTGGCACATCTGCCGCAGCATCGCCACCGCCAGCGGCAGGTTGCGCTCCTTTTCGATGTTGGAGCCGAGGGCGATGATAACGTGGGGCATACGTAATCCGTGAGTAACTATTCAGGTGTGAGTTGAGGCATGAGGAGCTCGCCTTCAAAGAGGGAA
>DAOMOK010000024.1:0-97956 GCA_035444285.1 Chloroflexota bacterium
TGAACGTTTTCGTTCAAAAATAAGGTGACAGGTTTTCTGAAACCTGTCAGGTCTGAACGGAAAGCGTCTGGTGCAAAATGTGATAGACCACAATACTCAAGGCCACATGCACATTCAGCGACAGCCCTTTGCCATACATGGGCAGAAACACAGCGGCATCACAGGCTGACAGCGTGGCTTTGGTGACGCCATGATCCTCGTGGCCGACCACCAGGCAGGTTTTGGGTGAATAAGCAAATTCGTGGTAGGGCACGGCCGTGTCCGCCAACTCCACCGCCACCACCTGATAGCCCCGTGATTTCAGGTCTTGCACGGCCGTGACCGGGTCCGCCTCATACCGCCAGGGAATGCGTAAACTTTTGTACCGCCCCACCTTCTCAATGGTCGCGTTTGGCGGCGTGGGTGTAATGCCCGTCAGCACCAGTTCCGTCATGCCCGCGCCATCGGCCACCCGGAAAATCGAGCCGACATTGGCCGGGTACTCCACACTTTGCAGCAGCCCCACCAGGTCTACATTCGGCCGGTGCTGCCGTTTATAGTCGCGTAAAAAACGTTTGAGATCAGTGCCGATGAGGGGTTTCATAAGAGAGGTAGTCGGTTATCGGTTATCGTTATGTTCACCGATTACCGATTACAGTTTACCGATTACGGATCATACGCGCGGTGCAGGGCGTACCAGGCTTCAAAGGCGGCGTGGCGCACGGCCGTGTCCACATTACCATCTTGCGCCGCAGCCAACAGCGCCGGCATGGCTTCTTTGGCCGGTAATTGCGCCAACAGTCGCGCCGCTACCAGCCGTGTTGGCACATCGGCCCCCTCGGTAAACAGCGCCGTCACAAAGGCTACGGCTGCCACCCCCGATGGCGCCCGTTTTCCCTGCGCCCGCAGCATATCTTCCAACCAGGGTTGGTCGGCGGCGCGCACCGGTCGCCAGGGCTGCGGCAGCCGGCGGCGGCGTATCGTCTCCAGGCCACCGGCAGCAGCCGTGCGCACAAACCATTCACTGTCGTTGTGTTCCAGGTCTACCAACAGCGCCTCTACCCAACTCTCATCCAACACAGACAGCCCGTGGACGGCTACCCGCCGCACCTGTATATCCTCCTCTTTCACCGCTTCCTGCAAAATTTCCAGCCCCGGCCCACCATTTTGGGCCAGCAGTTCGGCCGTGAGCAGCCCCATGTCTTCATTATCGCCGATGAGCGACTGCACCAACGGCCGTTCCGCCAGCGGATCAGATTGACGCAATGCCAGACCGTATACGGCCGTGAAGCGCACTACCATGTCCTCATCCGCCAGCCGCTCCGCCAACAACCCCATCACTTTATCATCGATCAGGGCGGGCAGCACGGCCGTGCCCATCTGCCGCATCAAGGGGTCAGAACGGGCCAACAACTGCTCCACAAATTTCAACAAGCCATCCTCACCCGTCAGCGCCAGCGCCGCCAGCGCCCGCAGACGCAGCGCCGGTAGTTGGTCTGGTTGGCGCGCCAACTGCCCCAGGTTGATCATCACCTGTCGCCGCCAGTTACCATTGGCGCCGGTATAGGGCAGCCAGGCCGCCACCTGAAACCAACCATCATGCGCCGGGTCAACATCACCAACTTTCAGCCAATACTCAGCCGCTTCCGCCGGATCGGCCAGCGCCGCGAAGTGAGACCACACGCCGCGCCACTGTGTATCCACCAGATACTCTTCCAGGCCGCCGCTGCCCTGCCCGGCCAGATGCGCTGCTGCCAGATAATCGCGCAACACCGTGCTGCGCACTCCCATTTGCCCACCGCCCCAACGCACAAACAGGCGGCTTTGCGCCAATGAACGGCGCAGTCGGGTCACTTGGGCTTTGTTCGGTTCGGCCGGGGTCGTGTTATCAGGCGAATCGGCTGTCGGCGTGCCTTTGGGCCGGGCGGCGGCAGTCGCCAAGGCCACCACCTGGTCGGCAGACATGGTCATCTGACCGCTATTAAGCAGGTGATAAGCCAATTCTTGCCAGAAGGTCAGAATATCATCCGGTAATGGCGCGAAGGATTCCCCCTTTTTGCGCGGTTGGAAAAGACCCAAGGCCAACGGCAGCCAGTTAACACGATAAGCGGCCGTTTCGCCGTCAGCCGGATTCTCCGCCAGTGCTGCCAGCCACAACCGCAGCGTTGTTTCCAGCGCAGTCTGGCCTGGCTGCCACCAAGATTCCAGAGGGGGCGCGGCCTGCCCGGAGCCTGCCGAAGGAGCCGTCAATCCCAATTTTTCTGACCACCGGGCTAGATACTGCTGCGCCTGACCAATGCGCCAGGGTTGGATGACAGTGCGGCTAAAACCGAGGGGCAATAAGTCGCCATAACCATCAAGGACGGCCGTAGCAAATACGCGCGTCTTACCATGAGTAGCCAGAAAAGCGCGCAGCCAGGCCAATGCCAGCGGCTGCTGCGCCGGCGACAATTCCGCCCAGCCGTCTAGCAGCAAGAAAAGCTGGTCGGCTGCCAGTTTGCGGCGCAGCATCTCGCCAATACCGGGAGAGGTGAGCGGGCTGCTCCGTTTTTGCAAAGCGGTAATGAGCGGGGTCAGGGGGTCGGGTACGGCCGTGTCTGCATCGGTTGGCGCTGGCGGCGGTGTCCACTCTACTTCGGCCAGGTGCAGAAAAACCGGAACAATGTCAGCAAACGCTTTATCTGGGCCGGTAGGGGCAGCTACCGCCAGACGATAGGCCAGATAAGCCAACAGGCTGCTTTTGCCAGAACCGGGTGCGCCACAGATGAGGACGCGACGGCCGTCGCGCAGCAGATGCTCCACCGTCGTCAGCGGCAGCACAGGCGCGCCCACCCGCCCGGCCAATTCCGGCCACAGCCAGGCCAACTGCACCGCCCCTCGCTGCCCGGTCAGGATGCTGTCATCCTCCAGCGGCGCAGTCAGGTAAGGTGGCACAAAGACCTGATCCAGTGTGCCCCAGTCAGCGCCGAGATGGTAGTTTTGGGCGTATACGGCCGTTTCCCCTTGAAAACGCGCCTCCACCCCAGACCGCATTCGGCCAATATGCCCATCCAGCCAGCCACGCGCCCGCCGCGCCTGCTGCCGCAGCCAGGGTAACAACCGTACAAACAGGAACGCCAGCCCAATTCCCAGGAGCAACCCCAGGAGGAGGGAAGGTGTATCAGGTCGCCAGGCGGTGATGTTTTGCATCGTTATGTTCAAAAAAGACAGGTTTATGTGATCGTGGTGGGGGAGATTATAACAAAGGATTTACGGCCGTGCCGCAAGTAAACAACAAAAAAGGGTGGCCTCGGCTGAGACCACCCTTTTTGTGGCGAGAGTGAGCCGGTATCAGGCTCACTCTCGTCCGCTGACGATTGTTCTCGCTGTTATGGCTTGAGAATAATCGGTAGATAGATGTAGGTATCGGTGTCTACGATCTCGACGACGGCCGTTGTGGTCAGGTCAACTGACCCAGTGACCGTATCATCGGTCTGCGAAGTAGCCGTCACCGTGGCCGTGTCTGTGTCGCCATCGGCAGCCGAAGCCGGGATGTCTACATGCACCATCACCGACCCACTGGCCCCGGCAGCTAAGGTGATGCTGGTCACAGCCGGCGTGGTCGTCCAGGTATTACCGCTTACCGTCACGTCGAAGGTGTCTTCCACGTTACCGGTGTTGGTAATCCAGACCATGTACATCACCGTTGTGCCGGCATCGCCAGACAGATCAGCATCTTCCGCTGCCACTTCCACGCCATAGGCCGCCGGCAAAACCGTCAACGTCACTGGCACTTCCACACGGGGCGTATCCGGGTCGTTGCTGTCCACGCACAACAGTCCGGTGTAATCGCCCGCATCCAGACCGGTAGAGTCGAAGGTAACTGTTACCGTGGCGCTGTCACCACCTGCTGTTGTACCGTTATCCGGTGACACACTCAACCAGGGCAGGTCGGTGGGAACATCACAGGGGGGCGGCGGCGGCGCCATCAGGGAGACGTTGTCATAGTAAACGGCCGAAGCGCCATTAGCATAGAGGTCAACCGCCCCGATATTGGCGATTCCACCACCGCTTACTTCGCCCGTCCACGTGCCCGCATAGAGCATCTGCCCGTCATAGTAGAATGTCTGGGTATCGTTATCCAGGTCTATCTCAACCCGGATTTCAACCCATTCACCCTTGATGAGCGGCAGGGTGCCACCAGACGCACCGCCATCATTGATTACCGAGTCGCTTACTGAGCTGAACATGACCTGGGTAGACCAGTTCATCGTGGTACCGGCGTCATTATACTGGTTGAGCATAATGAAGTAGCTCTCACCAACAAAGTCTGTGGGCACATACTGCCAGGCAGTATAGGTCCAGAAGCCGCTGGTGTAGCCACTGTACTCATGGACCAGGTCGCTGCCGCCCAAGATCTCAACCGAGTTGGGAGCGCTGACAGCATAGGTATCGCGCACAAAGGCGCCGGCGCCGGGATCATTGAACCATCCCTTCCACCCACCTTGACCGTGAATCTGGCTATCTGTGGCATAGCTATCGAAGTCGTCAGACCAGTTTCCGCCAAACAGGCCAGCGCTGGCTGCTTCCGTAACCGTCCAGGTCAGGTCGGCCGTGCCGACGTTGCTGATGGTCAGGTCTTCACTGCTGGTGCTGTCAGGCGGTTGGCTGCTGCTCAGGCTGGTCGGCGCCACGACAATATCCGGCAGATCGGACGAAACGGTCAGGGTCAACGGTACATATACCTCTGGGGCGGCCGGATCATTGCTGCTGATGCACAGATCACCGGTGTACGTGCCGCCATCCAGACCCGTTGAGTCGAAGGTAACGTCAACAGTGCTGCTGCCGCCAGCGGCTGTAGAACCGCCAGTCGGGGATACACTGGCCCACGGGATGTCATTTGGCGTGCAACCACCACCGCCGCCGCCAACATTACCGGTCACATTCATGACGATGTGCATGTTGGGGAAGCCAATGGCAGCCGTGTCGGTGGGTTGAGTCACACCACAAGCTGCGGCCGCGAGATAGCTTGGCCCCGTCTGCCCCAGGTTGTTGGAGCCGATAAAGAAGCTGTTACCAGCCGTCTGACCATCGGGCGTGAATATCTCTACCACCAACAGCGAACCTGCCGGAGCAGTGGCAGCCACCGGCGCATCGTAAATGCTGAGTGTCTGATTCGGCACACTCAAATTGGCAGAGCCAATAGTGGTGAGGTTAGCAAAGATGAAGGGGCCACTCAGCGTATGCAGTTTGACTTCCACCGGTTGGGAACCGGTAGCGCCGTTCGCCAGCTCAACGCCGAAGGAGACATTGGTGATATTAAAGTCTTCAGTAATACCGAAGGCTACCAGATCAAAGACACGGAAGTAGCTGTTGTCCGCGTGCAAACCACCAGCATTACACGAAACCGAGTTCCCCGAGACAATGGTTTGTGAAGTGGAGTGGGTTATTGTCGTCGCGCCTTCGGCTGCAGCCGGTGGCAACACCGCCGACTGGCTGCTGGCGCCGGTCGCACGGCCGTTTGCCGACAGTGAGTTGTCACCAATGGTCAATGTCGGGGGTGCGGCCGTTTCCACCACACGGGATGAGCCAACCGGCAAACGCAATGCACCTTCTTCGACAATCGTCCAGTTCAGGGCTGTGTCACCCAGGTTACTGATGGTCAAAGGTTGAACAACGGTGGTATCCGGAGCCTGTAGACTTTCCAGGCTATCCGGGCTAACGTCAATAATGGGGCCAACAGGCGCTTGCGCCGGAATCACGGCCACAGGCATGTGCGCGGCTGGCACACTACCACCGCCACCAGTTGTTACAACCACATCATCAATCCACCAGGTGTGGGCAAAAGTGCCGCCATAACGGAATGCCAGACAAGCGGTCTCTCCATCGTAGGCAGACAGGTTAATAGAAACCGGCGTAGCGCGCCAGGCATTATTGGGGATATCTGGTGTTTCCAGCAGTTCCACAAAATCACCATCGGCCGGGTCACAGCTTGCTGTAGAAATCCACACGCCGCTGTAAACATAATCATCCATCCACTGGCCGCGATCATAGTAGGTCAAGGTGGAACCATCTAAAGCCAGCGGCGGTGTCACCAGCCAATCATCCTGGTTGCCCTCGGCCGAACCGCCAAATATACGGCGTGCAGAAGCAGGAGGACTGAAGGACTGCGCTGTATCACGGATCCATGTGGTTGTACCGGCGCCTGCCAGCTTATAAACTGCCCAGTCCGTTGGCGGGAAGGTAGCGTCGCTGAATTGCTCATTCAACAGATCGACCATCGGGGCAGCCAGTGGAGATGCGGGTTCAATGTTTACCTGGGCGAATGTCCAGGCGCCCAGAGCCGCGCCGGTCACGTCCAGATCAATGGTGATGACCTGTGTGCCACCCGCCGCCAATGTAAAGTTGGCCGGTGTGACGGTGCCGGTGACGCCGGCCGGGCCGGTTACCGTTGCATTGTATTCCTGGGCTGTACCCAAAACGCTGCGCAGGGTGCGCGTCCAGGTGCAGGTGCCGGCGCAAGCATTGTTGGCCAGGCTGGGCAGGTTGAGCAGTTTGGGATCGCCGCCTGAGGCCGGGTTAGCGGCCACGTACTCGGCGTTGGTAACATCGAGAACAAAGCCAACGTCGCTGGCAGTCACCAGGTTGACACGGCCGGCGCCGATGTCAAAGGGATCGGCCGGCGTCACATTGTCTTGTTTATCCAGAGTGGTGATACCCGTCATCATCAAAGCGGATTTCACTTCGGCCGGCGTCCAGGTGGGGTGCATGGCCCGGATGAGGGCAGCAGCGCCAGCGGCGTGCGGGCTGGACATGGAGGTACCGCTAATGATATTAAATTCAGGTGGTGTGCTGAAACCAGCAACATAAGCGGCCAGAATGTTCAGACCCGGCGCTGACACATCGGGTTTGATGAGGTTTGCCAATCCAGGCACAGTACCGCCAGCCGGGCCGCGCGAGCTAAAGCTGGCCATGTTGTCGCCATAGGCGGCATCGTAATCCACCGAACCACCCGTGATGCGCCCTGTGTCGCCTGTACCAGCAGCCATCCACGCTTTCAGCGCCACACCATCAGCATAGCTAATGTGCGTGGCGGGTAAAACATGCGTATCCGCGTTCAGACTGGCGGCGCTGTTGGCGTCATTGGCCAGGACCATACCGCCACCGCCTGCATTCAACACGTTTTGGCCTTTTTCTACACGGCCGATAACGCCACGGTCACAGACCACAATTTCGCCGCTGAACGTGCCAGCCGGGAAGGGATTGCAAAGTGGGTTGTTGTAAGGGGCATCACCAGCATACACCATTGTCGCCGGACCAAAACCAGCGGCAGCGCTTTCGCCCAGGATGTCGGGCAGCGACCCGCTGCTATTGCTCAGGTCTACCACCGAGTTGAGGACTGCCCGGTTGTGGGTGCTGGCAGCTACGGTCATGATCCAGGGGCCCTGGTGGCCAACCGTACCCGCGCCGGGGCCAGAGTTACCGGCGGAGTTGGCCGGGAAAACGCCGGCAGCGACGGCATTGAGGAAAGCTACGGCCGTGGTCTCCACATAAGGATTGGTACCACCACTGATGGAGTAATTGGTCACATCCACACCATCAATCACCGCCTGATTAACAGCGGCGGTCGTAGAGGAAGTGGGGCAAGAAGGTACACAAACCTGGTAAGCGATGATGTTGGCATGGGGGGCTACACCGGAGACAGAGGCAAAGGTGTAGTCGGCAGTTGGCGCATACAAAATGGGGTCTTCCAGGTAGTTACCGGCTACCGTGCTGGCGGTATGGCTGCCGTGCCCATCGGCATCTTCGGGGTTTGTCGAAGCTGGATGCAAAGCCCAGGCGCCAATCAACTTGTCATTACAAAATGAGGGATTGGCTACACAGTAACCGACATAGTTCCCAGAACCAAACGGATTGGTATGGTCATATCCATCATCACCCACATCGGCAAAAGAGGGATGGCCGGAGTTGATACCAGTATCAATGATACCAACAATAATCCCTTCACCCTTGGAACCGCCAGCGGCGTCCCAAATCGTTTCGGCGCCAATGAAGGCAGGGCCGGCGTCGGTCAAAATCTCTTCTAAACCTTCACGGTAAAGAAGAATGACACCTTCCATGTCGGCAACGCGGGCCGCTTCGGCGGGGGAGAGGTATGCTGCCACCCCGTTATAGGCGTGGCGATAAGTGAAGCTGATGTCCACGCTGCGGCCAAGCTCGCTGTTCATGGCCGCGATAAACTGGTCTTGTTTGTCGGCCAGGTATTGTTCGTAAGCCAGGCTGGCAGGGCTTTTGGCGTCTAGCTTGCGGGCGCCGGTGGCCAGGGGGCTGGTTGCCTCCAGGCCGGCAATACCGCCAGTGTACGTAGCCAGAGGTTCGCCTGTTAATTGAATAATGTAAATGGCGGATTCTGTTTCGCCTTCGGCTTCGTTGTAGACACGGGCGTGGCCGCTGCTATCCGGCGACGCGCTCTTGGCTTCGGGTTGGGCCGAGGCCACCGATGCCATGGCTACAAATGCCACCAATAATGCTAAAACAATCCAAACTTTCGATTTCATTTAGTCTTCCTCCAAAATTGTCTGGACAGCGGCAACTCTTGATAATGTGTGAAAATCACAGGGGGGTGAATGCCGCTCACAGTAATTCTACTTGCTTTATGTCAATTCTTTGTTTCTCTCTGGATAGTTCACCTCCTTTTGGTCTTGTTGTTGTGACAGGCAAAACCTATCAAGGTCATTTACAACCTTGCTCCCGTTATTTGCTTAACCAGGGCAATGGGGGATTTTTTTGAGATTAGGATATAACCAGGTATATGGTGCTACCTTCTCTTCCATGTTGCTTTGTTGGGCTGTGAAAACAAGCTGCAATGTGCAAAAAGTTTGTTTCATGCAAGTGTGAGGTAAGTAATAGAGCGATTCAATGGGTACAGAAGTGACGCTATTTTAGGAGTTTTCTGCCTTTCGTCAAATTCAAGTTTGGCAAGAGACCTGATTTTTGACAAATTTTAGAGAACGATAGGCCTTTGGTTGACGCGGCAGTGGGCGGCGGTGATGATGCTGAGGATCTGGTTCACGGCCGTGTCCTGCTGCTCTTCCGCATTGACAATCCAGTAGTCAAATTCGTGGATACGTTTCATTTCCTGGCGGGCGGTGGCAATGCGCAAATTTAAGCCTTCAGATGTTTCGGATTTGCGTTCACGCAACCGATCAACCAGCTCTTCTTCGGAATTGGTGGTCAGAAAGATGGTGATGGCATTGGGGATCAGCTTGCGAATGGTGGCTGCGCCCTGCACGTCTACGCGCATAATCACATCTCGTCCACTGGCCAGGGCATCCCGAATTTGTTGTTTGGGAATGCCTTTGTAGTCGTTATACACCACCGCATACTCCAACAGTTCGTTGTTTTCAATCATCTCGGCAAACTGGTCGCTGCTGAGAAAGATGTAATCCTGGCCATCCACTTCACCGGGCCGTGGCGGCCGGGTGGTGGCGGTGACCACAAAATAGAAGGCTTCGGCCCGGCTCTCAATCACCAGGCGAGCAATAGTATCTTTGCCCACGCCGGACGGGCCAGAAATGACGATCAATAAAGGGTAATTTTTGCGTTCATACAACACTTTATCTACCATATGATTTGCACCAAGAGGCTGTCTCCGTATAATGAGTTTCCCATTTATAACAAGATTGGTGTTTACGGACTATAAAAAAAGAGGGTGTAAAAATTTATGCCTTATTATGAGTATCAATGCCAGGATTGCCGACGGCGGGTGCGCTTGTTTATGACGTATGCGGAATACGGCCGTACCACCCCTACCTGCCCCCACTGCCACAGCGCCGCTCTCAAACGGCGTATTGGCCGGGTGGCGCTGGGTAAATCAGAAGACGCACGCATGGATTCCATGCTGGATGACAGCGCCCTGGCAAACCTGGATGAAAATGACCCCAAGGCCTTAGGTCACTTTATGCGCAAAATGAGCCGGGAGATGGGCGAGGACCTGGGTGATGAGTTTAGCGAAGTGGTAGACCGCCTGGAAAGTGGCGAATCACCGGAATCAATTGAAAAATCAATGCCAGACTTAGGGGCAGCAGACGGCGGCATGGATTTTTAGGCGTCGGGGACGCTTGACAACCTGGCAGCGACAATGCCGCGCAGATCGGCTTGCACCGCTTCGGGGGGGCGATCAGCGTCTATGATGACCCAACGGGATGGCTCCTGTGCCGCTAACTGGTAGTAACCCTGGCGCACCCGCTGATGGAAGGCGACCGTTTCCAGGTCGAGCCGGTTCATTTCTACACCGCCGTTGGTGCGCCGCGCCAGCCCTGTTTCCACATCAATATCCAGCAGCAGTGTTAAGTCGGGCTTAAGGCCGCCGGTAGCAAAGTGGGTGATCTGATGCAGGGCGGTGAGGTCAAGGCCACGGCCGTACCCCTGGTAGGCCAGTGTGCTATCGTAAAAGCGGTCACATAACACCACCATGCCGGCGGTGAGCGACGGCCGTATCACTTCCCACACCAACTGCGCCCGCGATGCCGAATAGAGCAGCAGTTCCGCCTCTGGGCACATGGCCGTGTTCTGCACATTGTGGACGCATGCCCGAATTTCATCGCCAATGGGCGTGCCGCCCGGTTCACGGGTCAGCCGCGCCGCCACGCCTTGCGCCAACAGATAATCATACAACAGTCGAATCTGGCTTGATTTGCCGCTGCCTTCGGGGCCTTCGAGGGTGATGAACATGGGGGATGATGCGTGATGCGTGATACGTGATGCGTAACTTAGCGGTTCACGCATCGCGTATCACGCATCACGCTAATTCTCCAGGCGTGGTGTATTGAAGATGCGCACGTACCGGTTAGGTTCTTTACCGTAGCTGTGGGAAACCAGGTTGGCCTGGCGCACCAGTTGATGCTGGTAAGCACGAATGGCCCGGCTGACGGGGCGCAAATCTACGCTTGGCTGCCCGGCATGAATCATCTGGATGCCCCGTTCCACATCGGCGATGCCCGTTTCAAACGGGTCTTCATCTTCCTGATCATCCAGCTTCAACGCCTGCACCAGGAAACTTTCCATCTGGGTGATGGTGTTGGCGCGCAGCACATAGACAGGCGTGCGCCGCCGCTCGGCATCACGGATCAACTGGCTGCGCTTGCGGTAGTAGCTTTTGAGCGTTACCAACACATCAGCGTCGGCCAGGGTATTAACCAGATTGATGCGCGCCCGCAGCCGCCGCGCCGCTTGCAGCAGCCGGTTGCGGGCCACCCCATAAGCGTACACATTCAACATACCCGGTTCGGCGGTTGAAGCGATGTCGGCTTCTAGTTCCGGTATCAGACTGCCATTCACCGGTTTGGGGGACGGCCGTTCGTCACTGAAGATACGCGATTGTCCATTTCCATCGCGGCGACCGCGAGCGTCACGCCCATCACGGCCGTCACGCCCATCGCGACGCCCGGTCACGGCCGTAGACGACACCACCATGCTCTTGTCTTCCACCTGTATGCCCTGGTGGTCATCCCGCGCCCGCAACTGCACGTGCAGCGGTTCACCGCGCAGCATGGCGTCTACCGAAGAGGTCACGTCTGGGTGTACCAGCAGCTTTTCCCGGTCTTGAATCTCAATCAGCACATCGAAGGTTGGTGGGGCGCGCCGCTCTAACACTGTCTTTTGCGTGCCCCGCCGCCGCGCCTCTTCGTCAGAGAGGGTGACGCTTTCAATGCCGCCTACCAGGTCAGACAGAGTAGGGTTGAGCAGCAGATTTTCCAGCGTCTTGCCGTGCGCCGTACCAATGAGTTGTACGCCACGTTCATTGATGGTGCGGGCGGCAGACGCTTCCTGCTCCCGGCCAATTTCGTCAATGATAATCACTTCCGGGTTGTGGTTTTCCACGGCTTCAATCATCGTTTCATGCTGGCGTGACGGCCGTGCCACCTGCATCCGCCGCGCCCGCCCCACCGCCGGGTGAGGAATGTCGCCATCACCGCCAATCTCATTGGAGGTGTCTACGATGACCACACGCCGCTTTTCGGCCAGCACCCGCGCCATCTCGCGCAGCATGGTCGTTTTGCCCACACCGGGCCGCCCCAGCAGCAAAACGCTGTGCCCTTCTTCGATGATGTCGGCGACAATGTCAATGGTGCCATACACCGCTCGCCCCACGCGGCAGGTCAGACCCACCACATCACCACGCCGGTTGCGAATACCAGAAATACGGTGCAGGGTGCGGGTGATGCCGGCGCGGTTATCATCGTCAAAATCACCAATGCCATCTATGACCTGGGCAATTTCAGTCGCCGTCACTTCGGATTGGCGCAGGATAACTTCACCATCCACGTAGCGAGCGGTAGGTTGGCGGCCCAAGTCCATGACGACTTCTAACAGGTCGGCCTCACGGCCGTTACGCTCAATTGGTTCTCGAATTGTCTCCGGCAAAATAGCTAACAGGAGTTGTAAATCTTCTTTGGTTTGTGGTTCCGGCAATGTACTCATAATTGGTGGGATGGGCGAGGCAATTAGCAAACTACCTGCCTCGCCCCTACTTTTTCTCTTTTGCTGGCGGTGCTTGCCAGTTACGGATCATGGGTGTTGTGGGGGAAACGGACTGCGCTTCCAACAACGCCGAGAGGTCTGGGGCCGATTTTTGCACATGGTGTACGGTATGTTTCACCATCACTGCCTGGCTGCCCCACAGGGTAAAGCTGGTACGCGCCAACGCATTTTGAATCCAGCTCTGGTAGCGGCGCACACAGCAGTAAACGGGGTGTGTCAGCCGGGGCGGGGTCATGTGTAATACGGCCGTTAAAATTTCCTCTACTCTGGCCTCAGCGTTGGGATGCACAAACAGACGCATCCAGGTAGCCGCCGGGCCATCATGAACATGAACATATGCAGCTAATTCACCATCTTCACGTAACACCCATCCTGTGCCCTCGGCTGGCGGCGGTAGTGGTTCTACCATTTGCACCAGACGCGGTACTGTATTGGCATACAATAAATGAACATCCCAATCATCAGCTTCCTGGCGCGGCCTTAATAACTCGGCGCCATTGTGAGGCACAAACTCAGAGATTGCCCAAATATCCTGGCGGGTATACACCACAAACCCGGCCCGCCGCAAAATGGGCAGTTCTGGCCCCAATTCATCCACTTCGGCCACCAGGCTGACGATACCCCGGCGACCGGCCTCAATGACAGCCTGGTCCAACAACGGCAGCCAGACCTGTTCGTTGATGACCGGGGGCGCCGGCAATGAGGAGATAGAAGACTCGCCATTATCATCGGCTACGGCCGTGTCACCTGTTGCCCCCACAAACAAAACTTGTGCTACCGGGCTGCCTTCCACCAGAGCTAACTGGATAAAACCAGCCGTCGCCCGATTCTCCGATTTCCAGACATACGTGGGAAAATCACCCCCCACAATCCCAAACAACGCCCCCCGGACCGGATTAATGTTTTTGGTCAAGGCAGACTCCGTATGGAGCGAAACACCACGCTCACTAAGCCGGTGAACCAGAGCCACATCACGTAAATGGAAAGGGCGTATCATGTCGTTTCAGAGTGTAACAAGCGCCACTTACCGGCGCAACTTCACGCCCCGATTATACACCAAAAATTAACCGCCCTTTATTTGCTAAAAAACATGTTCACTGCCAGGAAGGTTGTTATAATCACGCCTGGAGATTGAATCAATCTCCAGGCAAATAATCACTTAGTCCCACAATTGTTGGAGGAAGGAGAACAATGTCAACACTTGTACTCACCATACGCGAAAGCATCCGCTATCGCGGGCGCAGCGGTCATCTCAGTTGGATCGCGCATCGCATCTCCGGTTTAGCCATCCTCGCTTTTCTGGTGATGCACGTCTGGGATACGGCCAATGCCAACTTTTACCCGGCGCTGTACGAATGGTCTATCGAGCTTTTCAAACATCCCCTCTTTGCTCTGGGCGAAATTGCTTTGATGGCCGCCGTGCTTTACCACGCCTTCAACGGCATCCGCATCAGCATCCTGGATTTCAAGCCGGAGTTGTGGAAGCACCAGGCGCGCAGCGCCACCATTGTTTGGGTGCTGTTTTTTGTCATTTTTATCCCCATTGCCATTCTGATGTTTACCGAACTGATGCACGGCTGTGCAGCGCGTGGCGCGGCTTGCTGGCAGATTCCCAGTCTGGCCGATTACCTGAATTAAAACGAAGAAGAGAGATACACATGACTACACCAACCGGTATTACCTATCGCAAAGTGACCGTGCCTACCAATCTGGAACGGCGTGCTTTTTTGTTCATGCGGCTCTCTGGGGTCGCGTTATTGATCCTGGCTGTCGGCCATATGATGATTCAACACGTCCTGAACAGCAGCCAAAACCTCACCCTTCAATTTGTGGCCGACCAGTGGAGTTCCTGGGGCTGGAAAGCATATGACATGCTGCTGCTCTTTTTTGCCATTACCCACGGCTTCAATGGCCTGCGCAATGTGCTGGAAGATTACATTCACAACCGGAATGCAGTGAAGTGGATTAACCGTTTCCTGTTTGTTTTTACAATCCTGACCATCGTTTGGGCCGGGATCGCTATTTCAACATTTTAGTTTCGTTTGTAGTGGATAATTGATTTACCGCCCATTGACGGCGATCAATCGCCTACTACGAACTTTTGAGGAAGAGGCACAAATCATGGCAGAAATAAAAACACACACATTTGACGCTGTCATCGTTGGCGCCGGCGGGGCCGGGTTGATGGCTGCCCTGTACGCCAGCAGGAGCGCGAATGTGGCCGTTATTTCAAAGTTATACCCCACACGCTCGCATACGGGCGCGGCCCAAGGGGGCGTGGGCGCGGCGTTGGGGAACGCCGAGGAAGATAGATGGGAATGGCACGCCTATGATACCGTGAAAGGGTCAGATTATCTGGCTGACCAGGATGCGGTGGATGTGATGTGCAAAGATGCCATTGACACCATTATTGAATTGGAACACATGGGACTGCCATTTGACCGTTTTCCAAGTGGCAAAATTTCACAGCGCCGTTTTGGCGGCCATACCAACAATGAAACGGGCAAACCGGTGCAGCGGGCCTGTCATGCGGCCGACCGCACCGGCCATATGATTTTGCAGACTCTTTACCAGCAGTGTATTAAAAACAATGTGAATTTCTTTGATGAATACCACGTGGTGGACTTGATTCGCGTGGATGATACCGTGCGTGGGGTGGTGGCAATTGAAATCGCCACCGGTGACTACCACATTTTCCATGCCAAGGCGGTGTTGTTTGCTACCGGCGGCTGGGGACGCTGCTGGGAAGTGACCTCCAATGCCCATTCGTTGACGGGTGATGGCACGGCCGTGTGTCTGCGCCGGGGTGTTCCATTGGAAGATATGGAATTCTTCCAGTTTCACCCCACCGGCATCTTCCGGCTGGGCATCCTTATTACTGAAGGGGTGCGTGGCGAAGGAGGGGTGCTGATTAACAACGAGGGGGAACGGTTTATGGAGCGGTACGCGCCCAGCATTAAAGACCTGGCCAGCCGCGATGTGGTTAGCCGGGCCATTTACCTGGAGATCCAGGCCGGGCGCGGCATTAACGGCAAGAATTACGTTCACCTGGATGTGCGCCCGGAAACGGTGAATTATTATCTGGAACAGGCCGGTGAGAGCCGCCGGGTTGATCGGGAGTATATTGAAAGCAAACTGCCAGACATTGCTGACTTCACCCGCACCTATCTAGGGGTAGACCCGGTCAGTGAGCCAATGCCCATCCAACCAACAGCGCATTATGCCATGGGCGGCATTCCGACTGATGCAGACGGCCGTGTCCGCGCTGATGAAGCAGAGGGCATCGTGCAAGGACTATATGCTGCCGGTGAAGCCGCCTGTGTCTCCGTGCATGGGGCCAACCGACTGGGCACCAACTCCTTGTTAGACCTGGTGGTGTTTGGCAAACGTTCCGGCCAACACATGGCGGCCTTTTGCCAACAAGCCGAACTGCTTCCCTTGCCGGAGAATCCGGCAGCCGAAATTATGGCAGAGTTTGAGCGCATTCGGAATGGCAGTGGCGGCGTAAAACCGACGGAACTGCGCAGCCGTATGCAAAAATCCATGACCAAAAATGTGGGCGTCTTCCGCACGGCTGATTTGATCCAGGAAGCGGTGAATGACTTGAAAGAACTGCGCGAGCAGTATGACCGCAACATTCAAATTGATGACAAAGGCAAGCAGTTTAACACCGACCTTCTGGAAGCGTGGGAACTGGGGTGTTTATTGGAACTGGCGGAAGTCACGGCCGTGTCCGCCCTCGCCCGCGCCGAAAGCCGCGGTGGCCATGCCCGCGAAGATTTCCCCAAACGAGATGACGCCAACTGGCTCAAACATACCTTCTGTTACCGTGAGGCTGATGGCCAATATCGCCTGGCTTACCGCCCGGTGACACTGGGCCGTTATGAACCAAAGGAACGGGTTTATTAATCCGTAATCAGTAATCTGTAATTCGTAATCCGTAATCCGTAATCGGAAGTGGGTAGGCAACGGATTACCAGAACGAGGAAAGATCATGCAAGTAAACATACGCATTCGCCGCTTTAACCCGGAAACAGATAACAAACCTCATTGGGGAGAATACACCGTCAATGATGTAAATCCGACTGATTCGGTATTGGATGTACTACACCGTGTGAAGTGGGAACAAGATGGCACACTGACCCTGCGCCGTTCTTGTGCGCACGGCGTCTGTGGCTCGGATGCCTTGCGCATTAACGGCGCCAATATGCTGGCCTGCAAAACGTTGGTTTCGCGCATTGCCAAACCGGGCAGTGACCAGGCCAAAATTCAAGTGGAACCGATTTTGGGGCTGCGGGTGATCAAAGATTTAGTGGTGGATATGGACCCGTTTTTTGAACACTATCGGTCGGTGATGCCTTATTTTGTAAACGATAATGTGCCGGCAGACGGCCGTGAATTCCTGCAATCCCCCGAAGACCGCGCCCGCTTTGATGACACTACCAAGTGCATCCTCTGCGCGGCCTGCACCACGTCTTGCCCCAGCTTTTGGGCAAACGAAAAATACATTGGCCCGGCGGCCATTGTGCAGGCGCACCGCTTCATCTTTGACAGCCGCGATCAGGCCGCTGAAGAACGACTCAAGGTTGTAGGTGATTCGTTTGGCGTCTGGCGCTGCCGCACCAACTTCAATTGTAGCAATGCCTGCCCCCGTGAAATTGAAGTCACCAGGGCGATTGCCGAAGTGAAAGGGGTGTTGGTGAGAAGGGAGATCTAAAGAGGGTAAATGGGTAATTGCGCAATTACCCATTTACCCATTTACTTCTTACTGCCCGGACGTTATATCCAGCACTTCAATTTCAAAAATTAGATTGGCGTTGGGGGGAATGGGGCCGCCACCAGTTTCACCATAACCTAGCGCCGGAGGCACAATGAATTGGGCTTTGCCACCTTCTCTGGTCAGCATGACGCCTTCCTCAAAACCAGGAATGGTGCTGCTGGAGCCGATGAACACATCGAGCG
The DNA here is from genome assembly GCA_035444285.1 of Chloroflexota bacterium. Taxonomy (GTDB): domain Bacteria; phylum Chloroflexota; class Anaerolineae; order Promineifilales; family Promineifilaceae; genus CAADGU01. The sequence goes on from DAOMOK010000024.1 coordinate 17,464, forward strand.
GCAAACCACGCTGCACAGAAGAGTCAACCATCGTGCCATCTTCCAGCCACAAGGTGTAATGCAGAGAGACGGTATCACCCGCCTGAGGGGTAGCGCCCGTACCTTCGCTGATGGCGTAGTATTTCAGGCCGCTGTCGGTTACGGTGAAGTCTTCATCGGCTACGGCCGTAGGCGTAGGTGGCTCTTCTGCTTCTATCAGGGAAACCTCAAACACATAGGTTGCCCCACTACCATCTGCCAACTGCGGCGGCAGCGTCAACTGCGCCCGACCGCCTTCCTTCAATAGGAGCAGCCCTTCATCCAACCCTGGCAATGAACCATCACCACCCAACACAAACGAATACGGCGTCCCCCGATCAATCGTCGAATCCAGGAATGTGCCATCTTCCAACCACAACAAAAAATCCACCGTGAGCAAGTCGCCCAATTGCGGCGCATCACCCTCACCTTCTTCAAAGATGAAGTATTTCAATCCACTGTCCGTGGTGGTGTAATCGGCCGCATCAATGGTGGTGGGTTTGGGCGTTGGCTGCACATCCACCAGTTCTACATCAAAGATTAGTGTAGCATCAGGCGGAATGGGGCCGGAGCCTGACGCGCCATACCCCAGTTCCGAAGGGATAATAAGCGTCGCCTTGCCACCTTCATTCATCAGGGCAATGCCTTCATCCCAACCAGGAATGACTTGCCCCTGCCCTAACGTAAAACGGAAAGGATCACGGCCAATCGAGCTGTCAAACTCGGTGCCGTCTTCCAGCGTGCCCGTGTAATGCACCGATACCATGTCACCTGGCAGCGGCTTAGGCCCTGTACCGGCTTCAATTTCCACATATTGCAGGCCGCTGGCTGTGGTGGTGGAGCCACCGGTGCTTGTTGTGCCTGTTGTGCCGCTATTTGCGGTGTGACCGGCTTCGTCTGTTGTCTCGCTGTTTTCCAGACCAGGCATATTGGGTTGGGCGCTGCCACTGCTGGCAGCCGGGCCACAGGCGGCCAATGCCAGGCTGATCACTAGCAGCAATGCCAGCCACCAATTTTTTCTCATTAAGTTCATTTATTCTTACTCCTTCAATATAATAGACAAAATAAAAGCCGGAGCGGACACGGCCGTCCCGGCTGGTTTTCACTTCAAAACAGACCCGACGGGCCTTTCTTGTTAAACACGGGGATTGTACGGGTCAGCAGGTATTCCGGCGAGAAAATGACATACGGATTAGCTCTTTCTCATGGTCATTTCTGCCAGGTTTGCTGTGGATATCGCGGACGGATGGGGGCATAGTGGGCCTTGATGCGCGCCAGGTCTGCTTCATAATCTCCTGTCGGTTCAATCATAGGCCCCAAATCAACCACCTTTTGACCATAATCAAAAGCGGCCAACTGCATCGGTACGCCGGCTTGCATGGCAATCTGGTAAAAACCAGAGCGCCACTCATGGACGCGCTGCCGGGTGCCTTCCGGGGTAATGCACAGGATGAGCTTTTCCATCTGTTCAAACGCCTGCACATTTTCGCCCACGATGCCATGTGTGGCCCGCCTGTCAATAGAAATACCACCCATCCAGCGGAAAACAGGGCCTAGTGGTCCACGAAAGAGCGAATGTTTGCCCATCCAGGAGATACGCACACCCAGCGCCGTGGCCGTGGCAATTACCAGCACAAAGTCCCAATTGGAGGTATGCGGCGCGCCGACAATAATGAATTTGTGCAAATCGGGCAGCGAGCCGCCAATGCGCCAGCCAATGGCGGCCAAAAACAAAATAGCCAGCGCCCGCGTTACCCGGTTGCCGCGCCGGGGAACACACTCCCCCACCTCACCAGTTTTGATTACCCGTTGTTTCAGGCTGTTGCTTGTCATGGTATTTCCTTCTTCATCTTCTAACTACAGCAAGCGTTCAGTCCCTCTGGAGACCCGACAGGTTTTCAGGCAGCAATGAGTCAGGTTGAATTGGGAAGAAACCTGTCAGGTCTAAACGCTTACCTAATACATACTATTAAACTGTGACTGAATCATATCTCGTTCTACTTCTTTGCGAGCGATTTTACGTTGGGTTTCGGTGGCCATTTCGGCCAGCAAATCACGCCCCTGCTGGCGGGCAAACCGTACTTCTAAGGCTAATTCAACCATTGGCCGATTGTGGAAATTGCGCAGGGCATCTTGCACCCGGTAAAGATGGCGGCGACGGTTTTCTAATTCCTGGGCGAGGGCTTGTATGAGGTCATCTTCGGTTTGGGAAATAGGCACGGCCGTACCACCCACCATCTGCCCCATCCCCGCCTGGGCCACACCCTCCTTCTCCTCCGCCAACGCCATCATCTCTACCAGGCTACCCGCCTTGTAGGCATCGTTAATCGCCATCATTTTGGCCGTGCGCAAAACACGGTCCGCCTCATCCAGCGCCAGGTCGGGGTGGTAGCGGCGGGCCAGATCGCGGTATAACTTTTTCAATTTGGCGGCTGTCAGCGGCGGTGGCTTGGGCGGTTGTTTTTTGGCTTCTTCTTGGCGGGGAATGTTCCAGGTAGCGTTGTACTGGTCTTCCACCGTGCGGTACCCCTCCCCAAATGTCTGTTCGGTACGCAAGATTTTGATTTGCTGTAAATAGGCGTTGACTTCCTCTTCCAGGCGCATCAACTGTTCCAGCAAATAGCCAACGGTGGCTTCAAATTCATATTCAAAGGTGCGCAAATCCTCTTCCAGGCGCACCAATTCCCCCTCGGCATTGTCAATTTCTGCCTCTACCTGGTGCAGTTGGCCGCGCAACCGGTTGATTTGTTGGGAGGAGGAATCTTGCCCAGTCATGTAGATACACCTGCTTGTGGGAGATGCTAACCATCACCCACAAGCAGGCATAGTTTACTGCACTGCCTGGGCTGCTGCCACCTCCAAAATCGTTTGAATACGAGGCAGCATGTCCGCCGGATTGGGGTGCAAACCCTCCTGTACCAGGGCATTGGCATAGAGCTGCTCGATGCTCATGGTCAACAGTGGCGCGTCCGGCTGTTGGCTGGCAAGTTGGGCCAGGTTGGCGATGAGGGGATGACGGCCGTTGACCTCCAAAATTTTGCGCGGCACTTCATACTCCCTATCCAGCAGCCGTTGGATGCGATGCATTTCTTTGTTTTGGGCATCTTTGGGCGAGACCAGGCGTACCGGACTGTCCTTCAGCACTTTGGAAACGCGCACTTCCGTCACCCGCTCGCCCAGCGTGGTGACACAGACACCGATGAAACGGTTCAAATCTGGCTCAGCGATGGCCGCCGGCTCGTCTGTATCTGCTTCGGCGACGGCCGTGTCCGGCAGTTCCATATCCGCTTCATCCACATTCTTAAACGGTTTGCCTTTATACTCGCCCAGCATGGGGCTGATGAGCGCATCGAGCGGGTCAACCCAGTACAGCACTTCCAGGTCTCGCGCCTTGAAGGGGTCTAAGTGGGGGCTGTGGGCGGCAGCAACGGCCGTGTCTGCCAGCACAAAATAAATCGCCTCTTGCGTTTCCGGCATCCGCGCCACATACTCATCCAACGAAATCAATTGGCCGTCCGATTTTGACGATTGGTAACGGTACAGCGGCAGCACCTCTTCTTTGGCTGCCGGATCAATGGCTACCGCCTCCTTAAAGGCGCGGCCAAATTCGCCCCAAAACTGCTCATACTTCGCCGCATCATCCTGCCCCATCTTTTTCAGGTCACGCAGCAGTCGCCCGCGAATCGTTTTGCCCAACTGGGCCATCAGGCGGTTATTTTGCACCGTTTCCCGGCTCACGTTTAGCGGCAAATCTTCGGAATCCACCACGCCATCCACAAATTGCAGCCAGGCGGGTAACAGATCGGTGCAATACTCCTGAATCAGCACATTGTGAGAATAGAGCATCACCCCCGGCTCTTTGCGTGAGGCCAGAATGCCCGGCTCCCGCTTGCCAGGCACAAACAGCAGCGCATTGACACTGACGGGCACATCCGTCGCAAAATGCACCGTCAACAGCGGCTCTTCAAACTCCATCGTCATCTGGCGGTAAAAGTCCCGGTAAGCGTCCGGTTGAATGTCCGACGGCCGTTGCCGCCATAACGACGTTTGCTGATTCGCCTGCCCCTCCGGCCCCTCACCCACATAAATTGGATAGCGCACAAAATCCGAGTGTTTCTTCACAATCTGCTTCAGCTTCCACTCGTTAGCAAACTCCACTGCATCCGAGCGCAGCGTGATGTGAATTTCCGTGCCTCGATCTTCCTTCTCCGCCGCTTCTACTCGAAACGCATCGCTGCCGTCACACACCCAGGCCGCTGCTTTGGCCCGCTTCTTATAGCTACGCGAAACAACGCGCACCTCTTCCGCCACCATGAAGACGGAGTAAAAGCCTACGCCAAACTGCCCAATCAGATCATTGGCGTCAAATGTTTCCCCCTCACCCACTTTGGTCAAAAATTCCCGCGCCCCCGATTGGGCAATGGTGCCCAGATTTTGCACCAGTTCATCTTTGGTCATGCCAATGCCGCTGTCCCGAATGATGATCTTCTTCGGTTCATCCTCGGCCACTTCAGGCACGTCAATATGCACCGCCAGTTCTGCATCTGGGTCCAACACATCATGGTTGGTCAGCATTTCAAACTGCATCCGGGTCATGGCGTCTGAGGCGTTGGAGACCAGTTCACGCAGGAAAATCTCCCGATCCTGGTACAGTGAATGCACCAGGATGTGCAGCACTTGTTTGATCTCGGCTTTGAAATGGTAGGCATCAGCTGTGGTTTGTTCTTCTGTACTCATTTGTCTTCCCTCTCTTCAGATTGATGATGAATTATCTCTATTTTCCCGCAAACGGGTTGTTTGGGAAAATCACGGCCGTGATCATACCTTCCTCGTGTTAGCATTTTGTTAGCGTTTCAGATATAAAATCCGCCGGCTTGACCAACAACGTATGCCGGGGCTTGGGGGGCATAATACGGAGAGTCTTGTTGATGAACAATCACTATGACGTCATCATTGTCGGTGGACGGATTGCCGGGTCTAGTCTGGCAATGCGCCTGGCCCAACAAAATCTGAAGGTGTTGCTGATAGATCGAGCTACCTTTCCCAGTTGGCCGGCCGTGCCTAGCAGCCCTCTCATTTACCCGAGCGCCATGCGTTTGTTAGAAGAGTTGGGTTTTGCCGAAGAAGACTATGCCTATCCCGAAGCCAAAGTGACCCATTTTATTCTGGATATGATGGGCAAGTTCCAGGCCATTTTCCCCACTGAGTTGATGCAATTGGATCGGAATTACATCTATGGCATAGACCGCCACAAACTCGATACAGCTTTGTGGCAGCGGGCGGCCAGTCTACCCCTGGTGACAGCGCGGGACAATTTTGCCATGACGGACGTGGTGAAAGATGGGGACGGCCGTGTCACCGGCATCGTCGGTCGGATAGGCGAACGGGCCGAGAAACGGTTTCAGGCCAAACTGGTGGTGGGAGCGGATGGGCGCTTTAGTCTGGCGGCGAAAAAATTTGGGTCACGGCCGTTTGCCGAACTGAATGACTTCCCCAGCGCTTCCTTTCACGCCGAGTGGGAAGATGTGGCCGACTACTCGGATACCTACCCCAATCCGGCCGTTTTATTCCAGCTTGGCAACGGTTATTCCCTACTTTGCATTCCCATTGCCAGACATAAATATATTATCGCCAACTACTTGCGCACAGCAGACGTCAACGCCGGTGGCAAAAAAGCAGAAGAGAATTACCTGGAAAACGTGCAAAAAGTACCCCGCTTGCGGGAGCAGCTCAAAAACGCGCGCCGCGTGACGCCGGTCGTTGGCGTGCGGCGCATTGACAATGGCTACCGCCAGGCCTACGGCGATGGCTGGGCGTTGGTCGGGGATGCCTTTCACTACGAATCCCCCCTGGATGGGCAGGGCATGTACAATGCCCTGCTGGCCTCGCAATTTTTAGCCGAAGCTATCGCCGAGTGGCAATCTGGTAAACGGTGGCTGGAGGCTGGTGCGTTCTATCAACAACGTTTCTACGACAGTAGTATTGCCATGCTCAAGCAAACGGTAAAACGCATCCAGCAAGAGTTATATACAAACCCACCGCCTTTTGTGGTCAATACGCTTATTCGCTGGATGCTGACAGACCCGGCGTACCAACAACAATTTCTGCGCTATCTCAGCCGGGCCATTGACCCCACGACCTTTTCATTTGGTCCTACACCAGGGCCAATTGTGCGCGGTTTCTGGCGTGATGTGACGGGCAAGCGACAACGGCCGTGATGCGTGATGTGTGACCCGTGACCCCTCACGCATCACGCATCACGTAGACCCCGTAAAATCCCTAAGAACTTTCAATTGCATTTGCACACATTATTGACATTTTGACCTTGATCCCATATGCTTGATGCATCAACTATTGATGCATCAACTAATTTGGACTTCTACCCTTGTTGTTAGAAAACTACGAATTGATCAAAACCGTGTATCTGCTGTTGGATGATGGCGATCAGCAATTCCTCAGCCGCCATAATCTGACACAAGCCCAATTTTATGCCCTGCTCTGGCTGGCAGAGTCCTCCAAAACGATGAGCGAGTTAAGTCAAGACATGCTCTGTGACCCCAGTAACATCACCCGCGTCGCCGGTATTTTGGAACGCAAGGGGTTGATTGCCCGGCAGCGCGACGAAACTGACCGGCGGGTGGTACGGTTACAGATCACGGCCGTCGGCCAATCCCTCATCACTCAACTCCACCAGACCCACGAAGCTTACACCCGTGAACGCATCAACACCTTATCCGAGCAAGAACAAACCGATTTGTTCAGCCTGCTGGACAAACTAAGCGATGGCCTGCGTCAGCAGCTTTTGCAGCAGCCATCTTTGCAGCCAACCCCTCCCACCTCGTAAGCAAAGGAGCATGTCTTGCACACGCTCCTTTTTTATTTTTAATCCTTTTCTTTGAAGTTTCATAAGGAGAAAGATATGAAAACGAGAACCCGCATTTTGCTCTTGCTGGCGTTACTGCTGGCGCTGCTGGCCCCCATGGCCGTTTCCGTCCCCCAAACGGAAGCCGGTACCGTCACCACCGACGCCTCGTACAAAAGCGATGTCTGTTACCAGATCATCACCGACCGCTTTTACGACGGCAACAGCGGCAACAACAACCCGGCCCAAAGCGCCGGCCTGTATGACGCCAGCAAATCGAACTGGAAGCTGTATTGGGGTGGCGACTGGGCCGGCATCCAGGCCAAGATGAGCTATTTGAAGGATATGGGCGTCACGGCGATCTGGATTTCGCCGCCGGTAGATAATATCAACGTCGCCGCCGTTTACGGCGGCGTACCCAATGCCGGTTATCACGGCTATTGGGCGCGGGACTTCAAAACGCCAGAAGAGCATTTTGGCACCTGGACTGATTTCCAAAATCTGGTCAATGCCGCCCATGCCAACGGCATCAAGGTGGTGGTAGATTGGGCGCCCAACCATACCAGCCCGGCCGACGTGAACAACCCCAGTTTTGCCGAAGATGGTGCGCTCTACAACGCCGGTACCTACGTGGCCCGGTACAGCAATGACCCCAATGGCTACTTCCATCACAACGGCGGCATCACCAATTGGGATGATCGCTACGAAGCGCAATATCTGAATCTGGCCGACCTGGCCGATTTCGAGCAAACCAATTCTTATGTCAACCAATACATGCAGGATGCGCTGGCGCTGTGGCTGGCGAAGGACATTGACGGCCTGCGCATTGACGCCGTCAAACACATGACCTCTGGGTGGCAGCGGGCCTATAACGACGATATTTTGCATGACAAAGACCTGTATATTTTTGGCGAATGGTATCTGGGCAGCACCAGTGACCCGTTGTACCGGGACAATGTGCGTTTTAGTGATGACAGCGGCACGGCCGTGCTCGACTTCTACCTCAACCATGCCATCCGCGATACCTTTGGTTACGGTCAACCCATGAGTACGCTAGACAGCGCCATCAACCAGACCAACGCCGACTATAAATACAAAGAAAATCTGGTCACATTTATAGACAACCACGACATGTCCCGCTTCCTCAGCATCAACAACAACAATAACCAGCTCCACCTGGCGCTGGCCTTTTTGCTGACGGTGCGCGGCACCCCCTGCATCTACTACGGCACCGAGCAATACCTGTTCAACAACACCAATGGCGGCGGCGACCCGTACAATCGCCCCATGATGAACAGTTGGAACCAATCCACCACCGCCTACCAGGTCATCAACAAACTATCCGCGCTTAAACAAAGCCAGCCGGCGCTGCAATTTGGCAGCCACCAGCAGCGCTGGATCAACAACGATGTCTATATCTACGAGCGTAAGTTTTATGATGACGTGGTGCTGGTCGCCATCAACAAGGGCAATAGCTGGCAGACCATCAGCGGTTTGTATACCGCTCTACCGGCGGGCACGTACAGCGACCAACTGAACGGGCTGGTGGGCGGTCACAACATTACCGTAAACAGCGGCAGCGGCGGCAATAACCCCATTGGCACCTGGTCGTTAGGACCGGGGCGAGCCATGGTCTGGTCATACAATGCGGCCGATCCCGGTTCGCCACAATTAGGCGCCGTCTCCCCCACCCTCACCCGCGCCGGGCACAAAGTGACGTTGGAAGGGCAAGGTTTTGGCGCACCCAACGCCAACAATAAGGTGTACTTTGTCAACGGCGGCAGCCAGTATCAGGCCAGCATCATCTCCTGGACGACCAACCAGATTGTGGCTACCGTGCCCGCCGGTGTGCCCGCCGGGCTGCGCCAGGTGAAGGTGGTGCGCGGGGCCAGCAGCAGCAATTTGTATGATGTACAGGTGCTGACTAACCAGCAAGTGCCGGTGACGTTCCAGGTGAACAGCGCTACCACTAACTGGGGCGACCAGGTGTATCTGACGGGCAGCGTCTATGAACTGTCCAATTGGTCTACGACGACGGTGACGGGCACGAATCTGCCAAAATTTGGCGGGCCGGTTGGCCCGGCGGTGACGACTACAGGCTTTTACCCCAGTTGGAAAGTGACGGCGAGTGTGCCCTGCGGCACAACGGTGCAGTTCAAGTTCCTGAAAATTTCTGGCAGCGGCGGTGTCACCTGGGAAGGCGGCAGCAACCACAGCTACACCACCCCGGCCTGCGGCTCACCCGCGCCGGGCAATGTGACGGTGAATTGGCAAAATTGAGAGAGTAAGAGAGTAGGAGATTAGAGATTGGAGATTGAGAGGTCTCCAATCTCTTTTTTTGTTGTGGGGCACGGCCGTACCACCCCCAGGTCGCTGCCACATAAAGTCTATGTAAAGGGTTGGTCCCACTGCTCACGGTGGGCCACTTCGGCGAGCGGTTTGCGCCGTTTCTTCCCCCGCCCGCTTATCTTATCCCTGGGGTAGCCGATGGGAAACACACTGCTCCTCACGCTTCAAACGTTACTTCCACCAATGGACTCCCGGCTACCAAATCCTCTACTGAATGTACCTGGCTGTGGTACCAGGCCATGACGGGCGCCGCTAAAATTTGCCGCCGTTCGTCCACATCCAGGATGGGGCGGGCATGGGCCGGTAAATCGGCCCGCAGGGATTGTTTGAGGTGGAAGGTGAAGCGGGGCTGGACCAGGAGGTTGGCATACCAATCGCGGGGGCCAGGGGTGCCGGTGATGTAGGTACGGCCGTTGACCCGCTTAAACCAGATTTCCACCCGCTGCGGCCGTCCACTTTTGCGGCCGATGGTGGTGATGTCAATGGTGTCGTCCCGGTTCAGGGCCTTTTCAATACGCTCATCCATTTTTGCCTCTGCTAATGTCACTGATCCATTTTGATCGTTAAGTCGGCGGATGTTTGCCTATTTCTACCCACAAGGCACGGGAGCGCACTCGAAATTCGCTGTTGAGATCGAGGGCGTGGATGGTAGCACGGCCGTTGGGCGTCAATCCCTGAATGATCGTGCCATCTTCGCTCCAGGCAAAGTGTCCTGACCATTGTTGGGTGCGCGGGTTAAACAAGGAGACGATTTGATCTGTTTGGGGATCGGGGACGTGGGTCTGGCCACTTTTGGCCTCGTTGCAGAGGCGGCATGACAACCACAAGTTTTCTTCTTCATCTTTCCCACCCTGCGCTCTGGGCAAGAGATGCTCCACGGTAAGTGGGATGCCACTTACAACTTCTTGCGTCTGGCAGTAACCGCAACGGTGATTAGCGGCGACTGCCAGAACAGGGCGTAATTTGCGGATCGCCGGTTTCACTGCACCATGGGGAGTGAGTCGAAGGGAGGAACTGGATAACCACGTCGTTTGAGCAAAACACCCGCATAGGCTTTGCGGAACGTTAACACATCCGCTTCGCGGTGCAGTACAGCCAGTTGGGACTGCTCAGACTTTGTCAGGCGGCTTTCTTTCTTCTTTTCCAGGAGCGTTTCGTATTGCACCCAACGTTCAGGGTCAAAGGTGCGTTGGGACTCTTGCTGCAACTGTTTTTCATCCATTTGCAGGAGCGGAAAAACGTCTGCCTGGTATTCAGCGGGAATATCTTTGAGCAATGGCGGTAGGCTGTGCGTCAGGCTTTGCTCCACGATAGTTTCGATGGGCTGGTGGGACAGCCGGGCTGCCTGGTGAAGCTGCCGCATCATTGCCTCTGATAAGTGGATGGTGATTGTCTGAGTGGTCATGGGCCTGTTTCCTTCATGGGTGAATTATACAAGGAATGCTGATTTCAGGAACAGCATGCTTTGCCATGGCCGTACCCACCCGCAAATAGACAATGGAAGGTAAGAAGTGGCTGGGGATAGGGTACGGCCGTTAGCCCGACTACTGTTCTGCCATTTTTACGGTCAAAAACAGCTAAACGGCCGTGCCTGCCCGGTTAACGAAGTGGCTCGGTCAAAAACCGACCCCAGCAGAGAGTGGGGAATAGCGAATTTTCAAGCCGCTCACTGCTTACCACTCACTGCCCCTTCACATAGGTATCAAAAAAGGCGACGGAGCGGGATAGGGCGGTGTAGAAGTTGATGGCCAGGTTGTGGTTGTCCCCTTCATACACGTACAACTCGGAAGTGAGACCGGCGGCTTCCATCTGCGCCTGCAACAGTTCAGAGGCGGCGACGGGTACGGAGCTATCGGCCGTACCGTGATGCAGTTGTAGCGGGCCGGCCAGGTCGGCTAGGTAGCTGTTGGCGGAAATGGAGGCCCAAAAGGCCGGGTTTTCCTCCGGCGAGCCGTAGGTCTCGTACATCTCCAGCCGCCAACGGCCGCGGCCGCCAGGCGCACCTGGCGTGGCTGGTGTGGGTGGCGGCCCGGCGGCGTCGCTGCCGGTGGGGATATTGCCGCGCACAAAGAGGTCGGGGTACGGGCCAACGACGCCAGCCCAAATGACGCCCGCCTTGATCTGCGGCGAGACGGTCATGGCCCGCAGGGTGATGTGCCCGCCCATGGAATGGCCCCACATGCCGATGCGGTCCGGGTCGGCGGCGGGCAGGGTGGTCACGGCCGTCATGCCATTCAACACATCTATGGTATAGCCCGGATTGCTGTAGCTGCCGCCCGCCTGCCCTTCGGAATTGCCGTGCCCCCGGTAATCGGAGCGAAAAACGATGTACCCGGCGCGGGCAAACCCATCCACATAATCCACGTACCGCTCGGTAGTGCGGTACTGGTCGGGCGGGATGTAGCCGTGATTGAAGATGATGACCGGCCAACCCGTCGGCGGCGGCTGACCCCAGGGAATGGTTAGTAGGGCGTAGATTTTGTTGTCTTCGGAGAGATAGGAAACGACGTAGCGGTCATAGTTCACGCCATCAGCTAACGTTTCTTCAAAGGTCAGTTCGCTGCCGGGATAACTTTGCTGGCGCATCACCTCGATCATCAGCGGGTGCGTGGGGGTGGCGGTGGGAGTGGGGGTGGGTGAGGGCGACGAAGACGCCGGGGTAACGGTTGGCGGCGGCGATGAGGTGGCGGTGTAGGTTGGGGGCAGCGTGGGTAGGGAAGTGGGTGTGGGTAATGACGGGGCGAGGGTGGGCGTTGGTGGGGAGATCGTGGTCTGGCTCACGGCCGTAGGCATGAGGGTGGGCACGGCCGTGAGCGAAACATCAGCACGGCAGGCCACCAACCAGAAAAGCCACACGAACAGCCAGACACCCTCTTTCGTTTTCAAGTGTAGCCAGGATTGGGTCATAACATCGTCCTTCTTCTTATCGTACCACCACCGGCAGATAAACAAAATCGGTGGGTGTAAAAACAAAGGGCAGCACAAACAGGGTCATGGAGTTGGCGGGGAAAGTGGCGCTGAAAGTGGCGCCGCCTACCGGCTGGCCCGGCAGCGCCACAATCTGGGTCAGGTTGGCCGGGCTGTAGCGATACACCTGGGCGGCGGGCGGCGTGGGGAAGTTGGTGATGTTGACCACGGCCGTTTGCTCCATCCCACTCTTGTTAATCACCATCACCGTCAACGCCCCATCCTCACTGCGCCGGGCGGCATAAACCGAAAGCTGCTCCTGATCACTGCTGCTGGCGCTGACGGCCGTGTCACCAAATTTGCCACCCTGCCCGTCATAGTTGCGGTACAGGCGGAAAGCAAACGCGCCCGGCTCATCAAACTCTGGCCCGGCCCAGAGCGTGGCTAAATCCAACCCTTCGCGGCCAAAGATGCCCAGCACATCCGCCTGCGCCAATGCGCCGTTGATGTGATCCAGCGCCCCCCAGTTGTATTCGGTAATCGCCAGCTTCGTGCCCGGATAATGGGTGTTCACCCAATCGTGCATCCGGGGAATGAGTTCTATCGGTGGATAACCCGCTTCGGTAATCCAGCTTTCGTCATAGTAGGTATCATCCCACAGCGAACGGGTAGAACGCAATCGTAAAGTTTGTGTGATCTCATTGCCTACTGGTGCCAGGGTGACGCCTGGAGCCGCCGGGTAATAGTGCAAGTCGAGATAATCGAGGATGCGTATGCCATGCTGCTGCTCATAGGCGGCCATTTGCTGCAAATACCAGTCGGTAAAGGGCACATCACCATGAGCCAGCCGATCAATGGGATTAAGCCACCATTCGCCGCCCGCCGCCCAATCCAACGCAGAGTAAAAGTAGGCAGTAAAACCATACAACACCGGCCCTAATGTTTGCGCGGTGGGGTCAGCTTCTTTGATGGCGGCGGCGTAGGTGTAGGTGCGGTCGCGCAGTTCATCGTAGCTGGTGGGCTGCGGGTGTACGTCGCGGTGGGTGTAGTCCCAGAGCATTGGTTCGTTATCGAGCGCATAAAATTGCACACCACCTTGAGCCGCCGTACCAAACTGCCCCACCAGATGCCCAATCCAGCCTTGCACAAAGGTTTCGTCAACCGGCAAACTGGCATCGTTAGGGTCGTTGATAAGGGGGTCATCGTTCATATCAATGCCGTTGCCACAATCAGGATACCAGGGGTCATGGTCTTGCTGAGGGCCGTATTTGGCAATGCTAAAGGCGCACAACACGCTGCGGCTTTTAGCCGCCCAGCCGGTCATAGGAATGGTGAGCAGCGTTTCTGTGCCCGTGCTCAAATTTTGCTGCACAAATTCATCGGAGTCGGAGCCAAAAGGCAGATTGCCGGGGTTGCTGTTTTGATTGGGATAATTTTCAAAGTACCAGTCTGAACCAAGATTGGTGGCATCCAACTGCCAGTTATACAGGCTGGTGGCGTTGCCGCCCCAACGATTGACCGGCAAATCCAGGTCGGCCGACAGTTCGGCTGAAGCAAAGTTGATCCCATAAACGTGTGGGCTGATGGGGCGCTGCCCGGCAGCGACGTTGATGGTGAGAGTGAGATTACCGGCGGGGTTGGTATACGGCCGTGCCGCCACCCCATCTCCTGTCCACAAGACCACCCACAACAAACTACCCACAATCAAACCGGCCAATAATCTCATGCGCATCATGCACCTCCAAAAAACAATCAAACAATCCGCGCCATCCGCACCCCATTTCCCCTCCGCAGCCTTAGGATTCGTCTAAAAATTACTTAGCGGATCAACAACGGAATCTCCTCGTCAATGACAAAGTGCAAACGGCCGTGCGCCACCCGCAGTGCCTCTTCTACCATGTCCGGCGTCTGCCCGGTGGCAAAGATGAAACCCAGATAACTCTCCCCCTCCGGCAACGGCGCCAGCCGATGATGTTCAGGCACGGTAATCGTGATTTCATCAATACCGGGCACGGCCTGGGCTGCCTCAATCCCCTCTACCCGGCGTAAAATGCCGGGCCGGGGAATAGGGATCATCATCACACCGCTGGCCTGCTGTTCGCGCTGCAAACCGGTGATGTCCAACCCCATCACCTGGCGCAGCAGCAGTTCTTCCAGTGACATGCCCATGTCAAAGCGCAATGTCTGGGAACAAAGACCACCAATGGAACGGCCGTTCACCTCCACAATCCACGCTCCCCCCTCATTCAGCCGCAGTTCGGCATGGACAGAACCGGTTTGCAGGCCAATGGCCTGCGCCCCCTGCGCCGCCATCTCCACCACGGCCGTTTGTGTCGCCGCCGGTAAACGAGATGGCGTCACATAAATCGTTTCCTCAAAAAAAGGGCCTTCCAGTGGATCGGGTTTGTCAAAGAGGGCCAGGGGTTGCAAACGGCCGTTGTCCAGCACCGCCTCCAACGCCACTTCCACGCCCGGCAGATAGCCCTCCACCAGGAAACCATCCGCGCTAATGGATTGCAACAAAACCTGCACCCGGCGCACGGCTGTTGCCAATTCCACCACATCGTTCGCCCGTATCACGCCGCGGCTGCCGTTCAGGGTACGTGGTTTGACCACACAGGGAAAACCGATATGGGATTGCACCACGGCCGTTACCCGTTCCAACGTATCAGCTAAATCAAAACCGTAAAATGGGGGGGTAGGCACGCCACCTGTCTGCAAAAGCTGGCGCATCACCAGCTTGTCTCGCGCTGCCGTCGCTGCCTCTGGCCGATTGTGTGGCAGCCCCAACGCCTGGCTGGCGCGGGCGGCAATCAGAACGCCGCTGTCATCCACCGGCAGGATGGCCGTCAGCGGCGTGGTCTGGGCAAAATCACAGATGGTTTGCACGGCCGTGTCCGGCTGCCGGAAATCGAGCGCCAGTTTACCCGGCCATTGCTGCGCCAGTTCCGGGGGCAGGTCTACGGCCGTGACCAGGGGAATAGCCAACCGTTTCGCCGCCGCCATAAACGCCTCGGCGCGGTAGGTGTGGGGGGTGGTGAGGAGGAGGATGGTAGATGGAGGAGTGGCTGGCATTTCAGGGGATTGAGAGATGGAGAGATCAGGAGATGGGGCAATTTCTCAATCTCCTGATCTCCTAATCTCAGCTCTTACCGGATTTCATTGCGCAGGCGCACGGCCGTTCCCTCATTCAGAGCGCGGATGATGAGGGTTTCGCGGCCGGTTTGGAAGAGGCAAATGGTGTCGGCCGGCCCCTGCCAACATTCACCGCCGTTTCCTTGAAGCTGACCGCTGGTGCTAAACAAGGCGGTGGGGTAATTCGGGTAGAGGGCGGCAAATTCAGTGGCGTCCTTGTCAGTATCCCACACCAACCGCAGCGCCAGCACCAGCGCGCCGCTGTCTGCGTGGGTATAGACGGCAAAACGGTCACCGCCCCAGCCGGTCACGGCCGTGTCCACCTGCTGCGGGTTCAACTGCTGGCTCAGATATTGGCGCAGCATAAATTCGCCCAACACGTCTTCATTCACCAGCGCCCAACCCACGCCCAGCGTATCCGTCAGCGGCGGCAGCGTCACCACCAACGGCGCATCCCCCGCCAGGTAACGCTCCGGGTGCAAAATCTGCTCGGTAGATTGGGGTGGGTTGGCCCAGGCAGCATTCAAAGCGGCATAACCACCCTGCGTGTACAATGTCTGGGCAAAGGCCAGCCCGGCGGTGTATGGATAAAGCAAACTGTTGGCCAGCACCGGCGGCGCACTGTCCAGCACCGGCGTTTCGATTGCTTCTGTATTCGCCAATAATTCCAGCAAATCTACATGCCCCTCCTGCAAATAGTGCATTTGCAGCAACACAGCTTCCCCTTCGGCCAGCCCCAGCAGGGCGGCGCTGGCGTCAGCATCCAGGCTGTCATCATCCAGTAAATCCAGATTAAAATGCTGGTCTTGCAAGGCGTGCATATATTCATGGGCGTGGGTTAGCTGCTCATTGGCGTCCAGTACAGCATCATCACTCACCACCACAAATTCATCCGTTTCGGGATCATAAAAACCGGCAATTTGCTCACTGTACAAGTCGCGGCTGAAGGTAAACAGGTCAAAATCGGGTGACAGAAAATCAAAGGCGGCATAGACCAGCACATCTTTTTGGGCATCCGCTTCTGTGTAGTCGGCCAGCAGGTCGTTTTCCACACGCTGGCGCAGTTCCTCGCTGCTGAGTAGGGTGGTGACAACGGGGTTTTGGGGAGGCAGCCCGCGAATCAGCGATACCCGGCTCTCAATTTCGGCGCGCAAAGCGGCATCAGCGTCACCGGCTAACATGTTGAGGGCCGCGCTTTGGGTAGCGGCGGTGACAGTGAGGGTGATGGGGGCGGCGCTGCTGGCACGGCCGTTCACATTCACCGCCAGCACGCCAATCTCTACCTCACCAGGTTCAGTGGGCGTCCACGTTTCACGGACCGTATACAGGGTGGCGTCGTTCGGGTCATAGCTTTTGAACGATTCGCTGTTAATGGTCAGGTTCATGGTCGCCAGGCCGGCGGGGTCGGCAGCGGCAAATACAATGTCTATCGTCTGACCAATGGTCACGGCCGTGCCCGTCGCAGGCGACACAATTTGCACGCTGGGGGCCGAAACGGCCGTTGGCGATACGGCCGTTGCCGTCACAGTGCTGCTGGCAGCCAACTCTGCCTGCAAGGCTTCCATTTCGGTGGTAAGCGTGTTGACCTGCTGCTGGCTTTCCACCAGTTGGCCTTCATAGAGGATGGCCTCAGCAATGGCGGTCGCCAATTCCTGTCCGGTTGCCAACCGCGTTGCTTCCACCGACTGAAAGGCAAGATCGAGTTGGGTGCGGGTCATGTCCAGGCCGGTCACGGCCGTAGCCAGGTCATCCCGCTGCCCCACCAGCGTCTGCCGACCCTGAAAAAGAAACACAAACGCAGCCACCATCACCAGCAGAAGCATGATCAAGGCTAGAATAATTACAGTCGAAGTTGTTGATTTCATATGTTTTGAGATTAGGGTCTGTTGACAACCAAATGAACCTGCACAAGCACATGTTCATCAAGATTGGCCTGCCTGTATGGATGCTACACGAGGATAGATCAGGGGTCAAGTGACGGCCTGACGGCCTGGCGGCAGGTACGCAAAATGCAACTGTTTCGTCTATTGCCATATGGCATAAAATATGTATTTTCATTGGCTCACCTTGACAGGATTCGTGAAATAAATCACAATGCACCCGCTGGTGCTTCACCACAATCCTGATTCCCAACGGCGGCATAATCACCAGTGACAACAGGAAAGATAAAATGATGCCCGGTACACCATCCAGCCCCACTACATTGCCTCCACCTTTGATCGAAGAGCACCTGGCCGCGCGGCGCATTCTGGCGGTTACAGAAGAAGAGTTACAGCGCATAGTGCTTGACATCCATGATGGATTGGCGCAGCGTCTGTTCATTGCCCAGACGCAGCTAAGCCTCATTAAACAAAAACGCCGATATGGACAGGAGATTTCTGAAGCGGAGTGGGACGAAAACCTGCACCGCCTTTCCCATTTATTAGATGAAGCCTTACAAGAGATTCGCCATTTTCTCGGCTCGTTCCGTTCGCCAGATTTTGCCCAACGCGATATGGCCGACATCATTCACAGCCTGGTCACTCAGCACGAACTGTTAACCGGCTGCCGGGTAACATTGCGCTGCGGCAACCAGCCCATGCCGGCTTCACTGCCGGTGAAGATTGCCCTCTATCGCATTTGCCAGGAAGCACTCACCAATGCGTATCGCCATGCCCACACCGCCGAACAAACGGTGTCCCTCACGCTGGACAAAAATATGATCCGGCTGGAGGTAAGCGACCCCGGGCAAGGGTTCACGCCGCCGCCATTACACGGCCCGGAAGCCACCGAACAGGCCGAACACATCGGCCTGCGTGGTATGCGTGATCGGGTTGGTCTCATCAACGGGCAGTTTGAACTGGACACCGCCCCAGGCCGTGGCACCCGGATCATTGTGAAGGTACCGTTCGATGGATAAGCCCATTCGTGTCGTGCTGGCTGATGATCATGCGTTGGTGCTGGAAGGGCTGCGTAGTTTGCTCACAGCCGAACCAGACATCACCGTCATTGCCACCGCCACCGACGGTGAACGGTTGCTAGATGCCGTCGAGCGCTTCCGCCCCGACGTGGTTGTAACGGACATTCAAATGCCCTATCTGGACGGCCTGGCCAGCCTGCAAACCATCCGCCAACGCCACCCCGCCGTCTACATTTTGCTGCTGACCGCCCACAGCGACAGCGACACCCTACGCGCGGCGCTGGAGGCGCGCGCCGATGGCTTGCTGCTGAAAACCGACCCACCGGAACGGGTGGCGGAGGCCATTCGCCAGATCGTGTCCGGCCAACTGGTCTTTCCCGCCGCCGCCCGCCATTGGCTGTCTGGCAGCCAGACAAGCCCGTCAACAATCATCCTCTCCGAACGCGAAAACGAAGTATTGGCCTTAGCTGCCGAGGGATTGAGCAACGCCCAAATTGCCCACCGCCTGCACATTAGCCAGAACACCGTCAAATTTCACCTGCAAAACATTTACCAGCAGTTAGGCGTGCGCAACCGTACCGAGGCCAGTCGTTGGTATTTGCATAAACGGCCGTAATCCCCAATGCTCCCTCAAAGATTGGTTCAATCGTCTGAGATTGAACCAATCTGAGTAAACCTACCCGATTGGGTAGCGCCAAACTACCCACCCTCCCCTCCTGCAACTACCCCATCAGCCATTCTCCCCGGCCATCACTTGCTTTATCCTATTTGTGAAGAAATACACAAACAGAAGGAGAAGCACATGGGTGAACAACCAGAACGGAACCTGGGGTTAGAATTGGTGCGGGCCACCGAAGCTGCCGCGCTGGCCGCCGCTCGCTGGATTGGTCGTGGTGAAAAAGAAGCCGGCGACCAGGCCGCCGTAGACGCCATGCGCCTCTTGCTAGGCACAGTGCGCATGAACGGCGTCATCGTCATTGGCGAAGGCGAAAAAGACAACGCGCCCATGCTCTACAACGGCGAACAGGTGGGTAACGGCCGTGGCCCCGCCGTAGATGTGGCCGTAGACCCCGTAGAAGGCACCAACCTGCTGGCGCAAGGCATCAACAATTCCATTGCCATCGTTGGCCTGTCCCCTCAAGGAACGATGTGGCGGCCCGGCCCCGCCTTTTACATGGACAAACTGGTCGTTGGCCCGGAAGCAGCCGGGCAGGTAGACCTGGACGCGCCTGTGGCAGCCAATTTGCAGGCCATTGCCCGCGCCAAAGGCATTCGTGTCGAAGAAGTGACCGTTGTCATCCTGAACCGCCCACGTAACGCCGACAAGATCACGGCCGTGCGCCAGACCGGGGCGCGGGTGCGGCTCATCAGTGATGGCGATGTGGCCCCCGCCCTGATGTCGGCCCTACCCGACACCGGCATTGACGCCGTTATGGGCATTGGCGGTACGCCCGAAGGAGTTATCACCGCCTGCGCCCTGCACGGACTGGGCGGCGACATTCAAGGACGCCTGGCTCCCCAGAAAGACGATGAGCGCCAACGTCTGGCCGAAGCCGGCATAGATGTCAGCCAAAAATTGGGCCTGGCCGACCTGGTCAGCGGTGATGACCACACCTTTGCCGCCACCGGCATCACCCAGGGCGACTTTTTGCGCGGCGTGCGCTACACACCCACCGGGGCCATCACCCACTCCCTCGTCATCCGCTCCCGCTCCGGCACCTGGCGCGTTATTGAATCCCACCACCGCTGGGAAAAATTGATGCAGATCAGTTCGGTGTCTTACCGATAGAGTTGCCCCCAGACATCCGATTTCTTTGAGAAATCGGATGTCTGACACAAACGAGTGGAAATGTCATTTCCATAAGAGATTAAAGATTGGAGATTGGAGATAGTCAGGCTCCGACCTCCACCAGAAGGAGATTGATTGAAATGAGTACAACCATGATTGCCCCCAAAGTCGTCAGCCAGCCGCCCACAGCCGAAATCAGCCAGAAATACCAGGCCGGTGTGCGTGATTATGCCGTAGATTACTACGTACCCGATTACGTCCCGGCGGATACCGATCTGCTCTGCGCCTTTCGCATTACGCCCAAACCAGGCGTCAGCATGATTGAAGCGGCCGCGGCCGTCGCCGCCGAGTCCTCCACCGGCACCTGGACGGAGGTATGGTCAAACCAATTGACCGATCTGGATTTTTACAAGGCCAAAGTGTATGGCATCAGCGACGAACCCGATGGCAGCGCCATAGCTTATATCGCCTACCCCATGGATTTGTTCGAGGAGAACAGCATCGTCAATATCATGTCTTCCATTGTGGGCAACGTTTTTGGCTTCAAGGCGGTGGCTGCCCTACGGTTGGAAGATATGCGCATCCCCACCGCCCTGGTGAAAACCTTCCCCGGCCCGCATGTGGGCATTTATGATGAACGGGTATGGGCCAGCAAGTGGCAACGGCCGTTGCTCGGCGGCACCGTCAAACCCAAACTCGGCCTCTCCCCCAAAGCCTACTCCACCATCATCTACGAATGTCTGGTGGGCGGTCTGGACACGACCAAAGACGACGAAAACATGAACAGCCAGCCCTTCAGCCGTTGGCAAGACCGTTTTCGCTATGCGCAAGAGGCTGTCGGCGAAGCGATGGTAGCCACCGGTGAATTTAAGGGGCACTGGCACAATGTGACGGCCGGTTCCACCTCCGAAAGTCTGCGCCGCATGGACTTCCTGGCCGAACGCGGCGCGAAGATGTGCATGTTCGACTTTATCACCGCCGGTTTTGCTGCCTCCGCCGACGTGTTTGCCCACGCCCGCGAGCTGGACATGATCGTCCACTGCCACCGCGCCATGCACGCCGTCTTCACCCGCCAGGCCAATCATGGCATCCACATGCGCGTGGTCGCCAAATGGCTGCGTCTGACCGGCGGCGACCACCTGCACACCGGCACCGTCGTCGGTAAGCTAGAAGGCTCCCGCAGCGAGACTCTGGGCATTGTTGACCTGCTGCGACGGCGCTACACACCGGCCAACCCGGAACGTGGCCTTTACTTCGACCAGGATTTTGCCGGTCTGAAAGACGTATGGCCCGTAGCTTCTGGTGGCATTCACGTGCATCACATTCCCGAACTGCACCGCATGTATGGCAATGACGCCTTTTTCCTCTTTGGCGGCGGCACACACGGCCATCCCAAAGGCAGCCGCGCCGGCGCCCGCGCCAACCGCGTGGCTACCGAAGCCATCGCCGCCGGTTCCACGCTGGAAGAAGCCGCCAGAAATTGCCCGGAACTACGCGACGCCATGAAATTGTGGGCCGACATCAAATTTGATGTGCAGCAGTAGCGCGATTTTCCAAATCGTCCCACGCAATGCTGCGGCCGGTGTGCCCACCGTGCCGCGCGGCTGGGATCAGAGCGATTTTCCAAATCGCTCCACAGGAGTGTGAGAAATGAACCGATCACGACGCCCTATTGTGTTGGGGATTGTCGGCGACAGCGCCGCCGGGAAGACGACCATCACCCAGGGGCTAACGCGCATCCTGGGTGAAGAAAACTGCACCCATGTTTGCACGGACGATTACCACAAATTCGACCGCCGCGAGCGGGCCGAACGGGGCATTTCGGCGCTGGACCCGGACTGCAATTACATTGACATCATGCAGTTACACATGGAACGGCTGCATTACGGGCAGCCCATTCTGAAGCCAGTCTACGACCATTCCAACGGCACGCTGGTGAGGCCGGAATATGTCCAGCCCCGGCAGTTTGTCATTGTCGAGGGGCTGCTGGGTTTTTCTACGGAGGTGCTGCGTAATTTTTTTGATGTGAAGGTGTTCCTGGCCCCAGACGAAGACGTGCGGGCGATCTGGAAGGTGAGACGGGACACAACCAAACGAGGCTATACGCGGGAGCAGGTTCAGACCGCGCTGCAGCGGCGTGAACCGGTATCGGAAGCGTTCATCCGCCCCCAGCGCAAACACGCGGACATCGTGGTGAATTTTTACCCACAGCCAGGGTGTGACCCGGAGACGGATGGCTCACACCTGAATACCCGCCTGATTTTGCGCCCCACCATCCCCCACCCGGATTTGAGCTATCTGTTGGAAGGCAGTCGCAACGGCCGTATCCGCCTGCAACTCAACCGGGACAACGGGCTGCCGGTAGATTTTCTGGATATTGATGGCAATGTGTCCACCATGGAGGCTACCCGTCTGGCCGACGCCATCTGGGATCATATGCCCGAACTGCGACCGGAGGCGGAATCTGAGTTTGGCAATTATCTGGACGGGATGCGCCACCAACACAGCCATCCGCTGGCCTTGACCCAGCTTCTCATCACTTACCATGTGCTGCGTAAATACAATGACCTGGCCGACATGCCCTTTGCCACGCCGGTAGCGGCGCTGAGCCGCCTGCAAACAACGGCCCAGGCAACGGCTGTTGCCTGAACCGTTGACAAGTAGCGCCCGGAACAGGCTTTTACCGGCATCCATTGCCAGGAACGGGCAAGTCGTTGGATAATACACCCATGAACCAGATCAAATTAGCCCCCTCCATCTTGTCGGCCGATTTTTCCCGGCTGGGCGAGCAGGTTAGTGAAGCGGTAGCCGCTGGCGCGGCCTACATTCATATGGATGTGATGGACGGCCATTTTGTGCCCAACATCACCATTGGCCCGTTGGTTGTGCAGGCGTTACGGCCGTTGGCCGACCAGACCGGCGCTATCCTCGACGTACATCTGATGATTGAACACCCCGACCGGTTTATCGCCGATTTTGCCCAGGCAGGCGCGGACATTCTCACCGTTCACGTAGAAACCTGCCCCCACCTGCACCGCACCATCCAGGCCATCCGCGAACTGGGCGTAAAACCGGGCGTCACCTTGAACCCGGCCACGCCTCTCATTACACTAGAGGAAATTCTGCCCGATGTGGACCTGGTTCTCATCATGTCCGTCAACCCCGGTTTTGGCAACCAGTCATACATCCCCGGCAGCACGGCCAAGATTCGCCGCCTGCGGCAGATGCTCGATGCCATCGGCTCTGCGGCCGATCTGGAAGTGGACGGCGGCATCAAGGTTCACAACGCCGCCGAAATTGTTGCCGCCGGGGCCAACGTGCTGGTGGCGGGCAGCGCCGTCTTTGGCGGCAAGAAAACAATCAGCGAAAATATGGCTGATTTTTGGAAGGTGTTGCAGTGATGGATGAAAAGGTTTGTCGTAGGACGATTTTCCGAATCGAGTGACGATTTGGAAAATCGCCCTACATTTACGAGGAGCGTACAGAATGAACAAGCAGCAGTTAGAGACGACCGCTCAGGCGATGGTTGCCAGAGGCAAGGGCATTCTGGCAATGGACGAAAGCACCGGCACTTGCGCCAAACGTTTTGCCAAACAGAACATCGAATTCTCGTTTGAATCGCGCCGGGCCTATCGCAGTTTATTGGTGACAACGCCAAACCTGTCTGACCATATTGCCGGGGCCATTTTGTTTGACGAAACGATCCGGCAGCAGGTGACGGGCAGCGACACGCCAGTCCCCGTACAGATGGCCGCGCACGGCATCATCCCCGGCATCAAAGTGGACATGGGCGCCAAACCATTGGCCGGGCATCCCGGCGAAGTGGTCACAGAAGGATTGGATGGGCTGCGCGAACGGCTGGCCGAATACCGGGAGTTGGGGGCGCGTTTTGCCAAGTGGCGGGCGGTGATCACCATTGGCGATGGCCTGCCCTCGCTGGCGTGTATTCAGGCCAATGCCCACGCCCTGGCGCGGTACGCGGCGCTGGTGCAAGAGGCGGGGCTGGTGCCCATTGTGGAGCCGGAAGTGTTGATGGATGGCAACCACACCCTTGAACGCTGTTATGAGGTCACGGCCGTGACCCTGCACACCGTTTTTGCCGAACTGTTCCAACAGGGCGTCCACCTGGAAGGCAGCGTGCTCAAGCCCAGCATGGTTATTTCCGGGAAGCAGTGCCCGCAGCGGGCGACGCCGGAACAGGTGGCAGCGGAAACGGTGCGTTGTTTACGGAACCATGTACCGGCGGCTGTACCCGGTATTGCCTTCCTCTCCGGCGGCCAATCAGACGCGGAAGCCACCTGGCATTTGAGCCTGATCAACCAACAAGGCCATTTGCCCTGGGCGCTGACGTTTTCTTACGGCCGTGCCCTGCAACAAGAGGCGCTGGCGGCCTGGAACGGCCTTGAGGCCAACGTACCTGCCGCCCAGGCCGCCCTATACCGGCGCGCCGGACTGGTTGGCGCTGCCGCCACCGGCCACTACACACCGGAGATGGAAAACAGGTGACAGGTGACAGACGGCAGCAGGCGGGATGACAGGTGACAATGGTTGCGTAGACTCTTTGGCGGTATCGTGTATCGTGTAACTCTATGATGAGGACAGCACGATGATGGAAGGCGAAATAGAGGTGGCAACTCTGTCTGCCCCGGCTGCTACGGTAGTCCGGCAGCGGCTGGTTGTAACCGGCGTGGTGCAGGGGGTGGGTTTTCGGCCGTTTGTGTATGGGCTGGCGCGGCGGCATGGGTTGGCCGGTTTTGTGGGCAATGACAGCGGCGGCGTGTTTATTGAGGTGGAGGGGGCGGCAACGGCCGTCACTCACTTCCACCACGACCTCACCCACCAGCCACCGCCCCTGGCACACATCGAACAGGTGGCGGTTGATTGGCTGCCCGCGCGCGGCGAGCGCGATTTTGTCATTGTCCACAGCCAGGCGCAGGCAGCCGCCAATACGCTTATTTCGCCCGACATATGCCTGTGTGATGACTGCCGCCGCGAACTGTTTGACCCGGCCAACCGGCGCTACCGTTACCCCTTCATCAACTGCACCAACTGCGGCCCCCGTTTTACCATCATCAAAGAGATTCCCTATGATCGGCCGTACACGACGATGGCCGAATTCCCCATGTGCCCGCCCTGCCAGGCGGAGTATGATGATCCGCTGGACCGCCGTTTCCACGCCCAGCCGAATGCCTGCCCGGATTGTGGGCCGCAGGTGTGGCTGGAGGTTGGGGAACGGGAATCAGTAAGCGGTGAGCGGTTAGCAGTAAGCGGTGGGCAGTTTGGGGAAGACAGCGTGCAGGGGGATGGGGTCATCAAGGGGGCGCAGGCATTGTTGGCGGCGGGGCATATTGTGGCGGTGAAAGGGTTGGGTGGGTTTCATCTGGCGTGTGATGCGGCCAATGATGCGGCGCTGACCACGCTGCGCGAGCGTAAGGGGCGGGTGGATAAACCGTTTGCGGTGATGGCCTGGGATATAACGGCCGTGCGCCAGTTTGCCCATGTGTCGGAGGAAGAGGCTGCGCTGCTCACCGCCAAAGAACGGCCGATCCTGCTGCTGCGCCAGAAAAAAAACAGCCCACTCTCACCGCTCATCGCCCCCGGCAACAACACCATCGGCGTCATGCTGCCCTACACGCCCCTGCACTATCTCTTGCTAGACACGCAATCCCCCAATCTCCAATCTCCCGTCTTGGTGATGACCTCCGCCAACTACAGCGACGAACCCATTGTCAAAGACAACGACGAAGCGCGGCAACGGCTGGCAACCCTGGCCGATGCTTTTCTCATGCACAACCGGGAGATTCACGGCCGTTGTGATGACTCCGTTATCAGGGTAATCGGTAATCGGTTATCGGTAATCGGTACTCCGACCACTGCTCACTGCTCACCGCTCACTACTCACCTTCTTCCCCTCCGCCGTTCCCGCGGTTACGCCCCGTTCCCGGTGAAGTTGCCGTATGCAATCCCCCCCACCCTGGCGGTGGGCGGTGAACTGAAAGCTACCTTCTGCCTGGCGAAGGGTGAATATGGCTACATGAGCCAGCATATCGGCGATATGGAGAATCTGGAAACGCTGGATGCTTTTGCCACGGCCGTGACCCACTTCCGCCACATCTTCCGCGCCAACCCGGAGCGGCTGGTTTGCGACCTGCATCCCGGTTATCTCTCTACACGCTGGGCAGAAGAGCAGGCAGCGCAAGACGGGCTGCCGCTGGTCAAGGTGCAGCACCATCACGCCCACATTGCCAGCGTCATGGCCGAACATCGGTTGGACGGCCGTACCCCGGTCATCGGTTTTAGCTTTGATGGCACAGGGTATGGCCCGGATGGCGCGGTGTGGGGCGGCGAACTACTGTTGGCCGATTACGCCGGTTTTGAACGGACCGCCCATTTGAAATATGTGCCGCTGGCAGGGGGAGATGTGGCTGTGAAACGGCCGTATCGCCTGGCGCTGGCGCATTTGTGGGCGGCGGGGTTGGATTGGGATGAGGCGCTGCCCTGTGTGGCCGCCTGCCCGCCCCAGGAGCGACGCATTTTGAGCCAGCAGCTAGAGCAAGGCATCAACAGTGTGCCCACCAGCAGCATGGGGCGGCTGTTTGACGCGGCGGCGGCGCTGTTGGGCATCCGCCAGGTGGTGACGTATGAGGGGCAGGCGGCGATGGAGTTGGAAACGGCCGTTGCCCCTGACGTGAGCGAGCAGTACAACTTTGAACTGGCGGGCGTGGAAATTGACCCCGCGCCGGTGTGGGCGACGATGGTAGCAGATAGGCGGGCAGGGATGGAAACGGCCGTGATTGCCGCCAAATTTCACAATGCCGTCGCCGACCTCGTCGTCCGGCTGAGCTTGCAGATGCGGGCGCAGCATGGGCTGAACCAGGTGGCCTTGAGCGGCGGTGTGTTTCAGAATGTGCGGTTGTTGGAGACGGCCGTGACGCAGTTACAACAACACAGTTTTACAGTATTGACTCATCGCCTGGTACCGCCCAATGATGGCGGCCTGGCGCTGGGACAGGTGATGATAGGTGTCAGACCCTAAAGGTTTTTGGAAACCCTTAGGGTCTAAACGAGGTTCATTATGTGTTTAGGCATTCCTGGAAAAGTGGTGGAAATTTACGAGGCGAGCGGCACGCGCATGGGTAAGGTGGACTTTAGCGGCATCCAAAAGGAAGTGTGCCTGGCTTATTTGCCGGAGATTCAGGTGGGTGATTACACCATCATTCATGTTGGTTTTGCCATTACCCGGCTGGATGAAGCCTCGGCGTTGGAAACGCTGGCGCTGTTTAACCAGATGGGACTGCTGGAAGAAGAACTGCTGGCCGACGAGGAGGGTGTGACATGAAATATCTGGATGAATTCCGCGATCCCGATCTGGCGCAAAAACTGTTGGGGCAAATTGAGCAGTTGGCGACGCAGAAGTGGGTGATGATGGAGGTGTGCGGCGGGCAGACCCATTCCATCATCCGCAATGGCATTGATCAACTGCTGCCGGACACGATTGAAATGATTCACGGGCCGGGCTGCCCGGTGTGCGTGACGCCGCTAGGCATTATTGATAAGGCGTTGGCAATTGCCTCACGGCCAAACGTTATCTTTTGCTCCTTTGGCGATATGCTGCGGGTGCCCGGCAGCGAAAAGGATTTGTTCCGCATCAAGAGCGAAGGCGGCGACGTGCGTATTGTCTACTCGCCGCTAGACGCGGTGAAGATTGCCCGTGAAAACCTGGACAAAGAGGTGGTCTTTTTTGGCATTGGTTTTGAAACCACCGCTCCGGCCAACGCCATGGCCGTGTTTCAGGCGAAGCAGCAGGGTTTGACCAATTTTTCCATGTTGGTTTCTCATGTACTCGTACCGCCGGCCATTGAGGCCATTTTGCAGTCGCCCACGAACCGGGTGCAGGCGTTCCTGGCGGCGGGGCACGTGTGCAGCGTGATGGGTTACTGGCAGTATTTGCCCATTGCTGAGGAGTACCAGACGCCGATTGTGGTGACGGGATTTGAGCCGTTGGATGTGCTGGAAGGGATTCGGCGGGCGGTGCAGCAGTTGGAAGACGGCCGTTACTTCGTCGAAAATGCCTACCCCCGCGCGGTAACGGAAGCCGGGAACCTGGCCGCCCAAAAGATGCTGGCGGATGTGTTTACAGTGAGCGACCGGCAGTGGCGGGGCATTGGCATGATTCCGCAAAGCGGCTGGGAACTGAGCCAGGCATACCAGGATTTTGACGCGGCCGTGCGCTTTGATGTGGGGCATATTGAAACACGTGAATCGGAATTGTGCCACAGTGGTGAAGTGCTGCAAGGCATGATCAAGCCCAATGAATGCCCGGCCTTTGGCAAGGAATGTACACCGCGCAACCCGCTGGGCGCCACCATGGTGTCCAGCGAGGGAGCGTGCGCGGCGTATTATCAGTACGGCCGTTTTATTTCGTTGGAAAATGTGGCGGTCGCCGTATAAAAAAATGAGATTGGAGATTGGGAATTGAGCAATCTCTAATCTCCAATCTCAGGACAAACCTATGAACAACGACCTGGATTTTGAGGGCTGGACATGCCCGGCGCCGCTGCGCAGCTATCCGAATGTGGTTTTGGGGCATGGCGGCGGCGGCAAATTATCGGCGGAGTTGGTGGAGCATTTGTTTGTGCCTGCCTTCCGCAATGACAAGCTGGAAGCATTGGGCGACGCGGCCGTGTTCTCGTTGAACGGTTCGCGGCTGGCGATGTCTACCGATTCGTTTGTGGTACGGCCGTTGTTTTTCCCCGGCGGCAACATTGGCGATCTGGCGGTGAATGGCACGGTCAACGACATCAGCATGAGTGGGGCACGGCCGTTGTACCTGAGCGTTGGTTTCATCATCGAAGAAGGGCTGCCCATGCAAACGCTGGCGCGCATTGTGGACAGCATGGCGGCAGCGGCGGCCAAAGCGGGCGTGACCTTGATCACCGGCGATACAAAGGTGGTGGACAAGGGGCACGGTGACGGCGTCTACATCAACACCAGCGGCATTGGTCTGATTCCCGATGGCCTGGATATTGGGCCCGACAGGGCACAGCCAGGGGATGTGGTCATCCTGAGCGGCACGATTGGCGATCATGGCATGGCGATTATGAGTGTGCGCGAGGGGCTGGCCTTTGAGTCGCCCATTGTCAGCGACACGGCCGCGCTGAATGGACTGATCGCCGAAATGCTTCAGGTTTGCCCCCAAATTCATGTGCTGCGCGACCCCACACGCGGCGGCGTGGCTTCTTCGCTAAATGAAATTGCCCAAAGCTCCGGCGTGGGCATTGTCCTTGACGAAAAGAAAATCCCGGTAAACCAGTCTGTGCATTCGGCCTGTGAATTGTTGGGCATGGATCCGATTTATGTGGCGAATGAGGGGAAATTATTAGCCATTGTGCCCGCGGCGCAGGCAGAAGCGGTAGTGGCGGTGATGCAGCAGCACGAGTTGGGGCGGGACACGGCCGTGATCGGCCAGGTGGTGTCCGCCCATCCCGGCATGTTGGTCGCCAAAACTGGCATCGGCGGTACGCGCGTGGTTCCCATGCAAATTGGCGAACAACTGCCGCGTATTTGTTAGAGATTGGTAATTGGAGATTGGAGATTAGAGATTGGGCCAATCTCCAATCTCTAATCTTCTGAGTAAATTTTATGGCTCGACCACGAACCAGACATCATTGACGCCTTGCCCGGTTGTGTCGCCGGGCACTTCATCGTTAATCCAGAAATAGAGGGGGTAGCCGTTATACGTCACCTGAAGTGTGCCATCGGTGCGTTCGGTAATGCCCAATTCCCCCGTCACGCCAAAACCACCAACGGGTAATTCGCCAGGTTGCAGCAGCAGGGGCGGCCAGTTGATGGCGCATTCGTCATAACAAATGCTGACATTTTCTTCGTCTACGCCAAAAAGATAGAGCGTCATGCCGTTATGAGCCACCAGGAAGTCGCCGAGTTCGGCGCTATTGCCTAAAGCGACTGTATAGGGTGGCACCACGAACCAGACATCATCTACAGCCTGCCCGGTGGCGTCGCCGGGATTTTCATCCAGCACCCAGTAATACAGGGGCATTCCGCCATACGTCACCTGGACAGTACCATCTTCTCGCTCGGTAGTGCCTAGTTCGCCCCCAACGCCGGCGCCGCCGGTGAGCGTTTCACCTTCGGCCAGCAGCAGGGGCGGCCAGTAGAGGGCGCAATCATCATAGCAGTTGCTTATACCCGGTTCATCGGGATTAAAACGGTAGAGGGTTAAACCCTCCGGCCCGGTGAGGAAACGGCCGAGTTCTTCATTGCCACCCAACAGGACTTTGGTGGTAGGACGGGCCACCGCCCAGACGTTGCGGAAGTTGTGGCCGGTGGTATCGCCAGGGGCGGCGTCATTGACCCAGTAGTAGAGAGGCCAGCCGTCATACGTGACCTGTATTGTGCCGTCGTTGCGCTCGGTGGTGGACAGTGCGCCGGGCAGTTCGGCTACGGCCGTGACCTCTTCCGCGGCGGCCACGACCAACGGCGGCCAGGCCAGGGCGCACGCATCATAACAATTGCTGACGCCGGGGGTGTCATTGGCAAAGGTGTACAGCGTCATACCGGCTGCATCGGTCAGGAAAGCACCCAATTCATCATCCTCAGCCAAATTGAGCAACGCTGTGACCGGCAGGCCACCCAAAACGGTAAACGGCGGCGTGACCATATTGCCGTCCGCATCCATCGCTGGCGTGTCAGCGCCAGGGAATTCATATTCGCCCGGCGTACCGGCGTCTACATGGAGCATGGCATACAGGGTTTCGGTGGCGCCGG
Source organism: Chloroflexota bacterium (assembly GCA_035444285.1). GTDB lineage: Bacteria > Chloroflexota > Anaerolineae > Promineifilales > Promineifilaceae > CAADGU01. The sequence goes on from DAOMOK010000024.1 coordinate 48,211, forward strand.
CGGGGTCAATCGTCACAGTGACATCAAGGTTTTCACCGGCAGCTACCGGCGCGTAGCCAAGAATGGGGCCGGGACGGCCGTCCGCCTGGGCATGAATGACAATCCAGCCGGGCACGTCAGCAGTAACGCTGTCTACGATAACGGTGTAGTCGTCGGTCAGGCTCTGGTCGGAAACGGTGACGGCGTTGGTCACGGCCGTTTCCGCCATTTCTGCGGTTGGTTCTACTTCAACTTCTGTTATTGCTTCGGGGACGGCGGTAGCGGCAGCCTCTTCTGGGGCGCTGGTGGGTGGGACTGTTGTCGGCGGTTCCGTTGGCGCCGCCGCCGGTGTGGGGGATTGCCCGCCACATGCAGCCAATAAAAAAAGCAACAGAACAAGCAGGGGTAAAAACAGGGTAACTCTTTTCATGGTTTTGCTCTCTCCTTATGTGATTGCTGTGAATCGGTTTGCCGGGTAATGGAACTCCCGACGTTCAACCATACGCACAAAACAAGAAAGTGGATGAAAAGAGGGTGGATTTATAAGTTAAAACCCAGCACCCGCTCGCCGGTGGGGCCGGGACTGCCACCCGCCGGTTCAATGGTGATGCCAAATGCGCTGTAAGCGGTCAACGGCCGTGCCACCTGAATGGACACCTGCGCGGAACCATCGGCATTCACCGAAAACACCGCGCCGCTGTCGCGTTCACCATCCCGAATGAGCCACAACTGATACTGCTGTTCGGCCGTCAACGGTGGCAGGTTGGTGATGGTCAGCGTAGCCGTGCCGTCAGCCGCCAGACTGATGAGACCTGCGGCGCCGGGGGCATATTCGGTGGCAGTGAGGGTAAATTGAGAGAGCGTCGCCGGGCGATTCTGCTGCCAGATGAAGAGGGCGGTGACGACCAGAGCCAGCATAGCCACAGCCAGCGCGGCCTGCCAGCGGGGGCGATGCCAGAGACTTTGAAGGCGCTCTTTTATTGATTGCTGGCGGGTGGGGACGGGTGGCCTGACGGCCGTTTGCGTGCGCGCCATCAATTTACTTTTTAGGGCCGGGGGGGGCGTGGTGAACGGCACGGCCGTAGCCAGCAAATCGGTGACGGTTTCATAGGCAGATAACTCGTCCCGGCAGGCAGGGCACGTAGCCAGATGCGCTGCGACCTGCGCCGCTTCCGCCGCGTCCAGGCTGCCCAGAGCATAAGCTGGTAACAAATCTTTGATGTCACTGTGTGTTGTCTCGTTCATCATTCGTTGTCTTGAATGTACAAAATATCAATCGGCACGCCAACGTTACTCTGTATCTACTAACAACCCACGCAGCCGGGCCATACCGGCGCGAATGCGTCCCTTGACCGTGCCCAGCGGTTCACCCAAATGGGCGGCAATCTCGCTGTGGCTCATGCCGCCGAAGTACGCCAATGCCAACGCCTGCTGCTGATCCTGTGGCAAGGAGGCCAGAGCACGGCGTACCTGTTCACGCTGCATGAGGAGGGCGGTTTGTGTTTCCGGGTTCTGGCTGTCGGTCAAGGGCACGGCCGTGACCTCATCCCAGCCCACGCTATCCTTTTCCGGCCTGACCTGCTCCCGCCGCAGGTTATCAATGGCCCGGTTGCGCGCCAAATGGGTCAGCCAGGTACTCACTTTGCTCTGATTGGCATCGTAGGTATGGCCTTTTTCCCAAACGCGGGTGAACACATCGAGCGTAATTTCTTCAGCCGTCTGGCTGCTGCCAACCATGCGGTAAGCCACACTAAACACCAGACGGCCGTAGCGATCATACAACTCTGCCAGCGCCGCCTCCTGCCCCCGCCCCATGTGCTGGAGGAGGGCAGCGTCAACAAGCTGCGTAAAGTCCACGGTTAAATCCTGTCCCTGATTCCGGTTGAAACATGACAGGGATTCTACTGTCGCTGAAATGTTCTCGCCAAGTACGGCCATCAACCAACCATACGCAGGATACGGCCGTTTGGATGAAAACTTTTTCACTCATCCAGCGCGCTGTTTCTTGCGTATCTATGAGGTAAGTGACGAAATACTGCCTTTGCCATCCCGGCAAGGGCGAATAATGGAGGTGGTTCATGACCTGAAGTAAACGGTGACAAGGCACTGTATATCCCGGTACATCAACAACCTGATAAGGAGAAACTCAACATGTTAAGACAGACAAGAAAACTATTGGTGGTGGCGACCATACTGGCCCTGGCGGGTCTATTTTTGGGGTGGCAAAACTCGGTGGCGTCAGCCCGGCAGCCTAAGATTTTGGAGTTTGATACGATGGTAGGCAACACGCAGGCTTTCACCGGGGCCACCAACCCTATCCGGGGCATTAACGGCGGCGGCCTGCCCTGGGTGATCGGTTCGGCAAAGGGTGAGCTAAAAACAGACGGCCGTTTGGAAATCAATGTACAGGGGTTGGTATTGGCTGTCGGTCCCAACGCCGGCAGCAACCCCATTGCCAACTTCGCGGCCATTGTAAGCTGCCTGACGGGCGATGGCGGCGTGCAAAATGTGATGACCGGCACCTTCCCGGCTACTACCGGCCCGGCCTCTCAAGGGGGCGGCAATGCCAAAATAGAGACGACGGTCACACTGCCTCAACCATGTATTGCACCCATCATCTTTGTCACCAATCCGGGTGGCGCCTGGTTTGCGGCAACGGGGAACTAAGCGCGTGTAGAAGTTCAACTTCTCAGAGAAGTTGAACTTCTAAAACTACTCCTCTTTGGGGCGCAAGGGCATCTCGCGGGGTTCGCAGGTGGGCATGTTGCCTGCATCCGGTGCGTCCACCAGGATAGCCGCCGGGTCTACGCGGGAGTTAAATTGGGACACTTCCACATCTTCGTGGATGAGACCGGCCCACACCGGCTGCGGGTTACGCACGCCAAAGACGTTGGTCAGGCGAATGCCGCCGGTTACTACGGCACGGTCGCCGGGCATCAGGTAATAGTGCCCATCAATTTCGGTTAAATCTTCCGGGCTGCCTACCGCCCAGCGAAAAGGGTAATTGGAGATCTCATTTTCAAAACCGATGCCCACCCGAAAAGCGCCGGATTCGGTGAACCAGCCCAGGGTATTGTAATTCCAGTCGGAATCGTACACCGTGCCGGGCGGCGGGCCGCTGGTGCGAATGGGCGTTGTGCCGTAGTTTTCAACGGTGAGGGTGAAATAGAGGGTATCACAGATGGACACGGCCGTTATGTTCCAACTCACCGTATCCCCTGTTGGCGGTGGGAAGATGTGGGCGCGGGGCACACCACCGTACTGAATGGTGAACTCGCTTTCCACCCGGACAATTTGTCCCTCTTCGTCACGGGCAATAGCCACAATGGGATAGGCGCCATCCGGCGGCGGCGTGGCGCCCTCGTCTACACCCCCGGCATAGTCGTAATAATGCCAGCCGGCCGACCGGGCCGGCACGTTTTGTTCATACTCCAAAACGGGCTGCTCAGAACCATCCGGCATGACCAAAAAGACACGCAAATCGGCCACATCTTTGGTCAGGAAAAATTGCGCCCGGAGGCGGTCGTCAATACCATCCCGGTTGGGGGTGAATGTGTCTCGATCCAGGGTGAAGTTGCGCATGTCGGGCAGTTCCGGGTCGCCGTCGCGGATGGTGATCTGCCCCTGCTGCCGCTCGGTGACGTCCCGCTCGTCGGCGGCCTCCACCGTCCAGGTATAAAGGCCATCGGGCAGCAAACGACTCAGAATTTGCCCCTGCACCTGGTCATCGGGCAGCGTAAAACCATCCACAATGCCGCTAAAGGCGACGCGATAGTCACCGGCCCCACGCGGTTTCTCTTCACGAAAGTAAAAGCGTTCGCCGGCTTCATTTTCAAAGTAGATGGAGACACGGCCGTTGCGTGATAACCGGTAGCTAATAGTGGTGACGTCATCCACGCCATCCGCATTGGGGCTGATTTCGGCAGCCGCCACGTTCACGTTGCGCAGCAGGCTGTCGTCGCCGCGCACCAAACGCCAACCAACCGCCACCGCCGCCAACACGAGCATCAGAGCCAACATACCGACTATCCAGGGAGTTCGTTTCTGCTCAACCATAGGCGCAAGTGTACCAGAGGGGTACAGGCCGGGCGAGGACGATCAGGCTACGTTCAGACAACGGGATGTACGGCCGTTCACCCCACAAAATGAGAGGGCAACGGCCGTACCATTCCCCATTATCGCTTATTCCACCGTTACACTTTTTGCCAGGTTGCGTGGCTGGTCTACGTCGCAGCCACGGCGCACGGCCGTGTGGTAGCTGAGCAACTGCATGGGGATGCTGTTTACCACCGGGGCCAGCAGCGGCGGCGTTTCCGGCACATAAATCACATGGTCAGCTTCGGCGGCAACGGCCGTGTCCCCCTCCGTCGCCAGGGCAATCACCGTGCCGCCGCGTGCCTTCGCCTGCTGAATCTGGCTGATCATCTTCTCATACAGCGGGTCTTTGGTGGCAATGGCTACCACCGGCATCGTCTCATCAATCAGGGCAATGGGGCCGTGTTTCATTTCCCCCGCCGGATAACCCTCCGCATGAATGTAGCTGATCTCCTTCAGCTTCAGCGCCCCTTCCAGCGCCACCGGGTAGTTGATGCCCCGCCCCAAAAAGAGAAAATCGGTGGCCTTAAAAAAGTGATGGCTCAACTCCTCATATTCCGGGTCATGATCCAGCACCCGCCCCGCCAGATCAGGCAGATGCGCCAGGTCATCGGCCAATTGACGCTGCCGCGCCGGTGAGACCACGCCGCGCAGTTCACCCAACACGCAGGCCAGCAGATACAGGTCTACGATGGAGGTGGTAAACGCTTTGGTGCTGGCGACGCCAATCTCCGGCCCGGCTTGCATGGCAATGTAGCCATCAGAAATGCGCATGGATTGGCTGCCAAAGGCATTGACAATCGTCCACAAAATCGCCCCCGACGCCTTCGCCTGTTCACTGGCTGCCAACGTATCGGCCGTTTCGCCAGACTGGGTGATGGACAGTACGGCCGTGTCCCCATCCAATATCGGCTCATAATAACGGAACTCGGAAGCGTACTCCACCTCCACCGGCACACGGGCAATAGACTCGATCATAAATTTGCCCACCAGCCCGGCGTAATAACTGGTGCCGCAGGCCACAATGAAGATTTTCTTCAGCCGTTTTGCCAGCTCTGGCGTCAGGTTCATTTCCGGCAGGCTGATGTGCCCCGTCTCAAAATCCACCCGCCCCCGCAGCGTGTTGATGATCGCCTGCGGCTGCTCAAAAATCTCTTTTTGCATGAAATGTTTGAACTCCCCTTTGGCTGCGCTCACCGGGTCCCAGGCGATGGTATGGATTTCCGGTGTAATTGGGTTGCCGTCCAGATCGGTGATGCTGTAACCCTGCCGCGTCACCCGCGCCATCTGGCGGCTTTCCAGAAAAATCATCTGGCGCGTAAATTCCAGAATGGCGGGGATGTCCGAAGCGATAAACATTTCCTCCTGCCCCACGCCCAATGTGATGCCCCCAGCATTACCCAGACGAGCGCAAATGAGGGTGTCTGGGTGGTCAATGCTCATCACCACGACAGCGTTAGCGCCGCGTAACTGGCGCAAGGTGTGGCGCACGGCCGTTTCAAACCCCACACCGCTCTCCAGATACCGCTCCACCATCTGTACAATCACTTCCGTGTCCGTCTCGGAGTCGAAGCGCACCCCTTCGGCCATCAGTTCGTCGCGCAGTTCCACGTAATTTTCGACGATGCCATTGTGAACCAGGACGACACGGCCGTTCATACTGACATGTGGATGGGCGTTGCGCTGGCTGGGCTGCCCGTGCGTGGCCCAGCGGGTGTGCCCAATGCCGATATGCCCATGCAGCGGCGAGTGGGCCATCATGGTTTCCAGATTACCCAGCTTGCCCACATCCCGGCGCAAGGCAATATGTCCGTTTTGGGCCAGCACCGCCACCCCGGCCGAATCATAGCCCCGGTACTCCAGCCTTTTCAGGCCGCCCAACACCACGGCTGACGCTTCCCGCGCCCCAATATACCCAACGATACCACACATAATAAACCTCCATAAGAAAGTGAACAGTGTGCAGTAAGCAGTAAGCGGGAAGCAGTGGCATGAATGCTCACTGTTTACTGCTAACCGCTCACTGCACTGTGGCGACCCTCGATTGTGTGTTTCGTGGGAACGCCCCTTCTAAAATTCCGTAAGCCGTAACCCGTAATCTGTTAACCGAACACGGTTTACGGTTTACGGATTACGATTTACGGATCACGGATCACGGTAAATTGGTCACTCGCCACTCCTTTTGTCGGCCAGTTACCTGCGCCGGTTTGTGGAGTGGCTCTAAATTGAAGGGGCATTGATTCAGAGTGTGACCGCTCTGGAAGGCATCCGCTGATCTTTCGATTTTCCGACGGACGTTCCCACGTCCGCCGTTAACCCCACCGCGCGGCGGGGAACCTTCACCTCGTCAACGAGCGCACACCTGTCAGGTCTTTTGAGACCTGACAGGTGTACACTTGTCCATGCGCTCATCGTGCCCTGTTAATGTAGTGTGGACTGTAGCGGGCGGCGGTTACGGCCGTGCTTAACACCCACATCGCGCCTTTTCTACGCCACTTCCCCCAATTGTCAAGCGGTTAAGCGCGTAGATAAATTTTTCCTCACCCATCTGTACTAATTTTCACAAAATGGTTGACAGTTACTTAGGCGGGCTTACAATTAGCCTGCCTAATCATTAGGCTGGCTAATTAAATTCATCTACAGTACCAGGCACAGGGTATTTCGGTTCTGAATAATGAAGGCCGTCCTGCTCTGTGCCTGGCGCTACGTTGTCTCTATGTCTGAAACAAATCTGGTAGCGACTGAAATTATTCGCACAATCCCCGCCGTGATGCGGCTGGTGGCGGCCGAACTGCGCAAGCAGCAGAGCCAGCTTGTGCCCGCCCAACTGGGCGTACTGGGGGCGCTGGCAGAACGTTCCTGCAACCTCAGCGAACTGGCCGAACTGAGCGGCGTCAGCCTGCCCACCATGTCTGGCACCGTCAGCCACCTGGTGGCGCAAGGGCTGGTCAAACGCAGCCGCGCCGCCCACGACCGGCGCATGATCATGCTGGAACTGACGCCCGACGGCCGTACACAGCTCAACCACCTGGGACAACACATCATCGGTCACCTCGCCGACTTGTTAGCCCCTCTCTCCCCCGCAGAACTCGACACCCTGCAAAACGGCTTGCGCACTTTACAAAAAGTGTTCCCACCGTGGGAGCCGTTTAAGCAAGATTAAGAGATTAGGAGATTGGGAGACCGTGAGACTGCCAATCGCCCAATTACCCAGTTACCTGATTACCCAAGGAGTACATCCATGCTAACCAAACTATTCGACAAAATCACAGCCTTATCCCTGCGCTTCCGCTGGATTACCGTAGCCATTGCCATGATTATTCTGGCAGCCGGCGTCTACTCGGTAACGCAGCTCAATCAGGAACTGCTACCACGGGTCGAATTCCCACAGACGGTAGTCGTCGTGCAGTGGGCTGACGCGGGATCGGCCGAACAATTTTTGGAAGAAGTAACCATCCCCCTGGAAGAAAAGCTGCAAGGCGTGGATGGGGTGCTAAATGTGGAATCCACCACCAATCCCAACTTTGCCTTTCTGATTGCCCGCTACGACTTTGGCCTGAACCAGGAGCGGATTTTGGAGGCGATCAACGCGGCTATTGCCAGCGCCGGGCTGCCGGAAACGGCCGAAAGCCAGGTGATCAACTTCAGCTTTAGCGATCTGCCGGTGGTCATTGCCAGCGTCTCCTCCTCAGAATTGACACTGCCGGAACTGAAGGCGCTGGTGGAATCCGAACTAAAACCGGGTTTGGAAGGATTAGACCCGGTCAGCCGTGTGGTTGTCTCCGGTGGGCAAGAAATACCAGAAGAGACCGAGCCGGTAGCAGAAGCGTCCCCTGCTGAACCCACCCCCATGGCTACCCCGGAAGACCCCGGTCGGCTGCCCCAAATCTTTGTGGATGGCGCCAAAAGTTTGGGCGTTGAGATCAGCTACGCCCAGGACATCACCGTTGACCTGCTGCGCAGCATTAGCGACCGGCCCTCTGCCGCCGAGGATGTGATGACCATCCTGGCTATCTTCCCCACCGACCTGCTGGTGTATGTGCCCGCCGACACCCTCTCTTACCTGCCGGTTGAATACATCGAAACGCTTGATCCGGCGCTGGTGGCAGAACTGGACGAACTGGCGGCGGAATTTGGCGGCGTGGGCCAATATACCCTGGCCGAAGCCACCGCTCAGCTCTCCGGCAATGAAATCGCCGTAGCAGAACCAACAGTCATGCCCACCCCGGAAACGGCCGCCGAAACCGAAATCATCACCGAAACGGCCGTACTGCCCACCTTTGCCCCCGTTGATTTACCAGAAACATGGGTTGCCGGGGCCGCCCAATTAGGCCAGGTCATTTCCACTACCGCCGACATCACCCCCGAATTTATGCAAGGGCTGGTGCAGTTTGCCCCCGACCAACTGGCGGAGTTGACGCCAGAGATGTGGCGGGCGCTTGACCCGGCGGTCACGGCCGTGGCCCTGCCCCTGGTAGAAGCCGATTTAGACCCCTTGTTGGTCATCCAACTTAAAGCCATTCAAGCCGCCGCTGTCGGTGAAGCGCCGCCTCCGGCCGAACTACCCGCATCCTGGCAAGCGTTCACCGCGGCCATGGGAATGCCCATCACCAGCACCGCCGCCTTTGCCAATTTACCGCCGCAAGCATTTGCCGGATTGACCGGGAACAGCGCCCCCCCAGAACTGCTGGCCGATCTGACGCCGGAAGTGCTATTGGGGATGCCGGCGGAATTGTTGGCCGCTTTGTCGGCCACCCTGCCGCCCGAAGTCAGCGCAAACCTGGATGAGGGCACTCTGGAGACGCTGAAAAATATCGGCATCGCCCATGAACGCTACCAGTTAATGGTGGCTGTGCAAGAACAAGAAGGGGAAGAGGGTGAAACGGCCGTGGCCGAACCCACCCCCGACCCCGCCCGCCTGCCTGACCTGCTCATTCAAGGCATGGCCCAGGCCGGGCTGGAACTGGAATATGCCCAGGACATCAGCCCAGAGATGATGCGCCTGTTGGCCGGGTTTGGCCCGCAGGCCATCCAGGCCCTGGCGCTGCTCACGCCGGATAACCTGCGCCTGTTACAGCCAGAAGTGATTGCCCTGCTGCCGGTAGCCTTCCTGGATACTCTGGACGCCGATCTACGCGCCGAACTGGATACGTTGGCGGCCGAATTTGGCGGCGCCGGCGCCCTGGCAATAGCCGAAGCCGAAGAGACAGCAGCGGCTTCGGCCGAAGCGCCTGCCCTGGCCGGCATCTGGGTAGAACCCGGTCCCAATGGTGAAGAACCGCTCTTCAAAACAGCCTACGATCTGATTAACAACGGCTTCATGCCGGGAGCGGCCGTACTCTTGAACTTTTTACCCAGTTCTCCGAACGGTGACATGGCCCCGCAAATGATGGCCGATCTGACGCCAGACGTGATCGCCTACCTGGCCGAAAATGAAGAGGGATTCATAGAAAACCTGGAACCGAACATCCTGGAACTGATGTCTCCTGAAACGATCCTGTTCATGCTGGCAAACTACCCCGATGCCTTTGACGCCGATCTGACGGCGCGGTTGGAAGGGGTCGCCGCCGGAACGGTGACGGTTTTTGTGCCGGATGCGGCCATTACGCGCACCGACGGCAACCCGTCGGTACTGATTCAGGTGTTCAAGGGTGGTGATGACAACACGGTAGATACCGCCCACGCCATTTTTGATACGATGGCGGAATTTGAACAGGCGCATCCCGGTATGAAAGCAACGCTGGTATTTGAACAGGCCACCTTTATCGAAGAATCCATTGCCGGCGTCACCCGCGAGGGGTCATTGGGCGCGGTGTTTGCCGTCCTGGTGATCCTGGTCTTTTTGAGCGGGCACATTGGCGGACGTTACCGCTTAAGCTGGCGGGCCACATTGGTTATTGCCGTCTCCATCCCCCTCTCCATCTTCAGCGCCTTTTTCCTGATGCAGTGGCTGCCCGTCACCATTGGCGAGGGAATGCAAAATTGGGCCAACAGCAGCGGCAGCAGTGTTGTCACCTTTATCTCGCGTCTGTTCCCCAATTCCGTCACCCTTAACATCATGACCCTGAGCGGCCTTACGGTAGCCATTGGCCGCGTGGTGGATGATTCCATTGTGGTGCTAGAAAACTCCTACCGCCACATCCAGCGCGGTGAAGAGACCAACGACGCCATCCGCGCTGCCACCCGTGAAGTAGCCATCGCCATCTTCTCGGCAACCGTGACAACAATGGTCGTTTTCCTGCCATTGGGGTTCGTCGGCGGCATCATCGGCTCGGTGTTTATGCCCTTTGGTCTGACGGTTGTGTGGGCGTTAGCGGCCAGTTTCATGGTTTCCATTACGGTGGTACCCGCTTTAACCTCCCTCTTCATCAACAAAAACAACATCCCGGAAGAGCGGGAAACGAGTATGCAGCGCTGGTATACCCCCATGCTGGAATGGGCGTTGACACACCGGGCGCTGACCCTGCTCGGTTCGGTCATCATTTTTGCGGGCAGCCTCTATCTGCTCACCTTGCTACCGCAAAGTTTTATCCCGGCGCTGGGCGAACCGACCATTAACGTCAATATCGAACTGCCCAACGGTACCTCCATCCTGGAAACAAACGAAGCAGTGACGCAGTTTGAGGAGGAGATTCGGGATATTGCCGGGCTTGGTTCTGTGCAAACCACAGTAGGCAGCGCCGCCGGTTTTGAAGCCCTGTTCTCGCAGGGGTCGGTGACACAGAATATCGCTTCACTGACCATCAGTGTGGAGGACAAAGGTGCGCTGGATGAGTTGACCAAAGCGGTACGGGCTAAGGCTGTCAGCCAGTTTGGCGAAGAGAATGCCACCGTTTCGGCGGCGTCACAAACTGGTTTTAGCGGTTTCTCGCTCACCGTGACTGGCGATTCGCTGGAAGAGCTGCTACCGGTGGTGGCGGATGTGAAAGCGGCCATTGGCTCGGTAGACCTGGAAGGGGATGGGGTGCCCGATATTGCTAACGTCAGCAGCACGGTGGATGACCTGCTGGCGGGCAATGGTAATGGCAGCACGGTGTATATTCGTATTGACGGCCGTCCCGCCGTCAGCTTTAGCGGTGAACTGGAAACCCAAAACACGTTGGGCGTCACCAATGCTGCCAAAGCGGCTATTCAGGCGGTGCAAAGCCTGCCCCCTGGCGCAGTCGTTAGTGAAGGCTTTGAATCGCAGCAGCAGGTACAGGGCTTCCAATCTATGCTGCTAGCCATTGCCATCTCCATCGTCCTGGTGTACGTGGTCATGGCGCTGACCTTCCGCAGCTTTATCCTGCCCTTTGTGATTCTGTTCAGCCTGCCGTTTGCCCTGGTGGGGGCGGCCATTGCCCTTTACGTTACCAGCAGTGTCATGGGCATCTCCGCCCTTATCGGCTTCATGATGCTGGTAGGTATTGTGACCACCAATGGTATTGTACTGATGGAACTAGTGCAGCAGTTGCGACAACGGGGCATGGGCACTTATGAAGCGCTGGTGGTTGGCGGCCGCACCCGGCTTCGCCCCATCTGGATGACGGCGCTCACGGCCATTCTGGCGTTGATCCCGTTGGCCGCCAGCGCTGAGGCGGGGGCCATTATTGCTTCTGACCTGGCGCGGGCGGTGATGGGCGGCCTGTTGGTGAGTACGGCGCTGACGTTGATTGTGGTGCCGGTGGTCTTTTACCTGTTCCAAGACCTGACAGATTGGATAGGTAAAAAGCTGGGCCGCGCCGGATAGGGCACGGAACGCCTGGAGAAACATTCCACGCGGAGTGTGGAACGAGGAAATAAAGAAAATGCCACCGCCCCAAACGGTGGCATTTTTGCATATGGGGGGCGAGTCGTATAATCACGGCCGTTACGTGAGAGGGAAGTGCCAGGCATAGGCAAAAATTTTTTGCCCTATGCCTGGCACTACTGGTACAGGAGGGCACATTGACGTTTGAAATTGGTTTGACGCTTTTTATTCTGGCAGCGGCCATTGTGTTATTTGCTACCGAGCGTGTCCGCGTAGACCTGGTAGCCCTGATGGTGCTATTATCGCTGCTGTTGACAGGCTTGCTAACGACGGAAGAGGCGTTTTCCGGGTTTGCCAGCCCGGCGGTGATCACAGTGTGGGCCATTTACATCGTCAGCGCCAGCCTGACGCACACGGGCATTGCCGATTACTTTGGCGTACATATGGGGCGCATTGCCGGGACCGGGGAGGCGCGGCTGATTCTGGTGATCATGGTGGTGGTAGGGGCGATGTCTGCCTTTATGAATAACATTGGGGCTACGGCCGTGCTGCTGCCCGTCACCATTGCCCTGGGTAAAAAGGCCAATATCCCTCCCTCGAAGTTGCTCATTCCCCTGGCCTTTGGCTCGCTGCTGGGTGGCATCACCACCTTGATCGGCACACCACCCAATTTATTGGCCAGCAACGCCCTGGCGGCTGCCGGTTATGAACCGTTTCGCCTGTTTGACTATACACCGATGGGTCTGATTATCATGTTTTCCAGCGTTACCTACATGGTGCTGGTAGGTCGCCATTTGCTGCCACACCGGGAAAAAATCACCCACGCCCATCAGAATGAGCAACTGACCGCTGAGTACCGCCTGAAAGATTACCTGGCCGAACTGCGTGTGGAAGAAGGTTCACCCTTAATCGGGCAGACGTTGGTAGCCAGTAGTCTGGGGGCGCGCTACGACATCAACGTGATGGGCGTGCAGCGCGACGGCCATCGTTACATGGGCCTGTTGACCGACCTGGAGTTGCAGGCAGGTGATGTGTTGTTTACGCGGGGGGCGCACGGCCGTCTCTTGCAGATGCACGACGAGATGGGCGTCTCGATTCTGCCGGACTTTGTGCAAGACGCCGATCTGAAATCACCGGAAGCGACCATTGCCGAACTGGTCATCAGCCAGAAATCATGGTTTTTGGGGCGGACGTTGAAGGAGCTGGATTTTCGGGAGCGGTACGGGCTGACGGTACTGGCTATCTGGCGTGAGGAAGCACCGTTACAGCAGACATTATCTGATACGCCACTGTACCTGGGGGATACGCTGCTGGTTCACGGCCGTCGTGACCGCATCGAAGCCATGCGCCAGGAAGACGCCTTCCTGGTGCTGCGCGAACCGGAAAAGCCCAACCGCCGCCTGAACAGAGCGCCCATTAACCTGGTTATTTTTGTGACGATGATCGGTCTGGTAGCTGCCGGGAAAATGCACATCTCGGTGGCAGCGGTGCTGGGCGCGGTGCTATCCATCCTCACCGGCTGTTTGACGATGGATGAGGCGTATGAGGCCATTGAGTGGAAATCGGTGTTTCTGATTGCCGGGATGCTGCCCATGGGGATTGCCATGGAGACCACGGGCACGGCCCAATTTCTGGCAGACCTGATAGTTAATAGTGTGGGCGCCTGGGGGCCGGTGGCAGTGATGATTGGTCTGTTTGTGTTGACTACCATTATCACCGAGTTTATGAGCAATGCCGCAGCAGCGGTGCTGGTGGCACCGATTGCCATTAGCACGGCCGTTGGCGTGGGCGCAGACCCGCGTGCTTTTGTGATGGGGGTAGCTATCGCCGCCTCCAACTCCTTCCTCTTCCCCATCGGCCATCAGGCGTCGGTGCTGGTGTATGGGCCGGGCGGTTATCGCTTTTTCGACTACACCAAAGTGGGCCTGCCACTGACGATTTTAATCTGGACTTTAATGATTATTTTCCTGCCGCTGTTCTGGCCGTTGTAACTGGTGATGCGTGATGCGTGACCCTTGATTGGGGCGATCTTACGCATCACCCATCACCCATCACGAGGAGAATGCCTCACAAACAGCAACACCTCATGTGGGCCGGTTTACTGGCCGGAATTCCGTTGTTATTTCTGGTGGCCTTTTTTTTCTGGCCGCTGCTAAATATCTTGCGCCTGAGCGTGACGGCCGTGGGCGTGGAGGCGGTGCTGGTACGGCCGTATTTCCGGCACACGCTCTGGTTTACGGTGTGGCAGGCGGCGCTCTCCACCGGCCTGACGCTGCTGGTGGGGCTGCCCGCCGCCTACCTGTTCGCCCGTTATACCTTTCCGGGCCGGTCTGTACTGCGGGCGCTGACCACCGTGCCGTTTGTCATGCCCACGGTGGTGGTAGCCGCCGCTTTCCGCGCCTTGTTGGGGTCGCAGGGGGCGCTGAACCAGGGCTTGATGACCCTGTTTGATCTGTCCCGCCCCCCTATACGGCTGGATCAGACGCTCTCGATCATTTTGCTGGCGCACGTCTTTTATAACACGGCGATTGTGGTGCGGCTGGTGGGTGGCTTTTGGGCGCATTTGAATCCGCGCCTGAATGAAGCGGCGCGAACGATGGGGGCCAACCGCTGGCGGGCATTTCGGGAGGTGACATTGCCACTGTTACGGCCGTCGCTCATCAGCGCCTCTCTGCTCATTTTTCTCTTTACCTTCACCAGCTTTGGCGTCATTTTACTGCTGGGTGGGCCTATGTTTAGCACCTTAGAGACGGAGATTTATCGGCAGTACGTCAACTTTTTGCGGCCCGATATTGCCGCCACGCTGGCGTTCATTCAAATTCTATTTACCTTTGGCGTGATGGTGGTTTATACACAGTGGCAGCAGAGTACGGCCGTGTCGCTGGACATGCGCGCCGAAAAAGCTAACCTGAAACGGCCGCATACCTGGCCGGAAAAGGTGGCCGTCGCCGTCATCATGGGCGGCCTGTTCCTGTTTCTGGTAACGCCACTGCTGGCGCTGGTTTGGCAATCGCTGGTAGACCGGAACGGCGACCTGACGTTGGCCTATTACCAGGCGCTCTCGGAAACGCGGCGGGGCAGCGTGGTCTTTATTCCACCGCTCACGGCCGTGCGTAATTCCATCGGCTATGCGTTGTTGACGGTACTGTTGGCGGGCGGTCTGGGGCTGGCGACAGCGGTGGCCATGTCACGACCAACGCGCTGGCGCACCTGGGCCGATCCCTTGTTTATGCTGCCACTGGGGGCTTCGGCCGTGACGCTCGGTTTTGGCTACGTCGTCACCTATAGCAGTTTGCGTACATCCGCCTGGCTGGTGCTGATTGCCCATACGCTGGTGGCGCTGCCCTTTGTGGTGCGCAGCCTGCTGCCGGTGATGCAAGGTATCAAACCCGGTTTGCGCGAGGCGGCGGCGGTGATGGGGGCCACGCCGGGACGTGTCTGGCGCGAAGTGGATTTGCCCATTATCGGCCGGGCGCTGCTGGTGGCGGCCGTGTTTGCCTTCACCGTCAGCATGGGCGAATTTGGCGCGACCAGCTTCATCATCCGCCCCAATAGCGGCTTTCTGACCATGCCCATTGCCATTCAGCGCTTCCTGAGCACACCGGGCGGCGCGCTCAACTTCGGCCAGGCCATGGCCATGAGCGTCATCCTCATGGCCGTCAGCGCCACCGGTTTCCTCGCCATCGAACGCTTCCGCTACGCCGACATCGGCGAATTTTGAAAGGCACTCATCCCCTCCACCGCCGAAGCCGCCCAACAAGCCGAAGCGGAACGCCAACGCGCCGACAGAGCGGAAGCGGAATTGGAACGACTGCGGACAGAACTGGCGCATTTACAAAGTAGAAAAGAGTAATGTGATGCGTGATGCGTAACCGGAAAAAATCACGCATCACGCATCACGTATCTTTGCATATAATCGGCCAGGGCTTCGGCCCACGGCCGTAGCGTAATCCCCAACGCGGCCCCAGCAATGTTGTGCAGTTCGCCATAAGGGGGTGGGGTGGACGGCCGTACATATTCCCGGCTCAAAATGGGCGTGTTAATCACATCGGTCAGCCCGGCCAATCGCAATATCTCGTTGGCAAACTGCCAGCGCGAACAAGCGCCACTGTTTACCAAATGGTATATGCCATATTGATGGGTTTCGATCAGTTGGGCGATGGCGGCGGCTAAATCGTGGACGTAGGTGGGGTTGCCGATTTCGTCCGTGACCACGCGCACCTGCCCCGTTTCTCTGGCGCGGTGGAGGATGGCATGGATGAAGTTGCGCCCGCCAGGCGCATAGAGCCAGGCGGTGCGCACGATGTAGTACCGGTTGAGGATGGCTTGTACGTGTGTTTCGGCGGCGGCTTTGCTACGGCCGTAAACATTCACCGGATTGCGCGCCATCCACTCCTCATACCCGCCTGGTTCTTGCCCGGAAAAGACCTCGTTCGTGCTGATGTGTACCATTTCCACACCAAATTGCTGGCAGGCCAGAGCTACGTTTTGTGTGCCCAGGCCATTGACGCGGTAGGCCAGTTCCGGGTCACGGGCGCAGCCATCCACGTTGGTGTAAGCGGCACAGTGGATGAGCAGAGCGGGGCGGATGGTGGACACAGCCGTACACACCGCCTCTTTGTCGGTAATATCTAGCACGTCTATGTCTACGGCCGTGACCTCATGCTCGTTCAACATCGTTTGCAAAGCCGTCCCCAGTTGTCCATTCCCGCCTGTAATCAAAATACGCATCATCTTGTTTCCTCATCAGAAGACCCGAAGGGTTTTGAAAACCCTTCGGGTCTCTGGCAATTATACCCCGTCCTGCCCCTGGCGAATATGGTATAATTTAGCCCATTAAGTCGAATTATCACCCCCATCCGTAAACCGTTCACAGATTACGGATTACCGATTACCGACTTGCGGAGGAACAGATATGACCGACGTAATTCAAATGGTGCTAGAGCCGGAAGTGATTGAAATTCCCATACCGGAAATTGACCATCTCATAACCGAGGATGATACGCCCGTGGACAACATCTTTTCTGAAAAGCAGCAGCGATTATTGACAGAAAGTTTGTATACATCATGGCAGCCATCACGGGCACGGCCGTTTGTCGCGCTGGCAAATGTGGGCATGTTTTACACCGTCAACGCACAGGCGATAATGCCTGATGTGTTGGTGAGTCTGGGTGTAGAATTACCGGCTGATTTGTGGGAGAAAAAACATCGCTCCTATTTTATTTGGGAATATGGCAAACCACCGGATGTAGTGGTGGAAATTGTATCCAACCGCCAGGGTGGGGAATTAACCCGTAAAAAGCAGCTGTATGCCGAGTTGGGGATAGCTTACTACATTGTCTATGACCCTGGTTTGCATCTGAGCGAAACGTCTCTTTATGTTTTTGAACGGCGAGGGGCGGAATATGTGCAAACGCGCAAAACATGGCTGCCCAAATTGGGGTTGGGGGTGCAGTTGTGGGAAGGCGTGTATGAGGAGCAAACGGCCGTCTGGCTGCGCTGGTGTGATCAAGAAGGCAATCTGATTCCTACCGGAGCCGAAGCTGTAGAACAGGAGCGCAACCGCGCCGAAAAGCTGGCTGAACAATTACGCGCCCTGGGGATTGAGCCGGAAGCGTGATGCTTCATGTTTGCTGAACTGGTTATCAACATTGAAGCGCCGCTGGAAAGCACGTTCCATTACCATGTGCCGCGTGATATGGCCCGCTTGTTGCGGGTGGGGCATCTGGTGGAGGTGGAGTTTGGGCAGCGGCTAGCGCAGGGCGTTATCATCGCTTTTGATGATACCGCCCCGATAGAGGAAACGAAGCCGATCATTGCCCTGGTGGACCCGGAGCCGGTCTTGTTTTGGTGGCAAATTGAACTGGCGCAGTGGCTCAGCCAGCGTTACCTGGCTCCTCTCAATAGTTGTTTGCGGCTGATGCTGCCGCCGGGATTGACGCGCTGGGCAGATACAACGGTGGGGATGAATCCCTATTGGGACGGCCACGGCCGTCTCACCGACCTGCAAGCCAAAATCATCGAGATTGTGCGCGAAAGGGGGGACTTGCGCGGGCGGCAGTTGCAAACGGCGCTGCGCAAAGAGGGAGAAAAAGGGGACTGGCAAACGGCCGTGACCCAACTCGCCCGCCGCAACATCTTGCGCAAGGCTACCGTCCTCGACCCGCCGCGCATCCGCCCCAAGACCATCCGCACCGCCGAACTGATTGCCGCGCCGGAACGCTGGCACACGGCCGTGACCACCCTGGGCCGCGCCAACAAACAGGCCGATGTGCTGGCCTATTTGCTGCAAAGTGACGACCCGCTGCCGGCGGAAACAGCCGTGCTCGCCACCACCAACACTACCGAAAAACAATTGCAAGAATTGGCCGCCGCCGGGCTGATCGGCCGTTCGCCCGCCCAGACCGTGACAATGGGCAATGATCAATTGTCAATGGAAAATGGTCAATTGGTTGTTGAACAGCCCGCTCTGGTTTATCTGGCAATGTCGCCGAAGGAGGTGCTGCGGCAGTTATTGGTGCGGCGGGGGGCCAAACGGTATTACGACATCCTGGCGCTGCTGGAAAAGGAAGCGCAGCCGGTCAATATCAGCGATATTTACGCAAAAACGGACACGAATTTGACCCATTTGAAGAAGCTGGAAAAACTGGGCCTGATCCGTTTTGGTGCGGAGGAGGTGTGGCGCGACCCGTTGGCCGACCGTGATTTTGTGCCCGCCCAGCCCCCGCTGCTCACCCCCGACCAGGCGCGGGTGTGGGGGCGCATCAAAATGCAAATGCTCGGCGTGGAAGATGAGCCGGTGAATGGGTGGAGGGGTGAGCAGGTGCATGAAGATCACCCCCATCACCCCATCACCCCATCACCTGCTCACCCCATCCTGTTGCACGGTGTGACGGGCAGCGGCAAGACGGAGATTTATATGCGGGCGATTGGGCAGGCGTTGGCGGATGGGGAGCAGGCGATTGTGTTGGTGCCGGAGATTGCGCTGACGCCGCAGACGGTGCGCCGTTTTGCCGCCCGGTTTCCGGGGCGGGTGGCGGTGCTGCACAGCCGCTTGAGTGATGGTGAACGGTATGACACCTGGCGGCGGGCGCGGCAAGGTTTGTTTGACATTATCGTGGGGCCGCGCAGCGCCTTGTTTACGCCGCTGCCGAATCTGGGGGTGATTATTCTGGATGAGGAGCATGACCCTAGCTACAAGCAGACGCCGCCGGTGCCGCCGCCTTATTACCATGCACGGGAAACGGCCGTGGCCCTCACCCAAATTTTGAATGCGACGATGATCATGGGCAGCGCCACGCCCGATATTGTCACCTACCATCAGGCGCGGGCGGGGCGTTATCAGTTGTTGGAACTGCCACGCCGGGTGATGGGGCACCGGCTGCGCATTGAAAGCCAGGCAGACCGGGTGCAGGCGATCAGCCATTACGAGCACACCCCGGATGACCCGGATGATGCCCTTTCCATCCCGCTGCCGCCGGTACAGGTGGTGGATATGCGCCAGGAGCTGCGGGCGGGCAATCGTTCCATCTTTAGCCGGGTGTTGGACACGGCCGTGACCGAAACACTCTCCCGCGGTGAGCAAGCCATTCTCTTCCTGAACCGCCGCGGCACCAATACCTATGTCTTTTGCCGGGATTGTGGTTATGTGGCCCGCTGCCCGCGCTGTGATATGCCGCTGACGTATCATCGGCCAGATATGATGCTGGTCTGCCACCATTGCGGGCGGCGCGAACGCAGTTTTGCCGAGTGTCCGCAGTGTGGTTCCAAGCGCATTAAACATTTTGGGCTGGGCACGGAGGAGGTAGAGGCGCAGGTGCAGCAGCGTTGGCCGGAGGCGCGGCTGATACGTTGGGATCGGGATACGACGGCGGGGAAAAATACCCATGAGACGCTGCTGGCCTCATTTATCAACCATGAGTCGGACATTCTGGTGGGCACGCAGATGATTGCTAAGGGGTTGGATTTGCCGTTGGTGACGCTGGTGGGGGTGATTTCGGCGGATGTGTCGTTGGGACTGCCGGATTACCGTACCGGGGAGCGGGCGTTTCAGGTGTTGGCGCAGGTGGCGGGGCGGGCCGGGCGGGGGCTATTGGGTGGACGGGTGATTGTGCAGACGTATCAGCCGGAGCATTACGCCATTCAGGCGGCGGCGGAGCATGATTTTGCTTCGTTTTATATTGAGGAGATTCGCTTCCGCACGCAGCATAGTTTGCCGCCGTTTCGCCGGTTGGCGCGGCTGCTGTATATTGACCCGGTGAATGAGCGGGGGGAGCGGGAGGCGGAGAAGCTGGCGAAGGCGCTGCGGCTGCATATTCGGGAGAAGGCGTTGGGGGCGACGGAGATTTTGGGGCCGACGCCGCCTTATTTTAATCGGATTGACGGCCGTTACCGCTGGCAACTCCTCGTCCGTTCTCCCGACCCGGTGCGGCTGCTGGCAGATTTTCCGGTGCCACGGCCGTGGCTGGTGGACATTGACCCGGTTTCAACGCTGTAATGTGCAATCCGTTATAATTTCCGCATGTCATTGTGTGATAAGGTCATAAGGTGAACACCATGAAACAATGGGAAACATTGGAAGCAATTGAACAAGACCCAGATAAGGTCAGTGGGGCCTGGGTCTGGGGATGTTAATTGCGATAGGCATCTTTCCGATGGGCGACGCGGACAATTTCGATGACCAGAATGGTGGAAAACACGTTGTAGATAACACGATAGTTGCCAATACGAATGCGCCAGGTTTGTTCTGAACCAACCAACTTGCGGCAGCCAGGAGGAAATGGGTTTTCAGACAGGGCATCAACAGCAGTAATAATTTGTTGAATCATCTCCGCCGGTAATTTCCTTAATTCCTTTTGGGCGGAATGTTTCCACTCAATCTGGTAGAAGTCCATCGCGTTTTAGCTCTGCTTTGAAATCGTCGTGAGAAAGCGTTGGCTCGTAGCGGCGTTCGATGACCAGGGACATATCTTCTAAATCTTCTAGCAAGGCTTCAAAATCCTCAATAGAAAGAATGACGCCGCTGCGCTCGCCGGATTCGTTGGTTATGTATTGAACGTTCAGTTCTTTGAGCTTTAATAACATATGTTTCTCCTGATATGCGCTACGCTAAAGCATTTTAACATGCGCCAACGGGCAGGCAATAGGTACACGGCCGTTGCTGGTAGATTTGGAGGCACGGCCGTATACTATCCCCATTCACGTTACCCCAAACAGATGTGGCGCTGGAAAAGACCGTCAAAACACCGGCAAAATACCCATCAGAACAGGGAATTACTTGTATGACAACTCAACAACTATCGCTACGACAACAGATTGAATTAGAGCTAATTAAGGGAGATGCTTTCCTGTATTTTGAGCTTATGCTGAAATTAAGTGAAAGTCCCTCTGCTGGCATTCTATATCCAAGTCTGGCTCCATATTTTTCACTGTTCATCATTGAAAGCTACAAATATCTCCATAGATCTTTTCCTGCATACAATGAAAGCCTATCAGACACAATACGTCCAATCATTACTTCCTCACGAATGCGAGTCAAATTCTTCGATGACACACAAAATGAAATTGAAGGAACTTTGGATATCTTCAAATGGATAAAAGATTTCCACAATGAATGGCACATCGGTCAGCACAAAGGATTACTTGCCCCTATAAAGCGAGTACTGCAAGATGATTTAGGAGTAACATTCTATACTGGACACATAATAGGCTCTACACATACAGGGATTCTAAATCTTGGTTATTCAAAGGATGACCTACCCACAAGAAGTGAGGATATTTCGCCTTATATAAGCCAATTATCTTTCAATGTAGGCAACGAGCTTGGTTTATACATGACAAGAGTGCTTAGTTTCCCTGAAATGGCCCCCTCTGACGCGGATTTTGGACGCTTCATTTACAAAATCAAAGATGACCAACTTAAGTATAAGGATGAAAAATCAGACAGACTTTTACAACATGTTTTTAATGGCCCATCATCAGAGACCATTAACCTCAGCTTATTGCTTTTCTTAACGCATGTGAACTTCTTGCTTTATATTCTCAGCAACTTGGTAGTAGAACAACACTACACGATATTCAAGTTAAAATATATTGTCTTATATCATTTAAGATCAAGCCTCGAGAAGCTATATAACCATGATCAGTCAAATCGAATACTTACAGATCGTTCGAGACACCATCTCGAAGCAATAATCTCGGATTTACAATTCAGAGAACTTACTGAGCAAAGGCTGTTTCGCAATATTTTGGTCCATTACGGTATTGGAAGGGATCTTGAAAGGGACCTGTCACTAAACACAAGATTTTTCGGATTAACTGAACTATTCTTCAATGGTCACTCCTATGAAGTAGTGTTCGCTTTGGTTGAAACCCAAATAATACGTGTGTCAACGATCCTAGAAGATTGGCTAAATTGGAAAATCCGTGCAGAGGGATTACATAACTGATAAATATTGGGAGGTGACGGCTCACGGCCGTACCCCCTCCCCCTCTCCCCATTCAAAACAACGAACAAAAATAGATACACGCCGCTCTAAACTTATTGGCGATACTGTAGGGTAACCCGAAACAAATCAGACCAGGACCCCGTACATAACATCAGCCATAAAAAAGAGAGTCTTAAAATGAGAAATGAAGATTATTACAGAAGGCAACTATATGTTAGCGTACTTATTTCAATTCTCATTGGGCTGAGTTGGTACTTAAGGGCCAACTACCCCATCCTAACCAGATGGCTTTCCATCAGCATGATGTCCTTTGGTATTGCCTCGTTTATAGTCATAACCTTCTTGTTTGGGCGTTACAGCAAGATTTACGATTATGAACCAGCATCCTTCTTAGGGACACAAACAAATGGCAAACAAATTCGCGGAACTCTAAAGACAATAGGTTTTACTGCTATAAGCCTCAGCCTCATTGGATTCGTCTTCTACCTTTTTGGCTAATTCCGGCGTTCGTTTCCTATCGTGCAACACATCCCTATACATCGTGATTGTGGTTGATCTGCAAACCAAAACACATCAGATCTTGTCCATCCCACCATCCCACCACCCCATTGACGAACACCCCAATCACAGGTATCGTTCCCCCACCCCTTCACTCCATAAGGAACAATCTGATGACCGTAAACTTTCTGCAAAAACTATTTGAACACAACAACTGGGCCAACGAACAGATCATCCAGGCTTGCCTGGCCCTAAGCGATGAACAGCTAGACGCCGAACCCCACTCCGCCACCAAAGGCAGCATCCGCGAAACCCTCACCCACTTCGTCGCCTCCCAACACGGCTACCTCTCCCTGCTCACCCTGCCCGTCGCCGAACGGCGGCGCATCTCGCCCACACTGGCCGAATTACCCCAATCTGCAGCCAACAGCGGCGCCGCGCTGCTGGAACTGGCCCGTGACCCCTCCAGCCCACACCTACAGACACAACTGCAAACGACAGATGGATACCTGGTGGAACCCTGGGTCGTCATGGTGCAGATCATCAACCACGCCACCGAACACCGCGAACAAATCAAAAGCCTGCTCAGCGCCCTGGGCGTAACACCGCCCGACATTGACGGCTGGGACTTTGGCCTGGCCAACCAGGCCCTCATCCCCCCTTCCACCTGAACAAGAAACCTCATGGAAAACAACAAAGCCACTTTTACCTCAATTGACGAATACATTGCCACCTTCCCCGCCGACATCCAACAAATCCTGCAAGAAATACGGGCCACCATCCACGCCGCCGCCCCCACCGCCACCGAAAAAATCAGCTACCAGATGCCCACCTTCTACCTCAAGGGCAATCTGGTGCATTTTGCCGTTCACAAAAACCACATCGGCTTTTACCCCACACCCACCGGCATTGAAGAATTCAAGGATGATCTGGCTATCTATGGCTCAGGCAAAGGGTCCGCCAGATTCCCCCTCGACCAACCCATGCCCTTCGACCTGATCACCCGGATCGTGCAATTTCGCGCCCAAGAAAACCTGGCAAAAGCCGCCGCCAAAACAAAGAAAAAATAACTACATGGATCACAAGGCCGACAACAAAACCTACGCCGCCTTCGCCGGTACCATCCTCATCGGCGGCACAAACTTCATCGCCGTCAGTCTGAGCAACCAGGAAATGCCGCCCCTCTTTGGCGCTGCCTTCCGCTTTGCCCTGGCGGCCCTGCTCCTTTTCCTGATCACCCGCGCCAGAGGCATTCCCCTGGCTCACGGCCGTGCCGCCGCTGGCGCCATCCTCTACGGTCTGCTCACCTTTGGCGTGGGTGTGGCCCTCCTCTACTACGCCCTGGTTGGCCTCGCCGCCGGTACCGTAGCCGTCATCGTCTCCACCGTACCCTTGTTCACCCTCATCATCGCCGTTCTGCTGCGGCAAGAGCAGCTTTCCCTGCGCCGGGTCATAGCCGGCATCCTGGTAGTAGCCGGCATCGCCATTTTATCGGCGGGCACACTCAGCAGCAGCCTCAACCGTTCCTACCTTATCGCCGCCATCCTGGCCGCCATCGTTTCCGCCCTCTCCAGCATCATCGCCAAAGCCCTGATTGACATACATCCCCTCAATCTCAACACAATTGGCATCACCACCGGCATGGTTTTCCTGGCCGTTGGTTCCCTGCTGGTTGGCGAGACCTGGGCGCTGCCCCACGACACCAAGACATGGCTGGCTATCCTCTGGCTGGTGGTCCTGGGTTCAGTGCTCCTCTTCCAATTCTTCCTCTACGTACTCAGGCGGTTGACCGCCTCCGCTTCAGTTTATGCCATCGCCGGCATGCCGGTCATTGCCGCCGGCCTGGGGGCAGTATTGCTCGACCAGCCAATTACCATGCCGGTGGCAGCCGGAGGCGCACTGGTCATCATCGCCGTGTACATTGGCGCTATCTCTGGCATGAAGGGTGGGCCAAAGATTCCCTTGCCGGAATGTCCTGATTTGCCCACCGAAGCAACCGCGGAGGAATAAGCTGGAGATAAAGTAGGGCAATCCCTACATCCCACCCCGCGAACGGATGATCTGCCCGGTAATCCAGCCCGCTTCCGGCGACGCCAGAAAGCGGATCAGCCGCGCCGCATCCTCCGGCTGTCCCACCCGCCCCATCGGCGAATGAGCCAGAATGTGGGCATATAAATCGGGTGGCATCCAGCCAGTATCGGTGCCGCCAGGGTCTATGGCATTGACGGTGATGTACTGTCCGGCAACCCCTGCTGCCAGACTCACCGTAAATGCATCCACCGCCCCCTTTGTGGCCGCATATGCCAGTTCGGTCGGCATTGGCCCCACCCCCTGCCCCGATGACAGGTTGATAATACGCCCCCACTCGCCCTGAAAGCGGCGCACAAATTCCGCACACAGTAGCATCATGCCGCGCACATTCACGGCGTAATGGTGGTCTATGTGGTCAGCCACCAATCCCGCCACGCCATCACTCACCGAATAAGTGGCATTGTTCACCAAAATATCCACCCGGCCAATGGCCGCCTCAGCCGCCTCAAACAAAGCCACCGGCGCAGTCGGGTCGCTTAAGTCCAGTTCCATGCCGTCCGCCCGCACCCCCATCTGGCGCAGTTCGGCGATAACGCTCTCCGCCTCATCCGCCTGACTGCCCCAGGGCATGGTGGCATCATATGGCCGGTAGTAGGTGGTGAAAACATTACACCCTACTTCGGCCAGCGCCCGCGCCACGGCCGTGCCAATGCCAATTTTGCGACTGACGCCGGTAATTACGGCCGTCTTCCCCGCCAACATATCACGCTGATACACTGTCATTGGTTCCTCTCTATCATATTCTGGGCAAACCGGGCAAAAGTGGCTGGTTCACGCCCCAATAACCAGCGCAGCACATTGCCATTTCCCCAAAAACCATGCCGGGCATAATAATCAAACATCTGGCGCAGCGTGGCAATGGCGTATGGGTCAAGACCGGCGGCCTGCGCCTGGGTTTGCCACTCATCCAGGGGTTGAGACACGGCCGTGACCTCCCTTCCCAACACACCGGCCATTTCCACTGCCATTATTGCTGGTGTTAAAATCTCCGACCCCGCCAGTTCATAGATCGCGCCATTGTGCCCCGGCTCTGTTAATACAATGGCGGCCACTGCGGCCACGTCGGCCAGGTCTACCAGACTAAACCGCGTCTCCACCGGATACGGCACACGATAAATACCATCGGACAGGATATTGTGCCAGCTTGCCAGCACATTTTGCATGTAGGCGGCCGGCTGCAAGATGGTGAAACCCAAACCAGAGACAAACAACATCTCCTCCACCCGCAGCTTGTGCCAGTGATGGGGCATCGCCTCTACCTGCGGATGCAGAACCGAGTGGTAAACAAAGTGCCGCACGCCGTTAACCTGGGCCGCGGCAATAGCCAACCGGCCAATTTCCACTTCCGCCGGGTGCATGTTGGGGCAGATGTGGTAGATGGCGTCTATGTGTTGGGTAACGGATTGCCACACGGCCGTGTCCAGCATATCCCCCACCGTCACCACCGTCGCTCCGGCCTGCCGGGCGGCTTCCACTTGTTCCGGGCGGCGAACCAGGGCATGGGGTACGGCCGTGGCCCGCCCCACCAACGCCCGCAGTACCGCCTGCCCCGTTTTGCCCCCCGCCCCCGTCACCAGGATGTGCATAGAATCCTCCTTTGTGGCTATAATGTTGCCAGCAGCCGCTTATGCAAAAGGAGATTGACCGATGAAATTTATACTAAGCGACTATGTGCTACAAGCCATGTCCGAAGCAGTATACGACAAATTAGAAGATGGAACATTTGCCGGCAGAATCCCCACCTGTATTGGCGTGGTTGCCTTTGGTGAAACCCTCCGCGAGTGCGAGGATGAACTGCGTTCGGTATTAGAAGATTGGCTGCTCGTGGGCCTAAAATTAGGGCATCCACTGCCCGTACTCGCAGGCATTGATCTAAATCAGGAACCGGCATATGGCTAAATGGACACCTTGTAAACGGCGTGATTTTATCGAGCGGTTGCGTAGCCTCGGCTTTGATGGCCCCTATGCGGGCACACGCCATCAGTTTATGACTTTCCAAAACCATCGGTTAACGATCCCCTCTAACGTTGAATACTCAGTACCACAACTACGATTTATGCTCCGCGAAGTTGAGCAAATACTACAACGTGACATCAGCAGTGATGAATGGTACGATCTCAAATAAATCCAAATGACCCTCCACCTGTATGATACCTACACGCGCAGCCTGCGCGAATTTGTGCCTTTGAATCCACCGAATGTCGGCCTCTATGCTTGCGGCCTGACCGTCTACGATTATGCCCACATCGGCAACCTGCGCACCTACATCTTTGAGGACATTTTGCGGCGGGTGCTGGAGTTTAATGGCTACACCGTCACCCACGTACAAAACATCACCGACGTCGGCCATCTGGTCTCCGACGCCGACACCGGCGAAGACAAGATGGAAAAGGGGTCGCAGCGCACCGGCAAAACCGCCTGGGAGATCGCCGCGCTGTACACACAGGTATTTCAGGAAGATTTGCGCCAGCTCAACATCCTGGAACCGTCCATCTGGTGCAAAGCCACCGACCACATCCCCGAACAAATCGCCCTGATTCAATGCATTGAAGCCAAAGGCTACACCTACCGCACCAGCGACGGCATCTATTTTGACACGTCACGGCTGGCTGACTACGGCCGTCTGGCGCGGCTCAATCTGGAAGGGCAGCAGGCCGGTATCCGCGTGGAACGCGGTGAAAAACGGAACCCCACCGACTTTGCCCTGTGGAAATTCAGCTCGCCGGGCACACAGCGGCAAATGGAATGGCAAAGTCCCTGGGGTATCGGCTTCCCCGGCTGGCACATCGAATGTTCGGCCATGGCGGCCAAATACCTGGGGCCGCTTTTTGACATCCACTGCGGCGGCGAAGACCACATCCCCGTCCACCACACCAACGAAATTGCCCAGACCCAGGCGTGCTACGGTACCAATCTGGCCAATTACTGGCTGCACGGCTATTTCCTGCAATTGCAGGATAGTCGGATGTCCAAATCATCTGGTGATTTTCTGCGGCTGCAACTGCTCATTGACCGGGGCTATGACCCGCTAGCTTACCGCTATTACTGCCTGAACAGCCTTTACCGCGCCAAATTGAACTTCAACTGGGAGGGGATGGACACCGCCACCACCGCGCTCAATCGTCTGCGACAGGCCGTGTATGATTGGGGCCAGCCCGGCAGCCCGGACGAGGAGTTCCTCGACCGCTTCCAGTCAGAAATCAATGACGACCTGAATATGCCTCGCGCTCTGGCGCTGGCCTGGGAATTGGTGAAAAGTGACCGATCAGCCGCCACCAAAAAAGCAACGATGCTGATGATGGATCAGGTCATGGGGCTGCGCCTGGCGGAGTGGCAGCCTACCGCGCCAGACATTCCTGACGAAATTTACCAACTGGCGCAGCAGCGCCAGGCCGCCCGCGCCGCCAAAAACTGGGCCGAAGCCGACCACCTGCGTGAGCAAATTGCCGCCGCCGGGTATGATGTGCAGGACACGGCCGTTGGCCCCCAAATTCGCCCTAGAAACTAAATCAGCGATTGGAGATTGGCGATTGGGCCATCTCCAATCGCTAATCTCCAATCCCTTCCCCCTGCACCGCGACCAATCCCCACCAACTCCGTATAGCCTGGCATCGAGAAGAAAAACGGCTGGGAACCCCTTACCCCTCTCCCGCCGTAAACGGAGAAGATACCATGCATAAACAAAAATCCATTATTGGTGGGCTGATCCTCATCCTGGCAGGCGGCTGCATCTTATTGGTCCAAACCGTGCCCGCTTTTGGCGGGCTGCTGGACTTTGGCCGCCAGTGGCCCCTGTTTATCATCGGCCTGGGTGGGCTGTTCCTGATTGGTGCGCTGGTTGGTTCACCGGAACTGGCCATCCCCGGCAGCATCATCACCGGGTTGGGACTGATATTCTATTATCAGACGCTTTCCGGCAATTGGGCCAGTTGGGCCTATATGTGGGCGCTCATCCCCGGTTTTGTGGGACTAGGCATGTTCATCACCGGCGCCCTAGACAAAAGCCGCGCCGAGATTCGCCCTGAAGGAACACGGCTTATGCTCATCAGCGGCGGCCTGTTTCTGGCGTTTGCCCTGTTCTTTAACCTGACCTGGAGCCTGATGCGGTTATGGCCTCTGCTGCTCATTGGCGTGGGCTTGTGGCTGCTGTACCAAAACCGCCGCCAAAACAAACCATCGTAACGCACCGGCGCCTCTGGTGTAAAGAACTTTACACCAGAGGTCTGCAACCTACGATGAACCAGGCGCGTATTGTGTGCTGTTGATTAAATGAGCAAGATTGGTTCAGGAACCAATCTTCATAAGATAAAAAATAGACTCAATTTGGAGGTAATAACCATGAGCGAAAAACGATTAACCCGTAATCCTGAAGACCGTATGATTTTTGGCGTATGCAGCGGTATTGCCAACTACCTGAATCTGGACCCCGTCCTGATCCGGCTGGCCTTTGTACTGCTGGTCATCTTCGGCAATGGCATCGGCATTGTGGCCTACCTGATTCTGGCGATTTTGATGCCCGAACCAGGTGTCCCCGCCGCCAAAGCCAATGGGTTTGACGACGAAGAAATCGTCATCAAATAACAAACCCACTGCTGCCGGTCTCCGTACCGGGCAGCTACCAGGCACGGTCAGAAACCAGCCTGAGTGTGTAAGCCCTAAGAAGCCTCCGGTACCCCCCGGAGGTTTTTTATTGCCAACCTTTCCTCCCCCTCAGTATAATCCCCGACATGGCTTCCCTATTTCAAAAATTACGCACTTTATTTAACGCCAAATTGCATGACGCAGCCGACCGTGCCCTGGAAAAAAGCGATCTGGCCGTTTATGATGAATACATTCGCCAGGCGGAGCGCGAATTGGAAGAGTTCAAACAATCGCTGGTGCCGATGCACGCCCAGGTGAAAACGTCCAAACAGCGGCGGTCAAATCTGGCCACGCAGGCGGCCAAATTTGACCTGGCCATTGACACTTACTTGAAAACGGGCAAACGCACCGAGGCGATGGTGACGCAAAAGCAGTTCAATTCGACGATGGAACTGATTAAGACCTATGATGCCTCGTTGGTGCGGCAGGTGAGCGCGTTGGAGCAGTTGGAAGATGTACGGGTGAAGCTGGACGGCCGTTTAGCCATCGCCAAACAGGAGCGACAAGAACTGGGCTTTTTGCTGCAACTGGCAAAATCTAAAGAAGTGTCTACCAAAGCAATGAAGTCGCTCGATTCGTTGATGGGGTCGGGCGATATGGAGGTGGCGCAGGCCGCCGAGAACATACGCCGCCGCCTGGATCATGCTGATGCTGCCTGGGAAGTGCAGGCCAGCAGCCTGGATCGCCAGCTAGATGACGCCATGCACAGCCTGGAAGTGGAAGCCGATTTGGCAGCGCGCATGGAGAGACTGGGCATCTAAAATTGTCAATTGACAATTGACAATTGACAATTTTCTATGAAGGTCGCTCTCGTTCACGATTGGATGAATCAAATAGGCGGCGCGGAGGACGTGCTGGAGGCGCTGGTGAGCCTTTATCCCGCCGCACCGGTGTATACCTCGATGTATGCGCCGGAGAAGATGCCCCCTCATTGGCAAAATTGGGATATTCGCACCTCGTTTTTAGACCGGGCGCCCTTTATTCACCGCAAGCAGCAGCTTTATTTCCCCTTTTACCCCCTGGCCTTTGAACAGCATGATTTGCGCGGTTATGACGTGGTGATCAGCAATAAGAGTGGCTTCTGCCATGGGGTGATCACCGGGCCGGAGACGGTGCATATTTGTTACTGCCTGACGCCCACGCGCTATGTGTGGCGCTACCACCAGTATGCGGAACAGGAGGGGTTGGGCAAAATGGCGCGGGGGATGTTGCAACCGTTTCTCTCCTGGCTGCGGGTGTGGGATCGGCTGGCAGCGGACAGGGTGGATCATTTCATTGCCATTTCGCAGGAGGTTCGGCGGCGAATCGCCAAAGTGTACCGGCGGGAGGCGGCTATTATCTACCCGCCGGTGGATGTGAACCGGTTTGCGCCCACTAACAAGATCGAGGATTATTACCTGATCGTGGGCCGGCTGGTACCATACCGGCGGATTGATTTGTTGATTGAGGCGTTTAACAAGATGTCACGGCCGTTGCTCATTGCCGGTAGTGGGCGTGACCGGGAACGGCTGGAAGCGTTGGCCGGGCCAACGGTGCAGTTCCTGGGGTATGTACCCGACGCGGATTTGCCCGATTTATTTGCCCGCTGCCGTGCGTTTGTCTTTCCCGGTGAAGAGGATTTTGGCATTGCCCCCATTCAGGCGATGGCTGCCGGACGCCCGGTGATCGCCTACGCCGCCGGTGGCGCGCTGGACAGCGTCATTCCGGGGCAGACCGGGGCGCTGTTTGCCGAACAGTCGGTTGGCGGTATCATCCAGGCGGTGGAAGCGTTTGATGATATAAAAGTGGACACGGCCGTTATCCGCCGCCACGCCGAACAATTTGATAGCTCGGTTTTCAAGAAAAAAATGCAAGAGATTGTGGAAGAGAAAGTGGCTGGTCGTTAATCATGGAATTACGGCATATCTGGGAAATTTTGTGGCGGCGTTGGTGGTTGATTGTCATACCGGCGGCCGTTGTTATCCTGGTGAGTGTGCTCACCTACAGTCCACCGCCGCCCGCCGGGTATAACGTGGGTATGAACTTTATCGTCAGCCAGACCCCGGCCTCGCAGGCGCAAAACCCCGACGAGAACCGGTATTACAACTGGCTTACGTCGGAGTACATTGTGAATGGGCTAACGGATTGGGCGGTTGGCGGCGAATTTAAGACGGCCGTGTCCGCCCACCTATCCGCCCAAGGCATAGACGCACCCCCGCACACCTTCAACGTCGTTGCCGACAATGTGCGCAGCAAATTGCAACTGTCCATCCAGCATGGCGATGCCGAGACGCTGGCGAAGATTATGAATGCGGCCATCGTGGTGTTGACGGAACAAAACGCGGCAGCACTGCCACAGTTGGGAGGGGACACGGCCGTCATCGTGCCCGTAGACCAACCCGTTGTTACGCCCATCCCCGGCAGCTTCCGCAGCCAGTTAGACATTCCGCTGCGCATCGCCCTGGCGCTTATTGCCGGGGTGGGGCTGGCGCTGCTGGCCGAATATCTGGACACGGCCGTGCGCCGCCGCGAAGATGTGGAGAGTATGGGCCTTTCTGTATTAGGAGAGATTCCAAAGAATCGTAAATCGTAATCCGTGAACCGTAATCCGTCGGATTACGGTTCACGGATTACGGTTCACGGATTACGGATTACGGTTCACGGATTACGCATCACGAGGAAAAATGGAACTAAGCGACTATCTACGCATCATCCGCCAACGGGGGTGGATTATCATTCTGCTGGCGGTGCTGACGGCCGTAGCCGCCTTTGGTTACAGCAAAATGCAAACCCCCGTTTATGAATCCAACCTGCGATTGCTGGTACGGCCGGCGCGCACCGACTTCGGCCAATCGCAGGCCGCCCGCGAACTATTGGGCAACTATGAACAATGGCTGCGCAGCAGTTACCGCGCCCAGGCGGTCATTGACCAGTTGCAACTGGATATGACGGCGGGGGAGCTGCTGGGCGATGTCAGCGTGGCTTCAGACCGGTTGGGGCTGGTGCTGCAATTGGTGGTGGAAAACACCGATGGCGACCTGGGCAATGACATTGCCATGGCCTGGGGCAACCTGCTCATCCAATGGCAGCAAGGCGAAAATGAGAAAAACCGGCAGGAAGACCGCATCACCATCGAATTTCAGGACAATCCCCAATACAGTCTGGCCAGCCCACAAACAAAAATCAATACCGCCGCCGGTTTTGTCTTTGGCGCGCTGCTCGGCATTATCTTGATCTTCTTGCTAGAATGGCTGGAAAGCGGCGTCATGCGCCGCAGTGAAGATGTGGAACGTTATCTGGATATTCCCGTTGTGGGTAGGATTCCGAATCAGTGAGCAGTGAGCAGTGGGCAGTAAGCAGTAAGCAGTGGCAACGACTGCTCACTGCTCACCGCTTACTGCTCACTTATAACGAGTATGCAAATGGATTTAATCACCCTGACCGACCCCCGCTCCCCCATTAGTGAGGCGTACCGCACGCTGCGGACGAACCTCTCGTTTTATAGTTTGGACAACCCGCTGCGCTCGCTGGTTGTCACCTCGCCGGCGCCGAATGAAGGCAAGAGCACGACCATTGCCAATCTGGCGGTAACGATTGCCCAAAGTGGCCGCCGCACGATATTGGTGGATTGTGATTTGCGACGGCCGTCGCTGCACGACCTCTTTGGCCTGAAAGCCGAACCCGGCTTCACCGACCTGGTATTGGCCGACAGCATGGAACTGCCCCTGCAAGCAACCGGCATAGAAAATCTGTGGCTGCTGGCCGCCGGCGCCAAGCCGCCCAACCCGGCCGACTTGCTCGGCGCCAAAAAGGTAGACCAGATCATCGCCCGGCTGCAAGAGGAAGCGGACATGGTGCTGTTTGACGCGCCGCCGGTGATGGCGGTGACGGATGCGGCCGTGTTGGGGGCCAAGGTGGATGGGGTGCTGCTGGTGATTCAGGCGGGCAAAACGAAACGTGACCACGCCGAACGCGCCAAAGAGACGTTGGAAAAAGCCCGAGTGCGCATCGTCGGCGCCACGCTGACCAACGCACCCAAAGACAGCGCCATCAGTGGGTATTATTAGGGCGTGATACGTAATCGGTAATCCGTAATCGGTTGTCGGTTTCGGAAAAAATCTTCGCGTTCTTCGCGCCCTTAGCGGATCAACATGAAAGTGCTTGTTACCGGGGCAGCCGGGTTTATTGGTTCCCATTTATGTGAAAAACTGGCGGCTGATGGGCATGAGGTCATTGGCCTGGACTGCTTCACCGACTATTACGACATCCGTCTGAAGCAGATGAATGCCGCCGATCTGGCCGAGGCCGGTGTGCCCATCTACAACCTAGACCTGGCCGAGGATGACCTGACGCCTGCGTTGAATGGGGTGGAATTTGTGTTTCATCTGGCGGCACAGCCCGGCATATCGGCCACCACGCCCTATCAGGAGTATGTACGCAACAATCTGCACGCCACCCACCGTTTACTGGAAGCATTACAACAAAGGCCATCGTTGCAATGTTTTGTGAATGTGGCTACGTCGTCAGTGTATGGCAAATACGCCACCGAGAGTGAAACGGCCGCGCCCCAGCCCACCTCTTATTATGGCGTCACCAAACTGGCAGCCGAACAGTTGGCCCTGGCCTACCAGCGCGAGCGGCAGTTCCCGGCCTGTTCCCTGCGTATTTTCTCAGCATTAGGGCCACGCGAACGGCCGGAGAAGCTGTACACCCGGCTGATTGGGGCGATGCTGCGCGACGAGCCATTCCCATTATTTGCGGGGAGTTTAGAGCATTCACGCAGTTACACGGCCGTTACCGACATTGTTGCCGGGTTCACGGCCGTGCTGCGGCAGCCAGAAAAAGCCATTGGCGAAATCTTCAACATCGGTTCCGATAAGGAAATCACTACCCGCGAAGGGATCGCCATCGTGGAAACAATCATGGGCAAAAAGGCACGATTTGAAGTGCGGCCACACCGTCCCGGCGACCAACTGCATACCCACGCCAACATCGGCAAAGCCCGCGCCATCCTGGGTTACGAACCACAAACACCCCTGGCCGACATCCTCCAGGCGCAGGTCGCCTGGTACACCGAAAGAATTTCAAAGTATTGGCATTAGAAGCCCAAATGTAAGCCTGTTGTAAGAATTGGTTAACTTCTTCGTAAGAGCCGCAGGCTGTCGCCGGTCTCCAGACCGTGCGACGCTGGCTCGGTGGGACACCGGCCAGAGCAAGTGCGTAACATTAGTTACTAATAGACATTCGTCAACAGGTTTTGGATGTACGCAAGTAGATTATGGACGTGTGTAAGCAGGTTACGGATGTCCGCAAGTGGGTTATGGATGTGCGTAAGTAGGTTACGGATGTGCGTAAGTAGGTTATGGATGTACGTAAGTAGGTTATGGATGTGCGTAAGTTGGTTTTGGATGTCCGCAAGTAAGTTTTGGATGCCTGTGAGTAAGTTTTGGATGTGCGTAAGTTGGTTTTGGATGTCCGTTTGTTACTAATCTGGCCGGTTTTCTCCCCGCCCTCTTGACAAAATCTACCCTTCATCAGTTAAAATCTGCGCCATTGGGTTTTAGTTTTTCTTGTGTACTGTTTGTCTTTGTCAGGTTTCAGTCGTCTACCGGCTCAGGCAAACACAATGGAGGATCCATATGGCTTATAAACGACGGACATCAAAGAGTATTGAGCAGGCACAGGTGCGGGCCGCCAATCTGGAGGCGATTGGTTCGTCTCTGGATTTGGGAAATGGGTTGACGCTGGCAGCTTTTCGGGAGGAGATTCAGACCACGCAAGGGCTTCTGGATGCTTACAATACCAAGCTGGCCGAGGCGGACGCGGCGCTGAACGCCTTGACGGCGCAGGAAAAGCAGTTGAAAACGTTGAACGGCCGTATGCTGGCAGCGGTGGGCGCAATTTACGGCAAGGATAGCAGTGAGTATGAACAGGCCGGGGGCACGCGCACCAGTGAGATTGATTGGCGTCCGCCATCTTCCTCATCCTGAAATTTTTGGGCGTGATTTTTAGTTTTTCGCCATGACTACAGCGGATAAAGGATTGAACGGATTCCCCTCCGGAAATTTATCCGCTTAATCCTCCATCCGTTGTAGTCTTAAGCAAAACGGCCGTATCTCCCGATACGGCCGTTCTTTTTTGTATAGATGGGGGAGGGGACACGGCCGTTGTTCCACTGCTACAATTAACTTATACTCTCTGCATTCTACCCTTGTGAGGAATACCCATGCTTCTCCTGTCGAATCCACCCAAGTTAGTTTACGATGAATCAGGCCATTTGATTGAGGTTATCCTCTCGGCTAAAGATTACCGCGCCTATTTGCAAACCGTTGCCAGCGAATCGGATTGGGAATCCTTGCCAGCCTACTTACAAGACGCCATTGACCAGATGTTAATTGACGAAGTACGCAGCGAAAAGTCAGCCACCGTTGATTTTGATGCTGTTATCAGCGGCAACGTGAATGGGGCATGACTTACCGAATTACGCTGACGACAACGGCCGTGAAGGAACGGGAACGGCTGGATGACTCTGGCGTGAACGC
The DNA here is from genome assembly GCA_035444285.1 of Chloroflexota bacterium. Lineage (GTDB taxonomy): Bacteria > Chloroflexota > Anaerolineae > Promineifilales > Promineifilaceae > CAADGU01. Next base: position 84,213 of record DAOMOK010000024.1, read on the forward strand.
ATTGATCGAACGGTGCGCGGTTTGGCGGAAACGCCTCGTCCATCCGGCGTAAAAAAACTGGCGGGCAGCCAACGCGATTGGCGCATTCGTGTTGGGGACTATCGTGTTTTGTATGAGATTGACGACCACCAAGAAGTAATTACTATCTGGCGTATTGCTCATCGTCGGCAGGCATATCGCTGAACCGCACTTTCTTGCAAAGAACGGCCGTACCTCCCCCCTACGGCCGTTCTTTTTTGTGTAGATAGGGGAAGGGACATGGCCGTGTCCCCTTCCCACTAATTGCCGCTGAGAACGGAGTTTACCCAATCGAGCGAAATCTGGGCCGAGTAGAAGTTTTTGTTGACAGCCAGGGCGCTGAGATACGCTTCCTTTGCGCCGTATAGATCACCCTGATAAGCCAGGGAATTCCCCTTGTACCAATACGTCTCTTCGACATTGCGTCCCCCCTGCTCTAGCAATGTCGCATTCGCCAGATCAAGCACATCCTGATGACGGTCTACTTTGCTATAGGCAAGGTACGGTTTGTGCTGATACCACAGCATATGGGGCGGCAGTCCCAATTCGCGGGCTTTGTCAAAGGCTTGCACGGCCGCCTGATAATAAGAGGCATTATCTTCCAGCACCATAGCGCCCAATTCGGTGAGATTGGTGCCCAGATTAAACCAGGCAAACGCATCATTAGGATTGGCGTCAATTTCCGCCTGAGCCATAGCCGCCGCCTGTCGCCACATGGCTTCCCGGTCTACCATGTCCGGGCCTAAGATAGCCTGCACTTCGGCTTCCTGTTCTGGTTTGTAGACTACATAAAAGGTGTAGTTAAACTGCGGCCAATAGGTAGATACCTCCTCATAAGAGGCAGGCCGACCGCTGCCATCCCACGGGCCTAAATTGGTATCCTGGGTATAAAATTGCGCCAACTCGTCATCATAGCCATAAACCGTCAGGTAATGACCGTACCACACATTGTTCACCTCATACCCCTTTTCAATGACCACCGGATAACCGGCTGCTACCAGCCGTTTCACCAATTCTTGTGTACCGCCGCTGTGCGCCGAGGCGATGAACTGCCCGGCAGTAAATTGATTCACGTAATCGGCAATTTGCCAGGGGCTTACATTGCGGTCTTCAGGGTTTGGTTTCAGGTAACTGGCAATATCCTCCTGGGTAATGTCGCTGCCATACCAGTTCAAAACTTGCGTAAGATTGGCAGGGCCGCAGTTGTTGAAGGCTTGTTTGATCACGCCCATGCCATTCAGCACATGAGCAACTGGCAGTGGTTCCGGCGTGGGGGTCTGGGTAGGTGTGGGGATGGGGGTATTGGTCGGCTGCGGTGTGGGCTGAGGCACGGCCGTATCCGTCTGGCTTACGCCTGCACTGAGCGTGGTCGAAGTGGCCGTTTCCTCTGTTAGCTCTGGCGTGGGCGCAGGTGTGTCTGTGGCTACGGCCGTTGACCCCACGGCAATCAGCGCATTGATATCCACCGCTGCTGTCGTGTTGGTTTCACCGGCTGCCGGCAAAGCCGCCGCCACCGGCGCTACCTGGTGGATAACACTCTCTAGCATCCGGCCGGCTACGGGTACACGCTCTTGCAGCGCCACCCGGTACCGCCCCGGAATAGACCGCACCGCCGGTTCCAATACCAGCAAACCGGCAATCAACATCAACTGAATCATAACCAGGGCCAAAATTAAAAACTTCGTTCGTCTTTTCATAGCTCCATCTCAACCGTAACCCGTAATCCGTAAATCGTAATCCGTAAACCGTGAACGGTTTACGGATTACGGGTCACGGATAACGGGCTACCGCTCTATCCTCCACTTTCCAATTCTGTCAGAGCTTCCGCCGCCGGGGAAAAATGGGGGTTAAAGGCAATGGCCCGCTGTAAATTGGCGCGGGCGTCGGCTGTCCTATCCAATGCCGCCTGGGCCAATGCCTTGTAGTAAAACGACTCTTCAAAATAGGGGCGATCCTTGAGGGTGGTATCTGCCAACAAAATGACATCTTCGTAACGGCCGACCTGGTAATACGCCTCATAGGGGCCAAACTGATACCACAACATGCGCCAGGGCAGACCAATAGCCCGCGCCTGGTCAAACGCCTGGGCCGCCGATTCATAGTTTCCGACCTCGTTCAAACTGGCGCCTAAATTAAACCAGTAAAAGGCATTCTGGGGGTCAGATTGGGCATCTTGCTGCGCCTGGCGCAGGGCATTTTGCCACATAATGGTCTCATCCATCTCCGCGCCGACAATGTCGGCTACCAATTGCGCCTGCTCCGGGCGGTACAGGGCGATGTAGTTACGGTTGAAGTGGGGCCAGTCACGGGCCAGGTCGGCATAGGAGAGGACACGGCCGTTTGGGTCCGTATTGCTCAATGCTTCTCGCCCTGTGCCCAGCCAGGAGTCGTACACCCAAAACTGCTCCAGACCATCATCATAGGCCACCGCCAGCATATAATGCCCATACCAGCCCATCCAGCTTAAATCACCGGGCGGGTTTAAGCCCAGTTCCAGAATGACGGGGATGCCATTTGCCAGCAGGTGCTTGATCGTTTCCTCACGGCCGTTTACCCGGAAAAGCGCCTGGTAAGGGGTGTTTTCATTCACGTAAGCCGCCATTTCCGCCGGGGAGACATTGCGGTCTTCCGGGTTGGGTTTGGTGGCATTGGCAATTTGCGCCTGATTCAGATTCAGTCCAAAGAAGCTCAAGGCCATGGCCAGCGTGGCCGGGCCGCAGTTATTCCACTCCTGGAATTGATGCCGGAACCCTACCAAGCGGATGGAGGCAGGAATGGGCGGCAGCGTGGGCGTGGGCGGCACGGCCGTGGCAACCGGTGTGGGGGTATCGGTGGGGGGCACGGCCGTGGGCGTTTCTGTGGGCGGCACGGCCACATCGGTATGCGGTGGCGGGGTAAAAGTAGGCGGCAGGTCAGTCGCCACTTGAATGATGACCGGCGCCAACGCGCCCGGCTGGCCCAACAACGCCGACGTGTCTGCCAGGGCAACGGCCGTAGGCAAAATAGGCGACTCCTGTTGGGGCACTGCTATCCGGTTAAACGGCTCTTTCAGCGATTCCGGCAGCCGGTCAGACGCATAGGCAATGTACCGCGAAGGCACCGCCCGCAGCGCCAGCGGCGCCGTCACTAACATGACCACCACCAGGATAATCAGTATGAAAAATCCCGCTATCTTCCGTCCACTCATTATGTATTATCCGTGAGTCGTTGTCCGTTGTCCGTTATCCGTTATCCGTGAGCCGTTTTCCGTGAGCCGTTATCCATGAGCCGCAATCCAAAACCCAAAGTCCGATTACGGATTACGGATTACGGATTACCGATTACCGATTACCGATTACCGATTACAACCCACCAATCCAGGCCGATTATAACGAATTCATCCCCCTGACCAATTATGCTCCCGGCAATCTTAACATCTTCTCACGCCATCATACGTGAGTATAATCACATAAGGGTGAATGCGAGAGGGGAGATGGGAGATTGTGCAATCTCCCATCTCCCCTCTCATCCAAGCCATTATCATGTCTATCTTATTAGAGCGGGTCAACGAACGATTACGGCCGTCGGAAAACTGGTTCGTTCTGGGGCTGTTGGTCACAGCGGTGGTTTTGCTGGTCACGGCCGTGCGCGAAGTGCGCTGGACGCCGGAAGATAGCGTCCTCCTCCCGGCAGCCGCCACGGGTCTGCTGTTGGGGGCCGTGCTGGCGAAACGGCCGACCCACGCCTTCTGGGCCTGGCTGCTGCTGCTGTGTTACGGCCTGCTGATCACCTTTATCACCCTGGCCCGCCTGTGGCCGCCGCTGCACACGCTGGCCGAGGGGTGGGAAGCCGCCCGCCAATTCTGGTTATACCAGGGCGCACTCTTTTATGACCGGGCCGGAAGCTGGCTATTAACCGTCTCCGGCGGTGGCAGCAGCCGGGAAACCCTCATTTTTAGCGCCATCATGGGGTTGGCCGCATTTTTATTGGCGGCTTTTGCGGCCTGGGCCACGCTGCGCTGGCAACGGCCGTTGCCCGGCTTGCTGCTCATGGGGCTGGTGATGGCCCTCAACGGCTACTTTGGCGTGGCCGACATCTGGTGGCTGGTGCTGTTTGTGGGGGTGGCGGTGCTGCTGACGGCCGTGGTCAATTTCACCCACCTGAAGAGCGAATGGACGCACAATCAGGTGGATTACCCCGAAGACATTCAGTTTGAATCCATCGGTTACGCGGCGATGATTGCCCTCTTTTTGCTGGCTTTAGCCATGCTGCTGCCCTCCTTTAGTATTACCCGCCTTCAGACCTGGTTTGCCTCACTGGCCCCGGTGACCCAGGCCGAATCCTCCTTTGAACAAGTCTTTACGGGCATTGACGTGCCCCGCCAGAATGTGAATGAGCCTGATCCGGGTGGTGTGGGCGGCAGCGGCGTTTTGCCCCGCCAATACCTGCTGGGGTTGCCCCCGGAACTGGCAGAAACGGAGGTGATGACGGCCGTTGTCACCATCAACATCCAGGGGCAGGAATTCCCCGCCCCGGCCGAACTGCTCGCCGGCCTCCATTGGCGCGGCCTTAGCTACGACGTGTACACCGGACGCGGCTGGGCCGTCTCCGAAGAACGGCTGGAATCCATGCCCCCGTTCCGGCTCATCCCCCTTCCCGCGCACGAAGCACAAACCTCCCTGACCCAGGTGGTCTACTGGCATGAAAATGATCGCCTGATCCGCTACACGCTGGGGATGCCCTACCTGTTTGATCAGGCTACCGTTGTCTCCTGGCGTGGCCTCAATGACCTGGCGCGGGTGAGGGCGCAAACGGCCGCCAGCAATAACCGTTATACCGGCAGTTCACGCCTGGCCACAGCCGCCCCTGCCCAACTACGCCAGGCACAATTGATTGACGTGCCTGCCCCCATCATGGAGCGGTACACTGCCCTGCCAGACGATCTACCCCGGCGCATTAGCGAATTGGCCCAGGAAGTGACTACCATTTACACCAATCCCTATGACCAGGCGCGGGCACTGGAACAATTCTTGCGCCAGTACCCCTATTCGCTGGAGACGCCCACCCCACCCGTTGGCGCTGACCCGGTAGAATACTTTTTGTTTGACCTGCAAAGGGGCTACTGCGACTATTACGCTTCCAGCATGGTGGTGATGGCACGCACGCTGGGACTACCGGCGCGGCTGGTGGTGGGTTATCTGGGGCAGCCACCAGATGACACGGGCAGCCAGACCATCCGGCAAATCAACGCCCATTCCTGGGTGGAGATTTATTTTGCCGGGTACGGCTGGGTGGAATTTGAACCAACCGCCGGTTTTACCAGCCCCCGCGACACGGTGGTAACGTTTAACCCGGCTGACTTTAGTGTAGCCGTTGGCCCGCCACCGGTGAATGAATACGTGCCCCCACCCATCCCACCGGCCGAACCGGCACGGCCGTTTCCCTGGTTGCGGCTGCTTATCATTGGGTTGTTGGTCGTGGCGCTGTTGTGGTGGTGGCGACGGCAGCAGCAGGAGCGGACCAGGCGGGCCGATGGGGTGGTGTGGAGTTACGGCCGTTTGCAAGACAATGCTCGCAAAATTGGTCTACCCGCCACCCCCAGCCAGACGCCCACCGAATTCAGTCAGGCGCTCATGGCCCGGCTGTCCTGGTTTGGCCAGGACAGGCGATTAACCGCCATGCGCGCCCCCATTATCCATATCACCCTGCTGTATAACCAACGCCGTTACGGAGGCATGGATGCCGGGGGACACGAAGAGGCCACCCGCGCCTGGAAACAGTTGCAACGGCCGTTTTGGCGCTTACGCCTCTCCCGCAAAAAATGAGCGTCCCGCAATGGAATCAGCATGGGCATCCGCAGGCGCTCACCGGTTCGCACCTGAGGAAAGTTACATGTATGCAAAGAAACGTAGGGAATCGGGGAAAATGTGCGATAATGAAGGCTGAAGGAGTATTGTATGAGTCGAGACGAGTATGACATCCCCGAAGTGTTCCGCCGGGCTATGGAAGAAGCAGGCTGGGACACCAGCCGCAAGGATGATGAAGGCGGACAACGGCCACCGCTGCCGCCACGCCCGGAGGCAGACGGCCGTCCTAACCGGCTGATTATAGTGGCAGCCATCATCCTGGGGGCGCTGCTGCTGGTGGGCTGGCTGGCCAATGTATACACCGAATGGCTGTGGTTCAACTCAGTGGATTACCAGAGCGTCTGGCTGACACAGTGGGCGGCCCGCCTGGGCATCTTTGTCTTCTTCTTTGGGCTGGCGCTGCTCATTCTGCTAGTCAACTGGCTCATTGCCCGCCGCCGTGCATTGCAGCATACCCCACCATTTAATCCCAAGTTTCTGCAAATTCCCCACATGAAATGGCTCATTACCGGCATTGCTGCTTTCATCGCTTTTGGTTTTGCCAGCTCCATCGCCGTCTACTGGGGGGACTTGCTACGTTACCTGCATCGCGTCCCCTATGGCGTGGCCGATCCCATTTTTAGCCGGGACATCAGCTTTTATCTGTTTGAACTGCCCCTGTTCACCCTGGTGCAGCAATGGTTCGTTTCGCTGCTGGTCATCACCCTCATTGGCGTCATTGCCATTTATGCGGCCAACCACGTGCCGGAAATCCAACGCGGTACGTGGCGACCCCACGAGTCCAAGATTTTTCGGCAGCATGTGGCGCTGCTGGCGGCGTTGATTCTGGCATTGTGGACGGTAGGTTATCTGTTTGATTTGTATGAACTGGTTTACTCGCCGCGTGGTGTGGCCTTTGGCGCCAGTTATACCGATTTGAATGTGCAGGTTTATGCCATTTATGCCCAAATGCTCTTGATGGGGCTGGCAGCGTTGGCAATGCTGCTGAATGCGTTCCGCTTTGATTTACGGCCGTTGCTCATCACCGCCGCTTTATGGTTAGCCGCCACTCTCATCCTGGGCAGCCTGGTTCCCGGTTTTGTGCAGCGCTACTCGGTGGAACCCAACGAACTGGTGCGGGAAACCCCCTACATCGCCCACAACATCACCTTTACCCGGTTGGGGTTTGGGCTGGATGGGATAGAGGTACGGCCGTATGACCTGGGTGCGCCTCTTACCCAACAGGACATCGAACGTAACGCCGTCATTGTCAAAAATATCCGCCTCTGGGATTATCGCCCGCTGCAAGCCACCTACCGCCAGGTACAGGAACTGCGCACTTACTACCAGATAGGCGAAATTGACATTGACCGCTACCAGATCGGCGGCGAAACACGCCAGGTGATGCTGGCGGCGCGGGAACTCAACAAAGCCGGGTTGGAAACCCCCACCTGGGTCAACACCAATCTCGTATTCACTCACGGCTACGGCGTGGTGATGAACCCGGTGAATGAATTTACGGCCGAAGGGCAACCCATCTTTTTCATCAAAGACCTGCCACCGCAGAGCAGCATCCCAGACATTGAAGTGACGCGGCCGGAGATTTACTTCGGCGAACTGACTACGGATGTCGTTTTTGTCAACAGCCGCCAGGAGGAGTTTGATTACCCACTGGGCACGGAAAATGCCTATACCCGGTATGCCGGGCAGGGTGGCGTCTTACTGGATAGCTACTGGAAACGGCTGGCGTTTGCCATTCGCCTGGGCGATTTCAACATTTTGCTGAGCAATGACATTGATGACAACACGCAGATATTGCTGCATCGCCAGGTGCAAGAGCGCATCCGCCAGATAGCCCCCTTTTTACTGCTAGACCAGGACCCCTATCTGGTGGTGACGGATGACGGCCGTCTCGTCTGGTTACAAGACGCCTACACCATCAGCGACCGCTTCCCCTATTCTGAACCGACCATCCTGACCCTGGGAAACCAACGCTATCGCATCAACTACATGCGCAATGCCGCTAAAATTATGGTGGATGCCTACGAAGGAACGGTAAACTTCTACATCAGCGACCCAGATGACCCAATCGTCCAAGCCTATGCTGGCGCTTTCCCCGGACTTTTCCAACCATTAGACGAGATGCCGGCCAATTTGCGCCGCCACCTGCGTTACCCGGTGGATATGTTCTCATTACAAACCAAACAATATCTGCGTTACCACATGACCGATACGCGCGTCTTTTACAACCAGGAGGATGTCTGGCAGCTTCCATCGGAACTGTACACGGTGGATGGCAACACCAACAGCAAAATGGCCGTGGAACCGTATTACGTCAGTATGCCCCTACCCGGCGAAACAGAGACGGAATATCTGCTCATCCAGCCCTATACCCCTCTGGGCAAAGACAATATGATTGCCTGGCTGGCGGCGCGCAACGATGTACCCAACTACGGCGAACTGGTGGTGTACGAACTGCCCAAACAAGAACTGGTCTTTGGCCCCATGCAAATCGAGGGGCGCATTGACCAGGAGCCGGAGATTTCGGAGCAGTTTTCCCTCTGGAACCAGAGCGGGTCGCGGGTGATTCGGGGCAATTTGCTGGTGATCCCCATGAACGGCCGTTTCCTCTACGTGGAACCCATCTATCTGCTCAGCGAAAATAACGCCTTGCCGGAACTGAAACGAGTAATTGTAGCCACCGACGCCCGCATTGAAATGGCAACAACGCTGGCGGGCGCGTTGGCCGCCTTATTAGACGCTGCGCCGGAAACGCTGGCGGATGTGATTGGCGAAACCCTGCCACCGCCTACGGAACCATCAACAGGCACAGACGAAACAGGTACGGCCGTAACCCTGGATGCCACCCTCGCCGCCCTAATCGCCTCTGCCAACACCCACTACGAAGCCGCTCAGGCCGCCCAACGCAGCGGCGATTGGGCCACCTACGGCGTGGAACTGGAAGCCCTGCAACGCGACCTGGCGCAGTTAATGACGTTGATTGGAGAAGAATAAACAAGTTCGTAGTAGGCGATTTATCGCCGTTTGCTGGCGATGAATCGCCTACTGCGAACCTTTTTCAAAATAACCATGCACTACCCCGACTTCCAACACATCCTCTTTGAAAAGCGCGAAAACCATATTTTGTGGCTGACGCTGAACCGGCCAGAACTACTGAACGCGGCCGATGCCCGGCTGCACACCGAACTGGTGGAAGTGTGGCCGACCATTGACCGCGACCCGGACGTGCATGTGGCCGTTGTCACCGGCGCCGGGCGCGCCTTTTCCGCCGGCGGCGACCTGCAACTGGTGACGGACGCCTACCGCAATTACGAGGAGATTTTGCGCATTCTGGATGAGGCACGGCTGCTGGTGTACAACATGCTTCATTGCAGCAAACCGATCATCTCGGCCATCAATGGGCCGGCGGTGGGCGCGGGGCTGGTGGTGGCGCTGCTGGCGGACATCAGCATTGCCGCCGAAAAGGCGCGGCTGGCGGATGGGCACGTGCGCATGGGGGTGGCGGCGGGCGACCATGCGGCCATCATCTGGCCTTTGTTATGCGGCATGGCCAAAGCCAAGTACTACCTGATGACGAGTGAGTTTGTAGACGGCCGTACCGCCGCCGACATTGGTCTGGTGAGCCTGGCTGTGCCCGATGACCAGCTTCTGGATAAAGCAATGGAAATTGCCACCAATCTGGCAACCGGGCCGCGCCATGCCATTCGCTTCACCAAACGGGCGCTAAACCAATGGCTGCTCCAGGCCGGCCCTATTTTTGACCATTCGCTGGCGCTGGAGATGCTCAACTTCTTTGGCGAAGATATGATGGCGGGAGTGGAGGGGTTGCGGGGGAAGGTACGGCCGTATTACCCATCCAGTGAATAGAGAGTAATTGGGTAATTGGGTAATTGCCCCACTACTCAATTACTCAACTTTGCCCGTTTCTCAGCCGCATGGGCAATGCGGCGGAAGAGTCGCATACTGGGGGTGGCACGCCAGGTGTAAATGACATAGGTGTGGGCGATTTTGTCATGCCAGCCCTGGCGTGTGTCGCTCACCAATATCCAGAAAAAACCCAGGAAAAAAGGAATCAGGGAAATGTAGTAGCCGATCAACCGCTTGACCGCTTGTGCCAGGGATAACGGCCGTCCATTCTCGCTGACTACGCGCACCCCCATCAGCATCTTGCCCGGCGTTTGCCCCACCAACATCCAGAAAAAAATGAAATAACCCACATAAAATGTGACATTGATCACTAAGGTGAGGCCCACCATGAGAATATGGAGCACCTGGGATAAGGTGCTGTGGTCGTCCGAAAAAGTAAAAACATCCGCAAACGTAACCTGGAAGAAATTCAGAATCAGGATGACCGTGGTGTTGGCGACCAAGATGATGGCAAGAACCACTAGCTGGTCCAGGGCAAAGGCAAGGAAACGGCTGACAAAACCGGCGTATTGTCCTTGGAGATCAGGTGCAGCATGGTTTGGCGACATATGGCGCGGGACCTACTCTTCGTCCATGAAGCTGACGCGGTCAGCCTGGGCCATTACTTCCGGCGCAGGTGGTGGCAGTTGTTCGCGCGGCGGGCGGCGCAGCAAACCGCGAACCAGCCGTTCCAGCACAATGTCTGCTGTGACCGTTCGGCCGCGCACGCCACCCACAATATCATCGGCAATGCCGGCGGTCTGCTGCGTCACCAATTCTTTTACTTCCGGGTTTTCGGCCAGGTGTTGGATAATTTCATCTACAGTCAGGTTTACCGCCTGGCGGGCAATGAGACGGCTGCGTGGTTCTTCCGCCTGACCGCGTTCAATCCATCGGTTGACGGCCGTTTCCCCCTCCGCCACCAGGTCCTTATACAGGCGCTGAACGGGCTGCATCAGTGAACTTTCGGTTACAGGTTGAGCGGTGCGCCATAAACGGCCGGCCGAGGCATTCATCAGACGGCCAAAACGAGAAGCGCCAGACCGCACCTGGTCATGTGTGGCAAAAGCCAGTCCCACCAATGCATAACGCAACGGGTCGGTTGCGGGCGGCATGGGCGCCAGGGATTCAGGTGTGCCGGTTGCGGCCACCTGGGCTTCCCACTGCTTCAACCGGGCTACCAATTCGGCCGGCGCTTCAATCCCACCACCTACAATCAGCCGGATCAATGATTCCAAAGCATCAAACTCATCCGTCGGCAGCGTTGCTTCCACCGGGACGAGGGCTGATGGGGATTCTGTTGTTTCAATAGTCATAGTTTGGGTAATTTGGGTAATCAGGTAATTACCCGATTACCTGGTTACCCCATATCTTTCTTTCCTCTAGTTTACGGCTGAATGGCATTTGCAACCAGAGCAATTTCTAACAACACTTCATCGGTCACGTTGGCTACGCCTTGTACCTGAGGGATAACCAGGTTGTAATCGCCGCGTAACACCTGGGTGGAAGCTGTTCCCTCCAGGCGATCCTCAGTTACGGCCGTGACCGTCACCGCAAAAGTCACCTCTTGCGTAATGTCCCGAATGGTCAAATCACCGACAATCTCAAAGGTCACCTCCTGCCCCACCTCTGCGCTGTCCGGCAAACCGTTGATAGCGGTAGGCGTAAAGGTGATAAATTCATACTGGTTGCTGTCTAGAATCTGGTTGCGAATGGCATTGTTGCGGAAATTGTTATCTGTCAGCAGGGTGCGGGCATTCACCTGGATGATACCTACCTGGGTGGTAGATAGATCATTCAGATTGGCGGCAATCTGTCCAGCGACCTGATCAGTGACGCCCACGACGGTGGTGCGGATGCCCCGCAAATCCTCCTGCAACGTAAAGCTGACCTGTGATTCATCCTGACTTATTTCATACAGGCGCAGCACACCGGCGGCGGCAGGGGGTTCAGGGGTGTCAGTAGGCGGCACGGCCGTTGGCTCGGCGGTTGGTTCGGGCGCGATGGTGGCATCTGGTGGAGGCGTGTTCGTGGGAGAAACGGTTGTGGCCGTGGCTGTTGGTTCCGGTACGGCCGTGGCTGTGTTCGTTGGCAGTTCCAATGGAATGGCGGCAATGGGTTCGCTGGCCTCCTCTGGCGCGCGCAGCACGAAAAACCAAATAGCGCCAATGACGATAACGCCAATGCCTGCCAGGATCAGCCCCCCGATCAAGGTGCGGTTACTGTTCATGTTGTTTTCCTCACTTTTAGAATCTGGTTGTTGAATCAGGGGTATTGTAGGGGTGGCGTGTGGTTGGCTCAAGAGCAGGGCTGGTGGTCTTATTGAGTTCTCACGCCTGGGGAGGGGATTGGGAGATTGGGAGATTGAGCAATTGCTCAATCTCCCAATTTCATTCATGCGGCAATTTCGGCGCGCAGGGCGTCGGGGTCGAGGATGGTAATACGGCCGTTGGCCATCAGAATCCACTGCCGTTCGCGGAAGTCACGCAGCGCCTTGTTGGTACTTTCACGGGTCGCGCCAATGAGGGTAGCCAGTTGACCCTGGGTCAGTGTGCTGTTGATGAACACACCATCGGCGCCGGCCTGCCCATAATTCTGGGCCATCTCCATCAGTTGCCGCGCCAACCGCTGCGGCACGGGCATGGTGGTCAGGGTGTCAATATTGCGCGTGTTGTGGCGCACCTTGCTGCTGAGTTCCTGCATGAAGTTCAGCGCCAACTGTGGATTCTGGCGCATGTGGTCGCGGAACGCTTCCCGGCTGATGGTGAGCAGGATGGTTGCTTCCATGGCCACGGCCGTAGCCGAACGCGGCAGCCCATCAATAATCGCCAATTCACCAAAGATGTTACCGGGCCGCCCCAGCAAAATAACCGACGTTTCCGTGCCATCCAGCCCATTGATAAAAATGCGCACCTGGCCGGATTTCACCAGGTAGAGTACCCGCCCTGGGTCGCCCTGGCGGAAGATAATGTCACCCTGGGCAAACGGCCGTTCCACCACATCCCCCATAATGCGTTTGAGAACAGTGACGGGAACGCCGCCAAACAAGTCGGTATGTTGCAGGAAGTCGAGTGTATCCATACGGCCGTCCATTTTAGCTGAAACCAGTGGCGCGTGCGCCAAAGAAAGCGTTGAATTCATGGGAAAAACCTCCCGCTGCCCGTGATCTGTAACCCGTAATCCGTAATCCGTGGGGTTACGGATTACGGTTCACGGATTACCGATTACCGATTACCGACCACCGATTACCCAAAACACCAACCCCACCGTCACCGCCAGCGTCACACTTGCCAGCAGTTCGGCCAGGTACACGGCCGTCTGTTCTTCTTGCATCACCCGCGGCAGTTCCAGGATGAAGCGGGGCAGTACCACCAGCGGCGCCATGTAAAACTGCCCCAGAGCCACAAAGGTAACAATCAACAACCGTTCCATCATCGCCGGATATTTGTCGCTGCCGCCAAATTCCGGCGGCGCCCCCTTTACCAGACCGTAAGCGGCAAACTTCACCACCACCCAGGCCGGCATCGTCACAAAGGCATATCCCAGCAGATATACCATCACCGTCTCCTGGTTGAGCCGGAAGCTCAAATTACCGCTCAACTGCCCCATATCCAGGTAGCCGCCGCCGACCAGGGCCACGGCGATCACCGCAAAGTGGGCGATCTGGTCGGACACAAACCGGCCCAGCGGCGAGAAGGGCAGTTTGTACAGCAGCCCCACTGCGTCAATCAGGAAGTGCATCACGCTGATAAAGATCGCCCAGGGCAGGAAAGCCGGGTCTACCAACGCGGCAAAGAGCAGGGTCACGGCCGTCAGCACCACACAATGCGCCACCACCCCTTTCAACTCCCGCGCTTTCCAGGCCGCCAGAGAATTCCACTGTAAAATATAGTCGCCAACCAGATGAGCCAGAATCATTGGGGTGTGTAAATGATATTTTGACGGTAGCCCCACGGGTGGATAATGGTTAAAGA
>DAOMOK010000025.1:0-89157 GCA_035444285.1 Chloroflexota bacterium
TTATCATAGGGTTGAGGCTCTTTCTAGAGGTTCAAAAGATATGGGTAATCACCAACCAGGTAACGCTTGACGTGGTAGATAAAGCATCGGATCAGATTATCGTGCAGTTTCTGGTAACGGTGATAGACGAAGCAGAGCAGGTAAATGGACACCAATTGCTGATCCAGCTGATTCAGTTGGTAGACCGAATAATAGGTGACCAGCCCGGCGTAATACTTGATGCTTTCGTTGGAAATATCCAGATGAGGCAGTAACCTTTTAGCCGCACCATAGAGGGCTTGTATTTGTTCACCGCGCTTAATTTCCTGGGTGATTTCCTGGCTGCTGAAGTCTTTTGGCTCGCGCTTCAGCCGGGTTATTTCATAGAGGCCATGTGGATTTGACAACAGCTTGTTCAGAGCTGCCTTATCATCGTCACTCAGGTGAGCGTTAGCCACGGCGATTAAGCGATTTTGCTCATATTGGAGGGCTTGCCCGACGGTGTCTTGCAGGAAGGTGTAACCAGGCGCAATAAGTCGTTGTTCGGCCAGACGGTGCAGCAACTCGCGCAAGATATAGATCGGCTGGCTGTCCACTTTAGCCACCTGTTGTGCTATGAGTTGCAACTGCTGCCGGTCGGCATCCTCCGGGTACCGGTAAAGCAACAGGTCAAGAATGATACGCTGCTGTTTCAGGCGTGTGACTTTTGTTATGGCAAAATCAGTGAGCTCAAAATCAGGGAAGTAAGTTTGCTGCACGTAACGGACATCGGCCCACACGTCTTGGGCAGTAAAAATGAAGAACTGATGCCGGGCTTTGAAATAACCCAGTTGCAGAATGAAGTAGAGGCGAGATTTCACCGAATGCAGTGAAGACAACGCCGCTCTCTCCGGCGGTAAAAGTGTAAAATGGAACGCCCGGTCTTCCTCATCGAAAACGGGCAAGCCGTAGATAGCTTCTATCTCATCCGGTCCCAAGATTATTAATCGCTTGTCCGTTTTATTCTCGGTTTCTCGCTCTGTCACGTTCGCCCTCCTCCATCGGGATTTGTCACACCACCATCTTGGTCTCAAAAAGTAGACTTTCTGGTGCCTGTGGATTGACGTGTCCCATTCTATGTCTCATAATGTAATTCTCAAATTGTTTTAAAGTTTTCGACACAAGGGAAAGAGACAGATGGCGATTATTGGTTATGCTCGTGTGAGTTCAGTTGGACAGACTTTAGATGTCCAACTGGATAAGCTAGGACACTGTGACAAAATCTTTCAGGAAAAGAAGAGTGCTGTCAATGGTAAACAGCCGCGTTTAGAAGCCTGCTTGGAGTATGTTAGAGAGGAGGATACATTGGTGGTGACGCGATTGGATCGTTTAGCGCGTTCCACGCTTCATTTGTGCCAAATTGCAGCCGAGCTGGAACGTAAACAAGTGCATTTGCAGGTACTCGACCAAAGCATTAACACAGGGGATGCCACAGGGCGTTTACTGTTTAATATGTTAGGAGCGATTGCTCAATTCGAGACGGAGATACGGGCTGAGCGACAGCGAGACGGGATTCAGAAAGCAAAAGAACGGGGGGTTAAGTTCGGCAAGCGTAAGAAATTGAACCCGCAGCAGGTAGCGGAACTGCAGGAAAGACGAGAACAGGGTGTCCCCATCAAGACGCTCATGCAGGATTACGACCTGTCTAAATCGAGCGTTTATCGCTACCTGAACCAAGAGGCTGAAGTTGTTAAGGAGTAGCTGCTCAACATTTACGTTCTTGTCCCTAGCCCAGCATTAGAGACGAGCAAAGTCTGCGATAGGGAGTGACAGAAGCAGAAGGATGGAGGTGGACTAATGAGCCAAAGATCCAAGAAAAAGGCTATAGAAAACCCTTCTTATGGGAGTTCGGAAGAATTGTATCAAGCTCTTTTTGAACAAGCTGCTGATGGCATTTTCATTGCTGATGAGCAAGAGGGCTACGTTGAAGTCAACCAGCATGGCTGCGAGATGCTGGGCTATACTCGCGAGGAGATATGGAATCTCTCTTTACAAGACTTAATCCCAGCCAAGGACCTGACCCGCGACCCACTGCAGCTGGATGATCTGCGAGCCGGTAAAACACTGCGCAAAGAACGCTATCTGCGCTGCAAAGACGGCCGTCTGCTACCGGTCGAAATCAGTGCACAGATGCTAACAGACGGCCGTTTTCTAGGCATAGTGCGTGACATCACCGAGCGCAAGCAGGCAGACGAGGCCCTACAGAAAAGCCATGAGGAATTGCGGGTGTTTTTCTCGCAGACGATTGACGGCTGTTTTTTTATGATGCTGGACGAACCCGTGCGCTGGGATGAAACAACCGACAAAGAGAAAGTGCTAGACTACGCCTTCGCTCACCAACACATCACAAAAATTAACGATGCCATGTTGGCCCAGTATAATGCCACACGTGAGCAAATGCTGAATCTCACTCCCAGCGACTTCTTCCAACATGACCTGACACATGGTCGAGACCTCTGGCGGCAGCTCTTTGACACTGGCAAGGTACGCCTGGAGAGTGACGAGCGCAAACGGGATGGAACGCCGATGTGGATTGAGGGGGAATACATTCTCCTCTATGACTCCGAGGGGCTAATCATCGGTCACTTTGGTATCCAGCGTGACATTACCGAGCGCAAGCAGTTGGAGGAGGAGCTGTGGCACGGTCATGAAGTTGCTTTACAATTCTCTAAACAATTGGCGGTGTTGCAAGAAGTCACCATCCAACTCTCCCAGGCTGAATCTGCCGATGACTTATGCCGGCAGGCAGTCCAATTAGCACGCTTACGTCTGGGATTTGACCGCGTCGGCATCTGGTTCATTGAAGAGCACCGGGGCATTATGCGGGGTTCGTTTGGTACGGATGAACGGGGTGAGCTACGGGACGAGCGGAACGCCCAGGTTGAGTTCCGGCACGAAGGATTAGCGTGGCGCGTTTTCTCGCACAAGGAATCAACAGCTTTAGTCGAGTATCGTCTCTTGCGCGATCACTTGGGCCAGGAAGTGGGCGAGGGCGACAACGCTATGGCCGCGCTGTGGGACGGTGATGAGGTAATCGGCGTCATTTCTGTTGACAACCTAATCACGCGTCAACCGATCAGAGAACGTCAGCTTGAGATTTTGAGACTTTATGCCACCACATTAGGGCATCTCATCACGCGCAAATGGGCTGGAGGACAGCTTCGTGAAAGTAATAAAAGGTTCCGTCTGCTGGCTGAATCCTCCCTCACCGGTATCTACCTCATCCAGGACGGCCTCTTTCGCTACGTGAACCCGGCCCTGGCGCACGTGTTTGGTTACAAAGTGGAGGAAGTGGCCGACAAACTCGGCCCGATGGACCTGGTTTATCTGGACGACCGTCCCCTGGTAGCCGAAAACATCCGCCGCCGGGTCGAAGCCGAAGAGGAAGCTATCCGTTACGATTTCCGCGGCTTACGCAAAGATGGTTCGGTGATCTATGTCGAAGTACACGGCCGTCGCATTGAGTACGGCGGCAAAACGGGCGTAATTGGTACGCTGGTGGACATCACTGAGCGTAAGCAAGCTGAGGCGGAGCGTCAATCTCATCTCTGGTTTCTGGAAAGCATGGATCGAATTAACCAGGCAATGCAAGGGACAAATGACATCGAGCAGATGATGATCAATGTACTCGACACGATGCTATCCATCTTGGAGTGTGACCGAGCCTGGCTGGTCTATCCTTGCGACCCGGAGGCAGCCACATGGCAAGTCGCAATGGAGCGAACGCGCCCTGAATATCCTGGTGTCATCCCAGTGGGAATAGAGTTGCCTTTAGAGCCGGTGGAGGCGACGGTGTTTCAAATACTGCGGGCTACCAATGGCCCGGTGAAATTTGGCCCGGAGGTTGAACATCAAGTGCCGGTGGAAATGGCTCAGGGATTCAGCGTTCAATCATTCATTGCTATGGCCCTTTATCCCAAAGTGGAACAACCCTGGTCGTTTGGATTGCACCAATGTAGCTACCCACACGTCTGGACTCCAGAGGAAGAGCGGCTTTTCCAAGAGATCGGCCGACGGTTGGCCGACGGCCTGACCAGCCTGTTGGCTTATCGCAACCTACGCCAAAGCGAACGGCGGCTGGCAGAAGCCCAGCGCATGGCCCACGTTGGCTGGTGGGATCGCGATTATGAGGCCGATAGCATCGCCCTGTCAGATGAGGCCTGCCGCATCTTTGGCCTGTCATTAGGTAAACAACACCGGCACGATCTGGCCCAGTGGCACGAACGGTGGCAGGAATTGATCCACCCAGAGGATCGGCCTGGAGCGGCCCAGGCCGCCGAAGAGGCGCTGCAAGGCGGCCCGCGCTACGACGTGGAATACCGTATCGTCCGGCCCAACGGCGAGGTGCGATTCATCCGTAGCCAGGGGGATGTGATATGGGATGACTCAGGCCATCTCCGCCGCATGTTCGGTACAATGCAAGACATCACCGAATTGCGCCAAGCAGAGGATGAACTCCGCGCCAGCGAGGCGCGCTTCCGCACCCTGGTGGATCACGCGACCGACGCCTTCTTCCTGCTCGATGATCAGACGAACGTCCTGGACGTGAACCAGCAGGCTTGCGAGAACCTGGGCTACTCCCGCGAGGAATTAATTGGCATGACCGTAGCTGACTTTGACGCGGATCTGGCGTCAGCCGACGTGAAGCAGAACCAGGCGCGATTGGATAGTGGCGAATTAATTGCGTTTGACTCTCGCCATCGCCGGAAGGACGGAACCGTGTTTCCGGTGGAGATTCGTATCCGTCCGTTCTGGGAGGCCGAGCGCCGGTTCGGGGTCGCGCTGGTGCGCGACATCACCGAACGCAAGCAGGCGGAAGAGGCGCTACGCGCCAGCGAAGCCCGCTTCCGCATGTTAGTGGAACAGGCTGCCGACGCCTTTTTCCTCGGCGATGAGCGGGGGAGGATCCTAGACGTGAACCGGCAGACCTGCGAGAGCCTGGGCTATACGCGCACGGAACTAATCGGGATGACGTCGGAGAATTATGACGCCAATCCCAATCCAGCGTTCCTGGAAAAGGTGCGCGTGCGGCTAGCCGCCGGGGAGGCGATCACATTCGATACCGTCCATCGGCGCAAGGACGGCACCATGTTTCCGGTGGAGGTCCGCGCCCACTGGTTCTGGCAGGACGGCCGTCGCTTTGGCTTGGCCCTGGCCCGCGATGTGACTGAACGCAAGCAAGCACAGGAGGCGCTGACCCTGTTCCGCACGCTCATAGATCACACCAACGATGTCATTGAGGTTATTGACCCGGAAACGGGACGTTTTCTAGACGCGAATGAGCAAGCTTGCCAGGCACTTGGCTACACGCGCGAAGAGTTTCTGAATCTCACCGTTCCCGAGATCAATCCCCTGGTGGCTGAACGGTCCTGGCAGGATACCGTGGTTGAGTTGCGACGCTCCGGTTTCCTCGTCCGCGAGAGTCAGCACGAGCGTAAGGATGGCTCGATCTTTCCGGTCGAAATCAATATTAACTACATCCGCCTGGATCGTGATTACGTGCTCGCGGTGGTTCGCGATATTACCGAGCGCAAACGGACAGAGGAAGCACTCACCCTGTTCCGTTCTCTCCTAGATCACGCCAATGACACCATCGAACTTATTGACCCGGAAACAGGGCGCTTCCTCGATGTGAATGAGCAAGCCTGCCTGACTCATGGCTATACTCGTGAGGAATACCTCGCTCTAACTGCCCCTGATATTAGTCCCCTCGTGACTGCTCAATCTTGGCAAAAGAGTATGGCAGAACTGCGGCAGACCGGGTCTCGAATTTCTGAGAACCAGCACCAGCGCAAAGATGGTTCGATCTTTCCAGTGGAAACTAATGTCAATTACGTTCGCCTCGACCGCGATTATGTACTCGCGGTGACACGTGATATTACCCGACGCAAAGAGGCAGAAGCATCACTTCGCCAGCGTGAGTCTCAACTACGACATATCATAGATACAGTGCCGGAAGGAGTGATCTTGCTAGATGCTAACGGTAATATCTACTTGACCAATCCCATCGCCGAACAATATCTGGTTGTGTTGGCACCTGAGCGTGCGGACGGCCGTTTAACCCACTTGGGCGACCAACCATTGAACGAACTGCTCACTTCACCCCCAAAAGGCTTTTGGCATGAAGTTACAGGTGAAAACCAGGTCTTTGAAGCGATTGCCCGTCCAGTTGAAAATAGTTCTCACAATGGTGGTTGGGTACTGGTCTTACGCGATGTGACCGAAGAACGGGATATTCAACGGCGGGTACAGCGACAAGAACGTCTGGCGGCAGTGGGTCAGCTGGCAGCTGGTATCGCCCACGATTTCAATAACATCCTGGCCGTCATCATTCTCTATGCCCAACTTATATTGAGGACAGCCGAAATGCCTGCGCGTGCTCAAGAGGGGTTACACACCATCGAGCAACAAGTAAAACGAGCGACTGACTTGATTCAGCAAGTCCTTGATTTCAGCCGTCAATCCGTATTGGAGCGACAACCATTCGACTTATTGCCTTTCATGGAAAAATTGGTCACTCTTCTAAAGCGTACTCTGCCAGAGCATATCCAGATTGAACTGAACCACGATGCTGGAGCCTATTTTATTCAGGCTGACTCCTCACGTATGCAACAGGTGATAATGAATCTGGCCGTCAACGCTCGCGATGCCATGCCGGAAGGAGGGCGTTTGCAAATTAGACTGGCCCATGTGCAAACAGAGGAATCCAAACCAATGCCGGTGCATGACCTACCACCCGGCAAGTGGGTTCAGATAGAGATTACTGACAGCGGTGATGGTATTCCCCCGGAGGTGCTCTCTAATATTTTTGAGCCTTTCTTCACCACAAAAGCAGAGGGGCGCGGGACTGGTCTGGGGCTGGCTCAGGTTTACGGTATTGTACAGCAGCATGAAGGCTACATTGATGTGGTCACAGAGGTAGGGCAGGGAACAACCTTCTTCCTTTACTTCCCAGCACTTATCACAGGGGAGAATACAGCAGATGCCCCTGACAGAGGTGTATTGCAATTAGGGCAGGGGCAGGGAGTTTTGGTAGTTGAAGATGATCCGACTATCAGAAAAGCACTGCAGAGTAGTCTGGCTGTGTTGAATTATGAGGCATTGGTTGCAGCAAACGGCCGTGAAGCACTAGCTATTCTGGCTACAAAAGCAGACAAAATTGAACTGGTACTGAGTGATGTCGTCATGCCCGAGATGGGTGGCATTGCCTTATTCCATGCGATAAAGGAACAATACCCAACTATACCGGTGGTATTACTCACGGGACATCCGATTAGTAAAGAGATGGAATCTCTACAGAAATTGGGGCTGGCTGGTTGGTTGCCCAAGCCTCCTGACCTTACCGGCCTGGGCAATTTGCTGGCAAAAGCCTTGACTGTTTAGCTTGATTGATTCTGGGGTGGCAAACGGGGTACAGGGTGCCTTATGATATCTCTTACCTTTTGCTGAAATATACCTTTTTGGGGGGATATGCAAAAATACCCCTATTGGGGTCAATGCGTATTGAACTGGACGGCTGTGAACTCGTCATGCGTCCAGCTTCGCGAGCTCTATTTCTCTACTTATTACTTCATCGGCACAAATACCTGCGGCGGGAAGCTCTAGCCGCTCTCTTTTGGGGCGAGAGTGACGATGCGCATGCAGGCGTTTTTGTAGCAAAAGGACAAAACTTTACGTTTGAGGACGAGGCAACCAAAAGTAAGGCAGACATTCTAAGTTCAGGTGAGCTTTTCTGGCACGGTTAGCCACCTGCCTGCTGTCTACTTCTCACAACGTATTGTGGATGTTGAGAACCATGGTGTATAGAGTTTTCGAGTAACACCAAACCGAGTCAATGATTTGGACTCCGGAGGATGAGATGTAAAGATGATCAGTCGGTCGTTACTGCTTCTCGTCAACCATTTCAGCAACTAAAACAAAAAAATGGGGCAGGAGATGGCGCAGTGCTTCACGTCTAGCTGTCAGTTGCATAGTGGTTGCCAAACCTAAGTCTGCCAACAACTGCTGGTATAGACTGGAAAAACATTTTCTTTCTACGGCCGTGGCGTCATTCTGGAAGACGAGGTTTAACAAAAAATAGGTGTGCAGTATCCACTGCATGGCTTCCCGATGATGCCCCTCATCAATCATCTCTTGCGCAGCCGCGGTGTAATAAGGCAGCAGGTGGGGACGTAGTTTATACCCAACATAGGGAATGGGGGTGCGATAGATAGCCACAGCCTGTGGGAATGCCTGGGCGACAAAGGGAAGATACCCCTCTACCTGAGAGCGTGTCATGCGGACACAGCCCAATATTTGCAAAGCGTTTGTGTGAAGTTCCAGCCGTTTCTGCGCCTGCAAAATGCTCTTCATACCAATAAGCGAACGCCGGTGGGTGGGGATGTTCAGACTGGCTACGGCCAGCAAGCCGCCCAGATACATCAGCGTGAAGGATAAGGCCAGGACGGTGAAATCTGGTTGGTCGAGCGTGGTTTGCACCAGTTCCTTTTCCCACTGGCAGCGCGCCTCTACCCAGCGGCGACGGCCGTACTCCCCTACTACTGCCCGCTGCACCTTCCCCAATAAGCCGGTGGGATCGGCCAGGATGTGGCCGTGCGCCAGGTGGGGCGCCAGGCGGGGGTTGGACAATACGGCCGTGACCTCATATTCCCCTGGTGTACCAAAGGCCACATCCAGCATCAGCCCCTCATACCAGACAGCCCGGTTGCCGCGTCCACCGTCCGCTAACACGATTTTTATATCCACGTCCCGATGTGCCGGAAAGTCCGCCTCAGCCGACAAACCATTCAAGCTGCCCTGTAAATGCGCGCCTATAAAACCGGGTGTCTGTGCCTCCTCGGCCGACACCCACTGCCGCGCCAATTGTGTGATTTTGTGTACCCTCATCAGCCTACTCCTGGTGCTGCTCTTCTTCTTCCTGTTCCACCGCTCTGGCAGAAATCAATTGCAGTTCTGCTTGTGTTAGAGCCTCCGAAAGCCAGAAGCGTTCCGCCTCATCTTCACCGGCGCGGTACAGCCAATGAGCGCTGACCGGCATGACACGGGCCGGATTAAACACCAGAATTTCATCCGAATCCCAATCCGCCCCTGACCGGTCGCCAATCGCCTCGTAGCCATGCCCCTTCACTTCCCCATGCAGCCGCGAGAGCCGTAGCCAGGCGTCGTGATAACGGGCCACTTTGCCCTTGCGTCCCCGCCCAATCGTCTGCACTCGTTGGCGGTGCGCGCGCATAAGAAGGTAGCTGCACAGGTGGATGAGTTCCTTCTGGGTTAATCGTTTGTTGGCGAGGATAGCCTGATGAAAATGGGGGCCAAGGTCGAGCAACTCCTGGCCGAATTCACGCCGCAGATGGCCAATCACTTTCCGGTCGTAGCTATCGTCCACCCACAAGATGCGTGTACCCGGCCGTAGCTGGCAAACAATCACAAAATCTGGCGTCCACAAAGCGGCCGATTGCAGTTGTTGTGCCACATAAACGCCGCGCCCCAGCATATTGCCGTGCCCCTCATGCCCCAGGGCGAATCCCTGGCTCATAATGGCATAGGCATGACCGGTCCACGTCCCGTGATAGTAAATTTTGTCATCGTCCGTTTGCATGAGGTTTACACCCATCAACGCATCTCAGCCAGTTCGACCTTCATCAAGTAGTATGGTTCCGATTCCCCGACGACGGCAAATCCCAGGCGTTCATAGAGCTGTCGGGCCGGATTCATTTTGAACACCTGGAGCGTAACCGGTTGCCGCCTGGCCCGGGCTTGCGCCAGGAGGTGGTGCAGCACGGCCGTGCCCACTCCCCGGTTTTGGTAGGTCGGCAAGATATAGATGCCTTTCAGGTATAACACATCATCCTCCTCTACCAGCGCCAGTTCGCCCACATCTTGGTCGCCTACAACGATAATCTGGCTGATACTCGGATTAAAAGAGACGGCAAAACGTTGTCGCTGCGCACCTTCATCCCAACCCCAGATCGCCTCCACGTACTTCTG
The DNA here is from genome assembly GCA_035444285.1 of Chloroflexota bacterium. Classification (GTDB taxonomy): domain Bacteria; phylum Chloroflexota; class Anaerolineae; order Promineifilales; family Promineifilaceae; genus CAADGU01. Next base: position 10,006 of record DAOMOK010000025.1, read on the forward strand.
CATGGTTGCCCGGCGCAATTGGTAGACAAAGTCATAATCCGATGCCGAAGCTGGACGCAATCTCACCTCTTGTGTATCCATAAGCTGCGTTACTTTTTCAATAGACATCTTCTTCAGACACCCTCTTCCTCTGACTCATTATTTTACCCGCGCCTGGAACAACATCGTCAGATACGGTTTCAACACCTGTCCGCCGTGCTGCTGGATCGCGGTGCGGACGCCGGTAAAGAGCCGCTCGCGTGTGTCTGCCGCCAAATCTCGGTGAGCGGAATAGGTTTGTAACAGCTTAACGTAGCGTTCGGCCGTGTATGTCTCAGACCAGGCGTACTGCCGCACACTCACTGCACCAAAGCTGCCAGAAGCGCGGAAGTTTTCGGTGATGGCGCCGGTTAACCAATCGGCCGTAACGGTATTGTCCGGGTTTCGCAATTCCAGTTCGTGATATACAGCCTCAATGGCCCGCGACCACTCTGTTTGTGGGTCGGGGGTAACATTCCAGTAGAAAGCGGCCGATCCTGACTCTTTCAGGGCGGCGGCTGTTTTGGCATAACCTATCTCCGGCGGGATCCAGTGCATGGCCTCGGCGGAAATAACCAGGTCAAAGGCATTTGCTGCCAGCGGCCACTCTTCAAAGGCCACATTCACTACCTGGACGCGCGGGAAGGGGGCCAGATTGCACGCCGCCAGCGCCGCCAATTGTGGGCCGAGTTCAACGGCCGTAATGTGATAACCGCGTGTGGCGTAAGGCAGGGTGGCGTTGCCCGGCCCGCAGCCAATTTCCAGGATACGGCCGTCCGGCGGAATACCCGCCAGCGCCAGCACATCGTCAACCAACTGCGCCGGATAGCCGGGCCGGGCCTCGTTGAAGAGAGCGGCCGTTTCTTCAAATGTCGTGCGCCTGTTTCGGTCTATAGACATCTTCACTTCCTTTTTTATTGTCCTATTTTGCAGCCACCTGTAAGCCAGCCCTCCATGAAAGAGCGTCGTCAAATGCGGCCTGGAAGACCTCATCCCATTCATGGTATTGCTGAGGGCGTGTCGTTACCGGTATGAACATTCGCCTTGATGTCTCATGTCTTGCAGCAAACGGCAGAATTCGATTCACGGTACCAGCGTACAGCAACTGGCTGGCAAGTCGCGGATAGATGAAACCCGGTGCAAACGCCGGGTTCTCTGAGTGATCACACTCGACGGCGCCGAGCAGAACCGGTGAATCGATCGTGACACATGCTTCTTCGAGCAGCTCGCGTTGCAGGCAATCGAGCAGGCTCTCACCGGGCAGCACGTGACCGCCCGGAATGGAGGCGCCCCGTCCGGCCACGTCAACCAGAATAAGCTGATCACCGGAAAAACAGAAGCAATGTACGGCCGTTACCGGCTCTGAGTACTGCCCCGGTTGCCGCACCCACCTGAGGCGAACAGGGCCGGAGGGCCAATGTACCAGGGCGCTGATCATTTGGTCTGACTGACATAGCGTTCGGCCGTGGCCACTTCCAACACCAATTCACCCTGCTCATCGCGCCGCCAGATGGCGATGCCCAGCCACACCGCCCAGACGGGGATAAGCAGGAGAAACGGCGTTTCAATGATGGCCAGTGGTGTGACGCGGAATGCCTGCTCAAACCAGACACTGAGCGCCAGGACTCCCAAAACCATCGTCATGATGCCCAGGGCACGCCGCTCGTGCCGCAACACCGTGCCGATGCCCAGCCACCACAGGCCGCCAAAGAAAAATGCCAGCGGGCCGACACCATAAAAGACCATATTGAACCCGCTCTGGAAAACGACCAGCAGCACTTCTCGCTGCGCCTCCGAAGCGACCGCATATTCTCGCATCAACGGCGGCACCAGGCCGCCCATGAGGTTTACACCGATCATGCCCACGAGAATATGGGCGAAGCCGGCGATGGTGTACAGCGTGACCAGGGCAGGGTTACGCGGCTTGAGCCAATACCAAAGATAGAGGGCGGCCGGTGCCAGGAGCAGCGAGTAGCCAAACGTGTCCGAAACTGCCCAGGCCAGGTGGAGGTACCCGGCCGCAGGCTCTCCCAGGACGAGTACATCCGCCATATTAGACACTGCATCAGAATTGGCCCCAATCGCCCGTGCGACCAGGACCCAGGCTGACAGGGCCACTGGCGCGGCGAGGATAGCGGTGATCGCAGCGATACGTCTGAATAAAGTTTGGTTGTTCATGGGTTTTCTCCTTGTGAGACTATCAACCTGACCGCGTATAAAAAACGGTCTTTCGTCACCACGTACATCACGCCATTGGCTACACCTGGGGCCTTCGTACCAGGCTGCTTCTCCAGGTCGTAAGTAGCCAATAGAGCGCCGTCGCCCTTATCCAGGACGAACAGCCGGCCACTCGCACTCGCCAGATACAGATGCTGCCCGTCAATCACGGGCGACCCCAACGGGACCCTTAACTCCGGGTCGTATTCCCACAAGGGCAACCCGTTATAGGCGTCAAGGGCCGCTACGACGCTGCTTGTGGCATAGAGTGTGCCGGCATCTACCAGCGGAGTGGACACAATGCCCCCTGGCATACGAATTGACCACAAAAGACTACCATCCGTAGCATTCAGAGCCGATAGCCTGCGGTTCAGGCTGCCGACGTAGACGATCCCATTGCTTGCTCGTGGGGAACCGAAGACCTGACCATCCACCTGGTATTCCCACCGCAGCACGCCGTCCGCAATGTTGATTGCGTGCAGGATGTGGTCACTTCCGGCAATGAACACAGCGCCATGGTCAACGGCCGGTGAGGAGGGAAGGGAGCCAGAACTGTCCATATCGCTCACTGGCTCGTCAAATTGGAAGCGCCACTGCAACGTCCCGTCTGTGGCGTCCAACGCATACAGGTATCCGTCCTGGCTATTCACAAAAACCAGCGTCTCATAGACGGCAGGCTGTGAACGGACGTGCCCGCCGGTGGTGTAAGCCCAGAGCAAGGTCCCATCGAGGGCATCAACGGCGTATACATGGTGGTCTTCGCTGCCAAAGTATACTACTCCATCCGCGACTGTGGGTGTTGAAGGGGTATGCCCGTTGTGGTCGTAGCTCCAAAGGAGCGATCCGTCCCCGGCATCGAGCGCGTGCAGGCTTCCCCTCTTTCCTCCCGGAAGATCAGATGCACCGACGTAGACGACTCCATTAACGGCCGTTGCCGACGTCAACGGGGAAACCCAGTAAGGGGGTTCGCTCGCCGAACCCGGTTTGAAGGCCCAGAGCCGTTCACCGGCGGCTGTTTCCACTGTCGGCGTGGGGGCTTCTGTTGGCTCTGGTAGCAACGCGGTCGGCGGCAGATGAGCCTGGGCCGGTTCTTCCAATTCAGTCATCGGTGTGGGTTCCGGCTCTCCTGTTTTTTCAGGGATTGCCGTACCAGCCTGTGTGCAGCCAGGCGTCAAAAGCACTATCCCCAGGAGGACCATCATCGTCTGTCTGGCAAATTTGAATTGAGTATCCATGAAGTGCGTCTCCTTCGGCGAACGCTCACTCTTGATGTGCATAACCTTGTCCTATGGAACGGGACTGTTTGCTCAAACAAGCCCGGCTGCAAGAGCAGCGCCAATGAGCGCGCCTAAAGCGATGAACCCCAGGTTTGCCAGCGATTTCAGGCAACCGCCCGGCGGCACATCTCCTCTGGCTGGATCAAACTCCATGACTCCTGGGCGTACCATACGCCCACCCTTCATCCCAAATATCGGGATAGAGATTACCCAGGCGATTAAACCGCCTACAACTGCGCCTATAACGACTTCCATATCTATACTCCTCGTAAATGGGACACCGTATATGTCACACATGAATCCAACGATTGGCAAACTCTCCGGTGGTGCGGAACTCACTTCCGGGGACGGTGATCTGCCACATAATCCGGTAAGGGTCGCGGAAGGCAAGAGCCTCAGCGCTGTCCTCCATAATTGTTGCATCGGTGGGTAGGTGGGCGCGCACGCGGGCAATCTCATCTTCAATCATATGCAACCCGATGGCGAAGACCTGGCCTGACGGCCTTTCGCCCTGAAACAAAGCCAGGATGAAATCTCCTTTGCGCAGGGCAACCATGCCTGGTGTGATGCCGGCCGCTTCGGCATCATCCCAGCTTTTGTCAAAGGGCTTGTCCTGAGCGGCGTCGAAGGACAGCGTATACCACAGGCCATCGTCTAACAGCACCTCACGGCCGATCAACTGCATCTCGAACAACGGCCGGTAATACGCCTCGGCCGTGCGCAAGTCAGGGACGACCAGGGCGATGTGTCGTATGCTGGTCATAGTTCTATACCTCCTGCGCTTCACCCGCGCCACAGCAGCCCAACTCCGAGCAGCAGCAGCGTCGGGATGTAGACCACCGGCCAGCCATTTACGTTAAAATAGAGATAGAAGGCCAGCAGGCTCCAGGCCAGAGCGGCCCAGCCGAGCCACGACGGTAGCAGTTTCGCATGCAGCCCCAACCAGCTAAAGAGCAGCAGAGCAGTGAGCAGGAAGCTGATGTAGATGCGTTGAAGGCCGTAATTTATCCAGTGGCGGAGGGGCTCGTAGAACTCTGGCGCGGCGCCTGCGCGGGCTACCCTGACCGCCCAAACGGTAACACTGGCGTGAAAACTGACCTCGATAACGGCCAAGACCGTGCCGAACACAAACAATACCAGGGCAACAACGGCCGTGCCCTTATCCCCGGCTTTAAGCAGGGCAAACCCGGCCAGTTGGGCCATTAAGTACGGCACGGCGAAGCGTGCGATGGTGCGCAGCCCCGAAGCGTCTCTGGTCGAAAAACTCACGCCGCGATAGCCGGCCGCCATGCCCTCCAGCCGCCCCTGCGCGGCAATGGATCCGACACCATAAAGCAGGATGAGCAGGCCCAACAGCAGCAAGATGCCGGCGATACGCGCTGTGCTGAAGTAATTCGTGGCGATCATTGCGCCAATCCTTTGCGGGCCAAGAACATCCCGATCAGAGCGACGACCGCCAGGACAAGCAATCCGGCGCCAAATCCGCCGACGTAGAGCATGCCCACGGCGACCAGGGCAGCAATCATGACCCACAAGGCGTACCAGGCCCAGCGAGAGCCGTTCCAAAACCCCTGCAAAGCAACGAGCAGCGCCAGCGAGCCAAACGCCATGTACCATATGGCTACTTGTTGGGCATTCTTCCCCATCTGGTCGGCAATTTCCGGATATAACTGACTGAATTCCAGCGCACCCAAATCCCCTCTTTCGGCTTCGGGGCCGAGGAAGAACCAGGCAATGCCGTTGAACAACAGCATGGCACTGACGACCAGCAGGATACCCCAGCCCACCTTCACCGCTCTTGACTGGTTTTTTACCTCATGTGTAGTAATCGTAGTCATTTTTCATCTCCTTTCCTTGATGTCTTTACTGATTAAAATCATTGCCACAAAACTCCCGGCATAGCCCGGGCCAAAAGCGCCGTCGGCGCTTTTTTTATTTCGTTTTCATCTCTGACTCCTTACAATTTCAAACCATGTTCATTACCCAGCCTTCTTCAATAGCAAAGGAATGCCAATCAGGAGCGGCATGAGGTGATGGGTAATGGGGTAATAGATGTCGCCTGGCGTGATGATAAAAAAAACGACCAGCAAGCCCAGGTTAAATGCGATGGTCGTCCAACCAATCCAGGATGGCAGCATCTTCGCCTGGAGCAATGCGCCCCCGATAGCCGCCTGGCCCAGAAAGGCAAGTATTACGTAGACGACGATGAGCGGAGAGGAAGGTATGCGCATCGCTTCGGCCGCCGCCAGCAAGACGGCTCCGAAGAAATAGGCACTGGCACCCAACCGCGCCAGTACACGGCCGTTGGTATCTTGAAGTGTCGCCTCAAGCAGCACAAATCCGAGCGCGGTAAGGATGACTGCCGCCAGGATGGATCCACGTTCCCACACGAAGAGCGCCGGGCTGTGGGGCGCAGGCTGTGGGGCGCACCTCCCTGGACTCCATTCCGGCTGTTAAACAGGTACAGGCCGAGCGCCAGAGGGAGAATAGCGGCAACTAGCAAGGCGCCTGTTACTCTTTCTTCCGTCCAAAACGCCTGGTTTGTGTTCATGATCCTTTCCTCTCTCCTTTCGTGTCTTATCTCGCTCGTGATGGTTCTATGGCCACAGCAGGGCCACACCGATGGCGGCCGGCATGATGAAGGGGATGGCCGGTGCCCCGACCCCAACCAGCCACCCGGCGAAACACAGAGTGCTCCAGCCAATCGCCGCCCAGCCCAGCGAGGGCGGCAGCAGGCCGGTACGCAGGATGCCCCATCCGATTAAGATCATCGCCACAAAACTCCCTGCATAGCCCAGGCGAAAAGCGCCATCGGTCGCATCGCGTAACGGCGGATAAATCTCCGGGATGCTTTCGGTGCGCCCCGCCTCCTCCGCTGCCCAGGTGGTCAGGCCCACGTGGAAGGCTCCATGCAGAATGCCGGTAAGACCGGTTACAAGTGCGAGCGTAAAGGCCAACAGCGCCTGTTGTTCCTCCCCGGCCCGGGCCAGTAGGCGGGCCAATAGTGCAAACCCCAACAACGGGAAAATCCAGGTGACCGAGTAGATCTCGTTCAACAGCCGGAATGTATCGGCATAGGGGGCCATCGCTGCCAGCGCGCCTCCCACCGCCGCAAAGCCGGATGCCGCCCCGTTGACAATCATGATCACAGCCGCCAGCAAGCCGATCAGCAGGCCGCTAACCAGCAGGCTGCCCGTTACTCTTTCTTCCGTCCAAAATGCCTGGTTCATATTTAGACTCCATTCTCCATTGGCCCAGACTGAGCCTTTACGACTATTGGGATTCGTAACCATTTTCCAGCGGCGGCAGTGATTGCAGGTACAAAAAGATGGCTCTCAGCTCGTCGTCCGTTTGCCTTTGCATGTGGGCCAGCGCATTGGTCATCGGCTCGCACAGAGCGTGTCCGTCTGGCGTGATGCCGGTGCGGATGGTCTGGATGAACTCTTCCTCCGACCAGCCGGCCAGTTGTCCGCCTGGGGTCAAATTACGGGCTGGCGAATGGTCGAGGCCAGCTGCGGTAGGCTGACCATTCAGTTCCTCGCCGTGACAACTACGGCAATGACCAATATCTACCAGGTATTGGCCATATGCGGCCGTGACGCCCGGCGCAACGGCCGTTCGATTGGAAACCGTGTGGTCAATCAGCGCGGCGGGCACAACAACTGGCTCTATTATTACCATCGCATACCCTAACGGCCCCAGGCGCTGCTCCGGCACCTCGTTGTCCACCGGCTCCAGCGATTGAAGATAAGCCAGCATCGCGCCCAGGTCTTCGTCAGGCAGCGTATGGTAGGTATTCGATGGCATCAACAAGAGGGATTTACCGTCTGTGCCTACGCCATGGCGGATAGCCCGCACCCAATCTTCTTCGCTGAAGTGGGTGCCGGCGCCCCCGGCTCCGGCCGTCAGGTTGGAGCCGTAAAAGGTTCCTATAGCGGGGTCATCTACCAGTAACATGCCGCCCAGGTTATCGCCATGACACTCCGTGCAGCCGGCAATGGCCCACACCAGAGGCTCGCCGCGGTCAATGGCCGCCTCATCGTCGGGAATGACTACGGCCGTAACCGGCACATCATAGCTCTGGTTAATCTTTGAAGAGGCCGTAACATAACCAACAACAGCCGCTACTACAACCAGCCCCACCAGCCCGGCGAAGATGATGCCTATCCATTTCAATACTTTTTTCATCTTTCACCCTCGTTTGAGCCTGCCTTTTGCCTGGCAGGCCCTATTCTGGCTTCTCATTTTCGGTCTGGTCGGCAGGCTGGCCGGTTTGCTGCCGCAGAAAGCGGAACAACTCTTTCAGGGTGGCAAAGTTGGTACGCTCGCCGCTGTGCGGGCTTTCCAATGAGGCGCGCCAGATAGTTTTGTCTTTGTCTCCAGCCAGCCACAGTCGCAACAGATAAGATTGGTAGGCTGACGGCCGTTTGCTCATGCCTGCCAGCCTACCAAACAGGTCTCAGGAAAAACTCAGGAGGCTATCAGGCGAGAAAAAGTGAGTGTAAAAAACTCGCATCACCACGTTATAATGAGCCAATCATGACTCGCCTTTCCCTTTCTCTCCTGGGAAGCTGGCAGGCAACGCTAAATGGAGAACCCATCACCGCTTTTGAATCGGATAAGGTTCGGGCTTTGCTGGCCTATCTGGCCGTGGAATCCGACCGGCCGCATCGCCGGGAAAGCCTGACTGCATTGTTCTGGCCGGAACGGCCGGAGCGCAACGCCCGCCAAAATTTGAGCCAGGCATTGTTTAACCTGCGCCAGGCGATTGCAGACCGGGAGGCCAGGCCACCTTTCCTGCTCGTCTTACAACAGACAATCCAGTTCAACGGCGCAGCCGATTGCTGGCTCGACGTGACAACATTCGAGGAGCTGATAGCTGCTGCCAGACAACACAGGCATGAGGAACCGGCGCTCTGTGGCCCATGCTTGAAACGGTTAGAACGCGCCATTGCCCATTATCGGGGGGATTTCCTGGCCGGCTTTTCCCTGCCAGACAGCATCCCCTTTGACGAGTGGGCTTTACTCAAACGCGAACAGTTGCAGCGATTGGTTTTAGAAGCTCTGTTTACACTGACGGAGGCCTACGAAGTTTACGGGACTGTTGACCTTGCACTGTCCTATGCCCGGCGGCTGGTGGAACTGGACCCCTGGCATGAAGAAGGGCAGCAACGTCTGCTGCGCCTGCTGGCGCTCAATGGCCTGCGGAATGAGGCGCTGACTCAGTATGAAAAGTTTCGCCAACTGCTCGGGCAAGAATTTGGCATCGAACCGGCGGCCAGGGCACAAACGCTGGCCGAAGCCATCCGTTCCGGAGAACTGGAAAAGGAAGCGGCAAGTCTCAGAATTGACAAACCACGTCAGAACCTTCCAGGGCAGCTAACATCCTTTATTGGTCGTGAGCCCGAGTTGGAAAGGATTAAGGAAAAGTTTGCGGATCAGGATTGCCGTCTGCTGACGCTGGTTGGCCCAGGCGGGATCGGCAAAACCAGGCTGGCCGTGCAGGTTGCAGCCAGTCTGCTGGATCAGTACCTCCACGGGGTTTGGTTTGTGGACCTGTCGGCCAATACGGAGCCAGAGCAAGTGCTGGCAAGTGTGGCCAATACCCTCGGCATAAACGAAGTCGCCAGCGAGCCGCGCCTGAAGACCCTCCAGCGAGCTTTACGCCAGAAACAAATCTTTCTCTTGCTCGACAACTTTGAACATGTCATTGAAGCGGCGACTGACGTGAGTGAACTGCTGGCTGCTGCGCCAGGTCTCACCCTGATGGTGACCAGCCGGGAGGTATTGCGCCTGGAAGGAGAACACGTTTATCTGGTGCTGCCGCTGGGGCTGCCTGAGGAGCAACGGCCGTTCCCGATGGCCGCCCTTTCCCAATATGAATCTGTGCGCCTTTTCCTGGACCGGGTGGGCGCCGTTAATCCGGCTTTTGCCCTGACGGAAGAGAATGCAACGGCCGTGGCCGAGATCTGCCTCCGCCTGGAAGGGTTGCCCCTGGCCATCGAGTTGGCCGCCGGGCGATCCCGGCTGTTTACCCCAGAGCAGTTGTTGGCGCAGCTCAAAAACCGACTGCGGACGCTGGTTGGTGGGTCGCGTAACCTGTCCCACCGGCAGCAGACGATCTGGAACACTATCGAATGGAGTTACCAGTTACTAGATGAGGGTGAAAGACTCCTTTTTGCCCGGCTGGGTGCCTTTGCGGGCGGCTGGACGTTGGAGGCAGCCGAATCGGTATGCGCCTCAAGTTTGCCCATGGATGTCCTCAGTGGTCTGGAATCCCTGCTGGACAAGAGCCTCATCCGCCAAAGCAAGGCTGGAGCCGGTGGGCCACGTTTCACCATGCTGGAAACCATCCGCGAGTTTGCCGTCGAAAAACTCGTAGAAAGTGAGGAGCAGCCTGCCATACACCGCCGACATACCGCCTATTTTCTGGAGTGGATTCACCGAACACCGACATATTGGGGCAAATTGACACATCACATACAAGCGCCAGAGGTGGAAAATGTGCGTGCAATTATGCGCCGGGGGCTGACTTCAGGGGAATTGGCGGCGCCAGTGGAGCTTGTTTGCTGGATGGTCCGCCTATGGGAAGGGCGCGGCTATGCAGTGGAGATGGGTAACTGGCTGGAACTGGTTTTGGCCGATGAGAGCAGTAGAGTTAGCCTGCCCCTAAGGTTGTATGCGCTTGCTTTGCGCATCGCGGGTAATTTACAAGGTCTCTCAACATTGGATTTACAGAAAGCATACCGATATTATGAACAGAGCCTGATGATTTCCCGAGAAGAACAAGACCATCGGATGGCAGCAGCCGCTCTTTCCAACCTGGCCAATCTTGATGCCAGGCTGGGCAACTATTTGCTGGCCCGAACCCGCAATGAAGAGGCATTGGCCTTTTTGGAGAAATCTGGTCCGCTGAGTAAGAGTAACGTGCAGCCTGTGCGAATAGTCCTGGGGAATCTGGCGGAACAGCTGGCTGAAGAGGGGGCTTTTGAAGTGGCCTGGGTGCATGCTGAAAAAGCTTTGCAACTTGCCGAAGAATTGGAACACGAGGGTGGAGTTGCGATTGTGTTGGCCACCATGGGAATCATTGCTATACGTCAGGAAAAGTATGAGCCGGCCCGTTTGTATTTAGAGCAAGCCCTGGCTACCTGGGATGAGCAACAAAACACCTATAGACGGACAGAGATATGGGGATTGCTGGGAACGCTGGCTTTGAGAGAGCATAACCTGGCGGATGCGGAACAACTGTTGCTGCAAGCGCTCTATTCCTGTGCCGAGCAACAGGTGCGCGACTTAGTCCCAACTATCCTTGACCGGCTGGCGGAGCTTAGATTCACTCAGGGATATGCCATAGAGGCAGTTTGCATTTGTGCGGCTGTGGACGCTTTCTACAAACAGCACGGGTTGGTGCGTCCACCCGAGGAAATGCCAAATTACGAGCAGATTCTTGCCTCCGCTCGTCAACAGCTTGGCGAAGCAGCTTTTGCCTCTGCTTGGCAAGAAGGCAAGTCGTGGGAATTGTTCGATCTGGCCGACAACATAGTGGGCAAGCAAAGCGGGCGGACATGAGCATGACTCGCCTCGCCCTTTCTCTCCTGGGAAGCTGGCAAGTGAAGCTGTGACCCTCCCCGAAAAAGTGGATAACCAGTTAAGGCCAGGTATACTTTTTCGGGGGAGGGCGAAGGCAACGGCGCGTCGAACAATGGACGAATGAGAGACATCGTTTCGGAGCGATTCAGCGGATAGCGCTTTCCCAAATCTCCATGTCAAAGACCATGTCTGTGTCCCATTTCCGTTCCGATCCCGGTCAACCCCTGGCAACTACCGGCAGATACAGATCCATGGGCGCAAACTCATACGCCCCCATATCACAGCGCGCTTGCCCGTCCAGATCGCCATCCACCGGTCGGGCCACGCCTCGCTGGTCGGTTCCCGTCTGGCAGGCGCCGGCATCAATGGCCGGGCTGCCACCGCGCAGGGCTTGTGTGGGTGGCGCACCGTTGTCAGACAGCAAGGGTAGCAGGCGTGGATTCTGGCCGATGATGTTGCCCACTGTACTGCCACTAATCGTGCAATCGCTGACGTCGTCAACCAGGTTGTAGCCCTGAGAAGTAAAGCCGTAGCCACAATTGGGGCCGGCAACGGCCGCGCTATTCCCGGCCAGGATCGTGTTGCTGAGCGTAAATTCAGCCGGGCCGCCATTGAGACCGCCACCGCTGGCGGTGGCGTGGTTATGGCTGATGGTAACGTGGGTCAACATATTTGTACCGCCACCGCCAATGCCCCCGCCCGTACCAGCCTCATTCCCACTGATGGTGACGTTGGTGAGGGTTGCCGTTCCCTGGTTGTGCAGGCCGCCGCCGGAGCCGCCATTGCCCCGGTTGCCGACAAGGGCGCTGTTGTTTACGGTCAGGTTGCCCTGATTCCAAATGCCGCCGCCGGATACAGCATCGTTGTGGCTGACAGTGACGCCATTAAGGATGAGCGTGCCGTTATTCAGGATGCCGCCGCCAGAACCGCCCGGTTCCTGGCCACGGGTGAGCGTCAACTGGTTGAGGGTGACGTTGGCGCCATTGTTGATGGTCAGGACACGGCCGTTGCCCTGCCCGGCCAGAATCGTCTCCCCTTGCCCCAACCCGTTAATAGTCAGGTTGCCACTGATTACCATCGGCGCATCCAGCAGATAGGTCTGGTAGTTCAGGGCGATGGTCTGGTGGCCGGGCGTGGCATTGGCCTGCTCGATGGCTGCCCGCAGGCTGCAAACGCCGTCGGCCGTCTGGCATTGGTTGTCGTTGGGATCGGCGTCCGGCATATCGGCGATGGTGGTGACGATGAAGTCGGCCGGGGCGACGACGGTTGTCAGGACAAACCCACCCTGTGTCTCGGCCTGGTTGGCCTGCGCCAGCCGGAAGGAAGCCTCGGTTTCCAACCGGTCACCCGGCTGTAGCCCGGCGCTGAGTGTGGTGTGTATCTGGATCACGGCCGTATCCCCCACCGGCAGCGCGTTCATCTGGCAGGTCACAATGCCCGCCGCCTGAGTGCAGCTTCCATCACTGCTGCTGGCCGATCCATAGTTTAGCCGCACATCCAGGGTGGCGCTGACCACCAGGTTGGTGGCCGTCAGCCCGCCGCCGACTGCCGGCGGGTTGTTGGTCAGCGACAGGGTGTGGGCCAGTGGTTGGTCGCTGGCTACCGGGTTGGACGAGGCGGTCACATCCAGCAGCAAGTCGGTCATCATCGCCACCGTCACCGGGATCGTTTTGCAGGCCGTCTGGGAAACGGCCGTTGGTTGTTTGTTACCGTCACCGTCAATGACCACCTGGTCGGTGACACACATCTCAACGTTGAAACTGCCGTTTTGGGTGAAAATGTGTTCGGCCGTGACCGCGCCATAACCACCCACCCCCTGGCTCAGAATGGGGCCGGTGACCGTGCCATCTTCCAAAATGCGTCCTTCCGGCTCCACCGGACTGCCATCGCCCCAATTTACCGTCACCATATGCTGGTCGGGAATATCCGGGTCGTAGAAATCCACCTTGAACATCGTCTTGAAACCCCGGCCAATCTGCATGTCGTCCAGGCTGACCAGGCGCGTCAGGTCCAAACCACCACCCAATCGGTAAGCAAAGTTCTGGTTCGCCTCCGGGAAACGGGGGGCGTCGTGGATGGGCGCAATGGTCACCGTCACCGTTTCCGGCGTGGACAGGAAGTGGGTATCATGGGCGACAAAGGTGAAGGTATCCAGGCCGTGGAAATCCAGGTTTGGTGTGTAAGTACGGTTGGCGCCGCTGCCGCTAATTGTGCCATGCGCCGGCGGCGTATCAATGTGGAAGGTCAGTGTATCCAGCGGCTCGTCGGGGTCATAGCCGCTCAACACCACGGTTGTGGGCACATCCTCTACAGTGGCAAAGGCCAATCCACGGTCGGCCTGGGGCGGGCGAAAATTACGACTGACGGCGATTTGCACCGTCGCCGGGGCACTGTTGTCCAGCCCATCGGTCACGCCAAAGGTAAAGCTGTCGGTACCCACAAAGTTGTTGTCCGACTGGTAAACAATGCGGGCGCTGGTGGGCGAGAGGGGCGTCAGCGGCGTCGTCTCGAAGACGTGCAGCAGGTCGGTGTTCTCGTCCAGCACGTAGAAATTAGTGGAATTGACCGTCACCTGTTTGGGCTGGCCGAAATCGCCCAGGACAAAGCAGGAGCCGTCACATTCAGAGATGGCCTGCCCGGCGAAGTGGCCTTCAGGAGTAAAACGCTGCACACGCTGGTTAAAGTAATCGGTGACATAGAGAATGTCGTTACCATCCAGGGCGATACCGCGCGGGCTGGCGAATTGGCCGGGGCCGCTGCCCTCCGTTTGTCCGCCGCCATTGATACCACAGGTGGCGTCGGTGCAGCTAAAACCAAAACTGCGCTGGTGGGCAATGTCGCAGCCAGGGCCAAAGTCACATTTGCCCAGCCAGCCAATCAGTTCGCCGGGGGTGAAATTACCATGAGCATCCAGCACCGCCGGCCCCCATTTGTAGATGCGGTTTGGGCCGTCCCAACTACCGTTTTTACCCGTTGAGGCATACAGATTGCCCGCCGAATCGAGGGCCAGGTTAGTCAAGACCGCGTCGGGGTGAGAGTAATCGGCCAGCAGCGTCGGATCGTCGGGGCCGGTAGTGTCGTACAGATATAACTCGGCCACACCGGAAGAGATATAGCCACTGGTGACGTAGAGAATGCCCTGCCCGTCAATGAGGGCGTGCCTTGGCTGGCCGAATTGCGGCGTGGCATCGTCCATGCGATGCTGGACAATCAGGTTCAAATCCATATCGTATTGGCGTACCCAACTGAAGGTGCCGCCGACATTATGGCTGGCGGTGAAAAGGGAACCCAGACGCCAATCAATATAGATACCCTTCACGTCAAAGGAGGAGGAAACCTGGTCCCAGGTACCATCAGGCCGGAATACCGCCAGCCGGTAAGAGGGGTAAGGGACGCCAAAAGAATCGCACCAGACCATGCCCTGATCGTGGACGTAGACGACGCCGTCGTCGTTAACAGCCATGAAGGTGGCGTCAACCGGCCAGTTCGTGGGTATGTATTGCTGCCGGTGGTCGGGGTCCTGGCAATATTCCAAAAAGGAAATATCTTGAAAGTTGGACAGGCGGTAATCCTGGATGAAATAGGGGTAGAGCGGGGCGTGGAAGAAGCCGTTGCCTGGTTGTTCTCTGATTTGGAACCAGAGCGGGTCATGATCGGGGTCTTGGGCGGTAAGGGTGAGGGTGATCGGTTCGTAGGCGATGGCTTGCGGGATATTGCCGCCAGTCTGGTTATGGGCGGTGGGTGTGTGGTTGGTGCCGGGGGCTTTGATGTTGACCACCTGCACGGCCGTGGCACTGTTGTTGGCGCTGTCGGTGGCTGTCCAGGTCACGGCCGTTTGCCCTGCCGGAAAGCGAATTTCATCTCCGGTGCAAACAACCCCTGGCCGGCTGCATCCATTGTGGCTGACGGTTGGATTTAAGTCGGCCAGGTCAAAAACGGCCGGATGGCCCAGGTTAATGGTTGCTGGAATCGTCGCCGTCTCGGTCACAATCGGCGGCGGGGCCAAAATCGTAGGGGCCAGGGTGTCCACTACAGTCAGCGTTTGCGGCAAGGTGGCCGCATTGTAGCCCCCTTGCAAGTTGTGTGGGCCACGGTCGCGCACTTCCCAGGTGATGGTATAGCTCTCATTGACGTGGGCAAATTCTGGGGCGTTTGACGAACTCAGCCGGGGATAGGGGTCGCAGTTATCGCTGACGCTAATGGTACGCTGCAAAACCGGCAGGTAGGTGCGGCGCGAAACGCCACCCGGCTCGGTTGCCTCAATGGTGACGTTGGACATGGATGTGCCTATCGTTGGGGCTACAAAGTCGGTGACGACCACGTACTGCAATTCCTCGTTATAGATGCCATGCGGGTTGGGATGGGCGGCAACCAGGAAACGCAGCGTTTTGTCGCCTAAAAACCTGGTCACGGAGAGCGCCGTTCTGAGCCTCGCACGATCCTGCCCCAGACCGGGGATGTAAATGAAGACGTAATCCATGAAGTGGATTAACGTCTCGCCGCGCCAGACGACCGGGTTGACGCCGGTAGGAAAGGTGATCTGCGACCCGTTAAAGTGGCCGCCGTGTTGGGCAGAAACGTCCACGTCGGTACTCCAATGAACCAGTTCCGGTGTGCCCAGCTCACCCCAATCGGTCCAGGGGAAGATTTCGCTGAAAGGGGAGGGGAAGCCGAAGAGGTTGCTGTATTTACCGCTCATGGTGGTTTGAGCAAAGGTGGCCTGGCAGTTGGCGACATTGGTGACGGTGCGTGTAGGCGGGGGATTGAGGTAAGGAGCGCAATGTTTCAGCCCCAGGTTGGCCAGGTAGGCGGCAACCGAAGGGTTGAAGTCAAGGGGAGGCGGCAGGAAGGTGAGGGGGAAAGAAAGGTTGTAGGTTCCGCCCAAGGGGAGGATGCAGGCCAGGGCGGCGGTGTTGCTCCAGTCGCCCAGATCGTTGATGGCTTCGACGCTGAGGGGACCAGGATAGGCGTTGGCGGCCACGGCCGTGGCCGCCAACGGTTCTGCCATCTTCATTGTCCACAAATCCCAAACCGCCTCCTGTTCGCCGATGTGGATGAGGGGGGCAGCGGCGGTGGGTGTGGGTTCGGGCACGGCGGCCGTGGCTACGGCCGTTGTCGTTTCCATCTGTCCTTGCAGGTGCAGCGGTGTTATCAATAAGGCAGTCAGAAAGAGAATGAAAATAAAAAGTGCGCGTTTCATTTGTTGTTACCTCCAGGGGGGTCTGTTTCCGAATCAAACACATGTGCCAAAGAAGCCAGTAACCCCGCTACATTGGCAAAACTCTGTCGCTCCTCCGTATCCAGCCATTGCAGGTGGAAACGCCAGAGGCGCCGGGACTCAGCGTCATCCTGTTCTGACCAACAGCGCAGGATGAGGGTGCGATGGGTCGGTGTGCGGTCGTTCATGTTGTGTCTCTTTTCTGACCATGTTTGCTATAATGACCAGATAAGCAGCAACATACACGGCTATTCTCAATTCAGTCTCAATTGGGAGACAGGCGGCTAAAAGTTGGTCTTTTCGCCAAAGCCTGACTTCTCCACAAAGTGTAGGTGTGATGAGACCAATACCCATCAACGAAAAACTGATGTGGGATACCGATATTCCCCCCGATGCCCAAACTAACGAAGCCTTCCGCAAATGGTATATCAAGCGGGTGTTGACGCATGGAACAGCCGCCGACATACATGCCATAGGCTTAGAAACAATTCACCACTATCTGCCACATCTCCATCTTCCAGCCGATATAGATGAATTTTGGCAGTGGTATTTCAATGAACCACCCGTTCAGGAACGCTATGGAAATCTTGACACCATTCCAGAATCAATTACTTAAAGCGATTGGCAGTTCTAATTTGGCGCAGAGTTTCTATCTAACAGGCGGAACCGCTCTGTCTGCTTTTTATCTACACCACCGCTTTTCAGAAGACCTCGACTTTTTTTCTGCTGATCCCAATGCTGTACGCCTGGTTCGCCCTGAACTGGAAAGAGTCGCATCTAACCTCGGGGGACAACTTGAATTCAGCCGCACGTTCAATACCTTTGTTGAATGCTTTATTACTGCTCAGGATGGCGAAATAGTAAAGCTTGATTTTGCCCAAGATACGCCCTATCGATTGCAGCCGACGCAACTCAATTCTGTATTTGGCGTTCAGCTTGATAGTGCGTTAGATATTGCCGCAAATAAGCTGGCAGCCTTGTTTGACCGCGCTGCTGAAAAGGATTTCGTGGACATCTTTTTTGTCCACCGCGAATTGATTCAATTCGCTGAGTTGTTGCCGTTGGCGCGTGAAAAACAGATGGGCATGGATGATTATTGGCTAGCAATTGCCTTACAGCGTGTCCGCCAGGTTGAAATACTACCGCGCATGATCAAACCGGTAGTCTTGGCTGATTTACGAACCTTCTTCTTACAGTTAGCACGGGCGTTAATGGCTAAGGGGGTATAAGCCCTCATGCTCAAATTCCACTTGCTGGGGCGGCCACAAATTAATCTGGGCGACCAGCCAGTTACCGACTTTGCCTCGGAAAAAGAGCTGCTGCTGCTCTGTTACCTGGCCTGCAATCCGGGTGAATACAGCCGACCACAGCTGGCCGGGCTACTGTGGGGGGAGATGCGCGAGGAGCGGGCGCGGGCTAACCTGAGTACGGCCGTATACAACCTGCACCAACTATTACCCACTGCCATCCAGGTCACCCGCAAAACGGCCGTTTTCAACCCCACCCAACCCGTCTGGCTGGATACGGCCGTTCTCCAGCAGGCTCTTAACGAAGATGCCGAGAACCTCGAAGCAGCGGTTGCCCGTTATCGCGGCCCATTTTTAGAAGGCATTTACCCACAGGATGCGCCGGAACTGGAAACATGGTTACAACAGGAGCGAGAACGATGGCGGTTGTTGGCCCTGACCGCCCTGGATCGCCTGGCTCAACAGCAAAGCCAGGGCGGGGAATGGGAAAAGGCCATCACCACTCTGCGCCGCCTGCTCGACCTGGAACCCTGGCGCGAAGAATCCCATCGGGTGCTCATGCGGCTGTTGGCCCGCACCGGCCAGTTCAACGCCGCTTTGGTGCAGTACGAAACCTGCCGCACTCTGCTTGAGCAAGAGTTAGGCGTGGAACCCATGGCGGAGACAACGGCCGTTTACCACCGCATCCAGACCGCCCGCCAGCGCCCCCAAACACACCATCTGCCCCCGCAACCCACCCCTCTGGTCGGTCGCGCCGCCGAATTGGGCCGGCTTTTTGTCTGGTTCAATGACCCGTCGCGGCGGCTGATCACCCTGGCCGGGCCGGGTGGCAGCGGCAAAACGCGGCTGGCCCTGGCCGCCGCCGGCGATCAGGCTTACGCCTTTCTGGATGGCGTCCACTTTGTTCCCCTGGTCGAGGTAACCAACCACGCCGGACTGGTACAGGCCATCGCCACCGCGCTGGGGCTGACCCTGACCGCCGGTGAGGAGCAGCCCCAGCTGCTCGACTATCTGCGCCACAAAGAGATGCTGCTGTTATTGGACAATGTGGAGCAGGCATTGGCCCCCACCGCCGATCTGGTCTTGACCCTGCTGGAAAATGCGTCCCGGCTGCGCCTGATCGTCACCTCGCGGGAATATCTGCAACTGCGTTGGGAGACGCGCCTGTCTTTAGGCGGACTGCCTGTTCCCCCCGATGCAGCGGCCGATATGGCTGCCTTTGACGCCGTGCGCCTGTTTGTGCAGGTGGGGCAGCGGGTGTGTCCCGATTTCAATCTGACGGGGCAGGAAACGGCCGTTGCCGACCTCTGCCGCCTGGTGGAGGGCATACCGCTGGCGCTGGAACTGGCCGCTTCTCTGCTGAACGCCGAAGCCCCCCCCCAACTGCTGGCGCAAATCCGGCAAAGTTTCGACCGGCTGGCGACCACGATGCACGACGTGCCCGCCCGCCACCGCAGCCTGCGCGCTGTATTTGACTATTCCTGGGCGCTGCTGGCGGCCGCGCAGCAGGCGGCGCTGCCCCGCCTGGCGCTGTTTCATGGCGGCTTTACGCCTCAGGCGGCGCTGGCTGTGGCCGCCGCGTCACCGGTGCTGTTGGCGGGTCTGGCCGCTAAATCGCTCATCCACACCGAGGCTAACGGCCGTTACAGCCTGCACGAACTCATCCGCCACTATGCCCTGGAGCGGCTGGCCGATGTGCCGCCAGCCACTGCCGCCCACGCCGCCTATTTTGCGGCACAGCTACAGCAGGCAGCGCAAACCTTGCATGGCTCAGCGCAAACGGCCGTTGCCCACCAACTGCTGGCCGATTTAGCCAATATCGAGGTGGGCTGGCAAACGGGAATTGCTGCCGCAGATGAAGATTTGCTGCGGGCAATGGCCCCCGGATTGGCCCGTTTTTATGTGGTAGCGGGTTTGTTTCAGGCAGGCGAGGCCGCTTTTGGTGCAGCCCTGGTCAGTCTCGCGACTCCGGCTTTACAGGTGTACCACGCCATGTTTTTGTTGGAACGGCAGGAATATGAGGCAGCGGCAACGGCCGTTGCCGCTGCCTCTGCCGGCCTGTCAGATCCCGTTCTGGTGGCCCAGGCGTATCTCATTACCGCCGCCACTTCTTTGCGTCAGGGAGATGTGGCCGCAGCCCACGGCGCGCTCACACAGGCGCTGGCCACGGCTGAAAAGGCCCAAATTCCCTGGCTAGAGGCGCAGGCGTGGCGTTTGTTTGGGCAGGTGAGTGAGCGCACAGGCGCGTATGCCCAGGCAGAAGAGGCGCTGCGCCAGGCGTTGGCCATCTACGAGACCAGTGGTGATCCCCTGGAACTGGCGCGTACTTACCAATCATTGGCCGCTGTGCTCTTTCGGCGCGGTGACAATGTCGGCTCAAAGCAGCTCTTGGAAAAAGCGTTGGCGATACAGCGGCAAGTAGACCCCACCGGCTTGAGCAGCGCCCGCGTGTTGGTGGCGCTGGGGACTGTCGCCAGCAACCTGAACCAGGAAGAGCAGGCGGTCGCTTTTTTCCAGCAGTCTCTGGCTGTTTTTCGGCAGATGGGCGACCGGGCCAATGCGGCGCTGGCGGCTAATATGTTGGGACGCGGAGCGGCCTGGGATTACGACTTCAGCCGGGCGCGAAATTATTACACGCAGGCGTTGGCCTGGTATGGGGAGATCGGGCAGCGCAAGGGGGTAGCGGACACGCAGCGTTATCTGGCTGACTTGGCTCTTACTCTGGGGCAATATGAGGAGGCGCAGGCGCGATTAACGGCCGTTTTAGACACCTATCACGCCATTCAAGATAAACGCAGTGTCGGCACAACTCTGACCCGACTCTCCCTCCTCCACCATCTTCAGGGCGACGAGCAAACGGCCGCCCAGCAGGCTGAGGCGGCGCTGGCTATCGCCGCCGAAATTGGCAATCCGCTGCTGCGGGCATATGGTCTGAGTTGTTTGGGCCATGCCTGGCGGGGGAAAAAATTGTGGGATCGGGCTACGGCCGTGTACGGCGACGCCATCAACCTCTGGCAAGAATTGGATATGACGGGGTTGCAAGCAGAGAATCAGGCGGCGCTGGCAACCGTCCACCACGCGGCCGGGCGGCCGGATAACGCCTGGTCCTTGCTGGAAACGGCCGTGGCTCACCTGGTCGCCAATCCTCAGCCTGATTGTGACACGCCGGGGCAGTTGTATCTGGACTGTGTTCTCTTGCTGCAAGCGAAAGGGGATGAAGCCCAGGCGGCCCATCTTTGGCGGCAAGCGATTGCGGTCATCCGCCGGCAGGCCGATGGAATTGACGAGGTGCAAAGCCGGTTGGCTTTTCTGACGGGCATCCAGGTGCACCAGCGATTGTTCACTCTCGACCTGGCGCATAATCCTCAATAGCAGGGAGAATGATGCAATGCGCGCCTGCGAGTCGGTCTCACAAATTTTAGGATTTATTTGTTGGGAAATTTTCTGTGTTTTCCAGCCTGCTGTCAGGTTCTTGTGTGTTTTCGTTGAAAGGCGGAGGCATCATTTTCTAACCGCTCTAGTTTGATAAATCCTGGTCAATCTCGGCCAGATCAACCAACATTGTTTGGGAAATGCGCCAATTACGGCCGTTTCTTTCTTCATCAGTCACCAGTTTGCTTGCCGTTGTCTGGACGTCCTTTACCCAGCCACCGCGCGCCATGCCCACGTAAGCAATTTGCCAATGACCTTGCGTAGGGACAACTGCCTCTGTTTTGCGACGCAAGGTATCCAGGACAGCACCATCCATTTGCTTAGGCGACCATTTACACTCGCCCAAAACGAGCGTTTTTTCCATTTTATTGATGCCGACGACATCTACTTGTGCCGTTTTGTCCCAATAGCTGCCCACCTGATCCACCAAAAAAGGCAGCTTACCGACAGCCCCAGCCCGCAGCACCCATTCGCGGCAGAGTTCTTCCCACGTATGTGTACCAATAAAATCAAGCAGATGTCGTTTGATTTCAGCCAGGGCTGGCTCTTGGATTCCCAGAGCCAATTGTGTTTGGCGTGATGCCAGAAAACGATAATAAAAACGGAGATAGGGGTCAGATATATGATAACGGCTTTGACGCGATTGTATGTGAGCCGTTATCGGAATTCGCCGCTCGATAAAACCGGCCGCTTCTAATACGCTGAGCTAGCTGGAGACATGGCCTTGCGCTAAACCCGTAAACGTTTTTATCTCTTTTTGCGTCCTGTAGCCATTGGCAATCGCGTTGAAAAGGGCGATGTAATTATCGGGTTCGCGCACAAAATCTTGCAGCAGCAAACGGGGTTCAGCTTGCATAAGATTATTGGCGGTCAGCAGCTGTTGGCGTATGTTTTCAGACAACGTGACCGTTTGATCCAGCCGTTCCCAATAAGCCGGAATGCCGCCAAACATGGCATAGATGGCAACTCTTTCAGCCACATCATAATCTGGGAAATACAGCCTACTTGTACCAAAGGGCAGCGGTTGCACGTGCAGTTGCGCGCTGGCACGTCCATATAAAGGCGCCTGATAACCTAGGGCGTGTCTGCAAACTCATAACCAGATGAGAATCGCAGCAATCACCCACATAGCTCGATAATTTGCTACCCGTTTTTCGTACCGGGTCGCAATGCGGCGGTATTGCTTGAAACGATTGATGAGGCGTTCCACCAGATTTCGACGACGATATATTTCCTTGTTGAACGGCCCTTGCAGCTTCATGTTCGTCCTTTTGGCAATCGTGAAGCGAATGCCCTGCTTCTTTAAGGGGTAAATACGTAATACGGGTAAAAATGGTCCACTTTAGGGAAGTGATCAAATCTCAACCATAAAAACAAGCATACTCATCAGTTTCCACTGCATCAATAAATTCTTCTAGAGTTTTGACTTCAGGCAGAGGATCATAACGATGCCATCTCATGTCGGCTCGGTGCCAAAAGATACGCCATACTTTTTGCGTCTTGACCCACGTAGTTTTGGCGATGGGGATTTCGATCATTTTCAGAGGGTCACCGAGCCGAGGACGAATTTCAAATATCTCAACATTTTGATTTTTAATGAGAAAAGCCAAGTCGACTTGATTGCGCAGGTGCATAGGGGGCCGACGTTTTTCGATTTAGGCATTGACGATTTTTCGATATTGCTCTAATTCTTCTTGGGTAAACGCCATTTCTGTTCCCCTTCAAAAAGGTTTCTATTATGACTTTTGCCAGGCAGCTAACAACTCTGCATCATGCGTCACAAAGTATTTGTACGAGTTGTAAGATAGCGGCTGATCGAGTTCGGGATTAATCAACTTCCGTACGCTGGCTAAATCAATCCCACGCCGCAAATACTTCAAAATCTCATCTCGGTGTGCATCCAGCACACGCTCTTTATTGCGACTGCCTTTTGGCCGGCCTAATTTAACTCCTTTGGCCTTTACCGCCGCCAACCCTTGTTTGACCCGCATGGAAATGAACTCTCGCTCTGCGGTTCTTTGGGAATTCATGTGGTTGACAGCATATATGGGGGTCAAACATATCGTTTGTACCCCTCTAAATCCAGCCAAATGCGCTGAAACAGCGTACTCACCTTCTTAATACCGTAGCACCGCCTCTTGATTACCTTCACTTTATTGTTCAATCCCTCCACAAAGCCGCTACTGGCCCGACGGATAAAGTAGTTGGCGATATAGGCCAAATGATGGCGCAAGCTCTTGATGAAGTCATCAAAACAAGTCAGGCTCGTTCGCTCCACTTTGGCTATCCACTTCAACAAACGAGTTTCCGCCTGTTTGCGGCTCAGTTTCATCTCAAAAATCGCTGTCAGTTCCTGGCGTAGGGTGTAGGCCAGATGGAGGTGTGGTGAATGGGTCAGGAGGCGGCGCAGTTGGGCCTGTTGCCCTTCATCCAGGTCCTCGTGATTGTGCCGTAACAACCAGAGCGCCCCGGTAAAATCGGCTGTGTATGTTGCCGTGGCTAGCTCCTGTTTCAGACGACGCATCTCCTGTTTACGCAACTGGTCGAAACCGTCCCGATAATGTTGAGCCACATGAAAGCGATCTACCACGATGGCCGTTCCCTTCATCTCATGGCGGCTGATAAATTCAGCGATAGCCGTCAAGTAGCCTTCCCACATATCGGTGCAGAAGGTATGGATGGTGCGGCGTAGGCGCGCCGGTATCGTCTCCAAAAAGGCACTCACCATCGTTTTTTTCGCTCCTCCAAGACCGCCAGAATCCGCACTTCCCCATTATCCTGGCAAGCGGTTATCACCGCCGCATACTCCTTGCGTCCCTTCTTGAGGGCGATTTCATCTATGCCTACCGTGCCCAAGTTTTCGATTTCTGTCCAATCCACGGCTACCGCTACCTGTCGCTGAACCGCCCCCAGCACCGCATCATACCCCACCTTCTCTTTCCGGCTGACATCTTCGATGGTGCTGCCAATTAACTGCTTCATCAGATAGCGGTCGTAGGCTTTCGTGTGCGGACTGCGCGGCTCATACCAGCCCACTACCTGTGTCGTTGTCGGTTCATGCTGACAACTGAGACATTGCCCCCGTTTCGGTCGGATGCGGATGGTGCTCTCATATCCCAATATCGGCAGGTGGCGCAACTCGATTTCTGCCCCATGCCCATAGTTGCACTTGATGGCCTGCCCACATATCCCGCATGGTGTGGTTTCCAACCGGCTTTCCACCTCAATAATGTATTTGCCGTCCCGCGTGATTTCGGTGCCCATGATATCCACATCGGGTATGTCCAACGGTATGGTAAGTTTGCCTGACGAATAATGAGTCATCTTTCTCTCCTTGTTGTAAAATGACCCCTTTTCTACGGTATACCCATATCTGGGTGTACCCCCTGTATTCCCATTGAACCAAAAATTCAGGAGCGAACATGGAAATGGACCTTCAATTATTCAAATCGTCGGGTTGGTCGTTCTCGTTAGCGTGGTTTTATATTTCGCCGTCTATAAGGAATTGCGCGGCAGAGGGGTAATGCCCGGTCAAAAGAAATTGCTTCAAACAGGGGTCGCGGCACATGCCAAAGTACTCCAGGCGCAACCCACCGGAAGTTTTTTTGGGACGAAGGGCAATACCCATGAGCTTCAGGAAATTGCGCTTGTGTTGGAAATTCAGCCACCCGATGGCCCAGCTTATTCTGTAAAAACAACCCGCGCCGTCCCCACATCAGGCTTTTCAAACCCGTTTAAGGTCGGGCGCGAGTTGGAGGTAAAGGTTGATGCTTCCAACCCCAACAAGATCGCGATTGTGGGTTTTGATGGGTGATCGGTTGCCTCTTGTTATCAAGAAGGGCTGTTAAACGAGAACGCCTTCCAGAACCGGGCCGCGGGTCACGGCCGTATGCGCTTCCATCACGTCAAACATACGCACATTCACATCATGGACGGTGGGGTCTTCGCCCATTGCTGCCACCATCGGGCTGGCCAGGAAGTTTTGCACGGCCGTTTCGTCATCAAAAAGGTAAATGCCACCGGCGGCGTTTTCCGCCTCATTGGCCAGCCAGATTTTCCAGCGCAGGCCGGGCGTATCGGCAATCAGTTGGGCGGCGGGCAACCAGGCCTGCTCCAACTCCGCTCTGGAAACACCGCGAAATTTGAGATTGATCTGCAAAATTTTCTGAGACATGATTTGGTTTCCTTTTGTAGGGCGATTTGCCAAATCGCCCTACGATAATTTTCGACAGTGTAACGAACGGCCGTCCCGCCATCGTCCCAGAAAGCGTCCCGGTTCGGCCGTATCGGACTAACTGGTTTTGGCCTACAATAGAGACCTGACAGGTTTTTTGAAACCTGTCAGGTCTGGAGGAATCGGAACAACCATGCCAGTGTTACGCTTATTTTTAGCAGGCATTCCCCGCGTGGAGCGGGACGGCCGTCCCGTCCTCATCGAGCGCCATAAATCTCTGGCCTTGCTGGCCTATCTGGCCGTCACCAGCAGCCCACACCGCCGGGACGAACTGGCCGCCCTGCTCTGGCCGGAGCTGGATCAAACCCGCGCCCGCGCCGCTCTGCGCCGCACCCTCTCCGCCCTCAATCTGGCCCTGAATGGCGACTGGTTGGCGATCGGCCGTGAAACAATTGACCTGTCACCAGCATCTACCTGTTGGCTGGATGTGGCCCACTTCCGCCAGCTATTAGAACAATGCCGGAAACATGGCCATCCAGAGACCGCCCCTTGCCCGGATTGCCTGCCCCTGCTGGCCGAAGCCGCCGCCCTCTATCGCGGCGACTTCCTCACCGGTTTTACTTTGCGAGATGCCCCCGCCTTTGACGACTGGCAATTCTTTGAAACGGAAACTTTACGCCGCGAACTGACCTCTGCCCTGGCGCGATTGGCCCAGCTTCACGGCCTGCGACAAGAGTTTGAGCAGGCGATTATGTATGCCCGCCGCTGGTTATCGCTCGATCTGCTGCATGAACCGGCGCATTGCCAGTTGATGCAACTGTACGCCTGGGCCGGCCAGCGCCCGGCCGCCCTGCGCCAATACGCCGAATGTGTCCGCCTGTTGGAGCGGGAGATTGGCGTTCCCCCACAGCCCGCCACGACCGAACTGTACCAGGCGATTAAAGAGAACCGCCTGCCACCCGCACTCGACATTCTCACCCTCCGCCTGTTAAGTAAACGGCCGGAAGATCGGCCAGCATCAGCGGGAGACGTGCAGGCGGCGCTGGAGGAGTTGCGCCGCCCCACGGCCGCGCCGCCCACGCTGACGGCCGTTTATTCCACCCTCGATCTCATCGTGCGCGGCCAGTTGGTGGGGCGCGAACGTGAATTGGCAGAGGCCAATGCTCTGTGGAGCCGGGCAACGGCCGTCGCCGGCCAGGTGTTGCTGGTCAGCGGCGAACCAGGCATCGGCAAAACTCGCCTGGTGCGGGCGTTGGCCGAGTGGGCGCAGGCCAGTGGCGGCCGGGTTCTGGCCGATGGCTGCCACGCCGAAGGCGGCCCACCCTACGCCCCGCTCGCCGGTATCATGCGCCAGGTGTGGGCACAATCGGCCGCCCCCGCCCTGCCGGAGTACCTGCTGGCCGATTTGCTCACCCTGGCGCCACACCTGCGCCCGCACCATCCGCACGTTTCGCCCAACCCGCCGCTTGAGCCTGAATTTGAGCAACAGCGGTTGTTCGATAGCTTTACCGCCTGGTGTGAATGGCTGGCTGCGGATACGCCGCTGCTGTTTCTGGTGGAAGATGTGCATTGGGCGGATAGTGGCACGCTGGCCCTGTTACGCCATGTGGCCCGCCGGATACAAAAGGCGCGGCTGCTGCTGGTGCTAACCTACCGGGATACCGAAGTGGCGCTGGATCAGGCGCACCCGCTCCATGCCATCTTGCACGACCTCAACCGGGAGCGACTGGTCGGGGAAATTCATCTGGGCCGCCTCAGCCGGGAACAGACGGCCGAATTATTGGCGGCGGTGTTGTCTACGGCCGGAGAGATTAGCCCGGAATTTGTTACTACGCTGTACCGCGAAACGGAAGGTAATCCCTTCTTCGTCGAAGAAGTGTGCAAGGGGTTGATTGAGCAGGGCAAGCTTTACCATGCGGGTGGGGCGTGGCGGCGCGCCGATCTGCAAACCATCTTCATCCCGCCGGGGGTACGCAGCGCCATTCTGGCGCGGGTGGAGCGCCTGCCAGCCGAGGCGCAAGATACGCTGCGGCTGGCGGCCGTTCTGGGGCGGGAGTTTGATTTTGAGATGCTGGCGGCGGCGAGTGACCAGGATGAAGAGAATCTCATTGCTGCTCTGGAGCCGGCCGAGCGGGCGCAGTTGATTGAGGAGATGGCGCAGCAGACTGCGGCGCGGGCTGGGCGCATCGTTTATACCTTTGCCCACGCCCTCATCCCCTTTGTCTTGCGCGAGAGCCTGAATGGATTGCGCCGCCAACGGTTGCACGGGCGTGTTGCCAAAGCCCTGGAAGCCCATAGGCCGCATGATGTTGAAGCGCTGGCCTACCATTTCGCCGCCGCTGGTGAACGGGAGCAAGCGATTGCCTGTTCGCGCCGGGCGGCCGAACGAGCAGAGGCTATTTATGCTTATGATACGGCCGTCCAACATTGGCAAATCGCCCTTGACTTACTGGCCCCCGCATACGCGGGCGCTGACGAACAGCCAGAAATCCGCCTGGCGCTGGTGGAAAGTCTGGCCGACGTGTACCGGCTGCGCGGCGACCGGGCGGACGCCATTCAAACTTACCAGCAGGCGCTCGCGGTCTGGCGGGGCATGGCCGATGGGGAGAAGTGGACGGCCGTGCGCCTGCACCGCAAAACCGGCGAAACGTTCAACCGCCTGGGCAAAGCGGCCGAAATTGAGCAGTTCAAGCCAATCGCCCTGGCGGGGCTGGAAACCGCCCGGCAACTCATTGCGGCCGAGCCGCCCCATCCTGAAACGGTGCGCCTGTTGACTGCGCTGGCCAATTACGCTTATTGGGAAAGTTATGAACTCTATGGGCAGAGCGGCGATCCGTTCACTCAGGGAGAGCAGTTCGCCCACGCGGCGGTAGCTATGGCCGAACAATTAGACGCGCCGGTTGAGCTTTTGGCGGCGTTGGAGGCGCAGGCCAATCTCTATAGCGCCCATGAGCGATTGCGCGAGGGGGTAGAGATCGCGCAGCGACGGCTGGCTCTCAGCCGCACTCTGCGCTTAACCAATCCGCGTGAACAGGTCAATATCCTTTCCCAGGCCGGTTCGGCGCTGTGCGCGGTGGGCGATTATGCCCAGGCCCTGGCCTGTCTTTTGGAAGCGGAGCGGCTGGCGGATGAAATCCACGATTGGGGCCAGGTGATTTATACCTTGAATAAGCAGATCCAATGTTTCTTGGGTCTGGATCGGTGGGAGGAGATATTGCAGATTGAGGATAAACGGCTGGTGTTGGCGGGGCGTTACGGCCGTGAACGGATTGGCCGGATGTGCTTCCAGTGTGGGGTCAGCGCCTACGTTCACGGCTGGCGCGGCGAAATGGAACTGGCCCGCGCCCACCGCCAGGAAGCATACCAGATGATGGCTGATAGTGTGCCGCTGGACAAGTGGTTGTCCATTCAACATTACTGACTGGGGCAGGCCCTGGTGGGTGAGGGCGAGTTCGCCCTCGTCAGAGAGCATCTGGAAGCGTCGCTCCACTCGACGTCGTGGTGGGTGAGTGACCATGATATTTATGCCATGCTGGTGGATGTGGTAGTTTTGCAGCGTGACGAGGTCGCGATTCGCCAATATGCGCCGGCGGCCGAAGAACTGGCGATGCGCTACGGCCACACGCTGTATCAGGCCATCGTCCACCGCGCCTGGGGCGTGGCGCACCGGCTGGCAGGTGAATATGCCGAAGCCGAGGCGCGTTTGCATCAGGCGTTGGATTTGTTCAGCAGCCTGGGCACGCGCTGGCAATTGGGGCGGACGTTGTATGAGTTGGGGGAGGTGACGGCCGAACAAACAAACACCGACGCCGCCCGCAACTACTTCACCCGCGCCCTGGCCCAGTTTGAAGCGCTGCGCGCCGCCCCGGACATGGCCCGGACGCAGGCGGCGCTGGAAAAGTTCAATTAAAGGGGTGTTGTCAGAAACCTGTCAGATGTGAGCAGTTATGCTGCGGATTGGATAATGCTATAATGATTTGAGTATCAGGTGGTCTGATGATCGCTCATTCGATTCCACAACCAACAACTTTTATCGGCCGTGATGACGAGCTACGCGATATTTCCGCGCTCATGCACAACCATCTTTGCCGCCTGCTAACACTGGTTGGCCCCGGCGGCATCGGCAAGACTCGGCTGGCGCTAGAGATAGCCAGCAGCCAGCAGGATTTGTTTCCCGATGGTGTTCATCTCACCTACCTGCAAGCAACCCCCTCGTCGGATTTCCTGGTTTCGGCCGTTGCCGAATCGCTGGATTTCCGCTTTCAACCGGACGGCGATTCCCAATCCCAGTTAATCAATTATCTTCGCCATCAATCGCTCCTGCTGGTGCTGGACAATTTTGAGCATCTCGCCGATGGGGCGGCGTTTGTCGGTGATATTTTGGCGGCGGCAACGGCCGTTAAACTGCTGGTCACGTCACGAGAACGGCTCTCCTTGCAGGAAGAATGGGTCTATGAGGTGCCTGGGCTGGACTGCCCGGCGCACGACGGCGATCCTGATATTGAAGCGTATGGGGCGGTGCGATTGTTTGTCCATAGCGCCCGCCGGGCCTCCCCCCATTTTCGCCTGACAAAGCAGTACAGACCGCCGGTGGCCCGTATCTGCCGCCTGGTTGGGGGGATGCCGCTGGGGATTGAGCTGGCCGCCGCCTGGACGCGGGCGCTGCCTTGCGACGAGATCGCCCATGAAATCGAACATAGTCTGGACATATTAGAAACATCCGCCCGCAACGTGCCGCCGCGCCACCGCAATATGCGGGCTGTATTTGCGCCCACCTGGCAGCTTTTGTCGGCGGAGGAGCAGCATGTTTTTATGAAGCTGTCGGTTTTTCGCGGCGGTTTCACCCGCCAGGCGGCCGAGTCCGTTGCCAGCGCGACCATGCGCACGTTGCTCTCGTTGGTGGATAAGTCGCTCTTGCGATTGGATGGGAACGGCCGTTACACCCTCCACGAACTGCTGCGCCAATACGGCGAGGAACAGTTGCACAACTCCCCGCCAGAGCAAGAACAGACCCTTGATCTGCATCGCGCCTGTTATATGGCCCTCCTGGCTCGGTGCGAACAGATGATTGTTTTCCGGGGACAGTCAAAAGAAGCCCTGAAGATCATGAAAAACGAACTGGAAAACATGCGGATGGCCTGGCGGCGAGCCGTCTGGCAGGGGCAGTTTGCGGAGATTGCCCACGGTGCGGAGGGATTATGGACCTTCTACTGAATGACGGGGCTGAACCGGGATGGCGCCGCCCTTTTCCGCTGGTCAGCGGATTGCCTGCGTGAGAATGTTTACGAACCTGAAGAGGAACGGCAGCGACTGCTGGCGCTGCTTCTGGCGTTCGAGGGCCAGTGCCGCATACCCCTCTCTTATGAGGCTGCCAGAGGGCTGGCGCAGGAAAGCCTGGCGATGATGCGCCACCTGCCGGTGAGCAGAGAGACGGTTCATGCCATCGTCATTGGGCAGGTATTTGCCGCTGATAAAAGTGAAAAAACGCAGCTCATCCAGGAAGCGCTCAACATTGCCAGAGCGAATGATTATGGCTGGTGGATTGCCAAACTGACTGTTGACCTGGCGCACCAGGCCATGGGGGATGGTGACCTGGAGCAGGCGGAGAGGCTGTTGCAGGAAGCTTTGGTCGTTTGTCGGGAAACCAAGGAGCCTATCCAGACGGTTCATGCGTTGATGGGGTTGAGTGGGCTGGCTTACAATCACCATGATTATGCCGGAGCGCAGCAGCGGGCACAGGAGGCGCTGGCGTTGGCACAGGAGATGGATTACACGGCCGGTACCCTGCGGGCTACGGCGGCCGTGGCCGATCATGCCCTGCTGCAAGGGGATTATGCCACCGCCTATGCCTACTCTCAAACGACAGTTAGGCTGTGCCAGGAACAGGAAAATCGGGTAGATGGCGCTTTTCAGTTGCGCCGCCTCGGTTCGGCCGCCTGTGGGCTGGGGCATTACGAGGAGGCCCGCCGTTATTTCTACGAGGGGCTGCAAACGGCCGTAGATGCGGGCAATGAAGCGGTCACGCTGGATGTGATGGGGGAAGCGGCCTGGCTGCTGCATGGCTGCGGCCAGACGGGCCGGGCGGCCGCACTGGCCGGCTTTGTTCTCAACCATCCCGCCCGCCTGGACATCATCAAAAGGCGCTTAACCAGTCTGCTGACTGAGTTGGAGGGTGTGTGGCCAATGGAGATGCTGGCAACGGCCGTTGCCCAGGGCAAGACGCTTGATTTCGATAAAACGGTGCAAGAACTGCTGGCGGAATTGGGACGGCCGTTGCCAGACACCAAGCGCGTGGGGGAACTACCCGGTCCCCAGCCAGCGGTTGATCCCCTGACGGAACGCGAGTTAGAGGTTCTGCAACTGATCGCCGAGGGTTTATCCAACTACGATATCGCCGTCCGGCTTTTTGTCGGGGTAAGTACCGTCAAAACCCATGTCAACCGCATTTTCAGCAAATTGGGCGTGAAAAACCGAACGCAGGCCGTAGCCCGCGCCAGGGAACTCCACTTACTTTAAGGCCAGATTACCCCAACTCCACCCAACCCCCAACTGAATATCCATCAAAAGGTGGACGACGCTGCCTGGCTATGCCTTTATCCTCAATCAAAAATTTATAACGCGATTTACCAAATCGCATCACCCTTTTAAAGGAGACAAAAAGATGAACAAGACATTTGCACAGATGGCGTCCGAGGCTTTTGCCCAGGTACCGGCGATTAGCCCGGCCGAAGCCCGGTCACGGCTAGAACAGGACTCCCACATCCTGGTGATTGACGTGCGCGATGCGGCCGACATCGCCGGGACAGGTTCGGTGCCAGGTGCGGTGAACATCTCATTGGGCAGCCTGACTTATAGGGCTGACCATGAAGTTCCCGAAGATTGGCGCGATCCGGTGCTGGCGGACCATTCTCGCCCCATCATCACCACCTGTATTCTAGGCCCATTGGGCGCGCTGGGCGGCAAACTGCTGCACGATATGGGCTTTACCAATGTTTCGATTCTGGAAGGTGGGGTTCAGGGCTGGATAGATGCTGGCTTCCCGACTGAACAGCCGCGTACCGCCTAGGAGGGGATGATGTCTGACTACGCTTATCCTGAAATGCTGGCCAGCCCACAATGGGCGGCCGACCATCTGAATGATCCAAACGTGCGCTTTGTCGAGGCTGGCTTTAACCCGGCCGCCTATGACTCAGGTCACATTCCAGGAGCCGTTTATTGGTGTTGGAACGGCGACATCTTGCAGGCGGGCAGCCGCGATATTCTGAGCAAGACGGCCGTAGAGGCATTGCTTTCCCGCTCAGGAATTGACAACCAGACCACAATTGTAGTGTACGATGGCTTTAGTAATCTACTGGCAGCCATGGCTCTCTGGATGCTGAAGATATATGGCCATCAAGACGTGCGCTTGCTAGACGGTGAACGGAGGAAGTGGACAAGCGACGGCCGTCCACTCACCACGGATGCACCTTCCTACCAGCCAAAGCCATACTCGGCCAAAAAGCCGGATTGGACACTACGAGCGCATCACGACCTCGTTTTGGACGGAATTGGCAGAGCAAACAGGGTGCTGGTGGATGCTCGGACGGTGGCGATGTACCGGGGTGAAGATGTCATGGGTGGTACCGTTGGCGGGCACATTCCCGGCGCAGTTAATGTACCGGCCGTGATGGAAACGGAAAACGGCCAGTTCCGCGGCTGGACCACACCAACGATGAATGAGGATGGCACGTTCAAGTCGGCTGTTGGGCTACGCACTTTGTTTAGCGATAAAGGCATCAGCCCGGACAAAGAAGTCATCACTTATTGCGTGCGCGGCGGTCTGTCCACGCATATGTGGTTTGTGCTGAAATACCTGTTGGGCTACCCCGAAGTGCGCGAATATGACGGCTCTTGGGCCGAATGGGGCAACCTGATCGGTGTGCCAATATCGGTATAATCAGCCAGATGTCTGTGATAAGCATGCAACTCAGGGCAGTTGCACAGGGGCAAATTGGTGATAATTTCATCTCACCTCGGCGTTTTGGAGCAATAGGACGAAAACCTATCCTAAGGCTCAGTCAGATCGCAGTGGACGCAGACCGGTTGGGGCCAGATCATCACCTATATCGAAGCGAAACTTACCATACCGATTGATATGTCTAAACCTCACAGGTGATAAGTGGACAAAGTCAGTAAGCGTTCAGATGTCATATATGGTGGTTAAAACCATCTGTAAACCCTATATATGGGGGTCGTCATGTCAAAACAGCCTTTCGTACATTGATATTCTATGTATTTTATTCAGCGAATAACGCCATATCTGGCCTTTTCTTCTCAAAAGGCATACTTTAGCCCACATATACAACTGAACGGTTACCAAAGTCAGCTTCATTGATGGTGTGACCTCGTCTTCTTAATTCTTCAATAGCCGCCTGCATGTAAACCGTATTCCAGACAGTCACAGCATTCGATAGCAGATTCAAGCAGCCAGCCAGGTTCGCCAAATCATCCGGCTGCTGTTTGCGAATCTGCCCCTTGTTATCGAAAAACAGGAAATCCCGTAAGCCGTGTACTTCTTCCCCCTTGTTGAGTTGTACCAAAATTCGCCGTCTATTGGTTGGGTCATCCAGGTAAAAAGGAATGAAAGTGCTGCGGATGAGACGGCCGTATTCCACCAGCAATTGTGTCAGTTTATGCTGGCGAGGATAAGCCAGCATTTTGTTGATAAACGTTGAAGCCGTCACCCAACCCATCATCATCGAAGCAGCTACGCGCAATAATTCATCCCAATCATCCACAAACAAAGCCGCCTTGAGGGGGTTTTTACTCAGAAGGGGGTTGATGTTTTGGTACTTGATACTTGTATCAAGACGATAAAGTGTGTAATCGCCAATGTCACGCAGGCGCGGCGAAAACTGCATCCCCAGCAGGTCAAAAAGAGCGAACATCATGTCGGTGTAACCAGCGGTGTCCGTCGTATGCTCTTTAATCTTCAGAACCGTCTCGTTGTCCAGGATCGCATCCAGAGTAAAAGTAGATTCCCGAATACGAGGCGGTGTAACCAGGACACGATACTGGGAAAGCTGGTCAGATGTCCAGGTGATGACGCTCAAGCCACGCCCAAAGCCAAAGTAACGGGGCAGTGGCGAGGCTTTGTTGGTCTTACGCGCCACCGCGAATCGCTGTCCATCCGATGAAGAAAACGTGCCGCTGCCCCAATACTGGCTGAGAGGTTGTTGGTATTGAAAGTTGACTAACACATCTGTCGCTGCCTGTAAGGTCTCCTCCCGGATGTACCAGTTGGTACACCAGAGCAGCTGGTCATAAGACAGGTCGCTCAAATCGGCCATGCCGCTGAGCGTCATATTGCAAGCTTGCGTCAAAATAGCGGCATACAGGTGGGTAGCCAAGTCAGGGATTCGGGATGTCGCGCCGCCGGCGTGGGTTAGCTGCTGGCTAAATCCAGTCCAGGCGTCTACTTCAGCCAGAAGCTGTCCCAGTTGAATGGCCGGCAGCAAAGGCCCTGTCTTTTTGGCCAGTGGGTGCTCCTGGCGGATTTCCTCTTCCTCTTTATCCAGCGGTGACAAGACCAGTTCGCCATTCTCGAACCGGACAAATTCATTCTTGGCAAATCCCTTGTCCAGACGGGCCAGGTTCTCTTCTAATGCGGCCTGCTTCAGTTCCAGTTGCACAGCGCCATCTGCGGGGATACCCACCATCTCACAGTACGTCTGTCGTAGTTGCTCCCAACGTGCTTTCGGTATCAGGTAGCTGTCCAGATTGGCATACTGGCGGCTGCCTTCCAACCAGACGGCTCCGGAGCGAAGGGAATCACGCAGGTCGGAAAGGGCGCACATCTCATAATCGCGCCGATTAACAGTACCATCTCGATTCAAGACACGACTCCGCCATTGCGCCGGTACAAATTCAGTTGGCACTTCGGCAAACGTCGCCGGCAACAGCGTCTCGTCGGCCTCATTCATTTCGCGCAGGACATCCAATGCTTCCAGTAAACTCTCTTTGTCGGCATAATTGTGGAAGGTCAACGCTTTCAAGAAGGCCGGGGTGAAGCGGCGAAAATAGCTGTAACGTTTATCGAAGAAATCCAGAAGGGTGCGTTTACGGCCGGCAATGAAAAAGGACTCCACCTCATCCAGGGCTATTTGTAGGGTGTCTACTGGTACCTGTTTGTAAATGGTCGGGCGAATAGCTTCATCAGCTACCGCCTCATCCAGAACTACCTGGCTCATGTCCCGAAAGTAGCCGATCACCGCTTGCATATGGACCATGAACTGTAACTGGAATTCCTGCAAATCGCGCTTGGATCGGCGATAGGCATCGGCCAGACACAGGTCAAACAGTTCGATCAGTTCATCAATCGTTTTTTCGTGCGCCCAGAGGAGAAAGGCAACCAGGATGGCATATCGTTTGGCCACCGGCTTCTTCCGTTTGAGTCCCTGGGGGCTGGTGTAACGGGACACCTGGGCCAGATAGCGAATCCGGCTGGGCGGAAGTTCATCCACCGGCCAGGTGGTCACTGCCCATTGGCGAATGAAAGCCAGTTTTTGCAGCGCTTCCAAAATATCTTTATCACTATGCCCTGTGGCAAAGCGGCGCAACCACAGGATGGGAGACTTGTCGTGTTCTTCACTGGGTATCAACAAGGTATCCAGCGACTTTTGTACCCGTGCCGACAGCGGGTTGACCAGGACTTCTATCGTTTTTGCTTCAGCCCACTGCCGGGCATCGGCCACCAACTCTTCCATTGTGGTGATCGCCGGTCGCACCAGGCGCAACTGGTAGAGCCGTTCACAGGCTTGTTGTAACAGTGTTGAGGGACGGTCATGTTCCAAAACCCGCTCGCCCAACCAGGCGATCAGGCTTTCGCGGTCGTCAGGCTGCACTCGACGAAAATCAAGGTGCTGCATCAGCACAGGCAGATGTTCGCGGCGCGTTTCGTCCCGGTCGGCATAATCGGCCAAAACGATGGGCGACAGTTGTAGCTGATTGGACACGAAAGCCACGACATTTTCCGGGGTATGGTTGATGCTGGCCGGAAAATAGCCCAGGTAGCGCAAGCTGCACAACAGCAAGGCCAGCCCCAACCGATTTTCTCCACCCCTCCTGCTGCTAATGAGTTCCATATCGGCCGGGGTGAGCGTGAAGTAGACAATGCAATCTGCCTCAGTCACTTCATCGGGAAATTGACTCAAGCGTTCACGCTCAACCTGGCTCAAGAATCGCCGGGGCATCGTGCTGCCATTCCTATCCCACCCATGTTGCTAATCCACCTGGATGTTGCCCATTCGCTCCATCCGGTTGGCCAGGTCTTCTGGGGTGGGTTTGGTGTAAACCATCACGGTGTTCAAGTCGCTGTGTCCTAACAAAGCGGCCAAACCACGCAAATCATCGGGATTGGCCTTAAGATAGTGTGTGGCAAAGGTATGTCGCAGGACATGAGGGCCGAAGGGGTCCAGTTGAACACGGAGGGCATATCTTTTGAGAATACGCAGGACTCAACTGCGATGGGTCAAAGGCCCTTGCTTTCCCCACCATAACGGTGTTTCCTCCTCTTGATGCCCGACTGCCGGACCGGTTTCCAGATAATCTGCCAGGGCCTGCCGCACTTCCTGGGTTAAAGGTACCTCTCGATAGCCACCCTGTTTGCCCTCCCGCACGATGACCCATCCCGACCGGTCGCGCAGGACAACATCGCCTATTTGCAATTGGAGCAACTCCCCTACCCGCAAGCCGGTGCCGGCCAGCATTTCAATGATGGCCACATCACGGGCCGAGCCACCGTTGTGAACAGCCCGTAGTAGCCGACGTAATTGCCTGGTGGAAAGACTTTGCGGCTGCAACGGCACCACTCGAATGGTGGTCACATCCACCGTTGGGTCGCGGGATACCTGGTCGTGAGCGAGTGCCCACCTATAACAAGGAAGAGACAGCCACCAGGCGCTGGTTGATGGTGTTGGGAGCGGCTTTCTCGACACTTTGCTGGTACGATTTCCAATCGCGGATGTCGCGGGCAATGAGGCGCGTCGGGTCACAAGATTCCCCATATGTCCCCTGATACCAACGGGCCAGGTGATGCCAGCCGCGCCGATAGGCTTTGAGGGTATGTGAGCTGCGGCCCTGCGCCGTCAGGTGTTCCAACCAGGTTTCAATGAGCCAATCGGCTGTTCTGGTGCTGCCATTTGACCTTCCAAGTTATTATGTTGCGAAAAATTCAGGCGTTAACTATACAGAATTCGGGGAAGTTATGGCCTATGAGGGACGTATTGGCAACATAATGACACTTATCGCGTCTATTATGTTGCGTACCAGAACGCTGGAAAACGGAAGTTTTAACCCGACCTTAGCGTACAGTTTCGTCCTTTTGCTCCAAAAACCCCATGAAGAACATTCTCGCCAAACTCCACCTCCGCAACCGGCGCCAGGCAGCCGCCTATGGCGTCGCTCGTGGCTGGCTGCCTCGCCCCAAAGGGCGCATCTAGCATCCCCTTCTCCCCCTTCTGGCAAAAATAGCCCTTTTCTTCCCTCCTCTGCCTTCTATGGGCCATGTCCTGCGGACTGCTTCTCCCTAAAATACAGGGTATACCCAATGTGCGACTTTTTCTTGACCTATATCTGGGCAAACATTGCCTAAAAGCAACAATTCTCCAAGATATAGACTGAGCATGCTTTTCAGGCCTATTACAGATTTTGTCATAGAGCAGTAGCAACGAATTGCAGTTTTCCATATATGGGCAATTAGGTGTGATTATGTTTGTTTTTCGCCATATCTGCATCTTGGAAAGTCGCACGTTAGGTAGGGTATGTCAATGAGGAAAAATTTTTGTTACTCTGCACAACAGAGGAGGACATACACATGGCTGACCCATCTTCCTACAGCACACCACGCTGGGTAAAGATTTTTGCCCTCATCGCTGTCGTCCTGGTTCTGCTGGTTGTCATTGTAATGCTCATAATCGGTGGCGACCACGGCCCAGGTCGTCACACGCCATCTGGCGGCGCCGGCGACGCGCCAACGACCCTGGTGGTCACATATCGCCCAGAGAACATGGCGGACAGCCCTGAACGGAGTAGCGGGAACTTTAGCTATAACCATGCCGCCTGGCCTGCGTAAGTTTGCCCTCACCATGCATATCACGTTTTCGGTTGGCTGGATTGGCGCCGTCGCTGCTTATATCGCGCTTGATATGAGCACGGCGACCAGCCAGGATGTTCAGACGTTACGCGCCGCCTATCTGGCGATGGCCCTGATTGCCGGGTACGTTATCGTCCCATAGGCCTTCGTCTCGCTGCTCACGGGGCTTGTCATGTCACTAGGGACCAGGTGGGGTTTGTTCCGGCACTATTGGGTCCTGATCTCACTCTTACTGACTGTCATTGCCACGGCCGTCTTGTTGGCTGAGACGCGGACAATCAGCTATCTTGCAGGCATAGCCGCAGACCCGGCCACGGCCGTTGACGATCTGCGCGCCCTGGAAAGCACCCTGGTCCACTCTGTTAGCGGCCTGGTGGTATTGCTCGTGATCATGTGGCTCAATGTGTACAAGCCACGAGGTCTGACCCCCTATGGATGGCGTAAACAGCAAGAGGAGCGCAGGCAGCGGACGGTGTCTAGGCCATAAAGGGGTAATCCGCTGGTAACGCGCTCGCATGCATGCTGTTGCTTTCTTGTCAATCACGGTCACTCACAATAAAACTTTAGCATAGGGTACAGGCCGGTCTGGCAACAGCGCCATCTGGCCTGCACGTCGCTTAGAACTGCGGTTGCCGGTGCGGCCGGCGCGGCTTCTTTTTGACCTTTTCGCCCATTTCCGGCCGGGCATACGCTTTGGGGGCGCGCTCAAATTCTGACTGGCACTGGGGGCAGCACAGAAAGTAGGCGACGCCTTCGTACTCGATAAT
This sequence comes from Chloroflexota bacterium, assembly GCA_035444285.1. Lineage (GTDB taxonomy): Bacteria > Chloroflexota > Anaerolineae > Promineifilales > Promineifilaceae > CAADGU01. Next base: position 49,078 of record DAOMOK010000025.1, read on the forward strand.
GATATGCGCCTTGCTACGATTCATGCGTTTGCCGCATACGGGGTCTTTTAACATGGTAAACCTTCCTTTTTGATTGATTACAACAACGAAAGCTGATTTACCAGCCTGCATTGACTGTCATAGCCTGGTAGGTGTGCCGCCCATCGTTCCCGGCCTGGGCTACAGCCTCTAACAGCGCCGGAAACGTGACCAGGTCGGGGTTAAACGTGATCTGGGCACTTCCCGTGACATGATCCACCACCACATTAGTGACGCCGTAAAGGGCAATCAAACTGTTGCCAACCCGGGCGGCGCAGTTAGGACAACCCATGCCGGCCACGGCCAGCAGCGCCAGGCGCGTTTTCTGATATTCTTCCATGGTCACTTTCTTGTGCAGCGATTGCACCTCGCAATTCTCGTTCATCTCAATTTCCTCTTTTTACAAAATTTTGGGTAAACGCCAGCGGTGTGCCCCAATACCGGGTTGGTTCAAAACCGACCGCCTGGCCCAGGTTTAACACGGTTGGCCGGGTCTGATAGTGCGGGTCAGGAAAGATTTCGGTGATAGAGAGCGTGCCGCCGGGCTTGAGCAGACGCCACAGATTACGAAGCGCCGCTTCCCGGTTGGGAATCTCGCCCAGAACGGTGACCAGCCAGGCGCGGTCAAAACTGTTTGCGGGCAGGGAATTATCGCCGAAAATGTCGGCTAATTGGGGCGTGATATTGGCCACGCCGGCTTCTGCCGCCCGCTCTTGCAGGCGGGCCAGCATTGACGATTGAATGTCCAAAGCAACGACACGGCCGTCAGACCCCACTCGTTGCGCCGCCGGAATAGCCAGGCGGCCCGGCCCGCTGCCCACGTCGAGGACATGTTCGCCGGGCTGCAAGCCGATGCGATCCAGCGTGGTTTGTGTACCGGCTACGGCTTCGGTCAGGGGATTATCAAGTACGCCTGCCAGCCAGGAGGGACAGGGCAACTGGCGCCGGCGGCTGGCCCAACGCCACCAGATGCCGGCGCCGATGAGCGTCGTTATCAGCGCCAGTAGACCAAACAGGGTTTTCTTCACGAGATCATCCTCCGGCCTATCGTGGCGGCCATGCGCCCGTCACGTTTTCAAGTTGTGGTGGATCGCCGCCAGAAATGCGCCAGCCACGGGGTGTTTTGAGCAGGGCCAGGTTTTGGGTGGCCTGGGCGCTATAAACGGCCGTGCCACCACGCACAACGCTGAAATGAAGCCGGTAAGTCACCCGCGCCAGGCCGGCCTCTTCATGTACTTCAAGCCCGCTGATGGTAAACGAGTGAAACTGCAACGTGTTGTTAGCGGGCAATTGAGCCACAAAATCTTTGTAGGCCTGTTGCGTTTCGGCCAACCCGGCCGCCTGGGCGCCCTCTGCTTCCGTGGCAAAGTACATGTCCAGCGCGTCTGGATTGCGGCGATTCAAGCCGGCCAGGGTGGCCGCTTGCGCCTCATCCATGAACTGCCGTATGGCTCTTTCCTCTGCGCCTCGCTGCCGTATTAGCCAGACAGCGCTGCTGGCCAGAACGACCAGCACAATAACACTCAGGATTTTCTTCATGGCACACCTTCCTCAACGACCGGCGGCCGGCGGGGAAAGAAGGCAGGCACATTGGCGGCATATTGAGCATAAGCTTCGCCAAACTCCGCCAGCGCCTCGCGTTCCTCGCGCTGCGCCAGCCGCACATACATCACCACCAGGACGGGGAACATGAGCAGCGTAAGCAAGGTTGGCCATTGGAGTAGGAAGCCAAGCAGGATGAAGGTGAAACCGGCATACTGCGGGTGGCGCAGGTAAGCGTAGGGGCCGGTGGTGGCCAATTGGTACTCGCGTTGCGCCGTGTAAAGCACCTTCCAGGCGGCGCTGAGCAGAGCAAAGCCGCCGCCAATGAACAGGTAACTCAACTGGTGCAGCGGGCTGAAATGGGGGTCTCCCTGCCAGCCCAGGAGGGTACTCCACAAATGGCCGCTGTTGTGCGCCAGCAGGTCAATTCCAGGGTAGCGGCTGCCCAGCCAGCCGGATAGCAGGTAAATGGTCAGGGGGAAGCCGTACATCTCGGTGAACAGGGCGACCAGGAAGGCGGAAAATGCGCCAAAGGAGCGCCAGTCACGGCCGTTGCGCGGACGGGCAAAGCTAAAGGCGAAGATGATGAAAACGGCCGTGTTGATGATAACCAAAGGCCACAAACCATAGGCCGGCATTTCAGCGTTCACTCTTTTCCTCCTCCACGGTGGTCATGGTTATCCCCATGGCCGCCGTGGTCACCATGACCCCGGTGCATGAAAAGATGCAGCACCGGGCACAGGAGCAATAGGGCATAGGGCAGGATGCCGAAGACATGGGCCGTATGCTCCGTAATCAGGAAAAAAGCAGCAATAGTCAGGAAGGCCAGCAACACCAGGCCGGTGCGTGACTGGAAAAATCGTTTGGTTGATGGTTGGGGTGTCATCGTGCCTGCCTCACTTTTTACTGTCTCTTGGCCCAAAACCGGCGCGTTTGATAACCATGGTCAAATGAGCTTCATTCGTCAGCCCCGGATCGTAGACAATGTAAGCCGTCTCTGTGGCCGGGTTGGCATACACTTCAACTACCCCAGACTGCTGTGCCAGGATACGCTCCACAATCAGGACATCCCCACTGCTACAGCCAAGGTTGTAAAGCGGCAGCGTCAAGCGCTGTGTCTGTTTGACTTCATCTTGTGTGTTCATTTTGCTACTCCTGCCGGCTTAGCCGCTTTCAGCGCGCCCAGCGGGCCAAAAATAGTTGTAAAGTGGCGAATCTCGTCCAACTCTGTGAACCCACTGCCGGTGAGCATCTCAGGTAAACGGCCGTCTAACTGTTCGGCCGTTTCTTCAAAGTGGCGGATGACGGCCGCTGCCAGGCGTGTGTACAGGTTGTGGGGTTTACCAAAGTCAAGAATGTGCAGCTCGCCGCCGGGGCGCAGAACCCGCAGCGCCTCGATAAACGTGCGCTGCTTATAAAGTGACCGGCCCTTCATCACCTACTGCACAACCACCTTACCCCGCAGCATACCCATCTGGCACTGGAAGGGAATTTCACCCCGTTGTTGGGGGGTGAACTCAATCGCCACCGTTTCCCCTTCCGGCAACTTGGCCGATTGACCAATCTTGTCAAAGACGACCATCTCGCTGCACATGGCCGATTCTTGCCGGTTAAAGTGCAGCCGGACGGGCTTGCCCTGCTTGACCACGATCACATCGGGATCGTAGCCGCCTTTCACCTTAATTTGCGCTTCCTGCACGCCACCTACATCCGCAACCTGGATGCCTTCCCGGCGGTAAAGCCAGAAGTACCAGACGATGAGGGCGATAAGGGCAAGTCCAGTAACGTTAACGATAATCTGTGTAAGTGTCATGATAAAAACTCCTAATTAAGCTGCCATTTCGGCCGTTTCCGCAAAGCTTCTGGCTTTGAAGAAACGGAGCCGGTTGGCATTCGAGACGACAGTCACGCTGGAGGCGGCCATGGCGGCCCCGGCAATCAGGGGCGAGAGCAGCAGCCCGAAGAAGGGAAAGAGGACGCCGGCGGCCACCGGGATGCCCAACGAGTTGTAGGCAAAGGCCCCAAACAGGCTCTGTTTGGCGTTGCGCATGGTCGCTTTGGAAATCTCGATGGCATAGGCTACGCCCTTCAGGCTGCCGCTCATCAGGGTGATGTCGGCGGCCTCAATGGCCACATCCGTGCCGGTGCCGATGGCAAAACCAACGTCGGCCTCGACCAGCGCCGGCGCGTCGTTGATGCCGTCGCCGACCATGCCCACCTTTTTGCCGCCCACTTTGAGCATGTGGACTTCTTGCGCCTTGTCTTCCGGCAGCACCTCGGCCAGCACGCTCTCGATACCTACCTGCCGGGCAATTGCCTGGGCAGTGCGTTTGTTATCGCCGGTGAGCATCATCACTTCCAGCCCCATCTCCTGCATCACGCGGATGGCCTGGATGGAGTCTTCTTTGATGGTATCGGCGACGGCGACCACACCGGCGGCACGGCCGTCCACAGCCACGTACATCGCCGTTTTGCCTTCACCTTGCAACCGCTGCACATCAGCTTCAATGGCGCTGGTCTCAATGTCGTGGCGGCGCATCAGCTTGATGTTGCCAACCAGTACCTCGTGACCTTCGACAATCGTTTCCACGCCATGGCCGGGCACAGCATCGAACTCGGTGGGTTCAACCAGCGCCGCGCCCTGGTTGCGAGCGCCCTCGACGATGGCCTGGGCCAATGGATGTTCGCTGAGCAAATCGGCGCTGGCTGCGTTGCGCAGCAGCGCCGCCGTTTCAAAGCCGTTGGCCGGAACGGTGTCGGTTAGCTCTGGCTTGCCCTTGGTGATGGTGCCCGTTTTATCCAGCACAACCACGTTAAGCTGGGAAGCGGTTTGCAGCGCCTCGCCGTTGCGGATGAGAACGCCATGTTCAGCGCCTTTGCCCACGCCGGCGACCAGGCTCATGGGTACGGCCATGCCTACCGCGCAGGGGCAGGCGATGATGAGGACGGTGACGGCCGTGACGATAGCAAAGGCCAGCGCCGGACTCGGTCCAAAGTTGAACCAGACCAGGAAGGTAAGGATAGCGATAATCATCACCGCCGGGACAAAGTAACTGGAAACCACGTCCACCAGCCGGGCGATGGGCGCTTTGGAACCCATGGCGTCCTGCACCATTTTCACGATTTGGGCCAGGGCGGTGTCTTTGCCCACCTTGGTGGCCCGGAATTTGAAGCTGCCGGTGGTGTTGACCGTAGCGCCGATGACCTCGTCGCCAACTTTCTTGTCCACCGGCAGGCTTTCACCGGTGACCATAGATTCATCAATGGCGGAACGGCCGTCAATAATCTCACCATCTACCGGAATCTTGTCACCCGGACGGACGACGACCACGTCGCCGACCAGCACTTCCTCGACCGGAATCTCAATTTCCTGCCCATCCCGCAGCACACGGGCCATTTTGGCCTGCAAATCCAACAGCTTGCGGATGGCCTGGCTGGTCTGGCCCTTGGCCCGCACTTCCAATGCCTGGCCTAATATCACCAGGGCAGTGACCACGGCCGTGACATCATAAAAAGGCGTCGCCGTTCCTTCCGGGAAAATGCTGGGGATGATGAGGGCCACCGTCGAGTAAATCCAGGCGGCGCTGGTGCCCAGGGCAATCAGGGTGTTCATGTCGGCTGCGTGATGCTTGAACGCAGCCCAGCCGCCGGTGAAGAACTGCCGCCCGGAATAAACCATCACCGGCAGGGTGACGACCCCCGACAAAATAAACAGCCAGCGAATGAGCGTCTCTGAAGCCTCAGCCACGAACAGGTTGGGCAGGTAAAGCCAGGGAAGTTCCGGGTAAGCCACCAATATCACCGGGATAGAGATGATGGCCGCAAACCAGAATTTGCGCATCAGGCTCTGGTATTCGCGTTGGTGCGCGGCCGTTTCCTCGTCTACGCCTTCTTCCTGTTCCACCGGGCGGGCGGCCTGGTAGCCAGTGGACTCGATGGCCGCCTGCACGGCGGCAAAGTCTACCTGCTCAGGAACGTAGCGGATCAGGGCTGTGTCAGTGCCGGGGCTGACGCTGGCTTCTAGCACGCCGGGCAGGTCGTTCAAGGCTTCTTCGATGAAACCCACGCAGGAAGCGCAGTGCAAGCCGGGGGTAATGCGCACCCGCATTTCGGCCGTGCCCACGTTGTAGCCGGCCTTCTTGACGGCCCCGATGAAATCACTCACGTCTGCCTGTTTTGGATCGTAGGTGACGTGGGCTTTGCTCTGGGTAAAATTCACGTGAGCCTCGGTCACACCAGGCACGGCTTGCAGGTTTCGCTCGACCGTCATCACGCAAGTGCTGCAAGTCAGCCCAGCGATGGGCAGTTCTACATGTAGCGGGCCGGACAAGTCGGGATTGAATCCGGTGGTGGCGGAACCGGCCAGCGATTCCACGACGTTGCAGCCCATCTCCTGATGCGCGTACTGATGCGGATTGGCGTCAAATATCTCGGCGCACCGGGCTGAACAAAAATAGAAGGTTTGTCCCATGTGGTCGCGTTTGGCAGCGGCCGTTTCGGGGTTTACTTCCATCCCGCAAACTGGGTCTTTGACCATCATCTTATCTCCTTCATGAATTTTTGGTTCAAGGGTATAGAGGCGGAAACAACGGCCGTTGCTTGCTTTCCCCAATAGGCAAGGTGGCGCCAGGTTAACATCCAGATCAAGGCAGTTGTCAAGGGAAAATCGATTGTTATTACCACTGCTGATACTCCTTCACTAAATGAACCGCTTTTGAACGGCCCACAGGTTTTCAGGTTATGGGCCTCCATCATTTGCATTGTACATCTGGGCCTATTCCAGTGTAAGCGCAGCTTGGCGGTTGCGAGCATAGGCAAATTGGCGCATGTTGCCTCTAGGTGGAACCACTTACTTTTGCCAATAGTCAATGGAACCCTTGGGTCTTGAGCGGTGTAGCTATAATAGAGTTGCTGCGCTTGACGGAGGCTTGACATGAAACGCAAATTAAAGCGGCCAGTTCGTTTGCTGATTGTTATATGGGTCTTTGCTGCCGCCGGTTGTCGCACACCCAAAACGGCCGATCTCCCAACAACGTCAACCTTAATTACTACGGCCGTCGATTCCATCAACGCCACCACCCCAACTGCAGATGCCAGCCCCTCCGAATATGCTCTGCCGGCAGCAACTGAATCTTTTGGCAATGTTGAAACCGGACAGCCTGTGAACGGCTCTACCCTTGCTATCACACCATCCCTGGCACCGGCTCCCAAGGAATCTCTGCCTGCTGCAACCGGTGAAGACAGATGGGCCGTCTATCACTCCGATCCACAGCACCTCTGGAATCGCCTGTTTCGCCAATTCTTTAGACGCACTACGAACGAGGGTGAGGAGTATGGGTGGGATGCAATTGATCCACTCTTGTGGCCTGAAACCACACATTTGTTTGAGATCGCTACTTACCAACAAACCGTCCAACTGCTCGACGAATTCCTCGCTACGGATGGTGAAATGTTGATTAGAGATCCTCTCAAACGGGCTATGTTTCAGCGCGACTTATGGGCAGTCTTTGACTGGTTAGGGCTTCGTACTGACAACCACACCGAACAGCGTCAGGAATTACAATGGCGGATCGCTCGCATTATGCAAAAAGTGGCCCTTACGCAGCAGGAGATTTTATTGTTACCAGACAACTATATGACGGCCGTAAAATCCGGCGTTTTTCAGGCAACTTACCAGAACGAGAATCCCAACGCCCCCTTCTTGCCTACTGGTTTGTTTGCGCGAAACGGGGAGTGGGTGACTGTTGGACGCCAGGGCGGGCCAATTGCCATGACGCATACCACAGAGTTTCCCTTTTTGGGACGCTCCGCCTTTCTGGTCTTTATCAGAGTTCCCGGTGGCCGGGAAGCAACACTGTCCTTTCTGTGGGAGCTAAATACGGAACAATCACCGGGCCTGCCTGTCGGTTTAGAAGTCGCGTTGGTCAGGCGGGGCCTGCTCATTGACCAGCAGGGCAACGTAATAGCTTCGCCGATTGTCGAGACAATCCAGCTTCGTCACTTTCGCCCTCAGCAGAGCTTCTATAACTTCGGATTGTATCGAAATCGTTTGTTTGCAGAAGCCTCCGGTGGACTGCAGCCAGTGGATAAAGAGATAATGCTGTTCTTCTCGCACGGCGATGTGTTTTCGATGGATTATTTTGGAGAAGTCGCCATAGATGTATGCGCGGGTTGCCACACTGACGCCGGCCTAGGCATCATGGGTATCAAGAGCATTTTGAGCTACTCGCGAGCAAGATTTCCCCTGCCCAACGGACAACGGCCGATCTTATCCGTCACAACGCCTGAGTACGAAGTGGAGGCGGTTATCACTTGGAAGACGCAGCAGGAGAGTTGGCAAAGACTCCAGGGGTTATGGAATGAAACGATTTCATTTAGCGTACCGCATCCGTAGTGTTCAACGTGAGCGCCAAATAGCGTATGCCGGGATAGGGCATTTGGCGCTCCCTTCGCCGGCGACATTACCGTATAGTTGCTGGTGAGGCTAACCAATGGCGTGCGCCATCCTGGTGACGCCTGGACACTTACGCCTGATGAATACACCCTTATAATCGAAAAGAGGATGAATAAGCCATGAACAAAAACATCCGTAAAGACCGTAAACAGGCCCGGCAGCGCCAAAAGCGAAATCGGGCGATTACCTTTGCTCTCATTGTTGTGGGCGTGCTGGGCCTGGCTGGCTACCTGCTGGCCGCAGCTTTCTCCCGGCCGGCGCTCGAACCGCTGGCCGGCGATGTCATCGAAATTGCCGCCGACATGGGCGGTTTTGACCGGCAGGAAATCCATATCAAGGCTGGCGCACCGGTTACGCTCCGGCTGACCAGCCTGGACAACCAATTCCATACCGATGGCGGCGGCCAGCACCAATGGGCCGTAGATGAATTGGGCGTCAGCGTGATTGCCCCGCCCAAAGGGGCGAACACGGTGACGTTTACGCCGGACTTACCCGGCACGTACACCTTCTACTGCGACATCTGTTGTGGCGGCCGGGCCAACCCCACTATGCAGGGCACGCTCATTGTGGAGGCGTAACCCATGACCCGGTCACTGCGGCTTCATACCATCGCCATCGTTTCACTCCTGGGGTTGATTGCTCTCGGCGCAGTGGCCCTCACCGGTTTCTGGCACCCCGAGGCGCCGGCCGAGGCCATGCGGGCGTACCTGCCCCAAATTACACTACCAACCGTGATCCTGGCCGGCCTGGTGGACGGCATCAATCCGTGCGCCTTTACCGTGCTGCTGCTGTTTATCACCGCGCTGTTGGCTACGCTGCAAGCCGGGCAGCACAGCGTGAATGTTGCGCGTATGCGGCTGATTGGGATGGGCAGCATTTACATTGGGGCTATCTTCTTCACCTACCTGGCGTTAGGGGTGGGCCTGCTCAAGTCGGTAGACTTTTTCACGCAGCAGCACGCGCTGGCCCGCTTAGGCGCGCTGTTTGCTATCCTGTTTGGCCTGTGGATGGTGAAGGATTACTTTCTGCCAGATGTGGGCTGGCAGCTGCAAGCGCCGGGTAAGGTAGGGGCTATTGCACGCCAGTCTGCCCGTAAAGCAACCATCCCTGCCTTGGTCGCGGGAGGATTTCTCATCGGTTTATGCACGGTGCCTTGCAGTGGCGCTGTCTATTTAGGGGTGTTAAGCCTGCTGGCTTTGCAGCCGACGGCGCTCCTGGGCTATGGTTACCTGGTGCTGTACAACGTTGTTTTTGTGCTGCCACTGGTGGCCATCCTGGTAGCTGCTTCGGCCCGGCCTACCCTGAATCGCCTGGCACACTGGAACCTACACCACAAGGAGTGGGTGCGGCTGGCGCTCGGCGGGGGCGTGATCGTGATGGGGCTGGTTATTTTGGTCATGGTATGAAAGCCACAGGATGACACCCACACCGGTTTTGCCGGTGAGTGGGCCGGCCGGGTTCCACCAGTTTAGCGCGTTCCTCAAGCCTTCGCTGATGACTGCGCCGGTCGTCATCAGGCCGATAGTCAGAACGCCAATGTCGCTAGAAACGAGGGCAGCCGCGGCCGGTCCGGTGGTAACGGCCGCCTGCTCATGGAGCTTATTTTTCTCTTCAGGAGCGGTGTCAGTTGTCATCTTTTACTTCTCCTATCGATTATCAATGCATGGTCTATCCGATTACAGGATGGGGGCTGCCTTGGTAATGAGCGCGCCAAACAGCCCGGCAATGGCGGCGGCAAAGGCAAGGATGAATAGAACCATCACCGTTTTGCGCAGCCGATCATTCTGGGCCAGTTCGGGGCCGTACTTCCAGGTGATGTAGAAAACGGCCGTCGCCAGGATGGGCGCAAACCAAGCCACGTGCTCCTTCCACTCCATGCCAAAGGTGTGCCAGCCGGCCAGGTTCGGGTTGTCGAGCAAGAAGTAACGCAGGTAACCGGTCAGGTCTGTCACGCCTTCAGGCGGCCGGGCCCGATACCAGGGATAGACGATGTACGTCCCGCTGATGACGGTGAGCCAGGCAATGAGAGCCATCAGGCCCGTGCCCCGCCTGATGCGTGGCAGCCGCTCCCGTATTCCTGCTGCGGTCACCAATTCTGGACGCAAACTATAGAGGCTGGCCAGCCCGCCGGCGAAGGCCAGTAAAAAAACTGCACCAAAAATCATGCCGTGTGCGGCCGTCCACAATTCGCGAAGTGTCAGACTCATGGGAACCTCCTTTCCTTAACTGGAAGAGTTTTTAACCGTGCGCCAGCCGCAGATACCCCAGCAAATAAGCAGTAAAATGGGCAGCAGCGCCAAAGCTACGGTAAAAGCGACTGTCCGGCCGAATAGTGGCAAAATAACCAGCGCGATCAACGGCAACGAACAGAGCCACAATACAATCATCAAGGCCATCGTATCTGAAAAAACGCTTAATTTAACGCGCATCACAACCTCCAGTCAGGCCAGGGTGTAACTTTCTTCCCTGGCAGGAATAGTCGTTTGCCAGCTCCACTTTTCCAGATCGGTCTGCAGCGCCCGGCTGGCTTCTGGCTCGCCGTGGACGATGAATGTTTGTTGCGGCGGCCGTTCAAACCCGCCAAGCCAGCGCAGCAGCTCGTCGTGGCCGGCGTGGCCGGACAAGGCGTGCAGGCTGGCAATACGCGCCCGTACCGGGAATTCTTCGCCGTGAATGCGGATGCTTTTGGCCCCGTTGAGTAACCAGCGGCCGCGTGTGCCTTGCGCCTGGTAGCCCACGAGCAACACCACGTTGCGCGGGTCGGGCAGCCGCCACTTGAGGTGGTGCTTGATACGGCCGCCGGTACACATGCCGCTGGCCGAGATAATGATGGCCGGGCCAGGGCGGGTGTTGAGCTGCTTGGATTCTTCCACGTCGCGCACAAAGTGAGTGTCAGGGCAGCGCAGCGGGCAGGCGTGTTCATCCATCAACAGGTTGACATCCAGGTTGTGGTCGTCGCCAAAGCGACAATAAATGTGGCTGGCATCCACGGCCATGGGACTATCAATAAAAATGGGAATCTCCGGCGCACGGCCGGCCTCTTGCAAGCGGCGCAGGTGGTAAAGCACCTGCTGGGTACGGCCGACAGCAAAGGCAGGAATGAGTAGTACACCTTCCCTGGCGGTGATGTAATCCAGCACCTCCGCTAGCAAGGTGGCGATGTCATCGTCGCTGTGGCGGCGGCCACCATAGGTGGATTCGACAATCAGGGTATCGGCCGTTGCCATGGATGCAGGCGGTTTCATGACTGTCCCGTCGTAACGGCCCAGATCGCCAGAAAAAACAAGGCGATACGGGCCATCGGCCCCATCCAGATTTACCTGTACTATCGCCGAGCCGAGTAAATGCCCCGCTGGCCACCAGGTAACCTCAACTTCATTCAGTTGCAGGGGTTCGTAAAATTGAACAGGAGAAAGCAGCCGCAGCGTCTCTTGCGCGTCGGCCGTAGTGTAGAGGGGCAGCGCCGGTTGGTGACGGCTGAACCCCTTTTTATTGGCATAAGCAGCGTCCTGCTCATGCAAATGGGCAGAATCGGGCAGCAGAATATCCAGTAAGGCGCAGGTCGCTTCGGTGGCATAGATGGGGCCACCAAAACCTTGCTGCACCAGCCGGGGCAGATAGCCGGTATGGTCAATGTGGGCGTGGGTCAGGATGACGGCATCAATTTGATCCAGCTGGATAGGGAATGGTTGCCAGTTGGCTTCTTTGTTCTGGCGGCCGCCCTGGAATAAGCCGCAATCTATAAGAATGTAACGGCCGTTTAGCCGCAGCATGAAGCGAGAGCCGGTCACTGTTCCGGCCGCGCCCAGAAATTGTAGGTCTATTATCATTCGCTTTTCCTCTCCGAGGCGGTGTTGGTATCGGTTTGTCGCTGCAAAAGGCCAGATCGGGGACCGAAACGTAACAGCAAAAAAACGAGAACGGTTGTTGCTATGGACATCAATACCATACCCACCCCCACGGCCAGGCCGATAGCGGCTGTTACCCAAAGGGTGGCGGCCGTTGTCAGGCCGTGAATATTGCCGCGGTGATGCAGGATAGCGCCAGCGCCCAGGAAGCCAATGCCGGTCACAATTTGGGCGGCTACCCGTCCCGGATCACCGTTACCAAAGCCGTGAGTAGATACGACGGTAAACAGGGTCGCACCCAGGCTAACCATACCATGTGTGCGCATACCTGCTTCTTTGCCGGCATGTTCACGTTCGTAGCCAACCACCGCACCTAAAATTGTGGCAATAACCAGACGCAGGAACATCTGGGCATCAAGAGCCAAAGCGGTGACCTCCATCACCAGACTCCGGTTACCTTCTCCCGCGGTCAGGCAGCCTGTTGCCGGATCAAGTAGTTGTAGGGGAAGACGATTAGGGCGGTACCGTACAGACTATAGCCAATAATCCACAGCAGGCCGACGAGGAAGCCAACAGCCGTTAGCGGCCAAGCAAAGCCGGGCAGCAACGGCGCCCAGGTCTGGTACATCGTCCAGCCGAAGAGCAGGTCTCCGACAATACAAAGCGCATAGCTAATGACCAGGACTATAAAAATCGTAATCGCCACCGGGCGAAATTGCAGGGCAGGTCTCATTTTGCACCTCCGTCATTTGACTGGTTTGCACCACCTGGCCTGGTGCATCATCACACACATTCTTTCTTATCTCACACTATAGAGCAGGTGAACTGTTTGCAGCAAGCGCCGAGTGGCGTATGTCAAGAGAGTAAAAATGCCTGTTGGCGTGGGCGCTATCTGGCCTATCACCCAACCGCCCATCCTCCAGCCACAACACCCGGTCGGCAATTTGCTGCAGGCGGTGGTCGTGGGTGACAATGACAATGGCCCGGCCCCTTCGACCGCGCTCAGGGCTGGCCTGGTCACGTCCCAGGCCACAGCAGAGCAGCTCCATCACTTCCCGGCCGGTCTGGCTGTCCAGGTTGCCCGTTGGCTCGTCGGCCAGGATGAGCGGCGGGTCGTTGGCCAGGGCGCGAGCGATGGCCACCCGCTGCTTCTCGCCACCGGAAAGGTCGGCCGGTTTGTGATCCAGGCGGTGTTCCAGGCCCAACATGGCCAGTAACTCGGCCGCACGTTTGCTGGCGGCCCGACCCTTCACCCCGGCCAGGTTCATCACCACGGCCACGTTTTCGCGGGCGGTCAGCGCCCCCAGCAGGTTGTACGCCTGGAAAACGAACCCCAGCGAACGCAGGCGCAAAGCCGCCATCTGCCGCTGGCTCAGGCCGGTTATGTCACGGCCGTTGACCAGCACTTTGCCTTCAGTGGGCCGCAGCAGCAGGCCGGCCATGCTTAACACCGTCGTCTTGCCGCTGCCGGATGGCCCCATGATCAGGACGATCTCGCCCGGCTTCACCTGTAGATTGACGTGGTCGCTGGCTGTGACGGCCGTGTGGCCGCTGCCATAAATTTTGCTCACGTTTTGCAGTTCCAATACCTTGTTCATGATTCTCTCCACTTTGCACCTGGCAACGCTCCTACGCTCGGAAAACAACCATCGGATCCAGGCGGCTGATGCGGCCAAGTGGTAACAAGGCGGCCAGAGTGGTGATAACCGCCAGCACCGGCAGTTGTCGCAACCATAAGCCCGGTTCAATCAGAATGAGCATCTCCGGGAAAAGACGGCCGACCAGCGCCGCTACCCCATAAGAGAGGCCAACGCCGGCCACATACCCCAGCCCGGTGCTGATGCTGGCCTGGGCCAACACCACCCGCAACAGGTCGCCGGTGTTGGCGCCAATGGCCTTCAGTACTCCATACTCGTGGGCTCGTTCCACCGTGGCCGTGTAAACGGTCAGGGCGATGACCAGCAACCCCACCATGTAGGCCACCCCGCTCATGGCGCGAATAATGTCCGTGCCCATCTGCCGGATCATCGCCTGGTCGCTGGCGATGAATGCCGCCTGGGTGAGCAGATTGGCGTCGGGCACGGCCGCGCGCACACTGGCAGCCACCTGTTCTACGTTTGCGTCTGGCTCTGTCTGTACCAGCACGTAGCTGGCTGCCTGCGGCGAGACACCCATCAAAGCCGCCAGCGCCTGCTTGTTGACAAAGGTGATGCTGGTGGCGATGCCAAAAGTCCCCTGGCTCAATCCAGCAATGGTCAGCTCATACCCCATGAGATTGACCGTATCCCCCAGCCCCAGGCCATAACGCGCCGCCAGATCGCGATCCAGCACCACCTCATCCAGGCCCAGGTCGCCCGTGCCCTCAACCAGGCGCCACGGGCCGCCAAAGGGGGCAGCGCCATCCACGGCAAAGATGTAACTGGCTACCTGCGTTTCCCCCATATCCACGCTGCCGCCAGCGTACAAGAGGCCAACCGTCTCAGCTACCCCCTCCACCTGGCGGGCCTGTCTGACCGTTTCCGGCGGCAAAATGGACGAAGACATGTGCAGATTCTCGACCCCTTGCTGCATCAACCACAGGGGGGCCGGCTGGTTCTTGATGTAGGCCACGGCGTGTTCTTCTGAACCGGCAAAGACGCCGGCCATGACCAGGATGAGCAAAACAGCCAGGGCTACGCCGCCTACGCTGATGGCCAGCCGGGTTCGTTCGTGCATCAGGTTACGCCAGGCAAGTTTGAACATGGTAGGTTCCTCTTACTGCTTAAACACCAGCAGCGGATCAACCTGGTTCAGGCGGTAGATGGGCAGCAGGGCAGCCAGGATGGTCATGAGAACGGCCAGCGTGCCTGCCTGGGCGACTGTGCCGGGCCGGATGACGATGTTAAACTGGGGCCAGATGGCCATAATCAGGGCTGCGGCCGCGTAAGCCAACCCAATTCCCACGACGAAACCCATGACCGCCCGGTAGAGCGTTTCGGCCGTAACCAGCCAGGCCAGGCGGCGACCCCCCACGCCTATCGCTTTCAACACGCCATACTCGCGCATCTGGTCGGTCACGGCCGTGTATGCCGTCAGTCCCATCACCGCCACGCCAATCACCACACCAATGAAAATCATAACGTTGAGCGGTGTAGCCATCACCGTGGCCAAAACCCGTTGGTCGGCGGCAGCAATATCGGCCGGCGTCAGGGCGGCGATGCCCGGCACCTCTCTCTCAATGATCGTGATCGCCGCTGCAGGGTTAACTCCTTCCGGCAGGCGCAGCAGGTGATAGCTAACCATGTTGTTCAGGCCCAGGGCGGAGGCGGCCGCATCTAGCGAAATGAAGACGTAGGGACTCATCCAGGAGGCAGTTTCTCGCGTCAACCCCACCACGGTGAACGCCTGACCTAACACGTCTACCGTATCACCCACGGCGATACCGTTGCGCTGCGCCAGCCAGGTATCCAGCAATATCTCGCTGTTGGCTGTGCTGCTGGGGCCAACGTCCAGGCCCCGCCCCTGGCCGATGTTCCAGGGGCTGCCGAAGGTAGTAGCCGGATCGTAACCCACCAGTAACACCGGCGTTTTGGTCCCTTTACGGGTGAAGATGATCCCGGCTACGATGATATGTCCGGCTTCGGCGGCGTTAACGGCCGTGGCCGCCTGGTCGTGCAGCCCCAGAGGAACGACGGAATCGGACGTAAACATGCCCTGGGTTCCGCTTTGAGCCACAATCAAGTCTGCACCGACGTTGTTCACGAAGGCGGCCAGGGTGGCGTACAACCCCTCGCGGAAACCGAGCAGGAGCAAGATCAGCGCCAGCGCCGCGGCCACACCGGCTACACTCAGGGCCAGTTTGCCCTTTTCGTGAAACAAATTGCGTCGCGTCAGGGGCACACTCATGCTTCGGTCCTCCTCACCATCCAGACAACAGGTAATGGTTTGATTGTTCTCCTTTACACGGCTACAGCGTAGCACGGGAACGCCCGCCACAGAAAGCGCCATACGACCTGTTCGGCCATAGGTGAAATCGCCTACAAACACCCTGAGCCTGCCCAAACAGATGTTTAGCAAAAGTTACATTTCCGTTGCCCCGGAACGGATGTTCCACTATAATCTCCTGGCGTTAAGGGCGCAACCTGTCTGCGGAAAGGGATTATCCCACCTGATGACAATCTTATAACCAATTCAGACGATTTTCTTTTGACCTGTTCAGCAGACAGCAGGACCATATACAAAAGGAGATCGGCATGTCTACTCAACTCCCCCCTAATCCCAATCTTATCTATTTGAAGAAACAGGCTAAGACCTTGCATAAACAACTGAAGGCTGGCGAACCAACGGCCGTCGCGCGCGGCCGGCAATCCCACCCCCAAGGCGCAAATCTAACCGCACCCAAATTAAGCGATGCCCAACTGGTTATTGCCCGTGAGCATGGTTTTGCCAGTTGGCCCAGGCTAAAGCGCTATATCGAGGAGATACACGGCCGTCCCCTTCACCGGGTTTTTGAAACGGACATGGACTATTATGAGGGGCGGGCCTTTGGCCTGCACAGCGTTTACCAGACCGGGCAACCACGAGCCTTAAACCTGATCCGCCAGTCCCACCCCCGTTTTGCTGCTGCCAGTGACGAGGCCATCAAACAAGCCGACTTTACGCTGGATGATGCCCGGTTGGTATTGGCACGTGAACATGGTTTTGCCGATTGGCCAGCCCTGGCCGTCCACGTGGAGCGGCTGGCGCAAGGCCAGGTCGTAGAGCCGTTCCGCGTCGCTTTTCAAGCCATCAAAGCCAATGAGTTGGATGCCTTCAAACAAACTCTGGCTGACTATCCCGAACTGGCTACGACCCCAGGTACTAACGGCAATGGGCTGCTGCACCTGGCGGCCGATTTTGGGCGGGTAGAGATGGTCAGGCTGCTCCTGGACGCTGGGGCCGGCATCAATATGGCCAATAATAAGGGTTGGACGCTGCTCCACATAGCTGCCTGCGCCTCAGCCGATGGGCTGCCCGGCGGGCCGGAAATGCTGGCCACGTTTATTGATTGGCTCCTGACTGCCGGCGCGGATGTCACGGCCGAAGCGCACGGCGCGGGCGGCACGCCCCTGATGCAGGCACTCTTTTGGGGGCGTCGTCTACAGGCTGAACGATTGGCCCAAGAAGGCATTTACCCCTACAATTTACGCGCAGTTGCCGGTCTGGGGCGTCTCGATCTCCTGCCAGACTTCTTCAAAGCAGATGGCTTACTGAAGCCTGAGGCCGGACAAAAGCGAGAATTTCACCGCCCGCACTCTGGCTTTCCGCCCTGGACGCCTCACGATGACCGGCAAGAGATTGTGGATGAAGCGTTGGTCTATGCGGCTAAGAGCGGCCGTATCCAAGCTCTGGCCTATCTCCTTAACCGAGGGGCTAACCTGGACGGCGAACCCTACAACGGCACGGCACTCTTCTGGGCCGTCTCCTGTGAACAGACAGAAACGGTGCGCTGGCTGTTGGAGCATGGCGCCGATGTTCATCAAATAGCCAGCTTTGGCAGCGAGAAAAAAATCACGGTGCTGCATATCGCGGCCTGGGGTGGACATTTGGTGCCGGCTCAAGTGCTGCTGCAATTTGGCGCGGAGGCCACCTACCATGAACCTCGCTATGGCAGTTCTGCTGTTGGTTGGGCTGCTCATATGGGCCACCACCAATTGCGCGACTATTTGCTGGAACATGCTCCCCTTAGTCTTGACGATGCCGCTTTTTACGGCCGTCTACAACGGGTAAAGGCGTTGATCGAAGCCAACCCCACGCTGGTAAATGGGGCGGATGGCAAGGGTACTCCCTTACGTCATGCGGCCGCGGCCGGGCGCCTGGCTATCGTAACGTATCTGCTAGACAAAGGGGCCGACCGTACCCTTCCCGGTGATGATAGCAAGATCGCTATGGACTATGCCAGGGAGAACAGTCATCAGGCCGTTGTTGATCTTTTGCAAGACGAAGCGGCAGCTTAACTTCTCGCCCGATGACATTGGCGAAATCCTGGCCCTGCGCGACCGGGGTGAAGCCCCCTGCCGGGTGGTGTTGGACTTGCTGGTCCACAAAGCGGACGAAGTGCGCTGGCGCATCGTCGAACTGGAACGGCTGGAAAAGGAGCTGCGCCAGTTGCACCGGCTTGGCCAGACCTTCCCCACCGATGACGTAGACGGCAAGCACTGCGTTTGCCATCTGGTCAGCCAGCAGGCCGGCCGGGAGAAGAACTGAAACATCACCAGCGCCGGGCCCGCTACTTCAAGGTTACCTCCCCCTGTCTGATCACGGGTACAGGCAACTGCCCCCGCAGCCAGAAACGCCATTAGCAAAACGAACCCAAACTGTAATTTCATCTGGTTCCCTCCAAATTGTGCGTTCGTGGTTTTACTCATGGTTGCGTCTGCGCCGTTTGTTCCCATTGAGCTTCCCGCAGCTCTGCCGGCCAGCTACGCTTGATGTAAGCCAGCACTGCCAGCATCTCTGCCTCGGTAAGAATATCATCGTAGGCCGGCATGTTGCTGCTACCGCCAATGTTCGCCGGCAAACGCGCACCGCCCAATCGAATCGCCTCAATCAGCACACTATCGCTGTGGTGCCACGTGTGCCCGCTGGCGTCGTGTGGCGGCGCGCGAAAAGATCCATCTTCGTTCGGGCTTTTCCACTCTGGTTCGCCTTCCAGTTCGGCCCCATGGCAGGCAGCGCAATACTCTACATAAACCTGCTGTCCCAGGGCAATGGCATCTGGGCTTAAGGTGGGCGCCGGCGGGAGAGGCGTTGCCTGGCGATCGCCACTGCCCACAACGAGGTTGCCGCTGCTCTGGCAGGCTGCCAGTAACGCAGACCAGGCAAAAAACAGTAAAAGATACTTTTTCAAGGCGCTCTCCTTCGTGAACTCCAGACATGTACCTTATGATTGGGTTTAGCAGTGCACTGCTAAACCCAATACTTCTCACACTCACCAATACGGCCATACCCTGGCGTAGCCTGTGTATAGTGATCGTATGTCTGGTTGCTTTTAGGCGGTGGGGCTGCGTCCGGTGGTGAGAGATAAATAATTTTATACTGTTAATGAAATTCACCAAACTCAGCGGCGTTTAGAAAGACGCCTTTTGAAATTTTGGAAAGGAACCCAAACATGTTCAAGTTACACTTCGCTTTTCTGATAACAATTTCCTTTTCACTGGCCGCTTGTGTGCCGGCTGACGCGACCAGGGATTCGTCTGAGGTGGGGGCGACAGGACCGGCGACAACGGCCGTTTCCTCCACCACGCCGCCGCTACCCACCCAAACGGCCGATCAATCCCCCATAGACACCCTCATCGCCTCCCTCACCGCTGCTGGCGCCGCCGTTGTCAATAACGGCCGTAGCGGACAAGGCCTCTTCCCAGTCGAAGGCATCGGTCTCTGGCATCTCACCGTTAACGATACCAACGTCAACGTTTACGAATTCAGCGATGTGGCCGCCCGCGACGCTGTCAGTAGCAGCATCTCGCCGAGAGGTGATGAGTACACCGTCACCGAAGGGGGCGCCACGGTGACAACCACCTGGGATGGTGAAGGTCTATCGCGCTGGTGGGCCGCAGATAATTCACTGGTACACTATTCAGGAGCGGATACGGCCGTTTCCACCCTCCTTACCACCGTCCTTGGCCCACCCTTTGCCGATGGTTCCCAACCCTACCGCCCCGAAGCAGGCAGCGGCGTGATTGCCGGCGTCAGCGAATACGGCGTTAGCTTCCAGTACGATCCCTACCTGGCCGCCGGTATTCAGGCGCAGATAGTAGATGCTTTTACCGAGGATGGCGGCATGAATTACTTACTGGTACCCCAACACCTCTCCTTCACCTTCCCCAACAGCTACGCTGACGCTGATCCGCTCTACCAGCAGCGGTGGCAGCTCAACCTGGAGACGATGCCGCAGATTGCAGTTTACCCGGCGGCTGCCTATTCAGCCATGCACGACCTGGCCAGGAGACAGATCGAACAGTTGCAGGCCCTGTTAGCGGCACGGCCGTCTACCCCTGGCGGTACACTGCCTTACCTGCCGCTGATCAATTCTGCTCAGGACTTCCACAGCCAGGTGGCCTACCTGGCATTCGCCAACGGCGCCGGCGTGCGCTACGTGACCGCATTTTCCCAGGACTCGTCCCCCGTGACCAACCAACGCCTGATTTATACCTTCCAGGGATTGACGGCCGATGGGCAGTATTATGTGGCGGCCTTTTTCCCGGTGACGACGGCCGTTCTGCCAGACACGTTCCAGGTAGACGATTGGGAAGCCTTTAGTCTCAATTATGCGACCTATGTGGCGGAGACGAAAGCGGTGCTAAACGACTTGACGCCGCCTGGCTTTGCGCCTGACTTAAGACTGCTGGATGCGGTCGTGACCTCTTTGCGAGTAGAGCCAGACGTGGAATTAAGTGGGGTCGAAACGGCCGTGCCTCCTGACGAGCGTGTGCTGATAGCGCCGGCCGGTGTGTACCAGGTCTATGACAATGACAACGGCCAGTATCGCCTTTACCGTGTGGCGATGGACGGCCGTCTCCATCAGGTGACCGAGCAGCGCTACCCCCTCTTGCCCGCGCCCGATGCGGCCCGCGCCGTTTACCTAGACGACGAGCGCCGCCTCTGGCTGGTTGACCTGGCCAGTGGCAGTGAAAGGCAACTGGCTGCGGACATTACCCTTTCCTGGCTGCATGTGTGGGGAGATGCCCATACGTTGCTATTAGGTGTCTATCTTTCGGCCGCGGAAGGCGAAGGTCCCTCTATTGGGCACGTGGCCATGCTAGACATAGATAGCGGCGAACTCCAAATAATCGAAGAGGAATACCTCTCTCTGGGACGACCGGCAATGGCTTCCGATGGGCAATCCGTTGCTTACGACATCTCGGCTTTTTCTGCTGATGAAGTCAACGGCCGCATCTACCGGCCTGACGGCGGCTCGCAGCCGTTGGACCAGGCCCTTTTTCATGGCCTGGAGGGGGAGCCAGCATGCAACCTCTATAACCCCGCTTGGTCGCCAGATGGCAGGCAGCTGGCCTGGTTGTGCAGCGCGGCAGCCGGCTCTCGCCTGGTCGTGTTCGATCTGATCCGGCAAACCGCTATGACCGTGTTCACCTGGCAGCCGGCCCAGTTCGGCGCTTTGCCGCCCTCACCCGTGTGGAGTATTGACGGGAAATGGCTGGCGATTGAAATTTGGGCCAAAAATGAAGACGAATCGGGCCTGTGGGTCTTGCCGGCCGACGGCACCATGGCCCGGTTGCACGTACCGACCGGTCGCGAACCTATCTGGTTGAATTCGTCACAATTGTTTTACACCGACGTAGACGAAAATATGAGCGGCGTCATTAAGCTGTTTGACCTGAATTACGGCGAGATAGGCGTACTGGATTTGCCGGCAGGCAGCACATTGTTGCTGGCATCTTATTGATGCTGTTGGGAGGATAAAGCTATCATAGTCTGCTTCCTGAATCAGTGGACCAACACTACGACAGGCGACGAAAAGCCTGGTCCGGCGGCCAAAGCCGCATCACCACCAACGCAAGCTCACCAGGCAGTTTCTCGGCGCCCTTGCCGGAACGATCAGCAATCCGGTGGTTCATACGCTAAATGGCCTATGGAATAGCGCGATATTTGGCGCTTACGGGGAGACCGGTTTTTCGATTAAGGTAGTGAATAACGCTGTACAGGGGATAGATGATGACGGAACTGCTGACGCTAAACCAACCGGCTATCGAAGCCGTTAACAGAGTTACCCGGCTGCTGGCACAGACCGGCTTAGAGGTGTGGCGCTCATTTGACCTGCGGGCGGCACTGGCAGCCGACACGCCCTGTACCTGCCCCCATCACGCCGGCAACTGTGATTGTGATATGGTGGTGCTGTTAGTGTATGGAGAGGAACGCCGGCCGGCGACCGTGGTGGCGCATAGCCACAACGGCCGTACCTGGCTGTCACTGGCTGATGGGCCGGAGGAACGGCCGTCGCCAAACCTGAGTCACCGCATTATGGCGGCTCTGGCACCTTAAACGAAAACGGCCGTCACGCTCAGCATCAGGTGGCGTAACGGCCGTTTCTCAAATGGTCGGCGTTGCGCTTAGGGCGCTTTCACTACCAGCGTTCCAACCATACCCGCCTCTTTGTGGCCTGCTACCGTGCAGACAAACTCATACTCACCCGGTTCAGACGGGACAAATTCAATCATATTCCTGCTTCCGGCGGCAGCAGCCACATGGATGTCCGGTTCTGCGCTCATGTGGCCCATATCATGGCCTGCCATTACTTCATGGTCAACCACTACTTCGCCAGTGTGGGGCATTTCCATGATGCTGAAATCATGCTCTAAGACGCCTTCGTTTTGCAGCGTTAGCCTCACCGGTTGCCCCGCCTGCGCTTCCAGCCGGGTATTGTCAAAGGCAATATCAGTAGCCTTCAGGGTGAATTCAGTCCGAGGTACAAGCGATGGCTCGGCCGTGGAGCTACACGCGGTTAATACGGCCGCCACAATAACCAATAAGCAAAGTGCCACTTTTTTCATTCCGTTTCTTCCTCATAGCGATAAATGTTAGTCGGGCAGACTACGCCCAGATTTTAGAGTAGATGGCTCTTTTGATAATCCGCTGTTTGGCGTATTGCGCCCCCGCCAAATGGCTTATGGCGCGGCCAGTGGCCGGTTAAGACGGGCCACAGAATGTCTCCCGGCCTACAGCCAAGACGCGGGTCAACGCTGGCATAATCCGGGTTTATGGCAACCTTGAACCGGTAATCAAGCAGCTTTTGTCGCTGTCATTCGTCATGTGAGCGCCGTGGTGCGCCCCGTGTCCCCTATGAGCGCGCATCATCAGCAGATGCATGGCCGGGCATAACAGAACCAGACCGAACAGCAGCCCCGTGCTTACTTCCACTTGAAAGATGAAGATTGCCGCCAGAGCTGCCAGGGGCAGCAGGCAGCCAAGCATCATGAGGATTAGATGTTTACGAGTCATGTTGTTCTCCCATTACTCAATTCTGGCGCAACGTTGCCTGTATCCAGATTTCCGCCTGCGCTTGGCTAGAATCACTCGTTTTTACGGCGTACTTTGGCTTTCATCACAGCCTCCAAACGATTAACAATTACATATTGAGCCATAGCCGGAGGAGCCAGCGCCAACAAGGCTGCGCTCAGGAGGAGAATCAATGAGAACGCGCGTTTCTACATGGCTCTAATGCAACGCCCAGGTGAATACGCGCTCCGGTGCGTCCACGTTACGAATGGTCAGCGTCAGTTGGGAAGCTCCTTCGAGTACGGCCGTTCCCTCTATCTTCGCCGGGAAGGAGAGCACCCCAGACACGTGATGACCGCCAGGTACAGCGTCCCAGAACGTGGCTGTGACGGAACGGCCGTTATCCGTAGTTAGTATTGCCAACGTTGCCAGATCCATGCTCAGATCTACCGAGTGGGTATCCATTGTTACTTCAAAATCCAGAGAGGGTGTCTTTCCACTTATATCCAATGGCGTAACGGCCACAGTAACAGCGCCTTGTTCGTCAACGGCCGTTTCCAGAGCAGGGGGTGGGAACGAAACAGCACCCTCACTGGCCTCGCGCTCCCCTGATACTACCGGCGGTTGCCCGGTTCGTTCAGCACTACACGCCGCTAGAAATACGACCCATAACAGCCCGATAATCATGAACCGTTTTTGTTTCATAGCGCCTCCGCTGCCGCCGCCATCATTTGCCGCGCCTTCCGTCTTTCTTTCAATAAAATAGTGAGCATGACGACAATTCCGATTAGCGTCGTACCTAATCCCACCAGCATGAAGGCGGTACGGTATTCAGCCAGAAAAACGGCCGCGGCCGTCAAGCCCAGAATGGGTAACACGTCGGTCACGTGATGAGCGCAGCAGGCCACCATCGCCACCGTGGACATCCCCCCACCCGCGCCGGTCAACGCCCCACTGGGACCGGTATGGGTCACAGGCACAAAGAGTCGTTTCTTCAGGATAGTGTACAGCGCCGCTTGCACCCCGAATCCCAAAATAATAGGCAGCACAAGCCAACGGTCTTCCCAAAACAGATCGAGGGCATGCGCGGGGCTTTCGGCCCAGGAAACAATGCCGAAATAGAGGAATGTCAGCAGTCCGGCACCAAGGAACCCTGCCCCAACGGGCCACAAAATACGTTTTGTTCCTGTCATGCGCTAAAAATCTCCAATCGTCAGATACAGTGATAAGAATAGAAAAGTTGGGCGCTTTTAACGAGCGCAAAATGGCGCATCATAGAAAATCTGTGCCACCCGCCAAATGGCCTATACCAGCGCCGTTCATTTGGCTCTGGCGAACGGTGAAAAGCCCATAGATAATAGATGATAGTCGAGACGCAAAACGTGATAAGATTACTTGCAACCAGCCAATAAGGTTTTGCGGGTATTAAGATTGAATGGAGGTAAATCTGATGGCAAGAGATCCCGTCTGTGGTATGGAAGTAGATAAGAAAACGGCCGCAGCCACATCACAATACAAGGGTAAAACCTATTATTTCTGCGCTCCCGGCTGCAAAACGGCCTTTGACAAGAACCCGGAGAAGTATGTTGGTGACGAGACGCATAGCGAACATCATCATGGGCGCCACCACTGATGAATGGTGAATTGTGAACGGGATTCCATTCACAATTCATACCTCATAACTGCCTATGTCTTCCACATCCGTTACCCCAAACCGCCGTAGCCTGGCTGTCAGCGCCGACCGGCTGGTCTACTGGTTGAGCCGTCATTGGCTCCTGCTGTTCAGTCTGGTGATTGCCGTTTGGGTGGGACTGCCCTGGCTCGCCCCTGTGTTTATGGAAATAGGTTGGACGCGGGCCGGTGAGGCCATCTACCTGTTGTATTCATTCCAGTGCCACCAGATGCCGCAGCGCTCCTTCTTCCTCTTCGGCCCACGATTTATGGTACCGCTAGAACAGATCCAGGCAACCTGGCAGCCGACCACCAATCCGCTGCTCTTGCGCCAGTTTGTCGGCAACGCCGATATGGGCTGGAAGGTGGCCTGGTCTGACCGGATGGTTTCAGCCTACGGCAGCCCGCTCTTTTGGGGCTTACTCTTCTACTGGCCGCTGCGCCGGTGGTTACGGCCGTTACCCATTTGGGGGTTAATTCTTCTCTCTCTACCCATGGTCCTTGACGGCGGTACGCACCTGTTAAGCGACGCTATCGGCGGCATTGGCGGCGGCTTTCGTTACACCAATACCTGGCTGGCCACGCTAACCAACAACACGTTTACTGCCAGCTTTTACGCCGGGGATGCTGTCGGCTCTCTCAACTTCTGGCTGCGTCTCATTACCGGCCTTTTGTTCGGGCTAGGCGTCGTATGGTTTGCCTACCCACGCCTGGGCACCGCTTTTGCTGACACCGCCCGCCAGATCGAGGCAAAGTTCAAGCAGGCAGCGGGTTGCTATGAGTGAACCGATTCGTGTCATCCTGGCCGATGATCACGCCGTCGTCCGCGCCGGGATCCGGCAGTTCCTGGAACACGCAGCCGATATCGAGGTGGTGGCCGAAGCCGATGACGGCGAAATGGCCCGCCAGTTCATCGCGCAGCACAGGCCCGATGTAGCTGTGCTGGATATCCAGATGCCCAAAGCCACTGGCATTGAAGTCACGCGCTGGCTGCGCGCCAACCACCGTGACGTGGGGGTGCTGGTCCTAACTGCCTATGATGATGACCCCTACGTCATGGCGGTATTACAGGCCGGGGCCAACGGCTACGTGTTAAAGACCGCTTCGCCGGCCGAGATCGTTCAGGCAGTGCGTGACGTGCATGAAGGCAAGTCGGCGCTGGACCCTGTCGTGGCTCAAAAACTGATGGCCCACATTGCCGGCCGCACGGAACCACCATCACCGGTGGAAACATTGACCGAACGGGAGTTGGAAGTGCTGGCTCTGGCAGCAAAAGGGTACACCAACAAGGCTATCGGCATCCAATTGGGTATTAGTGATCGCACGGTGCAAGGGCACCTGGCTAAAACTTATCAAAAGTTGCAAGCCAACAGCCGCACCGAAGCGGTGATGAGAGCCGTATCCCTGGGTCTTATTGCGGCCGATGTTCAGTAGTCAGTAACCAGTAATAAGTAATCAGTTATCGGTATACAATGGTTTCTAACCTTACTGATCACTATTCACCGAATACGGATTACTGGCTATGAAACGCTGGCGCAGTTTACCTCTGCAACTATTCGTCCTCACTGTCCTGCCGTTAACGACTCTGCTGTTGATTATCGCCTTTGGCAGCCTGTCTTTGCACCAACGGGCCATGCGTGCCCTGGTCGGCGAGCGCGATGAGCGGGCGGCACGGGCGGCCGCGACCGCCATTACCGAGCAACTCAACCATCGTCAATCGGCCGTTCGCAGCCTGGCCTTGCAAGCGGCTAATGCGTCTGATCCGGCCCATGCGCTGGCAGATGCAGCCTTCTTACTGCCCGATTTTGAAGGGGGAATGGCCCTGTTTGCAGCCGATGGCACATTCCTGGCAGCCGCCAACGGCAACGAAATCTGGCAGGCGCGAACCATTTCCGAGTACCTGGCAACGCTGCCGCGAGGGAATGATGCCAGCGAAGCCCAGTTTTTGCCTCCCTTTGCCGATCCTCGCAGTGGCGCGGAACTGATCCTGGTAGCGGCCACAGCCGGTGACTTTACGGCCGTGGGTGCCTTTTCACCGGCCAGCCTGGCCCGCCGCGCCCTGGCCGATATCTTTGGCGCCAGTGAACAGGCCACAGCTTATGTGGTAACGGCCGATGGCGCCGTTTTGTACCAGACCGGAACTCTTCCCTGGGGTGAATTGCCACCCCAACAGCATCCGGGTGTTGCCGATGCCTTACGTGGTGAAAGCGGTACGACTTACCTGGCTGTCACCGGAGATGAACATGTCATTGCTTTCAGCCCCATTCCGGCGACCGGATGGGCGCTGGTCATTGAAGAACCCTGGCGCGCTGTGGCCGATCCGCTGTTGCGAGCCACTGAACTGGCACCGCTGCTTTTCGTACCGGTTATAGTCATCACCCTCATCGCCCTCTGGTTTGGTTTGCGCCAGATCGTACAGCCTTTACAATCATTGGCGAAGAAGGCGACGATGCTCGGCTGGGGTGATTTCACCGCCATTGAGGAGCCGGTGGGTGGCATTGACGAAATCCAACGGCTGCAAACAGAACTGGTTCACATGGCGCAAAAAGTGAAAATGGCGCAGCAAAGCCTGCGCGGCTACCTGGGGGCCGTTACGACCGGGCAGGAAGAGGAACGCCGCCGGCTGGCGCGCGACCTACACGACGATACCATTCAATCGCTCATTGCCCTGAATCAGCAGATTCAACTGGCCCAATTGTCAGCGCCAGACGAAGCAACCCCGGATAAGCTGGCCATTATGCAGCAAATGGTCCAGCAAACAGTAGCTGATTTACGCCGCCTGACGCGCGACTTGCGTCCCATTTACCTGGAGGATTTGGGGCTGGTAACGGCGTTGGACATGCTGGCGCGGGATACCGGTGCTCTTTTAGGCATCCCGGTGACCTGCCACGTTTCTGGTGAGGAACGTCGCCTGCGGCCGGCAGTAGAACTGGCTCTCTATCGTATTACCCAGGAAGCGTTAAGCAACGTCGCCCGCCATGCCCAGGCGACCGAGGCCACGGTTCATCTTTGTTTTACGGATGAAACGGTGAAGCTGGCGGTGAAAGATAATGGGTGTGGCTTTATTGTTCCCGAAAGTCCGGCAGAAATGGCTACCTCCGGTCACTTTGGCCTGTTGGGCATCCAGGAACGAGCTGAGTTAATCGGCGCGCGCCTGGCGTTACAGGCAGCCCCAGGTGAAGGAGCCAAGCTACTAATTCTGCTGCCGGTAACGTAAGGGAAAGGTGTTTCGTGTGGCGGTAAGTATGATAACCACCCGCGTCATTATGCTGGCTGCGACTGCCTTGCACCGGGCTGCCTGGGAAGTTTTGCTCAAGCAGCAACCGGGGGTTGAGGCCTGGGGCACGGCCGCCAACATAGATGATGTCGCCGTGCTGGTGGAACCGGGTCACCCTTCCACCATTTTGGTTGACCTGCCCCTGAGCACCAGCCACTCTCCCGATTTTGTGCGGCAGTTGGTCCAGGTGGCACCGAATGGCGGTACTCTCTGCCTGGTAGACAGATATGATCTGGCTCAGGTAATTGCTTTGCTACGCGCTGGTGCGCTGGGTTGTCTTGTGCGGGATGCGACCGTAGCCGACCTGGCACTAGCGGTAATCGCTGCTGGCCGGGGCGATCTCGTCTTGCCGCCATCCCTGGCTGCGCAGGCGTTGGCCGCGCTGGCCAGAGGGGAGTTACGCCCTCAACGACCACCTGAAAGTCTCACCGACCGGGAAATAGAGGTGCTGGGCCTGTTGGCCCAAGGACTGACCAACAAGGACATCGCGCAGCGACTCTTCCTCAGTGTGCGCACCATTGAGGCCCACTTGCGCCATATCTACAGTAAGCTAGGCATGGCTTCCCGCACCGAAGCGGCGCTGTGGGCAGTTGAAAACAGAGAGTAACGCTTCATGAATGGAGGTCGAAATTAGGTGATTTCACGTAGAGCAGACGCGCAATTTCACGGTATCCTAAACCGGTCACTTACTTTATGCTGAAAGCAATCTTTCAGCATAAGGAGTGAATGCTATGACAAGTACGACGCAAACGATTCATACACCGGTACCCTCTATGCTATCCCGGCGGCGCAGTAGCTAGGCTTTCGACCGGCTGTATGCTCTGCTTAACCTGTGGTTTGTGGGCGGTATCTTCCTCGACGGCTGGGCGCACCATCACGTAGCCGAATTGGAGAGTTTCTTCACGCCCTGGCATGGCGTGTTGTACAGTGGCTTCCTGGTAACGGCCGTTGCTTTGGGTATCTATGTGGTTCAAAACTGGCACCAGGAGGGGAATTGGCCAGCGGCTGTGCCTGTCGGCTACGGCTGGTCACTCGTTGGCATCTTGCTTTTCCTGGCAGGCGGCGCCGGCGACATACTCTGGCATGGAATCTTTGGCATTGAGGAGAGCGTGGAAGCGTTGCTCAGCCCTACGCATCTGCTGCTAGCGGCCGGCGCGGTGCTGGCCGTAACCGGGCCATTGCGGGCCGCCTGGCGGCAGCGTCGCCCAGGACAAAACACGTGGGCGGATCGGTGGCCGATGCTGGGGGTTGGCGGGGCACGCTCATTCGTTGGCTGCGTGGCTGGATAGGGTGGCTTCAACGCACGGCGCCTGGCCTCGATGCCATCAATCAGGGCTGGCGTCATCATGTGGGGGACGTTCTCTATAGCCTGACACATTGGCTGGCTGGCACCAAGGTGCGCCATGCTTACCACGAACGGATAGAGTACCTCACCCGGTCTGTGTTGGCGGTGACGCAGCGCAATCCCGGTAACCGCATTCTGGTTGTGACCAACATTCAGTATTGCCATCACATTCGCCCCCGGCTACGGCGATTTCCCGGTGTGCAGGTGACCACTTACACAGAACTTTGACACAGAGGAATAGTGATGAAAGTTTCGCGGCGCTCATCCCCTCTACCCGCCAAATGGCCTATGCCCCTTGCGCCAAATCGCTCTGTTTGCCAGGCGCGGTTTCCTCTAATATCAGGCAACCGTACTGTAGCGGCTAAGGTGGAGGGTACATCGTATGCGTCATATCTTGCTCTGGTTTGGATTAATTGCTTTAGCCGCGGCGTCTTGCCAGCCTGCTGCCGTTGAGGATGCGGTGGCCACAGATACTGTTCAGTCAGATACAGTCGCAACCACCATTGCAGCTATGCCTATGCCTGATCTGGAAGCGATCGACCTGGGTGAGGCAGTATACGCTGCACACTGCGCAAGCTGCCACGGGGCCAACCTGGAAGGGGAGGCTAACTGGAAAATTCAGAATGAGGACAATTCCTTTCGTGCTCCGCCTCACGATGCTTCTGGCCACACCTGGCACCACGGCGATCCCACGCTATTGGAAGCAATTCGATTGGGCGGCAGGCGACTGGAAGAGTTGAATATTGGAGGCACCAGTAATATGCCGACGTTTGCGGGTGTATTGACAGATGAGGAGGTAACGGCCGTCCTCACCTATATCAAAAGCACCTGGCCGGAGGCTACGCGTATACTGCGAACGAATAGGTGAATGATGAAACGTTTGGGATGGTCAGTATTTTTCTTATTACTGCTACTAACTGCCTGTACAGGCACTGCAACCGAGGGAACTGATGCACCAGCGGCGCCGGAAGGTACAGCGCTGGTGATGTTTTACGCCGACGCCTGACCGCCCTGACAAGCGATGATGCCCATCGTGGATGGGCTGGAGAGCGAATTTGTTGGCGAAGCGGCAATTCTCCGTTTAACCGCTGCAGAGCCAGCCAATGTGCGGTTACAACAGGAATACGGCTTACGCGGGCATCCGTCGTTCGCTGTGCTGTCTGGGGACGGTCGTGTCCTCCAGGTTTTCATCGGTCCCCAGACAGAAGAAACGCTACGTGTGGCGTTGACGACAGCGCTCAACGACTAATTGTGTCTGTACACCTGCGATAAGTGCAGCGAGTGCCAGCAAGTTGACTAACCGTATTCCCTACCCGACACACTTCGCATATCCAGCAAGAGGTTATACCCCCAAATACAGCCAAAATCAGGCAGTTAAAAATTTATCCCTAAAATGGGTGCAACTTTTTTCCGACTGGTGACACAAAAAAACTAGCCTCCATCGTCACCCACCTCCCAACTGCTGCCACAAATCAAAACGGCCGTTTCCGGTCCTATGCCTCTTCCAATACAATTCCCGTTCCGGATCACGGCCGTATGCCTTCGCCGCCAGCTTACCATTCGGATAATACACCTTCTCTGGCTTTTGCGTCTCACTCGTTCCCCCAACGTTCCCCGGCATCCCTTTCATAACCAGGTCATTGAGTTTCCGATTGATCCGCTTTTGCCGGCCCCGCGGACGGCGCCGGTGCTGCCCAAGGTAGGTGTTGGGCAGCTGCCAGGCCAGATACGTTTTACCCTTCTTGCCTTGCTGGCCGCGATAGTCCTTCAATTCAAATAATGCCTGCCCTTGTACCCAGGCGCGGTTTTCTTGATTCTCCTTTGTTGCTATATCCCCAACCACAAAGTTGGCCTGTACCTCGACGCCGACCCGCTCTTCATACGCCCGTTGGCTGGACCGCCCCACCCCACTCATCTGCTCCATCGTCTCACGGGCGATGGGCATGGCCTGTTCACCATAAGGCGTGTCTTTCGTGCGGCCGCTGTGGAAGGCAGTGTACAGATGGGCGCGGAAGGCACCGATCCCATCCAACAACGCTGCCACTGGCAACGCCACCGGCCGGCCGGTCAACCGTTCCACACCCAACGCATAAGCTACCTTGGCCGCCGAACACAGCCAGATGTGCTCTTTATCTCGTATCCAATACACCCCTTCCCCATCTTGAAGCAGGTTTCGTAACTGTCGTTTACCGCATAGGTGTAAGGGTGAGGATTTTTTTGTCAGGGGTTGTGCCAAAATGTCTATGCGAAGCACCCCGCTCCCTTCCCTATCCAGATACCGCAGCAAGAGCCAGAGTCGTCCCGGCGCAGTCAACTCTTGACGCAACATCCCTAGGCCAATATCCGGGTAGAGTTTTACCCAGCTATTCGTTTGCGAGCTGCTGCCCAGAGATTGTTGATTGCTAGAGGGCGCAGCTTGGGCGTTATTTGTAGGTATGGAGTTAGAACCGGCCGTTTCTCTCGGCTCCGCTCGGGACAAGCCTTGATCGTCGTCTACACACCCAGATTCCTGTCGCCGGCGACGCAGAACGGCCGTTAACGCTTCGCTCCCCCACCCCAGATGATCCGGCAAGGCAGCTATCTTTTCGGCCGTGGTGGCCGGTTTCTGAGGAGCAGCCTCATGCCAGGGCAGATCGCTTTCCGGCTGCCGTACCCGATCTGCAGGCAATCCCGCCGCCTGGCGCTGCGCCTGAGCTTGTATGCGCAACGCATAAAGCCGCCGGTTGGCCTCTAATAATTGTGGCGATGGCGTGGTGTTGGAGCCGTCCATGCCGAGCCACAGGCTTTTCCAAGCGTCAACTATCTATGCGAATGCACGACCCATTGACACAGGGATCAGCCTGTGTTATTCTCCTTAGTGACATATGTTGCATAGGAGATGAATAAACACACCTCCCCCCTCCCCAGTGAAGGGGCTTCATAAAAAGGTCAGGGCGCTTCCAACACCCAAAACCTCAAAAGTATGCAATTGACGAATAGATATACTTCTGCAAAAGCCTGTGTTGACGCACCGGCTTTTTTGTATTCTGGCGGCAGAAGATGCAACCTGCCGTCAGATGGGTACATTTAGCCACCCATGACTACCGACCACGCTAAAGTGGCAAGCAGTCACGGAAGGCAAAATGCCTGCAAACGCAGCGATTAACCAGCTTTATAATTTGAGGGCAAGTGAGAAGGGAGAGAAACAGCTTGACGTGAACGCTGCTTCAATGCTAATCTACATAATGTATTTTGAAGATGCAGGTATTCCCTACCTCATCGCCAAACCCTTGTCAGGCCCAAAAATTGACAAGGGTTTTTGTTTATTGTTTAGTTACTTTGGCGCTGCTTCAAGTAGACCAGCGTCTCAGGTCATTATCAAGCTCCTGTAAATCAACAAGCCGGACACCAACAGATTGCCACCGCTTACGCCGACTAGGCTGCCCTTCCGCAGGCGGATCGGCGGCCATCTGCTGCGCGCCGGCCGTCCAACCGCTGGCCGAAAACAAGACGTAATAAACCGACCATAACTGGTTTGTTTTGGGCAACATGATTGATGTCTTGTACATCAGATCCTTAATAACTTCTGGGCCAACCGGTGCATCACCCCAAAAACAATCACCCAACACCAGGCTGGTCTCTTTTTCGCTTATCCCCACCACATCGATGATGTGGTTCTTCGTCCATTCGCTGCCCACTTCTTCAATAGGCAGCGGCATCTCACCTTGAGCGCTGGCCCGCAGCACCCATTCGCGGCATAACTCTTGCCAGGTGTTATCACCAATAAAGGCTGGCAATGTCTCCTGGATAAGCTTGAGCATCTCTTCCATTTGGCCCAAGGCTAGCTTGGACTGGTAAGCAGACATGAAGCGGTAGAAAAAGCGGAGATAGGGATCGGTCACGGTGTAGCGACCGCGACGAGAATCAGTGCCACGCTGAGAGATGGGGACATCACGAACAACAAAACCTGTGTCGCGCAGAACGCTCAGATAAAATGAGGCTTTACTGCTATTTAGGCCGGTCCGGGTAGAAATATCGCTCATTGCCTGCTGACCATCGGCAATTGCTCGAAGTATCCCTACGTAGTTATGCAGATCGGTGATGAAATCCTGGAGTAAAATGCGGGATTCATCAATCATCCAGGCATGGGCGGGCAAAATATTGCGACGCAGGTTCTCGGTAATACTCAGATTAGCATCCAGCCGCTCCCAATAAGCCGGCACTCCACCCCACATGGCATACAACGTCATCCGCTCTTCGGCGCTATACTCTGGGAAATAGTCATATGTGGTGCCATAAGGTAAAGGGAGCAGTTGCATCTGGGTAGCAGCGCGCCCGTAGAGCGGCGCATCATAGTTGAGTAGGTGCTGGCGCATCAGCCCCATTTGGGAGCCAGCCAAAGCCAACATCAGGTTGGAGTCGCTCAGCCAGCGATCCCATACCTTTTGCAATACGCCAACAAATTCCGGATCTACATCAATGACGTATGTCACTTCATCAATAAAGACGGCTACCCGCTTGTTTTGCGCGTAGAGGGAGAGTTGACGAAAGGCCAGTTCCCAACTGGAAAAAGTAAAATCAGGCGGCACTTCCGCTTCCGGATCCATGAAATTCATCAAAGCCTGGGAGAAGGAACGCAGCTGGGAAAGAGATGAAGAAGGTTCGGCCACCCAATACAGTCCCCTATCTGCACTTTGCTGCAACCAATGGGTCAGCAAACGGGTTTTGCCAACTCGCCGACGCCCGTATAGAATTAGCAGGGTCGCTTTATTTGATCCCCACAAATTGTCTAAAATCTGTAGCTCACGGCTACGTCCTACGAAAGCTGCTCTAAACATGATCGCCTCTTCTAGCATAGGTGTGAATAGGCTAGTTTCAAATATGTTAAACGATTTCCCTGTTTTGTCAAGCATTTTTCAGATCGCATGTTCGAGATTGTTGCAAAAGCACAACAATTACTCTTTTGACATGTATTCAGCAAATCTGCGCCTGCCCGGCCAGGCGCCCTTGCCAGGTGGCAAAGACAATTTTTCCCGCCTCTACCAAAATCCCTTCCCCCCGTTGCAACAACTGCATATTTTCAACCAGCTGGGGGTCACTACTCAAATACCGTTGTCCCACTTTTGCCGCCATCCGGGAATCGGACTGCACCAGCAACATAGCCGCCTCAGCGAGAGGCGGGCCGTTGCTGATGAGCAGCGCCGGGCACGCCCGGGTATCCTCAATACCAAAGGCTGACCAGGGAAAGCCATGCACAATCAACTTCTTCTGCACCTGACAAGATGCGGCCAGCAGCATTGCCCGCAGGAGATGTCGTTGTTCCCAGGTTTCAGATCTACAGGCAAAGAGAAAACCCCCTTCCACCACCTGAGACCAGGGGTTGGTCGGCCAGGTCACCCATTCACGTATCGTCCGGTTAGCGGTCAGCCGGGTTAAAGCCAGTCTAAGGCCAGAAACGGCCGCATATTGCCCTTGCCGTTCTACCTGTTTCAGCCATTTCCGTAGCGTGGGAATGTCACTGACCCCATCCTGCTGCGCCTGGGCCAGCAGCTGAATGCCTTGCGGATGCACGTTCATCCCCTGGAACCAGCGCTGCCAGCGTTGCAACGTGGCCGCTTCCGTCTCGCCTGGCGCTGCCGCCAACGGGTTGAACCCACCCACCAGTGAAGCCCCATCAATATCCACGTAAGCCAGCTGCTCGCCTAACAACCGGGTCACGGCCGCTTTCCGCTTCAACCGGGGCACCAGGTCGCCGACGCCATCAATAACTACCAGATTGGTATGATCCACTGTGACCATCTGCGATACCTGATGCACCAGCCAATCGGCCACCGCTTCTTGACGGCCGTAAATGTTGACCCGACCGGCCACATGCAGTGGCATGCCGGACTGCGTTCGCCCCAACAGCCAGCGCTGAGAGTCTGGCTCGGTGGCGACCAGATGCGCTGGCGGTTGCCGGTCGTTCCAGGAAAGCTTTAGCGTCAATCCCGGTAAGGGGTTGTCTGGTAAACGCCAGGTGGCCGGGCCACGTCCAGGCTCGCCTGAAAGGGGATCTGGTAGATAAGAGCCGCTCTTGTTTTCACCTTCAACCAGGCTTGCAAAAGCAAACTCATTGGCGATATGGACCATAAAGGCTGTGTCCCAGGACAGTTCAGTCACGGCCGTCATCCGCCCGGCCGCCGGGATGACCACTTCTGGCGGCTTTGGTTTGAGCGAAAAGCCAAAATCGGCCACCATACACCGCAGCAGGCGCACGTGGGTCTCTGGAATGCCCAGATACAACTCCGAAACAGCGTCCCCCGGCCGGTAATAGAGGGCGACGCGGCCACACGCCTGCGCGCGTGACAGCAGATTGATGCACCGGGTTGGACCTTCCGGCGCCAGGTAGCGCAGCCGGAACCAGACCAGCCCGGCGTCCCACTTCTCCCGCACGGCGCGTTTACCGAACAGCTTTTTGAACATGCGTTCCTCTTATTGTTACGCCTGTGGTGATTGTTGTTCGCCAGGCAAGCAGATACCCAGCAATGGCCGCCAGCAGCCCCCACAACCACGCACCCAGGCTCATCACCACGCCCACATCGAAGAAAAAGCGTTCCGGGTACAGGCGCATGAGGCTGTCTGTGGTGGCAAACGTCCAGGTACCAGCAGGAAAGAGCAGGACATGAAACTGGTAGAAAAAGAAACTCCAACCAAAGAGAATCAGGCCAACAATCCCGCTCAGGAGAACCACGGTAAACACCCCGCCCTGTCCAAGAGCCAAATAGCCAGCCTGTCTGGTTTGTGGCCGACTTAATAGAAATAGCAGCCCACCTATAACAGGCACGGCCGTGACCAGAGCCAGCCAGCGAACGGTGTCCGTGATGCGCTTCACGTCTATCATATGATTCAACTCGCGCCGGTTATAGAGCCGCACGCCGATATGGGGCAGTTGTTGCCCGGCCAGTATAACGATGGCGGATTCGGCCGGCTGCCAGCTTTCCAGATAGGCCACGGCCACCAGGGCCAGTTCCAGCCGCTCCGCTTGTGTCAAAGGCACTAATCCCAGGCTGACGGCCGTGGCCGGCGGCATCCCCTCCAGGTCGGTTGGGAAATCGGGTCTGGCATATTCGTAGTGCGGGTAGACAGGGCCAATCACCAGCGTCATCCAGCCGAAACTGATGAACAGGGGCATAACGATGACCACCAGCCGACGTACCCACCGGGTAACTCTTGATTTCTCAGACATTATTCCTTACCCCTTTCGGGCAATCTCTTCCCAAAAATTATCCTGCTCACTATCCACATCTACCGGCAGGTCACTGGCCACCAGTTTCTGCTCCTGTTCCCGAATCATCACTTCCACCATCACCAGTGACCAACGGTTAAACTTCACCGATAGGGCAATGCTGTCCGCTTCTTGTTGGCGGAATTGGTCTAGCAGTTTGTTACTCATGATTCCTCCGTGTCATATTGGTGTCAGGTGTCAGAGCGCCATGTGTCACGTGAGGTACTTGACACGTGCACTGAAGCACTTGACACGGGAGATCAGCTCCCCAATAAATACTCCGCTTCTATCGGCCGCAGTTGGAAGTACACCATATCCGCTTTGCCACCCCAGCGGATGACAGCCATCCCCTTGCCATGCCGGTCATCGCTGCCCATTCTGGCTAAGAACTCAGCCTGAGAGGGTAGAATCTCGTCTTTGTAATGCTTCACCAACCGGTAAGCAGCATCCCGTTTCATGCCAAAGGCAATCGTCCAGGAAACGTTGTTGATGATGAACTGCCCGGCGGCGATATTGAGACCCGCAGCCATGGATTCCGCCTGCGCTCCCTCGACGCCGATGAAGGCTTCCAAATCCTGGTCAATCATGATGACGGCCGCGCCGAAGGTGCGCACCGTCTTGACCATGTTGGCCAGGAAGGTCATCAGGCTGGCTTCCTGGTTCATGTAGTGGACTTCATCCACGATGATGGCCCGCCGGCGTGGCTTGCGCCGCACCTGGTGGTTGATGCCCGCCAGAGTGGCATAATAGAACAACGGCCGTCGCCGCTCCGGCACCTGGCTGAAATCAAACAAGACGATGCGTTCTTTCAAGGTCAGGTCCAGGTTGGTTGGCACGTTGAAATTGGCGGCGTAATCACCATAAACATAGAGGCTTTCAATTTCCTCAGCCAGATCAGCCGCCGCTTCCGCCACCTGACCACCCAGTACCGGCATAGTTAGGCCGTTGCCGCCATTTCCCACCGTCACCAACTGCGCCGGTGGCCCCAACTTCGTTGGCGGCCCCAACTTCGTTGGCGATGCCTGCTCGGCCACCTGGTACAACTTGTGGCAAAAGGTTTCCAGCGTCGGCGTCAGCGAATGGTCGGCCATCAGCTCCTCTTCCCAATCGTAGCGGGCATAGGTGAGCTGCAGGGCGCGGCGGATGGCGGCTACTTCGGCATTGCTGAAGTGGCGCGGGTTGTGGCCCAACGGGTCGAGCAGCAAGCCCAAGAGGGTAATGACGTGGTCGTACTGGTCGGTGGGATTCTCATACACCACGTCCAGGATGTTGAGTTTCGTCGTGGCATAAGATAACTGGCTGTAAGAGACATCCTTGCCACCGGCCAGTTGTAACAAGCGGCGGCTATGCCCTTGCGGTTCCAACAACACGACTTGTGTCCCCTGCTCGGCCATGCGCCAGGCCAGGGCTTGCGCGCCCACCGTCTTGCCTTTACCGGTACGCCCCAGGATGATACCGTGAAAGGGATCGTTGCCTTGCCAATCCAGGTAGTGGACGTGAGGAGCGACCTCATCTACAGAAATGCCCACGTAGAAGCCGCTGTTATTTTGCTCCCGGCCCACGCCCCACATGCCGGCAAAGACGGCCGGGGCGCGGCTGAGGGTATTGAAGTGTCCGGCCGGCATCCCTGGCGGTCTGGCGGCGGGGCCAAACATGCGGGCGGCGGCCGCCTGGTAGCCTAACAGCCGGTCTACCTTCATATATTGGGTACTGGTCTTGCGCAGACTCTCCATGCGTTCGCGCAAACCGGCCGCGCTCTTATCCAGGAGCATGAAGAGAACGCGGACATGATGCACCGCTTCGTCACGCGCCTTCAGGGCTGCTTCCGCTTCTTCGCTGGCGCTGACGGCATTGCGGTCCTGGCCGTTGAGGATCATGCCCTGCCAGAATTCGGCCGAAGCGGTGACACGCTCTGGATGCACTTTACGCACATCAATGCAGATGACCATCGGGCCGTCAGCGGCGGTAATGGTCTGGGCCAGCGGATGCCGCCAATCCCAGGTACGGCTGAGTTGGTAAGAGGCCAACACCGCATACCGGTAACGGCTGTTGTCTATCTGGAGACGGCCGTTTTTCTTCTTCAGCACCGGCGTCATGTGATCGTGTGATTCGGCGTAGTCGCCGGGGATGGGCAGCTGTGGGTAGCCATCTTCGCCGACGACACGCCAGTGCGCCAGGTCGCCGGTGGTGAGGGCATCGTTGAAATCTACCAGAAAGTGGCGCGTGCGGCGCATCTCGCCTCGGCTGGCCCACTCCCCTATCATGCGTACCTCTTCCATCAGGCCACGCCGCGCCCACTCGTCACGGATGCCCATCGCCAGGCGGCGCCGTTCGCGCTCCAGCCGTTCCAGGTTGGCGGGCATGACAAAGGTCAGGAAGCGACAGTGCTGCACCGGCCCGGCAAAGAGCGACACCATCTGGCCGATAACGGCCGTCTGGTCGTGGCTGTCAATCTGGTAGAAATGGGGCAGGGTCACTTGAAATACACGCATAATACTCGCTCCACGTACGTGTCAGGTGTCAAGTGTCACGTTGGCGCCACATGACACATGACAGTTAAGCACTTGACACTTCTCACTCCACCACCACGGTGGCCGCCAACACGCCGCTGATTTGCTGCCGCTCGGCGCGCACACGGACGCTGTCCCATTCGGCCTGGACGTTGACGATTTGCGGCGCACCAGCCAGGTTGCGCAGCCAGACCAGGAGATAGGCTACCACTCGTTTCAAAACGATTTCGCCATGGTAGGTATACCCGGCAGCGTACCCGGCCACGATAAAGAGGGGCGCTAACCAAAAGGGGGCATTGAACAGACCCACGCCAACGGCCGTCAGAATGATGACCAGCATGAACTGGGTCATTGTCACTTTGCGAATAATGGTGGCCTGGCCTTGTTGGATAAATTCCGAACGAAAATGGGTGACGCTGAACATAGTTTTCTCCAGTGAGCAGTAAGCAGTGAGCAGTGAGCAGTGAGCAGTAACTGCTTACTGCATACTGCCCACTGCTCACTGATTAGCCAAGCCCACAGAGGGTAAACAGACTTTCAATCCCGAAGCCGGTCAAAATCTGATTCCCAATATCGGTGGAAAAAGCGAGTAGAATCAGGCCAATGCCCACTGAGCTGGCCACCGTGCCAATCTGTGCTCCCTCTGAGGGTAAAATGGAAGCCAGATTTTTGCGGAAGCCCAACACAGCCAACCCTAACAGCACCGCCGCGCCGCCTACCAACTGGGTGGTGAACAGAGCCCGGTCATAGGTGTCGCAGATGGCCGCCGGCGGTGTTTCACCAGGGGCGCAAGCGGCCAGGATTGCCAGCAGCAGGATGGCAAACGGCAGGATACGGGGGATACGAGGCCGGCGACGGCCGTTGCGGACGCCGCCCCTTCTTCTGGGACTTTGCGGTACATGTTGTTCTTGTTTCGGTTGCATAGGCAACATCGTGTCACTCTCCTTCCTATATATCTAATGGCTGACCTGAATTTGATTCACCTGTTTGCTCTTCTTGCCAGGTCAGGATATGGTTTGAATAAATGGTGGCGGCAGACGGCAAATCCATCCACCACCATTCACAGGCTTTCACTATGCGTGTTAGCCAAAAGGTGGCTGGCCTGTGGGTGGGCGGACATTCCCATCGTTATGGCGTGGGCACATCCGCCACTTCCCACAGGTCAGCGCCAATTTGTAATCGCACAGATGCAGATAGG